>JANQQV010000016.1 GCA_028284865.1 Rhodothermales bacterium | reverse complement strand
CGGGGAAATGAAAAGGGCCGGCTCGCTTTCGCGAGCCGACCCTTTCCTTTGATGCCAATGTTAGATCGCAGACAGGTCGCCTGCCTTAGATCAGACCGCTTGCCTTAGATCAGACCCGAAGGCCTGCTCAGATCACCAGTCCTTCCCGCTCGGTCCAGGTCCGGAATTCATTCTCGAGCTGCTCGAACGAGTCGAGTGCGAACAGGATGGGCTGCAGGTGCCAGACTTCGTAGTCCTGATTGATCACGGCTTCCATGGAGAAGTCCCGTACTTCGACTTCGTCCGAAAGCGCGTGGGTGACTTCATTCTTCGAAGAGATGATACCCGCTCCAAAAATGCGCAGGCCTTCAGCCTGGCGAATGAGGCCGAACTCGATGGTGAACCAGTGCAATCGCTCGAGCCATGTGCGCTGGATGCCCTTGGCGTTCAAGGCCGTCTTGCCGAATCGATGATAGAAATCGGCGACAGCTGGCTCTGTCAACATCGGCATATGGCCGAACATGTCGTGGAAACAGTCCGGCGCTGGCGTGTAGTCCAGCTCATGCTTTTCGCGGATGTAATCCGTTGAAGGAAACACCCGGTCCGCCAGCAAGCCGAAGAAATCCTTTTCGTGCAGTAGTCCTGGAATGCGAGCAATGCGCCATCCCGTCGCCGCTTCCATCCGTGCACTCAGGTCACGAAGGGCTGGGACCCCCGAGTCATCCATACCCAGGATCTCTACTCCTTTCATGTAAGACTCGCCGGCACGCCCCGGAAGCAAGCTCATCTGGCGATTGAACAGGTACTTCCAGTTCTCATTGTGCTCGTTCGAATAGACAGGAGCCACGATCTCATTTCCGATCGGCGGCGTCCCTTCCAGATACTGTGGGACACAGCGGGGGTCAATGCCTTCTTCGGCAGCGCGCTCGTAAGCGGAGACGGGTGCGTCTTCCATGGCAGCGGCATCAGAGGAATCTTTCATCATGATCTCGGTCAGAACGATGGGACGGCAAACACTGAAGCGTGGTGATTCGAGGTGGCAACAGGACGGGAGATCCGCCTCCACTTAACAGTGTTATGTTGAGAATACGATTACGCCCGAATCGGGTGCAAGGTTCGGCTTCACCAATTCTGAGTGAAAGGGCTCGAATCCTGCTCTGCAGGCGCTCCAGCAGCTTTCAACCTCGCCAATCAGCGCGAGTCGTGGTGCTCCCTTCTCATTTGTCTCCGCGCAATGAGAGCAACGGTGAGGAAGCCGGCTCCTGCGGCCGTGCCTGCCATCATGGCCTGGTCTGACAGGACAAAAATCCCGTCCATCACCAGCGCCACCAGCCCGAAGACCAAGGCAAACGCACTGCCGAAGAAGACGGCCATGGCGACGATCATGGGAATGGAGCCGAGAACACGCTCGTCGAGCTCTTCCATATCACACAACCAGTCCGGCAATCAGGAATGCCACGACAGACAAACCGGCCAGGACCATTGCGTAAGGTAACTGGGTGTTGATATGATCGACGTGATCCGATGCTGCCGACATGGAGGCGATCAGCGACGTGTCCGACAGCGGTGACGCATGATCACCGAAGACGCCACCAGCAAGCACGGCTCCGAGCATCAGCGGCATGGAAATCCCGAGGCCTTCTGCCAAGGGCAACGCAATCGGAATAAGAATGGCAAAACCGGTCCATGACGACCCGAGCGTGAAGGACACGAATGCGCCGACCAGGAAGATGACCGAAGGCAACCACCAGGTAGGCCAACCCGTCCCGACAACGCTGATGATGTAAGGACCCATCTCCAGCGCCCGGGAAACCTGACCAAGGGCAAAGGCCAGGGCGACCAACGTCACCATCCCGATCAATCCGCCCGAGCCTTTGAGTACCAATGCCATCGACTCCGTCGGCTTCATGAGCGCCTTGCCGTCACGACCCGAACCGGGGAGGGCATACATGATCATGGCCGAACCGATTGCTGCGATCACGGCCCACAGGACGGATGTCGATCCGCTGCCCTGCATGATCACGCCATCGCCAGTGACATAGAGCCCGAAGAAGATCATGGCGACCATGACTACGATCGGGATCATCAGGTGACGGGCCTTTTCTGCGGAGTCAGCAACGGGCTCCAATTCAACGATCTCTTCCGCCACGAGCGGTACGGCTCCTTCACGAAGCACCGCACCCGTCTGCTCAGCGCGCTCTTCCGCCTTCTTCATCGATCCGAATCGCCAGCCCGTCAATGCGAGCACCAGCCCTGAGATGATGGCCAATAGTGCGTAGAAATTGAAGGCCACGGCGCCAGCCAGCATACCGACGGCCCCTTCAGTCACACCCTGTGCTGCCAACAGTCCTAGCACGAATGCCCCCCATCCGTTGAGCGGAATCGACATACACACGGGAGCGCTGGTCGTATCGCAATAGAAGGCCAGCTTCTCACGAGGAATGTTGAGCTTGTCGAACAAAGGACGGTTGATGGCGCCTGTGATCAAGCAGGTGATCGAGGACTCGACGAAGATGACCATTCCTGTTGCCCAGGCCAGGACCTCGGCGCCACGACGTGTCTGCCCCCAGCCCTGCTTTGATGCCCACTCGATAAACCCATTCACGCCCCCGCTGGCCTGAACAAGGGCAATTAGCCCTCCCACCATCAAACTGAACAGAAGGATGCGAACATTGCTTGGGTCAGCGAACACCGCTACAAGCTGGTCAATCAACTCACGCAAACCGAAGATGGGATTCCCACCGACCAGAATGGTCGTGCCCAGCCACAGACCAGCGAGCAGTGACAGATAGACCTCTTTGGTCCACAAGGCCAGGACAATGGCCAGGATCGGGGGAAGAAGGACAATCCACTCCATGAGCGTGCGAGATCCGGTTCGGGCGAAAGGGTTGGGATGCGAATCTACGCGAAAAGTGACAACAGAGGGCAACCAGTCGCCAATCGACATCGGAGGCCTTTACGGCTCCGCCCCGCGGCCTGTGTTGTGTCGCATCACACAGGAGCTGCACCCTATGGAATCCGAACCCCATAGGTCCTGCGCTGGATCTGCAGTTTGTTGGATCTGCACCTTGCGGGACATTGATTCGTAGACACCCTAGATTGCGAACAGCGCAATCGCCGGCTTTCGACTTTCTCACCGACAAGGGCCAGCCCTCCCCGCTTCAGCTCGATTCTCTCCATGAGCGAACCCAAGGACCGATTCAAGAATGTCATCAATGACGCGTCCCGCTACACGCAGAATGTGATTGATGATTTTACCGCCGGGGACATTCCGGACTCGCTCAGAAGGGATTTCCGTGAGACGTACGACTTCTACGTGACTGACGAAGAGCGCCAGAAACTGGCGCGCATGGGCAACTTCCAGAAGTCGGTTTTTTCGACGTGGTACATCATCCGTGGCCTGTTCCTCAAACTGAGTCCTGCCCGCAGGCTGATCGTTCTGTTGGCATTCATCATGGCTTGGGGCAGCGTTACGGACGGCAGTCAGGACACGGTTCTCGGATTCATCATCCTGTTCTTCGTGCTAGGTCTGGAGTTGAAAGACAAGACTGAGGCTCGGGTCGAGCTTCAGGAAGGCCGCGCCGTTCAGCTGGCCATCATGCCGGTTTCCACGCCAGAACTCGATGGCTGGGAGATCTGGATGCACTCCTCTCCTGCCAATGATGTCGGCGGCGACCTCGTTGACCACCTCCCGATCAGCGAGGACAAGTTGAGCCTGACCTTGGGGGATGTCGCCGGGAAGGGACTGGCCGCCGCATTGATGGCCGCCAAGCTTCAAGCCACGCTGCGGGCCATTGCTCCCGACGTGGATGACCTTTCGACCCGTGCTGCCAAAGTGAACCGCATCATCCGCCGGGACGGATTGCCGAACCGATTCATTTCGATGATCCATGCCGACCTGTCGCCGCGCTCGAGCTCGGTCCAGTTCGTCAATGCCGGTCATCATCCACCGCTGCACATCCATGAAGACGGCCTCACCGAGCTCGAGCGCGGCGACCCGGCCATCGGATTGAGCGTCGATTCCCAATTCAGAGGTCATTCCGTTGAGCTTGCCTCGGATGACCTGCTGGTCATCTACTCGGACGGCGTCACGGAGGCTCGCAACGAAATCGGACGGTTCTTTTCGGATGACCGCTTCCACGACTTGTTGCGTCACTGTCACGGGATGAGTGCCTCCGCCGTCGGCGACCGCATCATCGACGCCGTAAGCGACTTCGTGCAATCCGCTCGTCAAAGCGATGACCTCTCACTCATCGTTCTTCGCCGACCTTCACAGGAACTCATCTGATTCGCCAGTCATGAGCCGTACCACTGTCAGCTCCGGAGCTCCGTGGGAGTCCCTCGTGGGATACTCCCGCGCCGTTCGCGTTGGAGCCACCATCCATGTGTCGGGAACGACAGCCATTGATGAAAATGGACTCCTCGTCGGGAAGGATGACGCCTACGTGCAGACCCGGCACACGCTAGGCATCATCAAGGATGCGCTTGAGAAGGCAGGAGCACGTCTTGCCGATGTTGTCCGGACACGTATCTACGTCACTGACATCAGCCGCTGGGAAGAGGTCGGTCGAGCTCATGGAGAGTTTTTTGGCGATATCCGCCCTGCAGCTACCATGGTCCAGGTCAGTGGTTTGATCGATCCGGATATGTTGGTTGAGATCGAGGCAACGGCCATCATTGCGGAATGAGCATTTCGTGCCCGATTTCAAGTTCCAACTAAAACTCGGCATCCCCGCGGTCGAACATTGCCATTGGGTAGGAGATAGAAGTATCTTCGCCGAATCCTCCCACCCGTCTGTTTTTCCCACCCGCACCCCGACGCTGGATGTCTGACAAGCGCATGTACACCTTTGACAACGAGTCCTGCTCGTTCGTTGAAGTTGAAACGTCCCCCTGGGATCGGGTTCGGAAAGCCGCCTGGATCGGTGTATTTGCACTGGTCATTGCCACCTTCGCAACGCTTGGCCTGGATCGTGTCGTAGCGACCCCGGAAGAGCTGGCCCTTCTCGACGAGAATCAGGCTCTTCAACAACAGCTCGAATCGGTCAATCGCCGTCTTGACGATGTCACCACAGATTTGATGGACATCCGGGAAACGGATGAGGAACTGTACCGCGTCCTCCTGAATGCTCGTGGGATATCTGACGATGTTGCCCAGCTCGGTGTCGGTGGATCAGATCCGTACCCCGAGTTCAGCCGGTTCAGCGAGTCGGCATCAGATGTGCTGTCGAGCAATGCCCAGAAAATCGACCGTCTGGAAGGGTTGTTGATGCTTCAGAGCTCCTCGTATCGTGAGCTGACCGACCTGGCGCTTGACCGGGAAGTTCAGTTGAGAGAAATGCCTGCCATTCAGCCGGTGAACGGACATATCACGTCCGGTTTTGGAATCCGCTTCCATCCCGTTCTGAAAGTCCGCAAGATGCACCCTGGTCTGGACTTCCACGCTCCAGTGGGCACACCCGTGTACGCGACGGGTGATGGTGTGGTCAAACAAGCCGGTGTTGGCGGCGGTCTTGGTCGCTTCGTGAAAATCGAGCACAAGACAGCCGGTTATGTCACCGTGTTTGCGCACCTGTCGGAAATCGAGTCCACCATGCGCAAGGGCCGTACCGTGAAGCGCGGCGATCTTCTTGGCTACAGTGGTAATACCGGCCTTTCGGCCGCACCACACTTGCACTACGAAGTGCGTGATCTGGAAGGCAATCAGCTCAACCCGCTTCACTTCCTGGCGCCCTCGATGACGCCTGCCGAGTATGAGCGTCTTCTCGCTGAAGTGGAACGAACGACGCTGATGTTCGACTGAGCAGGAATCCACGCGCATTCTGACTCGTTCGGGGCGCGGTTCCAAGCCCGTGTGGACGCCTTGCATCTTTGCAAAGCAGCACCTATCGTCCGACCAACGGGCAACGACAAATCCAATTTGTGTTCAATGTACTGGACCCTTGATCTGGCATCGTATCTGGAAGATGCACCATGGCCTGCCACGCGGCTGGAGTTGATTGATTATGCTGATCGCACAGGCGCACCCTACGAGGTCGTGGAAAACCTTGAGGCCATGGAGGATGACGGCGAGCCCTACGAGAGCATCGAGGAAGTCTGGCCTGACTTTCCGACAAAAGACGACGACTTCTACTACGAGGACGAGTAGCGCTCATTCGTCGCCGGCTCGGTTCGGCTGGCTTGCGCTGGCTCTTCTGTTCGTTTTCCCTACTTCCGTCTCCGGACAACAGACGTCTGTAGCGGATAGCCTTCTGGTTTGGGAAGTCGGTTTCTCTGGCAACGCGAACTTCGACGACGACGAGTTGTCGCTCTACATCCGTACGCGACGCAATCGGCGCATGGTCGGCGTTCCGGGATTCACATGGTGGCGATGGCTCTATCAGTTTGGTGACGGCCCACTGGGGGGAAATGCCATCGGTCGCGTGTTCATGCGCGCTGGCGAACCCCCTGCGCTGCTTGATGGCACCATTCTGGACAGCGACACGGAGCAACTTCGACTGTTCTATTTGCGCGAAGGATTTCGGGATGTGGGTGTGGAAGCGGAAATCACCCGTCTGTCAATTGGCGATCGTGTAAGGGTCGAGTTCAAGATTGAGGAGGGGACGCCGACCACGATCAGGAACTTCGGATATTTCGGAATCGACGATCTGCTGGTCAGCGAAAAGCAGGACCTGTTATTGGAGTCCATGATTCCGACGGAAGGTGCCGCCATTTCGGACTCGCTCACCTGGCAACCAGACAACCTTCGGTATTCGGAGCCCTTGCTTGTCCAGGAGCGACAGCGACTCATCCGATTCCTGCGCGACCGGGGATACGCCGACGTCTATCGGGATGCCATTCATGCGGTCGTATATCCCATGTATCCTGACTCATTCGACGTGACAATGGCGGTCGAATTGGGATCGCGATACCGCTTCGGGGACATTCACTATGATGTGGAAGGGCCCCAGCAGGATGCCGAGGCGCGAGCCGACACCACTGCTCTGGCATCATCGGAATCCGTTCAAGAAGGCGGAATGCTGACGGCCGCCTTTACCGGCGAGCGCCGACTGGACTTCGATCTGCTTGAGCGCACCCTTCAGTTCAGACCGGGCGACCAGTACAACCAGAGCCGGCTTTTGGCCACCAAACGACGATTGGATGCGACGGGCGTATTTGCCTTTTCGGACATCGAGCCTGCCATCCCGGATACTCTCGACGATGGGACAATCCGTCTCGATCACCATATCCGTCTCCGAACCCGTGTTCGCCATCAAGCCCGCTTCGAGACGTTCATGCAGCAACGCAGCGGTGCATTGGCCGACTCCGACAACGAACTGGGGATGGGTCTTGGGGTCACGTATTCCAACCTGAACCTGTTCGGAGGGGGCGAGGCGCTCACCATCAACTCCACAGGGAGTATTTCGGCAGATATCGCGGGATTCGGCGGCTTCACGTCTGCCCAGTGGGAAAACAGCATTGGCCTTTCCTATCCCTATCTGACTTTCCCGCTGGGTCGACTCGACCGCCTGTCATCGCTCTATGATGCGCGGAGTCAGATGACCATCTCGCTGCTGGCGGCCCGGCGTGACGCCCTTCGCCTCACCTTGCGAGGTCGAGGGGGCGCCCGCTACCGATTCGAGCTGCGTCATACCGAAAATCTGGCATCCATCATTGACCTGGTCGACCTCAGTGTCTCCAATCCCGATACCCTCTCGGGATTCAAGGAGATCTTCCTCGACGATATCCTGACCACCGTGGATGACCCGGTTCAGCAGGCCCAGATCATCGAGGACTACACGCGACCGCAATTCAACAACGCCCTGCGGTACACGCTTCGCAGCACGACGGTTGACCCCTTTCGCCGCGACCGGGGCCATTACCGGGAGGCCTCCATTGAATTCGGTGGCAACATCGGAAGGCTCCTCGACGGCTGGGTGTTCTCGCATGGAACGGTGGACGGCACGATCCCCGGGTTCGCCGTCTTCGATGGGAGTGGTCAAAACCGCGGGATGATCTACCGGCAGTACGTACGCATGTCAGCCGAAGTCCGACGGTATCAGCCCATTTCCGAACGGGCCACATTCGCCTGGAAGGTGTTTACCGGATTCGCTCACCCGACAGGGAATGCGGATGTCGTGCCGTTCGACCGGCGATTCTACAGTGGAGGAGCCAACTCGGTGCGTGCCTGGCGATTGAGAGAGCTTGGTCCGGGTGCTGCCCGGTTCACGTCCGATGCCGACTCGCTGGTCAGCAGCGAAGGCGCCAACATCCTGGGTGGCGACATCAAATTCGAAGCATCCGCTGAATTGAGAACCGTGGTCATTCGGCGATTGCTGGAAGCCGACTGGATCTTCACTCTGTTCGCCGATGCCGGAAATGTGTGGCTGGGCCCGCGCAATCCCGGCGTTGACGATGGACGATTCCGATTCGACTCGTTCATGGGCGATATGGGGCTCGGCGCTGGATTCGGCCTTCGTCTCGGTTGGGAATACCTGATCGTTCGCCTCGATGCGGCGTACAAAGTCCACGATCCCCGACGTCGCGGTGATATCCTTCCCGATCGATTCCGCGAACCTGTTCTGCAATTCGGTATCGGCCACACGTTCTGAGTGACCTGACCGCTATCGTCCTACCACCACCAATCTGTTGCTGCCGTGAAAAAAGGCTCCATTCTGACGCTGGACATCGAAAAGTTTGCTGACCGCGGCAAGTCATTGACCCGGTTGGACGGCTACGTCGTGTTCGTCCCCGGAGCTGTCCCGGGTGATCGGGTCAAGGCCCGGGTGTACCGCAAAAGGAAGAAGTTCGCAGAAGCGGCACTGCTGGAAGTCATCGATCCCTCGCCGCTTCGCACCGACCCGAAATGTGCCTACTTCGGAACGTGTGGTGGCTGCAAGTGGCAGCAAGTCGGCTATCAGGCGCAGCTTGATGCCAAAACGCAATCCGTCAAGGAAGCATTCGCCCATCAAGGAGGCCTTCCGGACGCCGTAGTACATCCGGCCCTTGGCGCGGATGACATCTTCTACTACCGCAACAAGATGGAATTCAGCTTCAGCGCGGGTCGCTGGCTTACGCCAGCCGAGATCCAGTCTGGAGATGATTTCGATACGTCATTTGCTCTGGGACTGCACGTTCCGGGCAACTTTGCCAAGGTATTGGACCTCAAGGAGTGTCATCTCCAGTCCGAGTGGAGTGCTGCCTTTGTCAATGCAGTCCGGGAGTATGCGCTTGAGCAAGACTGGCGCCCATGGCACGCTCGAAAACACACCGGCTACCTGCGCCACCTGGTGATTCGCCAGGCAGCGCACACCGAGGAGATCATGGTGAATCTGGTGACAAGCCATCATGATACCGACCGGATGGAGGCGATGGCGACGTGGATGAAGGAGGTCGCACCGCAGGTCACCACCTTCATCAACACCATCAATTCCGGTGTTGCCCAAACGGCTTTTGGCGAAGAGGCGCACTTGGTATTCGGCTCGGGTGTGATCCACGACCGCATCGGTGAACACACGTTCGAGATTGCCTCCAACGCGTTCTTCCAGACCAACACGAAGCAGGCTGAAACGCTCTACAAAGTGGCGGCCGACTATGCCGGCTTCACGCCGGAAGATCTGGTCTATGACCTGTATTGCGGGGCCGGCACGATATCGCTTTACGTAGCGCCCCACGTCAAGCACGTTGTGGGCGTTGAACTGGTCGACGAAGCCGTTCAGAACGCCCGTCGCAATGCGGAGGCCAATGGCATTTCGAATGTGACATTCGAGACCGGCGACATGATGAAGCTGTTCAACGAGGACTTCATCGCAAAGCATGGCAAACCCGATGTGCTCATTGTGGACCCGCCGCGAGCCGGCCTGCATCCGAAAGTTGTTCGTCAGATCGGCGAGCTGGCGCCGGAGCGATTCATCTATGTGTCATGCAATCCGCAATCCCAGGCGAAGGACCTTTCCTACCTGATGGACACGTACGAAGTCGTCCAGGTCCAGCCCGTCGACCTCTTCCCGCATACGCACCACATCGAGTCCGTCGCGCAGCTGAGGCTGCGCGCACAGTAACCAAAACCACGCAGCTTAGACTGCGGGGATAATCCCCATGACCTCCTCCTCGCCGACAGCCGCCCAGGACTGGGTCGACAAGACCGTCTTCGTGACGGGTGGCACCGGCTTCGTGGGTAGTCATCTGGTGGATGCCTTGCTGGCCCGTGGCGCCCGCGTGCGATGCCTTGTTCGCACGGATCCCAAGTGGCTGGAAGGACTGGATATCGACGTCGTCACCGGGACGCTTCACGATCAGACAGTGTTGGAGCAAGGCGTAAACGGTGCAGATGTGGTATTCCACATTGCGGGTCGCACACGGGCTCCAGAGCTCGACGCATTCATCCGAGACAATGTGGATGGAACCGAAAACCTGATGCGCGCCATCGCACAATCGGGTTCGGTCACTCGGACAGTTATCGCGAGCAGCCTCGCGGCAGTGGGCCGAGGTGGTTCAGGTATCGTGGATGAATCCGTCGCCCTCGAACCGGTCAGCGACTACGGCCACTCGAAAGCGCTGATGGAAGAGCGGCTGCAGCCCTGGTTCGATCGGACGCCTCTCACCATCATCCGGCCGCCAGCCGTGTACGGGCCTCGCGAAACCGACATCCTGACGTTTTTCCAATCGGTATCCAAGGGCCTGTGCCCGATCGTAGGCGACGGATCGGTTCCAAGCCTGAGCCTGGTTCATGCCGCAGACTTGACCGAGGGAATTCTGCTTTCAGGAACGCATGATCGTGCGATTGGGCAGACGTTTTTCCTCGGAGGGCCCGCTCAGGTAGCGTGGCATCAAGTCCGCGATGCCGCGGCCGCAGCGCTGGATCGTCGCGTCCTCACCCTGCCCATCCCTCGCGCCATCGTGCCCTTTGTAGGAGCGGTGAGTGAATGGGGCGGACGATTGTTCGGGCAATACCCCCCTCTCAACCGGGAGAAGGCTCGCGAAATCCTCGAAGCCGCCCTGATGTGTGAGAGCGGAAAGGCCGCGCGCGAATTAGGATACGCACCCAGCGTGGAGCTCAGCACGGGCATTGCCGAAACGATTGCCTGGTATCGCGAACGCGGTTGGTTGTAGCACTGGCACCAGGCGCCCCCTCCCAAGCGCCCCTTGACCGCACGCCTTACGGCTCGATGCCTGTTTGAAACCCCCGCGAAAAGGGAAAACATGCACCTCCCATCGAATCCTGGGTGATTCCCGTTCGTTGACGCCGTGCCGCTTATTGCGCCCAACTCCCATCACTACACGGATTTCCCATCGTGACCTCGCTCGGATTCAACACCGGCTACATCGAAGAGCTCTACCGCCAGTATCTCCAGGATCCCGACAGCGTCGGCGAAAACTGGAAAGAGTTTTTCCAGGGCTTCAAACCAGACGACGGCTTTGTCGCTCCGGCCCCCGCGCCGGCTACAGACAGTGCTCCCTCGACCCCTGCGGCTCCCTCTCCGGCTTCGGCTCCTTCTCAGCCAACACATGCCGACGAGAAAACGATTCGTGGCCCGGGCGCCAAGATCGTCGAGAACATGGAGGCCTCCCTGGGTGTGCCTACGGCGACTTCAGTCCGTACGGTGCCCGTGAAGCTGATGGAGGAGAACCGCGCGCTGATCAATGATCACCAGCGTCATGTCGGCGGCAACAAGGTCTCCTTCACGCACATCATTGCGTACGCCATCGTATCGGCGCTCAAGGAATTCCCATCGATGAACACGACCTATCGTCGCGAAGGCGAAGATGGGCATGTGCATGTCATTCCCCACGATGTGAACCTGGGACTGGCTATCGATATTGAGCGTCGCGGCAAGCGCACGCTCCTGGTGCCCAACGTGAAGGCAGCGGACAAGCTGAACTTTGCGAAGCTCCTGGGCGCCTACAACGACATCGTCAAGCGCGCACGAGACAACAAGCTTGAGCTGGACGACTTCGCCCGCACAACGGCCACGCTCACCAACCCGGGTATGATCGGGACGAATCTGAGCGTGCCCCGTCTGATGCCTGGACAAGGTGTCATCGTGGGAGTTGGCTCGATCGGATACCCGACCGAATACTATGCCCTCCCACCAGAGATGATCAGTCAGACCGGCATCTCGAAGGTCATGACCATCACCTCGACCTACGATCACCGCGTGATCCAGGGAGCAGAAAGTGGCGGATTCTTGGCCCGCATCGATCAACTCCTCCGCGGCGAACATGACTTCTATCAGGGCATCTTCCGGGATCTGAACATCCCCTTCCAGCCTTGGACGCTGACAAAGGATTCGACGCCTCAGGTGGGCAAGCGCTCGCAGAGCACGAAAGTCGATGCCATTCGCAAAGAGGCCTCTGTCCTACAGCTGATCCGGGCATTCCGGGTCCGAGGCCATCTCCAAGCAGACATCAACCCTCTCGGATATGATTGGGAGCCACACCCTGAACTGGATCCAGCCAACTACGGCCTGACCATCTGGGATCTGGACCGCGAATTCGTGACTGGTGGACTGGGTGGCAAAGACCTGCTCCCCTTGCGTGACATCCTCGACATCCTCCGTCGCACCTACACGCGGAAAATCGGTGTGGAGTTCATGCACATCTCCTCGCCAACCGAAAAGCGTTGGCTGCAGGATCGTATCGAACCAAGCGGCTCGGACTACGCGATCGACGAGGAGGCCATGCACCGCATGCTGCAGAAGCTCAACGCCGCTGAGGCCTTCGAGACCTTCCTGCATACCAAGTACATCGGACACAAGCGATTCTCGCTTGAAGGATCCGAGACCATCATCCCGATGCTGGATCGCATCCTGTCTGATGCCGCCGAGAAGGGCGTCAATCAGGTGGTGATGGGGATGGCCCATCGTGGTCGCCTGAATGTGCTGGCCAACATCATGAACAAGCCTTACGAAGCCATTTTCTCGGAATTCGAGGGCAACATCGACCCCAATACCACGCAGGGTTCGGGCGATGTGAAGTACCACCTGGGTTCGGTCGGCAAGCATATTGCGCCGGATGGTCAGGAGGTCATCATTTCCCTGGCTTCAAACCCCAGCCACCTCGAAGCGGTCAACCCGGTCGTGGAAGGCATGGTGCGCGCCAAGCAGGAATTCCGGACCCAGGAAACGGACAACCCGGATAACGACCATCTGGACTCGGTCATTCCGATCCTGATCCATGGCGATGCTGCATTTGCCGGTCAGGGCGTCGTCGCTGAGACCCTCCATATGAGTCAGCTGCCTGGCTATCACACTGGTGGTACCATCCACGTGGTCGTGAACAACCAGATCGGCTTCACGACGGGTCCTGAAATGGCCCGTAGCTCGACCTATGCCACGGACAGTGCGCGCATGATTCAGGCGCCGATCTTCCATGTCAATGGAGACGATCCGGAAGCCTGCGTGCGTGTTGCGCGTCTGGCCCTGGAGTATCGCCAGGCGTTCAATAAGGACGTCGTCATCGATGTCCTATCCTACCGTGTGCGCGGCCACAACGAAGGCGACGAACCGACCTACACGCAGCCGACGCTCTACCGCAAGATCGAGGCAAAGCGCTCCCCTCGAAAGCTGTACACCGAGCTCTTGCTGCGTCGCGGGGATATGGCTCCCGAGCAGGCTGAGCAGATGCTGCAGGACTATCGCTCGCGTCTCCAGGAAGCGTTTGAGCGGACCAAGGAAGTTGTGGAGCGTGAAGCCCCTGCCGATGAGGAGCTGCTCAAGAAGCGGGTCCCGGCACCGCTGCCCGTGGTTGACACGGCGGCGACGGACGAATCACTGCAGGCCGTGGTCAAGGCGCTCAACGACCTCCCCGAAGACTTCCACGTCCACAAGAAGCTGACCCGTCAGTTCTCGCGGCGTGAGAAGCTCTACTTCGAGGACAAACGCATTGACTGGGGATTTGCAGAGGCGCTTGCCATCGGCTCCATCCTGGTCGACGGCACGCGTGTACGGATCAGTGGTCAAGACTCGCGTCGTGGGACGTTTTCGCACCGCCACGCCGTGCTCTACGATCAGGAAAACGGTTCTGAGTTCATCCCGCTGAATCACATCACCGAGGAGCAGGAGCACCTGTTCATCTACGACTCCCTCCTCTCCGAGTACGCTGTTTGCGGGTTCGAATACGGATACTCGGTGGCCAACCCGGATGCCTTGGTTGTCTGGGAGGCGCAGTTCGGTGATTTCGCGAACGGTGCGCAGATCGTTTTTGACCAGTTCCTGTCTGCCGCCGAAGAGAAATGGGGGCAGACCAGCAGCATGGTCCTGTTGCTTCCACACGGATTCGAAGGGCAGGGCCCGGAGCACTCGTCCGCACGCCTTGAGCGTTTCCTTCAGCTCTGTGCAGAGAATAACATGATCGTGTGCTCCTTCTCGACGCCTGCAAACCTGTTCCATGGGTTGCGTCGACAGGCCGCAGCAGACATCCGCAAACCTCTCGTGGTCATGTCGCCCAAGAGCCTGCTGCGTCATCCTGCCGTGGTCTCGACCCCGGAGGAATTGACCGGCGGATCTTTCCAGGAAGTCATCCCGGCTGATGCCGAATCAGCAGAACGGATCGTCTTCTGTAGCGGCAAAGTGTACTACGACCTGGTCGAGAAGAAAGGTGATGCTTCTGTTGCGCTTGTCCGAGTCGAGCAGCTGTACCCGTTCCCTGAAGAGCAAGTCATCGCTGAGCTCAACCGATTCAAGGGAGCCAAGGATGTCATCTGGGTCCAGGAAGAGCCCGAAAACATGGGTGCATGGCACTACTTGCACCGTCGGATGGACCGGGCCATCGACGCGTCCGAGCTGAATGGTCTTCGGGTCCAGTACGTCGGTCGCGATGCGTCCGCCAGCCCGGCTACGGGATCAGCTCACATTCACGCTGCCGAGCAGTCTGTTCTCGTCAAAGAGGCTTTGGGCCTCGGCTGATCGATTTGGGCCTAAGTTCGGGATGATTTTGCCCGGGGCGAGTCCCGACAGTCGAAGAATGGGAAGCCCCCCTGATCTAGGGAGCCCAACAAAACCAAAATAAAAGAAGCTCCCCCCAATCAGGGGGAGCCCAAAAAGACTAAAATCAAAGATGCCCCCTCCAGACGGAGGGGGCATCTTCACACCTCTCTGAAGCTTCAGGCAGCGGGGTGGGGTGTGCCGGAAGCCGGATGTACGTAATTCTGTGCGGTCGCCCTAGTAGCGGGAACGACGGCGCGAGTTGCGTGCAGCCTTCTGACGGGCCAGACGACGCTCCTCGGAGGGCTTGGTGAAGGCCATGTTGCCGCGGTAAATGCGTAGCACGCGGCTACGGTTTACGGCGCGCTTGAAGCGGCGCAGTGCGCGGTCGATGGACTCGTTATCCCTTACTTTGATACCTACAGGCACGTCAGATCACTCCTTGAGTGGTTGAAATATTTTTGGACAGCCTTGCAATATACGGACATCAACCTATTCAGCGCAAAAACGCGCTTGTCCTGAATGGCCCTCAAATTGCTCGTTTCGACCCGAAATCCGCATAAACTCCGTGAAATTATTGCAATCATGGCGCCGTTAGGGATCGATCTGGTCTCCCTGGACGCTTTTCCAGATGCTCCGGATGTTGACGAAGATCGCCCCACCCTGGAAGGCAATGCGGCCAAGAAAGCCGAAGAGCTGCATGCCTTTTCGGGCCTTCCCACCATTGCCGATGACACCGGACTGGAAGTAGCCGCCCTTGGAGGCGCGCCGGGCGTCCATTCAGCACGATTCGCCGGGGACGACGCAAACGACGAAGCCAATCGCGCGCTCCTGCTCTCGCGACTCCGGGACATGGACGACCGGCGCGCCCGATTCCGTACGGTCATCGCCTTGGCGACTGATTCGGGTACCCGGTTCTTCCAAGGCGTGTGCAACGGTGAGATCATTCGCGAGGACCGGGGGTCTGGCGGATTCGGCTATGACCCCGTTTTCCGACCGGATGGCTACGAGGAGACCTTTGCCGAGATGGCATCCGAAACGAAAAACATCATCAGTCATCGCGGGCGTGCGCTCCAGGCATTCGCCGACGCATTCGACCCGGAGATGCTGAACAACCCGACCCGTGAGGAGACTCCATGATTGCTCTCGTACAGCGGGTGAAGCATGCACGCGTGACCGTCGAAGGACGCGAAACGGGAGCCATCAAAGAGGGGCTCCTGATCTTGCTCGGCGTTCACACCACGGATACTGAAGACCTGATTCCCTGGCTGGCCGCCAAATGCGCCAACCTGCGCATCTTCCCCGATGAAGAGGGACGGATGAACCGCTCGGTCATTGACCACGGCGGGGCCGCGCTGGTCGTCTCTCAGTTCACCCTTTACGGTAATGCCGCAAAGGGTAATCGCCCGTCGTTCATTGAGTCGGGGCGTCCCGAAATGGCAGAGCCGCTCTACGAGCAGTTCTGTACTACGCTGTCCAAAGAACTGGGCCACCCGGTAGCCCGTGGCGAGTTCGGGGCCATGATGGACGTAGAATTACTCAATTGGGGACCAGTGACCCTGAGCATCGAAAAGCGAAACCAATAACCAGACCCGCGTGTTGGCACTTTCCTCAATAGATTGAGCAATCAGTCTTCAGTGCCTCCCGCTGAAATGTCATCCCACCTGCTGATCTCTCCCTCATGAAAACCTCGTTCTACGCCGCCATTGCGGCCGTTCTATTCCTGACCGCTTGCTCGACGGAATCTCCCTCTGGCTATATCTTGACTGACGCTGTAGTCTACACCGTCAACGACGCCCAACCCACAGCTGAGTCTTTTGCTGTAATCGACGGTCGCATCGGCACGGTTGGAACAGCCGATGAAGTCCGGGCTGCTCATCCAGGTCTGGAAGAACGATCGGCTGGCGGCAAGACCATCGTCCCCGGATTCATTGATGCTCATGGGCACTTCATGGGACTTGGTACGCAACGCTTGCAGGTTGACCTGCGGGGCACGCGCTCGCTGGAAGAAGTGATGTCGCGACTCAAAGCATATGAAGCCGATCTGCCCGACAGCGCCTGGATCACGGGTCGTGGCTGGAATCAGGAGCTGTGGCCAACACGCGCCTTTCCTACGGCTGCAGATCTGGATGCTCACTTTCCGGATCGTCCAGTCTGGTTGGGACGCATTGACGGCCATGCGGCTTGGGCCAACACGGCCGCCATGGAAGCAGCGGGCATGGACAAGATCCGCGAGACTCGGTATGTGGTTGGCGGAGCCATCATTCGGGGTGCAGATGATGAGCCCACAGGCATCTTCATTGATGCGGCTGAGAACATCATAAACGCCGTCGTTCCGGACCTGAACGAAGAACAGCTGGACCGAGCTCTAGAGCTGGCACTGCAGGAATCGGCCGAAGTGGGACTGACTGGTGTTCATGACGCAGGCGTTGGCATGGCAACCATCGAGCGGTATCAGCGCTTCATCAATGAGGAGCGATTCCCAATGCGCATGTATGCCATGGTGGGCGGCACGGGATCCACATTCGACGCCATCTGCAACAACCACATCATCGACTACGGCGAGCGCTTGACCGTTCGCTCCGTCAAGCTCTATCTGGACGGCGCACTGGGCAGCCGCGGCGCGGCCCTAATCGACGACTATTCGGATGATCCCGGCAACCGTGGCTTGCTGTTTTCTGAGCCTGAGGAGTTCGCCGAAGTTGTCCAGCAAGCCGTCGATTGCGGCTACCAGGTCAACACGCACGCCATCGGCGACCGCGGCAACCAGGTACTCCTTGATTCCTATGAAGCTGCCGGCGTTTCACCCGAGGGACGTCATCGTGACGAGCACACTCAGATCATCCAGCTATCGGAAATCGATCGTTTCAAAGAGCTGGGAATCATCGCTTCGATGCAGCCCACGCATGCCACAAGCGATCTGAACATGGCCGAGGATCGCCTGGGGCCCTTCCGTATTCGGGGCGGCTATGCGTGGAAGACGCTTCTCGACGCTGGCGTTCCCTTGGCATTGGGCTCGGACTTCCCTGTCGAGAAATCAGATCCGCTGTTGGGCTTCTTCGCCGCCGTCACGCGGCAGACCGAGACGCTTTTCCCTGAAGGCGGCTGGTACCCCGAAGAACGCCTAAGTCGCGAGGAGACGCTGTACGGTTTTACCAAAGGAGCGGCCTTTGCAGCCTTCCAGGAAGACGTGAGCGGATCGATTGAAACGGGCAAGCATGCCGACTTCGTCGTGCTTTCGGACGACATCATGCAGGTCGCGGCTCCGCGCATCTTGGAGACCGAGATCGTGGCAACCGTGTTTGCGGGAGAGGAAGTCCATGGATCCATCGGTAGCGAATGAGTAGCGGTTCGGACGATACCCCTTCCCTGAATACGTCCCCCCTGGACGTGCTGACGGACTCCTTCGGTCGTCAGCACACCTACCTGCGCATTTCCCTCACCGAGCGCTGCAATCTGCGGTGTACCTACTGCATGCCCGCGGAAGGTGTGGAGCTCAAGCCACGCGATCACATCCTCTCATTCGAGGAGATCATGCGGCTGGCCGAGTTGCTTGTGGCACATGGCGTGACGAAAATCCGACTGACCGGTGGCGAACCGCTGATCCGCAAGGAGATCGTTCAACTGGTGGAGAAGATCAGCGCGTTGGATGGCCTGCGCGAACTGACCATCACGACCAATGGGCTGCTGCTTCCCCGAAAGCTCAGCGAACTGAAGGATGCAGGCGTCACAGGATTCAACATCTCACTCGACACACTCAAAGAAGACCGCTTTCAGCACATAACGCGCCGAAAAGGCCTGGAAACGGTCCTTGAAGCGATCAACATGACAATCGACGCGGGGTACGACCCCGTCAAGGTCAATTGTGTAGTGCTTCGGGGCTTCAATGAGGATGAGCTGGTCGACTTCGTGGCGATGACCGAGTCGTCGCCCATCGAAATCCGGTTCATCGAATACATGCCCTTCGATGGCAATGCCTGGAATACCGGTGAGTTCATGCCGTATCAGGAGATGGTCGAACTCATTCAGGAACGCTGGCCGACGTTCGCCCGGCATGAGGAGGATGACTCCGAAACGGCAAAGCTGTGGAGGGTGCCAGGATTCCAGGGATCCGTCGGCTTCATTTCTTCCATGAGCGACCACTTTTGCGCGGGATGCAACCGCATCCGGATTACCGCGGACGGAAAGCTCAAAGTCTGCCTCTTTGGCGCCAGCGAGGTCAACCTCCGAGACATGATGCGAGGAGGCATCAACGACCGACGGCTGCTTGAAACCATCCAGTCTGCCCTGGCTCGCAAGGCTGCTTCGCACGCCGGAATGGATGTGATTGCACAGAGCGAAAATCGGCCCATGATCCTGATCGGGGGGTGACGGCTCGGGTGCCGGGATCGGAATTCCGCTCGATCATAACGCTCGTATACAACCGAACAGGTACGACCCTGTGACGTAGGACGAGCGATCACAGTCACCCCACAACTGCTCTTCAACACCTGTTGTCACATGTCTGATTTCACGCATGTCCGTCCAGAAGGCGGCGTCCACATGGTCGACGTCTCCGGTAAATCCGCCACGATCCGTACCGCCGTTGCCGTTGGCCGGGTGGTTCTGGGCGAAGAAGCATTTCAGCGAGTACGTGACAACACGGTGCGCAAAGGGGACGTGCTCTCGATTGCTCAGATCGCCGGCATCATGGGCGCAAAGGAAACGCCTCGTCTGATCCCCCTCTGTCATCAGGTCCAAATACAGGGCGTCGATGTTGACCTGACGCTCAACGATGAAGCGTCCGCCGTGGACATTCGCGCGTTTGCCAAGAGCCTCGGACCGACGGGCGTAGAAATGGAAGCCTTGACGGCAGTCAGCGTCGCCTCGTTGACGGTCTACGACATGTGCAAATCCATCACCAAGGACATCCGGATTGAGGGCATCCACCTGCTGGCGAAAACGGGTGGAGCCAGTGGCGACTACATGAGATCGGAATCCGTCGCAGACGGCACCTCCTGACGGACCCCGACCGCGCATTCAGCGTAGCACTTTTCTGATCTGACTTGGCGACCTGAGTGGTCGTCTGCATCCTCCTACATCGACTCTTCCTGTCATGGAATCATTGCTCACCACTTCCGGCCTGGCGCTCATCGCGCTGATCTTTCTCGGACTGGTCGTATTTCTGTACTTCATCCCGGTCGGCCTCTGGGTCACAGCCTTTTTCTCGGGGGTGCGGGTGAAGCTTGTTCGGGACCTGATGGGAATGCGACTTCGCAAGGTGCCTCCGGCAACCATCGTGAAGCCGCTGATTACTGCGCACAAGGCTGGGATCGATGTGGGTCCGCCTCAATTGGAAGCGCACTACCTGGCAGGTGGACAGGTCCAGAAGGTGGTCAATGCGTTGATTTCAGCCGACAAAGCCAACATTGACCTGCCCTTTGAACGCGCAACGGCTATCGATCTGGCCGGCCGCGACGTATTCGAAGCCGTGCAGGTATCGGTCAATCCGAAGGTCATTGAGACGCCTCCCGTTTCGGCCGTTGCCAAGGACGGTATCCAGGTGCGCGCCATCGCGCGTGTTACCGTCCGTGCCAACATCGAACGACTGGTCGGTGGTGCGGGCGAAGAGACGATCATCGCCCGTGTCGGTGAGGGGATCGTTTCCACCATTGGTTCTTCAGAGACGCACAAAGCCGTGCTTGAGAACCCGGATTCGATTTCGAAAGTGGTCCTCTCCAAAGGTCTCGACTCGGGCACGGCGTTTGAAATCCTGTCCATCGATATCGCCGACGTGGACGTTGGCGAAAACATCGGTGCCAAGCTGCAGACCGACCAGGCTGAGGCGGATCTGAAAATCGCTCAGGCCAAGGCCGAAGAGCGCCGTGCGGCGGCTGTCGCCCACGAGCAGGAAATGCGTGCTGCCGTCCAGGAGCAACGCGCAAAAGTCATCGCAGCCGAAGCCGAAGTCCCGCTTGCCATGGCAGAAGCCTTCCGTAGCGGGAATCTGGGCGTGATGGACTACTACAACCTGCGCAATGTGGAAGCCGATACGCAGATGCGTAAATCAATCGGCAGCGGCGAGGCATCCGACAAGAAATAGGCACCCGTCAAAGGGTTGGTCGGACAGAATAGCGCTAGCTCGGGGTCGCGACGGCTTCGACGGGCGGCACTTTGGATATGCGTACCAGGTCGATCCGGTTGGCCGTGGCCCGCAGGATGACGAATCGGAAGCCGTCCAGCTCGAATTCATCGCGCACTTTAGGGATCGTCCCCAGCCGCTCCAGCAGGTAACCAGCGACCGTTTCGAAGTCACCTTCGGGTAGCTTCAGATCCGTGTCTTCGTCCAACTGGTCAATCTCCAGCCGACCACTGGCGATGACCGCGTCGTCACTGAGCACGCGCAGCATGTTTTCGGCCACGTCAAACTCGTCCTGGATGTCGCCGAAGATCTCTTCAAGCAGGTCTTCAGACGTGACCAGACCGGCCGTCCCACCATACTCATCGATCACAATGGCGATCGATGTGTTGGTTTCCAGAAACTCCTGAAGGAGTTCTTTGGAAAGCTTCGTTTCCGGTGCAAACGTTGCGGGACGAATGATGTCCTCGATCGATTTGGGATTGGAGAACAGATCGTATGCAAACGCGACACCCACGATCTTGTCGATGTTCTCCCGATAGATCGGAATCTTGGAGTGGCCTGTTTCTACAAAAGCCGTGCGTAGCTCGTCAATGGAAGATGTCTCGTCCAATGCGATGATGTCCGTACGCGGGACCATCGACTCCTTCAGGCGAATGGAGCCCATGGCGAAAACATTCGACACAAGTATCGACTCCTCCTCGTCCAGATCCAGTTCTCCCGAACGTTTGCTTTCCTCGATCAGCAACTCAAAGTCCCTGCGGATAAAGTCTGAAAAGGAATCGGCGTCAATTCCGGCCAGCTTCATCAGACCGGTGGCCGTCCACCGGGAAATGAGAATGAGCGGCAGCAGCAGGAAGTAAGTAACCCGCAGAGGGACAGCCAGCCAAAACACGGCCCGGTTGGCAACTTCCCGCATGATCGATTTGGGGATGACTTCCCCGATGATCAATACGACCACCGAAGCGATGATCGTCTGAACAGTCAGCGCGAGCACATCCGCCGCTCCGGGCATGCCCAGCAGATCACCAAAAAACGCCTGAAGCGGCGCTTCCAGGGAAAGGGCGACCAGGGTTGAATAGAGAACCAGGGCCAGGTTGTTGCCCACGAGCGTCGTGGTCAGAAACGTCGCCGGCTTTTCCAGGAATCCCGAAACCAGTCCCCCGACCATGCCTCCGCGACGAGCAAACACCTCTACGCGGAGTCGGTTGGCCGCGACGAACGCGATCTCGGACCCCGAAAAAAACGCGCTGAAGACCAGCGCAATCAGAATAAAGGCGATTTCCATGGGGTGGGTGACCTACCGACCGGTGAAGGAAGCTTTACGCTTGCCGAGAAACGCCTCGACCCCCTCCTTGAAATCCTCCGTATCGCAGGCCTCTCCAAACAAACCGGCCTCGACATCCAGACCTTCCGCCAATGGACGATCTGCCACCCGAAGCGCTTTGAGCGACAGCGCCACAGCAATCGGCGCTTTCGACAGGATGGTGCCCATCATCTTCCGAGCGGCGCCCATCAGTTCAGCCGCGGGGACGACCTGATTGGCCAGGCCGATGGCATGCGCCCGATCCGCCTTGATCATGTTGCCCGTCAGGATCAGTTCCGTGGCTATGCCCAGACCCACCAATCGCGGCAAGCGCTGTGTGGCTCCATATCCCGGCAGAATACCGAGATTCACTTCAGGCTGTCCGAAGACCGCGTTGTCTGCGGCGATCCGGATGTGGCACGCGAGGGCCAGCTCACTTCCCCCACCCAGTGCAAAGCCGTTGATGGCGGCGATGACCGGCTTGGGAAGATTCTCGATGCGGTTGAAAACGGCTTGCCCTCGATCGGCGAACAGGCGGCCTGATGGCCCATCCAGTTCCCGGAATCGCGCAATGTCTGCACCTGCAACAAAGCTCTTTTCGCCAGCTCCCGTCAGGATGATTCCTTTGATGGATTCGTCAGTCTCTGCGCGGGAAAAGAACGCATCGAGGTCATCAATGACGTCAGCGTTCAGGGCATTCAGTTTGTCGGGGCGGTTGATGGTGACGGTCGCAATGCCGCTGTCATCGACATCAACCAGAAGCGTGGTGTATGACATGCAGGAAAAATGATGGACGGGACTCGGCCGGAAGATACGCCGAATCGTGGATTCGAAGGGCCTATTCGCGCACCTTCTCCTGGGATGATTCGGAAGACTCCTGGGTGGGGTCTTCGAACGTGTCCATCTCATTGAGCAAGTCGACCGGATTGGCAAAGACTTCCTCGAGCTCCTCAACCGACGCCTGTGTCTCCTCTACTTCGGTGAGCAAGGTGTCGAGCTGGAAGGAGATCTCCTCCGGATTGCGCAGTGTCAGAGACTGCTCGTGGATGTATTTGACCACATCCTCAATGGTCTCGAGCTGCGCTTCGATAATCTCCAGGTTTTCCTGGCCCTTCTTGGAACGCTCCAGTCGCTGCTCCAGAATTCGGAGGCGACGTGCCTTGATGGCCCGGACACGTGGCGTGTCGTCTTCCATGTCTTCGCGCAGCAAGTCGATGGCACGAAGGACCTCAGACTCGACTCCTGACTGGGCGGAGAACTCGTAGCGCTCCTTCTGATAGAGCAACTTCATGTATGACTCGAGCAACCCGTCGATTTTCTTCAGGTGAGAGTCCAGCATACCTTGTGAGGCGTAGCTGAGTTTGCGGTAGTTCGCCCGAATCTCCTTTTCCAGTTTCCGCAGACGGGCGTACCGACGACGATCCTGGGCGGCCAGCGTCTGGAAGAGTTCTTTCTGTGACGGCGGCTTGGCATGCTCCGCGGCACGTCGCGAGCGAATGGCACGACGGAATCGATCATTCCTGGGCATGGTGCCCAAATAGGCCAGCTCGAGCCCCGATGTAACCAGCAGAGCCACATCGAACGGCCACGTAGCTCCCGTCAACGACACGCCGAACGCCACCAGCATCGAGACAATCAGGAACGTGAGGTTCCATGGATGCAGGAATGCTTCCCGGGTGTAGTTGATATCGAGTTGGTTGCGAGTCACGTCAGCAGGCAGGACAGGCGAAGCGTCGCCGGGCAAAAAGGTAGTCGTCAATCAGGATTCAGGGTCACGCCAGACGGCATCAACGCTTCATCCTCCCGATGGTTTTTTCAGGTAGATCGGACGAGGGCTTGGGTGCCTGAGTTTCGGACGATTCACGCTGCCCTTCCGTGGATACGGTGGCATCGGATGACGGAGTCGAAGAAACGGAATCGGAACGATCGCCCTGGGCAGCTTTCATTTGCCGAATCAATTCTTGCGCGCGCGCCTTTCTCAGGGACTGATCCGCTTCGAGCTCGGCCGCGTCCAGAGCTTCCAACGTGGAGTCGGACGCTTCGACGTTGTCGAGGGCCACTTCCATACGAGCCTCGGATTCGATGGAGTCGCGTTGCAGCTTCTCCACCATCTCCTCGTGCTCGTTGAAGAGGCTGTTGATGCCCTCGGCCATGTCCGTGACGGCGCCCGTCACTTTCGCTTTTCGTTGCAGTTGCTGATGGGTCTTCTTCAGCTCACGCAACTTCCGAAGGTGCGCCTTCTCGGCCTCCTTGAATGCTTCGTATTCCTCGGGAGTCATCGCCACGGCAGGTCAACCGGTTTGGTGAGCCAATCAGTTCTGGGTCCGCTCGCGACCGATGGTCTTGCCACCCGTCTCGGCTTCCTTCTCCGGGACATCGAGCTGCGGCTCTTCTTTCGCGCCGCTGGTGTCGCCCACGCCCATTTCAAGCTTGAACTGCTTGACGAGCTCAGAAGCCCTGATCTGCTGGGCATCTTCCTCGATCTTGAGCGCTTCGGAGTCGACCGAGTCTAGCGCCATTTCCATGCGCGCCTCGCTGCGGGCAGTCTGCTCCTGCAGACGGCTGATCATTTCGTCGTGCGTCTGATCGATGCCCGTCACTTCGAATGACTCAAGTGTGTCGGCAACTTTGGCCTGCCACTTGGCCCGCTCGTGTGCACGCAGGGCATCTTTGGCCTCGGCGATCTTGCGCTCTTTCTCGCGCATGAATGCCTTTTTGACCTGGAGCGCTTTGTCGTAGGCCGCAGAGGCATACTTCAGCTGCTCTTTGGTGCTAGCCAGGTTCTCCTGGACACCCTCGAGGCGCATGGCGTAGCGCTCGGCGATATCATCGCGACCCGCCTGGATACCAGCCTTGATCTTGGCCGTCACATCGGCAAGCTCCTTTTCGTACTTCTTTACTTCCTTCTGAAGCATCATCACGTTGGCTTTCACCGTCGCGATGTTCTCATTCATCTTCGGGACCTGATCATTCAGTTCGCGAATGTTCTGTTCCAGAATGAGCTTGGGGTCTTCGAGGGCCGAGATTGCGCCGCCGAAAACGGATTTGATGAAACGCGTGAAGCGTGCCCAGATCGACATGTCTTACCAGATGTTGAGTGTGTGGGAGGAGAGTTCCCTGGCAGAATATAGTGAAGGTGGTCGGGTCCACCCATTCGTCTTCCGGCCACGGGGATGAGCCGGATCGAAAGAGGTCTTACGGAACGAAGCTCCCGTAGATTCACTTGACGCGCAATGAGATCCCGGTCGAGGCTATTTGCCCGAACGCCAGGCGCCGTCTGCGTACCGATCCGTGATGCGCGAACCCGCAGATACAGAGCGTTCGCCAAAGGACCATGCGGACTGAAGACCTTCGATGCAGGCCTCCATGCGCTCTTCGGTCGAAGCCATCACGCGAGCGATGACATCACCAGGTGCGATGGCGTCTCCCTCTCGCTTCAAAAGGACGCATCCCGCCAATGGGTCCACGTCATCCTCTTTCGTCTGGCGACCAGCTCCAAGCGTGACCATGGCGCGGCCGACGTCCAGCGCGTCAATACGGGTGACGAATCCGGCAGCATCGTCCGGCGCGCGGACGTCGGCCGCAACAGCCTGCTCCGTGCGCTTACCCGGGTTTGCAATGCTCTCGACATCTCCTCCCTGCACCTCGACCATCATCCGGAATCGATCCATGGCTGCGCCCGATTGAATGGCGTCCTTTGCTTTGTCTAGTGCTTCAGTAATGGTCTCGGCTTGATGACCGGCGACAATCATTTCTGCAGCCAACGCCAAGGTGACTTCTTCGAGATCATCCGGCGCTTCTCCTGCCAAGAGCGCAATCGATTCTTCGACTTCAGGCCAGTTGCCGACGGCCCTTCCCAGCGGCTGATCCATGTCCGTGAGCAGGGCAACGGCCGGCTTTCCGAATCCTTCGCTGACCCCAACCAGGGTCTCAGCCAGGTGACGTGCATTCGCTTCTGCCTGCATGAAGGCGCCCGAGCCATGCTTGACGTCAAGGATCAGCGCATCTATGCCCTCCGCCAATTTCTTCGAGAGGATCGAGGCGGCGATGAAGGGAACGAATTCGACGGTCGCTGTGACATCACGCAGTGCATACAGCTTTTTGTCCGCAGGCGCGATGTCGGCCGTCTGCCCAATCATCACCAATCCGATGTCCGCCAACTGGCGGCGGTAGTCGTCAATCGACAGGTCCGTTCTGAATCCGGGAATGGACTCGAGTTTGTCCAGCGTGCCGCCCGTATGACCCAGGCCACGACCGGAAATCATCGGAACGGGGACGCCACAGGCCGCCACGATCGGAGCCAACGGGATCGAGACCTTGTCGCCTACACCGCCTGTGGAATGCTTATCCACTTTGCGCCCGGCAATGTCGGAGAGATCCAAAACGACACCCGAGTGCAGCATGGCATGTGTCAGGGACACCATTTCCGCTTCCTGCATCCCGTTCAAGAAAGCAGCCATCAGCAATGCTGACATCTGGTAGTCCGGGATGTCTCCGTCCGTGTATCGCGCGATCAGGTCGTGCCACTGGCCGTCGGTCAGCTGACCGCCTTCGCGTTTTGTCCGGATGTAGTCGACTGCATGCATGATTTCGCTGGTTGGCGACGGGACGATACAAAAAAAGCGGGACGCCAGTCGGCGTCCCGCTCCGAGTGCAATCCGCGCTGAGGCGAACTGCATCCAACTTTCCCTTTGCAGGGTCCGCGACTCCAGGAGTTGACCAGAGTCGCGCTGAACCGATTACTCTTCGGTCTGAGCCGCCTTCTTGCCGTAGCGACGGTTGAACTTCTCAACACGACCCGCGGTGTCTACAAACTGACGCTTGCCGGTGTAGAACGGGTGGTTGGTTGAGTCCACTTCCGAGACGTAGGAATCGCCCGACATCGTCGAACGCGTTTCGAACTCGGTACCATCAGCGAGCTTGACCTTGATGGTGTGGTAATCGGGATGGAGATCCTTTTTCATGCTGGTATCCTCACGGCACGCCCAAAAAGCGTTTGTGGAGCCGTTGGAAAGGCTGTTGTGTTAACGGAGACCGGAATTCCGGTGAGCCTAGAAATATACGAATCCGACGAGGATCGTTCAAGAAGATTCATTCAATCCCGATCCAGCCCGATTCGACTACAGCGGCACAACCAGCGCTGCTCGACGACCTCTATTCAACGATCACTATTCAACAACCCAGGTATCGCCCTCGGCCAGCAGATCTTCGAGCGACCCTTTGCCGCGACGTTCCATGACATCGGTGACCTGCTTGTTTACCTGCTCGTCGTAGGTCGGTCGGTTCTCGCGATAGAACACACCAAAAGGCTGTGGGAGATCTTCGCGCCAGTAGACGCGCGCCAGGATCGTAGCCAATTCGCGCGACGTTTCGTCGTAGACCAGGCAGTCATCGATGCCCCACTCGCCCGATTCGAGATCGATCGATTCCAGATGGAATCCATCCAGTCTCAGGCCTCGAGTACCACCAGCATAGGTCAGCGGCTTGTCATGCTCGAAGAAGATGGCGCGGTCGGACTTGGTAGCCTTCTCGGTGAACTCGAAAAAGGCCTCATCATTGAAGATGTTGCAGTTCTGATAGACCTCTACGAAGCCCGTGCCTTTGAAGTCATGTGCCTTGCGGAGAATCTCCTTCATGTGCTTCGGATCCCGATCCATCGTACGTGCGGCGAACGGTGCGTCGGCACCCAGCACCAGCGCGATCGGATTGAATGGGTGATCAATCGAACCAAATGGCGTGGACTTGGTGACCTTGCCGATCTCAGACGTCGGCGAATACTGTCCTTTGGTCAGGCCATAGATCTGATTGTTGAACATGATGATCTGGACATCCACGTTGCGGCGCATGATGTGGATGATGTGATTGCCACCGATCGACAGACTATCGCCGTCTCCCGTGATCATCCAGACATCCAGATCAGGCCGGGCTGTTTTGAGCCCTGTCACGATCGTGGGCGCACGTCCGTGGATGGAGTGCATGCCATACGTGTTCATGTAGTACGGGAAGCGGCTGGAGCAGCCGATTCCGGAGATGAACACCAGGTTCTCACGCGGCACACCCAGTTCAGGCATCAAGCGTTGAACAGTCGCCAGGATGGCGTAGTCGCCGCAACCCGGACACCAGCGCACATCCTGATCTGAAGAGAAATCAGCACGCGTGAGCACGCTCGCTCCATCTCCACTGGGCGCACCCGGTGGCATGGCGCCTGGTGGTTTTGATCCCGGAGGCATTGCGCCCGGTGGTTTGGTACCGGGCGGTTTGGCTCCGGGGGGCATGGTCGGCTTGCGACCAGCAGGTTTGCCAGCACCTGGAGGCAAGGTTGGCTTGCGACCAGCAGAGGCTCCAGGTGGAAGCGTAGGCTTCTTGCCGGAAGGCGCTCCCATTCCAGGGGGCAGTGTCGGTTTGCGACCTGAGGGCTTCTTGGAATCGTTGTCAGACATAGTCTTACGGGCAGGGATCAACCCACCATTTCTGCAATCTTTCTTTCGATTTCCGAGGGCCCGAAAGGTCGACCCTGGATTTTGTTCATGGCCTCGAACGGCAGCAGGAATTTGTCGCGCAGGATGCGCACCAACTGTCCATTGTTCAGCTCAGGGACCAGATACTTGGAATAGCGACCTAGTACCTCTCCCAGATCAGCCGGTAGCGGGTTCACCCAGCGAAGATGAATGGCCGCTGCTTTCTGACCGTTGTTCAGAGCCCGGGTGACGCCAGCCTCGATGGCACCGCGCGTCGAGCCCCAACCGATGATGAGCAGATCCGCATCTTCGGAGCCGAAGACTTCCAGCGGCTTCATGTCCTGCTGGACGCGCTCCACCTTCTCGGCGCGCAGCTTGATCATCTTCTCGTGGTTGGCCGCGTCGTAGGACACGTTGCCGGTCTTGTCGGCTTTCTCCAGGCCACCAACACGATGCTCCAACTTCGGCGTACCGGGCTTGGCCCACGGGCGAGCGAGTGTTTCCTCGTTGCGCACAAACGGCCAGAACACTTCTTCACCCTCCTCTTCCGCGTTGAACTCGGTCGCGAACTCGACTGGGAAGTCGCGAAGCGAATCGGGATCGGGAATGAGCCACGGTTCGGAACCGTTCGCCAGGTATCCATCCGAAAGCAGCACGACAGGCGTCATGTACTTGACGGCAATACGACACGCTTCGTAAGCAGCTTCGAAGCAATCGCCTGGCGTGGACGCAGCGATGACCGGCATCGGCGCATCACCATTTCGCCCGAACAGCGCCTGCATCAAATCGGATTGCTCCGTCTTCGTGGGAAGGCCCGTGGACGGTCCACCACGCTGCACATTCACGATGACGAGCGGCAACTCGAGGATGTGAGCGAGGCCCATGGCTTCACCCTTCAGGGCAATACCAGGCCCTGAGGTGCCTGTGATACCGAGCGCCCCGCCAAAACTGGCACCGATCGTCATGCCGATGGCCGCGATCTCATCCTCGGCCTGGATGGTCATGATGCCGTGATTCTTGTAGCGACTCAGGGCATGCAGCAGGTCAGAGGCGGGCGTGATCGGGTACGACCCATACGTGATTGGAAGACCGCTCTTGTCCGCCGCCGCGACGATTCCCATGGCCAAGGCTTGGACACCTTGCACGGCGCGGTAGCGGCCAGGAGGCAGGGTCGCTGGCGTCACCTCGTAGCGGGTCACGAACTGCTCGGTGGTTTCGCCGAAATGGAAGCCCTTCTTGAGGAGCTCCAGGTTCGCATCCCGGATCTCGGGCTTCTTGGCAAACTTGGCCTCGAGCCAACGCTGAGCCGGTTCGATCGGGCGCGAATACAGCCAAAGGGCAAGGCCCAGGGCGAACATGTTCTTCGAGCGATCGATCGCCTTCTGATTCAAACCGGAATCTTTCAGCGTCTCCCGAGTCAATCGCGTCAATTCGACCTGTATGACGCGATACTTGTCAAGAGACCCGTCTTCAAGCGGGTTCTCTTTCAGGTTGGCCAGATTGAGGTCCTTCTTCTCGAACGAATTCGAGTTGACCAGCACGGTCCCGCCCGGTTTCACCCGGTCAAGGTTGACGACCAGGGCAGCCGGGTTCATGGCGACCAGCAGATCAACCTCATCTCCGGGCGTGCGGATGTCCACGGATCCAAAGTGGAGTTGGAATCCGGATACGCCGTACGTCGTACCGACCGGGGCGCGAATTTCGGCCGGGAAGTCCGGCAGCGTGGCCAAGTCGTTCATCGCGTGCGCCGTGGCCAGCGTGAACTGCGTTCCGGTCAGCTGCATGCCGTCCCCGGAATCCCCTGCGAACAGCACGGTGGCTTCGTTCAGGGTTTCGACTGATTTTGAACTCATGAATTGAGTCGTGTAGAGAGAGTAGCGACAGCCGCTTCGCCTCCGACACTGTTGGGCCGGGAAAGAAGTCGGCTCAGGATCGTAACACCCGGGTAATGTATAGCAAAATGGTTATTCTTGCCTTCGCTGGGATATCCCGGTTCTGCTCGTGAAGCGGAACGTGAAGAGCACAGATTTTCTTAGGCCTCCCGCCCCGGACCTTAGACATCCCATGATTCCTTACCACGCCGTCACCCGTGACATCGAAGTCACCGTCCGGCCTGTCTATCTGGACGGGCAGTCAGACGTGATGGAGCGGAAATTTGTCTTTGGCTACTTCATCCGGATCGAGAATCACGGAGTGGAGCCTATCCAATTGATGCGCCGCCACTGGTACATCACCGATGAGACCGGAAAGGTCCAGGAAGTGGAAGGCGAAGGAGTGATCGGCCAGCAGCCCGTGATCGACCCGGGAGAAGCCCACCAGTACAACAGCTTCTGCGTGCTGGAGACGTTCACGGGAAGCATGCGTGGCCACTACATCATGGAGCGCTATCACGGCGAGCGCTTCAAGGTCGAGATACCACGATTCGATCTGAAAGCCGCGGTCAACTAAGGCCAGCAAAGTCCGCGCGTTCCGGAAGCGCTCCCGTTCAGATCATCTTGACGTCGATGACCAGGTCTTTGGTCTTGAACTCAATCGTTTGACCATCTGCCGAACGGCTGAACTCCAGAATGGCTTCGGGCAGTGCCTCGCGCGGCGTGTCCATGTGGAAAAGCGTGTCTGCAACCACGTGCCAGTCCTCAGCTGTGAGGAAGACTTCGGCCTTACCGCCCTCAGCGACCATGGGTGCGTACCCCAGCACCTTGTTCATGTGGTTGACACCCTGTTGACGATGGAGATTGGGAGGGATGTTCGTTCGCTGTTGCATTACCTTACGGGCTGCAGATGATGAGGGCGATTCCGGGCCTCATTTATCCCTTTCAGATTCCAAACGTTCCGGCCTTCGCACCTCTTTCAGAAAGCCCTTCGTCGGAAAGCATCCCTTCTTCGAAAAGCATCATGAAGCAGTATCTCGACCTCCTTCGGCACGTTCGGGACAATGGAATCGAGAAATCCGATCGCACCGGTACCGGGACCCGCTCCGTCTTTGGTCATCAGATGCGGTTCGACCTGCAAGCGGGCTTTCCATTGGTCACCACAAAGAAGGTGTACTTCAAAGGCCTGGCCATCGAGATGCTCTGGTTCTTGAAAGGGGGCACGAACATCGAGTATCTCGTCGACAACAACGTCCATATCTGGGACGCCTGGGCGGATGAGAATGGCAACCTGGGGCCGGTTTACGGCAAGCAGTGGGTGTCCTGGGCGGGACAGAACGGCGAGGCGATCAACCAGATCGAGCGCTTGATCGAAGGCATCAAATCGAACCCGGATTCGCGCCGTCACATCGTCAATGCGTGGAACGTCTCGGACCTGCACCAGATGGCGCTTCCCCCCTGCCACATGTTCTACCAGTTCTGGGTGGGTGATGGGAAGCTGAGCTGCCAACTGTACGTGCGATCGAATGACCTCTTCCTCGGTGCGCCGTTCAACATCGCCGAGTATGCACTGCTGACGCACATGATTGCGCAGCAGTGTGATCTCGAAGTCGGTGAGCTCGTCTACACGATCGGCGATGCTCACATCTATTTGAATCATCTCGATCAGATCGAAGAACAGCTCTCGCGGGACCCGTATGAGCTCTGCGAACTGAAGATCAACCGTAAGCCTGACTCGATCTTCGACTACGAGTACGAGGACTTTGAACTGGTGAACTACCAGTTCCACCCATCGATCAAGGCGCCGGTGGCGGTATGAGCCGTCCAGAACTGGTGATTATTGCGGCAGTGGGGGCAGAGAACCGTGTCATAGGTAAAGGGCAGGACCTGCCGTGGCATCTCCCCGAGGACCTGAAGCACTTCAAGACGCTCACATCGGGATGGCCTTGCCTGATGGGAAAGCGGACGTTTGATTCCGTGCTCCATCAATTGGGCAAGCCGCTGCCTGGCCGCCGCAATCTGGTGTTGACGCGAACAAAGACCTGGCCGGAGTGGCCGTCGGTGGAAGTCTATCCTTCAATCGATGGTGCGCTGGAGGCCGCTTCAGATGTTGAGCGGGTCTTCATCACGGGTGGCGCCACGCTGTACAAGGAATTCCTGGGTCGCGCCGACCGATTGGAGTTGACGGAAGTCTACGGCGACCACGAAGGAGATGTCTTCTTCCCCGAGTATCGCCACCTGATCGGTTCCGACTACGAAGAGACGCGTCGTGACGAGAGGGACGGGTACGACTTCGTGACGTACTCGCGGATTCGGTAGCCGACAGACGAGCCGAGCGGTTTATCGGCGCGGTCCTTGCGGTCCGGCTAAAGCCCTGCTGGAACCCTTTCAGAGCCCGACTCGCGCCAGGATGGCATCAACCCGCTTGAGGTGGTAGGCATCATCGAAGCAGGCCTCGATTTCCTCAGCACTCATGTGCTCGCGAATACCGTCGTTCGCCAGACAGATGTCCTTGAACTGCTCCTCGGTCTCCCAGGCCTGCATGGCGCATGGCTGGACCCGGTCATAGGCATCCTCGCGCATCAGGCCTTTCTCGATCAGAGCGTTCAGTACGCGCTGGCTGTTGTAGAGCCCGAACGTGCGCTGCATGTTGCGACGCATGTTGTTCTCGAACACGACCAGGTTGTCCATCAACGTCGTGAAGCGGGTCAGGGCGTAATGCAGAACAGTCGTTGCGTCAGGCAGGATTACGCGCTCCGCGGATGAATGAGAAATGTCACGCTCGTGCCAGAGCGGCATGTTCTCGTAGGCTGTCACCATGTAGCCACGCAGCATGCGGGCGCAGCCCGTGATGTTCTCGCTGCCGATCGGATTGCGCTTGTGTGGCATGGAAGAAGAGCCCTTCTGCCCTTTGCGGAAGGCTTCCTCCACTTCTCGGACTTCGGACTTCTGCAGGCCTCGAACTTCGACGGCCATCTTTTCGAGCGTCCCGCCAATCACGGCCAGCGTAGCCAGGTAATAGGCGTGGCGATCGCGCTGCAATACCTGCGTCGAGACCGGCGCTGGTTCGAGGCCGAGGAATTCGCACGTGAACTGCTCGACTTCCATGGGAAGATGGGCGAACGTGCCGACTGAACCGGAGACCTTGCCAACCCGCATGCCTTCGGCCGCAGCCACGAAGCGTTCGCGGTTGCGGCGCATTTCATCGTAGTAGAGCGCGAGCTTCACGCCGAAGGTCGTCGGCTCCGCGTGGATACCGTGCGTGCGGCCCATCATCAACGTGTGACGGTGCTCGTCGGCGCGACGGCCCAGCACATCAATCATCCGATCGATCTGCTCGAGAATCAGCGCATTGGCCTTCTTCAAGCGAACAGACCAGGCGGTATCCACGACGTCCGAGCTGGTCAGGCCGTAGTGGACCCACTTGCGCTCTTCGCCGAGGGACTCAGAAACGGCGCGCGTGAAAGCAACCACGTCGTGGCGCGTGACTTCTTCGATCTCGTGGATCCGACCAATGTCGAAGGTCGCTTTCTCGCGGATCTTTTCGACATCCTCAGCCGGGATCACCCCGAGTCTTGACCAGGCTGCAGCAGCAGCGATTTCGACTTCCAACCAGGCATCGAACTGGGCTTCTTCGCTCCAGAGTTCGGCCATCTCTGCGCGGGTATAACGATCAATCATCGGGGTCTTGTGGCTTGCTGGTCAGGCTTGTTCGTCCAGAAAGCGAAAGATACCCTGTTTTTGCGCGTCCGACGGTGAATCGGGCTGGAAGAGTGCTATTCTCCCAGCGCCTCGTCAATCAATCGGTCGAATCCGGATACCACTTCGAAACGGGACAGCTCGACATCCGGGTTTTGCGAGCGGAGAAAAACGAATCGTCCATTTCTGAGCACTCGGAATTCCATTCCGGCCACGTTGATGTAGGGCCCTTCGAACAAATACTGTGGGTCAGAAAACGAGTCAAGCGTCTGTCCGTAGGTCACTTTGTACCAAGACCCCCCATTGCGATAAACGAGAGCATCCTCGTCAGGAAGCATCTCTGCTTCTTCGCCATGGTCAGGCGTCAATCTCCGCCATGATCCGTCGAACGGGAAGGGCTCCACAAAAACCTGAGAGCCGCCTTCGCCGACCCGGGTATAGGAGAAGAAGCGCCCGTCACGAGACCAATCTCCGGCCCAATATGAGGCCTCTTCGTCTTGAGCGATCCGCAATTCCTCTCCCGTTTCCAGCTCACGAATGATGAGCTCCTGACTATTGTCGTTCAGTGATGTGATCGCCACGAATCGCCCATCAGGCGAGGTGGCGGAGATATATGCTGGCAAGTCCAGCTCGAACAGCTCACGCTCGTTGCTACTTGCGAGGTCAAACTGGACAAACTGAGTTGGTGCTTCATCATTCGCCTGCCTGGATCCGATGATGGCCGAACCGTCATGATTCCAGATGGCGGCGTCTGCTTCCATGGGGAGTGGCTGGTCAGAACCCGTTCGAAGATCAAATACACGTTCTTGACCTCCCCGATTGTAGTTCCGGATGATCAGGTAGCGCTCGTCGGGCGACATGCTGACTGGCCCATATTCCGCTGGCGGCAGGCCTATCGGCTGATCCCGTCCATCTCCGTCGCGAATCACCACGTCAGCCAGACCCGAGGGTTCTCCCGCGATGTAAACCAAGGTGCCATCGTCCGTAATGGCGTAGTGACCAGATCTTACGATGCTGCCAGTCCGCAAATCATCGATGACAACATGCTCTTCACCGGTCCGGCCCGTTTCCGGATCAAATGGAGCTGCCATCAGCAAACCCGTGTTTGCGAATACAACCTGATCGTCCTTTACAAAGGTGATGTGATGCCCCGAAATATCGAGTTCGCGTAAGCCTTCTTCTTCTGTCCACCACAGGACGCGCTCCTCATCACGGCCGGATACAACCACACCCTTGCCGCCTGGTCCCAGCGTGGGTAACCCACAATTGCATCGCTCTTCTCCAATCAAAATCTCTACATCGCCATCCTCAGATACCCGCTTCAGCACCCCTCCCTGGACATCTGCCATATAGATCAAGCCGTCTGGTAACCAAGCCAGTCCTGTTGGATTGGATATCGATGTAATGAACCTTGGCCGCCCGCCATCCACAGGAATGCGGTACAATTCGTTGGCTGCCGAATAAACGATCCAATTGTCGTCGGGTGAGAACCGGGGAGAAAACGCATCAGTGGTTCCTTCAAGAGTCTGAATATCCCCTGCGATCATGTCCCGGATAGCCAGAACACGCTCGCCATCGACCATCGCAGGGAAAACGAGCAATCGCCCATCGGCTGTGATGTCGATTGCTGACAATTCCAGACCCAACTCATAGCCCGACCCACCCTGAAAGACGATGTCATCTGGCAACGAAATGTTGGATCGAATAACATCCCTGGTCGATTCATCGTCGCCGCCACTCGAATTCAAGCCCCACATCAGTCCAATTCCCAGCACGAGACCAATCAGGCCAACAGCTGCCGCAACCGGCCACGTGATTCCCTTTGACGTAGAAGACGTTGAGGGCTTCGGAGGTTGGATAGACGAGAGACGAACGGATTGCGAAGGCGAACTCTGCAGGGCCTTCAGGTCGGCGATCAATCCGGATACGGATTGGTAGCGCTGATCCGCTTCCTTGCGAAGGCACTTGTTCACCACCATCTCAAACTCCATCGGGACGCCGGTCCGGATGGCGGTCAGCGGATCAGGATCCTCATTCAGAATCGAGTAGACGACCGCTTGCTCGTAGTCGCCTCCGAATGGATTGCGACCGGACATCATTTCATACAGGATGATCCCCAGCGCCCAGATATCGGAGCGATGGTCCACCTCTTCTCCCCGCGCTTGCTCAGGACTCATGTAGGCCACCGTCCCAAGCGTCGAGCCCATGCGGGTAAGCATGGTCGACTGAGCCGTTTTGGCCAGTCCGAAGTCAAGAATCTTGACGCGGCCTTCGCCCGTCAGCATCAGATTGGCACTCTTCACATCGCGGTGCACAATATTCTTTTCGTGCGCCATTTTCAGCCCATCGGCCGCCTCGGACGCGATCCGGATTGCTTCTTCCAGAGAGAATGGGCCTTCCTTTATCCGATCCTCTAGCGTACCTCCCTCGATGTACTCCATCGCGATGAAGGGGCGCACATCGTCTTCGGCATAGCCTGAAGGGACCGCCTCATCGATCTGGTAGATCTGGGCAATGTTCGGGTGATTCAGGGCGGCGGCCGCCTTGGCCAGCGAGGACGATCGGGCGCGCTTTTACCGGGAGGCCAAGGCGGCCGCCGGCAACACCTTGATGGCCACATCCCGATCCAGCTTCGTATCCCGGGCCTTGTAGACAATGCCCATCCCGCCGCGGCCAAGCTCGGCAGTGATTTCGTAGTGGGAAAGAGTGGTGCCGATCATTGTCCCAGACCCTCCAGCCAGTTGTCGACGATGACCACCTTCAAGTCGGGGCGAGCCGACGTATATCGGAAATACATGATCTCTCCCGTTCCAGGCCGCACCGCGTAGGGATACTCAAGCGAAACCGTGCGCTGCATGTTTGTCTCCGAGGACGACAAAAACCCCGAGGGACGACCCAGCTCCATCGAGGCCTCGTCTAAGACTGGTACCGCAAAAAGGGAGTCCCCGGCCAGATAGTACAAGGTATTGCCATCGTTCGACCACCGGGGGGAGGCGCCTTCCCCGATGGATACAGCACGTTGGATACTGCCATCCGGAAATGAACGAACGTATACCTGGAATCGCCCAGACTCATTGGACATGTAAGCCAGCCAGTTGCCCGAAGGATGCCAATCCGGAACAGCGTCGTCGAAAGAGCCCGTGTACCACGGAGTGGCTTCTCCCAGAACCTCGAGCCCCGATGCGCTTTCCTCGACCCCGACGTACCAAAGATCACGGCCGGTTTCCGGGTGGACCTCATAGTACATCAGGGTCCGCCCGTCCGGGGACAAGGAGGGATGGAATTCCGAATTGGGCCCGTCAATGAGAGTCCTCACATCCTCGGTTGCCGCGGGATTCAACATCAGGATGGCGGCATTGCCATCCATGTATTCCGATGTCAAAGCCATGTTTTCCCGCGGCCACTGGTGCAGCACGGAAAACCCTGTGGACACCTTTCGGGACCCGCCCCGGCGAAGGTCCATGAGCCAGACGGCCTCCGCATCGGCGAGCAGAACCTGGTCACCCGATGGGCTGAACAATGGATTGCGCGAGAAGCCCGCATGCTCCAGTCCCGTACCGGTGTGCGTGCCGGTTGCAGGGTCGAACAACACCAGCTCAACGCGATCATCTGGGGTCCCGAAGTCGATTGCGCTCATGGATCCGTTCGATGAGGCCCGCGGTGCCACCAAGTCGCTGAAAACAATGAAGGGGTCTCCCTGTGGCATACCTGTTTTCGGATGTACGCGCAATGCCCAGGTATCCGTGTCTCGTTGATACAGCAGATATCCCCGTTCGTCATGGGAAATGGACGCCCCGAGGGCTGTGCTGGACTCCGTGGCTTTTTGTAGGGCGGCATCCAATTCCCGTTCGGCATCCGTGGTCGGGTTCAGGACACGGACCCTGTGCTGGTCGAATTCCGTCGAGCTGATGATGAGTACGTCCGGTCCTGCCATCCAGGTGATGCCGCGCACCGAATACCCGTCCGAACTGGTACTCATGCGCCGGATGCTCTCCGGTTCACCTCCTGTGACCGGGAACGACAGGACTTCTCCGTTCGCCCCACCGTATTGAAGGGACAACACGATTCGGTCATCCGGCGTCCAGATGATTGCGTGGACCAATTCTGCGGGCGGAATGGTGCCAATGTTGGTGATACCGGATCCGTCTGTGCGGGCCAATTTGACTTCGCGACCATCCACAAACACGATATGGTCCGATGTACGACCCCACTCGACCTGCCGGAATTCCCGCGTCGCCGTCATGGGAACCACTATCCGGTTTGACAGGGATCGCACCCAGAGAGTATCGCGGGCCATCCAGCCCAACATACGGCCATCCGGCGACAGAGCGGCGCTTTCAAGTCCCGGAATGGTTTCCTGGAAGATGCGCGTCTCCTGCGGTTCGGACAGGCTCAGGGCGGATCCTGCAAGGAATGCTGCGATGGCTGTCACCACGCCCAGCCCGACTAACAAGCCGGTACGCATGCTTCTGGCCGAACGGCTTGCCGGTTCTCTGACCGGTCGGGCTGCCGAAATCGAACGCTGAGACGTGGACGAAGACGAAATTCGGATGGCCTCGAGATCGGCGATGACCCCGTCGGCCGAGGGATAGCGCAGCTTACGGTCCTTCCTGAGCAACTTGGCCACCACCTGCTCGAGCTCCATGGGCACGCCGGTTCGGATTGCCGTCAGAGGCTCGGGGTCCTCGTTGAGGATACCGTACACCACGGCCTGCTCGTACTCCCCGCCAAACGGAAGACGGCCAGCGATCATCTCGTAGAGCACGGTGCCCAAAGAGTAGAGGTCGGAGCGGCCATCGACTTCCTCTCCCCTGGCTTGCTCTGGGCTCATGTAGGCTACGGTGCCCAGCGTTGAACCCATGCGCGTCAGCTTGGTCGACGCTGCTGTCTGGGCCAGTCCGAAATCGAGGACCTTGGGTTGCCCATCCGCGGTCAACATGATGTTGGCCGACTTGATGTCCCGGTGGACGATGTCTTTCGTATGCGCAGCCCTCAGCGCCTCTGCAATACGGATAGCGATACCAACCACCTCATCCAGCTTCATCGGGCCCTGCTTGATGCGATCCTCGAGCGTCCCCCCTTCGATGAACTCCATCGCGATGAAGGGACGCGGACCGTCAGAGGCTTCGATCTGGTTGCCGTCAGCGTCGACGGCAATGGCTTCATCGATCTGATGAATCGCAGCGATATTCGGGTGGTTCAGAGCGGCGGCCGCCTTGGCCTCCCGGTAAAAGCGCGCCCGATCGACCTCGCTGG
>JANQQV010000012.1 GCA_028284865.1 Rhodothermales bacterium | reverse complement strand
GCGCAACTGAGGACTGGGTCGTCGCCAAGTCTGTTTGAACAAGGCTGAGGACACCACCATCGCCCCTGAAGTAGTGGAAGAACTCACTGTCGTCATGCGGGAAGACACCGATCGTCGCAGGATTTCGCCAGTGAATGGCCAGACCGGGGTACTCGAGATCTGCACCTGCATCGGAGATTCCATCAACACCTTCGAAGCTCGACTCGTCACCAGCGTTCACGAGGTTGTCCGGGCGACGAAGTGTCATCCCGGTAACATCCATGGCATAGCTTACGCCGTCCACGATGATGGTACCTGAAGTCAGGATGATGGTCTTCTCGATCACATCCGGCGGACAAGTGGCAAACGCGAATACGGCCGTCGGACACTGGTTGGCGCCGGTCGTAACACTACCACTGCTACCGCGAACCTCGATTCGTACCAGCGGAGTGCCCGCAACCGGTACGTTGTCCAGTTCCACGTTCGCCGTTCCGGTGAATTGGTAAACAATGTCCTGGCCGGAGGCCGGCATCGCAAAAAACGTCGCGATCGCCAGCATCAATACGGCTGGGAGTTGCGCAAATGAGCGACGTCCCTTGTTGGAAGAGTAGCTTTCAGTCATGATTCTCGGTAGGTACCCCGATGTGATGCACCCCAAAATGACTCGTATTGGGCGTTTTTCGCCCTTTCTGAGTCATCGGGAGAAGCTGCGGTATGGATCTTCACTGTCCTATACGCGCAATTCCGCATTATTCGTGCGGTAGTATAGAAAAATGTCAGCGTTTGAGGTCACCCTGAGCGGACAATAATGATCGCTCTTGCAGGTCGCCCGTCCTATCTTGCGGCCCGTTGTTCAATCACCAACAGGACGCCCTCCGTGATCCTCATCCTCGAACCCAACGTCGATCGCTCTTCCGATCGATTCCTGCAGCTGACAAGTCACCTCGAGACACTCGAAAATGTGTCCTTCCGGTTTCATGACGTGCAGGGAAGCGGACAGGTCCTGACTGAGGTCTATTTGATTGGTGATACGGCCAAGCTCTCCATGGAGGTCATGCGCAGTCTCCCCTGTGTCGAGCGAGCCGTCCGGGTCCAGGAATCCTATCGCATTCTTGGACGCCATGGCGAGGAGGATCGCACTGAAGGGTTCGACTACAACGGCGTTACGTTCAGCCAGGATAACCTGCACGTGTTTGCTGGCTTGTGCGCAGTGGATACGCGCGAGCACGTCGAAATCATGATGCGCGCGCTGAGCGAGCACGGCGAACAGTGTACCCGCATGGGAGCCTACAAGCCACGCACCAGTCCCTACTCGTTTCAGGGACACGGTGCTGATTGCTTGCCATGGGTATTCGAGTTGGCAGGCAAGTACGGCATTCGGGTGATCGCGATGGAAGTGACGCACGAGCGACACATCGACGAGATCAATGAAGCGCTTGAGTCAACGGGGAATCCAACCGGTGTCATGCTTCAGATCGGGACGCGCAACACACAGAATTTTGAGCTGCTCAAGCACGTGGGAAGGCAGAAGACGCATCCTGTCCTGTTCAAGCGGGGATTCGGAATCACGCTCAATGAGTCGTTGAACGCTGCTGAGTACCTGGCCAGCGAAGGCAATCCCAATGTCGTGTTTGCCCTGCGCGGGATGAAAAATCAGGGCGGCAATCCCCATCGAAACATGGTCGACTTTGCCCACGTGCCGGTGGTCAAGCGACTCACCCGTATGCCGGTCTGCATCGACCCGAGCCATTCTGTTGGTTCGCGTGAAGCGGCGCCTGACCGGCTATCGGATGTATTTCATGCGACGGCCCAGGGTGTGGTCGCCGGTGCCAACCTGATTCTCGTTGATTTCCATCCCAAACCGACCAAAGCGTTGGTGGATGGCCCACAGGCATTGCGCATGAATGAACTTGAGTGGTTCCTTGAGGATGTGGCCATCACACGCGATGCCTACGTGAAACGCAGGCAGGCAGCAGATCGCATTTTGAACGAATCCAACAGCTAGAGAGATGGAAGTACTGGGTATCGATATCGGAGGCACAGGTATAAAGGGAGCCCCGGTCAATACGCTTGATGGCTCCTTGACGCAGGATCGACACCGCATTCCCACTCCGGAATCGGCTACCCCTGAAGCCGTTGCCGACGTTGTCGCTCAGATCGTAGACCATTTCAACTGGAATGGACATGTAGGCTGCACGATTCCGGCACGCGTTGAGCATGGCCTGGTCCGCACGGCTGCCAACATTCATGATGAGTGGATCGATACGCAAGTGGACAACCTCCTCTCCCAGGCATCCGGATGCCGCGTCACCGTGTTGAACGATGCCGATGCTGCTGGCTTGGCTTCCATGCGTTTCGGCGCTGGCCGCAGCCTCGATGGGCTGGTCTTTTTCATCACGGTCGGCACGGGCATTGGATCAGCGATGTTCTACAACCAGCAGCTCGTACCCAACACCGAACTCGGCCACTTGCGATTGAAGGGTGGATCAGCTGAAGATTATGCTTCAAATCGCATTCGCCGTCAGGAGGAATTGTCCTGGAAACAGTGGGCGAAGCGATTCCAGAAGTATCTCGACCGGGTCGAATTCCTGTTTGCACCCGATACCATCATCCTGGGCGGCGGCATTTCTCGCCCCCAGAAAGTGAAGGAGTACTGGCATCACCTGAAGACCCGAGCGGAACTGATACCGGCTGAGTTGGAGAACGAAGCGGGAATCATCGGTGCTGCGGCAGCCGCCACACCGTGACGGGATAGCCTTGGGCCTCGGCGCCGCTACACGGTGATTGACCTCGACGCTACCGGATGATCGTTACGCGATCAGGAACGATCAATGCGCCCGGCCAACGCCTCTGAAGGGCCGAAGTCAGCCGAGTGGCCTCTTCGCGTCGCTCGAAATCACCGACGCGAATACGATAGAATGGCGGCCGGTAAAAGGAGTACACAGTAACAGCCTCCGAAAGTCCCAGCGCGTTGCGCTGCCCTTCCGAAAGACCGTTGAGCCAACGCTGGACCTCGTCCTCGACCTGAACGGCCTCCTCCCGCTCTGAAGACGAGAACACCTGCACCCGAAAGCCGTCAAGCTCTACCGGGGTCCCATCATCAGCGGTGCTGTTCATCAGCGACTGGGGGACGTCGTGCTCCAACGTGGTTTCCTCTGCCGTCAGAACGTCCGGATAGTCATTCATATCGACTTCCTCCACCTCGGGCCAGGTCGTCGGACCCTCAGGTTCGACGGGCAACACATCCACGGTAGACGGTGCCGTGGCAGAGCAAGCAGCCATGAACAGGGCGGCCAGCAACGGGATGAGGAGGCGACGCGTCATTCTAGTAATCAGACTGCGTCTTTGCGCCCTTCAGGATGGCAACGGATGCACTCGCACCGATTCGGGTCGCTCCGTGGGCGATCATGGTCTCCGCATCTTCTTTCGTCCGAACACCTCCAGAAGCTTTGACGCCCATGTCCGGACCGACTGCTCGTCGCATCAACGCGATGTCCGAAGCCGTCGCTCCCCCTTTGGCAAATCCGGTCGACGTCTTGACGAAATCAGCACCAGCATTTCGGGCCAGCACCGAAGCAATCACCTTCTCCTCGTCGGTCAGCAACGCCGTCTCCAGGATGACCTTGATGACTACGCTTTCACCATTTCGACCACGGTGTCGCCCGGCCTGACGGGAGGCTTCTACGACCGCCCGGATGTCGGACTCGACCTGATCGTACAGACCACTCTTCATGAACCCGACATTCATGACCATATCCACTTCAGTAGCTCCGTCCCGGACTGCGCAATCGGCCTCGGCGGCCTTGATCTCGGTCGTGGACGCTCCGAATGGGAAACCGATGACTGTGCACACTGCCACGGGTGAACCTGCCAGCAGGTCGGCAGCCAGATGTACGTTGCACGGATTTACGCAGACCGACGCAAAACAGTACGTACGCGCCTCTTTGCACAGATCCCGGACCTGATCCTGAGTCGTATCAGGCTTCAACGCGGTGTGATCGATCATCCGCGCAAGCGGCGGGGCCAGATCACAGGCAGAAAACGAATACCAATCCGGTCGGTCAGCGCGGACGCCGAATCGACTGGCGCCGGCGTCGACAAATGAATGAAGTGCGCCGTGTGGCCGCCCCCCTCCTGCCGGAGTGCTTCCGTGGAGATTCGGCGTCCGCGCACCGGTCGCGGCCAATCCTGCTTGCTGCTCGAATCGCTGACGGATGCGGTCAACGATCTGTTGCTGTTCCTTTTCGTTCATCATTCGAATGATTTCGGTGCGCCATGATACGCACGATGGCGTCTCGGAATCCTGCAGTTGTCGCGAATTCTGAATCGTTGTATCGGAGCTGCGACAACCGAACCCAGCTTTTCGCGGGACATCCGTGCAGAGCCGTCTAGACCTGATCAGGTGCGTGAGCCGGAACTACGACTCGCAGGCTTCCCGGGTTGGCCGAAACGAGCAAATCGCGAGCCTGCAAGGAAAGGACCTCGCCATCTGCGTGAACGGGCAATCCCCGATCCGTGTCCACATGCATGCTCGCCGCGCGACGATAGACGACTTCGTCCATATGTATGTGACGGCCGGATCGGACTTTGGGCAACAGGGAAATGGAGCGCATGAACGAAATATGTTCGACAATGCATGGATCCAGCAGACCGTCCGACACCAAAGCGCCCGGATTCACCGTGTAACCCCCACCAGAATCCTGAGCATTGCCCACCGTCACGAACATCAGTCGCCCGCTGAATAGCACCTCGCCATTGCGATCGCCTTCGCGAATGGTTGCACCACCTGACACCCAAGTGCGCAGCGCTTGCAGGATCGCCAGTGTATACCCCATGCCCAGTGGATACCCTTTGTATTGGGGTGCAATAACCGCAGAGTGCGCGTCAAACCCAATTCCGAGTGCATTGACGAAGAAACCGCTGTGTCGGCCTCCCTCCTCAGACCATTCCACCCGCCCGGTGTCGACATCCGTTACACGACCTCCGGGAATGAGAGCCAGGGCATCTTGCCACGCTTTGGGCGTGTGAATGGCGCGAGCGAAATCATCTCCTGAACCCATCCCAAGAACACCCATGGGGGTTCTCGACCCGGACTGAACCAGGCCCTTTGCCACTTCATGGATCGTGCCGTCGCCGCCGCATGCCAGAACAAGATCAAAGGCGCTGGACTCCTCAGCAGCTATGGAAGTGGCGTGACCCGGGTGCTCCGTGGGCCGCATCGTCACGTTTTCGAACAATCCGGCTGCCGCTGCCTTGAGGGGAGCCATAAGCGCCTGGTTGCGACCGAGGCGCGCTGCGGGATTGGCTATGACGAGGACATTCCGGAACGGGTTCATACCGGAATCTACGATCATCATCGGAGGCAGGCGATTCATACCCTATCTTTCCCGCCCTTTCCTTGCAAGCCGTCCCTGATTCCGTGCTGCGCCGCACTCTTCCGATTCTGTTTGTGCTCCTGATCATTCTGACGACCGGTTGCGGGTCGGAATCAACGCAATCAGTACCTGAAGATGGACCTTTTCTGACGTTTACCGACGGACTGGATCGACGAGTCGTGTTGAATGCCGCTCCCGAGCGCGTCGTCTCCATCGCGCCAGGAGCCACGCACGTCGTTCGAGCAGCTGGAGGACTGGGATCGCTTGTTGCGGTGACAACAGCGGACTACAACGATGCAGATCTCGAAGGGCTGGAGCGGGTTTCGGCCCTTCCATTGGACCTCGAAGCCATTATCGCCCTGGATCCCGATCTCATCCTGGCTTCCGATCAGGTCAATGACCCCGCGCATGCAGAGTTGTTTGAAGCACTAAACGTCCCGATCGCGTACCTGGGCTCAGACACCTGGGAAGATGTATCGACATCCATCGTGCTGACAGGTCGTATGCTCCGGAGTGAGGACTTGGCTGAAGCTGCCGCAGACTCATTGCAGGCCGAGCGAGAGGCCCTGGCGGCCATCACGAGTCAGATCGAAGTCCCTCCGACGTCGATTTTCCTTATTTCGCCCATCACGTCCTACTCGTTCGGAAAAGGCAGCTATGTGCTCGACCTGATGCGACTGGCAGGACTGAATCCGCTGACCGAGACGTTTGAAACGCCTGCTCCGGTCTTGGACGACGAGTGGGTCCTGCTCATGAATCCCGATGTCATCGTCGGGACGTTTGGAGACATGGATCCGGTGGCATCTCTCCTGGAAAATCATCCCAGTTGGCGTTCGCTGGATGCCATCAAGCAAGGGAAGGTCGTGGACGTTCCCGTTCCGAGCATCCTCACGCCCGGCCCTGAAAACGTTCGTGCGGCATGGCACATGGCCATGAAGGTGCATCCAGAGTTGTTTTCCGGAATGAACCAGAAGTCGTCGAACTGAGCGTGCGGCCCGGGCGCAACCATATCACCCTCATCATTCTGGTAGTGCTGATCATTCCGGTCTTGAGCATCGGAATGGCGTTCGGATCCGTTTCCCTTCCGCTCGGATTCACGATGGACACCCTGTTTTCTGCCATGACAGGGACCGCTCCGGAAGATGACCGCATGGTCGATATCCTGCTTCAGCTTCGCTTGCCCCGAACGCTGGCGGCATTCGTGGTCGGTGCAGGGCTTTCGATGGTAGGTGTCGCCATGCAGGCTCTGGTTCGCAATCCATTGGCCGAACCCTATGTGCTTGGCATTTCAGGAGGTGCTTCAGCAGGGGCCTCGCTGTTCTACATGGGACTGCTACCGACCCTCCTGACCTCCTATATCGACATTTCTGTGGCAGCCTTCCTGGGCGCCCTCCTCTCGATCTCGATCGTGTATCTGGTTGCTCGTGGCGGAGGAACGCTTTCAGTTTCCCGACTCCTCCTTGCCGGAGTCGCGCTGGCGGCGTTCATGGCTGCCATCTCGGCGTTCGTCACCTTCGCCTCTCCAGACGCCAACAAGACGAGGGCGGTACTCTTCTGGCTGATGGGGTCTTTTTCGAAAGTCACATGGTCGGATTTACCGGTTGCTGCCAGTGTGACCATTGCCGGAGCGGTCGTGTTATTCGGTCTTTCCAGGCCTCTTGATGCCCTGCTTTCTGGCGAAGAACCGGCCCGCTCCCTGGGTGTCGATGTAGAGCGGCTCAAAAAGGTGCTGATCGTTCTTTCGGCGTTGGTCACCGGCGTGTTGGTTTCCATCTCGGGGGCCATCGGATTCGTCGGCCTCATCATCCCGCATTCAGTCAGGAGCCTTTTCGGCATCAGCCATCGTTGGGTCTTGCCAGCTTCGTTTATCGCCGGTGGCCTGTTCATGATCCTCGCAGACACATTGTCACAAGTGGCCCTTTCCGGGCTTCAGCTTCCGGTGGGAATCGTCACGGCCTTATGCGGGGTGCCCTTCTTCCTGATGTTGCTTCGGCGAACAGACTATCAATTCAAGTAAGTTCGACAACCGATTGCCACTCCGATCGTAACACGCGCTTCGACTGGCCAACCTACGGACAGTCTTTCCCAACCCGGACCAATTCCTTTGTCTCACGCAGACGTCATAGCCGAGCCCCTGCCCGTTCAGAAAAAGGGTCCCATCACCCTGGATGACATCCGTCGTCCCGTGAATGAGGAGCTGGATTCTTTCCGCGCGTACTTCCGCTCGGCCATGAAAAACCGGGTTTTCCTGCTCGATCAAGTCGTTCAGTACCTGCTTCGTCAGAAGGGCAAGCAGCTGCGTCCCATTCTGGTCCTGCTCACGGCGCGGGCCAGCGGCGGGATAACCGAGTCAACCTATCGGGCAGCCGCGCTGGTCGAGTTGCTGCACACGGCCACGCTGGTTCACGACGATGTAGTCGACGAGGCCGATCGACGACGCGGCATGTTTTCGATCAATGCCCTCTGGAAAAACAAGGTTGCCGTCCTGCTTGGCGATTTCCTGCTCAGCCGCGGCCTGTTGCTTGCGTTGGATCACAAAGAATACCAGTTGCTGCACATCGTATCGGACGCGGTCCGTCGGATGAGTGAAGGCGAACTGCTACAGATCGAAAAGGCCCGGAAGCTGGACATCGATGAAGCCACCTACTTCTCGATCATTTCGGACAAGACGGCGTCGCTGTTGTCAGCCTGCACCTCGTGTGGAGCACACAGCGCGGGTGCTGATGATGTGGTCCTGGCCGCCATGCGCCAATTCGGACAGGAATTGGGGATGGCCTTCCAGATCCGCGACGATCTGTTCGACTTCGGCGACAAGGATGTCGGCAAGCCGCTGGGTATCGATCTGCAGGAGAAGAAAATGACCCTCCCATTGATCCATGCGCTGGAAAAAGCGGACCGGTCAACGAAGCGATCCGTCATGCGCATCGTGCGCAAGAAGAAAAAGTCGCGGGAAGATGTGGAGACGGTGGCAGCATTCGTGGCCGAACACGGCGGGATCGAGTACGCTCACGACACGATGATGAGTCACGCGGAGACGGCCCTGAACATTCTGGAAACGCTGCCGGAAACAGAAGCCCGCGAAGCCCTGGCAGATCTCGTTCGCTTTACGGTTACTCGGGAGAAGTAATTCCTGCTTTGCAGGGTCCCGGGTCAGCCGTTTGCTGCTTGCAATTCGGGTTGCTGCCCGCGCAGAAAGGCGATGGCCATCTCATTGAACACCGAAGGTCGCTCGATATTGCAGACGTGTCCAACGCCGTCGATTACCTGGATAAACGCGTTGCGAGAACGTTCGACGATCCGCTGAGCCGGCGGCAAGAACAGGTAGTCCCGCCCGCCCATCAGATAGAGGGATCGACATTCCGAGACGGAGGTCGACCACTGCTTTAGTCGTCGACGCACTTCGGGAATGAGTTGGATCCAGCGATGGAATTCATCGGGGGCAACTTGCCGAGCTTCCGCGCGGAATACACGACGCGCTTCAGCTGCCTTTCGTCCCGGCATGATGATCCAGGCGAACGTGCCATAGAGGGTCCGGAACGGAATGATAAAACGAAGCAACTGGCCAACGCTGATCAGCGACCGGGCAGACCAGGTAAATCCGGCCACGGCGCCCGCATAGATCACCGAATCGACACGCTCAGGTGCCATTTCGACAATCTGGCGAATCAGGATCGTTCCGAGAGACACTCCGACAAAGTGAGCTGACGCTATTCCCTCGTGTTCCAGGACGTCGATCACATCCTGGCTGATGGATTCCAACGTGTAGCGCCGTTCGTTGCCATGGTATGCACTGGATCGTCCGTGCCCACGCAAGTCGACGAGCAGAATGTTGAACTGCTCCCGGAAATCCCGCAACTGTTTGAACCACACGGCAGAACTTCCGCCGGCGCCGTGGATGAACACCACCCAGTCGTCGGAGTCCGCGTTGATAAATGTCTTATAGGACAGCATGTGGGGCGATTTCAGGCCGTGGCGGGTTACGTGATGCTCGACGAAGGCTAATCAAGGCACGGAATGGACAAATTCCGCCTATCAAGGATCGGACCTCTATACGTGCAAAAAGCCTCAGGGTTGTTTCCTTTTTTGATCTCGTTTGATCCGGGCTTCTTCGACGCAAGCTTATGCAATCAGGGCTTCTTCGATTAGGGTTTACCGGCGTCGGTCGCGATTTTCCGGTCATGGCACCAGAATCTCCGTTGTTTTTCACCGTCACGTTGCTGTTCAGCGATCAGTTTGCATCGGCTCCAATGACGCGGGCGCATGCCCCTGGTCGCGTTGAAGTCATCGGCAATCACACAGACTACAACGGCGGAACAGTCGTCGGGGCGGCCCTGGATCGCGGCGTTGAGGTAGCTCTTCGCCTTACGAGCGATGGGCGCGTCCGCCTTGTCAGCAATGCCAAACCGGCCGACGGCGTTGTTGAAACCAGTATCTCCACCTACGCGGAAGATGAATGGCCTGACTGGTGCGCGTATCCGCTGGGGGTGATTGACGAAGCGCGGTTGCGAGGATTCCTGCCGGCGGGCGCCGGCCTGGATATCGCCATCCATTCAGACTTGCCGATCGGGACGGGACTTTCGAGCAGCGCCGCCCTTGAGCTGGCCGTGGCCGGCGCCCTGTTCGAGGCGTTGCCCGACACAAATGCGTCCATTTCCCGGTCTCTCCTGATCGAAATCGCCCACCGTGCGGAGAACCGGTTTGTGGGTATGCCCTGCGGATTGCTCGACCAAACCGTGGTCGGCAGGGCGCGCGCGGGTCACCTGGTTGTCCTCGACGCCTCGACCAATCAGAGCCACCCCATTCGACTGCCGGATGGCCTGGGGTTTGCGCTCTTTCGAAGTCACATTTCCCACGCCCTGGTCGACTCTCCGTACGAGGTGCGCCGGGATGAATGCCGGAAAGCACTCATGGGCCTCGAGCGATTCATTCCGGGCATTCGGCATCTGGCACGTCTGCATCCGGCCGACCTGGATGCCTATGCTTCGGTACTCGAGACGCGTCCCTCTCTCCGGGCACGACACGTTGTGCACGAACAGCGACGGGTTGGAGCGTTCCTTTCGGCCCTTCACCAAGGCGATGCCGAAGCCGCAGGCGCATGCATGACCGCATCCCACGAAAGCTCGCGAGCCTTTTTCGACAACTCCATCCCTGAGCTGGATGCCCTGGTTCAGTTTTCCAATCAACAGGGCGCGGTCCTGGGAGCACGCCTTTCTGGTGGTGGCTGGGGCGGATCGGTAGTTGCCTTGGTCACCGATAACTTCGACACAAAGCAAGCGGACGCCATTTGCGATGCTTATGAGGAACTGTTCGAAGTGCGTCCGCATTGGTGGCGTACTTCTGCTTCAGCGGGCCTGGTGCATGAGCTCCTGACAGCTTGATGCTCAGCGCGATTGGCTGATCCAAGTCGATTAGCGCGAGTCCTGTCGCAGAGCAGAAATCATTCATCATCAGGCGATCTTCTTCCCCACCGCATGGATTCAGCTCCGAACAACGAATCACCATCAAAGGGACAACCTGAAAAGCCCAAACGGTTCTGGAAGCGCACGGCCATCGAGTGGGGCTTCATTGTCCTTTTCCTGCTGTTCATCCGCTTCACGGATCAGGGCACGGTTGTGCAGGGGTGGATGCAGCAAGCCGTGCTGGCGACGGGGCTGTTCCAGGCTGAAACGGTCTGGGCCGAAGAAGAAGCGCTGCCTGCGAGCTACGACTTGTCCCTCGAGTCACTTACCGGGGGACCGCCGGTCAGCATGGAGGCCTTTCGAGGTCGGACGATATTCCTGAATCTCTGGGCCACGTGGTGTGCACCGTGCCTCGCTGAAATGCCCTATATCCAGAAGCTTTACGAAGACGTTGGGGACGAAGGTATCGAATTCATCGCCATAGCCACGGATGACGACCCGGATGTAGCCCGTCGATTCATCGAGGAAAAAGGGTACACCTTCCCCGTGTATGAAGTATCCGGCATCATGCCGCAAATGTACCGGAGCCCCACCCTTCCCACGACTTGGGTGATTTCGCCGGAAGGAAAACTGGCCACCGTGCATGCCGGTATGGCCAACTACAACACCCGGAGCTTCAAGCGATTCCTTCGCGAACTCTCGGATATTGAAGCGCCCTGATCAGTCTTCGTCGCCGCGAAGGTAGTCGTCCGTCTTGTCCAGCCAATCTTGTCTGGGCGGGCTGAAAATGTCGACGTCCAGCGTGTCTTCCAGTGCTTCTGCTTTGTGCCAGACATTCGATGGGATGTGCAGGACTTCCCCTTCGTGTACATCTACCACCTTGCCTTCATCCTCTCCAATCCAGAATCGAAGCGTCCCTTTCAGGATGTAGGTGATCTGCTCATTGTCGTGCTGGTGCTTGGGTACCACACTTCCTTTGTCCAGGTACACGTGAGCGAGCATCACCCGATCACCGGAAATCAGCTTGCGTCCGAGCGTCGGTGAGAGCCGCTCCATCGGCAATTCGTCCCAGGACACCTTGGTTACGTCGGAAGAGGCAGCAAAATCAGGCATGGGGTTTCACGGATTGGTAGTGACGAACGTCGCGCAGTCGAACATGATAATGATTTGGTGACCCATGCAGGGAATCCTCATGGACGGTTTTCCGTAGTTCGGATTATCACTGATCGGATTCCCGTCCATCCGTCATCGTCGACATGGCTGCCTTTCCCGCAACATCCGGTGGAGCACGTGGCTCTGGTTCTTCTCCAGAGCAGGGAGACTCATGGCAATCTGGCAATCGGCTTCCTCCCAAGGAAGATCTCGATGGCCCGTACGAGTTGGACTTTGCCCGGTCGGCCGAGGACCTCGAAGCCATCCAACGGCTGCGATATGAGGTCTTCAATCTGGAATTGAGGGAAGGACTGGATGCGTCACGACTGACTGGCCTGGATCAGGACCCATTCGACGCGGCTTGTGATCATCTCTACATCCGCTTTCGGGAAAGCGGGGAGATCGTGGGTACGTATCGCATGCAAACGCGGGAAACAGCGCGTACGGGTTTGGGCTTCTATTCGGCCACCGAGTACGATTTGAGCGGACTACCTGCTTCAATGTTGGACCACGCGGTCGAGATTGGCCGTGCATGCATCCATCGCGATCATCGTAGCCTGAAGGTACTCTATCTGCTTTGGAAAGGGTTGGGACGCTATGCGTCCTTCCATCACAAACGATACCTGTTCGGCTGCTGTTCGCTGACCAGTCAAGACCCGGCCGAGGGTTGGAGTGTGTATCGTCAACTTGAGTCGGCCGGTCAATTGCATCCGGAATGGCGGGTTGAGCCTCTCGAATCGCATACATGCTCCGTTCTGGACGTTTCCGAGTCGGTTACCAAGTTGCCTCGCCTCATGCGGACCTACCTGTCGCTGGGCGCAACCATCTGCAGCATGCCGGCCATTGACCGGGAGTTCAAAACCATCGATTTTCTGGCCGTCTTCGATTTCGACACCCTCCAGCAATCCGACCTGGCCTTCTACCGCTTCCGATCATGAGTCACGTGCGAGCCATTCTTCGACTGATCGTGCTCGCCATATCACTCATTTTCACGTTCATCGCCTGGATTCTCGGAGCCCTGCCGCTGATTGCCACTCCTGATGCGCGTCGCGCATGGCGAAATAACTGCTCCCGGATGGGAGCGCGGCTGTCTGCTTGGTCCGTCGGCATGCGAATCTCAGTCACCGGATCACCACCCGAACCTCCCTTCTGCCTGGTAGCCAATCATCTTTCCTATCTGGACGCGGTCGTACTGATGGCACACATCCGAGGGGTGATGATTTCAAAGTCTGAGGTTGCTTCCTGGCCGTTCATTGGCCTGCTATCCCGAGGAATCGGGACCGTATTCATCGATCGCACCACTGCCAGGGATGTGGTACGGGTGAACACCATCATCCGGGACCTGCTTCAATCCGGGGACGGTATCGCCTTCTTCCCGGAAGGCACGACGTCGGATGGCTCCGCCGTTGGCCCTTTCCGATCCAGCCTCCTGAACTATCCCGCAGAATCCTCGTACCCGGTCCACTATGCTGCCATCCGGTACGAAACCGACACGGGCGTGGCCAGCGATCGCGTCTGTTGGTGGGGCGATATGGGGTTCGGCGCCCATCTGTACCACCTCGCTCGCTTGCCCCGTTTCCGCGCCGAAGTCCAGTTCGGAGTGCCCCCCGTAATGGGCACAGACCGGAAGCAACTCACTGCCGAACTTCAATCCCGCATTGAAGACCTGTTCACCCCCGTCCACTGACCGCCACTCCATGAACGCCACGCAGACCCTTATCGATCTGAACCGTGAATTCCTGAGACAAGGTCAGCGATTGGCTATGACCCTTCCGAACGGTGTCTACACGCATGCCGAGGACGGTCTCTACAGCAGTGGTGTCGGCGAGCATCTTCGCCACGTGATCGAACACTACCAGCGCTTCCTGATCGGGTGCCAGGAGGGGTACGTCGACTACGATGCCAGACAGCGGGATACGCGGATTTCTGAAGACGGTCACTTTGCCGGGAGCGTCATCGAACAGGTCATCGAAGGCCTGAAAGAACTGCCCGTAGATGATCAGCCTCTGGCCATCCGAATGGCTATTTCTATTGATGGCCAACGCGATGTTCCGCGTACGGAGTCCTCTGTCAACCGTGAGTTGCAATACTTGCAGGCCCATACCATTCATCACTATGCGCTGATTGCCCTGATTCTCAAGACCCAGGACGTTCATCCCCCGGATGACTTCGGATTCGCGCCTTCCACCCTGCAACATGCCAACGGTCAGTAAGCGGAAGCCCCTCAGCCGTTCGACGCGCTTCCTGCTGGCCTGGAGTGTCCTTCTGGCCATTTCGAGCGTCGTGCGATGGCAATCCCCACCTCCCGGCCCGAAAGACGGACAGACCGTTGTAGTCACGCCGCGTTTTGAGGGGATCGAACGCGTACCAGGAACGCCCGTTGACCTGGCTTTCTGGGACCACCGGGCAGACTCGGAGACGGCCACCCTCGTAGTGCTTCACGGAAGTCCGGCCGCGTCGAGCTTCATGATGGCACTCCACGACGAGCTGGCTGGCGCCGATTCCATTCGGGTGATCACTCCCGATCTGCCTGGTTTTGAAGGATCAGCCGGTTCCATTCCAGACTATTCGATTCGAGCGCACGCCGCTTATCTGGGTGCCATGCTGGATTCGCTTGATATAGAATCCGCACACCTGGCCGGCTACAGCATGGGCGGCGGGGTGGCAATTGAGGCCATGCGTCAGTGGCCGGAGCGGATCGCCAGCGTTTCCCTGGTTGCCGGAATCGGTGTCCAGGAAATGGAGCTGCTGGGAGACTATCACCTGAATCACGGTATCCACGGTCTTCAATGGGCTGCACTTTGGGGTGTGACCAATCTGGTCCCCCACTTCGGCTTCCTGGACCATCGGATGCTCGGCGTGGCGTATGCCCGGAATTTCTTCGATTCGGATCAGCGACCGTTGCGAGAGGTGCTGATCAGGTGGGATAAACCGATGCTGATCGTTCATGGCGACGAGGACCTTTTTGTCCCGACGGCAGCCGCGCTGGAGCATCACCGGATCGTGCCCCACAGTGAATTGGCGATGTACGAAGGCGTCGGCCACGGGCTCGTGATCACGGATGAGGAGCGCATTGCGGACGACCTGCTGGCATTCGTGTCGCGTGCGGAGCAAGGCGAGGCTTCGTTCAGGGACCAGGCGACGGCGGCCCGGCTGGAAGCCGCTTCCCGACCGTTCGATCCTGCGGACATTCCCCCAGCGAGCGGATTTTCGCTGTTCGTGTTCGCGTTCCTGATTGCCTTGGCAACGCTAGTCAGCGAAGACCTGGCCTCCATCACGGCAGGCTTGATGGCCGCTCGCGGTATCATTCCTTTCGAATGGGCACTCGGGGGCGCTTTTTTCGGCATTTTCATTGGAGACATCGGGCTGTATCTGATGGGACGCATCCTCGGGCGCCGCGTGGTGAGCGTGCCTCCGTTTTCGTGGTTCGTCAGCGTAGGCGCGCTGGAACGCGGTGCCCGCTGGTTCGAGAAACGCGGCGCCCGCGTCGTCATTGCCAGCCGATTCGTCCCGGGGACCCGATTCCCCACTTACGTTGCAGCAGGAATCATCCGGGCCCCTTTCTGGAAGTTCGTCGGGTATTTCGCCCTCGGCACCTTCCTCTGGACACCTGTGATCGTCGGGGTGTCAATGGTGCTGGGTCAGCAAATCCTCGACCTGTGGACACTTTATGAGTCGTATGCCCTGCTGACGTTGGCTGCGGTAATCGTGACGCTATACCTGATTGTTCACGTGGGCCTGCCGCTGTTCACGTACCGGGGGCAACGCATGTGGGTATCCCGGTGGCGCCGTTGGACGCGCTGGGAATTCTGGCCACCGTGGGCGTTTTATCCTCCCGTGCTGTGGAATGTGCTGCGCTTGATGATTCGTTACCGCTCCATGAGCCTCTTTACAGCGGCCAATCCCGGCATGGACTCAGGAGGATTTGTGGGCGAATCCAAAACCCAGGCGTTATCACTCATTCCTGATGATGCAGACGTTGTCGCCCGATGGACCTGTATTCGACCATTGCCCGACCAGGATCTCGAAGCCATCGTTCGACAGGAGATGGCCAACGCCGGGCTTGAATTGCCCCTCGTGCTCAAACCGGACGTCGGCGAGCGCGGGCATGCGGTGCATATTGTCCGCACGGAGGCCGAATTGGACCAAGCCATCCACCACTACCCGGATGCTTTCCTGATCCAGGAATACGTAGCTGGCGAAGAATTTGGACTGTTTTACGTTCGTCATCCCGCTGAGCCGAATGGAACGCTGTTCTCCATCACCCACAAACAACTGATCTCCGTCAGGGGCAACGGGAGTGACACGCTCGAGCGACTGATTTTGGATGATGAACGAGCGGTCTGCATGGCGCCGACATTCTTGAAACGGCACTCCGCTCGTCTGGACCAGATTCCCGCTGATGGTGAGCGCGTCCCGTTGGTTCGCGTCGGTACCCACGCGCGGGGCGCTCTGTTCACCGATGGAGCAGAGCTGATCTCGCCTGAGCTGGAAGAAGCCATTGATGTTTTCGCCAGTCGCATGCCCGGGTTCTTCTTCGGTCGGTTCGATGTGCGTGTGCCAACCGCAGAACACCTTCGACGCGGAGAGGGCATCCGCATCCTGGAAGTCAATGGCGTTTCATCTGAGGCAACGCACGTGTATGACCCGAGCATGCCTCGCAAGGCGGCCGTTGCCACCTTGGCCGAGCAATGGCGACTCGCATTTGAAATCGGGCGCGCCAACGCGGAACTTGGGGCCCGCGTGACCACGGTATCCGAGTTGATGCGCCTTATTTTCCAGTGGAAGATCCGACCGTCCTTCCGTCCGGATACGCGAGATGCTGCGGAATGGAGCCTCCGCGACGCTACTAACTGACGCCTTTCACCTCACCCCCTGTTGAATGATTTTCCAGCGACTCGGCCATGTCCTTCATGGGATTGGCAGCTACTCGCTGTTCATGGTGAAAGGGGTCTCGGCTTCCCGCGAGAGTCTTCGTCACCTGCCGATCATTTTCCGGCAGATGGTTCACCTCGGCGTCAACTCCACTCCTGTGGTCTTGATTGCATCGGTCTTTGCCGGCGTCGTCCTGACGCTGCAAACGGCCTATCAGCTGGATAACTCGTTCCTTTCGGCCGACACCATCGGGGCGATCGTTGTGCCAACGCTGGTGCTTGAAATGGCGGCGCTCATTCCTGGGTTGGTGCTCGCATCGCGGATCGGGGCCAGCATCGCCGCAGAGTTGGGCACGATGAAGGTGACCGAGCAGGTGGATGCGCTCGAAGCCATGGGATTGAATTCAATCGCCTACCTGGTCATTCCTCGCATTCTGGCCGGAGCTGTCATGTTTCCGTGCATGTATGTGGCCAGCGCCATGATTTCGATCATCGCAGGCGCGTTCGCTGGCGACCTCATGGGATACCTCTCCACGGAGTCCTTTATTCTGGGGGCGCGGACGTGGTTCGTTCCGTTCGATGCTTTCTACGGACTTTCGAAGTCCGTTGTGTTCGGATTTCTGATCACCTCGATTGCCTGTTGGAAGGGCCTCTCCACAAGCGGTGGCGCCGATGGAGTGGGTCGATCAACGACTGAGGCGGTGGTTGTGTCGTGCGTCAATATCCTGATTGCCGACTACGTGCTGGCTGAAATTCTCCTCTGATCGGTAACCGTGTCCACGACCCCGACTGTCTCCCCATCCATGTCCGCCCCGAGCTCCACGGAGAGCTCCGATGGGCTGTCGACATTCGGAGGCGTCTTCACTCCCTCCATCCTGACGATTCTCGGGGTGATCATGTACCTGCGTTTCGGGTGGGTCGTGGGAAATGTAGGGCTGGCCGGTACGCTGGCCATTGTGACGCTATCGACGGGAATCACCTTCCTGACCGGGCTGTCGATCGCCTCCATCGCCACGGATCAGCGCGTGAAAGGCGGCGGGGCGTATTACATGATTTCCCGTTCCCTCGGCATCGAGGCGGGCGGTGCCGTTGGGATTCCGCTCTATCTGGCCCAGGCCCTCTCAGTCGCCCTCTACACGATTGGTTTTGCAGAGAGCGTCGTGAACGTATTTCCTGCGCTGGACGAGAAACTGGTAGCACTCGTCACGACGGCTGCCGTCACGGTTCTTGCCTTGAAATCGGCACAAGCTGCCATTCGAGCACAGTACGTGATTATGGTGGCCATTGGACTCTCCCTGATTTCTCTGGTACTGGGCTCTCCTACCGAATCTGCAACGGTGTCCGCGACCGCGGCCTCAGCCGTTGACCCGGAGAACACGGCTGGATTCTGGGTGGTCTTTGCCGTCTTCTTCCCGGCCGTGACGGGCATCATGGCCGGCGTAAACATGTCCGGTGACCTGAAGGACCCCGGTAAGAGCATTCCATACGGGACGCTGGCCGCCATCGGAGTGGGCTACGTCATTTACATGGCCATCCCATTCTTGCTCGTGAGCCGGGCGTCGACGGGCGAGTTGATTGCGGATCCGTTGATCATGCGCAAGATCTCCTTCTGGGGCGATGCCATCATCATGGGCGTCTGGGGAGCCACATTGTCCTCCGCTGTCGGCTCCATCCTCGGCGCTCCCCGTGTCCTGCAAGCCCTGGCGCGCGATGGCGTCCTGCCGCCCATGATGCGCTTCCTGGGCCAGGGCTCGGGTGCTGACGACGAACCCCGCATCGGAACGGCCTTCACCTTTGCGCTGGCCGTCATCACCGTCATCTTGGCCGATCTCAACATCGTCGCGCCCATTCTGACGATGTTCTTCCTGACGACGTATGGCGTCCTGAACATCACGGCGGGCCTGGAACGATTCCTCGGAAACCCGTCGTTCCGGCCGAAATTCCGCGTTCACTGGATGTTTTCGCTGATCGGTGCGGTCGGATGTACGATCGTGATGTTTCTGATCAATGCGGCGGCTACCGGCGCAGCCATCACGATTGTTCTGGTGATCTACTTCTGGCTCGAGCGTCAGGAATTGCGCTCCGCTTGGGGCGATGTGCGAACGGGCATCTGGTTCAACCTGACTCGAACCGGCCTCCTCCGCCTGAGAAACCGGACGGACGCCAAGAACTGGCGACCACATCTGCTAGTGCTTTCCGGTGCGCCGACCCGACGCTGGCATTTGATCGACCTCGCGTCCTCGCTGTCACACAATCGAGCACTCGTGACGATATCGAGCGTGTTGACCGGTTCGAGGGTAACATCGAACCGGATCGAGAGCATGTCGTCCAGCCTGTACGAGTACCTTGACAAGCAGGGCGTGCAGGCGCTGGTCCGGATTGTGCACGCCGACGATGCCTTTTCGGGAGCCGTCCAGCTCATGACTACCTATGGCCTCGGAACGCTCGTCCCGAATACTGTATTGGTCGGAGCGACGGAGCGCCAAGAGGCCCTGCCTGGCTATTGCGACATGATTGCCCGTTTCCACGCGGGACACCGGAATACGCTCATCGTGCGCCATAATGAGCAGCGCGGCTTCGGAGCCCGACGGAATATCGATGTCTGGTGGGGCGGGCGCAAAGGCAATGGTGCCCTCATGGTGATCCTCTCATGGTTGCTCAGCACCAGCCTGGAATGGCGCGGGTCCCGGGTCACGGTAAAAATGGTAGTGCCAACCGAGTCAGCCCGCGTGGGCGCCCGAGCGAATCTGGAGAACATCCTGCACGCAGCCCGCACCAATGCCGTCGCCGAGGTCATCAATTCCGAAGGCCGCTCATTCTGGGATATCATTCGCGAATCTTCAGCGTCAGCCGACCTCGTGTTCCTCGGGATGGCTGAACCCAGCGAAGAAGCAGAATACGCGTCCTACTACGCCCAGCTTCAGGAGCTGACACGCGGACTCCCAACGACGGTCTTCACGCTGGCAGCGGAAGAGCTTGAGTTCGGCGAAGTCATCATGTAAGCGGCTCAAACGTTCAATTCCGGTGGCTATTTGATGGGGCGCTTCCTATCCTCGTGGCCCACTTCCAACCCTTCGCCCATGACCATTCTGACGCCTTCTCAGCGCGAGACGCTGCTTTCGTGTGCTGACCAGTTCGGAACGCCGACCTACGTCTATTTCGAGGAGACCATCGTTCGCCAGATCAGCACGCTCAAGGAACACCTCAGCGGCCTCCCATTGCGTTTGCTGTACGCGATGAAGGCCAATCACGCGGTCCCCGTCATGAAAACCATGCTCCGCGAAGGGCTTGGAATCGACGCGGTATCCCCTGCCGAACTGGAGTATGCACTTCAATTGGGATTCCCGGTAGACCGGGTGCTGTTTTCGGCCAACAACATGACCGATGGAGAGATGCACTTTGCAACCAAGCGCGGTGTCATGCTCAACGTCGGTGAACTCTCACGGCTGGAGTCATTCGGACAGGCGTATCCCGGTTCTTCCGTATGTGTGCGCTTGAACGGACAGGTAGGAGCGGGGCACCATGAGCACGTCATCACGGCCGGAGACAAGAGTAAATTCGGTATCCCGGTCGAACAGATTGATGCGATCCATGACATCGCGAATCGTTATGAACTGACGATTGTCGGACTGCACCAGCACATCGGCAGCGGCATCATGGATACGGAAACGCTTTGGCAAGCCATCAGCGTCATCCTGGATGCATCGGTGTCCTTCAAAGACTTGCGATTCATCAATGTGGGCGGTGGCCTGGGGATTCCCTATCGCCCGGACGAGTCTTCCCTTGATATGTCCTCGTTCGACCGTTTGATCGTCGAGCCGTTGAAGCAGTTCATTGCGGATCACCCATCCGAGGACCTGTCAATCTGGTTCGAACCGGGGCGCTTCTTCACGGCGCAGAGTGGTGTGTTACTTGCCCACGTGAATACGGTCAAGGAAGGGACGGTCCGGACGTTTGCCGGGACGGACTCAGGTATGAATCACCTCGTGCGACCGGCCATGTACGGTTCGTACCACCATGTGGTGAACCTCTCCAATCCGGATGGGCCTGAGAAGACCTACGACGTGGTGGGCAACATCTGCGAATCGTCAGACTTCTTTGCCAAAGACCGGGCGGTCGCTGAATTGCGCGAAGGTGACATCATTGGCGTCCTTGACGCAGGCGCCTACGGGATGTCCATGACGACGACCTACAACATGCGCTCAGAACCCGCGGAAGTGTGGATCGAATCTTCCGGTGACATTCACCTTTCCCGTCCTCGTAAGTCCGTGGATGAGATGGTAGCTGATGCGCTTGGGTCGCACTAAAGCGCTAGTCTGCTTTCGGTCAATGTGCGGTAGATCGCACGTTCATTTCCAGTACAGGCAAGCCCTCGACTTCTGCCACCATTCGATCCCCAGGCGCAACGGCACTGACACCTTCCGGCGTTCCGGTGTAAAGCAGGTCACCAGGAAGGAGGGTGAAGATGGTCGATGCGAACGCAATCAATTCGTCAACCGGGAAGATCATGTCTCCCGTGTGTCCTTCCTGACGAACCTGGTCGTTGATCATGAGTCGGATCGTCAGGTCCTGGGGATCCGTGATGCTCGACGACGGCACGAAATCCCCAAGCGGCGCAAACGTATCGAAGCCTTTGGCGACGGACCACGGGTGCCCCTTTTCCTTTGCTTTGAGCTGGATATCGCGAGCTGTCATATCGAGGCCCACGGCAAACCCAGCCACGTGGTTGAGGGCATCCGATCGGTTGATGTTGGCACCCGCCTTGCCGATCAGACATACCAGTTCAACTTCGTGGTGGACGTCTGACGAGGCCTCCGGGATGACCACATCCCCACCGTTAGCCACGAGCGCAGAAGCAGGTTTTAGGAAAATCATGGGTGATGTGGGCACGGCATTTCCCAGTTCAGCTGCGTGCTTGGCATAGTTTCGCCCGATGCAGATCAGCTTTCCCGGGCGAAAAACGACGTCTTGGCCGCCTTCAGCGCCCGGAATTCGACATTCCTCCATCATTCCCTGCATTGCGATACGCTCGATGTTGTCTTAAATTTGTGGGCTAAGCGAATATTTGTGTGGCTCGCTTCGCTCGCCACGCAACCCCGGAGCCTTATTGCTCCCAAACCTCTCGCGTCGGTATCCAGCCCGGCGCTCCAAAGAAGAGATCCAATGTACGCGATTGTTGAAATTGCAGGGAAGCAGTACAAAGTGTCCAAGGACGACACGCTGTACGTTCCTCGTCAGAAAGCTGAAGCCAAAGACAAGCTGACCTTCGACAAGGTCCTGCTCGTCAATGACGGCAAAAAAGTCTCCGTCGGTACGCCGACCGTGGAAGGCGTCGCCGTCAAGGCAACCGTCCTCGACCAGGTCAAAGCCGACAAGGTTTTGGTCTTCAAGAAGAAGCGCCGCAAGCGCTACAAGGTCAAGAACGGCCACCGTCAGCCCTACACCCAGATCAAGATTGATTCGGTCGGCAAGGTGAAGAAAGCTGCAGCCAAGAAGAAAGCCGAACCGAAAGCGGAAGAAGCAGCAGCTCCTGCGGACGCCGAATAACCAAACCAGCGAGGTCCTGAATGGCACATAAGAAAGGAATGGGGTCGACCAAGAATGGTCGTGACTCCAACCCCAAAATGCTCGGTGTTAAAGCCTTCGGTGGTGAGTTCGTCCAGGCCGGAGCCATCGTAGTCCGTCAGCGCGGTACGAAGTTCCACCCTGGTGAGAACGTTGGCCGTGGCGGTGATGACACCCTTTTCGCGAAGTCGAACGGTACCGTCCGATTTGCGCGTGGCAAGAACGATCGGAAATTTGTTCATATCGATCCTGCCTGATTGGATTCCATCGGTGCCTTTGAGCATCTGAAATCCGTATCTGAATGGAAGCGGGTTCCTCTGAAAAGAGGGACCCGCTTTTTCGTTTTACGAGCTATCGGCTGGTGGCGAAACGGGGGAAGCCAGCCCGTCTTTCGCCCGTCTTTCGCCCGTCTTTCGCCCGGAAAATCCCGCCTGCGACAGGAAAAATGGTCGGCTGACTGGCAAAATGTGCCGCTCTCATGAGGTTGGAATCGGCCTGAAATGCCCTCAGGAGCCGGTTCGCGTGTTGGCCCCCGGTTTGTACTGCAGGAATCCGGACAGACCTTCCATCTGGTCGGTCGTCCAGGACAAACCCCTTCCCCTCGGGGATACACAGACCAACAACCGGACAACTGTCATGCTGCGCAAAGTTGAACTCGAACCTCGGCACGAATCCTTCCTGTCGAGCTACCGACTGCCAGTCCTTTCCTTCTCGAATCAGGATCTTCCATACCGTTCCCTCAAGCCTGTGTTTGAGGCGATGGACGAAGGTCGCTTTTCCGAAGCCCGTATCATCGCCCAGGAAGCCACCCAGGAACGTCGCATCTTCCCTCCCGAAGAGCGCGCCGCGCTGTATGCTACCCTGGCCGCTGCCGAGCTGGAACTGGGAGCCACGGACACGGCAAAGCGCCTCGCCGGCAAGAGCCTTGACCTCCATGCGAACCAGTACATGGCACATCGCATCTTGCTGACAGTCCACGCTATCCGCAAGGACTTTACAGCTGCTTACCTGCATCTGGCCAACCTTCCCCTTCCTTCCAAGACTCCTCGTTGGGACGCTGTCCTTCCGTATCAGGATGTCCAGGTTGCTCTGTCCGCTTGGGCATGGCAGTTGGGAGAGTGGGATCAGGTTGCTGACCATCTCACGATGGCCTACCCCGGTGGTCTGACAGAAATGCCTGCTTCCATCCGCGAAGACTGGTTCAAGCTTTCGCTCTATCGTGGTCTCGCCGACGATGCCGCAGCCGCCGCTGCATCTTTGGTCGACTCCATTTCCGAGTCCGAAGCAGACGACATCCTTCAGACGATCGTTCAGAGTGGCTGGACAGGACACGCCCTTCCGCTGTATCAGCAGATCTTCGAGCGCAATTCAGACAGCGAACTGATTCGTCGTCGCATCGTGGCGCTCTCGATCAAGGAAGGTCGCATGGAAGAGGCTCGCAAGCTGGCCATGTCGGCTCCGCTGAAACTGGCTGCTTGACCTGCCTCACTCCCCTGTACCTCCTCCCCCTGGTATCGTCATGAATGGCCTGACCTCATCGTTGAACGGCAAGCTGGCTTTGCGTCAGCCGCCTCGTGAGATCTCCAGCCGGAAAGCACGACTCGCCCTGGCAGCCGAAATGCCGGCTTCAGAAGCAGCCTTGCGCATTCTGCTGAACGATCCACTGGCCGCCGTCAATGTCCTGAAAAGGGCCAACGAGGCGTTCTACGGTCTGCGAGGATCGGTGGGGAGCTTGAGTCATGCGATTGAAATTGTAGGCGCCGAGTCGTGTCTCCGCCAGTTGGCTGAATCCACGCGAAATCGGTCAGATCGCCCCGCGCAGCAGGCTCTGACTCGTCATGCATCGGTAGCCGCCCAGATCGCCCATCGTTTGGCCAATGGACATTGGTTGAGCGCTGAAGGCCCAGGGTTGACACCTGGAATGGTTGCGACGACCGGCCTTCTACATAACATCGGTCGCCTGGCATTCTGCGTTTCACTTCCTATGGAAAGCGACTCTCTGTATGGGTTTTCAGACAGTCCTTTTCCGATCACCGGGTCAATCTCTGAACTCGAACAGCTTCAGTTCGGAATCAATCATGTAGAGCTGGGAGGGTTCATCCTCCACCATCTGCATCTTCCGAGCGAAATGCAGACCGCCGTTCGCAGTCACCGCTGCACGGACAGTTCGCCGTCAACACATTATCCGACCCGGCTCGCCTGGATGGTAGGCGCCTCGTGTCTGCTTGCAGAAGCAGCAGGTTACGGACTCTCTCCGCAGGTGTCTTTTGATCACACGGAACTGGAATCCTGGTCGCTTTTCTTCGATGGTCATGCTTCCCTCAATCCGGGAGAGATGATGACCGTACGCGAAGAAATGACATCGACAGGGACTCTCATACTTGATGACGACGCATTCTTCGCCTCCTCCCATTCGGCTGGCTCCGAGGATAGAGCGCGCAACATGGACCGCCCTGCTGCTCCACGAGAACGGAAGGCGGCGCCCACCAACACCCACTACCCCATCAGCGGCTGAACCCCTCCGCGAACGAACCACGCTGTCATGCCTTCCTCTACCGACAGATCTCGCAACCAGCGCCCTCCGGCACACCGACACGCACAAGACCGCGTTTCGAGATCCGCCACTGCGAGGGTCGGCTCGTCGACACAAGCTGTTGATTCTGCAACGACCAACCCAACACCGGAAAGCCCTCGTCATCTAACCAGTGAGTCGTTTTCAGCTTTCACGGAAGTGCTCGGGCATCGCATGGGCAATCTGCTAAGCGGAATCGAAGGGTATACGGATCTCCTGCTCCCTTCCATCCAGAACGCTGACGACCGGGAGAATGCTTTTCGGATCCTGGAAGGTGTATCCAGGATGAATGGCATCCTGAAGGATCTTCGACACTACCAGGAAGCTCTGGAATTGCGAACACACATCATCGACGCTGCGGGCATTCTGCAGAAGTTGATGCCTCTCTTGGCCGATTCCGAAGCATCACGCCTTCGGATTGATTCAACCATCAGGACGGGTATGCATGTGAAAGCTGACGAACGACTTGTTCGCCAGGCCTTGCTCTCAGTCCTTCGAAATGCATTCGAAGCCGGCGCAGGAGAACAGGACGCCGTTACGATGCGTGCTGACTGCGTGGACCAGGGCCAAACGCTGCGCGTCCGCATCCAGTCCATTCACCCGATTCAGGACGAAGAAGTCCGCCGACGCTTGTTCGAGCCGTTCTTCACGACGAAAGCGGCAAATCTCGGACTCGGCCTTACCATGGCGCGCCGCATCTTCCAGGCGCACGGAGGGGATATCACCCTTTCTTCCAGCCCGGAAGAAATGACGACAGAATTTAGCTGTCTGCTCCCCCGTCACGCCTGAAGGAACGCAACGAAAGCCGGTCTCAGGTGGCGATTCCCGTTGCCGATGCGCTCCGCTTGGGCAGTAGCTCTCAAGATCTTCTGAGCGCTCCCGCAGCAGTCTTGATTGGTCGCAGATTTGGGTATATTCGGGCATCTGAACTCCGTACCAGACGCTCCGACTTGCCCGATGGCCAAAGAGCCCCATCTGCTGTTCGTCGACGACGAAAACCTTCTGCATAACCTGTTTGAGCGTCTTTTTACCCGCAATGGGTTCAAAGTGACGTGCTGTGCGAGCGCCCTTCAGGCCATCGACCTGATGAAAGAGACGTCTTACGACCTGGTCATCACGGATTTCATGATGCCGGACATGGATGGATTTGCGCTCCTCGGTCACATTCGTGAGCACTATCCAGACACCCGAGTGATCATGGTCACGGCCCACGCCAACGTCCAGCACGCCGTCCGGATGATGCAGCACGGGGCCATCGATTATATCCCGAAGCCGTTCACCACAGCGGAATTGCTGGATCGCGTAAATGCCTCGTTGGAAGCGGAGATTCCGGCCGCAGATCCAGGTACAGCATCAACTGCGGCTGCGCGGCCGACCGGGAAGGGGTCAAAAACCGAAGCGCCCACTCCAGGCGTCACGTACATCGGTGAATCGCCGAGCATCCAGCGACTCAAGGGTATTCTCCCCCGCGTCAGCGGCAACAAGGCACCTGTATTCATCCAGGGAGAGAGCGGAACTGGGAAAGAAGTGTTGGCCAAGCTGATCCACCATTCCAGCGATCGGTCCAGCGGTCCCTACGTGACTCTCAACTGCGCCAACCTGCCACGAGAATTGGTTGAGAGCCACCTTTTCGGCCACAAAAAAGGTGCATTTACCGGGGCCATTGAGGACATGACCGGTGCCTTCGAGAAAGCAGATGGCGGCACGCTGCTGCTGGACGAAATCACGGAAGTCGAGCTGCCCATCCAGGCAAAATTGCTACGCGTTCTCCAGGAATCTGAGATTCAGCGGGTAGGATCGACCGAAACCAAAACAGTCGACGTCCGGGTCATTGCCACCAGCAACAGAAACCTGAGCGGGGCCATTGGAGAAGGCATCTTCCGGGAAGACCTCTATCACCGCCTCGCGGTGTTTCCGGTCACCGTCCCCCCGCTGAGGGAACGCTCAGGTGACGTGGCGCTTTTGGCTGCTCACTTCGTCGAGAAATACTGCTCGCTCTATGCGCTGGAGGAAAAATCGCTGTCAAGCGAACTGATGGCCCACTTCGAGCAGTATCCGTGGCCCGGAAACGTGCGAGAGCTGGAAAACATGATCCAGCGTGGTGTCCTGCTGTCTGCGGAGCGAACGGAAATCAAGAAGTCCGATGTCTATGATGACTTCTTCTCGGACGCTGACCCGATGATGGACAAAGGCACCGACCCCGCCAGCCCAAAGCTTTCCACGATCGACGACATGGAGCGATTCATGATCCTTCAGGCGCTCGAGGAGACGGGAAACAACCAGCAGGCCGCTGCTGACAAACTGGGCATCAGCGCAAGGACAATCCGGAATAAGCTTCGCAAGTATCGCGAAGACGGATTGATCGACTAGGAAGGTTTTTCCGGTCTGAATGGGGTGGTGAAGCGGAAAAGTTTTCCGCTTGGAAAGAAATCCGCCCGGAGGAACGGGCAGGAGTTGCCGGAAACCAAAAAAAGGTGATGGATCGCCGTACGGTAGCGAAAAGGGCCTTTTCAGAGCGTATCGGCGCACATTCCCCTTTTCTTAAGCGCTTCGACACATCTTTGAATTGCCGATCTGAAAGCGATTCGGTCGATGCGTGAAGGCAGTGGCATGTGCTTTGCTCTGGTGAGGGCTGTCGATTCATTCACACCCTCACCACCATGCGTTCCCTCTTCATTCAGCTCAGTTTGCTCGTCGCAGCCATTGCGTCCGTGAACCTGATTCAGTCCGGCAGTCCGGTGTTCTTCGCCATCGCCGTTGGAATCCTTGCTGGATGCACACTGTGCTTCTTCCTTCTCCTCGGTGACTACTCCGTCCACCGGTATCTGGAAACGAAGCGGGATGCCCTGACCTCGGTGACGTTCACAGCGGACGCACCCGAACTGGACTGGCTGGAAGAGGATATGCTTGAACAGGAATCGACGACCTCAGCCCGGGAGGCCCTGGCCGCCTGAGCACACTCCCCCTCATCGAATCCCCCTTCAGTCATGTCACAGGATCTCCAAAGCATCGCCGTACAGTTCGTTGCCGAGCCCACCGAGAAGAATCGGGAAGCCGTTGTTCTGGCCGCCGTTCCACTCGTTCGCTCCATCGTCGGACGCCTTTCGATTCCGGATCACCCCCTGGCCACTCGTGAAGACCTCGAAAGCGTTGGTCAGATGGGCTTGCTTCAGGCCTTGGACGGCTTTGACCCGGAGCGCGGTACGCCTTTTGTCTCTTACGCTTACGGTCGCATCCGCGGCGCGCTGGTCGACTACCTCCGCTCGATCGACGCCCTCCCCCGCGAACGTCGCCGACTGCTGGCTTCCGCACACCAGATCATGGACAATCTGCGCCAGGAACTGGGTGAAGAGCCTTCCGACCACCAGGTCGCAGCCGAAATGGATATGACGCTCATCGAGTATCACACCCTCCTTCGCGACGCACAGTGCCGTTTCTCCCTTTCGCTGCACGCCCCCATTGATGGTGAAAGCGATCACACGATGATCGAATCCATCCCGAATGAGGACACCGCCGCAGCATTCGAAGCCATCGATCGTGAGTCGCTGAAAGACTACATCAAGACCCTCATCGCAGAGCTTCCAGAGCGCGAGCAGACCATCCTCGCACTCTACTACTTCGAAAACCTTACGCTTCGCGAGATTGCTGGTCTCATGGACCGCACCGAAGCACGCATCAGCCAGATCCTTGCGAAGGTCCTCAAGACCCTTCGTGCCCAGCTGGCGATGGTCTCCAACAAAGCTGCCTGAGCCCCTTCGAGGTCAATCAGGCGGTTTCAAGACCACCACATTCTGATTCTGTCGGGCCGTGACTGCCCGTGGGAATCGAAGAGGGAGGGAAAGGGCGCGCGGCCACAGGCCGCGCGCCCTTCCTGTTTTTAGTGCCCTCACCCATCCAGCAAGGCCACCCAGCCGGAATTGAAGCCCCTCTCCCACCCCGAATCGCCCGTTTTAATCTTCTGAGAACCCGGCGAACTATTGCCCTGATTTACTGTATATTTCCGGGCTTAGAGAAAATGCTGAAAACCGGCCTGTCAGAGGCTTTTTTGAGGCATTGCACAGACTTAGAAGCACTGACATTCAAGGCGACTAAAGCCTTCGGCCGGTCTGGCGCGAGAATCGCGCCTGTTGAATGACCTGTCGCTTGGTTACCCAACTACCATTCGCCATCACGATTGAGGTTCGTCCATGGGCGTAATGAACAATCTCCGGGAGAATACCGGAGCTATTCTTTGGATTCTGGTATTTGCCTTCGGCGTCATCTGGGTTATCCAGGACTCCGGTGGTCTCGATGCCGTCGGCAACCTGAGCAACAACATCGGTACGGTAAACGGCGATCCGATTTCAGTTGACGAGTACAATGCCGCGGTTGATCAGCAGGTACAGAGCTACCAGAACCAGACTGGCGACACGATGCCTCCCCAGATGCTGGACCAGACGCGTGATCGCGTGTTCAACCAGTTGGTGGAATCCCGTCTTCGGGAGCAGGAGATGGAGCGCCTCGGCCTCGATGTATCCGATGACGAGTTGATTGAGATGATCCAGGGTGACAACCCGCATCCGATCATTGTCGCTTACTTCAGCGACGGCAACGGAGGCGTGGATCGTGCCCTGCTGCAGAACTTCATCGCCAACCCGGATGCCACAGCCGACTGGATCAATATCGAGAACTACCTGCGCAGTGAGCGTCGTCGTCAGAAGCTCGAGAACCTGATCAACTCGACGGTTCGCATCACGGAAGCTGATATCGAGGAAGAGTACGAGCAGCGCAATAAAACGGTTGACGTGCGCTACGTCGCCCTCCGCTTCTCCTCCCTTCCCGATGACGAAATCTCGTACGATGACGGCGACCTGCGCTCGTTCTACAACGACGTGCGCGACGAATTTTCTCGCGAAAAGTCGTTCGATCTCTCCTACGTGACGTCTTCGAAAGCCCCGACGGCGGCCGATACGGCAGCTGTTTTGGCTGACGTGGAAGGACTGCGCGACTCGTTCGCAATCGCCGAGGATGACTCTCTCTTCCTCGCCCGCAACGGATCCGAGCGTCCTTGGACGGACGCATACTTCCGCCGTGACGAGCTGGCTGATGACATTGCCGAGGCAGTGTTTGAGGATATCGAAGCAGGCCAGGTAGTTGGACCGATCATCTCTGGCGGCCAGATCCACCTCATCAAGGTGATCGACGTCCGTCCTCCGGAAGAGACGGCCGTACGTGCCCGTCACATCCTTTTCCGTGCAACGGAAGGCGATGACGAAGGTCGTGCTGAAGCGCTCGCCGAAGCACGTGACGTCCGTCGTCAGCTGCTCAATGGCGGCGACTTCGTCGCACTGGCAGCAGAGCACTCCGATGACGGCACCGCTCAGCGCGGTGGCGACCTCGGCTGGTTCGGACCGGGCCGCATGGTTGCTCCTTTCGAGGAAGCAGCATTCGGTGCCCGCGTCGGCCAGATTGTTGGTCCTGTCGAAACGCAGTTCGGCTACCACCTGATCGAAGTCACGGACCGCGCCACGGAAGAAGCCCAGATTGCAGACTACGCCCTCACGCTGCGTGCGAGTGTTCAGACGCTCAATCGCGTACAGTCCAACCTGGACGACCTCCAGTACTTCGCCGCTGAAGAAGATGATTTCGAAGGCGAAGCTTCCCGTCGTGAACTCGAGATTCGTACGGTCGCAGTCGAAGAAGACCAACAGTTCATCCCGGGGATCGGAAACTCCCGTGCCCTCCTGAACTTCCTGGCCACAGCGTCGGAAGGTGATGTAAGCCCGGTCATCGAGCTGAATGACTTCTTCATGGTCGCTACCGTGAATCAGGTCAACGACGCAGGTTACACGCCGTTTGAAGATGTTCGGGCTCAGCTAGAGCCGCGTCTGCGCAATCAGCTTAAGGCCGAAGTGCAGGCAGAACGCATGGAAGCTGCGCTGGCTGAAGGATTTGAAGGGCTGGCCGACCGTCTGTCCACGGCAGAGCGCGAAGCTCCGGGTCTCTCCTACGCCAACCAGTCTGTACCCGGTATCGGTCGTGATGCCGTCTTTGTGGGTACGGCCATGGCCATGGAGGCCGGCGAAACCAGCGGTGTCATTGAAGGCCCGAATGCGGTTTACGTCATTCAGGTGACCAACGTGAATACACCGGGTGCCATCCAGCCTTCGGAGTACACCAATCTCCAGACTCAGCTCAGCTCCCGTCAGCAGAACCTGGTCCGCGCCCAGTGGATCACGGCCCTGCGCGAATCGGCTGACATTGTCGACAATCGTCGCCTCTTCCTGCAGTAAGCGGGAGATTAGAATCAGGATGGCGCTCTTTGTGGCGCAATCCATCTGAAAAGGGCGCCCGGTATGCACCGGGCGCCCTTTTTCGTTCAAACAGAAGTTGGGCTACAAAAGGATTCAGAGCTCGAGGCTGCCGCGGTAAACAATGGTCGCTGGACCTTCGAGGTAAAGCTCTTGAGTTTCGGAGGCAGCCCCCTCAAATCCGACGGCGAGCACACCTCCGGGCATTGATACCTCGAAACGTCGAGCCGACGAGCGGCCAGTCAAGGCACTGACCATGCTCGACGCAATGGAGCCAGTACCACAAGCCAGCGTCTCGGCTTCAACCCCTTTCTCGAAAGTGCGCACGCGCAGTCGAGCCGGTGCGCCGTCACCGCCTTCATCCATCACCTCGACGAAATTAACATTGGCCCCGTTCTCTCCCAGAGCAGGGTCGCGACGCAGGACGGGGCCAGTGCCCTCCACATCGGTGGTTGAGACGTCATCTACGAACACCACCAAGTGTTCAGTACCGGTCCACAGGTAATGGCATCGGTCTGAGGCCAGGTCCACGTCTGATTCTATCGGGAATGATGGGCGGAATGATCGCGGTGATGGCACGAACAATCGCACGGTCTCACCATCAAGCACCGATGCGCGATAATCGCCGGCGTCCGAGGAGAAAGCAAGCGGATCGGCATTCAATCCGGCAAGATGAGCAAAGAGGGCAAGGCACCGCGCCCCGTTGCCGCACATGGTCCCGAGCGATCCGTCGGCGTTGTAATAGGCCATACGGTAAGCCACGTCGTCACGGTCAGCAACCTGAAGCGCCAACAACCCATCAGCCCCCACGCCCGTCCTGCGGGCGCAGAACCGTTGAGCCATCGTGGACAACTCTTCTGCCGAAAAGCGGTAGAACCGGTTATCGATGACAATAAAATCATTTCCTGCGCCGCTCATTTTTGTAAATTCGAGCACGAATTTCCGAACTACAGGCGGCTCAGTCAGTGAGTTGGTCATGAGTTGATTCATTCCGGAAAGGACAGCACGAATCCGGAAAATACGAGGTAGCACTCCCCGATTTGAAAGAAAGAAGACTGGAAATCGAACAAGCCAAACCCCTTCTCCTTTTCGGCTTCAATGACATCTATCTGAAACGCATCGAGCGCGCGTTTCCAGAAACCCAGATCACGGCACGTGGCAATCAGGTCGTCCTGAAAGGCGACGATACCGACGTCGACACCATCAGCCGGATTCTCGATGAGATGATCGTGCTGTTGAATCGCAACGGTAATCTGACTGAGAATGACGTCGACACAGTCTTGGCCCTCTTTGTCAGCGGCGACGGCTCATCGGCCATGCTGCGCCAAGGCGGGTCGCACCACACGGTGTTGTTTACGCCACATGGCGGCAGTGTCAAGGCCAAGACACCCAACCAGATCAAGCTGGTCGAATCGGCGCGTTCCAATGACATCGTGTTTGCCATCGGGCCGGCCGGAACGGGAAAAACATATACCGCTGTTGCGCTGGCCGTTGCCGCGTTGAAATCCAAGCAGGTCAAGCGCATTGTTTTGTGTCGACCTGCGGTAGAAGCCGGCGAGCGACTTGGATTCCTCCCTGGTGATCTCCGGGACAAGGTCGACCCGTACCTTCGCCCGCTCTACGATGCGCTCGAGGACATGCTTCCGAAAGAGAAGCTGAAGACCTACATGGAGAACAACACAGTGGAAATCGTTCCATTGGCGTACATGCGTGGTCGGACCCTGAATTCAGCCTTCGTCATCCTGGACGAAGCCCAGAACGCAACCGCCCTTCAGATGAAGATGTTCTTGACGCGTCTCGGAGCCAACAGCCGCGCGATCATCACCGGGGACCTGACTCAGACGGATCTACCCTCACGCGACACAAGCGGCCTGGCGCAAGCCAAGGATATCCTCTCTGGCGTCACAGGGATCGATTTCGTGTACTTTAACGAGAAGGATGTGGTCCGGCACAAGCTGGTCAAGGACATCATCACCGCCTACTCGAAGTTCTTCGACGGAGACGAAGAACCAGGGACCTGAGCGGCCTCAGTGCGTGTGGATCTCGGGATCTGAAACGGACTGCTTAAGGATTTCCTTCGGCCGGTTCTTCTCGTCAACCAGAACCACCGTCGCTTCGTGCTCCCGAGCTTCCTCCGGTGTCATCTGCGCATATGAGATCAAGATGACCTGATCGCCCGTTGCCGCGAGACGTGCAGCCGGGCCATTCAGGCAGATCGTTCCGCTTCCAGCCTCGGCTGGGATCGTGTACGTCTCCAACCGCGCGCCGTTGTTCACATTCACGATGTGAACCCGCTCGTAAGGCAGAATTCCAGCCATGTCGAGCAATCCCTGATCAACGGTAACCGAGCCTTCGTAGTAGAGCTCCGCCTGCGTGACAATCACGCGGTGGATCTTGGCTTTGAACATCGAAATGGTCATGCGGGGCGCAAATTGGATCAGGGAGAGTCGTTGGGACCGGGCGCTGTAATCGTTCAGCGAACGGCAGGTTTCACGCGAGTCTGGGCCTTCATGGTGTATTCAGAGTCTGTCGCGCGGCATGTAATCGTTGCAACGGAATATCCGATGCCAACGATCTCGCGATCAGGCTACGTCAATGATGACGTTGTCGATGAGCCTCGCCTTGCCAAAAAAAGCTGCCAGCGCCAGCAATACGCGTGATCCCCTGATCAAGGATTCCAAAGGTTGGAGCGTCTCTGTGTCGACCAATTGGACGTAGTCGATTGTACACGCTGGCTCGTCCTTGAGGCCACGGACGACGTGATCAACCAGGACATGAGCGTCCAATTGCCCAACTTTTTCGACCATTTCACTGGCCTCATTCAGCAATCTGTTCAGGAGTGGCGCAGCGGCCCGCTCTGCAGACGTCAAGTATCGATTCCTGGACGAGAGCGCCAGTCCATCGGCTTCTCGAACCGTCGGAAGACCGACCAGACGGGTTCCGAATCCCATCTCCTGCGTCATACGATTCAGAATGAAGAACTGCTGGGCATCCTTCATGCCAAATACAGCTACGTCAGGCGATGTGATGGCAAACAGTCTGGAAACCACGGTCGTCACGCCCCTGAAGTGCCCGGGGCGAGTCGCTCCGCAAAGATGATCCCCCATGCTATCCACCGTCACCCAGGTCAGATTCTCGCCCAGCGGATACATGTCCGCAACTGAAGGCGCAAACACCACATCACAGAATCCATCACGTGCCAGAAGCTCCCGGTCCGAGTCGAGTGTTCTTGGATAGGCATCGAAATCTTCATTGGGACCGAACTGGGTCGGATTGACAAAGATGGACGCCACTACCTGATCGGCGTGTTTTGAAGCCTCCGCTACCAGGGCAAGATGCCCTTCATGGAGTGCTCCCATCGTTGGCACCAATGCGATCCGCTTCCCTTCCCTCTTGGCATCAGCAGACCACGTGCGCATTTCTGAGGCACTGGCAATCAACCTGGGGAAATGTGGCTGCAAAAGCGTCATTCGGGAGGGGGTTCGGTTCTAGACCGAAGAAAGATAGGACGCGCTGTCGCAGCGATTTCAGCAAAGCTCAACAGCCCGACTGAAGCGGCCCGGATATATTTCGGATTCAATCTCTTTTCTGATTTTTCTGCCCTTCAATCGCATCGGATCCATGAGCGACTATCGTATTGAAAACGACTCCCTGGGCGAAGTTCGCGTCCCCGCAGACGCTTGGTATGCCGCACAGACCCAGCGGGCCCTCGACAACTTCCCCATCTCTGGCATCCGGTTTTCCCGCCGCTTCATTCAGGCGCTGGGCACCATCAAGATGTCGGCGGCCAAGTCGAATCGCGATCTGGGCATCCTGGATGCAGAGAAGGCGGATCTGATCGTTGCTGCCGCTGAGCGCGTGCGCTCAGGCGAAGTGGACGATCAATTCGTTCTCGACATCTTCCAGACAGGCTCTGGCACCTCGTCGAACATGAATACGAACGAGGTGATTTCGAACCTGGCCACGGTTGCTGCAGGTGGTGCCAAAGGCGATAAGACGGTTCATCCGAACGATCATGTCAACATGTCGCAGTCGTCGAACGATGTCATCCCGACGGCCATGCATGTTTCGGCAGTTGTGGCTCTGCAGGAGGACCTGCTTCCGTCGCTGGAGGCTTTCCGCGACGCGCTGCTGGAGAAAGCATCGGAGCTTGACGACGTCGTCAAATCCGGGCGTACGCACCTCATGGATGCCACGCCGGTCCGCCTGGGCCAAGAGTTTGGCGGCTATGCGGCTCAAATCAGCCAGTCCATTGCCCGCGTGAAGGGAAGCATGGAGGAACTCAGGGAATTGGCCCTCGGAGGAACGGCCACGGGTACTGGAATCAACTGCCCGGATGGATTTGCGACAGGCGCTATCGCCTACATCAGCGAAACGACTGGCCTGGCATTCCGAGAGACCGACAACCACTTTGCTGCTCAAGCTGCCAAGGATGCATTTGTCCAGGCATCCGGATCGCTCAACACGCTGGCTGTTGCTTTGCTGAAGATCGCCAACGATGTCCGGCACCTGTCATCGGGACCAACCTCCGGACTGGCCGAAATCCAGCTTCCTGCCATCCAGCCTGGTTCTTCCATCATGCCCGGCAAGGTCAATCCCGTGCTTTCAGAGGCCATGATGATGGTCTGCGCGCGTGTGATGGGCAATCACACGACCATCACCGTTGGCGGACAACACGGCAACTTTGAGCTCAACGTCATGATGCCTGTCATGGCGCACGCCATGCTCGAATCGATCGGAATCCTGGCTGGAGCGATGGATGCCTTCCGCAATGGCTGTCTCGTCGGTATCAAGGCCGATCGCGAGCGGTGTCAGGAGCTTCTCGAACTGAATCCGTCGATTGCGACTGCACTGAACCGTGCCATCGGGTACGACATGGCTTCGAAGGTCGCCAAGAAATCGGCTGCCGAGAAGAAGTCCGTGCGCAACGTCGTCCTTGAAATGGGACTGATGGACGAATCTACCCTGAACGAAGTCCTGGACGTCCGCCACATGACGGAACCAGGGATCCCTGGCGAATGAATCACCCTGAAACCGGATCCACCGCTCCCTCGACCCACGCTCCCTGGACCCATTCATTGTGCGAAGGCCTGACCGTCCTGGAATTGGCCAGCGTATTGGCTGGGCCCAGTGTGGGTCAGTTTTTTGCCGAATTGGGAGCACGGGTGATCAAGGTCGAAAACCCGTCCACCCGCGGCGACGTCACGCGTACGTGGCGCATGCCTGGGGAGGAGAACTCGGACCGAACCTCCTACTTCTACTCCTGCAACTGGGGTAAGGAGTCCATCGCTATCAACCTGAAGTCAGAGGAAGGTATCGAGGTGATGCATGAGCTGGTGGCGGCCTCGGATGTCGTCATCAGTAATTACATCCCGCGTGCTGCCCGCAAATTGCGTGCGGACTATGACACGCTGAAGGCGATCAAGCCTGACATCATCCTGGGAGACATAATTGGATACAGACCGGATTCGGATCGTCCGGGCTATGACGCCATCATCCAGGCGGAAGCTGGGTACTACTACATCAACGGGAACCCCCAGTCCAGAGATTGGCGTCCCGTAAAAATGTCCGTTCCCCTCATGGACATTCTGGCTGGTCACCAGCTGAAGCAAGCCATGCTGATGGCACTCTTGCGCAAGTCAACCACCGGGGAAGGCAGCCACGTGACGGTCAGCTTGTATGACGCCGCCGTCAGCGCACTGACCAACTATGCGACCAGTTGGCTTGTCGCTGGTCAGATACCCCAACCCATGGGGTCTGGACACCCAAACATCGCTCCGTACGGTTCTGTGTATCAGTCAGCCGACGGTCAGTCGCTCGTTCTTGCCGTCGGAACGGACCGACAGTTCCAGAAGCTGTGCGATATCCTGGGCTTGGAGGGCATGGCCTCCGATCCCCGTTTTACGGTGAATCAGGATCGCATCACCCATCGGGAAGACTTGAAAGCCATCCTGCAGAAGGCCATCAAAGAGCTGGATCGCGATGAGTTGCTGGGACGATGTGAAGCGGCAGGCATACCTGCCGGAGCAGTCCGGAAAATGGACGAGGTTTTCGCTGAGGCTCCCGACTATATCCAGCTCAAAGGGCTGAATGGTGCCTCGCGTGGTGTCCGGGAAACGGCTATCTGGCCGCCCTCGTCACCAGAAAACATGGAGTCGCTCCTTCAGCCTCCCTCTTACGCAGCTCATTCAAAGCACGTACTGAGCGAGGTTTTGAATAAGCCAGACGTCGAGATCGAAGCCTTGCTGGATCAGGGCGCAGTCATTCAGCGCTGAAAACTCTACGACTGACCCGACGCGATCAAGGGCTGTCCGCCTCAGGAATACCGGTCCGGGTCATCAACTCTTGCGAAAGGAACAGCCCTCGCTCCCCCTCCTGGGCGCGAACGCGAGCGACTTCATCGGGCATGACTGCATCCGCATCATTGCCGAATGACGATCGCACGAATGTCAACACGGCAGCCACCTGTTCATCGCTCAGGAATCCGTGCGGGGTCATCGCATTGTTGTAGGTCTTCCCTTTCACTTCGATGGGCCCCTGCATTCCATACAGAACCAGGCGAATCAACCGACCTTTGTCGCCATTCGCCCATTCTGTTTCCCGGATCGGCGGGAAGGCATTTTCGATACCATTCCCATCGCCTTGGTGGCAGGTTGCGCAGTACCGCGTGTAGATCGCCTGGCCCGAGTCTGGCGCGGGTGCTGTCGCACATCCGGCGAACACGGATCCAGACACCAGAACAACAAATCCGACCAGCACGGCCGCCAACATTCTTTCAGATCGAGCCATCGCCCTCACGATACCGGTTCAGTTTTGGTTTTGCTCAACGGTAACTGCGTCCCCCTGGCGAACCATCCCGCCGTGGAGGACCGAAAACAACGCTCCGCGTAGCTCCAACTCCAACACCGCTTGACGCGCTTCTTCGGAAATCCTCCGGGCGAACAATTCGCACGGGCGGTGGGTCTTCTCTGCTCGCTTCAATACGACAGATTCGCCGATACGGACGAGGCTTCCGGGCCGCAGAGTTCGCAGATCTATTCCTTCAAAGACCAAGTTGTCGCCGGGCACATCTATCTGGGATCCCAACGATTCGATCACTTCCCGGGAAATGGCAGTCACTTCCCGCTCAGGGATGCGCTTCCCTTTCCACCAGTCCTTTTTTTGGTGATCTCCCTTGAGTCCGATTCCCGACTCAACCGCCGCCTCTTCCACGCGGACATGGACGCCCACAGCGGGTTTCTGTATGACGGCACAGAGTCTTGCAGGACCGCTGTACTCAATTCCTGACAAGCGTTCCTTCAGTGACTGGAGAGCTGAATTCTCGGTCATCCTACATGTCCCATGGCGGATCCGAAACGACTTTCCGTTGCCGCGCCCGATCTATGAACAGCTGGTGCGTGCCGTAGATGCGATTTTCCTGATCGGGCTGCGTGCGCAGACGGTAGATGCCCTCGGAGTCCAACTCCCAGGCAGAGGCTTTGTCTTCCAGACTGAAGTCGAGAATGCGCTGCAGGCGGGCTCGAAGTGCTTTCTTCCTGATTTCCAGGATGACCTCGACACGATCGTCCAGATTGCGTCGTTGCCAATCAGCACTCCCGATGAAATACCGGGGGTTGCCGTTGTTGCCAAAGCTGTAAATGCGGCTGTGCTCGAGGAATCGTCCTATGATGCTGATAACCCGGATGTTGTCCGAGAACCCAGGAATACCAGGACGCAGGCGACAGTGACCGCGGACGATGAGATCGATCTGAACGCCGGCCTGAGAAGCCTTGTAGAGCTCATCGATGATGATCAGGTCATCGAGGGCGTTCATCTTGGCCAGGATCCGTCCATTGCCATGGGCCTTCTGATTGGCTACCTCCTCCCGGATGCATTCCACGAAATGGCCGCGCATGTCTCGAGGGGCGACGATCAGCTTTTTATAGTGCTGCTCAGGGGCATATCCAGTGAGGTAGTGAAACAGGTTGACCAGATCTTCCCCGGTTTGGCGCGATCGGGTCAGGATTCCCAAATCCGTGTAAAGCTTGGCCGTTGAAGGGTGATAGTTGCCGGTCCCGATGTGGCAATAGGTCCTGAGTCCGTTGGCTTCCCGACGAACCACGAGCGTGGTCTTGCAGTGCGTCTTCAGTCCAACCAGACCATAGGTCACATGGACGCCATGCTGCTCCAGCTTCTGACCCCACTCGATGTTGTTCTGTTCGTCAAATCGGGCCTTCACCTCGACCAGTACAGCGACCTGTTTCCCGGCATCAGCTGCCTTAAGCAAGGCCTTGACCACGGGTGACTCGTCCGACGTGCGGTACAGCGTCTGCTTGATGGCCAGAACGTCGGGATCGGCCGCAGCCTCCTCGATGAAACGCAGAACCGTCGTTGCAAAGGATTCATACGGGTGATGGACCATGACGTCACCACGACGCAGGATCTCGAACATGTTCAGGCGATCCTTTACCTCACCCTCGTGCAACAATCGGCGAGGCGTCACCGGATCCCAAGGCTCATGCTTGAGATGCGGGATATCCATGTCTGCGATCTGAGTGACTGAAACCAGATCGAGGTCTCCGTCCATTTCGTAGACGTCATCTGAACGGAGACTAAGCTCCCGAGCCAGAAGATCACGGACATCTTTCGGCGTGCCGGGCTGCACTTCGAGACGCACGATGGGAGCAAATCGGCGTTCCTGCAGCTCATCCGAGATCATCTCGATCAGGTCATCGGCAATTTCCTCGTCGCGTTTCAGATCAGCGTTGCGGGTGATCCGGAATGCATGCACTCCAACGACTTTCATGCCCCGGAACAGCTCCGAAGCATTTTCTGCGATGACTTGCTCAACCGGAATCCAACCAGAACCATCAGGGAGGCCAATCCAGCGTCCCTGTGCCGTGGGCACTTTGATGCGGGCAAAATGCTCGGTTTTGCGCCCTGGATGCTTGAGCGTGACAGCCAGCGAAAGGCTGAGATTCGAAATGAAGGGAAACGGGTGTCCAGGATCCACAGCCAGCGGCGTCAGGACAGGAAAAATGTTGGTGAGGAAATGCTCGCGGAGCCAAGTTTGTTGTGCTGCGGTGCAGTCCTCATGATTCAGGATGCGAACGCCGGCAACATCAGCCAGCTTTGGTTTCAGGTCCGATTCCCAAACCTCCGACAGGGCACGATTCATTTCGAGCACGGCCTCTCGAGCCATCCTCAACTGCTCACCTGGAGTGCGACCATCGGGCGAACGGCGCTGAACGCCGGCTGCCAGCTGGCGCTTCAACCCACCCATGCGCTTGCGGAAGAACTCGTCCAGATTGGAAGCCACAATCGAAACAAATCGGACACGTTCTAGGAGTGGCACCCGTTCGTCCCGGGCCTGGTGCAATACACGCCAGTTGAAATCGAGCCAGCTCAACTCCCGATTGAACAGAAGCCGGTGGCTTCCCAATTCGGTGGTTGGGGTGATGGAGTGTGGTTGCGTTGCTCGCGGCAAGACATCCAGCAACTGATAATCCGGCGTCAATGAGACTGGCGCGGCGGCTGGATTGGCATCGAGTTCGGACCCATCGCCCTGAGCAGAAGGCACAACGGGATCTTTGGAAGATCTGGAAGAAGACATACGCGATTCCCGGTCGGTGAGACCCGTTATACGGCGTCAATGAACTTTCGCTCCTTTACGGCCTTCTCGAATCGCTTCAGTTCGACCAGTTGCCGGTTCAGCTCGCGGGTTTCTTCGCCACCGCTCTCCGCCTGGAATATGGCCTGACGCAAATGCGTTTCCTGCTCCCGAAGACGATGGAGTTTCAGCAGGACCATGGCACTGGCTGCCGCCTCGGTCGCATTCTCGTCCAAACCGGGCACCCGGATGTTCTTTCGACGTGTCCAATTCTCGGAAGGCTCCAACTCGACCGTCATGATCTCCGCTGTGAGCGAACGAATGGTGGCGTCAACCGAATGGGACAGGAAGACGTTGCGATCGAACGCTTCATTCTGATATTGCTCGACCAGCATTTCAGCCATCCTTCGGGACGGCCCTTCGGTAAAGTCCGAGAGTGGCATATTGCCCATGATCCACTCCACCATGTCCAATCCGCCTTCCAGCATGATGCGCAGGAGACGTTTTTCGGCTGGCAATGCTGCCTTGTCGGGTCCCCGCCTCGGTTTCAGCGCGGGTTCTTCGCTCCCGGAAAGCGTTGTTCGCATTCTCCGACGCTCTTGCCGGATGGCGGCGCGGCGTTCGCCGCGCCGCGCTGCTTCAAGCACCGGACGAAGCTGAACGTCAGGAATATCCAATACGCCTGACGCGGTCCGGAGATAGGATTCCCTTACCAGGTCGTCCGGTATCAGGGCGATCGACTGCACGATGGTCCGCTGGACGGCGGCCCGGCCTTCGGGCGTGTCCATGCTGCCCGCTGCACGGGCGTTCTCGTGCACGAAATCCACGAAGTGTTGCCGATGGTCCTTCAGATACGCCTCGAATGCCGGGCCGCCATGGGTCCGTACATACGAGTCTGGGTCTTCCCCATCAGGCAGCCGCACGGCGTACGGAATCAGGCCGCTCTTGAGGATCAGGTCGATTCCCCTCAGCGCAGCACGCAGACCCGCTTTGTCCGCATCATAAAGCAACACGATGGTCTTCGCATACCGAGCCAGGGCACTGACTTGATCAGGAGTCAGCGCCGTTCCGGATGACGCTACCACATGCTTCACGCCAGCCTGATAGAGGGAGATCACATCGGTATACCCCTCTACCAGAATGGCCTCCTCCTGACTACGGATGGCGTTCTTTGCGTGATAGAGTCCGTAGAGCACCCGGCTCTTGTTGTAGACGGGCGTTTCAGGGGAGTTGATGTACTTGGGTTCATCATCAGGACGGATGATCCGCCCTCCGAATCCCAGCACTTTTCCGACGTGCGAGAAAATGGGAAAGATCAATCGGTACCGATACCGGTCATAGTGTCCGGAGCCGTCTTTCCGAGGTATGATCAGTCCGGCTTTTTCAAGAATGTCCGGGTCGATCGGGGCCTTTTGTGCTTGCGTCAGCAACCCTTCCCAACCGTCGGGGGCGAAACCGATGCCGAATGTCTTGACCGATTCAGGAGTGATGGCGCGTTCCCGCAAAATATCGCGTGCCGCTTCCGCATCGTCGCCCGAGAGCGCGCTGAAAAAGTAGCGGGCAGTAAAACGGAGGGCGTGGTAGATCGATTCGTTTTCTGAAGCTTCTTCGCCCGGCCCGTCCTCCTCCGGCAGCACAACGCCGACCCGCTCCGCCAACAAACGGACAGATTCGGGGAAGCTCAAGCCTTCCACCCGGCTGACAAAACTGAATACATCGCCCCCTTCCCCGCATCCAAAGCACTTGAAGATGCCCAGCGAGGGATTCACGTTGAACGAAGGTGTCTTTTCCGTGTGGAACGGACAGAGCCCAACGAAATTCGATCCCCTCTTTTTGAGGCGCACATAGTCTCCCACCACATCCACGATATCGGAGAGATCGCGGACTTCCTCGATGGATGTGTCAGGGATGATGCTCATGTAGGCAAACGGGGCGGGTAGCCCGATGGGAATGACCCGGTTAACCGGTGAAACACCACCCGGTTCGTCCCGTAGCGGAGAAGATCACCAACTGCTCGAGAGACGGCATGACGATCGAAGGTACCGTGGTTTACAACGACCTCGAAGGAGGTTTCTGGGGGCTTCTGTCCAATGACGGAAGACGATTCGTTCCAGTCAACCCGCTACCCGAAAGCGTTCGCAAGCAGGGAAAGCGCATCATCGCCCGTATTTCGCCCGTCCAGGTGCTGAGTGCCCTGCAATGGGGCGAACACGTCGAAGTCGACCACATCGAAGTCGCCCACTGATTCTCTTCAATCATCGCACACGGCCATGCTGCTGACCGGTTTGATCACGGTTCCTGCCTTCCTCCTCCTTGGACTCGGAGCCACTCGCGAGTCGAAGGGCGCTCTATTCATGACGGCAGGATTCATCCTGGTCATGGTGGGCTCGTTCATGCACGTTACCAATTTTGCAGGGCTGTGGCCAACGCTTGCCGCCGTTTCTGCAGAAGTGGGTATCGGCTCCATGTTGCTGGCAGGCCTGCTGCGTCGGCACAATCGTGAGGCACGCCCATGGTTCATGATCGGCGCGTTTGCGCTGGTTGTTGCGGTGACCTTGTTGGCCACCCAGAAACTCACAGGCGCCTCGGTTCTTTCCGATTCCAAGCCTGAACTTCCCGTCATTGCCGGGACGGCCACGTGGCTGGTCGAATTGGGATCGGACGACACGATCGATGAAATCATCCCGATTCTGGAGAATCACGGAGCATCATGGGAGAAGGCCTTTCCGTCCATCGCATTGAACGACGATGTCGATTTGGCCCAGGTCTATCTGCTGCGCTTTTCTGAGTCTGCCGTCGGTCCGCTTACCGAAGCACTTATGGCTGATGTGGAAAATGTCGACCACCTCGAAGTGAACTTTGATGTGCATCTCGACATCCCCACCGCTCCCTTCCGGCACAAGGTGAAGCAGGACGATCTGCTGGTGAACGATCCACTGGCGTCACAACAGTGGGCCCTGGATGCCATCAATGGTCATGCTGTGCACCAGATGGTAGCGGACGTGCAGCCGGCCAAAAAGGCGCTGGTTGCCATCCTGGATACGGGTGTAGATGCCAACCATGAAGATGTATCTCCGAATTTTGCGCATTCGCCTGCAACGAAAGATGTCCATGGGCACGGAAGCCACTGTGCAGGAATCGCCGGAGCCGCCACGAACAATGGCCGTGGAATCGCATCCTTGAATTGGGAAGGACGGTTCATGGACGTAGCAGGCTACCAGGCACTGAACGATCAGGGATTCGGTTCAATTGAAATGATCTCCCAGGCCATCATCGACGCCACGCAGGACGAGGCCGATGTGATTTCCATGAGCCTTGGAGCCAAAGCAGAAACGCCCAAAGTCATTCGAGACGCCATCGAGTTCGCTCTGGAACGCAACGTGATCGTCGTTGCGTCGGCAGGAAATGCCAATGAAGACGCAAAGGATCACATGCCTTCGAATGTCGAGGGGGTGATTGTTGTCTCCGCCGTCGATCAGGACCTGAACAAGGCTCGGTTCTCGAACACCAACACCTCCCTTTCCCGCCCGATCACGGCGCCGGGAGTGGATATCCTCTCCCTGAAGACAGGTGGTGGGTACGTTACCATGAGCGGTACGTCCATGTCGACGCCGGTCGTATCCGGCGTCATTGGAATGATGCGCGCATTCAATCCGAACATCTCCGACGACGACGTCTGGAAGATCCTGGATGAGACGAGCCGCCCGGTTCGTGACAGCGAACGCATTGGCAATCTGGTGGACGCTGAAGCGGCCATCCAGCGCGCCATGAATCTGTAGGACCTGACCCGACCGACCCGCCCCTATCTCCATTGCGGCGGAGACCCTAGATTCGGACATGCATTCGCCCGAATCATCCTCGTCCATCAGCATCCGCGATGCACAGCCAGCCGATGCAGCCGCGGTGGCCTCCATCTACAATGAGACCATCCGCATGCGCGATGCCACGATGGTTCTGGAGCCGGTATCGATCGACCAGATGGCCGAGCGGATAGCCACGCTCGATGACCGCGAGTCCCTTTTGGTCCTGGAAGAGGATGCTCGCGTCCAGGGCTGGGGCATCGTAAAGTTCTACTCGGATCGACCGGGATACAATCGGGCCTGTGAGACATCGCTTTTTCTTCGTCGGTCAGAGATCGGGCGTGGTCTCGGCAGTCGATTGCAAGAAGCGCTGTTGGAAGCGGCGCGTCAGGCGGAATTTCACCACGTTCTGGTTCGCATCTGGGCGGCAAATGCGTCATCGATCGCCATGCACGCCAAATTCGGCTTCACGATCGTGGGCACGCAGAATGAGGTCGGATTCGTCGACGGTAACTGGGTCGACGTCACCATCATGCAGTGCCTGCTCGACTGAAAGAGGGCTCGACTGAAAGAGGGCTCGACTAGAAGGACTCGGCCAACATGGGGCCGTCGCAAAAGATATAGTCGACGTTGTAGAGCACACGCACGATATCGCCGTCCGGCGTGACTGCGTAGTGCGATCGGGACTGGAGCTCACCTGTCGCCGGATCCCAGTTGACACCTTGGAAGCGATCGAGCATGTCTTCAACCCGGTCGCGTGCTGGACCTTCAACCCAGATCACGTCGACTCCACAGATATCGTCTTCCTGCTCCACCTTGTCTTCGAGACGGACCGCGAATACCGTCGACGGATACCGCTTCTGAAGCGCCTCGCTCACCAATTCCATGGTGTCCTCTGCGCTGACAATCACCGTTTTCATTCCGGACATGTTGCTCAATCATTCACGTGTTTACCCAAGGGGTGCCCCCCGTCGTTCCGCAATTAGAGTACGACGACAAACCCCAAATTCGCGGTCACTCTCGACGGATCCGGGACGGAAATCGGCCGTACACCGACGGCATTCACAGAATCCACCCAGTACCCGGTCCGAATTCGTGACTTCACCTGGCATCACCTCTGCTCAAACCATCCCTGAGCGCTACAAGGCTGTTTTTGGACGCATTGACGCGCTTCTGTCTGAACCCTGTGACTGGACAGCAGCCATGGCTACGGTTGTTTGCGAACTGCATCATGAGTTCGAGCACTTCCACTGGACCGGATTTTACAGGACCGTTCGACCGGCACACCTTCAAGTGGGCCCCTATCAGGGTGGACACGGTTGTATTGACATCCCTTTTGACCGCGGAGTGTGCGGAGCTGCTGCGCTGCAGCGGAAGACCCAGTTGGTCCCCGATGTCAACGCCTTTCCCGGTCACATTGCGTGTTCCTCGTCGACTGTTTCGGAGATCGTTGTCCCGGTCCTGACGCCATCAGGAGAGGTTATTGCCGTGCTTGATGTCGACTCCGATGACGCGGATGCCTTTGACACCGATGACCAAGCAGCTCTGGAGGCCCTGTGCCATATGATGGGTGAGCGCTGGGGTGACGAAGCTCTCGGGAGAAACGGGATGATCAGGTAGATCGGAAGGGGCAGATCCGACCGAGCTTGTCAGTCCACGTCCCAAGCGATGGAGAATCGCATCAGGAAATCGGGAATCCCAGCGACGTGCACGCCAACGTGCGTGCGCTGCTTCAGCGAGTAGGACCGGCCCAGCGTAAGCGCGACCGGTACCGAGCCTGTCAGGAGCCCATCGAGTGACGAGGCCAGCGATTCGTCCGCTCCATCAGCAATCGGTGTACCCCACGACAAACCGGCAGCGAGCCGATATCGGGGATCTTCGTAGGACACGCGGTCCCCGAGCATCTGGAAGACCAGACCATCCAGGTCGAGCGTCAGGATGCGCAGCGGAATGCCCAGCGGTCCCAAACCACCTTCAGGACGACCAACGATATCGAGTCCGAATCGGACGCCCCAAGACGGCTGGACGCCAACGCGGAATGACTGGACTTCGCCGTTCTCACGCGAATAGTCCCCTTCAATGCTGAGCGGTCCAAGGTAGCGAAGGCCGTTGATCACAACGCGGTGGCGACCAAGTGGAAGATCCATACCCAGCGTCAACGTTGTAGGCATCCGGACCAAGACATCAGGGCCGAGATAGTCCCGGGTCTGTCGTGTCAGCGTTGGTCTGCCCAGGTCGACCTGATCGATGTCGATCAAATCCACATTGTCCGCATCAATAGCGTCCAATGAGCCCACCATGTCAAAAAACACGGGTACATGGCTCTCAGCAAATGCTTTTGGATCCCACAAGCGCAGTCTTGGGGGAATCGACAGCAAGAACGAACTGCCGAATCGATCTCCGTACGTCCGGTGAACAAATCCGAGTCGCGCACCCATTCCGCCACCTTGATATCCGGCCTGCATGCGCCACCAGAATTGGTTGGATTCGCCTGCATCCCTGTCAAGTGTCCCATCGGTCGGATCATTGAAGAAGTGACGCTCCGAACCGGCCAGGGCAACGGACCCGCGCGGTTCGGCCGTGACATCCAGCCGGGTGGACGCATACGTCCGGAAGAAAGTGATTCCCCACCACACTGATCCGAAATAGTAGCGTTCGAGGAGTCCACCGGTACCAATGCTGATCTCATTGAGTGTCACGTTGGAGCGACCGTTCAAGGTCATCTCCAGCAGAAGATCAATGGGCGTACTGCCCGAAGCGCTGGACTGGGTTCCGGTCATATTGACCGAAAGCCCGTCCCAATCCACAGAAGCCGTTGCAAGCAGCGGCTGGCGATACCCTGCGCCAATGGTCACGTGTTCGTTTACTGGCCAGCTCAGCCAGAACGCAGACAATTGCCGAGGTTGTCCCACACCCAGGCGGGATATATCCGTGTAGGCTGGAGGAGGACCTGCCGGATACAGCATGTCTGTCATGACGTCGTCGGTCCGTTGCCGCACATCGCTTCGTGAAAGCAAGGATTGCGGACCCAGCCCCCAGGAGCCATTCCAGATCGGGAAACGGAATTCGAGACCCAGCTGTGGCTTGTCCAGGAAGGATAGTTGAGCGGGATTGCCGAACACCGAGCCCCCATCGAAAGGACTGTAGGCAGACTGGACTCGGCCAAATGAACCATCTCCCATTCCAGTACCAAAGAGATTCGATCCCAGCCTGAAATCCAGTCCGAGATGACCCCCATCAAATCGATCGATGGTGAACTCCTGCGAAGTCTGCGCTTCCACGCGCATGGGCGAGAAGGTCAGCCATCCTGCAAGTATGGCCAGAAGCATGAAGGCACTCATCCGGACTCGACTGCCGGCCGAGGCTGGACCAATAGCGCCTTGTTGAACACGACCGAACGTCGAACCGATATGTGAATGCAGCCACCTCACAGTCCGAACCTCAGAGAGATTTGCTGTGTGCGGGCAAAATCAGAAATGATGAACGCGTAGTCCGCTTCCATCGACCAGGTTAGGTTACCGGGTGTCCGGATCCCGAAACCCAACGTCTTCCATTCATCCCGCCTGCGATCCATGGTCAACAACCGGCCCATGCGAAGCGTGATGACATCCATGGGGTCGTACGACAGCCCCATTCCATAGCGGGCAATGGCATCTCCGCCCAGGGATGGCGTCCATTCGAGGTAGCCGCCCAGCTGCTCACTCAACTGGTAAGCCGCGCCCGTGGAGAGTTCAAACGGGATGGATTCGATATAGGATTGCTCACCGGGCCGGGCCAGACTGCGGGAAGTCCACTCCACGGGCGCGGCCACGTTACGGGCTACCACACCCAGGTCCAGCCGGTGCGTCAGCTCGAGCCGCATGCCCAGATCCACCAGCAGTCCCTGCGCTTTCCCGTTGACCTGCCGGTCCAGTCCCGTGGCGACCTCGTCCGGATCAAACACCACGTAGTCACCACCAGAAAGGGCGTTCTTGCCGAACTCAGCCAGTCGATAACCAACCTTTGTCCCGAGCCAGATGAACCGCAGTCGGTGACTGTAGGCCACTTCCATGGTTGCCTCGCGAAGCATGTCATCTCCGGAAACGAATGCCGAAAGTCCCCAGGCAGAGCGGCCTTCCCGAAGCGGCATCACCCAGGAAACATGGGCGAATTCAACCATCTCGGCCTGATCCACATACGAGAATGCGATTTCTGTGCCCAGATCTGAAGCGAGGGATGCCGGATTCCATGCCATGGCTGATGCACCACGCTCGGAAGCGACTCCGGTGTATCCCATTGCTGCGGACCGGGCCCCGATTCCCACATCAACGAACGCCGCCGGAATGCTTGATAGATCCTGCGCACGGGAAGCGGGAGCGAATACCACGGCCGTGACCGCAAAGATGGCAAGCGTCCGCAGAATCTCTCTGCGATGCAGGCAATGGGCGATATGTCGGAAAAACCGGGTCATATCCTATTTCACCAGAACCACAGGAATGGTTTGTGCAACCGAGCCCGACCGGTCACGAGCGGTCACCCGGATCAGGTAGCGTCCGTTTCGCGCCCGGCGCCCATCATCCGTAAGGCCATCCCAGGTAATCTCCAGCGGACTGGTCCGCGAACCATATCGGCCCGGCCACTGCTGCTGCTCGGGAACGAGGCGGCGAACAAGCTCACCCCGGACGGTCAGGATATCGACCCGGACCGTTGCAGGCGGATTTGGCGACTCGAGGAAGTAGCCGATCTTGAGCGGCGCGATGTCAGGCGAGAAGGGTGTCGGAAGTGCCGCCAGGTGTCGAATTTGCAGACTGGTCGCTTCTGCTACGACGGCGTAGTCTCCGAGTCGGGATACATGACCGGATTCGACCTGCTCTCCCGATGTTTCTGACGGAAGAGCTGACCAAGCTGCTTCATCGTCCAGATAGAAACCGATCGCCTGATTTCCTTGAAACAGGTTCAGGGAAGCATCACCCGTCATGGATATCCGGGCAGGAGCCGCAAGGGTGTCGCCTCGCAATGATCGATCGGATTGCAAAAGGAACCGGACAACGTGTTCACCGGCTGTTGTGCCCGGCTCTCCATCGCGCGCCGAACCGAATCGCTTGGGTTCGGGCTGCCCCGGATAAGAAAGACCAAGTTGGGCCCGGAATGGTATGGCACCTGCCGGCATGAGTATCTCCGTTCCGGAATGATCCGTGAGCAAACGATCCCGGTCACCTTCAAGCTGGGCAAATAGAGAGATTTGCAGAGAATCCTGGAGACCGGATTCAGAGTCCTGCGCGATCACGGTCAATGGACCGATAAACCGTTCATCTGTGGTGCGAAGGCGTCCTTCCGTATCGATCTCGGCAATCCCGTCTGGAATCAGACGCCAGCGCACAGCATCTCCGAGAAGGACACGTTCGCCTGAGTCAGATTCGCCTTCCACCCTGAGCGCCATGGATCCGCCGTTGTTGGAGAGGCGGGTTTCAGGAGCAGTGACCAGAAGATCGGAGACCGTTGCTGAACCGGCTGCAAAGATGGCCGTCGTCTGCAGGTTGGTCGTACCCAGCCGCACATTGACCGTTACTGAAAGAATGCCCGCCTGTTGTGGCGTGAGGACGGCACCAATGCCATTGACCGCGGTGAATGGTTGAATGGCGACTCCGCCGGTTTGGGAAGACCAGGTTACAGAGCCGCTTTGGAGGACTGCCGCTGTCAAATCCTCGCCCAGGCCATCCCGGATCTGCAGCTGGACTGTATAGGAAGAGCCCGTGCGAAGCTGCGTATTGTGCGGGTCTGGCTGTAAAACCAGATTCTGGAGCCGACCTGCAACGATCGGTGTGTATCGGAAAACTGATGTCTGATAAGCCAGACCACCACCCGTCGAATGTGCCACGATGCGATAGGTGATCTCCAATTCTCCGGGTGCTGGCAATGTGGCAACCAATTCGCCATTGACCAATGAAAGCGGCTGGTTGACCGGGTCATCGCCATTCAGGGTAAACTCCACGAAAAAACCCAGCGTCGTATCGAATTGGCCATCCGGAAAAGTGACCACCAGGCGAAGCGGTTCATCACTCCGCACGAATTCCGGAGCAACATGCTGGTAGGGCAAAACCAACGTGGCGCTCACGTCCGCATCAGGGTTTGGAATGCTGACCCGGCGAATCGCTTCGGGCGGGAGCAACCGTTTGGAATTGACTGGCGTGACCAGGTATTCGCCGGTGTCCAGATCCGCTTCGGTGGTGGCAGTCCCGTCCTCAGCAGTGACAATGGACAAAACCCTGCCCTCTGGTCCTTGGACATCCAGTCGAAGATCCGGTACCGGGTTCACGCCATCCGAAGCGGTAATGCGGATTCGACCACTGGACAACACAAAATCCGGGACTATGAGCGTCGAACCGACATCCGTGGCTCCGTACGACAAGGTCCGAACCAATGCTGAGCGACCTGATCGATCCACGGCGACTTCTGCGACCGTAGTCTGGCCGGTTTCCACCGGAACGTTCTCAAAGATGTACAGCCCATTTGCATCAGTCACGACTTCCGCCGCGATGGGCCGCGCCAATCGGACAGTGAGCCCCGGGACCGGAGCCCCGGCTCGAAGTACACGCCCAGCTATGGTCACACTCTGCGGTGCCAGCGCCAGATCCACGTTTTCCAGCTGCTGATTGGAGGCCAGCGTTACATTCCGACTGGCGTCGACGAATCCGAGTCGCGAGGCGCTGACGGCGTAGTTTCCACCAGCCATCGGACCCAGTTGATACGATCCATCCGATGCAGAGACAGTGGAATAGCGCACCGTGGCCGACTGGAAGGCGACTACTTGGGCGTCTGCAATAGGAGCTCCACCGGTTGAACGAACCGTTCCCGAGAGGAAGGCATTCACCTCGCGAACCACAAATGATATCGAGGCCTGGTTTGAGGCCGCGAGATCGATTTGAGTGGCTTCCGGGTCGAATTGGAAACCGATCGACACGGGCTCCACGCGATATCGTAGACCGAGCGGCAATGCTGAAGGCAGAACCAATCCGTTCACATCACTGGTGAACAATTCGTCGATGCTTCGATCCAGACTGGCTACGCGGACCTGGATGCCTGGAACGCCTTCACCGGTTGAGCGCCTCACGGCGATTTGGACGATTCCTACTGAAGCAGTCGCAGAGAAAGAGGCTTCTACATCAACGCCATTTTGAAGCACAACCGTTCGGTTGGCAGGAGTGAACTGGAATCCGGGGTGGGATGGCACCACCAAATAGGCACCGGGCGTCATGTTGGACAGTTCATAAGAGCCTGTTGACGAGGCCGTCACAACAGCGACAGACCTGCCGGATACCAGATCCTGAAGCGTGATGGTGGCACCGCCGGTCCCTGTATTACCTATCAGTGTGGCATCCTTCAGTTGGACTGAGATGGTTCCAACATCCAGTTGACCGGTGGCTGGGATCGTCACCGTACGCTCAACGTCCTGATAGCCTTCACGCTGCATGCGCGATCGCAGGATGAACGGCTCGCCAATGGGTAGCCCATCAAAAGAGAAATCTCCTTCAGCTGACGAGAATGTTTGATCGGATTCCTGCAGCGTGAGGATTTCCATGGAGACGTCGAATGGAAGCGCACTCCCTCCTGCCGCCCGAATCCTGCCACGCAGTGAACCCGCGTTGGGATTGAGAACAAGATTACCCGACGACGTTTGGCCGGAGATCACTTCGACGGCGACAGGGCTGCCCCGGAACCCCTCAATTGCGGCCGATACAGTCCAGGATCCGGACGCGAGTCCTGTCAATGAATACGTACCGTCACTTCTGCTTCTCGAACTGATGGATCCACTGGTTGACCGTGCAACGACATCCACACCGGAGAGCAATCCGATGCCGCTTGCGCCGGTCACGGTCCCTTCAATACGCCCGTCGGCCCGCGTCAATCTGATATCGGCTGCCGTGAATCCTGGCGTGGCTGCGGTGACCTGGGCCGCGACCGATGGCGCCGGACCATAGCCGGATCGTTGGGCTTCGATGGCATAGGTCCCGATCGGAACGGCTGAGAAAACGTAGCTGCCCGCGTCATCCGTGGTCACTTTGCGGTCCACTCCAACTCCCGTGAGCCGGACCGTCGCACCCGTCAGGCCGCCTCCAGTGGCAGCGTCTCGAATGCTGCCTGAAACGACTCCCTGAGCGGGTATCAGGATGAATCGCTCCGAGGCCGTGGTCCTGGCAGTGATTGGGATCGTTCGTGTGATCCGCTGGAATCCAGGGGCTTGAACCGTGATCTGATAGGAACCAGGCGGAAGCGAAGAAAGGGATGCGTTGCCGGATTCGTCTGTCGAGGCCGATCGAACCGTGGGACCTTCCATCAGGAGATTCGCGCCGGCAACGGGCACTCCGCCCAGCGGGTTGATCACGGAGACCGTCAGGTTTCCGGTCGACGGTTGCAGTGAAATCGTCAGACCTTCCAATTGCTGTCCGGCAGCGACCTGCACTGGAATCGAAGTCGATTCGAAGCCAATGGCTTCCGTGTGTAGTTGATAAGCGCCCGCCTCGACACTCATCGAAAAAGAACCATCAAATGCAGATTCGGAAGAAAAAAGCGTATTGGAGCCTATCCGGGCCTCAATGACCGAACCTGCAACCGGGCCTCCTCCTTGCCGGATCACCCGTCCACTCAAAACCGAGATGGACGGCTTCAACGCGGCATCGAATCCGATTTCCTCATCGGCGACCGGCGAGGTAAACGTGTGGAAAAATGTTTCGTATCCAGGCGAATCGATACGAAGTCGATACGTGGTCAGCGCGCCGATGATGAGGGCATACGAACCATCTGCGGCGGTCTGGGTCGTCAGTGTGAGCGGTCGGCCCGTTGACTCGTTCAGGTCTTCGAAGGCCAGGCGAACGCCTTCAAGCGGCCGGCTACCACTCGAGATGAATCCGGTCATGAGGACATAGTCCGGAACAAGGGATAGCGTTACCCCACCGGCCCTGGCACCTGATCGAAGCGGCAGCACGACGGGATCGGCAAGCCGATAGCGGTCACTGACGATGGCGATCTCCCAGAGCCCTGACGGAAGTTGGAAAGCGTACGAGCCATCGGGGCCGGTTTTCGTTTCGAACACATCCGGTCCCTGGGAGGCAACAACGGTCAGACCGGAAACCGGCCCACGCGCCGTCTGGGCCACGCCGGAAAGACGGGCGGCGTTTTCGAACAGCATCAGCTGCACGCCGGTGATCTGCTCGTTGGCAGACGGCGCGACCGTGACGGCGTCGGATTCCACATAGTCAGGATGCAGGGCCCGCAGCTCTTGTCGTCCCACCGGAACCGGCAATGCGAATGCTCCTCCGACAGAAGTCGTCTCTCCTCCTCCTGAGGTCGTGATCAGGGCATCATCTACCCGGTTTCCAGTGCCGTCAATGACGGATCCAAATACCGTTGAGGTCCATTCTTCCAGCCTGAAGCGGACATCCCGGATGGTCTCGTTGGCATCCAATACGAAGTCAAATGTCCCATTCGGGTCGTAGCCCGGCGCGCTGGCGGATACCCGATACGCTCCCGTTCCAAGATCCAGCAGGAATCGCCCTTGACTGTCCGTCGTTGTGGATACTGCTTCGCCAGCCAGCGGCCAGGCCGTAACGGTAGCATCTCCCAACGGAAACACATCCAGCGAACCATCCGCATCGGTTCTATGCCCTTGAACCGTTCCCTCTATCCGGCTGGCCTGTTGAACAAGAACAAAGTTGATATTCGAAAAGACATCCCCTGCCCGGAATGAAAACGATCGCGGCAATGAACTGAGGAAACCCTCTTTGGAGGTGGAGATCTCCCATGAGCCTTCACTCAACTCCAGATTCCATTGACCGCTACCATCAGTCACAGTCTCAAGCGACAAACTTCCAGAGACGGCCAGAACACGAGCCTGAGGCACCGCAATCCCGTCCTGGTTGATCACCCGTCCTGAGACGCTCACTTCATCGTCGATGATGATGATGGCGATCGGAAGAACCAGGGTTTGGTTCTCCGCCACCGTCACCGTAATCGGCGACGCCGGACGGAATCCCGCCTTCGTCACCTGGATTTCGTAGGTCCCGGCAACCAGATCCCGGGAGAACACTCCGTTGGCGTCCGTCGTCGCCTCAAACATCTCGCTTGAGACGATGTCCTCGAACTGGACGTCGGCGCTGACCACCGGCGCCCCGTCGCCATCCACCACCTGACCGATGATTCGCGAAGGCAGGGGCTGCAATGGAAGGGCTACCTGCGTGAGTTCGTTCTCCCGAATCTCCACCGAAACCGTGACGTCCGAGAATCCATCCTTGGAGGCCGTAAACGCATAGTTTCCGATCGAGAGCGAATCGGCAACGATGGAGCTGAAGGCCTCGACAAACGGATTGATCGGACTGAATCCGCCATCCGTGGATCGAACCATGATGGGCGCACCGATCAACTGCTCACCATCTGATCCGGAAAGCGTGACGGCAGAGAACCGCCCCATCGGCGTGTCAAATCGGAAGGAGCCGGTCTCGCTTACACTGGCAGCGCCCTCCCGATCGTTCGCAATCACGAACCACCGATAGTTTCCGCGTCTCAGGACTTCGCGGGCAAACAGCGTGATCGACGTGTTGGACGTGTTGGAAGCAAATACCTGCAGATCCGAGATCGCATCTGCGGTTTCGAGGCGTTCAAACAGCACAACATCGTAAGACAACGCGCCCGGGACTGCATCCCACTCCAGGATAACAGATTGTCCCGCTGAAACGGTCTGCCCTTCCGAGGGTGATGTCAGGAAGGGTGTATCCAGTGCCCCGCGATTCTCCAATGTGAATGACGAAACACCCCCGGCCTGAACACTCAGGAATGCCGGATCCGACGCGCTGTATGCATTGAAAACTGCATAGTAGTAGATGCGTCCCGGAACGAGGGATGAGGCAGCGAACTGTGCCAGCGGATTGGATTCAGACGGTTCGCCGTAGCGGGCGCTGGTTTCGGTAGTAAAATGAACCCATGTTGGAGCGAGTCCATTGACTTCGGACAACTGCGCACTACGACTGGTGACCGTGAATGGCGTCGACGAGACCACAAGCGCATAGGCTGTGACGCCGGGCACGGACTCCCAACGAAACGTGGGTACCTGCTCGGAAATCGTGTTCTGCGGCGCCAGGATGCGCGGTGTCTGTTCGGTCTCGACAGCAAACCGGATCTCGCGCGAATATCGAATGTCCGGATCGGTGGAGGCGTCGATCTGGATCTCGGTAAACGTCCGCTCCGCCGAATTCGTGAGGATCCCGTAGTACACTCCTGGCGGCAATCCTACCACTTCCGGAGCAAACTGAGAACGCGTCGTTCCACGCATGGTGAATGACGTGAATCCGTACTCTCCTGGCTCAAGTCCTACACGAAACGTCAAGCCCTGGGTCGCTTCCTCCCATCGGAGCGTGACGACGTCCGAAGAGCCGAACAGGACGGACGTCCGGACCACTCCTTCCCGCTCCACTTCCGGAGGTTGAAGGGTGATGTTTTGCCCCATCGCCACTTTGGACCAGAATCCAAGCAGAAATGAGACAAAAGCCAGCAGCACCAGCTGCCGGCTCCATCGGGCGATATGTGCCGAAGAGCTGAGTCGCATCAAATAGGCCAATCCAGCCTGCTGAGGCTGTTTTGACAGAAATGCACCGTTTGGTGCGACTCAGATGTCCAAATCCTGTGCCAAGCGTCCGAATCGTCTCAATTCGGGATAAATCGGCCTTCCAGTTCGAGCTAGTTGCCGGTCGTTGAACCTTCCGGTACGATGGTCACAACGCTGCTGACCCGGGCCATGCTACCGAAGATGCCGGCACCGCCCTGGATCGGATCCAGCACATTGGGAATCTCGCCTGGCGAAAGCAAGCCGCCGTTCTGCTGAACCTGCTGATAGCGCTGGAAGTCGTACAGGTTGTCGTCCAATACGCTCATGGTGATTTCGTTCTCACCGTAGAAGATGACAGCAAACCAGGGCAGACGGACGCGAAGCGTTCCGTCTGGCAGTACGTCGTAGTTGGCCTCGTTGATGGGCGGAGACGTGAAGCGCTGCAGCTCAAGGCGGTCTTCATCGTTGAGGACCAGCGGCTCTCCGCTTTCCCGTTCGTCCTGATCGAAAATCAGATCCACGTACGCCGTCACCAGATTGTCGGCTTCCGCCTGCTCATTCGCGATAGTGAAGACGAAAATCGACTGGCGATCGGCAAACTCACTCTGGGTGACCAGGAACGAGAACTGCTCAGGATCCAGGTACTCGATAGTCGAATGACTGATGTCGAGTAGTTCAAATTGCTCCGGCACGAGCGTTTCCGAAGTGATCGAAGGAAGTCCAGGGGCATCTGCAGCCAACCGATAGCGTCGCTGAGGCAGGACCGTATGCGGGTCCTGCGGGACGTATTGTCCGGAGCCCTGGATGGACCGGGTATAAGGGAATACGCCCTCCACACTACCATCAGCAGCCAACAGCTCGAGACGGACTGAAGCATCATTGATCGAAGCGGCCTGTTCTGACCATACGGCATCGATATCCAGGCTTCGGGTCAGCCAGATCGATGGCAGTGATTCACCTGCCACCAGATATGCCTCGACGATCATCTCTTCTTCGTGGGTCGACGGGCTGGTTGTATCGCAGCCGGCCACCATCAGCATCAGGGCCACCAGGGCCAATCCAGTATATCTCATCGAAATGCTCCGTTTCACGGATTTCAGTGTCGTTTTCGTGCGCTTCATCATCATTACCCGCTCAGAATCGAAGTGTGTAGGAGATATTCGGAACAGGCACCGGGATCTGGGGGACAACCTCCCGGCTTACATCGCCATCGCCTTCGAACTCGTAGAAATAGAACCAGATGTTGCGGCGGTTATAGGCGTTGATGACCTGGAACTGCCACTCTGACTCCGCCCCGAACAGCGATCCTTTGCGCGTGAATCCGATGTCCAGACGGTGGTAGGCCGGCAGCCGAGCCCCGTTGAACGGCGACACCAGTACCTCGGTCTGCTGCGCCTCGAAGGGTGAATTTCCGAGTCGGTATTGCGAGGATGGGCGAGTGTATGCCTGACCGGTGGCATACGTGAAGACCGATGTGAATGTCCATTTCGACGACAATCGGGCGTTCGTCGTCACATTCAGATCGTGCGTCCGGTCGTACTTCGGCGCGTAGTATTGATTCTCGTTGATCGTCGGGAAGCGACGCTTCGTTACACCGAACGTGTATCCGGCAAAGCCAGAAAACGGACCAATGGATCCCTGGATGAAGACCTCGCTACCCGTGGCATACCCTTCCCCGAAGTGAAAGAGCTCCTCGTACTCCAGACCGGCCACATCGGGCAGGAAAGGGTTGAGGGAGAACAGATCGCGCATCGTGCGATAGTAGCCTTCCCACTCGATTCGGAATCCGGCGTCGCTCGTGTACTTGAGTCCTGTCACGATCTGGTCGCCGAACGCTGGGCTCACGTTTTCGGCGGCGGAGAGCCACGTATCCAGGCCCGAGAAGGCCTCATTCGTGACCAGAGTCAGGAACTGGTGATAACGTCCCATGCCGACCTGGGCAAACAACTTGTCCGTCACCCGACGCTCGACAGCGAGGCGGGGTTCGACACGCACGTAATCACCATCGGAGAAGTACGCACCGCGCAACCCGGAAGTGATGGTCCAGGACGCTGTTGGTCGGAAGATGTATTCGCCGAACAGGTTCGTGTAGATGGCGCGCGTTTTCAGATTCAGCCCTTCGAGGCCATCAAAGACGCTGCGGAAGTCGAAGCGGTAATTCCCCATCCAGAAGCCCGCTTTGAACTGATTGCGTGAGTCCGGGATGTACTCGAAGTCACCCTTGACCGAGTAATCCCAGACATCGTTTGTCTGGAAGACATCAGTGGTAGCAAACTCGAATTCAGGCTTGCTGAAGTAGTGGGACCCGGTGACGGTGAAGTTGGAAAAGAGGCGATCCGAAAACAGGTGGGTCCAGTTTGTGCTGAGGGTTCGGTTGCCGTAGCGGAGCCGGGCACTTACTTGATCGGCAATCGGAACGTCGACCACATCCTGTCCGGAGTAGAAGGACAGCGAAAGGCGGTTGTCCTGGTTGATGTCGACGTTCACCTTTCCGTTCGCGTCATAGAAATAGAATGTGTTGGGAATGCCTTCCACATCCTGGTTGCGGGCGATGGCGAGCAGTGGCTCCACCGTAGAGCGTCGGACAGCCAACATCCATGATCCTCTCTTGTGAGGGCCTTCAACCAGGGCGCGGGAGGCCAGGAGGCCAACGGAAACAGACCCGGCGTTCTCACGACGGTTACCGTCCTTGTTGTAGATGTCGACTACGGAGCCGATCCGGCCGCCATATTCAGCGCCGTACGCGCCCTTGTAAAGCCGCACATCCTTGATGGCGTCCGGGTTGAACGTGGAGAAGAGGCCGAAGAAGTGGGTCGGGTTGTAGACCGTGGTACGATCCAGCAAAATCAGGGTCTGATCCGGGCTTCCACCCCGGATGTACAGACCGCTCGAGAAGTCAGAGGCCGACTTGACACCCGGCAGGAGCTGCAGAGAGCGGAATACGTCAGGTTCGAGAACCGTGGGCAATTGCCGAATGGTCGCCGTAGGCATGCGGCTCACACCCAGCTGCCGCTGTTCTTCTTCGGTGTCTGCGTCGGCGGTCACGACCACTTCGTCCACCTCGAACTCCTGCGGCAGAAGGTCTACATCGCGTCGAAGCGACTCACCGGGAGCAAGTGTGATGGACAGTTCGAGCGGCTGATAGCCGATGTAGGAGAACTGAACCACGTAGTCGCCAGGCTCGAGTCCCGTCAGGGCATAGTATCCACTGGTGTTCGTGGCGGCACCGATGAGCGTGTCCTTGATCCGGACATTGGCCAGCAGGAGTGTTTCGCCAGTATCGGCGTCTCTCACGAAGCCGCTGATGGAAGCCTCCTGAGCCATTGCAGATGGCGCGAACCCTGCGATCAACAGAGTCAGGACGAGGAGCGGGACGCGGATGATCCGGGTAAAGAATCGCATCAAGAATCGAGGCAGTAGTGGAAAAAGTTCATGCCTCTGTACGGGAAGACGAGGCCTGGTTTCAGGAGTGCCGTCGACCAACGGGAAAACGTCACGGGTTTCACGGCATCTTCGTCTTGAAAAGGCGTGGTTTTGAGGTCAGTCTGAGCCCCTTTTTCCCGCAGATGAATGGAATTCTTCCGAGGCCATATAACTCGTTGCGTCTCTTGGTTTTACAGAGTAATCAACATCCCTCTATTTGCTTGGTCCAGAGGGCATTTTTTCGTATCTTTTCTGAGATAGCGCGGGCGTGTCCTGAAGCCCCCGCGACAACCCCGGAATCACATCAAATCAGGTCAGAAAACACAGGGTTTCCTGTGGTGTAGCGGATGGACGAACAAAACGGAACGAACCTCCCTCGCATCATTCCGATCAACATCGAGGAGGAGATGAAATCCTCCTACATCGATTACTCGATGTCAGTGATCGTGAGTCGTGCACTTCCCGATGTCAGGGACGGACTGAAGCCAGTACACCGGCGCATCCTGTACGGGATGAACGAGCAGGGCATGGGTGCTGGCTCGTCGTACAAGAAAAGTGCGCGTGTGGTTGGTGAGGTCCTTGGTAAGTATCACCCTCACGGTGATTCGGCCATCTATGACACCATGGTCCGTATGGCCCAGGACTTCTCTTTGAGGTACCTGCTGGTCGACGGGCAAGGCAACTTCGGATCCGTCGACGGGGACGGCGCTGCCGCCATGCGATACACCGAGGCTCGCATGACCCGGCTGGCTGAGGAGATGCTGAAGGACCTCGGCAAAGAGACGGTCGATTTCCAGGACAACTTCGACGGCTCTCTGCAAGAGCCCGAAGTGCTTCCGGCTGCCATCCCGAACCTGCTGGTAAACGGGTCAGATGGTATTGCCGTTGGAATGGCTACAAAGATTCCTCCGCACAACTTGACGGAGGTGATCAATGCCACGGTCGCCTATATCGAAAACCGGGACATCGGCATCGACGAGCTGGTTCAGCTCATGCCTGCTCCAGATTTCCCAACCGGCGGCATCATCTACGGACATACCGAAGTTCGGCAAGCCTATCACACGGGACGCGGTCGCGTGGTCATGCGTGCGCGCATCCACGAAGAGGAAATTCGTCCGGGCCGCTATGCCCTGATTGCCACGGAAATTCCGTACCAGGTCAACAAGAGCTCCCTGCTAGAGAAAATCGCGGTTCTGGCTCGCGACAAGAAAATCGAAGGGATTTCCGACCTGCGCGACGAATCCGATCGCGATGGGATGCGCATTGTCATCGAGCTCAAGCGCGATGCAGTGCCGATGGTTGTCCAGAATCAGCTCTACAAGTACACGCAGTTCCAGCAGACCTTCGGGATGAATGTTGTGGCGCTGGTCAATGGACGGCCCAGGACATTGAACCTGAAAGAGATGATCCACTACTACGTGGAGCATCGCCATGAAGTGGTTCAGCGCCGAACGCGTTTTGAGCTGCGTAAAGCGCAAGAGCGCGCTCACGTATTGGAAGGCCTCACGATCGCCCTCGACCATCTGGATGCGGTCATTTCCATCATCCGCCACTCCAAGGACACGGATGAGGCCCGGGAAAACCTGATGGCAGGTGTTTTCCCGTCCAAGCTGACGACCGATCAGCTGGTCAAGCTTGGCCTCCCTACGCATGGCGAGTCCATGTTCAGCCTCAGCGAAATCCAGGCCAAGGCCATCCTGGACCTGCGCCTCAATCGCCTGACCGGTCTCGAGCGTCAGAAGATCGAGGACGAGTTCAAGGCCATCATGCAGGAAATCGAGCGGTTGAACGAGATCCTGGCCAACGAAGGCCTGCGAATGGACATCATCAAGACCGAACTGGTCGAGATGCGGGACAAGTATGGCGATGAGCGTCGCACCGAGATTGATTACACGGGCGGCGGCGACATCTTCATCGAGGACCTGATTGACGATGAGCAGGTCGTGGTGTCGATCTCCCATCAGGGATTGATCAAGCGAACCTCCGCTACCGAATACGCGGCTCAGGGTCGTGGTGGCGTTGGCAAGAGAGGTACGTCGATGCGCGACGAAGACTTCGTCGAGCATCTTTTCGTGGGGTACAACCACGATTACCTCCTGTTTTTCACCGATCAGGGCCGATGCTACTGGCTCCGGATCTACGAAATCCCGGAAGGCACGCGTACTTCGAAAGGACGCTCGATCCGTAATTGCATCCAGATTGGCCCTGAGGACCGCGTAAGAGCGGTCCTGCCGGTCTCAAAGGACAATTTCAGGAATGAGGACTTCCTCAACTCCCACTTCGTCCTGATGGCCACCAAGAGCGGTCAGATCAAGAAGACACAGCTGGAAGCGTTCTCTCGTCCGCGTGTCGACGGCATCATTGCCATCTCCATTGATGATGATGATGAGCTGATCGAAGCACACCTCACGGACGGTAGCGCCAACGTGATCATTGCGTCTTCGTCCGGCGTTTGTATCCGCTTCAACGAGTCCGACGCTCGCCCCATGGGTCGAAACACCCGCGGAGTGCGTGGCATCAGGTTGGCCGGAGATGCCGAAGTCATCGGCATGATTGTCGTTGACGATGAGGCTCGGGATATCCTGACCATCAGCGCCCGTGGCTACGGAAAGCGAACGGCGCTCGATGAGTATCGCCTTCAGTCACGCGGCGGAAAAGGTATCATTGCCCAGAAGACCACGTCGAAAACAGGCCCCATCGTCGCTATCAAGGGCGTTCTGGAAAAGAATGACCTGATGATTTCGACCGTCCAGGGCATCATGATCCGGATGGACATTGGAAGCATCTCCCGACTGGGTCGCAACACCCAGGGCGTCCGGGTCATCAAACTGCGCGATGGCGACTCCATTGCCGATGTCACCAAGGTGATGGTCGACGATGAAGAAGCTGTCGAAGGCGCCTCTGATGATGCCACGACTGCTGATTCGGACACCGCTGGCGAAGGCGGTCAGGACACTGCGTCAGATACCGACACGGGAGAATCTGCTGAATAGCGGATCCATGCATTGATCCACCCGTTCAGGGCGAACGTCGACGGTGCACGTGCATTTCGTGCGCGCGTGCGGAATTCAATGCACCCTTGAACGCGTTTCTCCGTATTCCCTCTCGACACTATTCGGAAGCACACAACAAACCTCCCATGCTGAAAAGAATTTCCCTTTTTGCGGTCGCCCTTCTGATGGCATCCGCCACCATGAACGCGTCCGCCCAGGACCTGGCCACCGCTGAAGACGTGATCAAAGCACACGTCGAAGCAACGGGTGGCGAAGCTGCCTGGAACGCTGTCGAAGACATGTATGCCGAAATCGAAGTGGTTGCTGCCACTCCGATGGGCGACATCACGCTAAAGATGGAAACGTGGTCGATCTTCCCCGGCTACGGGTTCACTGAGATGAGTCTTGTCGACGGCCCTGACGGTATTCCGGCAGAAGCGGTTGCCATGAAGGCATACTACACGCCGCTGGAAGGCTGGCTCGAGCAGGGCGGTCAGCGCCAGGATCTCGAAAGCTTGCCTGAGCAGGCGCGGCAGCAGTTCATGCGTACCTCTCCCAAGTCTGAGCTCGCCCTCTTGAGCGGAGACAATGCACTGACGCTCAAAGAGAGCACGACCTTCAATGAGCGCGATGTCTATGTGGTAGGCGCCACGCAGTTCGGTATCGAAGCAGAACTGTACGTCGACAAAGAGACCCTGATGATCCTTGCTCAGAAGGCCGCTGGCACGACGACAACCATGGGCGAATATCAGGATGTCAACGGCTTGATGTTCTCCATGGGTCAGATGGCTGAAACGGCTCAGGGATCCCAGACAGTGACGATCAAGAACGTCGAACTGAACACCGGGATCACGCCAGCTCAGTTGGCCACGAAGTCCGGCGCGCAGAAGCGTGCCATGCCCGAGTGATTGTTCGGTTGTGCTGATTGATCGGGCCCTCAAGCCTGACCCACCGGCAAAATCCTGACATTCGGAATGTCCCGAACGAAAAGCGGGGCGGCGATCTTCGATCGCCGCCCCGCTTTGTTTTTTGTCGATACTGATTCCGTCCGAATCAGCCATCCATCAGCGCGTCCGTCAGACCGGCACGCTTGCGATAGGGCTTGTACTCAGCCTCGATCTGGAGGATGATCTCCCGGATGATGCCGATGCCTTTGTCGATTTCCTCGCGCGTGATGGTCAGCGGCGAACGGAAACGAATCGACTTGTGGCCACAGCCCAGGATGATGATGCCCTCGTCATAGCAACGCTGCAGGACACGATCCCGGAATTCCGCCGTAGGCATATCCATGGCGCAGAAAAGGCCTCGTCCGCGCACGTTGGATACCGATTCCGTCTCCTCAGTCATCGCATCGAGAAGCGCCAGCAAGTGGTCGCCCATGACACGCGCATTCTCGATCAGGTTGTCTTCCTCGATGATCTCAAGGATGCGATCGAAGCGAACCATGTCAGTCAGGTTACCGCCCCAGGTCGAGTTGATACGGCTACCCATCTTGAAAACGTGCCCTTCCACTTCGTCGAGGCGACGGCCTGCAAGGATGCCGCACACCTGCGTTTTCTTGCCGAAGGAAATGATGTCTGGTTCGACCCCGATGGCCTGGTGGGCCCAGAATTCGCCGGTCATACCAACGCCGGTCTGCACTTCGTCGAAGATCAGCAGCGCGTCATTCTCGAGACACAGATCCTTGACGGCCTGCAGGTATTCCTTGCGGAAGTGATTGTCTCCACCTTCGCCCTGAATCGGCTCAATGATGACACAAGCAATCTCGTCCTTCATGGCATGGAAGGAATGCTTGATCTGATTCAGCGATACCTCTTCCCGCTTCAGGAGATCATCCATGTGATGCTCCATCGGAAAGTGAATCATCGGGTTCGAGACGCGCGGCCAATCGAACTTCGGGAAGTGCATGGTCTTCCGCGGATCGGCCGTGTTGGTCATTGTCATCGTATAGCCACTGCGACCATGGAAGGCCTGGTCGTAGTGAAGGGCCTTCGTTCCAACCTCGCGACGATAACCCTTCTGGAAGTTCTTACGCACTTTCCAGTCAAAAGCGGCTTTGAGCGCGTTCTCTACAGCCAGTGCCCCGCCTGAAATGAAGAAGGCATAGGGCAGGTAATCCGGCTTGGCCACACGACCGAACGTGTCCAGGAAGCGAGCCATGTGGATCGTCCGGACGTCCGAGTTCGTGACCTTGTTCAAGGCAGAGTCGAGAAGACGTGCCTTGAAGTCCTCATCTTCGACCATCTTCGGGTGATTCATGCCCACCGCGTTGGAGGCGTAGAATCCGAAGAAGTCCATGTAGGCGCGATTGGATTGCTCGTCGATCAGATCAACACCTCCACTGGCCTGTGTATCCAACACCATGGGCATCATGCCCTCCGCGTTGGTGTGCTCCATGAAAATACCTTCTACCTGATCCGGCGAGATCTGCCTACGATTGGTCATACTCCGTACCGATTTTGAAATGTGATTGCTTCAAGAGTCGGCGGCCCGTGTGGCTCCAAATCGACGCGTACGCCGCAGAATGAGCTAAAATGGGCAGCACGGCAAGATAGTGCTTTCGACCGAAACTTCATTCCCACTGTGAGCAATTCGGGGATCATTCAAGGATTGGGTCGGTTCGCCCACCTCATCCCAAAACACGTGTTGATGGAAGCGAAACGGAAACCCCTCCTCCCTGGCGATATCCAGCTCAAGGCCGCACCGGCCAGTGAACTGGATGGCATGCTGGAGCTACCCGTTGTTGAAGCACCGGCTGTCGAGAACGTACGCGGGCAACGCCCGGACTGGCTGCGCGTGAAGCTGCCGTACGGTGAGACGTACAAGAAGCTCGTGGACACCATTGAGAGCAATGGCCTCCACACGGTTTGTCAGAGTGCACGATGCCCAAACATGGGCGAATGCTGGACCGCCGGTACAGCCACCTTCATGATTCTGGGGAACGTCTGTACGCGATCATGTGGGTTCTGCGCCGTCAAGACCGGTCGCCCGGATCCAGGTCTGGATTGGGACGAACCGAATCGTGTGGCCAACGCAGCCAAGACGATGGGTGTGAAGCACGCCGTCATCACCAGTGTGAACCGGGACGAGCGCAAAGACGGTGGTGCACCGATTTTCGCAAAGACCATCGAGCGGCTGCGTGAAGAGATTGACGGAATCACTGTAGAAGTGCTCATTCCTGACTTCCGCGGGCTCTGGGACGCCCTACAGATTGTGATTGACTCCCGTCCGGAGGTCATGAATCACAACATGGAAACGGTCCCGCGGCTGTACAAGCGCGTTCGTCCGCAGGCGGTGTATCAGCGCTCGCTGGATGTCCTTCGCATTTCGAAAGAACAAGGACTGCGCACAAAGAGCGGTATCATGGTCGGACTCGGTGAAACTGACGAAGAAGTGCTGGCCCTCATGGACGACTTCGTGGACATCGGCCTCAATGTGATGACCATTGGACAGTATCTCCAACCTACGCGGATGCACCTTCCCGTCGAGGAATTTGTGCACCCGGACAAGTTCGCTTGGTACAAGGAGGTCGGTGAAGCCAAAGGAATCGAGCACGTAGAGAGTGGCCCGCTGGTTCGCTCATCCTACCACGCCGAGCGTCACGTCTGACATCGGTCATGCTGGGCATCGACCTCAAAGACGAGCTGGAACGCGCCCGTGGTGATTGGCGTCGCGTAGACAAACAGACTGCTGTCGTGTTGCTGTACGCGGCATTCTCCGTCATCATCCAGATGAACTACGGGGATCGTGGGTTCTTTCGCCGTGAAGTCGCGCCCATCTTAACAGACACCGTTTCCGGGCTGCACGCCTGGGTCTGGTGGTTCGGTTTCCAGGGTGTGCTCGGCTTCCTCATCCCGGTCCTCATCCTGCGATTCGGATTCAGGAATTCCTGGTCAGAAATGGGTCTTGGCCTCGGCGACTGGAAACTGGCCTCCAAGATTGCGTTGCTCTATCTCCCATTGGTCGCCATTGGAACGTGGTTCCTCTCCAGCACCCCGGCCTTCCTGAATAAATACCCCCATTACAGCCCGGCGGCGAGGGACTGGGGCATTTTCTTCATCTACGAGTCCTTCTTCCTGCTCTACTGGGTCGGTTGGGAATATTTGTGGCGGGGATTCGTGCTTTTCGGAACGGCTCGCTCGTTCGGCGTGATGGCCATCTTCGTGCAGACGGTCCCCTTTGCCATCCTTCACTACGACAAACCCATTCCGGAGGCGATGCTGTCCATCGTAGGAGGTGTCGCGTTGGGTGCACTCGTTTGGCGCACGCGAAGCTTCTGGATTGCCGTGCCGATTCACGCTGCACAAATGATGATCTTGGACACCTGGTGCTCATTGAGGGCACGCAGCGGCGTCTCGGGCAGCGGCTTTGCCGACCTGATCGAACTCTTCCGGAATCTCGGCGGTTGACCTCGCCGTCGGATTACCTCGTCAGAACTGGTATCGCAGACTGACGATGTGAGCTGGTCCACCAAACCCATCCTCGAACGGAAGGACGGCGTAATCAAACCAGAGTTCGGACAGCTCGATACCAACGCCGGCTGACACGTCCCGAAGGAAGTCATTGGACAGATACCCCAGACGAGCGGTAACCGTCTCCAGGACTTCCGCAGCCAACCCGAGATGCCACTTGGTCTGCTCGGTCACGAAATTGTGGGAGACCTCGGCCTGAATGGACGTTGACAGAAAGGCCGCACCGTCCAACGCAGTCACTGCGCGAAATGGAAACGCCTCGACGCCTGCCCTGAACATCCGCGGCAGTTCAGTGGCCTCAACGTTCAGCTCCTGCATCTTGCCAAGATTGGCCAACACGGCACCAAAGTGAACGGAGTTCTTGAAGAGATCAGCCTGGATACCCAGGTCAAATCCGTAGCCGTTGGCCGAATTGGTGAAAATCCGCTCGGAAAGGAATTTGACTGAGGCTCCTGCCCGGATTGGACCGACTTGACGGCCAAACGAAGCTCCTGCGCTCACGAACTGCGCCTCGAACATGCCGTCCGATTCGCCCGGTTGTTGACGGGCCTCGAGATCCCCTGCCCCGGTGGCGACCACCGACACACCTACACCGGATTTCTCGCCGAGGGCGAAAGCGCCATTAAGCGCATATGTACGCACATCGCCGATCCAGACATGATGCGAAACGCCTACTTCGGTGTGCCCGTGCGCCAGACCGGCCGGATTCCAGTAGGTCGAAAAGGCCCCGTCAGCACCAGCAACGCCTGCATCACCGCGGGAGAGGGCTTCAGCATCGACGCCCAGTGTCAGGAATGACAGTCCAGTGTCCTGTGCCGCGGCTGTAGACGTGGCCGTGGAAACCAGAAGGCCGACTACGATCAAAGCCAGTAAGTAGCGAACGATCATGTTGAAACCCGATTAGGGTGATACGAGATACCGGTGACCTAGAGCATCACGCGCAACGTCATGAAATGCATGCGGCCTCCGGCCTGGGCTTCCATCCCGAACGCGTAATCGATCTGAATACGCATTTCGCCGACCGGTTGCTCCGCGCCGAATCCGGCAGACGGGCGGATCGTGCCGAGAACTTCGTCACCCAGTTGCTCGATACCAGCTCGCAGGTGGAAACCGTCCATAAGCACGAACTCAGACCCAATACGCGTTCTGAACTCTTGAAATGTCAGGGTTTCTTCGTTTCTGGTCCGCGCCGGGCCATCGCCCAGGATGCGGGGTTCGAAGGTGACATGAGTCGCTGACGTTGTTCGGGACTCAATCTCAGCAGCCAGCATAACACGATCACTCCAACGGGAATGCGTCAACCCAAGCCGCAATCGTCTTGGAAACGCGTCTGTGACCTCAGCCCCGCTTCCGCCGACGCTTGAACCATCCCACGTATATCGGGCCAGGAGATCATCCGCTACGAGGCCGACGGCCAGGTTTTCGCGAAGCTTGAGGGCAAAACCCAGATCGAGTCCGATCGTGCGGGCAGCAGACAGCCCCTCAAAAAGGTCGCTCTGGAAGATCTGGAGATTGATTCCGCCGCTGAATCGCTCGGAAAACCTCAGACCAAACGAGAGGAAACCGGCATATTCGTCAACCGAAAACGTCCCGGTATGAAATCCGCTGTTGTCCCGTCCGTCGATATTGGAAACGGATGCATGCACCAATCCGACAGCAAAACCGGCTCGGCCTTGAAGCGGCGCACCGAGTTGCAAGAATTGGAGATTCCGATCAAAGCTGAGCGACGACACAGAAGCGGCAATGGTCTGACCCTCCACCAAGGGTGAAAGCGCCGGGTTGTAGTACGGACTGGCAGCACCTGAAAGATCACCAGCCTGTGCGTTCCCCATGGCGATTCCTCTAGCGCCGAAACCCATGCGCGCGAACGCACCAGCCTGTTGAGCCTGGACGGGTACAACGAACACGCCCCCGGCTATCAGCATGGCAAAAAGGGCAAAGCACCACAGCGTGGCAGCTTTTGTCGGACGATTGGATCGCATTCTCATGATTGTCTGATTCATCTTCTTCCTCCCCTACTCGATCACGAGAATTTTGCCGCGACTGCGCTGGCTGCCGACCTTGACCTCGTAGAAGTAGGTCCCATTTGCGACTTGCACACCGCGATCATCCCGGCCGTCCCAAAGCGATTCCGTGACTCCAGTGGCGTCCGACTGTTGGATCTCCCGAACCGGATTCATCCCGTAGTCGAAAATGCGGATCGTGGCTCCTCCCCTATTCGAAGCATCGTATTTGATCCGGATGAAACCGTCTGCACCCGGTGAATACGGGTTGGGATAGGCAAAGGCGTCAACCGCGGGTACGGCTGCCGACGGCGAATCGGGATTCAGCGGAACGTCCACCCGGTACAGGGTCCAGGTCACGCCACCGTCGAGCGACTTCAGCAGGCCATCCGATGTGCCCACCCACAGGATGCCGTTTTCCGACTCGACCGAGAACACGTCAGAGTCCTCCCGGATGCGACGTGTGGGATCAGAGCGATCGCGGAAATCCGAAATCGAATTCCAGCTGCGACCGAAATCGTCGGAAAAGAACAATCCGCCGTCACCTGCAACGAAGGCCCGCGGACCATCGAACGCGAAATCATACACGCGCTCTCCGGGCAAAGTCTGTTCGAATGATTGGCCGCCGTCGCGGGTCAACGTGACCCCGAATTGTCCGGTGCCTCCTCCGGATTCACTTGTATTCCAGGTGGCCATCCACACGATGGGCAGCTGTCCCGTCGGTTGCTCTTCGATGGAGATGATCCAATCACCCGTCAATGACGCAGAAGTACCGTCTGCTTTGAATTTCTGCCAGGACAGCCCCCCATCGGTGGAGCGATTCAGCCCGCCTGCCGTGCCGGCCCAGATGGTCCCTGATTCGTCGACCAGAACAGAGAACCCCATATGATTCAAGGAGCCATTTCCGCCTCGACGAGGCTCGAGCGAGAACGAATAGGGTTGATCCGGCTGAATCTGATCCAGATCGTCAGGTGGAAGCACCACGCGACTCCAGGTGCGACCCTGGTCCGCAGAACGCCGCACGCCACTCGCCCAACCGGCCACCCAGATGTCGCCCGTCGCGGGATCGATGTCCACATCGAACGGGGGGCTCTGCTGAGGGACGATCACCGGGAGCGCAGGCAACACCGAAACACCGTAAATCTGGGTGTCTTCATCCGGTGCATCCAACTGCGGAAAGCGATACTGAAAGGAGCTCCCTCCATCTTCGGAAATCAGGAAACCGGCCGCGGTCTGGACACTCTCCCCACCGGAGGCATCTGCCCGTCCCAGCCCGGCAACAATGACATCACCCTCGATATCGATCGAAAACAAGCGATTCGACGTTCCGAAAAGGGAGTCCGTGACAGGTAAATACCAGGAGGCTCCCCGGTCGGTGGAGACGTTCAGGAATGGACCCACCCACACTGTATTTCCGGATGCGTGGAGGTTCGCCACGCTGTTGTTCAAGATGCCGTACGGACTCAGATCGAGGTCTGCGGTGTCCTGTGCTTTGGAATCAATTGCCACTGGTCCCGCCACCAGGATGAGCGCGCCCAAAATGGACGTCCAGACCGTACTACGAATACCTTGTTGGAACTGCTTCATGTCCTACTGCACCTCGATCGAACGAGCAACTACACTACTTCTCAACCCACTACGATCCACGACCGAGAACTCGAACGTGTTCGTTCCAGCCGCATTGGTATCAGCGAGCTGGATGGTCAATGTGAACAAGCCGTCACCTGCCTGCACATCGCCGCTACTCGCCCCAAAACCGGCATTGCAGACACCCTGGCCCCCATCGTCACACAATCGCAGCGTCGTACTACCGTTCACGACGACCTGAACGAAGGCGATGTTATCCAGTCCATCGGGGTCAGAAGCTTCCACCACGATCGGTACACTCACAGCCGGCTCGCCTGCAGAAGGACGCACAACGACATCAGGCATGGTGACTCCGACGATGACCGGGGGCTCACTGGAAGCACTGACATCGATCACGTGGTAAGCGACATTGCTGAGATTACCGGCGGTATCTGAGGCAAAGACAGTCACCGTGAATCGACCTGCTTCAGCGCGCGAGACGGTCAGATCAATTGCCACCTGCATGCGACCGGAATTCGCTATCGGAGATTCCGAAGAGGCCAATGGTGCCTGTCCGGACAATGCTGATCGAACCACGACAAAGAACGTGGACAGATCATTGTCGTCATCGGAGACGTGTGCAGACACCGTAACGGTTGCAGTCACGGTATCGCCGCTTCCTCCAATCTGATCCAGCGCGAGCACATCAGGGGATACCTGAATGTCCTCAACAAACGGTGCCGATGCGTCGGATGGCGTGGTACCGGGAGCAGAATCGCACGCCGATAGGACGAGCAGCAGCATGACACCGAGCATGGAAGGAAGACCAGCATGAAGCAAGGAATGCGGGGCGCGTACACGCGCTTTCACTCTTGCTTTGGATTGGAGCATGCCATGCACCAAACCAGCACGCATCCGAGCAAGACGGCCAGCAGCAAAAGATAGGATCATGAATATCCGTTCAGGTCGCAAAAAGAAGAATGCCCTTCAGGGAAAGGTGGTAGCAAAACGGGCAGTGGCGACGAACGTTTCGGTGGATATTCAGCAGGAAATGGTGTGTTCAGGATACCCGGGACGGGAGCCTTCTACCCAATATAGAGCGGCTTGAAACTGAAGCACAGGGCAAAAATGAGCAGACTGCATACAGCCAGCCACTTCCGCCTGGGAGTCAGCGGTTCCATGATCGCGACTGGTGGATGTTCCACGCGAATCAGGAGGATGATCAGCAAACACCAGATCAGCCAGCCGCTGTAGGCAAACATGTCGATGATGATGTCACTGGTCAGCCCCAGCGCTGTCGTCAGCGTCAGACCGAAAACGGCGGTCACGACGTGCTTCCAGTTCCGATTGAACATGCGCTGACTGTACAAGAAGAAAATGACAGACAGCGCAATCCAGGACAGCTGACCCGTAGGCAGGGAAAACGATGCCATGATCGGTTCTACTTCCACGATGAACCCGATCCCGCCCGACCATAGGAGCAGCAATACAAACGCGCGGGCGATGCGCAGATGCCAGACCGGGCCAACCAGGGCATACAGGATATGGCCTCCATCCAGCTGACCGACGGGCAGCAGGTTGAGAGCCGTGAAAAACAGACCCAACCAGGCAGCAAACAAAACAGGATAGTGGTACATCTCCCACATGGGAGGTACGTCGGCGAAGAACTGGGACATCAGCCAGTAGAGTGGCGTCGTCCCGATGGTCAGTGTCAGCAGCTCTTCATTGCCTGCTGACGTCGGCGGGTTTTCCGGGAACGCACCGTAGCGGTTGATCCAGTCCTTCAGAGCCTCGTGGCCAGGAAAACCTTCCACATAATCCAGCTCTGGCAGCGTCATGAACCCTACCAGAAGCAGAACGAATGCCACTGCGAACCCGGCCAACGGCCCGGCAGCACCGATGTCGAAAAGCTTTCGCATCGAAGGTACCTGCTGGCGAATCCGGATGACCGCACCGAATGTACCGATCCCGTTGAATGGAAAAGGGATGTAATACGGCAGGGACACTGCCACCCGGTGCAGCCGGGCCGCGAAATAGTGTCCGAACTCGTGAACGGTCAGAAAAAACAGTAGGGATCCGCCGAAGAGCAGACCGTCGAGCAGGAACGGCATCGAGATCGGCACGGGGCCGACCTGGAAGAGCACGTCCGCGGCGTCATAGATGACATGCCTTCCTGCCATCTGCGCGCCGGAAAAAACGGTCGTCGCCAGCGTGAGCAGAAAAAGCAGCGCGTGCAGCCAGTACCGATCCTTGAACCCGTCGTTTGCGGCCATGTGTTTTAGGCCCGAAGTCGGGAGAAGGCCACGTCGAGACGATCGCACGCCGTCATCAAGTCATTTTCTGAGGCCGCATAGGAAATCCGCAATCCGGTGGGGCCACCAAAGGCCTGACCAGGGACGAGAGCCACGTTATGCTCGTTCAGGATGTACATGCAGAGGTCCTGCGTGTCCGAGATATGTTGACCGTCCGGAGTACTACATCCGAGATACCGGCCAACATCCGGGAACAGGTAAAACGCTCCCTCCGGGACCGGGCACTCCACGCCATCCATATTACCGAGTCGATCCAGCATGAGGTCGCGGCGATGTCGGAACGCCGAAACCATGCCGGCCACCACGGAAGGATCGAGCTGCAACGCGGCGATCCCTGCCATCTGGGTGATCGACGATGGTGCCGAAGTAAACTGGCTCTGGATCTTCGATGCTGCCGAGATGATCTCGGAATCCGCTGCCATATAGCCCAATCGCCAACCCGTCATGGCATAGGCCTTCGAGAAACCATTGACGGTAACCGTACGGTGCGCCATGCCTTCGAATGAGGCAATCGAGCGATGCTCGATGTCGTACACGATGTGCTCATAGATCTCGTCAGAGATGACAAAGATCTGCGGGTGGCGAAGCAGGATCTCAACCAGCTTCTCCAACATGTCCGGCGAGTACACTCCACCGGTTGGGTTCGACGGCGAACACAGAATCAGCAGACGGGTCTTGTCGGAGATGCTTGCCTCCAATTGCTCGGGAGACAACAAATAGCCGGTTTTGTGCGTCGTCGTGATGGCATGTGGAATCCCACCCGCCATGCGCACCATTTCTGGATAGCTCACCCAGTAGGGCGCTGGAATGATGACTTCGTCGCCATCGCGAACCAACGCCATCACGGCCTGGGCCACTGATTGTTTTGCTCCATTGGAGCAGAGGATCTGCGAGGGTGCGACTTGTATGCCATTGTCCCGTTCCAGCTTTCGGGCAATTTCCTCCCGAAGCTCGGGTACACCCTGATTGTTGGTGTAATGTGTGAACCCGTCGCGGATCGCTTTGACACCCGCCTCGGCAATGGCCTCGGGCGTGTCGAAATCCGGCTCTCCCGCACTCAAGCCAATAACCGGATACCCATCACGGATGCGGGACTTTGCAGCAGCTGTCATGGCCAGGGTGGCCGAAGGCTGCATGGCGGTGACACGGGAGTTGAAGGCGTGGGATGAGCTCACAGGCAGGAAAATCAGAGGTCAAAAGGGTCAGTCAACAGGCACTCAGCGAGCCTGCATCGCAGCCAGTACAGGAGCAGGAACGAATGAGGAAATGTCACCTCCGAAGCGGTGGATCTCCCGAACGATCGAAGCACTGATCAGCGCGTGCTCTTCGCTGGTCATCAAAAATACGGTTTCCACTTCGGCAGCCAATCGACGGTTGGCGAAAGCCATGCGAAACTCATAGTCGAAATCGGACACCTGGCGCAGTCCTCTGACGAGTGCAATGGCACCTTGGCGCTTGGCATGATCGACCAATAGACCCTCAAAGACCACAATGGACACGTTGTCGAGATGTGACGTGCAAGCCTCAGCCAATGCAGCCCGTTGGTCGGTATCGAAGAAGCCTCGTTTCTGGGAGTTGTGCGCGATCGTGACCTCAACGTGATCAAATAGTCGGCACGCGCGCTCGAGGATATCCTGATGACCCAGGGTGAACGGATCGAATGATCCTGGATACAGCGCCAGTCCATTCTGTTTCATGGTCTTCTCAGAGTGTTCAGGTCGAGGAAAGGTCCTCATCCCGACGATGATAGACGGCAACGGCAGTCTTGCCGTATGTCCGTACGCCTTCCAGATCCGGATGCTCGGGTAGCCTCAGATGACGATCATGCTCCAGCAGGAAGAGTCCCCCGTCGGCGAGCAAGGGGAGCACAACTTCCACCAGTTCGATGATCCCGTCAGCATGGTAAGGCGGGTCCGCCAATATAAGATCGAAGGACCCCGCTGCCTGTCCAGCCGCCCAAACAGCGGCTTCTGATTTGATGAAACGGCATGGAGCGTACTCATCCAATTCGAGCGCATTCTTTCGAGCCAATGCCAGTGCTCGCGGGTCCCGATCAACGAATTCGATGCGGGCGGCACCCCGACTGAAGGCTTCCAATCCCAACGATCCGCTTCCACAGAACAGGTCGGCCACGTGCGCTCCGTCCAGATCCAAGCGGGATCCGATCAGGTTGAACATCGACTCACGGGTACGGTCCGTCGTTGGACGGATGGCATCACCTTGGGGGGACGTCAAGTTGCGTCGTTTGAATCGGCCGGCGATGATTCGCATGGCGACTACTGGATGGCTGCACCGAGGACCGGAAGGAATGCCTCGATGGGAAAGGACTCTCCGAAGTGATCCGCATCCAGTCCGACTATCAGACCCGGATTGATATACTCAACGCGGGGTCCAAAGGCTGAGGCCAGCGCGTCAACGGAGTCCTGGTCGATTGGCGCACCGTAGACGAACACGTGTTCGATATCACGCCAGGAAAGGCCGAATCGACTGCAGCACAGCAGACCACGATACGCCAAATCCTGGGGCTGCTGAATGGCCACCCACTCCTGCGTGACCGGCTCGGCACCCTTCATCAACACGAAATCCGCGCCTTCCGACCCAAGCCCGACCAGCAGGTAGCTGCTGGCTGGGAGTTTACGGTGATGCGCGACATGCCGGAAGGCCAGCGTAGCCGCCATCATGGATGGCGACAGGTCGAACGCGGCGTTGGGAAATACAGGTTGCAGCCCTTTGAGGGCGCGCGAAACCGTTTCGTCGATGTGCGAGATTGCGAACAGCTGGGCATCGGATTCCGGAGCCGAGCGCAGATGGGCGGGGAAAATGTCGCCCCCTTCCCGATTACCCGTGAACAGTCTGGTCTCGTATCCGATGAGAGCGCTTCGAAGGTTGACATCCGCTTCGGCAGGGACGGCCGTCGAAAATCGGGTCTGTCGATCTGATGGAATCACGAACCGGAAGCCGGTTGCCACGGTGTCCCTGAAGATGTCCGCCATCGCTTCGCGAATGGCGTCTATCAACTCAGGTTGGTCTCCATCAAACAGAACGGAAGCCGCATCGAACTCGAATTCGCAATTTCCCAGACGGAGCAAACGGTAATGACCGTCCGACTGCTCGACCTCAGCGTATCGCATCAGGTCGTGGCTGAACTCGACACCAGCGGTGGAGATGCCTGCCATGGAAAGCGAACTGTTGGCTGCCGGAACGTCAACGAACCGGCAGTAGGACGATTACTCCCAGCTGGCAGCGTTGAGCTGAGTCACATCGCCGGAAAGCGTACCGATATAGTCGTCTGAATCCGGATCGTCCAGTCGATACGTCGGTGTCCGCAATGTATCGTTCACTGCAAGCTCGAACTGGTTACCAGTGCGAGGCGAGACCATCAGGGAATCCGGGAAGAATTCGGCGCCAAAGATGCTGTCAGCATCGGCCACCATGACCGAATCGGTCTTCAGCCACATGACCAACGAGTCAAGCGTCGAAATGAAACGTCCTTCGCGACGATTGTGCTCAACCATGGCATCACGGACCTGGTGCATGCGCTCGCGCGTCTGCTCGGTCAACTCCCGCTGCCGTTCGACAGCCTCGTAAGGCGCCGTGATGGATTCATACAGGAAGTAGGTGAGTGCAAGGATTGCGATAGCGAGTACCACCTGCAATGCGGTCTGGACTCCCCGGCTGCTGGACGCCATTGTTGTCTCTTCGAAGTGAACGGGTTGAACGAAAAAGCCGTAGCCCCGTGGGGCTCATCAGGCACCGAAAATAGGAGCCTCTCCAGCGAAATGCAAAACACGAATCCATCTCGCAGGGCGCCCAAAACATTCACTCCGGGTGGGTGTTTCAGGCCTGCCCACTACCAAAGAAGACCCCCGGGGCCGCAGCAAGTTGCCTGCCCCCTCTTTCCGATCTGAATGACGAAACTGCTGATCAATGTCGACCACGTGGCGACACTTCGGAACGCTCGGCGGGAACGGTTTCCTGATCCCGTAGCTGCAGCTCATGCCTGTCTGGCAGGAGGAGCCGAAGGAATTGTATTCCATCTCCGCGAGGACAGGCGACACATCACAGACGAGGATGTTCGCCGGTTCAAGGCTGAGCTGGACACGAAACTGGATTTCGAATTGTCCCTGGCCGAGGAAATCGTGACGATCTGTTGCGACATCCAGCCCCAATTGGCCACGTTGGTCCCCGAAAAGCGCGAAGAAGTGACTACCGAGGGTGGTCTTGATGTCCGTGCCAACATGGAGCGACTGGGTCAGGTCATTCCCAGACTGTATGACCATGGCATCGCACAGGTCGCCTTATTTGTGGATCCCGTTCCGGATCAGATCAAGGCCAGTGCCGACTCGGGGGCCAATTCCATTGAATTGCATACGGGCGACTATGCCAATGCGCCGACGGATGAGCATCGTCAGGATATCCTGAATCGGTTGGCTTCCGCCGCTGAACTGGCTCATGAACTTGGTCTGACCGTCCACGCCGGACACGGCCTGGATGAATCCAATTACCCAGCATTCGGTCGGGCCATTCCCCACCTGTCCGAAGTATCCATCGGTTTTGCTGTCGTTTCTCGTGCCTTGTTCACAGGAATGGAGCAATCCGTTTCTGACATGCGATCGATCATCGAACAACACCCCTATGGCTCCTGAGCAGACATCTCCCGAAGAGAACATCCCCCCACAGGATGGCGGTCAACCCGAGGGTGTCGATCACCGGTGCGGCTATGTTGCCCTGATCGGTAAACCCAATGTCGGCAAGAGCACCTTGCTCAACGCATTGATGGGGCAGAAACTGTCCATTGTCACACATCGGCCGCAAACGACGCGGCGTCGCGTTCTCGGCATCCTTTCGGGTGACGACCACCAGGTGATCCTGCTCGATACACCCGGGATCATCGAACCCCGTTATGGCCTGCAGAAGGCGATGATGAATGATGTGCGTACATCCACGTCTGACGCCGACCTGCTTGTCTTCATGGCAGACGCGACGCGCGATAATGTCGACGATCTGAGCCTGAAGTACGTTGGCGATCGTCCTGCCATCCTCGTATTGAACAAGATCGACAAGATCCGGCAGGAGGATGTGCTCCCCCTGGTATCAGCCTACATGGAAGCCCACGCATTTGACGAAGTGATTCCCATCTCCGCGCTGAAAGGAAAAAACGTGGACGTCGTGCTGCAGTCCGTCCTCAAGCGGTTGCCATCCAGTCCGGCCTTTTATCCCAAAGAGATGATCAGCGAACAGCCCGAGCGTTTCTTCGTGGCTGAAATCATCCGGGAAAAGATCTTCAAGCTGTACCGACAGGAAATACCGTATTCCACGCAGGTAGACATCGTCAGCTGGGAAGAACGGGAGGGCGACAAGGACCTCATCCACGCGGAGGTCATCGTCGAGCGCGACTCCCAGAAAGGCATCCTGATCGGAAAAGGTGGGAAGGCCCTCAAAAAGATCGGCACGTTTGCCCGCGAGGATATCGAAGGCTTCATTGACCGACCCATCTTCCTGAAGCTGCACGTCAAGGTCCGGAATGACTGGCGCAATTCAGAAAGTCACCTACGTTCGTTCGGCTTCACGACCTGAGGAACGGGCCTGAGACAGGTCATCTATAGTCCGCTCTGGTGGCAAACCCGAGCGCGGAGCAAAGGCGTAATGACTCGCCGCTTGCCTCTGCAGTGTAGCGAGACCAACTGAATCGGTCGGGATAGGACGCCCGGTAGGAATGAAAGGCGGTTGCCTTGTCTACGGAACGCATGGCCAACCGAAAACGGGCATCGTCCGCCCGGATGTCCATCACCTGCTGAATCAATCCGTCAAGCATGTGTGGGCTGCGCCGTGCAGTATCCGGTATTGTGACTGATCCGAGTGTATCAGGGTGCGATGCCCCAGTTGATTCGGTGCGATTCCAATGGCGGAGCAGAGCATCCCGAATCATGAGCACGCCATTGCGCTTGGCGTCTCTGCTGTATCCAGCGATGTGACCCGTTGCCAGGTCAGCCGTGTTGACGGCTTCCAGATCGGGCATTGGCTCGTTTTCGAACACATCCAAAACCAGCGCTCCAAGGAGTCCTTCTCGTCTGGCCGCAACCGCTGCTTTCTCGTCCACGGTCCCCCCTCTTGACGACTGGATCAACCACGACCCTTCTTTGACGCGAGCCAACTGATCGGCTCCTACGAGCCCCAAGGTCGGATAGGGGCCGGATTCCTCTTTCGGAACGTGGACACTGATGATGTCACTTTGGGCCAGCAGCTCATCCAGATCAACGAATGCTGACGCCCCTTCCTGTTCAGCTCTGGGGGGGTCATTGCGCAAGACGCGCATCCCAAGAGCTTCGGCGCGTCGACACAGCCGCTCCCCTACCTGACCACATCCTATCACTCCAAGGGTCTTTTCAGGCCACCAGACATCCTCTCTACTTGCAATAACGGTTATAGCTGCCAGGACGTATTCGACCACAGATGAAGCGTTGGCTCCTGGAGCATGCGCCCACGCGATGTCTGATGCGGAAAGAAATTCGGTATCGATATGGTCGATTCCGGCCGTCGCAGTGCCCACAAAGCGCACTGAACTGCCATTCAGCAAACCGGCATCCACTGAAGTGATGGATCGGACTACCAGGATATCGGCGTTTCTGACCGTTTCCGGGCCGATTTCGTGACCAGGTACGGCTATTACCGTGCCCAGATCGGAAAAAATGTCCGAAACGAACGGGATATGCTCATCGACCACGATTTCGGGACGCGACATAGGGCTTCTGGGCTGATACAGGCCGATTTTGGGCTCTTTTGTGTGAAAACGGCATCAACGAGATGGGTCTGCCGAAGACCTCTCGTGTATTTAAGGCATCGGATGCAGGCTTCGACACGCCTTAGATGAAGTCGGCATGGAGCTTGCATCAACGCCGGGAGAACAGCCGGTGAACCGATCATGAAACGGTTTCGAACGGATGATGAAATCGATTTTCATCCCTGCTAAGGCACTGTTTATACGTAACATGAGCAGTGTATAGCGTTCGAAACCCGCGGCCGATCACCTCGTAGTGAGCGGCCATTTGACCGACTCATCGGCAAAAACATGGTGACCACACCGTGCTACACCCAAAAGGGTAGCTCAGGAGGAAGCCATGAAACAATCCCTCGAACCAACCGCTCTCTGCCATGAAAATGAGGCTGTACACGGCCGGCATCGTTGCCGCGATCGTAGTTGGCTCTTCAGGCGTGATTGCGTACGAACACGAACTCTTCGGCGGCCCCTCTACTGTCTCTGCTGACAGTCTGCTCACGGCGCACCCCGTAGTGGTGCCCGGCCCCCGACTGACTCCGATTGAAGAAGCTCTCCAGGATCCCCGCAAATTCGAGCCCATTGCTCCGGAGCATATTGACTCCGAAACGCTGTGGCTTGCCCGGGTGATCTTTTCCGAAACGAAGCGACCGGATGAACAGGCCCTCGTAGCCTGGGTCGTTCGCAACCGGGTAGACACCCGGTACCGCGGACGCAGCAGCTACGAAGGTGTCGTTCTCGATCCCTGGCAATTCTCAGCCTTCCGCCCCGGAAGCGAGAAAGGGGTCTTCTACTCCGGCCTGAACGTTCACTCCCGAGTGCCGGGCTGGCAAACCGCGTTGCGCATCGCGCACACGGTTCGGAATGCTGACCCCCGTCACCGTCCCTTCTCGGCAGAAACGCGGCACTTCTACAGCCAGCGCTCCATGTCGGGCACAGCAGCCCCTTCCTGGGCACACGGTGTTGCACCGGTTGAGATCGGTTACCACTCCGTACAGGTGGACGAACGACGCTTCCGCTTCTACGAAGACATTTCCTGACGTACTGCCACCTGCGGTACTAAAGGCCTGAAACAGAAAAAGGGCGCCGGTGCATTCGCACCGGCGCCCTTTTCACATTCAGTCAGGCGCGATTACCAACGGTTTCCACCGCCGCCGCCACCGCGGTATCCACCGCCGCCACCGCCGCGATGTCCACCACCGCCGCCACCGCGACGAGGACGTTCCTGAGCTTCGTTGACGCGGATGTTGCGTCCGTCGACTTCAGCCTCGTTGAGGGCGTTGATGGCTGCATCGGCAGCATCATCTTCCATTTCAACAAAACCGAATCCGCGGGAGCGACCCGTGTCGCGATCCAGGATGACTTTAGCTGAGAGCACGTCGCCATACTCTGCAAAAATGCTCTCGAGTTTCTGGTCGTCTACGCTCCAAGGGAGGTTTCCGACAAATAAGTTCTTCATACCGTTGGTAAGGCGCTGCGCGCCAGTTCAATTGCTTAGAAAGTCCAGCCACTCGGATCTCGTGATTAACCATTAAAAAAAGCCGGCCGGTGTTCTCCGGTCGGCTATCAATGACTTTCAGGCACGGGCTTCCGGGTGGAATACGCCATGATACGGCCCTGAATCAAAAAGATTCGCGTCTTTGGCGGGCGGGGTCAATCTTCACATGTACCCGGGACAGCAAATCGCCATGGACATTGACCTGTCAGCGACACTCCCGAGGCTGATCGGCACACACGGCGACACACGCGGCGGCACACGCGGTAACGATCCCGACGACGGGTGAACGCAGCACCAGTTCGCTCATCATCCGACTCGTCCCATGTCCCCTCTTGATCGTCCGCTCCGCCTGGTTGCCGTACTTGGAAGTGTCCAGTCTTCCAGCAACACGGCCCGTGTTGTCGACGTCGTCCGCGAGTACCTACAAGAACGTGACAATGTGATCTTCGACGTGATCGACCCCACGGGGCTCGACCTGCGCCTTCCCGGACTTGGGTCCACGGCAGATGCGAGATCAATCCAGGCCACGATCAAGGAGGCCGACGGGGTCATCCTGACCACGCCCGAATACCATGGAAGCTATTCGAGCACGATCAAGCTGATCATCGACAACCTTGGGTTTCCATCTGCCCTGAAAGGCAAGCCAGTAGCTCTACTGGGAGTAGCGGGCGGCCGTATTGGAGCCATCAAGGCGCTGGAACACCTGAGAAGCGTGGCTTCCCACGTGGGCAGCATTGTGCTACCGGGTCCTGTGTCCGTTGCCAACGTTCGGACCGCATTCGACGAAGACGGTGTCCTGAGCGACGCGGAATTGAAAGGACAGATCCAGTCCGTCGCCGATCGTCTGATCGACTTCATCAACGACCATATCTATCCAGCCATTGCCCTGGAGGCATTGGTACGAGGAAAGATGGTTCCAGAAGACCTGCTGCCCTAGAGGAACACTCCTCTAGAAGATCACTCCCAGACGAAGCATGACTGAGTTCGCCCGGTGAACGTCGTCGGTTTCGAATGCGACGCCCCGGATGGTGAACTCATCTTTCATGAAACGCGAGACACCGATCGAATAGCGCAGTTCAGGCGTCAGCATCAGGCCGCCCAAGGAGAAGGCCAGGCCGGCTCCAACATTGCCGGAGACGGTAGCTGTCTCCAGGGACTCCAGGTAATCGTCATTGGACGAGGATGGGAACGAAACCACTGGTCCTGCCGATACGAACGGTCGAATGACCGGCGTCGGGAGCAGGTTGAAGCGGACATCGGCAGCAACGTCAAGGAGGCTGAGGTCGAACAGCTCGCTGAACTCGCCCAGGTCAAACTCCACGTCGCCCATATCCCGATAGTAGGCTCCGATGCGGAGAGCGATCGGACTGGAACCGGTATCGAAAAAGACGCCAAAGTGGTATCCGGAGGCATTGTCGTAGGTAGCCGAACGGCTTCCGGAGATGTCACTCAGTTGTTCAAAGTTCAGTCCGGCTGCTACGCCGAGCTGGGCCTGGGCTTTGCCCGGAAGGAACGTGATGATGGCCAGTGCCATTACCATGAGGGCCGTGATCGGGGCGCTTCTACGTACTTGCATGGAAGAACTCGATTGAATGACTGATAGATGGTTGAAAAATAAGCCGCAGTGAGGTGCGAATTGGTATCCAGCGGTACATATCCATATGCCTGGGTTCCAATTACGGGCATGTTCATCATCCGCAATGCGTCTGATGCGTGTTCGCACAAACAACCGAGCACTTCGTAACGCTTCCCGTGTGCAACATCACCGAGAACGCGGAGTTGAGCCCTGAAACCTGACCCAGTCCAGAACCCGCCCATGAAAATCGGAATCACCTGCTATCCTGTCTATGGAGGCAGTGGCGTAGTTGCAACAGAGCTGGGTAAGGCGCTTGCCGCCAAAGGGCACTGTATTCATTTCATCACCTACTCGATGCCCTTCAGGTTGGGCCACATTGCGGAGAACATCCGCTTCCACGAGGTGAACGTGAATGCCTACCCCCTCTTTGAGTACCCTCCGTACACGCTCAATCTGACCTCCAAGATCGTTGACACGGTCAAGTACGAGGAGCTCGACATCCTGCACATGCACTATGCCATCCCGCACGCCACCAGCGCGCTGTTGGCTCGCCAGATCCTGGAGAAAGAGGGCATTCGCATCCCGATTGTGACGACGCTGCATGGCACGGATATCACGATCGTTGGGCAAGACCCCTCGTTTGCTCCCGTCGTCAACTACTCCATCAACGAGTCCGACGGCGTAACAGCCGTATCCGAATACCTGCGGGACGAGACGCTCCAATACGATATCGATACCGACATCGAAGTCATTCCCAACTTCATCGATACCGAACGCTTCAAACGCTTGCCCAGAGAGCACTTCAAGCAGGCCATCTGCCCGAATGGCGAAAAGCTGCTGGTCCACGTATCCAACTTCCGTCCGGTCAAGCGTGCCACCGAAGTCGTTGACGTATTCCACCGTCTGCAGGAGCGCGGGCATGGACTGAAATTGTTGCTCGTAGGAGATGGCCCGGACCGTGCGTCGGCCGAACACCGCGCCAGAGAGTTGGGCGTCTACGATGACGTTCGATTCCTCGGAAAGCAGGAGCCGGTAGAGGAGATTCTGTCGATTGCAGACATTTTCATGATGCCCTCTGGCTCTGAGACCTTTGGTTTGGCCGCGCTCGAAGCCATGGCCTGTGGCGTACCTGTGATTGCCAGTCGGATCGGTGGGTTGCCCGAATTGGTCCTCGATGGCGAAACCGGCTTCCTCTGCGAACTCGGTGATATCGACGCCTACACCGAAGCCGCTCACCAGTTGTTGAGCGACCCGGATCTCCATGCACGCCTGTCTGCCGCATCCCGCCTCCGGGCGGTCAAGGAGTTCGATACCTCGCGTATCGTGCCGCACTACGAGTCGTATTATAAGCAGGTCATGGAGCGCTCGGCCGTTTCTGTCTGATCAGGCACATCTATCCGATCAGAAAAACAGGCTGATCCGTTCGTGACTCCTCACGCGTTGCATCAGCCTGAAGCGAGCCGACATGGGCGAAACCCATCTCATCAGCCGGAAGAAGGACCTGTATCCGGTCAGCGATTTCCTGCGGACCTATCTCTCCCGCTACGGTCGAATCTGGGCCGATTCCATTCGTTATGACGATCTGCTGCGATTCAGCACATCAGTCCCGGTCTATGACGAGAAAGGCGCCGACACGCTCTGGTCGACGGTCCTGTATCCTGAGATGGAGCGGAATGAAATCCACGACAAGCTGCTGGCGGCGTACGCAATCCTGAAGGCCGACGGCGACACGTCCATCACCAACCACTTATTCATTGATCGCGTCGATCAGTGCAACCACGGAAATACGCTCCCCTTCCGGGTGCGCGTGGTCAACCAGATCAACGAGAACTTCGACTACTTCTACGTCAAGAAGATCGACGCCAACCGGATCTACGGACTCGAACTGGATCACATCCTCGGGCCAAACCGCGTCAACTACTTCATCCACCGTAAGACCATCGTCGAAGAACACGTCATCGGGATTCCGGCCGATGCTTTCTTGAGGGAAAACCTCCCCATCACCGATTTTGACCGGGTGAGATTGGCCAAGGAATTCGTCAAGTTCAACGAACGGTGCTTCGTCTCGCTTCTGGGCGACATGCATTCAGGCAACTTCGTCGTAGAGCTCACGCGGGACTTCGAGAAGTGGCATTTCAGAATCCACTCGATCGACTTCGACCAACAGAGTCACCACTGGCGCAAAGAGACCTACCTGCCCCAATTCTTTCATCAGAATGAGCCCTTCCTGCGGCTGACCATGGAGAACCTCGCTCCGGAAAACGTGCTGCAGTATCAGAAGGAGGAGCGAAGCCTGATCGCCAATCGGGTCCGTGTGTCCCACGGGCGATTCGACGCACTGATGGAGGTCATGCGCGAGGATATCATCTCGACAGACGAGAACATCCATCGCCTCGGGAAGCAACTGGCGAAGCATTATCAGGATGATCGCTTCAAGCAGTGCGACTCCATGGGTGAATTGGTTTATCACTCCATCATGCTCCTTCTTGAGACGTCGCTTCCGGCCACGTCGCCGCACACGCAGCTCTAGAAGCTCGGCCGAGGTGCGTGCCTGGTTCGAGGGTTGAACCGGGGCCTCTTTTCCAGTTCCAGGACTCAGCCAATCGGCGCGTGCCCGACCAGAAACGGGTTGCTGGTACGCTCCCTGCCCATGGTCGTCTCCGGTCCATGACCGGGTAGCACGCGGAAATCATCCCCGAGCGGAACGAGCTGGCTGAAAATCGACTCCATGAGTACCGGCAGGGACCCTTGCCACAAATCGGTGCGACCGATCGAGCCGGCGAACAGGACATCACCGGCAATGACCAAGCGGGCATCGTGATCGACAAAGCTGACCGAGCCCGGAGAATGCCCGGGGGTGTGGAGAACGTCCCACACCACGTCTCCGAACGTGATCGACGATCCAGGCTCAATGGTGGCTACTGGCTCGGGCGGTGATTCCAGCTCGACCCCGAACATGGAGGCCTGCACTTCGCCGCGCTGCAGCAGAACGCGTTCTGAGGCGTGGACCTCGATCCCGACGTTGAAGTGATCGCTGAGACGGGCACATCCAAAAATGTGATCGATGTGGGCGTGCGTGAGCAGGATCCGCTTCAGCGTGGCCTCCCGACCCTCGATCTCCTCGATCAATCGCTTGTGCTCTTCTTCGGACTGATTCGAGGGATCCACCACGACCAATTCGCCAGCGCTTTCAACCAGATAACAGTTGGTGGAGAACGGATTGAAGGTGAAAGGTGTTATGGTCATGAAAGCACGCTGTCTCGCTTCGTATTGCTGTTGGGCGGTACCTTGGGGTCGCTGCTTGACCTTGCCGGACAGGCGGATCCTGGACTCGAACAAGGCGCTTTCTGCCACGCACCGACCATGAAACAGTTTCACCGGATGATCCTGCGCATGCTGCCAGGCCCGTTTGCGGCCTGGTTGATCGTGCTGCTGTTCCTCCTGGTGATGCAGTTCCTCATCAAGTATCTCCCCCAGCTGGTCGGAAAAGGACTGCCGTTCCCTGTGATCGGCGAATTGATTCTCTACAATCTTGCTTACATGCTTGTGCTGGCCGTTCCGATGGCCGCGCTGATTGCCACCTTGATGGCGTTCGGACGACTCGCCGAATCAAACGCGTACGTGGTGATCAAGAGTTCGGGCGTGTCCTTTCCTCAGTTGGTCTGGCCGGTGTATGTAGTCGGAATCCTGCTGACGGCTGTGATGTGGGTCTTCAACACGAGCATCCACCCCGAAGCCAACTTCCGCGCCCGCAATCTGTGGCAGGATATCCGGACCGCAAAACCGGGATTCGATCTGCAAGCGGGCGTGTTCTACGACGGCATTGAAGATTACCGCATCCTGGTGGGCGACATTCCGCCCGATCAGCCCAATGAGCTGATTGACGTCACGATCTTCGACTATACGGAAGGCGCGCGCTTCCGAACGGACATCCATGCATCACGCGGGTATCTCGAGCCCATCACAGATGGAAATACCCTCAATCTGGTCCTGTTCGATGGCGAAGTCCATCGCAAGCGCCCTCCAGGCAGCGGCCGTCAGGACCGCTACGAACGGCTTGGCTTCGATCGTCACCTGATGCGGATTTCGCTGGAAGACCTCACCTTCAACCGGACGGATCCGACCCAGGGCAGGCGAACAGACCGCACCATGCCTTCCAGTGAAATGATCGCGCTCGTGGACTCGCTGGAAGTGACCGTTGATCGCGGACGGTCCACGCTGACCGACATTCTGACGGATTTGGGAACGGGTGCGCTCACCCATCGCGAAATCGGGTTTCCGGTAAGGGACGACGCCCAAATTGCGTTTCAGACGACAGTACCCAACCGAGCGGGTGCAGACGCGGGCAACCTTCAGGATCGATCCGGTCAAAGCCTGGCTGAACGAGAGCGCAATGATTTCATCGTCCGATCCATCCGAAGTGCGCGTATGCGGGCCGAGACCACGCGTCGCGACATGATCTGGGCCAGTGATCAGGCCGATCGCTACCGGGTCGAGATCCACAAGAAGTATTCGATCGCAATCGCCTGCCTCATTTTCATGATGATCGGCGCTCCCATCGGCCTCTACATCCGGAAAGGAGGGCTTGGCACGGCAGCCGCCATGGCTGTTGGCATTTTCATGTTCCACTGGGTGTCCTTGGCCAACGGAGAGAAGTTTGCTGATCGCGGGTTGCTCGAACCGTGGCTGGGGATGTGGCTCGCCGACATTGTGACGGGGCTGATAGCCATTTGGCTCACATTCGTAGTCTGGAGGGATCTACGCACCATTCCGGCCCCTGCTTTGCCTCGTTTCGTGACACGCTGGATTGCGCCGGAACGCTACCATGCCGACACCCCTCCATCGGACTCATCTCCGGAGATTGCCTGATGAGCACCGCACCCTTGGTCGAACGACCGGGACAGTTGATCCTGGTCCCCACGCCGATCGGCAATCTGTCGGACATGACGGAACGGGCCATCGAGACCCTCAAATCCGTAGCCTTGATCGCGTGCGAAGACACGCGCACGTCGGGCGTGCTGCTTTCCCACTTCGGAATCAACACGCCCACAACCAGTTTTCACGCCCATAATGAACATGGGAAGGCCTCTCGCCTGGTCCAGACCATGATCAGCGGCCAGGATGTGGCCTTGATCTCGGACGCAGGCACACCAGGCATCTCTGACCCAGGATACCTGTTGGTACGAGCTGCATTGGACGCGCATCTAGAGGTATCGGCTCTTCCGGGTCCCACGGCGGTCATTCCGGCTCTCGCAGCCAGCGGTCTGCCAACAGATCGATACGTATTCGAGGGCTTTCTCCCAGCCAAGAAAGGCCGCCAAGGACGCATTGCCTCCCTCGTTGAGGAGGATCGAACGGTCGTCTTGTATGAGTCCCCTCATCGCCTGAAAAAGCTGCTGACACAGCTCAGCGAACACGCAGGCGAAGAGCGCCAGGCGGCTGTTGCACGGGAGATCTCCAAGAAGTTCGAAGAGATGCGGCGCGGTTCTTTGGCCGAGCTTTTGGAATGGGTGGAATCGCTGGATCGCGTTCGTGGAGAAATCGTCGTCGTGCTCGCTTCCGAGAAGGCGTCCAAGAAGCTCAACAGGGCCTGAAAAAGCGATCCTGAGCGGCGAACCATTCCGCGAGAGGCTGCGTTGTAGCCGCCATATTCCTTCGCCTGATCAAAGAAGGAGTATCCGTCGCCCGTCCTGCGACCCTGCCTTCGTCCTGTGACGTTGCTTTTCCAGGACGTCATCACCGCCCCCAGACCGAGCTCAACCCAACAGATGCGCGCCAATCGTACCGAGAAGATCGTAGCCTTGCTGGTCTTCGTCTATTCGCTGGTCCTGTACCTGTTGACCATGGCTCCGGCCACCTCCTTCTGGGATTCAGGTGAGTTCATTGCCATTGCCAACCGCCTTCAGGTGTCGCATCCGCCAGGAGCACCCTTTTACATGTTGGTTGGGCGGTTCTTCTCGATGTTCATGCCGACCGAATTGGTGGCCGTCTCCGTGAACTTCGTATCCGTGCTTTCCAGCGCGTTGACGGTCCTTCTGCTGCACTTGATCATCGTTCGCCTGATCCGCGAATGGCAGGGCGACCCGTCCTCGTGGAGCCCGATCGATCGCCTGATTGCCCTTGCTGGTGGCGTCGTTGGAGCCTGCACGTTTGCCGCTACCGATTCATTCTGGTTCAATGCGGTCGAGGCCGAGGTGTACGCCCTCTCCATGCTGTTCACCGCCCTGGTGGTCTGGCTGGTGCTGAAATGGCGAGAAGAAGCAGCTCTGGAAGATGAACGGCTCCAGGGAGGACAGCATCGATTCGGCCTGGCCACGAATCGCTACCTCATCCTGATTGCGTATTTGTTCGGATTGGCCATCGGTGTCCACCTGCTGAACCTGCTGGCCATCTTCTTCATCGCACTCATCGTGTACTACCTCGAATTCGAGGATCCCGAGTGGGACGCACGCAAGCGATGGATAGGAATCGTGGTTACCGGTCTCGTCTCGTCCGTTGCCTTCCTGATTGTATACCCGGGCATCATCCAATGGCTGCCGGGATTCATCGGGGACTCGTCGGCTCCGATGTTCATGATCCTGGCCATGTTCGGACTCCTCATCTTTGGTGTGTGGTGGAGCCAGACCCGGCGCATGCAGGCGCTCAACATCGTGATGCTGTGTATCACGGTCGTGATGATAGGGTACTCCTCCTACGCCCTCATTTTTGTTCGCTCGGCGGCCAATCCACCCATCGACGAGAACGACCCCGAAACGCTCGAGGCCATTGTCTCCTACCTCAAGCGCGAGCAGTATGGCGACACGCCCATCCTGAAGGGCAACACGTACGACAACCAGCTCGGCAACATCGATACGCGCCGTGAGACCTGGTTCCCCCGTCGGCACTCACAGGACCCGAATCACATGCGGGTCTACGCCCAGTACAACTCGGACAGCGAGTACTTCTGGAGCTACCAGGTCGGACACATGTACGTCCGGTACTTCCTCTGGAATTTCGTGGGTCGCGCCTCGGATGTTCAGGATGCCCCTGCCATCACCGGATTTTCGAGTGAGGAAACCAATCAATATCTCTATCAAACGCCCAGCGAGGAGGCTTCGCGGAATGCCTATTACGGATTGCCACTGCTTCTCGGGTTGATTGGGGCCGCCTTCCATTTCATGCGAGACTGGCGAAGGGCGTTTGCCGTGCTTGTGCTGTTCCTGGTGACCGGGGTGGGGATCATCCTGTATTTGAACCAGACGCCCTTCCAACCGCGAGAACGAGACTACGCGTACGTAGCCTCCTTCTTCGCCTTCAGTATCTGGGTCGGGATCGGGGCGACTGGATTGCTACGCCTGGCCGCAGATCAACTCAAGGACCGTTTTGAGGCGGCCTCTCTTCGGAGCATCCTGACCGGTTGTGCAGCTGTTGTCTTCGCTGCCGTTCCGATGCTGATGATGGTGGTCAACTACGATGACCACGATCGCAGCGGTCGATACGTAGCAGGCGATTACGCCTACAACATGCTGATCGGCCTCGAGGAGAATGCCATCATTTTCACGAACGGGGACAACGATACCTTCCCGCTCTGGTATCTCCAGGAAGTTGAAGGCATTCGACAGGATGTCAGAGTGACCAACCTGTCGCTGCTCAATACCCCGTGGTACATCAAGCAGCTCAAGAATCAGGCTTCGCGGGATTCCGATCCCCTTCCGATCTCACTGACGGATGAGATCATTGACGATCTCGAAATCATCCGTTGGCAGCCGCAGGATCTGGAAATACCCGTCAATCGGGAGGTCCTCTTCGGCGGTAGTGAAATGGAGCAGTTCATCCTGGATGAGGATTCCAGTCGTATTGAAAGCCCCATGCGGTGGTACCTGGAGGGTCGCCCCTTCTCGCAGGACATCAACTTGCTATACGGTGCCGATCAGGCTGCCCTCAACATTCTGCTGACCAATGCGATGCAGAATTGGAAGCGGCCGATCTATTTCGCAGTGACGGTAGCTCCGAGTGGTCAGCTCGGTCTGAACAACCCCACTGAAGGAGGCAGCTTCTTCCAGTTGGAAGGCCAGGCCTACCGGGTGGTCCCGATTCGCCACTTCGAGCAGCTGGGTCGCGTGGTCCCGGGCGTCACTGAAGAGAAGCTTCGCCTGTTCCGCTTCACAGGACTGAACGATCCGGATGTCTACTTTGACGAGAACATCCGTCGCATGGTAGACAACTATCGCAACATCTACTCCCACACAGCGGAGACGATGGCTCGAAACGGGCAAGTCGAGGAAGCGCAAGAGCTTCTGGACTGGTTCATGGAGCAGGTGCCTTTTGAGACCATTCCGGGCGATGAAACCTCATTCGCCTTCATGGCGCAGGCGTATGCTGTGGTCGGAGATACGGAACGGGCTGCGTCGCTTTGGAAAATGGCCGAGCCCCTGGTACTGCATCGTCTCAAACAGGCCATGAACGCCAACAGCAGCAATCAGATGGCTCGCGTCGCTCGCTTCATTGAGATCATCCAGGGAGCCTACCTGGAAACGCAGGACTTCGAGTCGTATGCCAATCTGACCAATCAGATCGGCGAAGTCATCGGAGATTCGACGTATCGCCAGTCGGCTGCAGAGGTCGAAGCGCTCTACAATGCGATGAACGATTCCACCTCAGGCTTCAGGCCGTAGTTACCGGACCGGGATTGTCTGAGCAGCCGGCTGTGGCTTGCTTCAATCGGACCGCCTATCGCGAGACCGGAAGGACGCCTGTGCGGGAATGGCCTTTCATGGTGATCCGCCAGAAATAGGTGCCAGCGGCCAATTCGTCCGTCTCCACGCGGATGCGATTCTGACCCGCACGCGCGCTGACCTGCTTGATGAGGCGGGACCGACCCGTCGCATCATAGAGATGCAGCGTCACGGGCCCGGCCTGGTCAGCTGAGAGATCGAGGTTCAGCGCGTCCCGAGCGGGAAGCGGATAGACCGCATCCACCGAGAATGGAAGTAGCTCCCAGCGCTCATTGGCTACACCTGCTCCCGAAGGAAGCCCCAGGGCAGTCGTGTAGATGAAGTCCCCGGCAGAGCCCTGAGCCCCATTGGCTGCGTTGGCCGACGCAAAGAACGTCACGGTACCAGCATCTCCTGCAGGAGGAATCCAGCGAAGTTGCCACGTATGCTCGTCGGCGACATTCACTGCCGGTGAATGGGTAACGTGACTCGGGTCGGTTCCGAATTCCGAAAGGGCCGTGCCCTGCCCTGCAACCAACTCCCAGAAGCCGACCATCTGATTGTTGGCATCCTGGACCGTGATGGAGAATCCAAAACGAGCAGCACCGGCGCGCTCGATACGAAGGGAAAGATCGACAGGCGTTCCTGGCTGGTAGGACGTCGGCGCGGTGATCGTCAAAGACCCCCCATCTGCGTTCAAGGCGTTGCCCCCATGGCAACCGGTATCAGCACATGTCAATGAACCCGGTGCACCCGTTCGGCCAGAAGGCGCCCCGCCGGAGTTCACCATGGCGCCAGTCATGGATAGCAGGGCAACAACAGAGAGCGCGCTGCCCATGACAGCGGGAAAGTACTTGAACATGAAGGCGGGGCGTCAGAAATGATGCGAGGAAGGAACGATCAGGAGTCACGAGGCTCCCGCACTTCAAAGCCGTGGGAAGCATCGTTCAATTTGAGGGAGTAGGATCCCGGAACGAAGGAGCCATCCAGATCCAGGTAATACCTGTATGGCCTCAACACACTGGCACAAACGGATCCTTGCGGACGACGCATGGTGAGCGTGACCAGGATGAGATTTCCGGCTCGCTGTTGGGTCACATCGTGCAGCTCGGAGCACGCATCGGGGAAGGCTCCTTTTACGAGAACCTCGACGGCAACGCCTTCTGCCCTGTTATCCGGTGTCACGGTCGCGGGACGAATCGTCACGCTTTCGTATGTAGCGTCGAAGAGGCGATAATCCGTGTCTTCGCGTGGCGGCGTCACGGCAATGGTCGTTCTCCCCTCGGGATCGTTTCCTGTCACGCGATGACCGAAGGTCTCCTCCTGGCTGATGTCGGGACGCAGCGAAGCGCATCCGCTACTAACAAGGATTAGGCCCATCAGGACGGCACCGGCCAGCGAGCGCGCCAGAAACACGCTTCGGAGGCGAAGATCATGGTTTGATGTCATCATGGGCTGTTGCGGGATTGGACCCTGCGATGAGTTAGTCAGCAAGGATCTTGACATCCGAAGCATACTGATCATCCGTGACCTGTTCACGAGGAGCGTCTCCCCAAAGTCGTTCGAGTTCGTAATACTCTCGCTTTTCGGGAAGGAACACGTGGACGACCAGATCAACGTAGTCCATCAGGACCCACTGGTGATGGTCGGTTCCTTCGACGTGCCAGGGACGCTCTCCCGCTTCGTCTTTCAACTTGAATCGGACGGATTCCACGATGGCCCGATTCTGCAAGTCGGATTCGCCCGTCACAAGGATGAAAATGTCGGCGACGCCACTTACGCCAGTGACGTCAAGGACCAAGATGTCCTTCCCTTTCTTGTCAAGAATGGCATCTACGGCCAGTCGGGCTATCTGCTTTGTGGACGCGGCCGTCTGTCGCTTCTTGTCTTCCGTGCGCTCGGGCACCATCGACTCGGCCATCGATTCGGCGTTTGACTCAGCCGATGATTCTGCAGGTGTGGAAGTTTTTTGCTCGCTCAGGGTGATTCTCCCCGGGATCCTCTCATCCCGGTACATTTTGATTCGGAGGAGGGCCAGCTTCTCGTAAACACGAGTTCAATGCCGCCCTTCCGTGGTCATTCAGTCTCAGGCTCATCGCCTTCTGTTACGGATTCGTCGTCAACCGATTGGTCAGGCAAACGATCCACAAAGGGCTTGATCAGAGCGAAATCGGATCCGATGACAACAGACGCGTCCACGTACCAGGTTGGTTCGAGCTCCTCCGTGATCCGGTCCAATTCGACTCCCAATGCCAAGGCGATCTGTTCCGCGGCATCCGGATTGCCGATCCGATCGAATATGGTCGTTCGCGAAATCGGTGTGCCATCGTAGTTGTCGACATTGACAACATCAAAGCCCAATTCCACGAGATATTCCTGCATTTCGGCAGCCAACCCGTCGACCCCAGCATCATTCATGACTTCCAGCTGAATGAATTCACCCAGCAGGTTTCCAGGGTTCTCCAGTCGCTCCGGGTCTGGTCGAGGCGCGGCCAACCGCTGACTGAAAGCGTAGATCAACACTGCCGCTGTGCCCAGAGCGAGGACCAGCGCGACATTCAGTACAAGATTACCGGAGCGTTCAGCCAATGCGGGGAGGCGGCTTCGGGCCGGTGGCCGTTATTTGAGGCGGTCGTTCCAGAAAAGGTCTCGTCCGGAAGGGCCGAAGTCGGCTCGGAACGACGAGTTCTGGTTCCAGCGGTCGTATCCATTCTGACCATAGTAACCGTAGGGGCTCATATACGAGCCATACGGGCTACGGCGCATGCTCAGGTGAACCTGGATGTTTCCCGTGGGACGGTATGCCAGCTCCGCGTTGCGCAGGAACACTTGATTGGCATTCTGACCCATGGCGTTGGCAAGCCGCTGATTGCCGCCAAGCTGGGAGGCCGCCGCTACATCGACACGGGCAGCAAGTTTGCTGTTGAACTGCCACTGCATCGTGTTCGTGTACATGGCCATCGACGTACCTCCTCCCCAACTGCTCGAAGAGGCCTCGAACGTGTGGCTCATGCGGAAATGCTCCGGCGTGAAGAAGCGATTCAGCGAGAATCCGGTAGTGCCTGCGTCATAGAGACGGACACTGGATTCAACGGCTGATCCACTTGGACGCAACTGGGCGTGAGCCGGTGTCGTTGCAAGCAAGGCGGCGACGAGCAGCAGAGCAAAAAAGGATGAGCGCATGAAGAGGATGGAGTCGAGTTTGCCAGTCAGTAAGAAGGCGGGCATTTCGTATAATACACGTGGTATGCGGCCTCTGTCAATAACGTTCCAGAGGCCGTTTTATTTTGCCCTTTCGCCACTTTTTTGCCTCTTTTCTGACCGCCTGACATGACGGTTCTCGGCATCGAAACATCGTGTGATGACACGGCGGCAGCAGTCGTTGTCGACGGCACGCTGGTGTCGAGCGTTGTGTCGACCCAGTTGGAGCATGCTGAGTGGGGCGGCGTGGTGCCGGAATTGGCTTCACGGGCGCACGAACGGGCTATCGTTCCGGTCGTAGCCAAAGCGCTTGCTGAAGCGAACCTCTCCCGATCTGACCTGGACGCCATCGCCGTCACCGTGGGACCGGGACTGATCGGGTCCCTATTGGTGGGCGTTTCATTCGCCAAAGCAACGGCACTGGCACTCGATATCCCCTTGGTCGCCGTCAATCACCTGGATGGACATCTTGCCAGTCTGTATCTGAGCGAAGACCAGCCTGCATTCCCACATCTGAACTTGATCGTCTCTGGCGGCCATACGCAGATCATGAAAGTGCATTCCTCGCACGAGTCAGCGCTTCTGGGAAAGACGCGCGACGATGCTGCCGGAGAAGCCTTCGACAAGGTGGGTAAGCTCCTGGGTCTTCCCTATCCGGGTGGTCCCGAAATCGATCGGCGCTCAACCCGAGGCGACAGCACTTTTCATGCGTTTCCACGCACGCGTCTGAAAGGGTATGACATGTCGTTTTCCGGTATCAAGACGTCTGTTCTTTACCACCTGAATGCGATCTCAGAGGACGCGCGCGAGGACTACCTCCGGGAGCACATTGATGATCTCTGCGCGTCTTTTCAGGAAGCGGTGGTCGACATGCTGGTCGCTCCGGTCAAGAAGGCGATGAAAGACCATCGGATCCGGGACCTGGGTCTTGTGGGTGGCGTAAGCGCCAATTCACGCCTCAGAACCCGACTATCGGAGATGGTGAGCGGACTGAATGGGAGACTGTTCGTCCCTCCAATGGTGTATTGCATGGACAATGCCGCCATGATTGCCATGGCAGGCTACCATCAGTTCACGTCTGGCGTAACCGCACCGCTGACCATTACCGCAGATCCTTCGCTCTCACTCGCATGAGTCGCATCGAAACCATAGCGACCCTCCTTCGGGAACTGGAGTCCTTGCCGGACCCAGGCCCTGAAGCGGATATCTCGGATTGGCGGGAGCGGATTGACCGTATCGACCGCATCGTAATGGAGCTGCTCAACGAAAGGAGCAAGAGCGCCAATGCCATCGGCCATGTCAAACAACAGCGCGGCCTGCCGATCTACGTTCCGGAAAGAGAACAGCAGGTGCTCGAGGGGGTACTGAAGCACAACCCGGGACCATTGGACGACGCAGCCGTGAGACGCCTTTTCGAGCGTATCATTGACGAAACTAGGTCGTTGGAACGACGTCGTTACCAGAATCCGCCGGAGAGCGGATCCAAAGGGACTTGAATCACCTGGACAGCCAGCATCAACCAAGAAGCTCGTGAGCAAAGACTTGAAGCGATTAGCAGTCATTGGCGCACTCACTTTGATGGTGGTGGCCCTGGCAGGTTATGACTTCCTGTACCGCTCCGCTACACCTGAATTCGAAGGCGAACGATCCGTAAATCTGCATCCGGACATCGGTATCGATGAGGTCAGTCAGCGACTTGTGGATGCCGGCATCCTGGAAAAGACCAGCAGCTTCTCGTTGCTCGCGCGTACGACGGGCTGGGCCGAACAGATCAAGGCCGGACACTATGTCTTTGAGAGCGGTGTCTCGAATCTGGATATCATCGACGTTCTTCGCCGGGGCTTGCAGGAGCCGGTCAATGTTTACATCCCGCCCGGGACCCGTAAAGAGCGCATGATCCGCTCGATGGCATCGGAGATGGCGTTTTCTGCTGAAGAGTTGACGGAGGTCTTCTCGGACACGGAATTGGCCGCCGAGTTGGCAACAGACACGACGCACCTGTGGGCGTTCATGGTTCCGGACACGTATCACTTCTACTGGCTGACGAGTCCGGAAGATGTGGTGCGTAGGGTCAAGCGACGCTACGATGGCATCATTCAGGCTGGTATCGATTCGCTCGGTACCCTTCCCCGGAATCTGACGGGCGACGAGGTGGTACGCCTGGCCGGCATTGTGGAATGGGAAACCGCACACGTGCCTGAGAAGCCAACTGTGGCGGGCGTCTACATGAATCGCCTCAATAACGGCTGGCGACTCGATGCCGATCCGACGGTGCAGTACGCGATCATGAAGATCGAAGGCGACAAACGCCGCCTGTTCTTCAAGGACTACGACCTCCAGCATCCCTACAACACGTATCGTCGCCGTGGGCTGCCGCCCGGGCCGATCACGAATCCGACGGTCACTTCGATCCAGTCGATCCTGTACCCGGAGTCCCATCGGTACTTCTTTTTCGTTGCGACGGGCGATGGGACCCACATCTTCAGCCGGACACTGTCCGAGCATCGGCGCAACGCCCAGGAGTACTACCGGGTCATGCGCGAACGTAGAGCGGCCGCAGCCGCTCCCGCGGCTGCGCCCGCTCTACGTTCGCGCATGACCCGGTAGTACTCCTGGGCGTTGCGCCGATGCTCGGACAGTGTCCGGC
>JANQQV010000008.1 GCA_028284865.1 Rhodothermales bacterium | reverse complement strand
GCAGCGCGCCGCCGCAGCTCCTCGTAAACAAGCGGAAAGAGCTCATTCAGAGCTTGCTCACTACCACCGCGAGCGGCGTGCAAGAGCTGGGTGATATCGGCGCTATTGCCTGACAAACGGGGAGGTGCTGGTTTTGAGAGCGCGACTCGCAACTTTGCCCAATTATACGGACTTTGCGTGGCCTGATACGTATTGCAATCAGGCGCTGCCCCTGCAGCAGCAACCCACTTCAACCGCAACTCCCACCGCTATGAAAATCCTGGTTGTCGACGACGAAACCGATGTCGAACCCCTCTTCCGGATGCGATTCCGCAGGGAGCTGCGCAAAGGAGAGATCGAACTCATTTTTGCATTCTCGGGCGAAGAGGCCTTGCAGCGACTGGAAGAGCACGGCAAAACCGACGTTGTGCTGGTGCTCTCGGACATCAACATGCCTGGGATGACCGGGCTTGAGCTGCTTCAGCGCATCAAGACAGATCCGCCCCCGGTGCCCGTGTGCATGATGACGGCCTACGATAACGAAGAGTATCGCGGCAAAGCGGCTGACCTGGATTGCGACGGCTACGTCTCCAAGCCCATCGACTTCGCCGCGTTGAAAGAGAAAATTGCTTCCTTCAAGACGGCCTGATCGGTCCAAGGTTCATGGTGCTGGAAGTCACCCAGATCGGAAACCCTGTCCTTCGAGAGGACTGCCGAGAGATTTCACTTGAAGAGCTGCGCATGCCTGAGATGCAGCAGTTCATTGACGACTTGATCGAGACCAAGCGCGATGCAAACGGCGCGGGCATTGCCGCGCCCCAGGTGGGCAAGCCGTGGCGGATCTTCGTGGTCGAGGTCAAGAACAATCCCCGGTATCCGTACAAGCCTGAAGCGGACCTGACCGTTTGCGTGAATCCAGAGATCGAATTCCTGACCGAGGAGCGTTACCTGAATTTCGAGGGCTGTCTGTCGATCCCCGATCTCCGCGGCAAAGTGCCACGCTGTCCACACATTCGCGTCAGAGCGCTTGACAGACACGGCGAACCCTTCGAGCGGATCGTGAAAGGGATCACGGCCGGGACATTTCAGCACGAGGACGACCACCTCAATGGCATCCTGTTTCCCGACCGATCGGACCCGAAATCATTCGCGTCATGGGGTGAATTCGCGAAGCGCTACGAGGATGACGTGCGTGAATCCGTCACGGCGATCGTCGCGGAGTGGGGGGAGTAGCGGCCAGGATGCCAACCAGACGTTTTTGAATGTAACAGAGGCGGTTACATTTGCGTGTGGCTGAAAACGCCTTCCCGCGACCATTCAGGCTCGGTTTTCGACCGAACTTAGCCAAAACCACTTCGTCGCCGGTCCGTGGTCCCGTACTTTTACCGGATGCCAGAATTCGATGACAGAACCAATCAGATCATCGCTGCTTTCGAGGAAGGACTCAATGCAGCCGAGATTGCCGATGCTTTCGGGATGACCCGCGAAGCCGTTCACGCACGGCTCGAACGTGCAGGCATATCGTCGCGTCAACAGGAGAAAGAGACCAAGGAAGAGAAAGACGCTCGCCAGCGCGAAGAAGTGCTGGCCATGGTCCGAAAAGGATTCCGCACGACGACCATCGCCAAGATGACGGGTATGTCACTTCCCAAGGTGCGTGAGCTGGTCGGCAAGTCCTGGATCATCTCCCGCGACCATGGCGGCAACGAGGTGCTGATTCCTCGCCACGAGAAGAATCGTATCGAGCGCCCACGCCACAAATGGTGGAAATTCAGGAGTCGGGGGTAGACCCGGCTTCAAGCAAGAGGGATTACCCAGTCAGATCAGGTACGTCCTGGGATTGATGCCGAACTGCTCCTCGAACACCTTCGAGAAGTGGCTCACGTTGCCGAAGCCCGTTTCGTGGGCAGCGTGACTCACCGACCGGACATCTCCTCGTTCCAGCAACGATCGCGCGGCCTCCAGACGTTCCTTCCTCACGAATGCCCCTGCCGTCTGGCCCGTGATTTCCTTCATTCGTCGTTGGAAGGTGCGTTCGCTGGTATGCGTGGCCTCCGCCAGATCGGCTACCGAGATCGGTTCAGAAAGATGCTGATTGATGAAGGACCGGGAACGACGCAGGAACTCGGCGTGATCATCCTGAAGGCCCGTTGGACCCGACTCCACGCTTTCGTTCCATTCCTGCTGACGACGAGCCAGGTTTGATAAGCGAGCGCGCAACACGCGACGATTGAAGGGCTTGCCGATGAAGTCGTCGGCCCGCGCCTCGAGTCCTTCCGCCTGCGCCTCGTCATGGGACCGCGCAGTAAGAAGTACGAATGGCAGATCCTTGAATCGATCGCTTTGGCGTACCTCCTGAAGTAGCTCCAGACCGGACATTCCCGGCATCATCACATCAGAAAGGACGACGTCGGGGTTGCGAAGCTGGATGTGTCGCCATCCTTCAGCCCCATCATTGGCCTCAACGATATCGAACAGATCAGAAAGGATCTCTCGGATGTGTCGACGCAATTCATTGTTGTCTTCTACTACGAGCAACAGTGGGCGCTCAGCTGCGGACATCGAAGGCACAGCGTCGAATACACTGGATGCCGATCCATCGCCCGAATCAACGGAGAACGTCTCCAGGCCGACATTGTCGGCGACCAGCGGGAGAGCCACCGAGAAGACCGATCCTTCGCCTGGCGTGGAGTCGACAGTAATGGTTCCACCGTGCAATCGCACAAGGTCGTAGGTCAGGGACAAGCCGACTCCGAGCCCTTCGTGCTTGCGGGTCAACTCGTTGTCAATCTGGTAAAACCGCTCAAAAATCCGCTCCTGCTCCGGCGCAGAAATTCCAGGTCCGGTGTCGGCGACACGGAGGATGGCCTGTCCATCAGTTTCTTCGAGCACTACCCAAATGGAGCCGTTGTTTGGCGTGAATTTGACTGCGTTGGAAATCAGGTTGGATACGATCTGATCCATTTTGATCGGGTCGAATGCAACGGCCATCTGGTCGCTAGTACACTCAAACCCCAGGTCGATGAATTTGCGATTGGCAGCAACCTGGAAATGGGCTACGACGCGGGCCACAAATGATGTCAGGTCCGCCGCGATGGCGTTCAATTCAAGCCGATTGTTGTCTGCTCTTGAGAGGTCCAGCAACTGACTGACCAGCCCTTCCATCCGTTGGGCGAGTCCATTCGCGCGAACGACGCGTTGCCGATTCATGGCATCAAGTTCGTCTGGCGATGATTCCACATCTTCCAGATAGCCTTTGATCAAGGTCAACGGCGTGCGCAGTTCGTGGCTGACGTTCGAAAAGAACCGGGACTTGGTCTGGTTGGCGATCTCCAGTTCAACCGCCTTTTCAGACAATTCCTGGGTGCGTCGATCCACCTCCTGATCCAGTCGGGTGTTCTGACGTCGCAAGTCTTCGGTTCGCCAGCGCACGATCAGCATGATCAGAACCGATCCTGATCCCAGCATCAATGTGATGAACCACCACGTGGTCCACCATGGAGTCAGAACGGTGATCCGCAGGGGAGAAGCGAGCGTCGCCGACAGGCCATTTGAAGCGGTAGCACGGACGTCGAACGCATAGTCGGCCGGCGGGAGGGTTGTGAAGGTGATCTGGGGGGAATCGACGGCTCTCCACTCGTCGTCGAATCCTCCCAGCTTCACTTCATAGCGTGTAGCGTCCACGTTGCTGAAATGAGGTGCTGAAAATGCAACGCTCAGGATCCGGTGGCCTGAGCTGATTTCGAGGAGTTCGTTCGAGCCAAAAGAGGCAGGCACGTCGTCAACACGCACCTCGGCGACCACAGGTACTGGTGGAAACGGATTGGCCACCAACTCCTCTGGTTTCAGTTCGAGGACGGCATCGGCTAGCCCGAAAACGATCGTTCCATCGCGGGTGCGGAGTTTGGCAGACACGGGAAACTCGAAACTGCGCCGTCCGTGCGGGTTTTCGAAACGTCCCTCTTCTTGACCGTCAAGTCCCAGAACATGTGTGGAAGAGGCCAGGCTGACCCAGAGTCTACCTTTTTCGTCAACCATGGACGTTTTTGACATTCCGTCTATCAACTCCTCCGGATACGGATCGAGAGTGCTTCGAACGGCGGAGTCCGGATCAAAAACAGAAATGTCCAGCCCGGCCAGCCAGAACAAGCCATCCGGTCTGGGCTCGATGCTGAATACGGGATTGTTTGGCAGTACACGAACGAAACTGTCGCTGACGGGGTCGTGTCGATTCAATCCCGACTCGGTGCCGATCCACAGACGACCCTCCTGGTCGCGATGGATGTCAAGAACCAACCCGCTGTCCAGCGTTCCGGGATCCGATGGATCGTGACGGTACCATTGTTCAGCGCCTGTGACCGTATTGAGGTGCAAGAGTCCGCCAAAGGACCCAATCCAGAGCTCATCCGGATCGTCCTGGTGAATGACGTACACCGTGGAGACGTCTGGAGCCACGGGCTCACAAGATTGTCTTTGCGGCCTCAGTCGGCAGACGCCTCGACCGGTCGTCCCTACCCAGATTCGATCGCGCTCGTCTACGAGTAGCGTGGAAACCGTTGTGTTTTCCAACCCTGACACATTGAAGGGCTGGTAGCGGCTTTCGCTGCGGATCCATCTTCCGAACGCCCGCTCCGATCCCAGCCAAATGGATCCATCAGCACTTTCTGCTGCGCTCCAGACATGGCCTTCCGGGAGGTCGAATTCTGATTCCAGCCGCGATTCATGGTGTGCGGGTGGGACACGGTACAGATCATGGAGGCTCACGCCACGCTCGTCCGACCCCACCCAGAGTACTCCCGAATGATCCTCGGTCATGCTGTGGACCGTCCCCGGGAATACGGACGAATCCAGTCCGGGAACGGGCTCCAAGGCATGAAACTGGCTGCTCATCTGGTCGAAGTAAGCCAGCTTGCCATGCATCCCTGCCCAGATCGTGCCTTTGCTGTCGACAAAGATGCTTCGGGCGTACGGGTCCTCCACGTCGGGGAGAGCATGTTTTGTCAGTTCGCCCGAGTCCACCTGAATGGACCAGAGTCCTTTGGTGGTGGCCATCCAGAGCGTTCTTTCGTGCAACAGCATCTTGAATATCGCTGCAGCATCAGTCCACTCCCGTGTCGCGGCAGGCCAATCCGGCATGGCCACATGTCCGCTTTCCAGATTGATGCGATACAGCCCGAAGTACCTCGCGAGCCAGACGTGCTCTGCATCCTCAATAACAATATTGCGGACCGTGGTATCGTCAGGGCGATCCCCGAATTGGAATTCGGACTTCGACGCCGTGTCTGTTTCCGGGTCGAACATGAATGTCCCGTGTTGCCACGTGGACAGGAGCAGCTTTCCAGAAGGCAGTTCGTCGATGTCGTGGACGACGACCCGTTCTTCATCATCGATGGGCAATCGCCAGAAAGACTGAGTCCGCTCATCAAATCGGGCTACTCCGTCTTGGGTGCCGACGTACATCGAGCCGTCGCTGATGACCCGGATGATGTCAATCCTTGCGTCCGGAATCGTAGTACTGTCCCCGGGGACGTGGTGGAAGGCAGTCAATCGGGCGCCATCGTGCCGGGTCAATCCGTTGGCCGTGCCAATCCACACATACCCCTTTTGATCAACATCCAAAGAGATGACAGAGCTGCCATTCAGGCCGTCTGCCGTCGTGATGTGACGGAAGAAAGGGTGGTCCTGGGCAGCGGTAGACCAGGTCACCAACAAGAGCACGATGTAGGGCAGAGTTCGCACACATCAACATACATCGACCGGTCCGGAAGCGCCATGACCGTCTACCGACGCCGACTTCACTGAACTGCCAAAACGTGTCAAGCGGATGAATTGGGCAGCTTTTTGTCGTCGTTGTGCGATGCGTAGTCCTACGTAGACAGCCAAATCCCTTATCCGTACGGCCATTTCCCCGAGCAAAGACCAAAAAACGAGAATTTGGGAGTACCCTCTCAGTATGAAGGCCCCTTCATACACGCGCGAGGCCTTCCGATCTGCGATCTGATCGCAATTCGAGTGACCAAAATTCTCCCACTACCCCTTACTCCGATGAATCTCCGCTACTTCCTCTGCCTGGCCGTGCTCGCTGGCCTGGCACTAGGTGAAGCCAATGCCCAGGTAGTCCATTACCTCAACTGGGGCAACCGCATCTACACCGTTGACCTGGATCAGAATCCACCTGTCCATACCCTTACCTCAGAACTTGCCGGGACAGGCTTACAGGCCAATGGGATCGCTGAATTGCCTGACGGACGCATTGTTTACTCGACCAATGAACTGTGGATGGCGGTGATGAATCCCGACGGAACGGGGAAGACCCGGATCCAGCTCTTCAACCCCTACAATCTGTGTTGCTTCTGGTCGGGCGTTATCGCCAGCGATACGCACATCTTCTTCTCCAAGAACCGCAATATCTACCGGGTACCGATCGACTTTGGAGGGGCACCGGTGCAACCCGATGTCGTCCACAATGGTGGGTACGTCATGGATCTGATCGATGCTTCGGCTTCGGTCGAGGTCGTTGCCTCGAACGTGGGTTCGAACACATACGACCCGTATGACATGAAGTGGGACAGTTCGAATGACCGTCTGTACTTCTCGAATCGCGGAAATTCGACGTCAGAACGAGCGATCAAATACATCGCCGGTGCAAGCGGTGCCGGGCCACATACTGTACAGACACTTGTTGATGTCAACGATGGTATCGGAACACCCTTGACCTTCACCATCGATGAGGCGGGTCAGCGACTCTTTTACGATAACAACGACCAGAACATCCAAAGCCTCGACATCGCGACCCTGAACCGCACGACCATTTTCACGCGCGGTGGTTCGGGCATGAGCATGAATCAGGGTATCGCATACGACCCTGCATCGGACATGGTCTACTTCTCTGGAATCGAAAGCGGGGACGGGCGCGGCATTGCACGCGTTCCAGCATCCGGCGGAGCGGTCGAGCAGATGACAACCCAGGCTGATCAAGGATGGGTGATGCTGGCTGGCGAACTCGTTCTTGCAACTGGCGGAAGCGGCGGTGGCGGCGGATCGACACCGATCTTCGAAGACAACTTCGATACCATTGCATCCTTCGGTGGCGGAGCAACCCGCTCGGACGGAACCCCAGTGCGATTCCGAGTCAACTTCCCCCAATGGAGCAGTGGAGGAGGCGTCAACCCTGTCCACGCGACCAATATTGACAAGACGCAGTCAACGTGGGGTGTCACATTCTATGATGGCAACACGATTACAAGCAGGTCCCGGATTGCGGCAAACGCGGCAGGCACGGCCTATGAGGTTAAAGGACTGCTCAGCCCCTCATCCTACTCTGGATCTTCCCAGATTACTCAGGCGGGTGACTATCTCCTGCTCGAACTGCTGGACCCAAGTGGCACCGCGGTCGTGTCTGAGCAGCTGTTCCCGAATGCGTGGACCGGGGTCGAAGTATTTGAACCATTCTCGCTGTCGTACACGGGTACCGGAACGGGCGATCTCCTGATCAGGATTTCTGATCCGGTGACCGACAACAGCTTCGGAGGTGGAATCGACAATCTGTGTGTCGGATTGCAGGGCATGGAGTGCTTCCCTGCTTCTTCCCAGGATTCTGACGGTGACGGCACCCCTGATGATCAGGATGCCTTCCCCAACGATCCGAACGAAGACACGGATACCGATGGCGACGGTGTGGGCGACAATGCTGATGCGTTCCCGAACGACGCTACCGAGACGACCGACACGGACGGTGATGGCGTTGGTGACAACGCTGATGCGTTCCCGAATGACGCTACCGAGACCACCGACACGGACGGTGACGGCGTGGGCGACAACGCTGATGCCTTCCCGAATGACGCTACCGAAACCACGGATTCAGACGGTGACGGCGTAGGCGACAACTCGGATAACGCTCCGAACACCCCGAACCCGGGTCAGGAAGACGCGGATGGTGACGGTGTCGGCGATGTCGAAGATGCCTTCCCGAACGATCCGAATGAAACGACGGATACGGACGGCGATGGCACCGGCGACAATGCGGATGCCTTCCCGAACGATCCGAGTGAAGACTCCGACACGGACGGTGATGGGGTTGGCGATAACTCGGACAACGCTCCGAACACCCCGAACCCAGGCCAGGAAGATGCGGATGGTGACGGTGTCGGCGATGTCGAAGATGCCTTCCCGAACGATCCGAATGAGGATACGGACACCGATGGTGATGGCGTAGGCGACAATGCGGATGCCTTCCCGAACGATCCGAACGAAGACACGGACACAGATGGTGATGGCGTTGGTGACAATACCGATAACGCTCCAACCACTCCGAACCCGGGTCAGGAAGATGCGGATGGTGACGGTGTCGGTGATGTCGAAGACGCCTTCCCGAACGACCCGAATGAGTCTGGGGATTCCGATGGTGACGGTGTTGGCAACAACACGGACAACGCACCGAACATCCCGAACCCGGGCCAGGAGGACAATGACGGCGATGGCATCGGCGATGTCGCGGATCCCGACGATGACAACGATGGGACACCGGACACCGAGGACGCCTTCCCGCTTGATCCAAACGAAGACACCGATACCGACGGTGACGGAGTTGGCGATAACGGCGACGCGTTCCCTGAGGACGCGAACGAAACGACCGACACGGACGGTGATGGCACCGGCGACAATGGCGATGCCTTCCCGAACGATCCGAACGAAGACACGGACACCGATGGTGATGGCGTTGGCGACAACGGCGACGCGTTCCCATCCGATCCGAATGAGACGTCTGACCAGGACGGTGACGGCATCGGTGACAACGCCGATCCGGATGATGACGGCAATGGTCTGCCTGATCTGAAGGAGAGCGTCATTCCAATGCTGACGGCCCTCGATGGTATCTGTGTCGAGGATCGTTCCCGACGCGGTGGCTCAGACAAGAGCTCCAAGAAGTCCGGGAAGTCCGACAAGTCGGGCAAGAGCTCGAAGAAGTCCGACAAATCGGACAAGTCCGGCAAGAGCTCCAAGAAAGGCTCGCAGCGTTCCGACCTGGAAGAGGCCATCTTCCGCGTCGAGCGCAGCCTGACGCCCAAATACTGGACGGACGCTACGCATCCGAACAGCAAGCACGGCCACAAGATTTTTGATGAGGAGAAGAAAGCCGTGAAGGCTCTCGACGACCTGATCGAAGACACGAACAACTGCGATGCGGTAGCTCAGGAGGCCATCGATGCCTTGGTAGCAGTCGACATGATGCTTGTTGACGTGGCCATCTCCGAGGTCAGCTGTTCGAGCCGCAAGTGCTCGCGCGACCTGGCCAAGGCTGAGAAGGCGCGCGCCAAAGCGGACGACTACGTGGCCAAGGGCAAGGAAGACAAGGCGATCGACCAGTTGAAGCTTGCTTGGAACAAGGTCAAGCGCCATGCTTCCAGTTCGTCGAACAGCATCCACACGGAGGGCTTGGCCCTGGCGGATGCCTTCACGGATCTCGAGACTAGTGAAGTACCTGAGCGCTTTGAGCTCCAGGGCAACTACCCGAACCCGTTCAACCCGCAGACGACCATCGGCTTCTCCGTTCCGGAGTCTGCTCAGGTCACACTGACGGTCTACGACATGTTGGGTCGTCGCGTGAAGGTGCTGGTCGATGGTGTGGTGTCGGCTGGTCGCCACGAAGCCAGATTCGATGCAACGGATCTGCCGAGCGGCGCTTACCTCTACCGCCTGAGCACGCCAAAGGGTGAGTTCACCAACATGATGATGTTGCTCAAGTAAGCAGAGTCGACATCCTGTAAACGAGACGGGGCGGGCGCCAGGCGATCTTTGATCGCTCCGCGCCCGCCCCGCTGCGTTTGGAATGCTTGCTAGGTGGTGGGAGCTGATGGCCGAACGGACAGCGAGGCCTGGCCAATCATGCTTACAACTCCAGCGAATCCTCAGCAGGCGAGAAGAGATCCACCAAGACCGAATCCTGCAAATGGTGACCGCCTTCGTAGCGGATGATCTCGAATGAGCACTGGTGGTCGCGAAGGGCTTCCTCGGCGCGCTGCAGTTTGCCACCGGTCACGAATCGGTCCAGCGTGCCGGCAACCACCTTGATCTCGTCGATGTCAGAGATCGTATCCCATTCTTCCGGGCTCAAGTCTTCTGCTGGATCCGATCCCCAGAGGATCATCTTCTTCGGCTTGACGACGCCATTGCCGATCCAGCGACTGGCCGTGTGACAGCCCTGAGAAAAGGCGAATATGACGATGTGCGCGTGATCAGGCACGTCAGCCAACACCTGCTCGGCCAGGCCATCCAGGTACGTGACGTAGTCCATGATCTCGTACTCGCGATCATAGCTCGTCATCCACGAAGAACCGGTCTCTCGCGGCTGGAAGCCGACATAGAACTTTGAGAGCGCTTCGGGACAGATGATCAATCTTCCTTCGGTAGCCAGCGGAGTCATGACCTCAGCAAAATCACCTGCCAGCTGGCCCCAGCCGTGCAATGCGAAAATCACCTCGCACGTATTCTCGTTCGCCTCGCCAATTTGGGCATAGCGAGTCGTACGTGGCGTCACGTAACGGTTGATAGTGATCATGTTGACAGTGGATTGGTTCGGGTTGAGGGCACTATCAGCTGGGTGAAGGCCGAAATGCCTCAGGGTTCGGGACTCATTCGCGACTCATTTGCAGTTCATTCGCCAAGCCCCAATGTAGGTAAGACGGATTCAGGCTCTGTTACGACTTCAAAGTACTTCGATGCCGGTTCGCGTGAAAAGCCCGCGTCGGTCATCTTGTCGAAGAAACCCAGCAGGTCATCATAGAAGCCGTTGGTGTTGAGTACGACGATGGGGCGATCGTGATAATTGAGCTTCCTGAGCGTGAGCACTTCCAGGAATTCCTCCAGCGTGCCGTATCCGCCGGCCAGGACGACGTAACCGTCGCTGCGCTCATACATGATGCGCTTGCGTTCACGCATGGTTTCCGTGAGCACGAGTTCGTCAGAAGCCTGGTAGGCTACACCTTCGATGTTCTTCAGCGCGTGCGGGATGACACCGACAACGCGACCTCCATGTTCGTGGACCGCACGCGCCATCACGCCCATGAGACCAACACTTCCTCCACCATTCACCAACTGAACGTGCTTTTCAGCGAACAACTGGCCGAGCCGCTTGGCGGCCTCGACAAAGGCTTCGTCTATCTGATCACTGGAGGAGCAGTAGACGGTGGCGGAACGGTAGGAAGCCATAAGAGGTCCTCTCCGCCATGATCACATCAGCAGGATCAGGTATCGCTGCTGAAAGCGAACGTGGCATAGGTGTTTTCGGAAGTCCTGAACCAGCGATTGGACGCTTTTCGCCAGGCATTGTAGCTGTCCCAGATACGTCGATAGGCCGGGTCAGCAGCAGCTTCGGCCGACAGAATATCCTGCGTCACTTCCTTGGCCCGGGACATGATGTCGTCTGCGAAGGGTCGCATGGTGACCCCATGCTCTTCGGTCAGGCTCTGCATGGCAGCCGGATTCTTGGCGTCGTAGCTGGCCATCAACGAGACATTGACTTCGGCAGCCGCCACTTCTACAGCCTGCTGGTACGTGGAAGGAAGCTGCTCCCACGCATCCTTGTTGATGTAGAAACCCAGATTCGGTCCCGGCTCCCACCAACCCGGATAGTAGTAGTTCGACGCGACCTGGTGGAATCCGAGTTTCTCATCGTCGTACGGTCCGACCCATTCGGCTGCATCGATCACGCCGCGTTCCAGCGCCGGATAGATCTCGCCGCCTGCCAGGACCTGTACGCTGACGCCCATTTCGGCCATCACTTCGCCCCCAAATCCGGGGATGCGCATCTTGATGCCTCGAAGGTCAGCCAGCGAGCCTACTTGGCGGCGAAACCAGCCGCCCATTTGCGTTCCGGTGTTTCCACCTGGCAGGTTGATCACATTGAAGTCGGCAAACATCGCCCGGGTCAGGTCCTTGCCTTCGCCGTGATAGAACCAGGCGTTGAACTGACGAGTCGTGAGGCCAAACGGCACGGTGCAATCGAAGGCCAACGCCGGATTCAGTCCGGTGTAGTAGTAGCTGGCCGAGTGACCCATCTGGACCGTGCCTTTCTGCACCGACTCGAGGACCTGGTTGTAGGGTACAAGTTCACCGGCAGGGAAAACGCGGATGGTGAATCGGCCATCGGTCAGCTCGGAGATGCGATTGGCCAGCACTTCGGCTCCACCGTAAATCGTATCCAGCGATCTGGGGTAGCTTGACGCAAGGCGCCACATCACCCGTGGATTCGTCTGGACCGCGGCGGCTTCGCCCGACTCTCCTGAAGCGCAGCCGGTGACAAGCGCGCCGCCGGCTGCGGCCAGAGATGCATTGCGGACAAACTGACGGCGTTTCATGACGTGACGGGCTGATGAAATCGGCTACGGGTCGTCAAGATAGCGAACCGGACCGTCCCTGATGGGAAAACCCTCAACCAGTCACGTTTCGTCAGACGCCCTTCGGTCGCAGTGGACGCATCACGATTTCGGAGATGAGATAGTTGTCCGGTGTCTTGAGAACATGCACCAGGGTGGAGGAGATGTTCTCGGGGGTCATCGGATTGGCCGAGATCGGAATCCCTGCCTCGTCAAAGAACTCCGTTCGGATCGATCCTGGGTAGAAGCAGGAGACCTTGATGCCATCCTGCCGCACTTCTTTGAACAGCGACTCGGAATATCCCTTCAGGCCGAACTTGGTCACGTTGTAGGTGCTGATGTTCGGATTGCCCAGCAGACCAGCGACGGATGCAATGTTGACGATGTGTCCGCCAAAGCCGGACTCCGCGTTCTGCTGCTTCATCACCGGTATCACAGCTCGAGTCGCGAGGAAAACGCCTTTCAGATTGACGTTCATCTGGAGGTCCCACTCCTCGGTCGTGACCTTGTCAGCAGGGCCGAATTTGCCGAGGCCAGCGTTGTTCACCAGCACGTCGATCCGACCTGCGGATTCCAGAACGGATTCGATGGCCTGGTGGACCTGCTCTTCCTGAGTGATGTCGCAGGTGATGCCCGTGAATGCGCCGCCGAGTTCGTTCTCAAGATCATTGAGGCGCTCGGTACGACGAGCGATTCCGAATACCCGGGCTCCTTCGGCCACCAGGTCTTTCGCGAACTGGGCACCAAGGCCAGCGCTCGCTCCGGTGATGAGGACAACTTTGTCCGTAAGAATCATGATGTGTTGGCGTGGGTGAAAACAACCTGCGCTTCAAGGAACAGGTCCGGACACGGTTCCCCGGGTTGATTTCCGGGTCATTCTGGGCCAGTTTGGGGCCATGGAAGATCCCGAACAGGCCATGGAAGACCTGCTTTCGAGCAGTGGTTCGCGTTTCGAAGGCGTGCAGGTCGGCAACGTGCGGCTCACCCCATCCGACGTGATCCAGGCACTCGCTCCGCAGCTCTCGGATGAGCGTATGGAGCGCATCGACGAGATCATTGCTGGCCGGACGTACGATGTCGCACCGGTCGTGGAAGGCGTGATCAATACCGGGAATGTCAGCGCGGTGATGCGAACGGCCGAAGGCCTGGGCTTCCAGCCGTTCCACGTCATCCAGAACGACGTCCCGTTCAAGCACTCTGCGCGAACCACGCAGGGAGCTCAGAAATGGCTCGATGTCCACATGTGGGAGAAAACGGCAGGGTGTGTCTCCCATTTACAGGAGGAGGGATACTCCGTTGTGGTCACCGCCCTGACCGACTCCGCCGTTCCGCTGGAGGAGATCGATTTCACCCGGAAGACCGCCCTGGTCTTCGGCAACGAAGCAGCGGGATGCACACAAACCATGCTGGAAATGGCGGATCAGACGTGCATTCTTCCTTCGCCAGGGTTCGTTCAGAGCTACAACATTTCCGTGGCGGCCGCCATGAGTTTGTATGCAGCGTTCGCCGCCCGCGTCAGGCACTTTGGCACCAACGGCAACCTGTCCGGCACAGAACAGGAGCGCCTGAGGGCGGATTTCTATTTCCGCTCGGTCCGCAGCGCGCAATCCATCCTCGAGCGCTGGGCCGAGCAAAACGGCTGAAAACGGGCTGGAACGAGCATTCTGAAGCCCTCTGAAAAAGTTGGTCGCACACCGCAACCTCTTTTTGTTTTACTCGATAAAACAAATCGTCTTGGGGCCGGAATCCCACGTGTCCGGTTGCTCCCCTCAGAACCCGTCATCGATGAAGCTGCTTTCCCGTACTGAAGAACTGCTCCTGTTGACCGTCTGGAAGCTTCAGGAGGATGCGTACAGCCTGACCATTCAGGAGGCCATGTCGCGACTGCTCGACAAGCCGGTTTCCATCGGTGCGGTCTACGTGCCGCTTGAAAGGATGGCGAAACAGGGCCTCTTGGAAACCCATGAGGGGGCACCTGAGGATCGACGCGGTGGGAGGCGGAAGCGATTCTACCGGGTCTCTGCCAAAGGGCATGCCGCACTGGCTGCCATTGACGCCATCCAGAAACGGGCTTGGGCCACCTGGTCCATGCCCGCAGGTATCGCGGAGAAGCGGTCATGACCCGTTCGCCGTTGTCCATTCGCGTTGCCGCCCGCCTGCTGAGCGAAGATCACCACTGTCTTATCGGTGATCTGGAATGGACGTGGCGCACGATGCGCGAACACGAAAGCCGCATCAAGGCAGACATCTGGCTCTGGGGCACGCTCTTCACCTTGGTCCCGCGGCTGATGTTGCGGGATCTCATCTGGCAACACACCATGCTTCGAAACTACCTCACCATCGCCTTTCGCCAGATCAGGAAGTTCAAGGCCTTTTCTGCGATCAATGTCCTGGGCCTGGCGCTGAGCATGTCGGTCTGTTTGTTGATCATGACCGTGATCACGGACCTGCGTTCGGATGATGGATTCCATGAACATGGTGATCGGACGGTCAGGGTCACGACTGATATCTCGGGCGTCTGGGGGAGAACGCGGGTGGCCACCTCCACTCCCATGATGGGCCCTGAGTTGCTACGTGAACTCGATGACGTCGAAGCCTTCGTTCAGATGAGTCGCAGTCGCGGACAGTTGCAGCGCGAAGACGGGCGAATGGCTGCATTCGCAGGATTGTATGCCCAGCCTGCCTTCTTTGACATTTTCAGTTTCGACCTGCTGGAGGGCAATCCGGTTACAGCACTGGCCAGTCCGTTTCAAGTGGTCTTGTCCGAAGAACTGGCCGCGCAACTGTTTCCTGACGGTAATGCTGTTGGACAGCTCCTCGAACGAGAGAACGGCATGTGGGAGGTGACGGGCATCGCAGCGCCGGCTCCTGGACGAACCCATATCCAATTTGATGCCCTGTTTTCGTTCGTTTCGCTGCAGAGCATCTATGGCGAAGAGCGGGCCGATGAACTCTCGTCCTGGACGCTTCAAACCCGCTTCTACAACTACCTGCTGTTGGCACCCGATGCTTCGAGATCACGCGTGGAGGATGTCGCCAATCGACTGACGGCCATGCACTGGCAGGACGCCAATGTGGAAACGCCGGAGCATCATCTGCAGGAGATCACGGCGGTAAACCTTGGCTGGGATCTTTCGAACGAAATCAGCAGCATCGTGCCGCGCACGTTCGCCATCGTGCTTTCCCTGTTCGCATCGTTGCTCCTCATCACGGCCACCTTCAACTACATCAATCTCACGGTTTCGCGCTCCCTGAAGCGCAAGGCCGAGATCGGTGTTCGCAAGGTTGTTGGCGCGCATCGTCGCCAGCTCATCCAGCAATTCGTGACCGAGGCGGTCGTCACATGCTTCTTGGCATTGCTGCTGGCCTGGGGCCTCCTGCAGTGGATGATCCCGCAATTCAATGGGCTTGCCGAGTTTGCTGAGGACGGCATGAGCATAGCGATCTCTGCCATTGACCCGGCTCTTTTAGCTCAGTTCGTCGGTTTCGCCCTGATTCTTGGCCTCGCTGCCGGATTGGTCCCAGCGCTTCGGGTCTCCCGGCAATCGCCGGTAGCGGCCATCCGGGGAAGCGCCGTCACGAGTGGGCGAGTGCGTTTCCTGGGTCGAAAGACGTTGGTCGTATTCCAGTTCGCCATCTCGATGATCGCGATCACCACGATCACAGTGCTCTATCATCAGTCAGCCTTTCTGTTGGCCAGCGATGCCGGGTTCGACGAAGATCAGTTGCTGCACGTGGAGCTCAATGGACTCGATCACGAGCGACTGTCCTCGGAGATAGCCAGGCTACCAGGGATCAGGAGGGTCGCAGCCATTTCGCATGCCCCGGCCACCGGCAATCGGACCATGGTCGATGTTCGTCGTCCGGACATGGACGATGCGCAGCTGATCGCGCGCTTCAGTGTCAACAATGCGGCGTTCGAGCAATACGGAATCGAGTTGGTGGCCGGTAGGTTGTTCAATGAGGAAGTCGCTTCCGACCAGACGGACGTTGTCATCCTGACGGAGAAAGCCCTTCCGTTCCTGGGTCTGGGCTCGCCGCAAGAGGCGGTCGGCACCATGCTGGTGTATGACACCAGTGGCGAGGAGAACCGGATTGAAGTCATCGGTGTCGTAACGGATTTCTACGCAGACGGGTATTCCGCTGGCTACGTCCCGGTCTCGCTGGTCCATCGCCCGGCAAGCTTCGGACTTCTTGCCGTCCGTTTGACGGAGGGAGATCCACGGCCGGCACTCAGGGGACTGGACGAAGTCTGGGCTGAACACGGCCAGGGGCTACCTCTCAACTATGCCTTCCTGGACGACGAAATTGCCAGCAACCTGGCCTACATGCGGGATACCATGCGCATACTCGGCTCCTTTGCCGTGTTGATCGTCGTGATCGCATGCCTTGGCCTCCTGGGTATGGCCATGTTCTCCACTGAGACCCGGCTCAAGGAAGTGGGTATTCGCAAAACGCTCGGAGCCGACTCCTGGGCGCTGGTCCGATTGCTTTCGGGCGCCTACGTCCGGCTGGTGATCATCGCCATTATTGTAGCCGCTCCGGCAGCATGGATCCTGAATTCGGAGCTGCTGGCCACCTTTGCCAATCGGATTGACCTGACGGCAGGTGTAATGGCCACCGGTGTCCTTCCTGTTGTCCTGCTGGCCCTTTTGACGATCGGGTCGCAAACGCTCAAAGCCGCCTCAACCAATCCCGTTGAGGTGATGCGGGCGGAATAACGTCAGCTTCCGGCCGGCGCCTTGGCTGGGAGCGAATAGGCGCGCCCAGCCGGGGATCCAACACCGCTTACCCGTGCCGCAATGCCTTGATCGGGTTTGCCCGGGCGGCCTTGATGGACTGGTAGCTGACCGTCGCCCAGGCGATGGCCAGCGCCAGGAATCCAGCCAGGGCGATCGAGAGGATGCTGATGTCGGTGCGGTAGACGAACCCGTCCAACCAGCGCGACATGCCGAGCCAGGCAAGTGGTGTAGCCAGCACAAGCGATACGGCCACCAGACGCGTGAAGTCCTTGGAGAGGAGGATCACGATTTCCCGGACCGATGCGCCCAACGCTTTGCGGACACCGATTTCCTTCGTGCGCTGCTCCGTCACAAAGAACGCAAGGCCAAACAGGCCCAGGCTGGCAATGATGATGGCGAAGATCGAGAAGCCGGTGAACAGCTGACCGAGTCGCTTGTCCGATGCTGCAAGGTTGTCGAACGACTCGTTCAGGAAGGTCATGCTGATCGGCGTATCAGGCCGGAATTCAGCCCAGGTCTGCCGAATGTGAGCCAACGTGCCTTCGAGGTCTGACCCGGTAACCCGAACGAGGATATTGGGCAGGGGGAAGTTGGCGAACTGGAAGACCGCGCCCCCGATTTCGTTGCGGAAAGACATGAAGTGATAGTCCTCGATCACGCCGACGACCTCGCTCATGCCCATGGCAAAGTCGCCCCCGTTGAAGCGGTCCATGCCGACCAGTTTCTGGCCGACGCCGCTTTCCCAACCCAGTCGGCGCATCGCCGCCTGGTTGATCATGTAGTTGACCGAGTCGGTTGCAAATTCTTCGGAGAACGAGCGCCCCTCGGCCATGGTGATGCCCATGGCATCGACAAAGCCCTCATCCACCCAGAGCGGAGCGAAAATGAACGTCTCTTCGGGCGAACCACCTTCCGGGACATAGCCTGTACCACCGTGGATGGCACCGGGAATCGTATTCGCACCACCTACAGCGACGACTCCCGTGTGATTGCGGATTTCGTCCTTGAAGGCCGCATATTGGTCACCCAGCTCGAAACCCCGGGACAGGACGACGATGTGATCCTTGTCGAACCCGAGCCGCTTGTTCTGGATGTAGTTGAGCTGGTCCTGCACGACGAACGTGCCTATCAAAAGGCCGATCGAAATCGAGAACTGGAAAACGACGAGTGCATTGCGAAGCCTTGACCTGCTGCCGGCAGCGAAGGTCTCAGACTTGAGCACAACGGCTGGATCGAATGAGGACAGATAGAGCGCTGGATACAATCCGGCAACAACGCTGACGAGCATGGCTCCGAGCAGGACGTAACCGAGAAAGGCCGGACTGATGAGTTCGCCTAGAGTCAGCTCCAGGCCAGCCACCGAGTTGAACGTCGGAAGTGCAAGGGCCACAAGGCCAGCAGCCAGAGCCAACGCCAGGACCGTCATGAAGGAGGACTCCATGAGGAACTGGAGGATCAACTGACGACGGTCAGACCCCACCGCTTTGCGCACACCGATCTCACGGGCTCGCGTTGCCGAGCGGGCAGTGGCGAGGTTCATGAAGTTGATACACGCCAACAACAGTATGAAAACGGCGATGGCCGAGAACAGCAGGACATAGGTCATACTGCCCGGGGTGATGATATCGATGTCGAATTCCGACTTCAGATGGATATCCAGCAGCGGTTGCAAGTGATAGGCCAGAATGTTGCCACTCGCTGTGAACTGCTCATACGAGATTCCCATGGCCTCCATCAGCTGAGGGCCTGCGTAGGACTCGAACATGCCCGGGAATTTGGCCTCGAGCTGATTGGCGTCTCCTCCCGGGATGAGCTTGAGGTAGGTGACGAAGTTGTTGCTGATCCATTGATCGCTTTGAGATTGACCTGAATCAAGCAGCGTTCTGTAGGCACTGAACTGAAGGTGCGAGTTCGAAGGTGGGTCGGCGATGATGCCGTCAACCGTCACCCCGATCGTGTCCGCAATGAAAATGGTCTCGCCGAACGGATCTTCATCGCCAAACAGCCGATTCGCAGTCGACTCGGTCAAGACAATGGTCCGGGGTTTGGTCAGCGAGGTATTGGGGTCACCTCGTAGGAATTCGAAGTCGAAAACCTCAAACAGGGTGGAGTCAACCAGGACAACCTGATCATCCGTGAAAGCCGTGTCGCCGACCCGAAGGACGTGCGGTCCCGTGAAGCCGAATACACGCGCCGATTGCTCCACCTCTGGATAGTCCATCCGGATGCGCTCACCCATGGGCGCGGGCGCAACCGGCGCATTCAGTCCGGTCCCTGCGAAGGACCCGTCCAGAACGATGCGGTAGATGTCTTCAGGCCGATCGTGGTGCCGGTCGTAGCTGACTTCGTGACGAACGAAGAGCAGGATCAGAAGGGAAACCGAAAGACCGAGTGCCAGGCCGATCAGGTTGATGGCCGAGTAGCCGAGGTTCTTCTTGAAGTTGCGAAGGGCCGCGGTCAGGAAGGAGCCAAACATGGCAGGGGCGGGAGGGTGGATACGACTTTCCTCTCTACGGAAGAATCCCCTCGGGAGTTACTTCGAATGGCTTCCGATCGGGCAGGACAAACCGGGTGCGCGCTTCGTCCGAGCGAAGGACCTCGCGGGAGTAGTGCTGAGCCAGCAAGGTGGAGGCGGACGTGACCAGATCAGGGTTGGTATCCCGGAAGGTGTCCCAGTCGCCCTCCGGCTGTTCGGTGATCCGATTGGCCACGACAATCATGAAGAACCAGGTGATGGTCTCATGATATTTGGTCGGCACGTCGAGGGAGTTGGCGTAGTTGCGCAGGTCCCTGCAATACAATTCGATCGCCGTATTCAGATCGTGCGCTTTGACATAGATCCAGGCCACCCGGACGTGGGTCTCGTGATTGAACCGCGCTGCCGGCAGGCGCGCCGTTTCAAACAGTATTCGGAGAGTGCGATCAGTCACGGAGGTCGCGTTGTGCTTCGGGCCGGGTATATTGATGCACGTTCCACCCAGAACCCCACTGTCATGATCCGTCTTTCCTCTCTTTCGCTTCTGGCGCTCCTGTTTGTACTGACCGGCTGCGCTCAGGAAGACGCTGCGCCTGCAGCCGACCTGACCCACATCGAAGGCCTAGGTAGTCTGTCATTCCCGAATTCCGGCAATGAGGCTGCTCAAGAGCCCTTCCTTCGTGGCGTGCTGCTGCTGCACTCGTTTGAATTCGAATTCGCCCGGGAAGCATTTCAGGAGGCACAAGCCGCTGATTCCCTGTTTGCGTTGGCGTACTGGGGGGAAGCGATGGCCAACAACTACCCGCTCTGGCAATCGAAGGATGTCGACGAAGGACGGGCCATCCTCGCGCGGATAGATTCCGTCGGGGCGGTGGCTCCGTCACACCGTGAGATGATGTATCTCGACGCAGTTCGTGCGCTCTATGGCGAGGGGACCAAGACCGAACAGGATCTGGCGTACATGAACGCGATGCAGGCGCTTCAGGATGAGCATCCGGAAGATCATGAGGCGCGCGCCTTCCATTCGCTGTCCATTCTGGGTTCGACCGACGGGGTCCGGGATTTTGATGTCTATGCCCGCGCGGCAGCCGTGGCTCAGCCCGTATTTGAGGCGAACCCCAATCATCCTGGCGCGGCGCATTACATCATCCATTCGTTCGACGATCCTGAGCATGCGGACCTGGGACTAGAGGCGGCGAATGCCTATTCGGAAATCGCCCCGGGCGCAGCGCATGCCCAACACATGACCACCCACATCTTCCTTGCCCAAGGCGATTGGGAGCGTGTCATCCAGAACAATCAACGAGCAATGGATGTGCAGAACGGCCAGCGGGTGGAGCGCGGTCAGGATCCGATTGCGTGTGGTCACTACAGCTCATGGTTGCACTACGGCCACTTGCAGCTGGAGCAGTGGGATGAAGCAACAGCGTTGATGGATGCCTGCCATGACCAGGTCCTTCAACCTGAACGGCGCTGGGGAACGTCAAACTACTTCCAGAACATGCGCGCCCATCATGTGCTTGTTTCCGGCGATTGGAGCCTCGTGGACAGCTGGGCACTGGACATGGACGCGTTTCCCGAGGATTGGTCCATCTGGAAATACGCTGCAACCAACGCGTTTGCCCTGATGGCGAACGGCCGAGTGGAAGATGCACGACAGTGGATGCCGCATGTGAAAGGGGAAGATCCGCTGGCGGATGTCACGCGCATGCAGCTGGACGGATTGTTCGCCATTGCAGATGGTGACACCGATGCCGGTCTGGCGATGATGCAGGAGGCTGCTGAAACGGAAGCGGCGATGCCGTACGAGTTCGGTCCGCCGAGACTGCCCATCCCGAGTCACGAGGCATGGGGGAATGCATTGCTGGCTGCCGATCGTTCGGATGAAGCACGCGAGGCACTGGCTGTAGCGGAGACGCGAACGCCCGGTCGATTGACGCTGGCTCGGGCTCGTTCGGTGCTGGACGGACAATAGGAGAGGCTCAGAGCGGTCAATCGACAACTCCGGTCGTTGTGCCGACACGTGAAATCAGATAGACGTCAGGAATTTAGGGTCGTCCATTCCCCGCAATCCTGAACCACGATTTCCCGTCCGGTATGAAGCACCGTCTCGTCCTGCTCATTCTGATGCTGGCCACTGCGTCGATGTCCCACGCGCAGGTGGCCCGTGTGGTCACCCTGGCCGATTCGATCAAGGGTTCTGTCGGTGGTATTGCCATCGACCGCCTCAGCAATATCTACTCGGCCGACTTCATGGAGACGGTCTGGAAGATCCGTCCGGACGGGCGGGTCGAGAAGTTCGCCACCGGGCTGTACGGCCCTTCGGGCAACTTTGTGGACGCGCAGGGCAACCTGCTCCAGTCCAATTTCTCGGGCAACTACATCTCCAAGATCGACCGGCATGGCGATCACGAGATCTGGGTGGATGAAGGCCTGAATGGCCCGGTGGGGATCACGATCCATCCCGACGGCGATGTGTTCGTGGTCAATTGTCCGGCGAATTCCGTCTCTCGCATCGTGAACGACAAAGCGGTCACGCATGCCGAGAGCGACCTCTTCAATTGCCCCAATGGCATTACAACGGGTCCCGACGGAGCGCTGTATGTGGTCAATTTCAGCGATGGGGAGATGCTCCGAGTTGATCTCGATGGCAATGTGGAGTCGTTTGCGACCATCCCGGGAGGCGGGAACGGACATGTGGCGGTGGCTCGCGGCTTGTTCTACGTAACGGCATTCCAGACCAATCGCATCTTTACTGTTTCGCCGGATGGAGTCGTAACCCACGTGGCTGGCACAGGCGCATTCAACGAACTGGACGGCCCCCCGATGGAAGCCGCGTTCGTGTTTCCGAATGGAATAGCGGTGGATCCGAAGGGCGATCGGTTGATCGTGAACGACTACATCAATCGCACTCCGCCTGGCGTGGATATTCCTCCGGTCCCCCTGTCCAACATCCGGATGATCAAACTGGCCTCGATCATCGATGTGATGCAGACCGGTCTCTATCAGGGCGGCGTCGATGGTCTGGAAGCGGCCTATCGCGCCTACAAAGACGACCCGGCCAACGCTGCCATCTATACCGAGCGTGATGCCAACGGCATGGGCTACGCATTGATGAACCAGGGCTTGCTTGAAGCGGCCGTTCGCTTGTTCGAGCTCAATGTCGAATCCTACCCACGGTCGTTCAACGCGTGGGACAGCCTGGCGGAAGGATACATGAATCAGGAGCGATGGGACGAGGCGATCGAACACTACGAGAAGTCGCTGGAGATCAATCCCGCCAATCAGAATGCCATCGACAAACTGGCCGAGATCCGCTCACGGTAGAGATAACCGAACTCCAACGTAGTGCATGTAGGGAGAGGGGCACGTGGGGCCGGCGAGCGATCGAAGATCGCCGCCGGCCCCACACCCTATATTTCCGTCTCAACGATCCGACATAATGACACCCATCCCACCACCCATAGCCGAACCGGCACGTCGTAACGGCTGGCTGCTTCTTGTAGCTGGCTGGGGGGCGTTTTTTGTGTTGTGGACGCTCTTCTTGCTTGGTTGGGGACAAGGCGAAACGCCTCTGATGGCAGCCACCATCTCCGGATTGATCACAACGGGGACCGCAGCCTTGTTGGGCGTGGCGGTCTGGCGTTTGACCGACCGTCTCGCGTGGCCAGACGAACTCAAGCTCGGATTCTTCCTCTGGCAATTGATGGCGGCCCTGATCTTTTCGGCCGCTTGGACGGCGACGGCGCCCATCATCGGCGTCTTGATGGAAGGCGGCAGCATCAGCGAAATCACGTGGAACCGCCAGAACATCAGCTGGCGGCTGTTCATGGGCATTTGGCTGTACTTCATCGTGGTAGGCGTGTCCTACTCTCTGCGCATCAATCGACGCCTCCAGGCTCAACGCGCCTTGGCGATGCAAGCCGAATCGCTGGCCGCCAAAGCGAATCTGCAGGCCATGCGCAGTCAGCTCCGCCCCCATTTTCTGTTCAATGCTTTGCACTCCGTCGGATCGTTGATTGAGTCGGACCCCGATGCCGCCGTCGATGGGATGGAGCGTTTGGGCGATCTGCTCCGTTACACCATTCGCGAGCGGGAAGAGGACCGTGTCGAGCTGTCCGAGGAATGGGAGTTCGTTGAGGACTACATCGCGTTGCAGCAATTGCGATTCGGCGATCGCGTGCGTGTCCAGGCCGATTTTGATCGCGCGTGCATGGGTCATCGTGTACCGCCGTTCCTCATTCAGCCGCTGGTGGAGAACGCATTCATCCACGGACCGGGCTCGACGCCTGAAGGTGGCTTCATCCGGGTCGAAGGGCACTGTGCGTCAGGCGTCCTGACCGTGAAGGTCGAAGATGATGGACCCGGACTGGACTCCGGCACGGGTGGCAGTGGCCTGGACAACCTGAAACGTCGGCTCGAAGCGTTGTATGGATCGGCCAGTTCGCTGAATATTTCCGAGCGCGAAGAAGGAGGCGTCTGTGCCATCATCACTCTTCCGCTCGAAGACTGATCGCATGGCTGTGTTTCGTTGCATCATCGTTGACGACGAGCATCTGGCTCGGGAATCGCTCAAGCGGCTCGTCGCGCGCTCCCCACACCTTGAGCTCGTCGGAGAAGCTGGAGATGGGAAACAGGCACTTGAGCTGGCTGCTGCAACGCGCCCTGAGGTGGCCTTCCTCGATATCCGTATGCCGGGAAAGAACGGGCTGGATGTCGCCTCAGAGCTGGACCCGTCCATCCAGGTCATCTTCACGACGGCGTACGACGAATTTGCCGTCTCGGCCTTCGAATTGCAGGCGCTCGACTACCTGCTCAAACCATTCGGTCGGCGCCGGTTCGACAGAGCCGTGGAGCGACTCAAGAAAGACGCTGTACCGGACTCAGAGCGGGCAGAACGACTGGGAGAAGGGCGCGAAGGCGCGATCCTTACGCAGTTGTTTGTGCGAGAGCGCGGTCGCTTGGTTCGCGTCCCGGTGGACGCCATCACGCATATTGTGGCCGCGGACGACTACGCCGAGTTGATCACGTCGACGGGTCGTCACCTGATGGCTGTTCGCATGCGACACCTTGAGCAGCGCCTGGATTCAGCGCGATTCCTGCGCATCCATCGCTCATTGATCATCAACCTGGATCACCTGAAGGAAGCCGCTCCATGCGGCAACGGGCGATGGGAAGTCACCCTGGAAGATGAAACCGTGCTGACCACCAGTAGAAGCGGGGCGGCCAAGCTGCGCGAAGTGCTCGAACAAGGGCGGTAGCAACCCAAGCATCCCCGCCAGGCTACTGGCCGAGATAGTATCGGACGCCGATGGCAGCATTCAGATCGAAGTCGGTATCCGGCGCCAGGTCGAGGATGGGCACGATTTCGAGAAAGAGCTCAATGGGGGCATCGTCCAATGTCTTTCCGACGCCGAAAGGAAATCGCGCACCGATCGTCGTGTCTTCCTCGCCAAAGATGGCGCGACCACCGAGTCCGAAATAGAATGGGATGCGACCCCGGTAGTCATCCGCATTGAAGAAATGAACGCGGTGATAGAGGTAGTCGCCATGCACCTGGATGCGGGTGTCATTTGAGAAGGACCAAGCCAGTGCAGCATCCACAGCGTGCTCCGCGGACAGCCATTTCTTGGCGGTCAGTCCAGTCGGTTCTCCGAGGATGACACCGATACCCAACTCATCCTGGGCTTGAGCGGCCGGGACCAGCAGGAAGACAATCAAAAGAGGAAGCAGTCGACGCATGGGAGGATTCAGTCTGGTCGTTATTCGGCCAAGGGCTGCGGCGAGGCAGTCGGAGCAGAGTCCTTCTCGATGCGACCATCTTCAATCTCAATAACGCGGTCGCTGTACGAGGCCCAGTGGTCAGAGTGGGTGACCTGGATGATGGTAACCCCATCTTCCTTGTTCAGCCGGCGGAACCAGTCCATCACCACTTCTCCTTGGGACGTATGCAGGTTGCCCGTTGGTTCGTCCGCGAGGATCAGCTTCGGCTGCATGATCAGAGCACGGGCTACTCCTACCAGCTGCTGCTGCCCACCAGAGAGCTGACTGGGGAAAAGATCCGCCTTGGCCACCATGTTGAAGCGATCCAGCATCTCTGCCACCATGGACTTGCGCTGGGCCGTCTTCACTTTCTTGTAGAGAAGAGGCGTCTCAAGATTCTCATACACCGTCAGGTCATCAATCAGGTGATAGGCCTGAAAAACGAAGCCGATGTACTGCCGGTGGAGGTCCGTACGCTTGCGCTCGCTGATGCGGTGGACAGGCTGATCGAGGAACAGGTACTCGCCCGAAGATGGCTCATCCAGCATGCCCAGGATGTGCAGGAGCGTGGATTTTCCCGAGCCCGAGGGACCCATGATGGACACGAACTCACCTTCATCCACCCGCAAATTGATATTGCGCAGGATGAACGTGCGATTGAAGCCGTGCAGGTACGATTTGGATATGCCGTTGAGCTGAATCATGAGGCGAAAATAGGTGTCAGGGCGGGGAAGGTCGAGAAGGCTATTCGTATTTGAGGGCATCGACGGGGTTGGCCAACGAGGCTTTGATGGTCTGATAGCCCACGGTGATCAAGGCGACGAAAAGCACGCCCAGTCCAACGACGATCAGAACCCCGATCCCGAAGTCGACCCGATACTGGAAGGAGTCCAGCCATCGGTTCATGCCGATCCAGGCCAATGGGCTGGCCACCAGAAAAGCGGCGCCAACAAACTTGGTGAAGTCGCGGGCAAGGAGCAGTACGATTTCGCTCGTGTTGGCTCCCATCACTTTGCGTACGCCAATCTCCTTCACTCGTCGCTCGGCGGTGAACGATGCCAGGCCGAACAAGCCCAGGCATGCAATCAGGATGGTCAGGAACGAAAACCCGCCGAACAGTCGTCCCAGCTGCAGGTCTGACGCATACAACGCATTGACGTCGTCTTCCAGGAAGGAGTACTGGTAGATGTACTCGGGGTAGAGGTCACTCCAGATACGTTCGACGGCTTCAATGGCATCGCGGGTCTGACCGGCCCGGGTCCGGATGAGCGCATAGAAGTAAGCCTGCTCATTGAAAATCGAAATGATGGTCGGCGAAATGGGATCGTGAAGCGATTCGGCGTGGAAGTCCTTGACTACGCCTGCAATCTGGCCCTGGAACGGCGCGCCGCCCGGCAGAATGGAAAGCGGACGGTTGACAGCTTCCTCCGGTGTCCATCCGAACTCGGCAGCAGCAGTCTCATTGATGAGGAAGACGCCCAATGTGTCGGCCAGCCGGTCCCGATCGAGATCCCGCCCGGCGATCAGATCAATGCCAAGTGTCTCTACGAAATCAAAGTCGGTCACGAACGACTGCACCAGGTATGAGTCGTCAGCAGACCCCCCTTCTGGAAACGCAGGGATGTTCTGCAGCAGGAAGCCCGGCGCTCCTGAGGAAGCAGAGACACTGGCCACGGACGGCAACTCACGTACACGATCGCGGAATTGCTTGTACTCGTTGCGGATGTTCGGGTCGGTCAACTGGACAACAATGACCTGTTCTCGATCAAACCCGAGATCCAGGTCGCGGGTGAAGTTCAGCTGTCGGAAGACCACGACCGTGGCCACGATCAGGATGATCGAGATGGCGAACTGGAATACCACAAGCGCGCGTCTGAGCGCACCGCCAGACGCTGCGCCGACGGGGCTGCCTTTGAGAACCGTGGCTGGTTGGAAGCGGGACAGGAAGAGGGCGGGATAACTGCCAGCAGCCACTCCGCACAGGACGGCGATCCCCACGAATATGCCGATGGCGCTGAGTAGCCCTCCTGAAAGCAAGGACAGATCCGTTCCAGCTGCCGTATTGAAAGCTGGCAGGAATAAGTAGACCACGATCACTGCCAGAATCATGGAGACGAGCGAAAGGACGAGCGACTCTCCCAGGAACTGGTAGACGAGCTGGTTGCGCTCCGCCCCCATCGTCTTGCGGATACCGACCTCGCGGGAGCGCTGCGCTGAGCGCGCCGTCGCCAGATTCATGTAGTTGATGCAGGCAATGACCAGGATGAACAGTGCGATGGCCGAGAGCGCCCAGACCGTTGTCATGCTGCCGCCCGGAAGGATCTCCCCGTCCAGTTGCGACTGGAGATGGATGCTGGTTACGGGCTGAAAGAGAGAGTTGATATCGGCACCAGCAGCTGCCATCTGAGCACCAATGGTCTGATCGAGAAAGGCATCTGCCTTTTCCTGAACGAGATCAGGATCAACGCCAGGGCGCAGCCGCAAGTAGGTGTAGACGGCAAAATTGAAATGATTGTCGAGGAATCCTGGGCCGTAGATCGGTGTCTGAAGCGTGGTGAATGAGGCCAGAAAGTCCCCTTTGAAGTGACTTGGCCCTTCAGCATCACGAATGACTCCGGTGACGGTGAAATCATATTGATTGTCCAGCCTGAGCACCTGTCCCATGGGGTCCTGGTTGCCAAAGTACTTTCCGGCCATGGACTCCGTGATGACGAGTGAAAACGGGGCCCGGAGCGCATCCTCCGTTCCGGTGATCAGCTCAAAGCTGAACACGTCAAACACGGTCGAGTCGACGAATACGAATCCCTTCTCGAGGAATTTCAGATCGTCTTTCGAAACCAGCCACATCTGATTCGGCGGCTTCATGCGCACAACGGCCTCGACCTCAGGCACGTTTTCTGTCAGACCTGGTCCCCAACCTGAAGAAGACGCGGCGGAATTGACCGGGCCCGTCTGGAAGGAGCCCTCGATCGCCCAACGGTGAACATTGTCAATTCCTTCAAAGTGGCGATCGTAAGACAGCTCTTCAGACAGGAAAAGGCTGATCATGAAGAAAGCCGCCATACCGACAGCCAGACCGAACACGTTGATGAAAGCATAGCCCGGCTGCTTCTTCAGCGTTCGGAGGGCAATCTGGAGGTAATTCCTGAACATTCGACGGGAGCATGGGTTGACGGGCGCAATGCGCATCTTGACGGGAAAGTGGCTCCAGGGTTACGTCTCGGCCGAGGTGAATACCCCCCAGAACCTGCTTTCCATGCCGCTTTTTCAGCCTTTTCGGGGCGTTTCGATCGCCCAACTTCTCGTAGTTGTTACCGCAGCCGTCTTTCTCTCGGCGTGTGCCAGCGCGCCCGTTGTTGTGGAAGAGACGCCCCCTCCGCCTCCCGTGCCATCATCACCACTCGACGGCTTCACCGCGGTTGTACTCGATGATTCTGCCATCAGTGTGCGCCGTTCGGCGACGGATGAACTTCGCATGGCCGCTGAAGGGGACGTTTCGTTCACTTCGGTTTCGCCCGATGGACAGACCGTCGTCATGGCTGTTGGCGGGCAACTCATCGGATTTCCTCGCGAAGGGATGGTAAACGTCCTGTCCACGGGTTCTGCCGATCGGGTGTACTCGGGAGCGTGGAGCCAGGACGGGATGCGATTCCATTTCGGACATTACGTGCCTGCAGGCGATGCCATGGGTGCCGGGGGGATCGAGACCTGGGATCGCGCAACGGATGACGTCAGCAATGTGGGATGCTCAGCTTCCAAAATGGTCCTTTCCGCCCTTCCCGATGGATCCCTGCTTGTGCGCAATCAGGACAACATCTATCAGGTCGCAGCCGAGGGGTGTGGCACGCTTCGGACGGTGGATGCGAGAAAACTGCATCACGTTACGCCTTCACCAGACGGTCAGCAGTTGGCCTACATCCTTCGGGACCTGGTCTACAACCGTGAGGCACGTTCATACGAGCCAGACTCCACCCTCTATCTCGAGTCCACGGCGGGCAGTGAACCGGTGAAAGTGATCGGTGACAAGTACGCACCGCGCAACATCAGCTGGCGCCCGGACGGAAGCGAACTGCTGTATGATGTCGGCCCACCTGATGATGCCGCTCAGCGAGCGGTCTCCATTTACACGGTCAGCGATGCGCGCTCGACCTATCTGCTGCCCCCGAGCACGTCGGCCTCGATGACGCATGCTTCCATGGCGCCAGGCGGACGCCACGTCCTGTATCGCCAGACCGCGATGGATGGCGGCGTCGATTGGCAGGTCAAAACGGCCGGGTCCAACTTCTCCCAGTCGCTACCCATGCCGGGTGAGTCGATTTCGCACGTACAGTGGGTCAACGACGATCACCTGTTGATGACGGGCGCTTCGTCCTCATACCTGATTTCAGTGGCCGGAGCGTCACCAACGATGGCGGACCTGGAAGCCCGCGCCATCTGGTTGTGGGCCGGTAGCAACTAGGGAAAGGATCCGCGTGGTACACTGAGCCCAGCGCGTGCGTGCCGTCGGAGCAGGCGAGCGATCAGTCGAGTTTGCCCTGCAAAAGCTCCCGGACGACCTGCGGATTGGCTGAGCCACCCGTCTTTTGCATGACCTGGCCCATGAAGAAGCCGATCAGGCCCTTCTTGCCACCGCGGTAGGCCTCCACGCGATCGGGATGCGCAGCCAGCACTTCGTCCACGATGCCACCAAGTGCATCCTGGTCAGAGATCTGACGCATGCCTTTGCGTTCTACGATGGCCTCGGGCGCATCGCCTGAGTCAATCATTTCCAGTAGCACTTCGCGCGCCATGCGACTGGAAAGGGTCTTGTCTGCATGCAAGCCGACGAGCTCGTTGAAATGCGCCGGTGTGAAAGGAGGCGTTTCCATGCCACCGTCGGGAAGGAGGGGGCGAAGTTCATGGATCAGCCAGTTAGCCACGGCAACCGGATGATCACCGGCAGCCTCCTTGAAGAACACCCGTTCATCGTCTCGCGTCGCCAGGAAGGCCGCATCCTCGACACTCAGTGCATACAGGGTTTGCAACTCGATGGCCATGGAGTGCTCCTCCGAATCCAGACCCTCGAGTGGGTCCGTAGGCTCGACGGGAGCTTGTGGCTTCGGTTTGGATTTCTTCGGAGCGGCCGGCGCAGGCGATTCCTGTTTCTTGCCCCATGAGTCACGGAGCGTCACGGTACGATTCCAGACGCGGCGACCTTCTTCGAAGGCAACGGGATCCAGATAGAAATAGCCCTGCCGTTCGAACTGATACCAGGTCTCGGGTGAATCGTCGGCTGCACTCGGCTCGATGATCGCCTTGACCTCCTGCAGACTTTCAGGATTGAGATGATCCAGGAAGGTCTGCCCTTCTTCAACATCGTCCGGGTTGGGCACATTGAAAAGACGATCGTAGAGACGGACATCCACTTCGACGCCTTTGGATGCCGAAACCCAATGGATCGTGCCCTTCACGCGCCGCGAAGAACCACTGCCGGAGCGCGTGTCGCGATCCACGGAGCATCGCAGTTCGGTGACGTGTCCGTCGTCATCCTTGATGACCTCGTCACAGCGGATGATGTAGCCGTAGCGCAATCGGACTTCAGTGCCCGGGCTCAACCGGTGGAATTTCTTCGGCGGGTCTTCCATGAAGTCGGACCGCTCAATCCAGATCTCGCGGGTCAATGGGACCATGCGCGAGCCTTCATGACCGATGTCGTGGGGCCAGTAGTCGGAGTCCAATTCCTCGATATGGTCTTCGTCCAGATTCGTGAGGACGACCTTCAGCGGATCGAGCACGCACATCACCCGAGGGGCCTTCGTGTTCAGGTCATCCCGAACGGCGTACTCGAGCAGTGCCACGTCGACTCGGTTGTCGGCCTTGGCCACTCCGATCAGTTCGCAGAAACGACGGATGGCGGCAGGGGTGTAGCCGCGGCGTCGCATGCCAGACAGGGTGGGCATCCGGGGGTCGTCCCAGCCCGCGACCAAGCCTTCCTTGACGAGCTGCAACAACTTGCGCTTGCTCATCACGGTGTAGTCCAGGTTCAGGCGCGCAGACTCGTACTGGTGTGGTCTCGGGGCATCGAACAGATGGTCGACCAGCCAATCATATAGTGGGCGATGCACGTCGAATTCGAGTGTACACAGCGAGTGCGTGATGCCTTCGATGGCATCCGAAAGCGGATGGGCAAAATCGTAGAGCGGGTAAATGGGCCACTCGTCGCCACGACGGTAGTGGGAGGCTTTCTTGATCCGGTAGAGAACCGGGTCTCGCATGAGCATGTTGGGCGAAGCCATGTCGATCTTCGCCCGGAGGACATGCGCACCGTCATCGAAAGCGCCTTCGCGCATCTTCCGGAAGAGGTTGAGGCTTTCTTCCGTCGGCCGATCCCGGAACGGACTGTTCGTACCCGCTTGCGTCACGGTGCCGCGAGTAGCCCGGATTTCCTCGCCGGTCTGGCTGTCCACGTAGGCCAGGTCGTTCTTGATCAGCCGCTCCGCCAGGTCATAGAGCTGCTCGAAGTAGTCGGAGGCGTAAAACTCGTTGTCTCCCCAGTCGAATCCGAGCCACTGAATATCGCGCTTCATGGCGCGAACGTATTCCATGTCTTCCGTCTCCGGATTCGTGTCGTCGAACCGGAGGTGGCAACGGCCACCGTATTCAGCAGCCAGGGAGAAATTCAGGACGATGGCCTTGGCATGACCGATGTGCGGATACCCGTTGGGCTCGGGGGGGAATCGCACCACGATATCTCCCTTCACGCGTCCGGTGTCCAGGTCGTCATCGATGATCTGCTGGATGAAATGCCGGCTCTCACGCGAGCCGTCCGGGTCAGCACCACTGCCAGCACCATTATCAGACGAGGCGGCGCAAACAGCCGCAAAACGTTCCAGGTTGATGTCGAGAGCCACGATGGTTCGCAGGGGTCACGTGTAAAAGGCCAGTAACGCTTCCGAAACTAAAAAAATCCCCTGCCGTGTATACCGCGCCATTGCCCCTGCATGAGAAATCCATGACGATTCACGCCCGCACAGAGCGCCTGATCCTTCGCGATTGGACCACCGACGATACCGATTCCTATGCGGCACTGTCTGCCGATCCTGAAGTAATGCGTCACATTGGCGACGGTCAGCCCCGGGATCATGCGTATGCCGAGGACTTCATCAAGCGAATGATTCAGCATCAAGAGACCCGCGGGTGGATGCGATTCGCCATTGAGCACCAGGAGACCGGCGAGCTGATGGGTTTCTCGGGGTTCGATGACAAGAATGGTCCACTGGACTTCGGATGGCGCCTTTCGCGTCCATTCTGGGGTGGCGGGTACGGATTTGAAGCCTCCGCTGCAGCGCTGTGGGTTGGGCAGAACACGTTTGGCCTCACGAAGATCACTGCGCAATCCTATCCTGAAAACGTGGGTTCCATCCGCATCATGCAGAAAATGGGCATGTCGCAGATCGGCGATTCCGAAGAATTTGGTCGTCCTCTGGTCGTGTATGGATTCCCAGCCGAGTGGCCCGACGGATTCAAGCCGTGAGGGCGCGCGAGGCCAGCTGAACCGAGGCATTGTTTAGGCGCCGCCTCGCAGAATCGAGAACCAACAATCTGAACACAAGAAAAAGGGGCGGAGCGCGTATGCGCTCCGCCCCTCAGTGTCGATACAGGATCCTTGGACGACCAAGTGGCCGCTGGGTCATCCGGAATACGTTATCGACCCTCCTTCAGGATCACATCGCCGTTGACGGTGCGAATGACAATCCGGTTGGCGCCGCTACCGACGCGGCCCGTGGCCACGACTTCACGACTCGAGCGCCAGCGACGATCCGAGTCGCTATCCACTTCCACGTCGAGATCGAAGTCGGAAATGATCTCGTACTCGTCCCAGTCGTCATCATCGGAGAGACGGATTTCAATTTCGATGTCCATGTCCAGACCACGAGGAACCGTCAATTCGATGTCGCCGCCCATTGATTCGAGCTCCACGTGGCGATCGCCGTCAGTGCCTCCGACCATGTTGACGATGATGTCGCCACCCATGGTATTGGCTTCGATCCAACCGTCGAGTTCGGCGACTTCAATGTCCCCACCCATCGTGGTGGCTTCCACGTACTCGGCAGCGCGATTGATTTCGATATCGCCGCCCATGGTGTGCACGTTGGCACCGAAAAGAGCTTCGTCAACCACGACGTCGCCGCCCATGGAGCTGATTTCGACTTCATCCCGGCTACCGCTGCGGCTGGAGCGGACGTTGTCATAGGTCACGTCGCCACCCATGGTGGTACCATCGATGTTGCCGGTCACGTTGGAAATCGAGACGTCGCCGCCCATTGTGTGGAGACTGCCGTCCACTTCCGAGTCGGTGAGTTCGATGTCGCCGCCCATGGTGGAAAGGTCGAGTTCGCCACCGAGACCGCTCAGCATCAGGTCGCCACCCATGCTGGATCCTTCGATCCGTCCAGTGACGCCGGAGATGTCCAGGTCGCCTCCGGTTGTGGAGATATCCAGATCGAAGCTGGAAGGCACGCGGATTTCCATGTCCACGTCGGCACGAGCGCGGCGGGACTTGAATTCAGAAAAGACTTCGATGGCGCGGGAGCTTTCGTTGAAATCAACCACGACATCGTCGGCATCACGGCCGTCGATGTCCACATCGACTTCCACCTGATTGCGATCCCACCCGCGGATGATGATCGTGCCACCTGTCTCAAGGTCCAGGACGAGGCGACCGCCAGCAGAGGCGTCAAAGGAACGGCTGATATCCTGCGCCTGGAGGGACCCTACCCAGAAGGCAAGAGCGAATACACACAGGAAAGACCGGAGAATTGTTTTCATGTTCGGCAGGGCGGACTGTCGTGGATTACTTCGTCCGCTAATATGAAGGGTGATTCGGTGTTCTGCGTCTTTGACAAATCCATCTCAAGGAAGGTTGGCATGCCCGCACGAAATATGCGCAGGAGCTTCTTTCAGAACACGAATCGACTTTACGATGGGAGCAGAGGTTCGTTGCAGAATGCGATCTGAGCGGCTATCCGGTGATTTGCGCCGGCTCAGTCGCGAGTGATCAGTCTGGGCAGCAGCCAGCGAACGAGGGCAGGAGAAAGTCTTTCCAGGATAGGCCCGAACCGCTCGGGACCTCCAATGAACGCGACAGCTTTTTTCTTCTTCAGTGCTTTGACGGCCTTCCGGGCAAACACCTCCGAGGACATGGCGTTCTGGTGCTGCTCGTCCATGGCGCCATGGGTTTGGCCCGATCCTTTGACCGAGTGGTAGCTGATTTCGGTCTTGATGTAGCCAGGGCAGATCATCGAGACGCCGATGCGCGTGTTGCTGAGCTCGGCTCGAAGGCCCTCGAAAAAGCCGTGCAATGCGTGCTTGGAGGCGGCATAGGTGGCGCGTCGGGGCGTCGAAAGCTTGCCCATCACACTCGAAATGACCGCAAAATGCCCATCGTTTCGATCCAGGAAGTGGGGCAGGACTTCATGGGCGATTTCAGTGTATCCGAAGTAGTTGACCTCCATGATGCGACGTTCGACATCCGGGTCCGTCTCTTCGATACTGCCCCGCTGACCGATCCCGGCGTTCAGGACTACCATGTCCAGCCGCCCCCACGTATCCAGAATGGCTTGCATGACCCGCTTGTGTGCTGGCCGGTCGGTCACATCGTGGATCATGCATCGGTGATCATCCGATCGTTCGCACGCGGCCCGGGTTGCTTCAAGCTCTTCTTCGCGACGCGCCGTTAGCATGAGGGTGGCACCTTGGCGGGCACACTCGAGCGCAAGACCGCGGCCAATGCCGGATGATGCACCGGTAATCCAGACGATTTTGTTCGAGAGGTCCATGAGCTTCAGGATACGTGGCAGGGAGGGAAATACACGACGACGAGCGGGATGAAGGTCGCGCGCGTTGGTCTCGAAGATAGGCGAAAGGCCGTGGCACAAAAAAAGGCGGGCCGCCCATTCGGGCGGCCCGCCTTGTCGCAAACATCAATTTGTCCTGTCAGGCGGTAACCCTCTCACGACGCCTGAACATGACCGGGACCATGTCGCCGTCCGGGATGCCAATTTGCACCAGCTCCCAGCCCTCGTCATATCCATTGATCCTGGATCGGAGGTAGGCAATGCGACCCGTAATGTCCCGACCACCCTGGGTCCAGTCGATCGACTCAACCCTGTAATTCATGAGCTGCGTCTCACCGTTGACAGTGACTTCGACGTCGACCGTCTGATTCTCGCGGAGAGAAGGGACGTGAATGCAGATCTCGTTCATGGCGATGGAGGGAGGTTACGCGTTCCTAGGCGTTGGCTTCGTCCGCATGCAGGTACTTCTTCTCGATCACGTTCTCAGTGACAACGTGTCCGTCGAAGAGGTGGATGATGCGGTGGCTGTACTCGGCATCGGCAGGCGAGTGCGTCACCATGGCAATCGTTGTGCCGGCTTCGTTCAGCTGCGTCAAGAGGTTCATGACCTCCTCACCGTGCGTCGAGTCCAGGTTACCCGTGGGCTCATCAGCAAGGATCAGCTTGGGACCGGCAACGACGGCGCGGGCAATGGCCACACGCTGCTGCTGACCACCAGAGAGCTGCTGCGGGAAGTGCGTTGAACGGTGCAGGATCTGCACGGAGTCCAGAGCGGCATTCACGCGCTCCTTGCGCTCTTCCGAAGGCATGCCGAGGTAGAGCAACGGCAGTTCGACATTCTCATATACCGTGAGTTCGTCGATCAGGTTGAAGCTCTGGAAAACAAAACCAATGTTTCCTTTCCGCAGCTGGGCACGCTGGCGTTCGCTGAGTTTGGAGACTTCCGTATCCAGGAACCAGTATTCGCCATCGGTCGGGTTGTCGAGGAGCCCCATGATGTTGAGGAGCGTGGACTTTCCGCAACCGGACGGGCCCATGATGGAGACGAATTCGCCTTCCTTGATTTCAATCTGGACGTTGTTGAGGGCGACTGTTTCGACCTCCTCCGTCATGTACGATTTCTTGAGATTGTTGGCTTTGATCATGTCGGTGATCCCTGATGGGTACTAGCTCGCGAAAGGGTGGTGCTGGGTGCAGAACAGGTCTGCAAAGTGTCAGGATCTGTCAAGCGTGCACGCCCAAGTGAGGCTGCACATGCATCCGTATATCGGATAGACAGGGGAATTGGTTACAAGGTTGGCAAGAGTGTTAGCGGAAAACGAGTCGGTCGGCTTCGTTGAAGGTGTCATAGGAAGAGGTAACGACGCGTTCGCCCGGTTGCAGACCTTCGGTGACCTCGTACACTTCAAGATTCTTACGACCCAGTCGGATCGGTCGTTTTTCGGCGAAATCACCCGATTCGTCAACCACGTAAATCCAGTTGCCACCGGTGGTCTGGAAGAAACCTCCCTGGGAAACCACGACAGCGTCAGCCGGGTCGCTCATTTCAATTCGGAACCGGACGGTCTGACCGCGACGAATCGATGGGGGGACATCACCCACGAAATCCAGGTCGATCTCGAAACGCGAGTTGACCACTTCGGGGTAAACGCGCCGAACGATCATTTCGTATTCCTGACCCGCAATCGGGTTGGTGATGGCGCGCTGGCCGCGCTGAACGCGGCTGATATGGAATTCGTCAATCCCTGCCCGGACTTTGAATCCGTCGAGGACATCAACCTGACCGAATCTGAATCCGGAGTTCTTCAGCTCGCCCAGTTCGGCATTGAGCTGCGACAGCGTTCCAGCCACCGGGGCCCTCAGCGTGAGGTTTTCGAGACGCTGGTTGATGATGTCAAAGTTCTCGTCCATGCGCTGGACTGCCTGCTCCATCTGGTCGATCTGGATGCGCTGGCGAAGGCTGTCCTGGCTCCAGGCGCGTGTCGTGAGGTCACGGCGGCGAACCCAGTAGTCATATTCATCTCTCGTCCGCTCGAACTCGGCGGCAGAGATGAGCTGGCGCTCGTAAAGAGCTGAATTTCTTTCATGGTCGCGCTGCAGACGGCGGATGTTGTAATCCATGTCCGTGATGTCCTGCTGTGTGCGGAGCGCGGCCTGTTCTACCTGAAAACGCGTGTCTTCGAGTCGGTTGTTCTGCTCGATGCGCTGCGTCTCCGTCTGGAGAAGGCTCAATTGCAGGGTTGGATTGGACAGCCGCAGAATGGGCTGGTCTTTGGCTACCGTTTCGCCTTCAAGGACGAAAATCTCCTCGATACGTCCACCTTCGACAGCGTCGAGGAAGACGGTCGTGCGAGGCTCGACGTTGCCTGTACCGGGAATCATCTCCTGGAACGGCTCGAAGGTGACCTCGGAAACGGTCAAGCGTTCGAGATCGACGTTGAGCTTGCGCCCGCCGGCCGTCGTGGAAAGACCCCAGGCGATGAGGGCGATGAACGCCACCCCACCGACAATCATCCCGATTCGCTTCGGGGTCCAGGTCTTTTTCTCGATTTTGCGATCCATGCCTTCGCCGCCGCCGCGACTCTGGCGACCGGACGATGAACCGCCGGATGTGCTGCCACGAGGTGCGAGCAGCGTATCAATCGAGCTTTTTTTCTGAGGTTCGGACTCTGAAGACATGTGTGCAGGAACAGAGGATGACGGATAGGGGGAGGCCTGCGAGGCGCTACCCTTCACGAGGGGAATGTAGGTTTTGTTGCGTTCCACAAGGAATTCCGCCCGAAGTGGTCCTGAATGGTCGGGATCGGGCGTGTATTTTGTGCAGGCTGCTGACCACGGCAGCCGGACACCCTGAGAATAAACGAACTCCCGAATACATGGGTCGCATTGTCCGCACGGGCGACACGCCTGCCAAACGGCGCAACATGCATCGCCGCTCCTGTGCAGAAGTCATACGCATGCTGGCGGAGCGCCACACGATTGACGACGAGTGGGCCGACATGGTCGCGTTCCTGGTGTTCAGTCTTCGGGGAATCGGCGAGACCATCGAGCAAAGCGCGTTGGCGTGGGACGATCGCAACTACTGGAAGAAGGCCGAAGCCCTTCGCCACAAATGGCGTTGGACGACAGCCAAATCTGATGAAATCGGCCAGATGGTGGTCAATGAAGACTGGCACCTGATTTCGGATGAACTGATAGCGTTGATTCCCCACTTCTCAGATGTTACCATAACCAACATAACCCGGGGGCCGGACTGGTGGGTTGGGGCGCGCAAAGCGCTAGTCAAGGAATTCGACAACCCGGAGCCAACCACACCCATGTCATAGAGGTACGCTCCGTGATCAAGGATCAAACATCACTCAAAGCGGGAGCCTTGCTGGTCGCTCCGCCGATGCAATGGGATCCGAATTTCCGCCGGGCAGTGGTCCTGCTCTGCGAGCACACGGAAGCTGGAAGTTTTGGACTGATCCTGAATCGATCGCTGACCATTGTGATGAATCAGGTCTTTGACGACCTGCACGGCCTGGACGAGGAGATCAGTTGGGGTGGTCCGGTCCAGCCGGAGACCTTGCACTTCCTGCATCGTCTGCCCGAGCTGATTCCCGGTGGCATCGAAATCCGTCCCGGCATCTACTGGGGAGGAGACTTCGACGAAGTGAAGGCAGCTGCCCAAGCCGGTACGCTGGACCTGGACGATATCCGGTTCTTCCTGGGATACTCCGGCTGGTCACCTGGTCAACTGGCAGATGAGGTCGAGCAGGGTGGGTGGATCCTGACAGAATCCTCGACCGACATGGTCTTCGATACGGCAGAATCAGCGGTCTGGGGACAATCCCTGCGCTCAATGGGCGGGACGTTTGCCATTCTGGCCAATTTCCCAGAGCACCCGAGCCTGAACTGACCAGTTAGACGTCTGCGTCAGTCCGTGCTGCGGATCAATCGCATGAATTCGGCCCTTGTGTGGGTGTTCTCCAGGAAGGGGCCGGACATGGAACTGGTCGTTGTGACCGAATGCTGTTTCTGAACACCGCGCATCACCATGCACAAGTGCGTGGCTTCGATAACCACGGCCACACCCTGCGGCTTGAGGGCCTCTTCGATAGCGTTCCTGATCTGCAGCGTCAGGCGTTCCTGGACCTGAAGTCGTCGGGCGAACACATCGACCACACGCGGAATCTTCGACAGGCCGACGATGTGACCATCGGGAATGTAGGCGACGTGCGCTTTGCCGAAGAACGGCACCATGTGGTGTTCGCACATGCTGTAGAGCTCGATGTCCCTGACCAGGATCATCTCGTCGTACGTTTCGGCGAACACGGCGCTACGTAGAATCTCACTGGCATCCTGCTGATACCCTTGCGTCAGGAACAGCTGCGCCTTGGCAACCCGCTCGGGCGTCTTCAGGAGTCCTTCCCGGTCCGGATCTTCGCCAATGGCTGCCAGGGTCGACGAAACGCTGGCTGCGATTCGTTCGACAGCTTCCTTGTCGTAAGTGAGGGATTCGCTGAAGCGTTTGTGCTGATCCATGTTCGACTCTTGTACGTGTTCAGGCTGAGAGCGCGGCGAGACTTAGTCTCCCCGGTACTCTGCCACGTTGCGTGGGGTCTCCCACAATTTGACCGAATCCAATCGCGCGCCGGTTTCCCGGATGCGTGGCTCGAGTTGCTTCCAGAATGCCACGGTCAGATTCTCAGCTGAAGGGATCACTCCCTGGAGGAAATCCACGTCGATATTCAGGTTGCGATGATCACAGGGCTCGATGACAGCCTCTTCCATGATGTCCTTGAGCGTCCCCAGATCCATGACGTACCCCGTGTCAGGATCAGGCTCGCCAGCGATCGTCACTTCGATCTCGTAGTTGTGGCCGTGCCAGTTGGGATAATTGCACTTTCCGTATGCCTCCGCATTCCACTCATCGCTCTTTGCGGGATTGTGGAGCCTGTGGGCGGCATTGAAGTGGGCCTTCCTGGTGATGTAGACGATGGGCATGGGATTCGAGCGGTGTGCTGTGGTTGAACCGGGGCAGCGGGGACGACGTTCCGGGAGCTTGGGTGCCCCACCTGTTCAGACTGTTTCACCCGACACCGTAAGCGACCTCCCTTTCAGCAAGATGGATCCCGGTAGGTGGCAACGCCTATATTCAATACAGCCTCGATTGCATCAGCCCGATTGCCCGACGGCCTTCAGTGCTCGCGGCCGAATGCGTTGTCCTCACGGATGAACACAGACCATCATCATGGCAGAAAAGACCCTTTTTCAGAAGATCGCGGATGGTGAAATCCCTTCCGACATGGTGTACGAGGACGATCGCTGCATCGCGTTCCGGGATATCCATCCGCATGCGCCGGTCCATATTCTTGTCGTGCCCAGAAAGCCGATCCCATCGCTCGATGATCTGGTGGATGATGACAGGGAGCTGGTCGGTCACCTCTTTCTGGTGGCCAAACAGATTGCCGCACAAGAGGGTCTGGACAACGGATATCGCACCGTGTTCAACTGTGGCAAAGAAGGACAACAGACTGTACCCCATCTCCACCTCCATTTGATCGGGGGACGACAGTTGCGCTGGCCTCCCGGATGATGGTTCGGTTGTCAACAGTGATTCCAAGACACATTCTGGCTTTCGGGGTCCAGGCCAAAGCCCTGATCCCGCTGTTGGCAACGGGGTTGCTCCTTTCTTGGCTGATCGGGCCTCGACAGGCGCTCGCACAAATTGCGTCGACAGAGGCCAGCCCACTTGTCCTGGAGTCAGGATTCGAGCGGGATGTGAACCGATATCGGTGGACGGCGGGTCTTCGTTCGCGCGTCCGGTCCGGTGCTTGGAGTGTGATGCTGGACAATCAATTCCGGTCCGATGCGTTCCTTTTGTTCGATGACCGACTAAGCTTCCGTGATGAGAACCGGACCCGGTTTTCCGCAGCAGCTCCGCGAGGAGATCGGGGGACGGGACCGGTCATTTTCGGAGGCGCCGATTGGTACAGCCTGAGCCGAGTATTTCGTCAGGATGTGTGGGCGGGCTATCGACTCTGGCCCGATGATCGGGTCTGGATAGAGCCAGCGCTCGGATTTGCTGCCGACGCCCGTCCGGGATTCGGTGTGGATGCCAACGAAGCTCCCATCCGGACCGATGCCGGTCTGGCTGCAGGTCTCCGTTTCGGGATGCCCCTCACTGATCTGAATGGCTATGTGACCCGAATCCAGGGTCTGGCTCAGGTACAGCGTACCAGCCCGAGAACGGCCCGCGTCCTGCGCTCGCTGTTGGACAGCGAGCGCATTTTCGGGGAAACCCGGTTCCGGACCAGGGTATCGGGCGCCAGCGTTCGCCGCGATGCCTATCAGGCTGCCTCGTTCCTGAACAGGGATGATGCGGTCGGTCGAAGGGCTGAAACCGTCGAATCGACCCGAAGTGACACCGTCATGGTCGGTGTGGATATCGAATCCCGTTTGGCCACGCCACTCTGGCTGACGGGCTCACTGGATGTTTCAGCCAATGCGCGTGAAGTGCAGACGTTGCGCGCGCCCGCGGACGCGCTCTTTTTCGATTCCGAGTTCACGCGGCGAACCGTTGAGGCGCGGCTGGCCACACGCTACGAGACCGCGCGCACGCGGGCGCGGATCGCCGCCAGCGCCGGGGCCGAAGTTGAGCGCCGACGATTGACCAATGCTGCTGATCTGCCCCCGGCGCAGGCGGCCCAAAAGCTGAATCTGCTGCGGCAAGCGGACAATGAGCGCGGATTCGTGTCTTTGCAGACCTCACTTTCCACCGCTTTGCGTTCCTGGTGGGACATCCAACTCGATGGATCGGCCAACATCCTCCGTCATGACACGCCGGAAGTGAACCCGGACGATCGGGACGAATTGCTCTACAACGCCCTGGCCGGGACACGATTTCGGCTGAGTGATGAGCTCGACGTGATGATCCAGGTGTCCGGATCCTGGTTCCACACGGTGTACTTGAAGGCTACGCGCTCTGCCGAAAACTCCGTCCAGCGCTCCATCCGTTATCGCCCGACTGTGCAGTGGCGCCCGAACCGAAATACGCGCATCCGCCTGGCCAGCGAAGTGCGTGCGACGTACACCGTGGATGATTTCGTCCTGGCGGGGCGCCGCCCGACCGATCAGGCGGCCCGCGAAATGCGCTACGAGCTGGAGGCTGAGCATGCATTGCCGGGTTCGACCCGTCTGCTGCTGACATCGTCGCTCTCTGACCTGCAATTGGGTCGATTCCTGGATGATGTGTTCGCCGAGATCCCTTTCGACACATTGCGGACAGTCAGTGCGTGGGGACGCATCCAGACGGGAGATCGTCTTCAAGCTGAAATCGGGATGCGGGTGTTCATCCGGACTGATTTCGACCGCTCGGCTTCGGTTCGCTATGTGGTCCCGGAAGACGGAGAAGAAGCTCTGATTTCCCGCATGGGTCGTCAGCGCATCGATCAAACTGGACCTACCATGGCCATCGTATGGCCCATGCGACGCAACGCGTATCTTCGGGTCGACGGCTGGGCCACATTCCAGCGCATCTCCTACCGGTTGTACGGAGATCTGCCGGAAGGCCGAGAGGAGGTCATTCGCGATGCGGCGCGTAAGGGACGCCGGACCATGATTCCCAACCTGGCGGTCACCATGCAGTGGCAATGGTAATGCGCGTGCCGGGCTACCCCATCACTCACTCATCCAGAACATGCTTCGAATCGGACTGACAGGAGGAATTGGGAGCGGCAAATCTGTGGTGCGCAGACTGCTGGAGGAGAAAGGGGCACATGTTTTTGATGCCGATGCCGTCGCCAAACACCTCATGGAATCCGATCCTGCTGTCAGGGAGGGATTAAGGGAGGTTCTCGGTCCTGATACATGGCAGCCCGATGGCTTGCTGAACAAGCCGTGGATTGCAGCCCGGATCTTTGGAGATGCTGGCCTTCGATCCCGCGTGAACGCCGTCGTGCACCCTGCCGTCCATCAGACATTCGATGATCAGTGCGCTGTTTCCCGGTCCGAAGGCGCTCCCGCCATCGTTCGAGAAGCCGCTTTGCTCCCCAAACCCGAACAGCGGGAATCGCTGGACCGTCTCGTCGCGGTAGTTGCACCCCGAACCCTGCGTCTGCAACGCGTACTCGACCGGGACGACCTGACCGTTTCAGATATTGAGGAACGGATGCGGGCGCAGCCTGACGATGACCACTATGCAGCCGTGGCGGACGATATCATCCGCAACTCGGGAACGCTGGATGAGTTGACTGGGCAGGTTGACAGACTCTGGACGTCCTGGGGGTTATCTGAGTAGCGATCGCGACAGGTCGTATTCGTCCACCGGGTCCCTTTCTTCTGGGTCCCTTTCCTCCAGGTCACTTCCTTCCATGCCCCTTTCCACCATGATCGAGATTGGTCCTTCCGTTGCTCGCCGGCGCAATCGCTTCCTGAAAGTGATTGGCTCAGGTGTGCTTCGGCTGTTTGGCTGGCGACTGGAAGGCTCGATTGCTGACGTCCCCAAGTTTGTCCTGACCGGGGGGCCTCATACGTCGAACTGGGATTTCGTTTTCGCCCTGATGTCATGCTGGAAGTTGGAGCTCGATGTCCACTGGATCGGGAAACACACCATTTTCAAGTGGCCATTCCGCAAGCTGTTCAGGTACTTCGGTGGCATTCCGGTGGATCGTCGTAAACCTGGGACCCTCTTTCGGGATGTGCTGCACGGTTTCGGAGACAACGAGCAGTTCATTCTCGCCCTTTCTCCGGAGGGGACGCGCAGCAAAGTCAATCGACTCAAGCCGGGCTTCCATCGCATTGCCCAGAAATCAGGGGTCCCGGTCATCCCTGCTGGCGTGGATTTCGAGCGCAAAGTGCTGTGTTTCGGGCCTGTGATGCCCATGGATGGCGACTTCAAGGACGATGCGGCCCAATTGAAGGCCTTCTGGTCGCAGTTCACGCCGAAGCACCCTGACCAATTCTGAGGGTGGCGAGGTGAGGCCATCCTGGAGTCGACCCGATTTGCTGGTTCGATTCCCTTAATAATGCTGCAGATTCGTCGATACGAACAGGTGACAAGCCGAGCCCGGCACAACTACCACCTGCGGTCCCATGACGAAGCTGCTTTCGTTGTATGGCAAGACAGTCACACTGATTGTGACGGTCTTTGTCGTCTCCTTTTCCGTTCTGGCCCTCGCCTTCCTCTCCATTTCGGCGTCGGAAGAGCGGGACCAGGTTCGTGATCTCGAGAAAGTCATCCTCTCCGCCAATTCCGGCGTCCGGGAGTTCATGATCACGCGCAATCCGCAGGATGCGAAAGACACGGAGCTGCTCCTCCAGAAAGCGGATATGACAGTCCGAGAGGGCATCCGCGAGGAGAACTACCAGCGACTCCGCAACGAAGTGCTGCTCTATCTGCACTCCATCAATGACCTGATCGAAGCGTATCGCGAGCGAGGGTTTTTTGAGGATGCCGGTGTCGAAGGGCGGATGCGCGACCGACTGAATCGCCTGGAAAACGACCTTTTGCAGGCGGGTGCGACGGAGGCCCATGCAGCCCTGTTGCTGGCACGACGGGCCGAAAAGAATTACATGCTCCGAGAGCGTCCGGAATACGTCAGTGAGGTGCATGACCGCATCGATTTCCTGATGTCGGAGCTTCAAGGAAGCAGCCTTTCGCCCTCTGAATTCGAGCGATTTGATGCAGAACTCGGAGACTATCAGCAGGACTTTGACCAACTCGTATCCCTGGTGGAGCGCACCCAGTGGATTCGTTCGAACCTGGAGTTTGTACAGGCAGCCATCGGCGGCACACTCACTCATGTGATCAGCCAGGAGCAACAGCGTGCCCGTCGGTACCTGTGGCTATGCCTGGGATTGATGCTCAGCGCCTTCCTGCTTGGGATCATCTACTCACTCTTTGTTGCCAACTCGATCCTCAGTCCCTTGGACAAGTTGCGGAAAGTCATCGGTCAATCGGCCCAGGGTGATGATGTGGATTGGAAAACGCTGGCCGAACTGAATGTCGCCAACGAAGACATCGGGCAGGTATTCTCGTCCTTCCAGGACGTTCAGGAGCAGGTCCGGCTGAGAGAAGAAGCGGAGCAGGATCTGCAGGTTTCCAAAGAGGCCTTGCAGCGCTACGCCAATGAACTGGAGCAGCGTACCGAACAATTGGACGTTGCTGTCGAGCAGCTTCAATCAGCGAAGACCGATGCGGAGTCGGAGTCCCGCAACAAAGCGGAATTCCTGGCCAGTATGAGTCACGAGATCCGCACCCCATTGAACGGCATCATCGGCATGACCAGTCTGCTGGATGTTGAAAACATGCCTGGCGAACAGCGCGAAGTCGTGGAAGTCATCCGGACGAGCGGGGAGTCTCTGCTTTCGATCGTGAACCATGTTCTGGACTTCTCGAAAATCGAGGCCGGTGGCATGTCACTGGAAACCGAACCCATGAGCGTCCGGGCCAATGTGGAGGATGCCTTGGGCATGGTCTCCCGTCAGGCTGCCGAAAAAGGTTTGGACCTTTCGTGCAGCTTCGAAACGTGTATCCCTGAGGAGATCATGGGTGATGCAGCGCGCATGCGTCAGATTCTGATCAACCTGCTGGGGAATGCGGTCAAGTTCACGCACGAAGGGGAAGTCCAGGTTCGTGTCCACTGCGAAGAGCGCGAAGACCACACCATCCAATTGCATTTCGAGGTTGAGGATACCGGAATCGGTATCGATGCCGACCACATGGATCGCTTGTTTGAGCCATTCAAGCAGGCTGAAGCGTCCACGGCTCGTCGTTTTGGCGGCACGGGGCTTGGCCTGACGATCAGCAAGCGGCTCGCAGAGATGATGGATGGGTCCATGTGGGTGACCAGCGAACTCGGCCGCGGATCCACATTCCATTTCACCACGATTCATGCCGTCAGCGACACGAGCCGTGCACCGGAATTCCGCGAGGTCCCTGGCGATCAGCGTGTCCTGTTCCTCACGAAGCGACCACTGATTGCGCGAGCCGTCGAGTCCGCGTTCAAGCCGTACGGCTTGGGAGTGGATCTGGCTTCAGACGAGGAAGAAGCCTCCGTTCGCCTCTCGGATGCGACCTACTTCGCCGTATTCATCAATGAATGTTCGACTGGATTCGATGGTGTTGCCGGAACGGCCATTGCCCGGATGCTGAAGTCGAGCGCGCCGAATACACCGTTTGTGGTCATGCGTCACATCCATCAGCAGATGGGAGATTCGACCACCGAGTGCATGATCAAGCCGTTGCGAAGCAGCACGCTTCGAGAATTCGTGCGTCGCAACATGGAGGACGCAGAAGCAGCCGGAAATATCATTCCGATCAGCGGCTCGAACGGATCGAATGGGTCCGAAGTGACGGCCAAGATCCACACGGTTGGCACCATGGATCGACCACCTGTGATGCTGAATGCTCGCAAGGTGCTCCTGGTCGAAGACAACGTCGTCAACCAGAAGGTGGGTGTCCGCATGCTGGAGCGGCTGGGATGTGACGTCGATGTCGTGGATCGCGGAGAAAAGGCCATCAAGGCCGTCATCTCGGGTCGCTATTCCCACGTGTTCATGGATCTGTCCATGCCGGGCATGGACGGCCTGGAGGCTACACGCGAGATCCGGAATCTGCCGGAAACCATCAAACAGCCCGTCATCATCGCCCTGACGGCCAATGCAACCACAGGGGATCGGGTCAAATGTCTGGAAGCGGGGATGGACGACTACGCTTCGAAGCCTGTCGATCCGAATACACTGAAGGTGCTTCTGGACCGCTATCCGGCTCAGCCGGATCCGATCGGTGGAGATGGTGCTGCCACTCCATCGGGACCGCCTTCTTTGTCGAACGAGTAGGCGCTACTCGCTCGTGACTGGTCAGGCGTTGTCCTTGCTGTCCTTGTTGCCTACGGACGAAAGCGCGCTTTTCTCGATGCGCAGCTTGGTGTTGCTGTCCACCTGAACCAGTACAGAGGTTTCGTCAACCTGAGTCACGGTTCCGTGGATGCCGCCGATGGTGATGATGCGATCGTTTTTCTTGACCGCCTCGATCATGGATTTGCGCTGATCTTCCTTCTTCTTCTGCGGGCGGATGATGAAGAAGTAGAAGACGATGAAGATGAGGATCAGCGGAAGGAACATGGCCAGCGGATTGGCCTGTTCGCCAGCGGGTGCTCCAAGCAGGAAGAGGGTGTAGGGCGACATATCGGGCAAAGGGTCGATACGGAGTGGATGCGTTCAGAGTGCCCCGAATATAACCGGGAACGGTCATGCGGGCAGCAAGTCGGGTGCGGGAGTCCGGAAAACCCGATGAAAATCACCTGGGAGAGGACCGCTGCCAGAAAAAAGTAGGCACAAAAAAAGGGCAAGCTACCCATATCGCGGCGCTACAACCTCTTACCGCTGCTGCCTTCCGGCCCTGACGGAGTTCAGAGGGAGCTGCCCGTATAGGACTTGCCCTTTGGTGGCCCCCCAACAGTCCGCTCCCTACCATGTTCCGGCGCCAGCTGGCATCCTCCTCATTTGCGCGCACCTTCACGCAATATCCCTTCATATTCGAGCCGCAAGCCCCGAACCGGCTGCCTGCCCGGTCTGACTTCGACGATCTACACCAACCCTGCCGGGTCGACATCAATCGTCAACCGGACGGAGGCAGGCAACGACCCCAGCGCCTTCTCCGCGGCAAAAAGGCCCTCCCGGACGCGACTGGAGGGGACGACCTGAGGCACCTTGAGCAGGATCTGATGGCGATACCGGTTTTTCAGTCGATGAATGAAGGCTGGAGAAGGCCCGAGGCGATCCACGTCAGTCAATTGCGAGTCGACCAGCCTGCGGAATCGCTCGGCCGTTTTTCGCGTGGCATCATCGTCCGGACCAGAAAAGAGGATCGAGACCAGGCGACCCGTGGGCGGATAATTCAATACGGACCGGGTAGCCAGCGCATACTGCGCGAAGCCGGCGTAGTCGTGTTTGAGGGCGAACTGGATGATTGGGTGTCCGGGGTCCAGACACTGCAGAATGACCTCGCCCTCCAGGTCGGCGCGTCCGGCTCGCCCCGCTACCTGCGTCAGTAACTGAAAAGCGCGTTCTTCCGCCCGAATATCCGGGAGTTGGAGACCAGCCTCTGCGCGAATGATTCCCACCAAAGTGACTTTCTCGAAGTCGAGTCCCTTGGCCACCATCTGGGTTCCGAGCAACACGTCGGCCTCGCCGTTTCCGAATCGCTCGAGGATATCGTGATGGCTGCCTTTCTTCGATGTCGTATCCAGATCCATTCGCAGTACCCGAACGTCTGGAAGTCGCCCGGCCAATTCGCTCTCCAGGCGCTGGGTCCCTGCACCCTGGAATGCCAGGTCCCGGCCGTCACAGGTCGGGCACACTTTCGGAGGGGGCTGCGTCACGCCGCAATAGTGGCAACGAAGATGATTGAGCGGGCGATGGTAGACCATGCTGACCGAGCAATCGGGACACTCAGGAACCCAGCCGCATGTCACACACTCCATGACCGGCGCAAACCCACGTCGATTCAGCAGGAGGATGGTTTGTTCACCGCGTTTGGCGCGTTGACTGATGCCGTCGAGAAGCGGCTTGGACAGGGCATTCGAGGACTGCCGAAGCTCGGGCTCGTTGCGCAGATCCACGATTCGGATGTGCGGAAGCCTTGCCGGGGTGCCCGCAACGGGGACCCGCTCGGGCATTTCGAGCAACGTGTATTTGTTCTCCCGGGCGTTGGCCAGGGACTCCAGGCTCGGGGTGGCCGATCCCAGGATGCAGACCGCGTTGTTGCGGTGAGCCCGCATCACGGCCACGTCTCTGGCGTGATACCGGGGGGCGGGGTCAAACTGCTTGTAGCTCGACTCATGCTCCTCGTCGACAATGATCACGGAAGGAGAGGCGAGCGGAGCCAGGATAGCCGAACGGGGACCGATCACGATGGGATAGCGCCCCTCGCCGATACCGCGCCACGCGTCGTAGCGTTCTCCATCTCCCATTCGGGAGTGCAGGACCGCAACCTCGTCCCCGAATCGGGAGCGGAAGCGCCGAACGGTCTGGGGGGTGAGCGAAATTTCCGGAACCAGCACGATGGCGGTTTGACCGTTCTTGCGAGCCTCTTCGAGCACACGCAGGTAGACCTCGGTCTTGCCCGAACCCGTGACCCCGTGCAGCAGGAAGGTCTCGAATCGCTTTTTCGTCATGGCCTCGTGGATGGCATCCACCGCAAGCTTCTGGGCTGCATGTAATTCCGGGCGATTGGATGCCTGGGCGAATCCCCGTTCCTCCAGAAAGCGATCGCGCTCTTCCTGTTCGATGAACAGGTATCCCATCTCGGCCAGCCGTCGAAGCGTGGCCGCTGTGCCGCCGCATTCCGCAAGGACGCGACGCTGTGGGACAGGCGTTTCCTCGGCCATGTGCCAGATACGCACCTGCTCAACGATGGCTTGCTGGCGAGCTCCCCGTGGTGGCTGCTCAGGTCCTGCCTCATTGAAAGAGACCATGGCCACGGTCTGGACACGAGTTCGTGATTTTGCCTGGGCACTTCCTGGTGGCAACGCTGCCCGCAGCGCCTCGCCCCAGGCACACATGTAGTAGCTGGCCAACCAGCGGGTCAATTGCAGCAGTTCATCCGAGAGGGGCGGGAGTTCGACGTCCACATCGAGGATGTCGCGGGCCTTGAACTTGGCCAGATCCGATTCGGTACCCGGTTCAATGACCACACCTGCCATCTTGCGCTTTCCGAATGGGACCACCACCCGTCTTCCAGGGCGTACCCAGTTCCGGAAGTGATCAGGCACCCGATACGAGTACAGCCGATCAATCGGGACAGGAAGGGCTACGCGGGCGACGTCCAAGGGAGTGCGGTTCGTTCAGGCAGAGGTGCGGGATTGGGCGGCTCCAACATACGAGCCGGCGAGGGGGCGGATCCGCTCGGGCTGGGGTTCGAGCTGTTGTCGAGCCGAAACGGGATCCCAAGCCCTGCGTTCACCGCTCACTCTCCAAGAATGACCCATGCGATACCGATTTTCAACCCCGCTCCCGCTGTTGCTGCTGTCTGTCGTGTTGACCGGCTGTCTGCCTTCTTCATGCAATCGTGTGGAACCGCGGGACATTACCGCTGCCGATTCGACCTCGCGTGCACTGGCGCTCTCCATGCCAGTCGACACGCTGGAGATTGATTTTGTCACGGACTTTGATCGAGATGATTTCGTCAATCCGCGCACCGTTCTGTTCGCAGCCGATGGCGATTTGCTCGTATCTGATACCCGCTCGCACGTCATCCACCGACTGGATGGCGAGGGTGAAATCGAATCGTCGACAGCGATGCCAGATGCGATTCCATACCTGGCCGGCGCCGCGGGCGACACCATGTGGGTCTTTTCTCCCCGGGATCGTGCGGTCCACCGATTCGAAGGGGGAGAGCGGCGATCGCGGGTCGATCTGGATCTGGGCGCGGGAGATGAGCGCGCGTTGCAATGGGTGATTCGGACCGAGACCGGCTTTGTGTCCAAGGTGCTGGACGATTCGGACGGGAATCGCATTGCCTTCCATGACAAGGAGGGCGCTGTAGTGCGTCGGGTGGATCTATCCGAAGCGACCTGGCGATACGCCGGTCTGCTTCGCTCCCGCGGATCGGACATCATCAGCCTCTCGGGATTCCTGCCCTGGGTATTCCGTCCGGATTCTACCGGACTGGATTCCACCCGGTTGTCGGGTTTTGATTCTCCGATGCTGGCCCGGACTCTCCAATTCGAGCGCGGATCAACGAATCAGCCCCCGCTTCTCAGCGGGTCTTCCGCCTTGGCAGGCGACTGGATGTTCTTGCTCAACATGCGTCCGGGGTGGCTGCATATCGACGTGTATGATGCGGACTTCGTCCTGCGCTACGTGCTGACACAGCCAGACCCTGGTTTCAACAAGGAGTACTATCCGACAGACATCGCGGTGCGTCAAGTCGGCGAGCGGGAATTCGAGCTTGCGGTGACGTTGATCGAACCCGTTCCGGGCGTAGAGCGGTATCGCTGGACCATGCCTGAGCGGGATTTCGAGTGATCCCAGTCTGATTCGGACTCGTATCCTCGGTCGCGGTAGCAACGGTGGAGGCGTTGGCCGCGGTGGTATATTCCGACATGGCTGTGGACTTCCTCAAACAACCCGTCCAGTTCATCAAGGGCGTCGGTCCGAATCGGGCGAAGATCCTTTCCGATTCCGGAATCCGGACGGTGGGGGACCTGTTGGCGATGGTGCCGAGGCGCTACCTCGATCGTTCCTCGGTGAGCCGCATCCAGGATCTTCGAAGTGGATCGGAGCCGGTCACCGTCATGGCTACGGTCATTGCGACGGGCACAGTGCCAGGAAGACGTGGACGAAAGCGATTCGAGATCGTCATCGAGGATGAACCGGGCCGGCGCATGAAGGCCGTCTGGTTCCAGGGAGTTGCCTGGATATCGAAAGTCATCGAGACCGGCCATCGACTCGCCCTGCACGGTAAGCCGTCCCGCTACGGCGGCATGATGTCGTTTTCGCACCCTGACTTTGACCGCGTTGACGAGCAGGGTCCTTCCATTGATACCGGACGCATCATTGCCCTCTATCCGGGCTCCTCGGCACTCCAAAAAGCGGGACTGACCAGCCGCACATTCCGCAAGATCATCTACGATCTGATCAAAGATCATGGGGAGGAGCTGTGGGAGAATCTGCCTGAATCGGTGAGAGCTCCCGAGGGTCTCATGGACGGAAGGGTTGCGCGCCGCGCTATCCACTTTCCCCGCAGTCAGGACGAACTCCGCGGCGCGCGATACCGACTGAAATACGAGGAGCTGTTCTTCTTTCAAATGCTGCTCGCCCTGTCCCGCGTCCGGAAAGAGCGGATCCCGGGCATGGTGATCGCATCGAGTGGCCCGCTCGAAACGCGATTCCGTGATGAGGTCTTGCCCTTCACATTGACCGGTGCGCAGGACAATGCCTTGGCTGACATCTCTGCGGATTTTGCCAGCGGTAAGCAGATGAACCGGCTGCTGCAGGGCGATGTCGGTAGTGGAAAAACCGTAGTGGCAGCGATCGCTGCGCTGAAGGTGATCGACGCCGGTCATCAAGCGGCGGTCATGGCCCCCACGGAGATTCTGTGTGAGCAACACTATCGCTCATTGGGACGCCTGCTCGCGCCGCTCGGCGTGCGGGTCGGTTTGCTCACAGGATCCACACCAGCCGCCGAGCGGCGCGAACTGCTAGCGGCCGTCGCAGACGGCTCATGTCAGCTTCTGGTGGGTACGCACGCGGTTATCCAGGACGGCGTGGATTTCCATCGCCTGGCGCTGGCTGTGATCGACGAGCAGCATCGATTCGGTGTTCTGCAGCGGGCCATCCTCTTCGAGAAGGGCGATCGACCGCACATGCTGTTGATGACGGCAACCCCAATTCCGCGATCGCTGGCCTTGACGCTCTACGGCGATCTGCACGTGAGCGTCATGCGTGAACGGCCTCCCGGTCGTCAGCCCATCACGACCCGCATGGTTCGAGAGAAAGAACGCGAGCGGGTGTACGATCTGATGCGCGATGAAATCCGGCAGGGTCGCCAGTGCTATGTCGTCTATCCGCTGGTTGAGGAGAGCGAAAAGCTTGACCTGCGCGACGCTGTCTCCGGACACGAAGCCCTCTCGGCTGAATTCCCGGATGTTCAGGTCGAGTTGGTTCACGGTCGGATGAAAGCCGCTGAGAAAGAAGAAGCGATGGGTCGATTCGTTTCCGGCGAGTCGGCCATACTAGTTTCGACAACGGTGATCGAAGTGGGTGTCGACGTACCGGCCGCCACGTTCATGCTTATCGAGCACGCTGAACGCTTCGGATTGAGTCAGCTGCACCAGTTGCGTGGTCGCATCGGCCGCGGGCAGCACGCCAGCACGTGCATCCTCATGGCGGAGTATCGCCAGTCAGAAGAATCCCGTAGGCGCCTGCAGGCGATGGAGGAGACGGACGACGGGTTCACCATCAGTGAGATCGACATGGAGCTGCGAGGAGCCGGAGACTTCTTCGGTACCCAGCAAAGTGGTCTTCCCGCATTCAGGATTGCCGATTTGATGCAGGATCAAGCCATTCTGGATCGGGCCCGGGATGCCGCTTTCGCGTTGATCAAGCAGGATCCTGCGCTGTCTGCCTCTGAAAATCAGGCCATGAAGCTCTGGTTTGAGACGTTTGTGCGAAGCCGGGGCATGCGATTGTCGCGGATCGGCTGATCAGGCGCTCGGGCTCTCTGGCTTAGCGGCGGATCGTGCGAACCCACATCATTTCTTCTGATGGACCTTCGACTACATCGAACGGGATCCGAGTCAGCATTTTGCCCTCCTCGGTCTTCACTAGAACGCGCCACCGCCCTTCGCTCATGTTGCGTTTGTACGTGGTGCCTCGGTAGCCGTCTTCTCGCCCGCCGTTCATCCGGTACTCGATCCGGTCGGTCGTCATCCACTCGCCCGAGGTCTCATCGTAGCGTTGCCATTCGTGCACGACCTGTTTCGAGAGTCGGGTAGGCGCGAATACGGCTGTGAAGCAATACACGCGTTCGCCCTCGGACCAGTACACCGTGCGCGCATAGTCTGGTGCCAACCATCCCCGATGCCGGGTCGCCCACGTGAGCTCGAATTCCTCTCCTTCCCAATTCACCTCATTGTACATCCCGCCTTGCTGGACGGAAAGCGGAACGGGTGGAATCCAGTTCTGTCGATAGCCCACTTCGAGCGTGGCAAAAAGGAGACCTACGATCCAGGCTTCGACAGGTCCGAGGCGCGATGGCCGTACGCGGCCAGCCCGCTTGCCAATCCAGAAGACGAAGGCGGTCAGTGCAAAGCTGATGCCAAGCGCCACTCGAAACATCCGGGCTGACATTTCGCCCGTCATCACGGGCAAAAGCCACGCAAGCATGGTCGACGAACAAAGAAAGAGGAGCGCCAGCTGCGCAGGAAACGAGGACAGCCGACGGGTCAGGAATTCGTTCAGAATGGCGCCCAGAACGAGGATCAGCCAGAATGCCAGGTGTGTCGACCAGGTGATACTTCGCGAATAGAAGATCACGAAGGCTGAAAGTAAAGCACCGAGCAGAAACTGAAGGGCGGCCCGGAGCCACGAGCTTGGGTCCTCTATGCGCTTCGACTTCAGCCGACCAGTCTGAGCGCGAATGTCCAGGATGATGACGCTCGTCAGTCCAGCCAGATAGCCCAGGAGAATCACGTTGTCCACGACGTTGTCGATGGTGCGCAACGTGAGGGCATCCCACGCCATTCCGGCAACGAAGAACGTCAACCCCAGCGCCCGCTCATGGTCCTCGTAGAAGGAGCGAATCGTCGCTATCCATCCTGCGATCAGAGAAGGCATGGGCGGGGGAGGCTGTGCGGACTAGGCTTTCGGCCGTCGCCAGATCGGCACGGATGAGCAGGGTTCACCGTACATCAACTTGCGAGCAACCCGTTGGAGGGCTGCCGTTGCCTGGACGTACGCTGCTGGTGTCACTTCGCCTGATCCACATCCTTTCAAGACGACAATCCGATCCTCGAACTCCGACCAGTCTGCGTTGTCGATGGCAGTGAGCAGCAGTCGCTCGCTGATGCTGGCAGCTGAGGCGGAGGTCACAGAGGCTGCAATACCGTCCAGGCTCGAAGCGATGAGCATGAACGCCCAAGTCGGTACGATGGCATCGGTCGAACAGAAGATGCCGACATGGTGCCCTTCAAATACCGACCAATCCTTCGCCTTGACGTCTGCACGAAAATCCATCTCGCGCAGGATGAAACCGCCAGCCATGAATTCGGCCAGGTCGATTTCTGATACCGGAGACTCCGGAAGGAAACGCTCCAGGTCGATGACCTGGATGCCACTCTCGGCGACTTTGTTCTGGATGACGTCCATGCCGTCAGTCGTGGATTGGTGGGATTGCGTTCGCTCCAACGATGTAGACGTTGCCGTGTTCACATCCAAAGCGGCCACAGAACGGTATTGCGGCTAGGTAGAAACGGATTCCCGGTAAAGAGAATCCTAAGCTTGAAGGGAATCCAAAGCCCCGTGCGTACGTAACCCGGCGCTGTCCCCCGAGCTCGCTCTTAATCATCCAGATTCCTCATGCCTGCTTTCGCTTCCTTTTCTCGCCTCTTCAGCCTGGTGTTGATCGCCGTCGTCCTGGTAGGGTGTGAGGTCAGCAATTCTGTCGAAGCCGTCGAGGAAGAACGGCAGATCGTTGCGGGTGTGGACCTGACGGAGGTGTTTGCCGAGCCCACTCAAGCCGAAATCCAGTCGGTTATCGCGGAGTGGTCAGCTCGCAATCCTGTCGCCAATCAGGTATCGGTACTGCGCGAGGAGTCGATCCTGCTGAACAATGCCGTCCCAGCTACGCTGTTCATTGTATCACACGATGTGGACGGCGTGCAGCACTATGGTGCGGTCATTTCGCCTGATGGACTCGTGCCCGGCTCGGCGCCCGTCCTGGTATATGCCCACGGCGGTGATCAGGGAGTCAGTGTGGATGGAGAGGCCCTGTTGCTTTTGGGTCTCTTTCCGAATCTCTCGCCACAGTTCGTGACCGTGGTCCCCTCGTTCAGGGACGAACCGCTTCGGTATGGCGGACAGTCCTGGCAGTCCGAAGGTCCGGCCAGCCCCTGGGACAGAGACGTGGATGACACCTTTGCTCTGATCGATGTGGCCACCACGCTGGCGCCAGCGGCCGATCCGTCACGGGTCGCCGTGCTCGGGATGAGCCGTGGCGCGGGAGTCGGGATGTTGATGTCCGCTCGCAGCGAGTCGGTTCGGCAGGTGCTGGGCTTCTTCGGTCCGACGGATTTCTATGGCCCGTTCGTACAGGAAGTCGTCACGGAAATCCTTGAAGGCAACCCCCGCGAATTGCCCGGTCTGGACTACCTCTCGGAGGAATTCCTTTTGCCATACCAGGCCGGCAACGTCACGCTCGAGCAGCTTCGCATAGAGCTCGCTCGCCGTTCCTCCGTGCTCTTCATCGACCGCTTGGCCAAGATTCAGATCCACCACGGCACGGGAGACACTATCGTGCCCGTGTCCCAGGCCCAGCGCATGATTGATGCCATGCAAGCCGCCGGTCGTGGATCAGACGTGTTCGAAGCGTTCCTTTACGAGGGCGGACAGCACAACCCGTTCACGCTTGAAGGTAGCCTTCAGCGCGGGGAAGCGTTCATGAGCCTGATGCTTTCGGACGTCCCCTCATGATCGGGTTCGCCCGTACAGGGGCGACGAACGTCTTGGGAAAACACCTGTCCTGGGTGTAGCCAGTCCCGTCTAGAAATCCTGTTTGCGGAACAGCCGGCTGGCCAACCAGACAGGAAATGCCACCCAAAGCAACAGGGTGACAGAGGCGATGATCATCCCCATCCCGCTGCCGAAGAATCGCGAGAATACAGCGCCTGTGTAGCCCAGCATGGCTGCAGCGTCGAAGGTCTGGAGCAGGATCAGCCGGGAAAGGTCGATCGGATTCAAGAGCATGGCTCCGATGAGCGCTTTTTCGATCGGCCAGTTGCCGAACACGGAGATTCCCATCAGAATCAGGCCATCGAACAGGAGCGCGTAGACCAACCAGATGACCAATGCGAGTCCGATGCCCCGGACCCGATCGGCAAACCGGATGGCCAGGCTGGCGGCCACGCCAACGCCTGAGAAGGTCAGCGCTGCACCCAGGCCAAGGAGGGTAATCAGTTGGACAGCTTGTCCCGCGGCCAGGCCACCGTGCCACAGGAAGGGCAATGTGATGCCGACGCTGAACGAGAGGACCATGGGCACCGTCAACCCGAGATAAAGACCTGAAAACAGGTTCGGTCGTTTGAGCGGCTGCGTCAGCATCCAGATCGTGTAGTCCCGATTGGTGTACTGATGGATGACGCCGAAGAGGAGGGCCACCAGCGGCACCAGCAACAGCACCACGTTGACCAGACTGACCAGCGCCTTGTCCGTGAAGCCGGAAGACATCAACAGGCCTTCAGCGATAAGCAAATAGATCAAGGTGTGGACCAGCAACCAGCGACTGCTCAGGGCATCCTGGAACTGGAATTGGATGATTCGCAGGGTTGAACTCGATGATTTCATGCGGCTTCTCCTTCAAGCAATGTGGCAATGGCGCGCTCCAGGCGGTGTTCGCCCGTCATGCTGCGCAAGTCGTCCAGGGCGCCATCGAATCGAATGCGACCATCAAGCAGGAAGACTACCCGGTCGGCAAGCTCTTCCAGGTCGGCAAGGACATGGGAAGTCAGCACGACGCTAGCGCCCTCATCACGACGCTCCATGATGTGATCCTTGAGGGCCGCTGAGGATACCGGATCGAGACCTGCTGTTGGTTCATCCAGAATCAGGATGGCGGGTCGCACCATGAAGGCCAACAGGGCTGAGATCTTCTGTCTCGTTCCACCGGAAAGGACACGGAAGGGTTTGTCGAGGTCTGCTTCCAGCTGCAGCGTGCGGATCAATGAGTGATCGATGTCGGTGTCGCCATCGTCGGATGCCGCGCGAAGGGCACGGATCATGCTCATCATTTGCCGCCCCGAAAGGTTCTCAGGGAAGTGGGCGTGTTGCGGCATGTAGCCGATCTGGTCGCGATACGTCACGCCCTGGTCGATCGATTGACCGAGTACATCAATATCACCCCGGTCGGGATGGGTCAAGCCGAGGATGCACTTGATGAGCGTCGTTTTCCCAGCGCCATTCGGACCCACGATGGCTGTGGTTTCAGCCGGGTGGAAGGTCAGGTCGACGCCGTTGAGCACATCCACGGGACCGAACGATTTGTGCAGGTCAGTGATCTGGATGGGTTGCATGAGGTGCATGGAGCCGCAGGTCGGGTGAAAAGGGGGGAGGGTCAGCGAAGGACCGTCTGACTGATGGGTGTTCCCTGGTCGGGGTCGATCGTGGGCGCCATGAGCGGCTCAGCATCCACGAGATCAACTGGCGTCATGGCGGGCATGATGCGTTCAGCAGCGTTCAAGACATCGACGAGAACGCTTCGGTAGAGGAACAGCGCGGATTCGTGGCGCTCGGCAATCAGTGAGAAGAGCGTGACCGGACGGAATGGGACATCCCCTACGCCGTCGGCGTCCAGGTCGTAGCCTGCGTATCGATCCCAGTAGTTGCCCGCGAAGGAGCTGGGCGCAGAGCGGCTGTTTGTGGCCACATCGAATGTGTTGCCTACGAAGTCATTGGCCGTGAACGTGTTGTCGATGGCATTGGCCATGATTCTCAGCGCCCAGCCATTGTTCGCAAACTGATTGTGCTCGATCTGCATGCGATCGGTTGCCTCCATGAACACGGCTGTGGTGTTTTCCGAGAAGCGATTGCCGATCAGCTCGCCGTCACGGATTTCCTTGAGCAGGAGACCGTAAGCCGAGGTCCCCCATGCACGAGTGAATTCGTTGTCATGCATGAGGATGCCGTCCGCGTACATGACGGCGACCCCGGCCCGGTTGTCAACGAACCGATTGTTGCGATAGGCGCATCGGTCCGAAAACATGAAGTGGAGACCATAGCGATGATTCTCGGTCGAGACGTTGTTCTGGACAACGGAGTCGTCGGTGAACTCGAGGTAGATCCCGTCCCTGAATCCATCGATCGTGTTGTTCTGGATGAACAGGTCGGTGGAATACCAGGAGTGGATCGCGTTTCCACCACTGGTCTCGTTCTCGATGGTCGTTGAAAGCGTGTTGCCCTCGATGGCACATGCATGCGCTTTGGCCATGTAAATGCCGAAGAAGACATCGTCAAACGTGTTGTCGAGGATCCGGCAGTGAGAGGCACCGGCGATCCGCAGCGCAGCCCGATCTTCGAGGAACGTCTTGTCGACACGTTCGAACTGGAAGCCCTGGATGGTCACTGAATCGGCGTCGACGACCAGCAATTCATGGTCCCCGGCGCCCCGGATAATGGCTCCTGTCTCTCCAATCAAGGTCAAGGGATGTTGGATAATGATCGGAGCCTCGGTGTAGACGCCTGCCTCGATGGTCACGATATCACCAGGGCTGCTGGCAGCTACGCGTTCACCAATGGACTGGCCGTGCACATGAGCCGGTACCCAGGCAATGATCATCAGCAACAGCGAGCAGAGCGTGATATGGGTGCGGCGGGCCAACATCAGGCAGCTGGCGATTCAGCAACGAGGGCGCTCCAGGACAGGATTTCCATGGGGCTTTCGCCCATGGCTTCTGCGGCGGCTTCCCGGGTCTGGAAAGCAGCCAATCCTGCTCCCATGGGCGAACGGATATCCTCACTGCGCACGATGACGGCCTCATCGGCTTCGATCAGCGTCCCGGAGCCCAGGGCATCTGAGACCCAGACGGAGTGCACGGCTTCCTGGTCATGGGCAGCCAACCAGTTAGCCATGCATTCGATGGCGTCAAATTTGTAGACCTTGCCAGTATCCATGACCACCTGAGAGGCGAATCGGGTATCGGAAATGGGCATCCGGCAATGTGCACCGATGTCTTCTCCAAAGTGGAAGGCTTCAGGTCCGGGGGTGCAAGCCGTCACGGTCAGCGCGAGCAAGGCTGCTGCAGCGACCGATGTGGTCGAGCTTCCGCTCTGACGGGCTGGGCGTGTTTTCCACCAAAGAATCATGCCGGTCAAGCATGAGATCACGGCAGTCCAACCACCCAATGCCGGCCAGGAGGTCGCGCGGAAATTGAGTAGCTGCTTGGATCCGATGAGGGGAGGTTGATACGACATGCCTGGCACCTTGATGGCGGCATGCTCCAGATCCAGGTTGTGGCCGTAATCGTACTCCCATAACCAGAAGTCGACGAGGCCAACGATCAGGGTCAGCATGAACAGGCTGACCCACATGGTAAACAGGAGTCGCGAGCCAGTGCCTGCAGCCAGGAGCGCGAGACCAATCAATCCGGCGACCAGCCAGGGCATGATTCGCAGCTCCGGAATAGCGTCCGGGACGATTTCCTGCATCCCGATATAGTGATTGAGCTGGTTGATCTTCATCAGGTCGAATTCGCTGATGCCCTGGATGTCATCGATCATGATATGCAGACCGAGTCCTTCCGGATACTGAGGCGCTTCCAGCTCGATGCGCCACAGCGGTGCGACGTACATCACAACCAGCATCAGGCCAGCAAGGGCGAGAATGATGCGGCTACGTTGCGTCATGTGTTTGGTCGTTTAAAGGGGAGTGTAAGTCGTGGTCCAAACGGTGTTCGGGGGCCGCTGCGCGGCCCCCGAACCGCGGTCAAATCATCCTCCGGCGTTCTCCACCAGAGTCATTCACCAGTCTCATCCACCCGTGTGGAAAGAGATCGGAACGTTCGAGCCCCGCGGGGAGACGCGGACGTATCCCTGCATCTCCTGGTGGAGGGCCGAGCAGAAGTCCGTGCAATAGAATGGGTAAACGCCCGGGGCCTTTGGCTCCCAAACCAGCGTACGGGTGTCGCCCGGCATGATCAGCAGCTCAGACGCGTTGGCGCCCATAACTCCGAGTCCGTGCGGGACATCCCAGTCCTGTTCCAGGTTCGTTACGTGGAAATAGACCTTGTCGCCAACCTGGATGCCTTCGATGTTGTCGGGAGCGAAGTGGCTGCGGATGCTCGTCATGTAGATGTGCACCTCGTTGCCATCGCGCTCGACGCGGGCATCGGCTTCAGTCAGCGTGGCGTACGGATGCTCATTGTCTTCCAAGCGGTAGATCTGCACCTGGTTTTCCTTGACCAGATCGGCTGCGATACCCTGTGCATAGTGGGGCTCGCCCATCGTCGGGAAGTCAAGCAGCATTTCCATTTTGTCGCCCGAGATGTCAATCAGCTGAGCGGAGTGTGCCAGCTCGGGTCCGGTCGGCAGATAGCGATCCTTGGTCATCTTGTTCATGGCCACGAGGTACTGTCCCCAAGGCTCACGGCTGTCGCCACCAGGAATCATGAGGTGACCGACCGAATAGTAAACCGGGATGCGGTCGACGACCTGCCAGGTACCGATTTCCCACTTCACGACTTCAGACGAAAGGAATGCCGTCGTGTAGGCAAATCCGCGTCCGTCAAATTCAGTGTGGAGTGGTCCAAGACCTGCGTTCTCGACTTCACCAGCCATGACGGCATCGTATTCGAGCACGGGGATACCGTCGATTTCGCCTTCAAATGCTTCGTTTTCAATGGCAGCCAGCATTTTTGAGAACGAGTGGACCGGAATCACCGTGGCGAGCTTGCCACCACCGACGATGTATTCGCCGGTAGGATCTACGTCAACACCGTGCGGGGATTTCGGGGTGGGAAGGAAATAGACCAGGCCTTCGCAGTTTTCCGGGAAGAGCATGTTTGATCCACGAAGCTCTTCAGTGAAGGCCATATCGCCGTGCGGCTTGAAGTTGCGCAGGTAGGACGCATCCCAGCGCTCAGCGGCGCCGTTGGCAACACATTCTTCAGCGCGCATCCAGTTGACGGCGGCGATGAAGTCCTTGTCACGTTGCGAGGCGAACACCTCTTTCAGGGTGTTGGCCTGCTCAACGTTGTAGGTCGAGAAGAATGCCCAACCGTGGGAGGGGCCTTTACCGGCGTGGCTGACGTCGTAGTCGTAGCCCGGGAGCATGATCTGGAAAGACACTTCCATGTTGCCCGGATCGTCGGCGCGAACAAAGGAGATCGTGCCTTTGAACTCTTCCTTGTACTCCTCGATGGAGATGTCACGTTGCGGAATCGGTACGGAGAAGCGGGTGGCCGCAACGACGTACTCCGAGTTCTGCGTGATGAAAGGAGAGGCGTGGTTGCCAGCAGAGAGCGGGATCTCTACGATTTCCTGCGTCTCGAAGGTGGACAGATCAATGCGGGCAATGCGTGGCGTGTTGTTGCCGTTGATGAACACCCAGCGACCATCCGGCACGCCATCCGTCTGCGATAGCTGCGGGTGGTGGGAGTCATCCCAAGGAACGAATCCATAGGATGTGTTCAGCATGGCCTTGGTCTCCTCATCGTACCCCCAGCCGTTTTCAGCATGCTGCGAGAATACCGGGATGGTTTTCAAGAGACGACCGGAGGGGAGGCCGGCGACGGTCATCTGGCCGGAGAATCCGCCAGAGAAGAAGGTGTAGTAGCTGTCGTGGCTTCCAGGCGGTACATAGACGGCGCTGGCGGCATCACTTGAGCCGGCCTGTTCAGCTGTTTGGCAGGAGGTTGCGATCACACCAATCAACAGCAGGGCTGCGATGGGTACGATGATGCGGGAGGTGGTAGTGCGTTTCATATCTGTGCACCAGACTGTTGTTGGGGTGGAATTCGGTAGCTGCTCAGAAGGCGGCCTCAACGAGAGGCGGCTTCGCGGCGGAAATACTCCAGGATGGCGCGGGCCTCATCCTCGGAAATGTTCTGGTTGGGCATGGGCGTCATGAATTCGGCGAACTTCTTTTTCGCCTCAGGGTGTTTCTCAATCATCTCAGCGGGATTGAGCACCATGTTCATGATGTATGCAGGAGAGCGTTCATTTGCGATCGTGCCCATTTCGGGACCCACGTAGCGTCCTTCCATCTTGTGACACGCTGAGCACTTCAGGTTGAAGACCTCGAGGCCTTTGTCAGCCAGGGCGTCGTCCAGAGGGCCGGGATCGAAGGCCTCAATCGGTCCGATGCCGTGTTCCAATTGTTCTTCTGTCAGTCCGGCTGTCGTTGCGGGAGCATCAGTGGAGCCGGCCGATTCGGGCGTGCCTGATCCACAGCCGAAGCAAAGGAGAACGAGAGCGAGCAGAGGTAGGATGGAGCGGTTCATGAGGATGTACGCGAATGAGTCAGAGGATAAAAGAGTATTAAGTCCTTAATAGGGATAAAAAAAGGTCAGCCGGTTGGTGTGAGGCGCAGGCCGTTTGCGTCCGTGTCCTTTGCCAAGTCAGCTAGCGTGGTTTCTTCCAGCATTTTGCAGAAACTTTCCCGGACGACCGCCCAATCTGCATGCATGGGGCACGGCGCATTGGAACCACATCCAGGGAGACCCAGAACACATGATTCCAGCATCTTGCGGCCATCGATGGCCAGAACGATGTCGTTCACGCGAATATCCTTGGGTGAGCGAGCAAGCTTGACGCCCCCGGTGGGCCCCCTGAGTGAGTCCAGCAGGTCTTCATTGACCAGCTGCTGCATGATCTTCGAGAGGAAGGGGGCGGATACTTCCAGGCTCGAGGCGATCTGGCGAACCGGTACGAATCCATCAGCATCTTGACGAGCCAGATGAATCGAGGCCAGGATTCCATATCTGCAGGCGCTGGAGAGCATTCAGGATTCGCTATTGAGGGTATTAAGGAATTAAGGACTATCTATTCCTAAATTACGAACGACAGCCTGCGCTGCAATGGCTTGACAGCCTCTTCATGGCGATTGCAAGTTTCCCCTACACGGGCGTTTGAGTGCTGATTCTGGCCGGATACTACGTCTGATCAGCGATTTCCTGGAGGTGGGTGTGCTTGAAGTCATCCGCGTACTTCAAGCCATATCCGAAAATGCGGTCCATACTGGCGTGAGCGAAAAGGATGACGCCGATCAGCATGATCCAGCTGATACCCACGTGGTACCCCATTCCCCAAACGGCCAATGCCAGTCCTCGGTGATGGCCGATATTGTATATCAAAGCTCCGACGCGCTTTCCGGCCAGATATCCCAGCATGAAGACATCCGGTGTCAGGATCAAAAGCGCAAACAGCCCCCAGCCGTAGGGAAGCTGGGTATACATGAACAGGGACAGGCCGAACAGGCCGACTTCTTCAAGGAGGAGTGTCTTGCGCATGACAAAACTCGCTGGCGATGAGTGGGACGCCGGCCATTCTACGCGATCTCGAACTCAGGTGCTTTGGTGAGTAGGGCGTAGAGCGCAGGAACCACAACCAGTGTCAGCACGGTCGAAACGATCAGGCCACCAATGATGGCCCACCCCATGGGCGCCCACATGCTCGAGCCGGTCAAAGTCAGCGGCAGCAGGCCACCGATCGTGGTCAGCGTGGTCAGGATGATGGGAATGAATCGGGTTTGTCCGGCTTCAACAATCGCATCCAGGACGGATTTCCCTTCCTGCAACAACTGGTTCGCATAGTCGACCAGAATGATCGAGTTGTTCACCACAATCCCGACCAGCGACGTGAGCCCGATGAAGGCCGTGAAGGAGAATGTGTACCCGGTGATCAGCAGTGCCAGGATGGCGCCGGTTATGGCAAACGGGATGGCAGCGAACACGATGCCCGGCTGACGGAACGAACGGAATTGGAGGACCAGCACCGCAAAGATGCCGAGCAGGGCGATCAGCAGCGCCTGGCCCATTCCGCCGAAGGATTCAGCCCGGCTTTCCTCTTCGCCGCCGACCAGGTAGCGATATCCGGTGGGAAGATTGACGTCGGCAAGGGCGTCCATTGCGGCGGCCGTGGCCTCAGCCACGTTGGCACCAGGCACAACGTCGGCCGTGATGGTTGCGATGCGCTCGAGGTCTCGGTGCTGGATCAGGGACGGACTCGATTCGAATGACAGCGAGGCGACCTGGCGAACAGGCACGGTGCCTCCCAGATTCGAGACGACGTGGAGCCGGTCGAAGGCATCGATTCCCGGTCGGCCCTCTGATGGCAGTCCAACGACGACCTCATAGTCTTCGCCCTGCTCGTCCCGGAATGACGTTACCGGCAGACCTGCGAGGCCCGAGCGAACGGTCAGATCCACAGCATCGAGGGAAACGCCCAGCAATCCGGCTTTGTCGCGGTTGATGTCCACCTTCAGGTCAGTCTTGAATCGCTCAAATGGATTATCGACGTCGATTGTACCCGGAACGTCCAGAAGGACCTGCTCAATGCGCGCTGCTTCGTTGCGCAGCACGCTGAGATCATTACCGACGATGCTGATGGCAATCGGGGCTTCCACAGGCGGTCCCTGCATGAATTCCTTGACCTGGATCTGGGCGCCGGGGATTTCCCGGAGACTGCGTCGCAGTTCTTCAATGCGTTCGGTGATGGCCGTCGGCGAGGCGGAGGCCAGGCCCGCGATGATCTGCGCGTGAGCCGCGTTATCTCGCTCGGGAACGACGTTGTAGTAGATGCGCGGATTCCCGTGACCCACATTCGTGATCAGATCGGTAATGCCTTCGTTTTCCCGAAGAACATCCTCCACCTGACGGGCGATGGAATCCGTACGATCCAGGCTGGCACCTTCCGGAAGGTCCACGTTGACCATCAGGTAGGGCTTCTCAGCGCGGGGAAAGAGGCTGACACCCACGAATGGGAACAGGGCCATGGATCCTGCGAACACGACGACCGCAGCAACGATGACGAGGCCGGGCCTCGCGACGGCCTGACGCAGGCGGCGAGTGTAGCGACCTTTGGCAATGGTTTCGAGCTGGAGATTGAGCCAGGTAGCCTTCCGCTCGCGGGTGACGTCCTCGCCGTTTTCGGTTTTACGCCGACGAGATGCACCGGCTAGTAGGGGAGTAAGGGTGAGGGAAACGATCAGGGAGGCACCAAGCGCAAAGATCACCATGAGGGGCATGGAACGGATGAAGTCTCCCGTACCCGTCTGGAGAAGGACCATCGGAAGGAATGACAGGATGGTCGTGATCGTCGCGCTGATGATGGGACCTGCCACCTGTCCGGCACCTTTGAGCGCCGCCTCACGCGAGGAGAGCCCCATGGATTTGAATCGTTCGACGTTCTCGGTGACCACGATGGCATTGTCTACAAGCAGACCCAACGCTATGACCAGGCCTACGATGGACATCTGCTGCAGCCCGAATCCACTGAAGTCGAGCCATCCGATGGCGATCAAGAGGGAAAACGGAATGGCCAGCATGACGATTCCAGCCGAGCGTAACCCCATCGCCAGAAACACGATGATGCCGACCAGCAGGACGCCCTGAAAGAGATTGGCAAAGAAGCCGCCGACGCGCTCAGACACGCTGTCTTCCTGGACGAACACGGACTCGACGCGGACTTCCTCGGGCACGCGCTGTTCGAAACCGGTCAACGCCTCACGCGCCAGTGCCGTGACGTCATGAATGTTGGTCCCTTCGCGCTGAACGGCTGTGACGAAGACCGCCCGCTCCCCGTTGACACGCGCCCGGTAGGACTCATCGGCAAAGCCGAAATCCACGTCCGCGATGGACTCCAGGAACACGGCCGATGAACCCGATCCGCGAATCACGGTGCGACGGATGTCTTCCAGTGAGCCGTAGTCTCCGCTGGTCTTGACGTTGTAGCGTGTTCGGCCCAGATCCAGATCGCCGCCGGGGATATTGGCGCCCGTGGTCTGAATGGCACGGATGACTTCGGGGAGCGCGATACCGACGGTCCGCATTCGTTCAAAGTCGAGCGCGATGTGAACTTCCTCATCCGGGAAAGCCCACGTTTCCGCGCGCTTGATCAATGGAATGCGCTCGAACGTCTGCTCAAGCCGTTCGGCTTCGCGGCGTAGCAAGCCATAGTCCGCGTCCGAAGAAATGAGCGCGACCTGGAGGATGTTCACGTCCGAAGGTGACTGCTGCAGGACCTGGATATCGGCCACTTCTCCTGGCAGCTCGCGCTCAGCGTTCTTGACCGCATCCTGGACATCGCTGAAGGCATCATCGGGATCCACGCCCTGGAAGAATTCCACGAACGTGACGGCCACGCCGTCGCGAATGGTGGTCTGGACCTTTTTCAGGTCCTCAAGCTCATTGATGGACTCTTCGAGCGGGTCGGCCACCAACTGCTCCACATCTTCGGGACTGGCGCCGGGGTAGATGACAATGACCGTCGCCGCAGGGAAGTTGAACTGGGGATCTTCGGCGCGAGGCATCGAGAAATATGACGAGAGTCCCAGCGCAGCCAGCAGCATCAGTACAACCAGTGTAAACTGATGGCGATCGAGAATGAATCGGATGAAAGACATGACAGGTTTCGATCAGGATGAAGTCGAGGCAGAGCTATCGGGCAACGGCAATCGGCGAGCCATCGGAGACATAGGCGGCGCCATCCGTGATGACCTCTTCGCCGGGCGCCAACCCTTCGGTAACCGTCACGCCTTCCGTGAGGATGGAGCCAATCCGGATCGAGCGCGCTTCAGCCGTGCCAGCCTCCCGATTCATGACAAAGACCTCGCCCGAATGTCCATTGGCACGAACCAGCGCTTCTGAAGGGATGATGGTTCGCGGCGTGCTTGACGACGGCTGGATGGATGCGCGGGCCACAAAACCGGCGCGAAACGGCAATCTGGACTCCAGTGCGATCTCGGCACGGAACGTGCCGCTTCGGGCATCAGCCATCTCGCCGATTTCGACCAGGCGACCTGAAATCGATTCCCCCGGAAATGCGTCCAGCGTGAGGGTCGCTTTGTCACCAACCGAAAGGGAAGCGGCATCCATGTCGGACAGGGACACGGCCACAACCCATTGAGAGGTCAGACCCATGCTGAGGACCGTTTTGCCCGAGGAAATCATCTGTCCCGGCTCGGCCTTCCGAGTCATGATCCGACCAGCTGATTCCGCGGTGATGGTGGCGTAGGTGCGGTTGAAGGCCGCTGATTCGAGCTGGGCGGTGGCCACATCCAGGCCGGTTTGGGCATCCTGGAACTGAGCCAGTGTGACGACGCTGTCGGCATAGAGCCGCTCCATGCGATCGAAGTCGCGCAGCGCCTTGTCCCGCGCAGCAGTGGCTTGCTGGACCGCGGCATCGATCTCTGCCGTCTGCAGTTCAGCGAGTACCTGTCCCTTCTGGACGCGGTCGCCAACATCAACCAGGATGCGTGCAATTGGGCCACCGATCTTGAAGGAGAGATCGACGGTCGATGCTGGTTCAACCGTCCCGACCGTCTGGACAGCGTCTGTTGCGGTGGACTGGGTGACCGTCACGGTCTTCACAGGAGTGGCCGCAGGAACAGTCGCTTCCTGGGCACGGGATGAACACCCGGCCACGATCACGGAAAGGGCCAGGATCGGAAGCACGGTTAGGGAGAGAGTTTTGATGGATGCAGTCATGATGCTGATGAGCTGAGGTCTGGAGAGTCCTGGGGAGGAAGCGGTAGGGGCTTTCAGATTGTGGGCGTCACATCGTGAGATGCAATGGCCGGTGGTCAGATCGTGGTCGTCACGCGGATGTGCTCGACCAGGGCGCGTAGCACGTCCACGCGTGTGATAAGTACCTGTTGTTCGGCGAGCGTGAGCGCGCGTCTCGCGTCGAGGAGCTCGAGCACGGTGGCCATTCCTTCCTTGTAGCGACGTTCGGTCAGGCGGAAGGCGGAGGCGGCGCTGGTGCGGCCATCGCGCGCTGCCAGCACGTTGGATTCGGCCAGTTCGAGCCGCCAGCGGGCAGCCTGTACTTCCAATTCCAGCTGGTCCACCACGGCAGCGCGCTGGGCCGCTACCTGGCGCTGTTGCGCCTCGGCCCGCTGGATGCGGGCCGAGCGCCGCCGTCCGTCAAACAAGGTCCAGGTGGCTACAACCGAAGCGGTACGGAAATCGCTGTCGTCGGCGAAGGTGTATCGCGTTCCCTGGATTCCCCAGTCGGCAGCGAGGACTACCTGAGGCAGTCTCCCGCTCCGTTCCTGGGTAATTCCGGCTGAGGCTGCGTCGTCTGCCGCGTCCAGCACTTTCAGCTCCGGACGATCGTCAATGCTGGAGGGCCGGCTTTCCGAATAGACGCGGAGATCCGCTTCGAGCGCAGCGATTTCGATGGAGTCGACTGGTGTGTCAATCGGGCGCGACAACAGCGTGTTGAGGGCCGCTGCCGCCAACTCCACTTGGTTCTTCGCGACGGCCAGCCGTTGACGAATGTCGGACAGGTCCGCTTCGATGCGAAACAAGGCATCGTTGGTCGCCAGGCCGTTGTCGAGTAGAGCGGAGGTCGACCGATGGGCTTCTTCCAACTGTGCTTGAGCCGCCTCCACAATCTGTACGGCCTGTCCTGCCTGAATCCACGAGAGGTACGCATCCCGAATACCCGCTGCAAGGTCCCGCTCCAGGGAGGCCAGAGATGCTCCGACCCGGTCTGCATCGGCTGAGGCTGCGCGACGCCAGGCTGAAGCTCCGGGGAGGAAGAGCGGCTGAATCAAATTGGCCTTGGTCTCTTGCTCGGTCTTTCTCAGAAACCGGATCTCCTCGTTCTGGATTGCGGGGAAGGAAGATGATCCAGTGAGCCCGTTCAGAGCTCCGTACACCGGATTGAGCAGGTCCCCCACGGGAAATTCGATGGTGCGACCTCCGGCCGAGCGTGTGTAGCGGGACTGCAGGCCCAGGCTGGGCATGTAGGCATTGCGAGACTCCGCCGAGGCGGCCTCACTCACAGCCAGGGCCGCTCGCGTCGAAAGCAGGGTAGGGTTGGTTTCGAGCCCCATCGACACATAGGCCTCCATGGGTGACATGGATTGCGCGTGCAAGGGTGAAGCGAAGGCCAATGCGGCGAACAATGCCACGGCCAACCCGGCGAATGCCGACTTTGAACCGATTATTGACTCGCGGTCAACGAGCGGTCCAAAAAAAACGGCAGGACGCTGCTGGAACAGTGGGCCGGACCCGAGGGGGCTTCTGGTTAACTTGAAATCAGACATTGACTATCAGTCAATCTTGTGATCAAAAAAGAGTGGCTCGAGGCCACTGGGAGGAAGGTGATCATTGACTCAGAGTCAATGAAGTGTCAGGTGTTACGGAGATCGAAGAAAAAGTTTCGCTTCAATGCAACGTGTTCGCATTCAGGGGCCGAACGGGGGGAGCGTGAGCCTCAAGCCTTGAGGCCCTTTTGCATCATGTCCAGGCTGGCACGCTGCAATTGGTTTTCATCCACCATCTTGCGTTCGCGCATGCGCTTCCGTTGGGAAATCTCAATCACTCCGTGGGTCTGCGCCCACAGCGTGATGGCCGTTTCGATAGGATTCAATTCCGGTCGGATGGTCCCATCATCAATGCCGATCTGGACCGCTTCAGCTACCATACCGATACACGAGTCGCCAACGAGGTGACAGGCTTCGGTGTGTTCACCTACTGAGCCTGATGAATGGCCCCTCGTCTCCGCCCACGTGAAAATCCGGAAGTAATCGGGATACTGTTTAGCGAAACGGATGTACGCTTCGCCCATTCCTCGGGCTTTGGTCAACCCATCGCCCTCGGAATCGAGGACCTCCCTGAACATGGATTGCATGATCAGCAGCCCTTTGTGAGCGATGGCATGGATAAGTTCATCCTTGCTGCCGAAGTAGTGGTAGAGTAGCCCCTTCGACAACTCTGCCGTATCAGCCACCTCGTCCATGGTGGCTGTATCCGGATCACTTGCGAAGAAAACCCTCTCTGCCGCATGCAGGATGGTAGTCTTGCGAGCCTCTTTTTCCCTGAGTCGACGTTCTGCGACGCCCATCTTTCCGTACCATGTTCGATTATTGACCGATAGTCAATATACTCACGGGGACCAAGATGGTTGCATGACGCAGGGCGTCGGTATTGATTGGCCCCCGCACTGATCGTACCCTGTCAGGGCAATAGGATCTCGGCTTTGCCAAGCCGTCCCTCCAACACACGTAACGATGAAAGAAGCCTGGAAACTGATTGTGGTATGCATCATGTGCCTGGGCATCATCACAGTTGGTGTCCTGCTATTCGAGGCCATTTTCAAGTAGGAAACAGCTCCGTTTTCCTGAAACCCCACTTGTCATGAACATCAAGAAAAACATGGGCCGCGCTGACCGGTCGATCCGATTCGTGGTCGGTGCTGTCCTGATCGTCCTCTACTTCATGGACATCATCTCCGGTACGGTCGGAACGATCGGCTTGGTCTTCGCCATCGTCCTCCTGGGAACGAGCTTCGTCGGCGTATGCGGACTGTATCTGCCGTTCCAGTACAAAACCTGCGAGCCCGACTGAGCGAACCCCCGTCGCCAGTCCTTTTCAGCACTCGATCTTGCTTGATCGCCGCCTATCGCGTCAGGTGACGATACTTGACGCGGTGCGGCTGATCCGCTTCGATGCCCAGTCGCTCTTTGCGATTCTCTTCGTAGTCGCTGTAGTTGCCTTCGAACCAGACCACTTCTGAATTGCCCTCAAAGGCAAGGATGTGAGTCGCGATGCGGTCAAGGAACCAGCGATCGTGCGAAATCACCACGGCGCATCCGGCAAAGTCGAGCAGAGCGGTTTCCAACGCGCGTAGCGTGTTGACGTCCAGATCGTTTGTCGGCTCGTCAAGCAGCAGCACGTTGGCTCCTTCTTTGAGCATCTTGGCCAGGTGAACGCGATTACGCTCACCACCGGACAGCTCGGATACCAGCTTTTGCTGATCACTTCCAGCAAAGTTGAACTTCCCGACGTAGGCGCGCGAGTTGACCTCACGTCCTCCCAGCTCGATAAAGTCCGTACCGCCTGTGATTTCCTGCCAGACGTTTTTTGTCCCGTCCAGCGGACGATCCTGATCGATGTAGCCGAGCTGCACGGTCTCACCGACCTCAAAGGATCCATTGTCGGGCGTCTCCTGACCGGTGATCATCCGGAACATGGTTGTCTTACCCGTTCCGTTGGCCCCGACGATTCCCACGATACCACCCGGTGGCAGGGAGAAGTTCAGGTTGTCGTACAGCAGTCGATCGCCGAAGCCTTTCATCACATCCTTGGCCACAATGACCTGCTGGCCGAGACGAGGCCCGGGCTGGATGGGAATCTGGACCTCTTCCTGTCGCTTGTCGGCCTGCTCTTCGACCATTTTCTCGTAGGCCGTGATACGCGCCTTGTTTTTCGCGCGACGCCCCTTCGGTGACATGCGGACCCACTCGAGCTCGGCCGCAAGCGCCTTCTGCTTCTTGGACTCCTGCTTCTCTTCCAGTTCGAGGCGCTTCTTCTTCTGCTCGAGCCAGGACGAGTAGTTGCCTTCGAACGGGATCCCCTGACCCCGATCGAGCTCAAGAATCCATCCGGCGACGTTGTCCAGGAAGTAGCGATCGTGGGTCACGGCGATGACCGTGCCTTCATAGCGATCCAGGTGTTGCTCGAGCCAGGCGACACTTTCTGCGTCGAGGTGGTTCGTGGGCTCATCCAGCAGCAAGACATCTGGTTTCTGGAGAAGGAGGCGAACGAGTGCAACGCGGCGCTTTTCACCACCCGAAAGCACGCCGATTTTGGCGTCTGACGGTGGACAGCGAAGAGCGTCCATCGCCATTTCGAGCTGGCTCTCCAGATCCCAGGCCCCCATCGCGTCAATGCGATCTTGAAGCTTGGCCTGTTCTTCCATCAGGGCTTCGTAGTCGGCATCGGGCTCGGCGAATTTCTCGCTCACCTCGTTGTATGCCTTCAATAGTCGGACAGCCTCACCTGCACCTTCCTCAACGATCTCCAGCACGGTGGCTTCTGGATCCAGCTCGGGCTCCTGTGGCAGGTAGCCGAACGTGATGCCCTTTTGGGCCTGGATCTCGCCCAGATAATCAGTGTCGAGCCCCGCAATGATGCGAAGCAGCGAGCTCTTTCCAGCGCCGTTCAGTCCAAGTACGCCAATCTTGGCGCCGTAGAAGAAGGACAGCCAGATGTCCTTGAGTACCTGCTTGCGCGTCGACTTGTAGATCTTGCCGACGCCATTCATCGAGAAGATGATCTTCTGATCGCTCATGGCGGGAGGAGGAAAGGTTGGGTGATGTCTCCAACGCAGCAACGCGCCGAGCCGGATCGCTCAAGAAAGCCCACTCCGCCCAAAGGTTCGCCGCGGATCGGACCTTGCCGATCAATCCGTCGAGAATTCGCCGGCGTCAATGCGTGCGATGACCTCTTCAAGTCGCCGCATGTTTCGGAAGATCAACCATGCGGCTCCACCATACAGACCTGCACTGAGGAGTCGCAGCAATTGCGCAATCCAGTCAGCCTCGTATCTGAAGGTGGTAATCAAGAAAAAGGTGAGGTAGATCCCCCAGAGAATCACAAAGAAAACGAACGCCCAACGAGCTTTCTTGGCCCGATCACGCATCACCCATTCAGAATCACCGGACCGCATTCGCTGATAGTCGTTGTAGAAAAACGGGCCACCGATCGCCAACAATTCGGCGACCAGCGGGTCGTGTTTCGCCATTTCCTTGATATCGGCCGGAATCATGGTCTTGGTGAGAAAGCGCCTTATCGAGGCTACAGTGTGTGCGATACCGAAAGGTACACGTTGCGACCTTCGTTGGGCAGGTTGCCGAAGCTCAGGTGCTCGTGATAGAACGTATCGAACAGGTTGTCGATTCCGAATCGCAATGACGTCGTCTCGCGCACCGTGTAGCTACCGCGCATGTTGACTATGAAGTAGCCATCGGTCACGTCTTCCACGGCAATCTGTCTGGCGACACGCTCCTGGGGCATGGCCATTCGCGATTCGATTTCGGCCCAGTACTTGGGCTGATCAAATCGCAGCGCGAGCTGCGCACTGAGCGGCGGAATCAGGAACATGGGCTCGTCCAACTCATGATTCTGGCCACGAGTGTACGAAGACGAGCCGGCCACGGAGAAGCCACGCGCGATGTCTGCGACAGCACTGAGCTCAAATCCAACCAGGGTTGCGGAGGACGCATTCTGGTATACTCGGAAGCGATAGATCTCGTTGTCGGAAAGACCGTCGTCTGCCAGACCTACGATGTAGTCCTGGATCCAATTGCCGTAAACGGAAGCCGTCAGACCATACCGCGAAGTCCATCGCTCGACGCCAATCTCCATCTGGTTCGAGCGCTCCGGCTTGAGGTTCGGATTGCCCGTATAGAAGAATCCGTCGACGTAATTGTAGACGTAGTGGCCGTAGTTCTCCACATGAGTGGGCAGTCGGGCCACATGCGCGAGGCTCAGATGGAGCCGGGTAATCGGATTGAGCGCATAGTCGATCGTTCCGCTGATGTTGCCGAACGAGTAAGTGCGCGCCAGGTCTCCATCACCCCAGCGGCCTTGAAGAATGGCCACAGCTTCGTCACGCAAAACGTCGCGGGTCGAGTAGTCCCAGCGGGCATTCAGACGACCGACCAGGTTGTCCGCCAGAGGCGTCGACCAATCGGCTGCAATAGCTCCGTGACGAACTCGGATGTCTCCGAGGTTCAGGAGATACATGTCCTGGATATTCTCGAACACGGAGAACATCCACATATCGCCAAAACTGTCGGTCTGGTATGCGTCCAATGTCAGGTTCATGCGGCTCGGACCGAAGCGGAATCCCCAGTTCGAAATCAGCCCGGATGTCTGGGTATTGCCAAACATGGGCATGTACATGCCGCGCATCACCGGGCGATCGAACACGTCCCGCTGGTAATCGTCCATCCAGTGATCGACCGTGTTGTGATAGATCCTCGTTTCGGCCGTCTTCAGGCCACGCGTGGCCGTGTGACGCTCCCAATTGTGGGTGACGCTTCCGATGCGCGCCTTGGCAAGCGTCGCATCCATGAGCAGCACGGGATATCCGACACCCCAGGCGTTGTCAGCCAGGAACGAACCTGTCACCTGATGTGCGTGATTGAGCATCCGGGTGACGTCGATTTTGTAATTGTTCTTCTCGTAGCCGGAGTTGGCCAGCGACTGACCTCCACCAGCGGTGAAGTCGTCAGCGATGCGGTAGGACCAGCTCCCTCGGACACTCGTTTTTCCTTTTGCCATGCCGGCCGATACACGCCCGCGGCGAAGCATCGAAGCCGATTCGAAGCCCACTTCAGAAGTGATGAACGGGTCCTCATCGAACGAAGGACGCTGAGTCATCAGGTTGACCGTACCGCCAATCTGCGAACCCATGTTCAGGTCAAATCCGCCTTTGGTCAACTCCAGGCGTTCCAGATTCTCTACCTCAACGTATGCCGACGTTGGATCCATTCGGTCGATGCAGGCACCAACCACTTTCATTCCGTCAATCACGACGCCTACCTGCCCGCCATTCATTCCCCGGATGACCGGCTCCCAGGCAATGTTGGCACGCTGGAGGAAGTCGGCTCCCGGAATGCGATCCATCAAATCCTCGGTCGCATTTTGATTGTGCGAGGAGGCCGATGGGTCATCGACGCGTGCGCGATCTCCGGCCACAACAACCTCGTCAACATTGATGACTGACGGCTCCAACCGGATCGTCATCGACCCACCATCCCGCATTTCTGACGTGATGTGGACGACCCGAGAAGCATATCCCAGGGCCGAAATCCGGAGCATGTGGTGCTCGGGACGAAGGAGTAGCTCAAATTGCCCATCATAGTCGGCTGCCGTTCCATACTGCGTCCCGGTCACGATGACGGTGGCCAATGGGATCGGTTGCCCGGACAAGTCGTCCAGCACGACCCCCAGCAAGGGTTGTTCGTCCTGAGCAAATGATGGCGCAGCGCTTACCACGGCCAGCAGCAGTGCACCTATCCAAAGGCGCAGTGACTGCCGAGTCGTGAAGGATGTGATTCCAGGTATTCTCATTTGATTCCTCTCTACTGCACCGTGAATCCGGCAAACACGATTTCCTCGGTTTGGCCGTTCAGCGTAACGATGACGGTCATGTCCCAGCCGCCGGACATGATGAAGTTGACATCACCCTTGTATCGACCCCCGCCAACGTGTGTCGGTGCGGAATACGGCGTGCTGTGCCCTTCACCGCCTCCCATATCCATGTACGGGTAAAGATCGAGGGATGCGTTGGTGACGGCTTCAAACTGGCCGTTCACATAGCGATACAAAGCCACTTCGAAATCGTCATTGCCCGTCTTGGGCGCGGTTGGAGCCACCCACGCCACGATGAGATCCGATGCGTTGGCGGGCCGAACCCAGATGTCTTCTTCAACCGTGACGGGTACCCGAAGCGACAGGGAGCCTGCACTCGTCGAGCCGGAGACTTCCAGGAACCACTCGCCTCCTTCAACGGGAGGGGGGACGGCATACATCACGCCCGCTCCATCGGAGATTTCAGAGGAGAGGGGAGACGTCCATCGACTGGCACCCACCTCGTATACGAGTGCTGGGGAAATCGACTGCCATCCTTCAGCTGCTTCCACGCGGAAGGCATTGAAGCCCCATCCAAGTGCTTCCCGGGCGACCAGCGTCAGTTGTGTACCGGACTCGACATGGTCGAGCAGGACAACTTCCGCAGCCGAGCCCGCGTCGGGATCGGGGTGCATGCTGTAGAAGTCGGTTTCCGCGATATCCGGGGCGCATCCGGCCACGAATATCAGTGGAACCAACAGCAGGGAAAGCCTGGTCAGTGCTGACAATTTGGTTAGGGTCATGGTCTTGTCACGGCGCAAGGCCGGTCAAAATGACTTCGTCAGTCAATGTGTGAAGGAAGGCGACAAGGTCACCCTTCTCAGATTCTGTAAGGCGAAGAGGCTCGATCAATGCGCTCTTGTTTCGGACATCGCTTCCGCCTTCGTCATAGTGTTCGATAACGTCTTCGAGAGTCGCGAATCGGCCATCGTGCATGTATGGAGCCGTCTTCTCAACATTCCTCAGCGAAGGGACCCGGAATTCCATGAAGTCTGCCGGGTCAATCGTGATGCGGGCTCGTCCCGAGTCGGGATAGGTGAAGGCCACCCCGTTGTTCTCGAATGCCTGATTGGTGAACAGGAAGCCTGCATGACAGGAGGCACAATTCGCCTTGCCGTTGAAGAGCTCCATCCCACGCCGCTCCGCAGCGCTCAATGCGTCCACCGCACCAGCCTCGAAACGATCGAATCGCGACCCCCCACTTCGGATGGTCCGCTGGAACGAGGCCAGCGCCTGCGTCACGTTCTGAATCGAGGGTCCTTCGCCGAAAGCCTCATCGAATTCGGCCGCATAGGAAGGATCCTCACCGATGCGCGAAATCAGATCTCCGAGATTCATGTTCATCTCGAAGTCGGCTTCCAGCGGCGCCAGGGCCTGAGCTTCCAACGTCAGTGCACCACCATCCCAGAACAGCAGGTTGATGTACCCGATGTTCACAAGGCTGGGGGAATTGCGCTCGCCGATACGTCCGTGGACACCAATGGAGATCGGTCGTGGGTCCGCGAAGGCTGCTTCCGTCAGGTGACAGGAGGCGCATGACACGGTGCCCGTTTCCGACAGGTGTGGATCAAAGAACAACCGTTCTCCCAGTGCCACTTTCTCCGCAGTCAGCGGATTGTGATCCGGGATCGGGATGGGCTCGAATCCAGTCGGGACATCGAGGACTGCGGGATCGCGGACGTCAGAGTCCGCGATCCCGCATCCCGCAAGCGAAATACCCAGCGCAAAAGCGATGAGTATGTGGACGCGACGCGTCACGATCAGTGGTTGTGATCGTGGTCGTGTTCACTCATGTGAACACCATGCAGCATGAATGCGCTGTCCACCATTCCGATGATCTTGTTCGTCATCGGAAGGTTGTTGCTCGTGTGCGTAACGCGCTCTGCAGGATCAGCCAGGTCGACCATGTGCAACATGTCGTGGTAATCCACCATCACGTGCACTTCGTTGCCGGTCTCATGGTCCAACGTGAAGTTGGTATCCAGGGTGATTACACGGGAAAAGTCGTCCTTGCCGATGTGGGCATTCCAGTCTTCGTCCACCGTGCCATCACCGTCCGTGTCAACCTGGCCATCGACGCGAAGGTAGATGTAGCCGTTGGCCCAGTTCCAGTGGTTGTTCTTGTCTGTCTGCTTGGCAAGCGAGTGATTCGAAGGTACCTGGGAGGCATCAATACGGTTGTCCATGCCCACAATACCGAGGCGGAACGACATCGACGTGTAATCGCCTTCCGGGACCATGCCGAGGTGGTAGTCTTCCATGCCCAGGTCATGCTTGGCAAGAATGATCTTGTCGGTAACGGTGTGGGAGACGTCGTTGTCATTGGCATCCTTGGCCGGGACCGTGATGGCATCGGATTCGAATGTGATGACTTCGCCATCGGCCGTCGTCAGGGAAATCTCGGAGAGGTAAATGCGGGCTGACTCGAGCGTGATGTTTGCACCATTGTGCTCGAACACCTGACCGGTCAGCTGCTGTCCGTCGAAGAGGCCCTCCAGGCGAAGGGTGAGATCTACTTCTTCATTGCCCATATCGCTGGCGTCACAGCCAACCAGCAGGACCGAGGCAATCAGGGCAGGGAGGAAAAACGTACGAAGTGCTTTCATGACGAAAATGCGGATAGAAATGTCAATGGAATAACAGTCGCGCCGGATGGAGGCGCAGGGGCGTTCGGGGACAGGAAGGCCTTTCCGGAACGGGCGACTGAAAGCCAGCACACGTCATGAGCACGCAGCGATGCCCTGAACACGGGCAGCGGTGCACGATTCGCAGAGGATGAGCGTCATCAGGGACGCCGCCATCGGTCTCACCGATAGAGCGTCTGTGCAAAAACTAGACGGAACCTCTTCCGCGACCGGATCAGGCCAGAAGCCCGGGTGGTCCGCGGATGGGGGAGATGTGGACGGAGGTGGCGGTCAGTGTCGCGACCGGTCCAGCCGTCAGCGTCGTCGAAGAAAACGTCAGTGCCAGGCCTGCATCATCTGAAGAAACAGCTGATGCCTGGCTCAGGAAAAACGCGGCATAGGGACACTCGAGGTGATCTACCGAGTGATCGGCGTCCAGCCCGGGTCCGTCAAGGTTAATGGTCTTATGCTCGTGCCCGTGACCATGCGCCATTTCTTGCGCGGCCGCTGCAGACGTGTCATAGTGGTCGCTTACCGCCATATAGGCGAAGTGCGACAGAGGCGCAATCAGCCCGCCCAGCAGAACGCTGGTGAGCAAGGAAAAAGCCGCTATGGTTCGTCTTAGATGCAACGTTGGAGCTGCGTTGAATGCCCTTAAGGGTGCGTTGAGACCGAAAAACCCGGTTTGTAGCCAGTAATAATGGCAAAACAACCTAAAAGATTCAGTTTCAGCGCGAAAGATCCCTTCGTGAAGTTGAAATCATCTTTTTTCGGAATCGACCGCAACCTCTTTCAGGCTATACCGTCTTTTGTCATAGTCTATATCAAAAGTGATTATAGCGGCCACACCGAATGACTCCGGGTTCGTCTTGGAAATGATTCGGAAAGGTCATCCCCACCCCATCATCGAATCGCGCGATCCATGTTGTCCAAATCGCTGGCCGGCGCCACGCTCAAGCCACTCATCCTGTCCATGCTCATGGAAGGGCCCAAGTACGGGTTTCAGCTCGTCTATCGGGCTCGACAGCTTTATGACGGCCAGGTCGCCTGGTCGAACAGCAAGCTTTATCCCATCCTGCATCGAATGGAACACGACGGATGGGTGGAAAGCTACTGGCAGGCCTCCGAGGAAGGACCGGATCGCAAGTACTACCGCATCACGGAAGACGGTAAGAAAGCGCTGGCTCATGTCCAGCAAGAATGGAAAATGGTTAATGCTGTCTGGGCCGAACTATGGGGCCAGCAAACAGCCAACGGATGAGGTCATCCAACATGTTCAATTTGGAGAAGGCGCTTTCCACCTGGCGCCACCAGTACAAGTACTCCCGCGCGTTCAAGGGACGTGACCTTGATGAGCTCGAACAGCACCTGCGTGATCAGGTCGCCTTCCTGGTGGAAGCGGGTCACAGCGAGGAAGAAGCATTTCGTGAGGCGACGGCCGAGTTGGGGACGTTCCATGAAACGGAATCCGAGTTTCGCAGCGTTGCTTGGATGAAGACCCGTGATCGCCGAGAGATTCGTTCGGAGGTCCTGTATCAATGGTCTCTGGCGAAGGGGTATGTGCGCGTAGCGATGCGCAATCTTCGCAAGAACCGCGTGCCGAGCATGATCAACATGTTCGGACTGGCAGTGGCCATTGCCGTGACCATGGTCTCGTACGCCTTCGTGTCGAAGGTTCTGACGCGGGACCATCACCACCCTCGCGTGGACGACCTGATGCTGGTTCATCAGGTGACGCAGGAATCTGACGGTGAACAATGGTGGGGACATACTCCTGCGGCATTGGGACCAGCCCTTGCCGAGTCTTCCCCGCTCGTTGATTCGGTTGTGCGACTGGAACAGCGTCGAGTTCAATTGACTCGGGGAGACGACCAATTTGAGCGGGTGGCGCTGTTCGCCGACGCGGATTTCTTCTCGATGTTTGCCTTTCCGACGGCCTCGGGAAGCGTTGAGGCCTTTGGATCGGAGCCCGCTGTTGTGCTCAGTGCATCCTGGGCTCAAACCGTGTTTGGTGATGCTGATCCTGTCGGGCAATCGCTGTCGCTCTCCATCGGCGACGGACCTGAACAAGAAATCCGGGTAGCCGCGGTGTCGGAGCCTTTCACGACGGAAGCGGGCATTCAGTACTTGATGGTTATGCCATTTTCGATGCTCGAAGACCAACTCGAGAGCGGGTGGAGGCAGACCGTGGATGCCACTTTCATCAGACGAGTCGCCGGAACCCCGGTGGCGACCCTTCGATCTGCATTGCAGAATTGGCAGGATCAGCTGAATGCCGCAAACCCCGATTGGCAGATCGTCCGATATGACATCGATGCCATCACCAATCTTGCCTGGAACAGGGAGAACGTAGAACGGAGCATGGCCAACTCGATTCCCTGGGCGCCCGTGGTCGTGTTGTCGCTGATCTCAGGATTGCTTCTGTTGCTGGCTTGCTTCAATTACATGAACATCTCCATGGCCACAGCAACCAAGCGCCTCAAGGAGATCGGAGTCCGGAAAGCTGTCGGAGGCAGTCGAAAGCAGCTCGTCATTCAGTTTCTGACGGAGAACATCGTGATGAGTCTCTTGGCTCTGATCATGGGTCTCCTTCTTGCATGGCAAGGCCTGCTACCGATCTTCAGTCAGATCTCAGGACACGAGCTGGATTTCGGAATGACCCGGAATCTCAGAGTCTGGCTGTTCATGGGTGGACTGGTCTTGTCCATCGGCCTGATCTCAGGAGCGTATCCAGCACTCTACATCTCCTCGTTCCGGCCAACAGCCATCTTCCAGCATCGCCTCCAACTCCGAAAGCGGAGGCCGCTTTCCCATGGGTTTCTTGCCATCCAGTTCCTGCTGGCCTTTCTGACCATGTCCATGGGCATCGTTCTGACCTGGAATGGGCAGTATCTGGCCCACAAGGATTGGGGATTTAATACAGAGCAGCTGGTTTCATTCGAGTCCAATTCTGCTGAACAGCAGGCGTGGTTGACGGAATTCCTCAGTCAGCAGTCTGGGGTCATGGCGTTGACTACGAGCAGGGAAGTCGTGGGCTTTTCCTACAACGAACAGCAGACCGTGACCGAAAACACTCCAGAGGATGGTGTCGAGACCTTCGTATTCGGAGGACGTGCCGACTATGCATCGTTTCTCGGGCTCAGACCTCTACAAGGCCTCCTGTTGTCTGATTCAACCATGACGGCGGGTCCGGAGGCCATCGTTGTCAACGAGACATTCGTTGATGAGGTCGGCCTTTCCCAACCGGTCGGTTCCGTTGTGGATCTGGATTCCATTCCTCGGCTCATTGTCGGGGTCGTTGCGGATTTCCATCACGAGGACTTTTTCAGCCTGATCAAGCCCACGGTGTTCGAACAGGTTAGAGAGACGGATCACCGTCTGGTATCGGTTCGATTGGCACCTGGAAGGACCAACGAAACGGTACTGGCACTGAATGGTGCTTTCAAGGATGTATTCGGTGGCGACGAAGTACGCGTGCGCTATCAGGACCAGGTTTTCGAGTCCTTTCAGGAAGAGAGCATGGGTATCGCCTTGATCTTCCTGTTTGTGGCCACCCTCGCATTGATCATTTCCTGCTTGAGCATTTACGCCCTGTCAGCACAAAACGTGATCAATCGCCAGAAGGAAATCGGAATACGAAAAGTTCTGGGTGGTGCACCGATCGGCATAGCGCATTTCGTCAACAGACGTTACCTGGTCATCATGACCATCGGGTCCTTGATTGCATTCCCCATGGCGTGGACCGGAATGAATCGATTGATCCAGGATATCTATGCCTACAGTATGCATCTCAATGTCCTTCCATTCGTCATCACGTATTGCATCATTCTGAGTGTAGCGTTGCTGACCATTACCACGCAGGCACGAAGTATTCGGCGCAGCGCCCCGGCTGACATCCTGCGGGTCGAGTAGCGCCGAAGCCACCGATAAGGTCGTCCATGGTTGAGTAGCGGACGGGATCGGGTGGTATCTTGGAGACGGGCACCAAGTGGCCCGTTTTCACCTCACCATTCCGATCCATGGATTACCCACCGGTAGCTCCAGAAGAAGCTCTGCGCCGCCTCAAGGAGGGGAATACTCGATTCCTGGCCGGTGGGCATTCACTCACCGCCCTGGACCTCGAAAAGATGAGGGGCGAATTGCTTTCAGGCCAGCACCCGTACGCCGTCGTGATCGCTTGCAGCGACAGTCGTGTGCCCCCGTCCCTCATTTTCGATCAGGACCTGGGTAGTCTGTTTGTCATCCGGGTTGCCGGCAATGTCGTGGGTCCGTCGCAGACAGCAAGCGTGGAATATGCGGTTGATGTCCTCAAGACCTCGCTCGTGGTCGTCGTGGGCCATTCCGGATGTGGCGCCATCAGCGCGGCCGTCAAGGCCATCCTGGACCCGGAATTGCATTACTCGCCGAGTATGGACATGTTGGTGGGACGCATCAGCGAAGCGGTCGAGCATGATGATACATTTGATTCGGCTGCATCCGTTGATGCAAAATGCGAAATTGCGGGGTTGGCTAACGTGCATCATGCGCTCGATAATCTCGTCAACTACTCGGAGATCATTCGGAATGCGGTCAATTCCGGGAGCGTGAAGCTGGTCGGCGCCGAATACGACATGGTCTCAGGCGTCGTCAATTGGTTGGACTGAACCTATGGCTCCTTCTTCCCGTCGCTACAGTGAATCCGAAATCGGTGCGCTCATTCAGCGCGCGACTGAGCTGCATGCCGCTGCGCATGCCGCCGACGGCGAGCTTTCCCTGGATGAGGTCGAACGCATTGCCGCCGATCTCGGCGTCCCTGCCGAGTATGTTCGAACCGCAGCTGTTGAAATGGCGACCGGCCGGGAAGAGGTCCAGGAGCGGTCCATCAATGGGGCACCGTTCCGGATGCGAATTGCGGAATTGATCGACGGCGAAATCGATGACGATGCCTGGGCTGATATTGTGATGGAGCTCAGACGGTCGGTCAGTGCATCGGGCAAAGCGGAAGAGATCGGTTCCATGAGGGAATGGAAGTCCGTTTTCGAGGATATGGGTCAAACGCTGGCCGGGACCCAGGTGATCGTTCGATCCCGAGACAATCAAAGCTCCATTGAACTTGAGCGATTCTACAGCGGCGCGGCGGCCTTCTTCTATGTGATGTCCGCCATTTTCGGAGCAACCATCACGGGAATCTCCCTGGATGGCTCTGGATTGCCGCCCTGGGTCATTCTCCCTCTTGCGGCTTCGGGGGGCCTCGGAGGCATGGCAGCAGTCAGGGCCGGAATCAGTCTCTGGGAGCAGAATCAGCGCAAGAAAATGCAGCGGCTGATGGGCAGATTGCGCGGATTGGTTGGCCGAACATCGTCGGTAAACATTGCGGTTCAATCGGACAGCTCCATTTCGACTGCGAACAGCGAGTCTCTTCCGGAAGAAATGAGCGAGCCCGCCATCAGCTTGCCTGATGACGGGCTCGAAGAAGAGTCGCAAGAAGCGTCCCAGTCAGGCCTGCGCTCCCGCGATCATTCGTAGTGGATACTGTCGACCGGATTGGCCGTCGCAGTTTTGACTGACTGCAAGCCGACCGTCAGGATTGCAACAGCAAAGACCGCTACACCAGCAACCACGAAGGACACCGGATTGATGGTCGTTGCAAACGTGAAGGTCTGCAGCCATTTGGATATGGCGAACCAGGCGAGTGGCGCTGAAAGGACGAACGCAATCAACACGAGACGCGCGGATTCCTTGGTCAAGAGTGTGATGATGCCCATTTCAGAAGCACCCAGCACTTTCCGCACGCCGATTTCCTTGGTTCGCCGCTCGGCGGTGAACGATGCCATGCCGAACAGTCCAAGACATGCCACGAAGATGGCCATCAACGAGAAAACGGTTGCAACCTGGCCGAGGGTTTGCTCCGCCGTGTACAGTTTGTCGAGTTCGTTGTCCAGGAAGCGGTACTCGAATGGCCGATCTGGTACGAAATTGCGCCACTGCTGCTCCAGGTAGGTCAGTGTACCTGCCGGATCGCCTGGACGGACCCGGACTGCGGCATATCGCCCGAAGAAGTTGAAGATGCCCTGATTGAAGAAACGCTCGACGATGAAGGGGCCGATCGGGTTGTGCAGACTGGCGTAGTGGAAGTCCCGGACGACGCCAATCACTTCCTTCTCCTGTCCGCGCAGCGTGATCCGATGTCCGATCGCATCCTCGGCGGTCTGGTGCCCAAGAACAGGAAGCATCGCCTCATTGATCATGATGGCAGCGGCAGAATCAGCCGGGAAGTCCCGGGAATACCCGCGACCCGCAGCCAGCTCCATGCCGAGGACTTCAACCGCATCATCATGGACCGTCAAACGCGGAATCTGCATCGGGTCGGACATCCCCTCAAACTGGAAGTTGTCTGTCTGATACTTGCTGCCCGGGATGTCCTCGAGCACCGTTACCGCCGCAATCCGATTGTCCTGCAGGATCTGGTCGCGGAATGCGTGATACTGTGGAGCCAGCGGTGTACCCAGAATGGGAATGAGGATGACCTCTTCCTTGTCGAACCCGAGGTTCTTGTTCTGCATGTACTCCAGCTGGTCGTAGGCGACGAACGTGCCCACGATGAGCAGGATTGAAATACCGAATTGGGTGACGACGAGTCCTTTGCGGAGTATGCCGGACACGTCCGTTCGCCCGACGGTCAGCATGTTCTTGAGCACCTGGACAGGCTGGAATGCTGAGAGGAAGAATGCCGGGTAGAGCCCGGAGAGTCCCCCAACGGCAAAGACGATTCCAATCAGCCCCGCAAACAGCAGAGGGTTGGTAACGGGGCTGAACGTCAGCGCCTTGCCAGCGAATCCATTCAGAATGGGCAGTCCGATGTAGATCAACGGTATCGCCACCAGGAGCGCGCAAGCAACCAGCAGGATCGACTCGCTCAGGAATTGGCGGACCAGTTGCGGTTTGACGGCACCAAGCACTTTGCGTAATCCAACTTCACGTGCTCGCTGACCAGACCGAGCCGTGGTCAGGTTCATGAAGTTGATGCACGCAATCATGAGGATGAAGAAGGCGATGGCCGAGAAGATGTAGACATACGCTTCGTCGCTGTTCGGCCGGATCTCGAAGTCCAGGCGCGACGTGAGGTGGATGTCCGTCAGCTTCTGCAAGTACATGGCCGAATTGTCCTTGATGAACGGAGGCCAGTATTTGTCGACGAAATCTGGGAAGTAGCCCTCGAAGGTGGCCATGTCCACGTTTTCCGGCACGACGATGTAGGTCCAGGCTGGATTCCAGTACCAGTTGTTGTCCTGGAACGGCTGCCCATTCTGGAACGCGTTCAGCGTATTGATCGAGGCCAGGAAATCGTACTCGAAATGCGAGTTCGGCTTCGGGTCGGCCAGGATTCCAGCTACGGTGAAGTTGATGGTGCCCTGGTTCTCCAGCTGGATAACCTTGCCAACCGGGTCTTCGTCCCGGAAATACTTGGCGACCATCCGCTCGGTGAGCAAAATGTTGTTCGGCTGCGCCAGAGCGGTGTTTTCATTGCCCACCAGCAGCTCAAAGTCGAATACATCCCAGAGGGTGGAGTCGGCAAAGAAGAAGTTGGGCTCATTGAACCGAACGCGTTCACCGCCATCCGGCTGGTAGGTCATCGCGACCGTAGGAGCCTGGAAATTGAAGAAGCGGACGTAGGACTCGACGAAGTTGGGATACTCCTGCTGCAGCGTGTGGCCCACAGGAAACGACATGCTGGCCGAGAACTCGGCGCCCACGACTTCGGAGGTCACACGGTAAATGCGGTCCGCTTTCTCGTGGTACTTGTCATACGAGAGCTCGTCCTGAACGTAGAGGAAGATGAGGACGAACGAGGCCAGGCCAATGGCCAATCCAGTCACATTGATGAATGAATGGACCTTGTGCTTGAACACGTTGCGCAACGCAACGCGCATATAATTCCGGAACATGGCGGGTCTGGGTAGGGGGCTTCCGACCTGGCCAGGGAGGTGGACAGTGGTCGCTGGATGGTCAGATGGTATCGGAACGATCCAAAGGGAGCGGCGGATCGTGTGCGTCTTCCGGAGAGAAGACGTACGACAGCCACGATTGATCAGTTACGTTCGCTCCGGGGCAGTCCCGGATACCCTTCCAGCGTGAATCTAGCAGAAACGCGCCAGTTCATTGCCATCGACCTGGACCAGCCGGTCCAGGCGAACCTCGAATGCTTTGGCAGAATCCTCGCCAACAGGAAGCATTTTGACCCAGTCAGCTCCATCGTGGGCAGACACGTCCAGCAACCAGAATGACCCTTCGCGCCGGACACCACTGGCCTCCCAGACGACACGGACCACATCACCGCGAATCGCGTGATGCTCCAGGATGTCGTGGAAGTTGCAGGAGATGGGTGTGTAATCGGTGTTACTCATACCGGATATCGGCTTAAACCGCTTTAATCGGCCTTTCTGGTTAAAAGGGCCCCTCTGTACACCATTAATCGGCAAAAGTTACAGGACGATAAGGGGCCAATCGACGTGCTCTGAGCGCTGGGAAACGCGAATCAGGTAGGTTCCAGGAGGCAGGTCTCGGGTATCCAGTCGCTTCGTGACCGGCCCGGGCGACCCAGCATATTGCTCACGTTTCCATTCCCGCCCGAGAGTGTCAATCAGCGTGATCGTGACCGGTGCCTCCCACTTCAGGCTCATGCTGATCGTCACATGATCTTGGGCCGGGTTTGGATAGGGCTCATCGACCCAGAAGGGGAATTGGGGGTCTTGCGTCGGAAGTTGATCCTCAATTCGAGGAGACGTTGACGTCCTCGGGACCAGTACGGCAGCTTTGTTTTGATGAATGAATCTCGTGGCCCGTCTCAATTCTGTGATAGAGTTGAGGTTGTCGCTTCCTCGGGCCCAAACAAAAGCAAATGTGAATTGAGTCCACTCACCAGGAGCCAAGTTGAAACCGAAGAACGAAATCAGGCCCCTGCGATCGGCTTCTGCCAATGCAGTTCCGTTTTCATCGTCGTTCACTTCGGACCAGAAAGAGCCCGTGACTGGGTCGCCGGGCATCCAGAATGGCATCGGGATGCGGGAATACGAAAATCCTGATCCGCCGAGTGTTATGGGATATCCACCCTTCCAAACCCCCTGCATGAAGTAATAGTGATCCTGATAGTGGCGGGGCGCCCCGGTTACACCACCGGCTCCAACATATGAGACGCTGGATGTCGCATGTTTCCCGGGATGCGCTCCTACGTCCGAAGGAAGTCCTCCATTCACGTGTGAGGCTTCCAGAATCGTGATGCCAAAAGCTGGTATGGCGCTTCCGTATCCAGGCGTCGGACCCGTCAGGTCCTCGTCGTCATCGGCGTTGTACACATAGAAAAGTGCCAGGGTCGTGTCTGTCCCCACTCTGTCGTCGAACGGATTTCCCAGCTCTAAATCGGCCCACATGCTCACCCCCATACTGTCAATCGGTCTCGGCCCCCTGTTCCAGATGCGATAGCGATAGAACGTGGCATTGCCAAGGTCACCGGGCACATCAAATCCAAACGCTGTGGCATGAACCTCAACACCGAGCGGCCTGGATCGTGTACGCGTGTGCTCGTTTCCTCTATCGTTCATGATCCACCAAGCCGTTCTGTCCCCAAGACCGACAGGCACATCACCGTCATGGGGCTGGTATCCCTCGACTCCGTTCCGGTCTTCGAATGGAGCCCCTAGATGAGCTGGCCATTCGAGCGCATTCAGCGAAGGCCCACTTCCAAAGACCGCATGCCGTCGTTCAGTTGTAGAGTCGAGATGCCAGAAGCGGTCGAACAGGTCACATTCAGTCGGAGGGTGGCCGCCTTCCGGTATCGGTCCAGCCCATTGCTCGTAGGGTCCGTACGTGCTGGCAGATATTCGAACTTCACCATCGATCTGTCCTCCTATCCAGAGATTAGCCGCGTGACTTACTTGTACACCGCTACCAGCTGGAACCTCATAAATGTTGGGGATGCCTTTCCAAAACAACCCGCCATTGTTCAGTAGTCTGGCCCTGACATTACCAACCTCCAGCAGGGTCTCGGCGCCGGGAGTTTCACAGCTTCCAACCGCATAGGGGTCCTGGGCGACAACCGGTAAGGCGAGCAGCAGCGATATGCTGACTAGCGTCCACCTCATCGGAGCACAACGAAAGCGTGCGACTGGCGGTGGGACCTGCTTTCGAGTGAAACCGAATACGACCCGGGGGCCAAGGCCGAAACGTCGAGGGTGATGGTCTGCTGTCCGGCCTCGTTGGCTGTATACACCTCGGAAATGCGTGTCCTACCGAGTGCGTCACTCACTCTTACAGAAAGGGGGCCGCTCTTATCGAAGCTGGCTCGCAGAGCCAACTGGTCGTCAGTAGGATTCGGGTAGGGCTCGTCGACCCAGAAGGGGAATTGGGAATCTTCGGGTGGGTTGCCGTCAATGAATCTGGACAAGTTCGGATCACGAGGTGCCAGCAACGCTTCTTTGTTCTCATGAAGGTGTCGAGCCGCATCTCTCAGCTCAACCACAGAATCCAGGTGGTCGCGTCCTCGCGCCCAAACGTAAGCGAACGTAAATCGGGCCCATTGACCTGGGTCGAGGTCAAAAGAGCCGAAGAAAACGAATCCTCTTCGATCGGATGGACGCATGGGTCTACCAGAGAGAGTCGAATTCACCTCTGACCAGTATTGACCTGTCACTGGATCACCAGGCATCGCGAAAGGCATTGGGACGCTACCGTTTCTCCATCCATCACCACCTTCAGTAATTGGCGTTCCATCTTTCCAACGACCATTCATGAAATGGTGAATATGCTCAGCGTTGTCCGGATCTCCGGTGACACCTCCTCCTCCCGGATTCCAAACCGATGCTGTCGCAAACGAACCGGGGTGACCTCCCGTGTCACTGGGAAGTGAGCCATTTGCGTGCGAAGCCTCCAGTATTGCGATGCCAATGGCAGGAGGAGCTGGACCGTACCCGTATCCGTTGTCAAAATCATTGTTGTCGGCATTGTAGAAATAGAGCATGGAGTTGGTTGTATCCGTCCCGACATAGTCATCGTCGAAGTCGCCCAAGTCGACGTCAACGAAGAATCCAATGCCCATTTCACGAATGGTATGAGTGCCTTTATTCTCAACTCGATAGCGGTAGAATGTGGTATTTCCTACGTCGCCAGGCACATCGAATCCGAACGCATGAGCCTGCACCTCGACGGCTAGCGGAGCGGAATCGAATCGTTGATGGGTATTTCCCCGGTCATTCATGATCCAGAATGCTTGCATATCGCCGTACATCACTGGATGGTCGCCGCCGAGTGGTTGATACCCAGTTTCTCCATTCACATCCACGAATGGTGCCCCATTCTCAGTCGGCCATTCCAGCACGTTTTCCGATGGGGTTCGTCCGCTCGATGTCGCCAGGAGGTCATCGCGGAAATCCAGTTCCCAGATGCGGTCGTAGCGAGCGCAATTCAACGGAGCGCTCCCATCAACGGGTAAGGGTCCGGGCCAGAACTCATAGGGTCCATAGGTGCTTCCAGCAACTCGGACATCGTCTTCGACAAATCCCGCCAACAGCAAATTGGCAGAAAAAACGGCATTTACACCTCCACCAGCCGGCACTTCGTAGATATGGGGGCTGCCTCTCCAGAACAAGGGCCCATTGTTGAACACTCTTGCTCGCACATTGCCGACTTCAAGAATGGTCTCTGCTCGAGCCTGCTCACAGTTTCCCGTCGAATACAGATCCTGGGCTTGCAACGGCCAGGTCAGAATGAGCGATATGACAACGAACGCCCATCTCATCGCAGCACTACGAATGGATGGCTTGTGTGGCGGGATGGGCCCTGAACAAGGACGGTATAGGATCCAGGCGTCAGGCCGGAAATGTCAATGGTGATGGTACGCTGCCCTGCTTCATCGATCTGGACGATTTCGGAGATGCGTGTTCTGCCGAGTGCATCGCTCACGCGAATGACGACTCGGCCTTCCCTACTGAAGCTGGAACGCAACGACAAGCGATTGTCGGCGGGGTTGGGGTAGGGCTCGTCGATCCAGAACGGGAATTGGGGCTCTTCGGGAGGATTGCCGTCAATGAAGCGGGGCTCGGGGAATCGAGCCGACATGAGTGCCGCTTTGACGTCGTGCAAGTAGTTGGTGATGACCTTCAACTCCGTCACTGAGTCCAGATGATCATCGCCCACGGCCCAGACATAAGCATGGGTGAAGGAGGCTGTATCCCCGGGGGCCAACTCGAACGGCCCAAAGGATCCCATGATGCGTTTGTCAAAGCCAGGCATCGTGGTGCCCTGTCCATCGAGATTGCGCTCCGACCACCCTTCGCCAGAGACTGGATCGCCGTGAAAGACGTAGCGGGTCACTGGGCCTTCGCCTTCCCAGCCCTGACCCCAGGCGCGCATCGGTTCTCCCGAATCAGGCAGCAGTCCGCGCATGAAGCGATAGTAGCGTTCTGTGGTCCGCGGCCATTCACCTTGCTGTCCGCCTTTACGAGGACCGGTAATGGCAGTCAGGAACGTCTCGGGTCCCGAACCAACGTTGGACGGGAGTCCTCCAGCAGAGTGATACGCCTCCAGGAAGGTGAATCCGAAAGCCGGTCCGGGCGAACCGTACACCCCGTCGGACTCATTGGCCGTGTAGAAGTAGGCCAGGCTCAGCGTGGAGTCCGACCCCGTTGCATCATCACCGAAGTCGCCAAGGTCGATGTCGGCCCACAACCCGACGTACATGTCGCTAATTGTCGATCGCCCTTTATTGACAATGGAGTGTCGATAAAAGGTCATGTCACCTACGGCCCCGACGGCGTCGAATCCCCAGGCTTCGTTCACCATCTCGACGCCCAGCGGATTCGAAACAGGATCACTTTGCAGATTTCCCAGGTCGTTGTTGATCCACCAGAGATAGTGGTCGCCACGCATGAGCGGAAGATCGCCGTCCAATGGCTGATAGCCCGCGAGTCCATTTCGATCGGCGAAGCTCGCTCCCAATTCCACTGGCCAGTCCAGCACATCGCCGACAGGGCCCGCATCGATCTCTCTTTGAACCTGACGGAGTTCGTAAATGCGGTCGAAGGATGTGCAATCGCTTGGAACGCCATGCGCCGGTATCGGTCCAGGCCAGAAGCCTCTAGGACCGAACGTGGAGCCAACCATTCGCTGTTCTCCTTCCACAGTCCCTACGAGCATGAAGGAATCGGTGAAATGAGCGCTGTTTCCGCTTCCCTTTGGCAGTTCATATCCGGGGAATGGGGTTGCCGGATGATACTGGGCGCCACCATTGAAGATTTGTGCCCGGACATTGCGCGACTCAAGGTATTTGGTCGCCTTTCCTGGTTCGCATGTGCCGACCTGCGGTGCGGTCTGAGCAAGAGCTGAGCAAGCAAGTCCCAGCAACAGTGGGGCTATGTACAGGGAGCGGATGAACAAAACAGTGGCGGGGTATCGTTCATCGAACGATACCCCGCCGCCATGCTGCATTCAGCAGTGTTTCGCCCAAACGTCATGTCAGGGCATTCGGTGGTCCACAAACGGTCCGAAATGGACCGAATGACCGCTTAGTCCCGGTCTATGTGGAAGATCTTGTTCACGATTTTCCATTCGCCGTCGATTTTGAGCAGCTGCATGTAGTCCGTGAAGTACGCGCCGGGATAGTCCAGGGTGATCTTGGCGATGGCTGCATTTCCAGAAATATCGACCCAATCGATCCAGCGTGAACGCTCGGCTTCGTTGCCGGCCGGCTGTCCCGATGCGCCCGCGATGTACTCTTCGCTCGAACGCGTGGTGAGGCCATCGTCTGTGACCCAGTACAGGTTGGCAATCTCGTGGAAGGCCTGTTCGTGTTCGCTGCCCTGGCCGGTGGCGTGACCGCGCAAGTAGTGGCGCAACGCGGCACGTACAAGTGTCTCCTCGAGGTCATTGGTGTCCAGCTTGCAGCCACTCATGACGCGGGTATCTGCGAGGGCGATCGTCTTCCATGCGCCGTCGCTGTGACGGGCCAACTGGAACGTATTCGATCCACAATGCGAAAACTGTTGGCCAGCAAAAAAGGCATAATCCATTGTCGCGGTAGCCAGGTCGTTGACGACGTGGATGTCAACGTTCCAGATACGCTCGTCCCAGGCCGGCCCGTCCTGTGAGCCACGGATTGCATTGACAAAGCCACTCATGGGCGTCGAGCGCACAAAGGGCACACCGTCCTGGCTGCCACTTGATTTGAGCGTGGCGCCTTCGGCGAACGTGGACGCCACCATGTCAGCATCGAGTGCGCGCATGCCGTCGAACATGGTTTCGATGACTTCCATCACTTCATGCTCAGCGGGGTTGACAGGGCCGTGTTGAGCAGAGGCCAAGGGGGCCATCAGCAGGGCGAGGAAAAACAGCTTCAGAAACTTCATCAGATTGGTCGGATGGGGTTGAAGATCGTGCGGGGTTCAACAGACGGAAATCCACGGCCAATGTTGCTCCGGGCACGGAATTCGCCCGATTCCCTTGCTGATTCGCTGTATTTGGGTTAGTGTATGCCTCCTTCCATCTGACGCCTTGGCGTCTATCGCGTCCACTCCCTCAAACAGATCGCTCCCACCATGTCGCGTTTCCTGTCTGTCCTGTCCTTGTTCTTCGTGTCAGCAATCCTCGTGTGGGCACAATCATCGCCAGATGGATCGCTGGGTGCCCGCCTCGGTTTTGGCGGTGCGGTTGCCATGTCGGACGGCAGCATCTATGTCGGCTCGGCTCCCATCGGTTGGCCATCCGGTTCGGATCCGGCAGGAACCGTGCATCAATACGTCAAGAATGCAGACGGTGAGTGGGTTGAAGTCGCCAAATACGGAGCTTCGGATGGCGCACACGGCGACGAATTCGGTCGAGCCATTTACGTCGACGAAGAAACCATGCTCATCGCCGCTCCGCGTGCCGGAGCCGTGTATGTATTCGGAATGGATGGCGACGGCTGGACAGAAACGGGACGAATCGAATCGCCAGACCTGCCGGAAGGCCACGAATTCGGCGGAGCTTATGCGCGTGGCGGATTCCGGACGCAGACCATGGCCAAGGTGGGTGGCAATTGGTTGATCGCCTCTTACAATGGCACGACGAACGAAGGCGCGGTGCACATCGCTCATCAAATGGGCGATACATGGCACACCATGGGTACCGTGACTGAGGCCCCTGCTTGGGCCATTGCCGGATCGGGCAACTCGCTGTTTGTGGGAACGCCTTCGATGAATGACGGCATGGGCGCCATCCACGTATTTGGTCTGACCGAGTCAGGCTCATGGACCGAAGGAGAAGAGCTGTACGCAGAGGGTGTCACGGAAAATGCAGGTTTGGGTCGGACGGTAGCAGTCTCTGGCAATCGTCTCTTTGTTGGCGCACCCTCACATGAGCGCTTTGGCGCCGTTTTCGCCTTCGAGCGGGATGGCAATGGCGATTGGCAGCACACGCACACCATCCAGCAGCCCGAGCCGACGGATGAAAATCAGCGATTGGCGAGTCAATTCGGTCGTGGGCTGTCCCTGTCCGGCGATCACTTGCTTGTTGCGGCCAACCGCGCGGCATTTGTCTTCGATGTGACCATGCCGGATGCGGCCCCGGGTCTGGTAGCTGCTCCAGCGCAGCAGGCTGGGAATGGCTTCGCTGTCGGCGTGGCCATTGAGAACGGGGTCGTGGCCGTTGGCGCACCCGATGCGGACTACGGATCCGGATTGGCGCACATCTACGAGCAGGACGAGGACGGATCATGGATGCAAACAGGAAGCGCCGCTGCGGAAGTCGTCCGTATGGAGTCCATTACCGGCACCGAGAAAATCGAATGCGAAGACGGCACGGTGAATGACCTCTTTCCTTGCGAAGGCGTCGACCTGCTGTCGATGGTGTCGACCGATGTTCTGGCCAACGATCGCGGAGCAAACCTGAATGACATCTGGGGATGGACCGATCCGGAAAGCGGTCGAGAGATCGTTTTGGCGGGCCGCACCGACGGTACTTCCTTCATCGATATCACCGATCCTGCCAACCCGATGGTTATCGGGCAAGTCATGCGCACGGAAGGCTCACCCGGTGCGTGGTGGCGCGACGTCAAGACGTACAAGAACTACGCCTACATCGTGGCCGATGGGTCGGGCGAACACGGCATGCAGGTCTTTGATCTAACCCGCCTGCTCGACGTGGATCCCGCTGACATGCCGGTCGACTTCGAGCCGGACATGACCTACCACGGCGTGGCCAGCTCACACAACATCATCATCAACGAGGAGACTGGCTACGGCTATGCAGTCGGCAGTGGCTCGGGCCCGGGCGGTTGCGGCGGCCAGCTCCATATGCTCGATTTACGTGATCCTGGCAATCCGCAGTTTGTCGGGTGCTACAACAACCCGGAGTACGGCGGAACGCACGATTCGCAGTGCGTCATTTACCGCGGATCAGACGCTGACTATGTTGGTCGCGAAGTCTGCATCAACTCGAACAGCAGTGCTCTCATCCTGGCAGACGTGACGGATAAAGACAATCCGACCACGATCACTGTGGCTGAGTACCCGAACACGGCCTATACCCACCAGGGATGGCTGAGCGAGGACCACAACTACTTCTACATGAATGATGAGCTTGACGAAATGAACGACATCGTCGATCGTACGCGCACGCTCATTTGGGACATGAGTGACCTGGACGAGCCGATTCTGGTCAATGAGTTCTACCACAGCAACGGCGCCAGTGACCACAACCTCTACGTCAAGGGTAACCTGATGTACCAGTCGAACTACCAGGCAGGCCTTCGCATCCTGGACATCACGGACCCCGAAAATCCGGTTGAAGTGGCCTCATTCGATACAGCGCCCTTCGCGGACGACGTGAAAGGCTTTGCCGGATCGTGGAGCAATTACCCGTACTTCAAGAGCGGCATCATCGTGGTCTCAAGTCAGGCCGAAGGAGTGTTCATGCTCAAGAAGCAGGAGCAGGATCTGTAGCGCATGACCAACTGGAAGGTTCACCCCCTCATTTGGGGGTTCATCCTCTTGTGCCTGGTCAGTCTGATCCTGGGCTTGGGCTGGCTTGAGATCCGGCTACCAGGTGGATTCCCATTGGGTACGGTGGCGACCTGGGGCATGCTCATGGCAACCGCATGGGCGCTTCTCCGATACGCGCCGCGCCTCACACGGCGACGTCAACTGGCGTGGCTCGGACTGATCCTGTCGATCTCCTGGTACCCGTTTTCCATCTGGAAAGCAGGGAATGTGGAATTGACCTTCTCGGGCAACGGTCAGAGCTGGGTAGTCTGGACTGCGATCATCTCAGGTTGGCTAATCTTGTTGGGTCTTTGGACCGCAATCAGCGAAGTGCAGCGAAGGCGAACGTGACATCGTAGGGCTCGCAATGCACGATGACGTGTGTGTACGAGTCGAGCGTAACGCCATCCGGGACGCTGTACGTCTGTGCTCCCATGGGGCTCAGGAAGTCGCCAAGATTGACGAAGTCCGTCGATGGGGTCTCGCCGTTGGAGAGGTAAACGAACAGTCCAGGCCCGTCGGAAAGGGAAAAATCATCCGAGAAAGCGACCTGCAGCATCCCATCGTCCAGGGTTACCAGGGAAGCGGTGCCCTGCGTCTCTTTGCCATTGAGTGGCTCCCAGTTTCCACGTCGGAAGTTGGAGGTATTCTCCTGTTCCTGATCGTCAGGCGCGACTGAAGTCGGCATGGAGTCACTGCTGCATCCTGCCAGCACAAGGGAAACGAGTAGGAGAAGAACGGGGAACGAAATTTTCATCGGACCAAGCATCATGAATTGACGGTGTTCTAGGTGAAGCAAATATGCGACACCGTTACAGCGCCAACCTCACGGCAGGATAACATCGATGCTTAGCGCTGTACGTATGCGGCAAGCTTCTTCTCGAGTCGGCTCTCTACGCCGGGCCATTCTTCCCTGGTTACGCTGTAGTACACCGTATCACGCAGGGAGCCGTCTTCCCGGACCATGTGTGATCGGTGGAGGCCTTCGTACTTGGCCCCGAGACGCAGGATGGCATTGCGTGATCGCTCATTCAGCGCGTCCGTCTTCCATTCGACCCGGTTGCAGCCCACGTCATTAAATGCGTACCGGAGCATGAGGAGTTTGGCTTCGGTGTTCACTGCGGTACGCTGCCAGGCAGGCGTGATCCACGTCCATCCGATTTCCATGCGCTTGTTGAACAGGTCGATGGCACCGAAACGCGTGCAACCAACGGCCTCACCGTTCTCGATCAGTGTGGTGACAAACGGTAGCATATGCCCGCTGTCACGTCCTTCGAGTGCCTTCTGGATGTACTTGGCCATTCCATTCCTGTCTCGAACCGGCCACGGACTATGGGTCCAGATCCCTGGGTATAACCCGATGTCGCACAACGTGTCCAGGTGGCTCTCAGTCAACGGGACGAGGCACACTACGGTACCAATCAAAGTGGTGGGTGAAAGTGATACGGCCATTCAGGCAGGAGGCATGTTTGGTGGCGTGCGAATGAGACTGGCAAGGACAAGATCCAGGCTCAAATCATCTACGTCAATGTAATCTGCTCCGACTGACTATTCGCTTCGCAAGGTGATGGCTGGTCTTGTCAGGGCTGCTCGAGATGTGTGCCAGCTGATGGTGATCAATCCGGTCGCGAGCAAAATGATGGCATTCCAGATGAAAACCTCGATCCCGATGGAGGTCCGATAGGCAAATGAGGACAGCCATTCGGTGGCAACCCAAAACGCCAAGGGGGATGTGACGATGAGCGATACCAGAATGATGGCAGCGAAGTCGCGACTGATCATCACCATGATACTCGAAGAGGTCGCACCGAGCGCTTTCCGAATGCCGATCTCACGTTTGCGGCTCTCGGACGTGAACGCTGCCAGCCCGAACAAGCCGAGAACTGCGATGATCAAGGCGATCGTGCTGGCCAGATTGAAAATGGTGGTCCATCGAGCCTCGGAGCTGTACAGCTCGGCCCAGGAAGCTTCCAGATACGAAGGCATCATGGGTTGATTGGTAATCGCATTCCAGCCTGGCAGCAAATCAGATACGGTTGCGGCATTGGTCGTCGTTGCAAATTCGACCAGAACCCGGGTCGGGAAGTCCACGGCGGTGAACACCAGAGGGCCGATATGCGAGTGCATGGACTGATAATTGAAGTCCTCAGTTACACCTGTCACGCGAAGGGCGGCGGATTCAGAGCCTGGATTCAAGTCGACCAGTTGCCCAATGGCGTCAGCCGGATCGACCCAGCCCAACAGCCGAGCAGCGGCGACATTGAGAATGATGGTTTGCTCGGCTACGTCAATGCGCTCGTCGAATGCTTCGCCAGCCTCGAATCCGATGTCGAGTACTTCGAAGTAGCCTCGGTCGACCCAATTTCGCTGAACGATTGCGGGTTCGTCAGTGGAGCCCGATGGACGGACCGCGTGGCCGTCGGAGTGACGCAAGCCGGGAATGGCAGATGCGCTGACGCCCACGGAGGTGACAGATGGAAGCGTCATCCATTGTTGTCGCAAGGCTTCATACTGACCCCGTGCCTCGCCGCCAGCCACCGGAATGGAAACCACGTTGGTCGCATCGAATCCCACATCGGCGGTCATGACATGGTCCATCTGCCGTGAAACGGTCATGGTCAGGACTATCAGGACGGACGAAATGCCGAATTGGGCGAAAACAAGGGTACTGCGCAATCGGCGGCCAGACGTACTGGAAATGAAAGCGCCCTTCAGGACGCGTGCGGGTTGATACCTGGAAAAGAAGATGGCCGGATAGCCCCCGGCGACCAATCCAAGGACTGCAGCAAGGACCACTCCGATCACAGCCATGATGGCGAGCGATTCCGTCGAGAAGACGCTCAGACCGGCGACACCATTGAGCTTGTCGGCAACCGCGAAAAGGACAGCAACTCCGGCGACCAGGGACAATGCGACCATCAGGAGTGTCTCGAGGATCAGCTGATTGGCAATTTCAATCCTGCGAGCGCCTGAGACTTTGCGAATGGCAACCTCCCGCGCCCGCTTGAGCGTTCGGGCTGTAGTCAGATTGACATAGTTTATGGCCGCTGTCAGCAGGATCAACAGCGCGATGGAGGCCATGAGGATGACGTTCCGGAAGTTGCCAATGGGTTCCAGCTCCGTAATGGCGCGAGAGTGCAAGTGAACGTCCGACACCGGCAGCAATATGACCTCGTCACTCTGGTCTACGGTTGGCGTGACCTCGTGGAGAGCCGACTGAATGGCTGACGGCGCGTCCGGGCCTGCTTCAGGCAACAGCTTTACGTAGGTGTAGAACACGGACCATTGCTCGAAGATGCGATCGTACGAGACTTCGGGCAAGGATGATAGGGAGGCGATGAAGTCCGGCTGCAGATGGGAGTGTGATGGCGGGTCTTCCAGGACGGCCGTAATCTGAAAGGTCACCCGATTATTGTAGAGGAGGGATTCCCCGACGACGTCCAAACGGCCGAAGTACTTCATGGCCATTGCCTCAGTCACCGCCACCGAGAACGGCTGTAATAGGGCAGTGTCTGAATCACCGCTGCGCACGTCAAATGCGAACATGTTCAGGAACGATGGGTCGGCGAAGTAGAAGTGCGGCTCCAGATTGCCGGTGTCGTCATTTCCAACCAAAGGCGTTTCCCAGTGGCGGAAGACGCGCGCTGTGGACTCGACGTTCGGCCAATTGTCCTCCAATGTACCCGCGAGTGATGCGTGTACCGTGGACTGGATTCCACTTTCATCATGAATGTGGACCCGGTGAATGGTATCGGCTTCCTCATGAAATCGGTCGTAGCTCAACTCATGCTGAACCATCACGCCAATGACCAAGCAGATGGCCAAGGCCAGCGACAGACCAACCACGTTGATGACCGCAGTTCCTGGGTGTCTGGAGATGTTGCGGCGCGCCACGTTCAGATAGTGCCGGATCATGTTTCCCTGGTAGCGGAAGGCGGCGACCAGAGATCTACCGCGTTTTCTTCTGCCGTACCGGACCAGTCCGAATTCCCGTTCGAGTTCGGGTCGATACCCCAGGTTGCCTGAGGCCTCAAGGAAGGCCGCCTGTTCGGTGGATCCTTCTTCGATTTTGTCCTCGATCTCTCCGCGGAGATGGTCTTCAAGTTCGGCGATGTCATCCTCCAGGAGCTTGCCGGAAGACTTGAGCGACGTGCGCCACAAAGAGATGGCTTGTTCGAGGTCGAATGCTTTCATGGCGACTACCCGGTGATGCGGGGCTGTAGCCCCCAAAGATGAGCGAGGACCGCGTCGACATGCAGCCACTGACGCTTCTCGATTTCCAGCTGAGAGTGTCCGGCATCTTTGATGCGGTAGTATTTGCGTCGTCTACCGGTTTCTGTCTCTTGCCAATAGGACTCGATCAGCCCTTCGTCTTCCATGCGATGCAGGACGGGATAGAGGGAGCCGTCTTTCCATTCCAGTGCGCCAAAGGAATAGCGCTTCACTTTCTTGATGATGGCGTAGCCGTAGGAGTCCTGCTGGTTCAGAATGGAAAGGATGATGGGCTGCACAGAGGCGCCCACCAATTCGCGGGAAACGATCATGGCGAATCAACGGAGATATGCGAGGTGATTGAACTCGGGTACGGGTACCTGGCTGATCAAGTTACATTGATGAACAATGTATACTGAAATACCCTCAATCGCCTGTTTGCATGCTCAACGGGTACAAAAAAAGGGGGAGCGCGTCGCGCTCCCCCTTCCTTTCGCAAAACTTGCGCCGACCTCGGCGTTGCTGCGCCGAATAGAGCGGCTACTCTTTGTCGCTCTTCTTCTTCATTTCGCCAGGAACGAGGACGTTGTCAATCAGACCGTAGTCCTTGGCTTCCTGTGCGCTCATCCAGTAGTCGCGATCGCCGTCTTCCGTGACTTTGTCCTGCGGCTGTCCTGTGTGATGAGAGAGAATGCCGTAGAGCGAGCTCTTCATTTTCAGGATCTCACGTGCCTGGATTTCGATGTCCGAGGCCTGACCCTGCGCGCCACCGAGCGGCTGGTGGATCATGATGCGTGAGTTGGGCAGCGATGCGCGCTTACCCGTTGTTCCGGCCGTCAACAAGACAGCGCCCATGGAGGCAGCAAGGCCGACACAGATCGTTGATACATCACATGAGATGTACTGCATCGTGTCGTAGATGGCCAGGCCGCTGTCCACCGATCCGCCAGGGGAGTTGACATAGATGTTGATGTCACGCTCGGGATCTTCCGAGGTCAGGAAGAGCAGCTGGGCAACCATCAGGTTGGCGATGGCATCATTGATGGGCGTACCCAGCATGATGATGCGATCCTTCAGCAATCGGCTGAAGATGTCATAGGCCCGCTCGCCGCGGCTCGACTGCTCAACGACCATCGGTACGAGCTGACTGATCGGCGCATTCTGGAATCCGCCGCTGTAAATGCTGCTCGGAATCGTGGTGCTGTTGAGGCTCTTCGAGAACTTGAGAAAATCTTCGACCATCGGGACGCTGGATTGGGCTGAATGGGAATGAGGGTCCGCTGAGTCTGCTCACGCCGGTGGCAAACGCAGGTTCGAACCAGTCCTGTTATCGACGGGTTCCGCCGATGCTGAAGGTCGTCACGATGTGAGCGACGGTCGGGATTTCAGGTCGTCTGAAGGACGAAGGAGAGCGATCAGCCCTTCTTCATTTCCTTCTCGTACGCGTCCTTGTCCTTCTCGGTGACCTTCATCTGGCCTTCCAGCCAACCAAAGACTTTCGTCGAGAGGATGCCCTGGTCGACCTGGTCCATTAGCTGCGGCATGGACTGGTAGTATGAGCGCATCATGTCGCCAGAGAATCCACCCTGGGCGCCCATCTTCTCGAAGTGCTCGTCGCGGTCTTCGTCGGTGACTTCAAAGCCATGCTCGGCCACGATGGCATCGCGAATGAACATCCAACGCGCCTGATTTGCGGCTTCTTCCTTGCGGCCTTCGCGATAGCCTGCTTCGTTGAAGCCTTCGGGCAGCTCGTCGTTGTTCTTCGACTTGATCTCGTTGACGTAGGCATCGAGGTACATCTCGACAACCGAGCTCGGGACCTCGAATTCGTGCATGTCGATCAGCTTTTCGATGGCGTCGGACTGGAAGTACTCCCGGCTGCGCTGATTCCAGCCGTCCACAAGCTGCTCGCGGATCTGCTCCTTGAGCGCTTCTGCGGTTTCGACCTGGTCGTTGGTCACTTTCTTGACCATCTCGTCGTCCAGCTCTGGAAGCTCGCGGATCTTCACTTCCTTGAGCGTGACAGCGTAGTAGCGGTCGTCTTCGCCTTCCGGTCCTGGAAGCGCAACCTCTTTGGTCTTGTCGATCTTCATGCCGGTCACCGCTTTGCGAAGCTCCGGCATGAGGTTTTCGTCGGAGAGGAGGAACGGCACGCCTTCCTGCTTCTCACCTTCGATCGGATCACCTTTCTTGCCATCCAGACGCTGCATGTCCACGATGACATAGGAGTCCTTCTTGGCTGGACCGTCATCCGGGGTCAAGTCTGCGTGCTGTGCCAGCAGGTGCTCCACCTCCTTGTCAACATCCTCGTCGGTGATCTCGTGAACCAGCTTCGAGATCTTCACCTTCGAAACATCCTTCAGCTCCACCTTCGGGCGAATGCCGAAGCTGACGACCGCTTTCAGGTCGCCTTCGTAGTCGTAGTCCAACTCGGTGATCGTTGGCTGGCCAAGCACATCGTACGCACTGTCGCCTTCGAGTACTTCGCTGCGGAACGTCTGCTGGACGCGATCCTCGGCAACACCATAAGCCAGCGCTTTGCCGTACATCTTCTTGACCATGCCGGTCGGCACTTTGCCCGGGCGGAAGCCCTTCAGGGTCGTGCGAACGCGCTGACGACGGATGGCTTCGTTGATTTCGTGAGCCAGGTCTTCGGCGGTGGCGTTCAACTCAAATTCGAGCTCAACGTCGTTGATGTTTCTGATCTCGGTCTGCATCGGCTAGCGGGCAATAAGGTGGGAGTCTCTTCTGGACAACGCCCGATCAGGGAGTCGCCAATCTTCGCAGAAGAGTAGAGCCCGTCATCTACCACGGATTCTTGGGGTAGTTCGCCCTCTGAAAGCATCAGAAGCGGCTTTCGGAGGGTTTTCACAATCCGACGCTGCCCGATCAAGGCGACCTATCGTTCTCGGTGCCTTGCCGTGATGCGTTCTTCGCTGGGTTCTTCCTGCAAGGGTTCACTTTCCAGCGAGATCCGTGGTTCAGCCTGAGGAAGTGCTTCCACCACGGATGCCTTCTCTTTTCCTGTCTCCTCGGCCCGCCGAGCACCTGCCCGCGCTGCAAGTTGCTGCATCTGCTCTTTTCGAGTGCGCGCCCATCGTTTCGTACCAAGGGTGCCCATCAGAGCCAGAACGATGGAAGTCGTGCCCAACATGCCCAGCATGACGAAGAAACCGCCTTCGAGGAATTCACCCGACCACAACCGGGTCGACATCATCAGCGTGATGAACAGGGCGCTGCCCGCAGCGCCAAGAAGGGAGGCGGCGGCGCTTCGGTGGGTCCTGAACGTCAACAGCGTGTCATCGCCTTCGGGCTCAGTGGTCACATGCAGGTTACCGTTTGACCACTCCTTCAGCGGTCCCGTTTCCACCACGTTGCCCTTGGCATAGAACGTCTTCCGGCAGTCGGAGACAAGGGATCGCCACTCTTCATCCGTAATGCGGCCGGGCAGTCTAACCGAATGCGAGGCACTGATGTCCATCCCCAGCAGGGTCTGCTGGTAGGTCCGAGAGTCGCCTTGGTCCAGTCCTTGCGCCGCTCGAACGATTTCCGCCGGGTCCAGACCGGACTCGGTGCCGATTTCAACGAGGTCTTCGATCGAAAGACCGGAGTCCTGGCTGCGCTCATCCTGTGCTTCGGCCGTTGATTGGGCGGCGCGACGCAGAATTTCTTCGACTTCCTTCTTGGTGTAGGTGCGGGACATGATTCAAAATAGGGAGGGGAATCGAATCAGGTTACGGGCGAACTGAGCTGGAGTGTCACAAAGAATTCAGACCGACTCGTCCATCAAAAGTCGAGTCCAACGCTCAGGTAGAAGTGGCGATCGCCGAATGAGCGACCATCGAACGGCCAGGCCAGATCCATGCGAACGGGCAAGCCGAGGAAAAGCGTCCGGAATCCGAATCCGGTTCCGGCCATGATGTCCTCGACACCTCGGCGCGGCAGTGCCGTTTCGCCGGGCGCCAGTTCGCCACGGGAAGACGTGCGGCCACCCCAGACATTTCCCACGTCGGCAAAGACCTGCCCCTGAATGTTGTAGAGCGGGATGAAGGGTAGCGGGCCTGGAAGCGCGGCCGCCAATAGCGGGAATCGGAACTCGAAGTTGATCAATCCGAAATGCGAACCGTTCGCCGAGTTGATGTCATACCCGCGAAGTGGCATCATCGGCGTCGCGAACACGAAGTCTGTGACTTCCTCGATTGGGAAACCATTGACGTCATCAAAGTCCCGATTGAGCCAATTCTGGACACCCGACGTGTAGAACACCTGCTGCGTGCGTCCGAACGAATGGCCCGTCGACATGCGCAGCGCCCAGGTGTAGCGACTCCGGCCGAACGATTCGTAGAGGCGCGCATCAAACAAAACGGTACCGAATCGGATGTTTGCGTCGTTGAAGGCCAGCGGAGCTCCGGAAATGGAAACAGCCAATCGCCCGCCATCAATCGGGGAGAGGAACCCCGGAGTCGTCACGTCCCGCGTGAATGTGAGTCGTGGGATGAGCAATGCCCGGCTGACAGGAGGCACGGTGACATCGGTGATGTCAGCCTGATTGACGCCCACCACGCCGATGTCCGCGTCCAGGCGGTGGAATTTGTCGAAGGGATAGCTGGCTGCGATGCTGGCCCCGAATTGGCGATAGCGGAAGTAGGTCGGGTCCGATTCGGTGAAGTCAGCCAGGAGCCGCGATACGTGGAATCCCGAGACGGTCCAGTCCATGCGTCGAGGCAAGTACTGGTAGGCCAGGGAGTAGTCCGAGTTGCGCAGGTCGAGCAGCAGGTTGGTCGCCAGAATGAACTGATGATCGCCCAGCATGTCGGAGAACCGCATCTGGGTCACGCCCTGCACGCCGTATATCGCATCATACCCCGCCGCCCCGTACACGATGTCCGGCGAGAAGCGCAGCTTGTAGTCCCGGGGAATGAAGTCGCCATCCTCATCTACATGAGGTCCTGATGTGGGCGAAATCAACGCCTGCACAGGATCCAGCGGTCGAGGGGGTGCGCTGCGGGCAGTGAGCGTCTCAAAATCGATTTCCAGCTGAGCGACAAATGAGTCGATGGGCACATCGACCGGCTCGCGGTTTTCTAATGCCAGCAGGGCCGCCGCAGCTTCATCGGGCAGATTGGCCATCAACGAATCAAGGTCCGGGATCACTGGAAGCTCCGGCTCGGGCGGAAACAACCGCTTGCGGCCTCTGAGATAGGCAATGCCGTCTGATGCATCTCGCAGGAACGGATTCCCGTCCAGGCGACTCGGTCCTGCTACGGTCACGGCAGGCGCTTCGCGGAACTCGCTCTGATCGACGCGCTGGGCCCAGACGTTCGGAATCAGGGGGTCGCGCGGCAGCTGCCGATCGAAGGGCAGCCGAAGGGTGTAGATCGAAGGGATACCGTTGCGCAGACTGACCAGGGCAGCCAGGTCATTCCCACGGGCTACCGCAACCTCCATTACCCCGACGTCGAGATCCGTCAGCGGGCGAACACGGCCGGTTTCAAGGTGCTTCTCGTACAGGTTCGGGATGCCGTTGCGATCCGAGATGAAGACAATCCGCTCGGTGCTTTCTCCAAAGCGTGCGCTGTGATCGTCCCACGTGTCGTTGTTGGTCAAGCGACGAGCAAATCGCCCGTCAGGACGCAACAGATACAGGTCCAGTTGATCGAACGTGTGTTCGAGCAGGCGGGTGTCCGTGGCTGGAAGCCGACCCAACTCCGTCTCTCCGCCTCGGTCGGAATGGAAGACGATGACTTCTCCGTCAGGACTCCACGCAGGTTCGAAATCGCCCCACACATCGTTTGTCAGGTTGATAACGGACTGATCAGCCAGGGTCAGCACCCAGATGTCGGACTGCTGCCCATCTGAAGCACTCATCGCGATCTGTTCGCCATTCGGGCTCCAATCCAGGGACAGGATCTGCTTGACACCGGGCACTTCGATGCGCTCGGTGCGCTCTGTCATCACATCGATGAGGATGACCGCGTCCGAGCGCCCTGAACGAACGGCGGCCGCTAGTGTGTTGCCATCCGGACTCCAGGACAATCCGGGAGTCAGAATCCGAAGAGATTCGAACTCGCGCGAGAGCTGACCCTGAACCAGGCGTTTCTGGATCGTGCCATCGTGCGCGTCGGCGATGTAGATGTCGAAGAGGCCGCTCGTCGTTGTGACGAAGGCGAGTTTATCACCGAGTGGTGAGAGGGCGGGGCTGGCGTTGTAGAAGCCATCCTGATCGGTGATGATGGCATCCCCGATTTCCTCGAGGGATTCGCGCGCCGTCACTTCCGGGAAATGGATTTCGCGAAGCGACCGCTTCCATTGGTCGCTCAGTTCATCGACCGTTAGCCCGATTGATCGCTGGAACGCCTGGCTGACCGAGCGCGCCGTCTGCAGGCGGCGAAGGATCTCGGCAATCTTCTCCTGACCGTACTGCTCGGCCACGTAGTCCCAGACGGCCTGTCCTCCTCGATACGCGAAATAGCCGTTGAGCTGATCGATATCCGGAAGGTGATCATTGATGACGGCCTCTCGGATATACATGTCGGACTGCGTATCCCATCCCAATGCGAGATACTCAGCCAGGCCTTCGTTGAACCAGAGGGGGATGCGCATGCGCGGGCCCAACTGGATCAGGCTTTGAATCGAGCCACCGTAGTACACCTCGTTGACGACCGCATGCAGGAGTTCATGATGGACCACGCGACGGAAATCCCGGTAGTCGCCTGCGAACGGGATGGCGATGCGGTTCTTGTAGAGCTCCGTGACGCCCCCGATCCCTTCGGAAAAGGTGGGCAAATTCACCGCGTTGGTGACAGCAAACTCTGCGTGATTCGGATAGACGATCATCGCGATCCGCTTCTCGGGTTCGAAGCGGAAAAGACGGGCCATCGAACCGAAGGCCTCCTCCGCGGCGCGAGCCGCGAAGTCGGCGAGCGCCGGATCCCCGTAGTAGTAGACCGTGAAGTGCCGGCTCTGGATGAAGGACCAATCCTGGTCTTCGTAATGCACCTTGTTCTTCCCGTATCGGAAGTACTGGGCATTCGCGGGCAGGGCTGCTGCAAACAGACCGAGCAGGATGATCGCTATGAGGGTGCAGCGTTTCACAGATGGGATGCGAAAGCGACGGGAGTGCGCCTCGATTCGAGGGAGATCGGACGATTGATAGAGGTTGCCATCCCGGGTGTTCCGTTGTGATCAGGGCAAATAGTCGGGACGATTTGTCCCGCGTCTGCCCCGGCGCTATTGTTAGCCCAGGCTAAAACGTGAACAGCTTCGCTCCCGGATCTGCCAGTCGACTACCTTTGAGTACGTCGATAATCGCTTGGTTCGAGCCCGAATCGCCCGAATTCGCCTGGGTCCGTCTGAACTCCATGTCCAACTCACCTTCATCTTCGCATCGCATGCTGAGCCAGGTGGCAGAGGACTATCTGAAGGCTATTTACAAGCGGCAGGCTTTCGGTCGAGTAAGCACGAATGATCTGGCTGACGCCATGGGCGTGTCGTCTGCGACGGTCACCAACATGCTCAAGCGGTTGGCCCAGATGGAATTGGTCGACCATGTCTCGTACAAGGGCGCAGTCCTGACCGAAGCAGGTAATCTGGTGGCGCTCGAGATCATTCGCCATCACCGGCTCCTGGAGACCTTCCTCAAGAACGTGATGGGATTCTCTTGGCACGAGATGCATCGCGAAGCCGAACGGCTTGAGCATCACATCTCGGAGGAATTCGAGGAGCGCATTGACGAGATGCTGGGCTTCCCCACGCACGACCCACACGGTCATCCGATTCCGACGAAGGCCGGACACATCGCGCCTTCACCAACAACAACGCTGGCCGATTTGGCTGCCGGCGATGAAGCGATCATCCACCACGTGGCTGACGGGGATCCCGATTTTCTCGAGTACATCGAGGGCGAGGGCCTGATGCCGGACACGCGCGTCCGGATCGACGAACAAGGTCTTTCAGTCGGACGGGTCACGCTTTCCTTGGCAGACGGCCCCAGGGTCATTGACACCGACACCGCCCAGCGAATCTTCGTGGCACTGACATAGCAGCGATTTCCCGTGAAAGAGGGAGAGACGACTGACTTGTCCGAATTGAATCGAGTCGCGAGCAGACGTTAGCTGATTCTAGCGATCGACCGGTCCCAGTACGATCGGCTCGAGATGGACTGGAAGGATGACCCGAGTCTCGGGAGAAAGCGATTTCATCTTGTCAGCGAAGGGCACCAGATTCCGCTGGATGTTCGCCTCCTGGCTATAGCCGTACGGCACGCGGAAATTGTCCCAGTGGGTAGGAATGACCACGGGGGGATAGCCGGTTACTTTCGCGAGGCGCTCGTCGTATTTGTAGAGGCCGAGTCGCGAACCATTGATGCCAGCAAGGAGCACATCGGGATGAATGCCTTCGAGTTCGCGCTCGAGGAAGTTCATCGAGCCCATCGTCATGACTTCGTGTTTCGCGAACCGAGCCAAAAACTGCAGCGATCCACCCTCGATGAACTCGCTGACCACCAAGGGAGCGTTCAGTTCGGTGGTCCGATTATAGCGTCGCGTATCGTGGTACAGCTTCTCATTCAATGCTGAATGAATGGCCGGCAGAACGCGGATGGAGAAGTCATCGAATTGGTAGTCCTCGCCGCCACCGACCGCATAAAGCTGTTCACTTGGAATGCCGTAGGCCAGCAGGATCCTCTTGGTCGTCTCGGTACCGATCACTTTTGCGCCCGTCTTCTGGGCTATGTACGGCACATCCCCCAGGTGATCGAAGTGGCTGTGGTGGACCAGGATGAAGTCTACGGGCGCACCGATCCCATCCAGGATGTCATCGATCAGTTTGGTGTCCGAGGGGACCACTTCGTCGCGACCATAATCGGGTCGATCATCGTCTGGGTGGCCGCCACCGCCATACTTCGCACGAGTGATGTACGGGTCGATCAGGACCACCACCTTGCCGTCCTCAATGATCCATCCGGCAGCACCGAGATAGGTCATTTTCAGATCCTCAGACGACTGCGCGGCTGCGGGATTGGCCCACAGAACAATCACCAGGACGCAGGTAAATACAGAGCTCCTGAAAACAGACTTCATGAGGACCTACTCGTTTGGGTGCGACCCCAAGGTAGGCCCTCATGACAGCCACTGCCAGTCTCCAGCGATCACGCGTACCGCATCCACTTGATGATCTCTTTCAGCGAAGGCTTCTTGCCGTAGCTCAGGATGCCGACCCGGTAGATCCGCGAGGAGACCCAGACGGCGCCAACGAACGTTCCGATCAGCAGGGAAAGGGAAGCCGCCATTTGCCAAAGCGGTACGTCGATCATCGCCACGCGCACAACCATCGGAATGGGTGCGGTAAACGGAATCAACGACAGCGCGACAGACAGTCCTGAATTGGGCGCTTCGATCACGGCCTGAAGGAAGACGATCGAGATGATGATGGGCATCATGACCGGCACCATCAGGCTCTGTGCATCCTGCTGCTGCTCAACCGCTGAGCCGATTCCGGCGAACAGGGTTGAGTACAGCAAATAGCCCAGCAGGAAGTAGATCACGAAGAAGATGAAGACTTCCGGTCCGAGTTCGGGTACCTGGAAGCCGACGGCGTCCAGGACTTCCGCTTGGGTCGCGGTGTCAGGCAGATCCATGTTCGCCGGGTCGATGAAGAGGCTGATGATGGCACCGGACCCCAACGTACCCGCGGCGATCAGACCTGCCCAAAACGTCATCTGGACCAGTCCCATCGCGCCGATACCAAGTACCTTGCCCATCAGGAGATCGAAAGGCCGAACGGAGGACACAATGACTTCCACGACTCGGTTCATCTTCTCCTGGATGACCCCCTGCATAACCACAGAGCCGTAGATCAGCATGGTCAGATAGATCAGGAAGCCCATGATGCCGCCGACGATGGCGTAGGCCGCGGAACTGCCCTGTTCTTCGCCTTCTTCGGACAGCTTGATCGTGTCGAGCGAAACGCCTGCGTTGATGATCTCGAAGACCTCGGACGGTACGTTCTGATCTTCCAGACGCAGCTGGCGCACGGTATTCCGGATGATGCTGCGCAGGTCGAAATTGAACGAACTGACACCGCCTCCTTCGGTCGAATAGTAGCGGGCTCCCTCATCGCCGGTGATCAATCCCGCAGGCAAGACCAGGTAGCCATTGTATTCGCCATCGAGGACCTGCTGACGCAGCGTTTCCTCGTCGGCGTCGGAAACGGTGAAGGTCATGTCGCCTTCAGGGTCGCTCAGGTTTTCAGCGATGCGGTCGGTTTCGTCAAGGACCACAATGGTAGACTCGCCGCCTTCAATGGCGGAGGCCGACACGAAGCCGATGACGGTGAAAAAGCCCACCAGCACGATAGGACCGAGCAGTGTGGTGAAGATGAACCATTTGGTCTTCACCCGCTTCATGAACTCGTTCTTGGCTACGATGAATGTCTTGTTCATGCTGCACCTCCTTCCGTTTGAGGCTCGAGGGCTTGCTCGCCCTGTTGTTCGGTCACGGCGGTCACGAAAATCTCCCGCATCGGGGGTTCAACCAATTCAAATCGGGTGATGTCAGAAACGTGCTCCAGAGCAGCCTGCAGCACTTTCTTGGACGGGGTGTCGTTGAGAAGTCGAATCTCAGCATGCCGCGTCGATCGCACATTGACACGCACATCACCGGCTGCTTCGAGTGGATCCAGGAAAGCGTCCGAGCCCTCGAAGTCGATCATCACAGTGTTCTTTCCGTAACGCTTCTTGACTTCGTTCAAGGCGCCATTGACAACGATTTCGCCCCTGGAAACCAGGCAGATATCATCGCAGAGCTGTTCGACCTGCTCCATGCGGTGTGAGGCGAACAGGATCGTCCGTCCCGAATCCTTCAGTTCGAGGATCACATCCTGGAGGAGGTCGGAGTTGATCGGGTCGAGGCCACCAAAGGGTTCATCCAGGATAAGCAGCTTGGGATCGTGAAGGATCGTCGCAATGAACTGGATCTTCTGCTGCATTCCCTTGGAGAGCTCATTGGTCTCCTTGGATACCCAATCGAGCGCCCCCATGCGGTCGAGCCAGTACTTGATCGCATCGCGGGCTTCGCTCTTGGGCATACCCTTCAGCTCGGCGAAGTACATCAGCTGCTCGCCGACCTTCATCTTCTTGTAGAGACCGCGCTCTTCGGGCAGATAGCCCATGATTTCCTGACTTTTTGGGCTGACTTTTTGGCCGCCGAACAGGATTTGCCCGCTATCAGGAATGGTGATGTACGTGATCATCCGGATGGACGTCGTCTTTCCGGCACCGTTGGGGCCGAGCAAGCCGAGAATCCGACCGGGTTGCGCCTCGAATGAGACGTTGTTCACGGCGAGCACCTTTTCGTACTGTTTGGTGACGCCCTGGACCTGGAGGGTGTGCATGATGGGGTAGGGAGGGAGGTTGGGTGCAGGTCTGATCGGACGTGAATCCGCCCGTCAGGTTGCCTGATTGCTTATGAAATCGCCTTAACCGTTTCCGTGGATTCTATTGGTTGTAGAACCGGATATCGTCTACGGCAATGGTGTACGGACCGAACCGATTCGAGTAGATGGCGATGTGTGTCAGATCAGATCCGGTCCAGCGTTTCGAAGCGCCGAAACCTTCCTGATTGAAGTCCGCGAATGGAATGCGGAACAGCGCCCACTCTGGAGTCACTTCCACGTACGAATTGTAGAAGTCGAAGTCCGTGATGGCTTCCGTTCCCAATTGCACGATGTAGGACCCCGGCGTGCCGCGCATGCGAAGCTCGAGACCGTCATAGGCAGAGACGTTGGTAACTTCCGAGCGGTTGGCTTCCAGGGCTTGCCCCATGCGCACGCGTGCGCCCGACACGAGGTCACCCGTTGAACCGGTGGGACGCATGCCACCGATGGTCAGTTGATAACGCGAATCCAGGACACCACCGGCCTCAACGAATATCGTGGCATCAGCGTCGGCGCCGCCGGAGACGGATTCCCACGTGAATCCGAGGTAGTTGTAGATGTCGCCGTCCTCGAAATCATCGACGCGGCCATCGATCATGGGGATGGATTCCTGACGTGGGCCACAACCGGCCAACAGAATGAGAGCGGTCAGCAACCAGAACGAGCGAAGCATGGGTGGGTGAGATGAATGGGTGATGACTGACTCGGTAGGGTCTGGGCGACTCGGGCCAGGATGAGTTCGCCCAGTCGCTGCGGATCAGAGGATGCTCATGGTCGAGCGCGGAATCGGAATCAGGTATTCGGGTTTGAACATGTCTTCGTGAACGCCGAACTGACCCGTACCCCGAAAGTCCACGGCAACGAACCCTTCAATCAGGCTCTTCACTTCGCCGATCCCATAGTAGCCCGGCGACGGCCCGTAATACACGAGCTGCCCTTCTTCGAACTCCTTTTCCTTGCGCGCACGCCGGTGAAAGGCGGGCACAGCAGGAAGAAGCTCCAGGCGGTATGGGATTTGAAGATTGCGCATTCAACGTTGTTGAGGGGTGCGGACCGGCCGGTTCAACGGAGTGATGGATGGCGGGTTCACACCCTCAGATTACGAAATTCGGGCGCTTTGCGGAGGTTGGCGGATGATGCGACGGTCGTGAGTTCTCTGAATTCAGGCTTGGTTGACCACTTGAATGACCCTATTTTCTGCGTCCCATCACCCCACGCGCTGATCGGAATCAGCGCCTGTATCACACAGCACATCCCGAGACGTGATCAAGTACGAAACGAAGATTGTCGACCGCTCTGTAGGGCGAAACGCAGATCTGCTGGCCGAATCCGTTGGCAAAATGGAGACGGAAGCTGAGCGCTACCCGTATATCCGCATCCTGATCTCCATCATCGAGCAGGCCCATCCCGAGTGGAATCAGGCTCCCAACAAGGACAAGCAGATCGCCCACCTCATCTTCCACATGAGCCACGGTGGCGTTGATCGCGAGGAGACGGCCAACATCGTGCGTCTTCGCGACGCCGAGCGCGGGTACAACAAGAAAGACCGCAACTGAGCTGACAGACCCGAACGAAAAAGGGCGGAGCGGGCAATCACTGATTGCCCGCTCCGCCCTTTGCTTTTCAGTCGACATGCCTCTTGAAGCGAAGCCCGCCGATCGGATCAGCCGTTCTGCATCTTGAATACGATGGCAGCAACGGCGCCACCCGCAAACGGTCCGACCAGATAGATCCAGATGTCGCCGAACGAGCCGCCACCCATGGTCGCGTCAACCACGATGGCTCCGATGGCTACAGCCGGATTGAACGCAGCACCCGAGATGCCGCCCACTGCATAGGCTCCGGCCATCACGGTGAATCCAATGGCCAGACCGAAGTATGAGTTGCCTTCTGTGGCTTCTGCCGTAGCCACGTTCAGGATCACCAACACGAGTGCGAAAGTGAACAGGAATTCAGCGATCAGCGCGTGCATGGCTGAATGACCCGCTCCGGGTGCGGGAGAGAATGTATCGCCGCCAAGCAGGTGCATGGAAACGAAAGCGGCGACCAGCGCGCCCACGATCTGTACGACCATGTACTTGATGGCCTCGCCGTTGTCAATCTTGCCACGCATCATGATGCCGAGCGTGGCAGCCGGATTGTAATGGGCTCCAGAGATATGGCCTCCTGCATAGACCATCACCATCAGGACGGTTCCGATGGCAAGGGCAGCGAACTCGGTTCCACTTCCGACGACCAATCCGATCGTCAGAACGAGGAAAAACGTGCCAATGAATTCAGTGATGAGCTTGTTCATGTGCGGGTCTCCTTGTGAGTGGGTGGATCGGCCTTCCCGGAAGGCCAACGGACAAGTATAACCGGAGAACGCCCACCCCGAAACCCGTGTGGAAAACTGCCGTGACGCGGACCTACTTCACTCGCCCCGGATTGGCCCGGGCGAAGGCTTCCCAGTTCTTGTAGGTCGCCGTAGAGCGGGTCGCTCCCCGGTGGACATGGCACAGTGCGACGGCCAACGCATCCGAGGCGTCCAGCGTGATGCTCATGCCTTGGCGCATTTCGAGCATCGTTTCGACCATGAATCGGACCTGCTCCTTGGACGCATTCCCGTTGCCGGTAACGGCTTTCTTGATCTCCTTGGGCGTGTATTCCGTGACGGGAATCTGACGATTCAGCGCAGCGAGCATGGCTGCAGCCTGGGCGCGTCCCAACTTCAGCATGGACTGCGGATTCTTCCCGTAGACCGGCATCTCGACGGCACACAGATCGGGTTTGAACTCATCGATGAGTTCAGTGACGGCCTCGTGGATGTTTTTGAGTCGCAGCACGTGCTCAGGCGCAACTCCCGAAGCCTTGTCCGGCTGTCCAACCCGAATCACGCCGCTCTCCAGCAAACGCTCGCCATCATCACCCGTCATCACCACGCCGAAGCCGGTGATGTTCGAGCCGGGGTCGATGCCGAGGATGATCATGGGAGTGGAAAAAACGTCGAAGGTATAGGTCAGGACACCGCTGCAATCGTTGCGTCGTCCATCTCAAGCGTCGAGTAAACGGCCTGAACATCCTGCAGCTCTTCAAGCAGGTCGATCAGCTTCATTACAGATTTTGCCTCTTCCGGGCCCAAGGCCGTCGTCGTGGTGGCGATGCGTTGGAGGCTGGCTTCTTCGACTTTAATGCCGGCTTCTTCCAGGGCCGCCTGCACAGCGCCGAATGCCTCAACCGGAGTGGTGACCTCAAAGTCATCTCCTTCACGAGACACGTCTTCCGCGCCCGCATCAGCTGCCAACAGGAACAGTTCGTCTTCGTCAATTCCTTCGGCCGGGATTTCGAACACACCCTTCCGATCAAACTGGAAGGCGACAGATCCGGACTGACCAAGACCTGCACCATGTTTTCCGAACAGGTGACGCACATCGGCCACCGTTCGGTTGTTGTTGTCCGTCAGAGTCTCGACGAAGATGGCGATGCCGTGAGGGCCATAGCCTTCGTAGGTGATCTCTTCGTAGTCCGCTCCCTGGATTTCGCCCGTTCCACGCTTGATGGCGCGTACGATGTTGTCCTTCGGCATGTTCGCGCCTTTGGCCTTTTCGAGGCATAGGGCGAGTCGGGCGTTCATGTTCGGATCGCCACCGTTTTCTCGGGCGGCGACCATGATGTCACGTGTGATGCGTGCCCAGACCTTGGAGCGTCGGGCGTCAGTTACGGCTTTCTGCCGCTTGATCTTCGACCATTTATTGTGGCCAGCCATGGTAGAACGGACTCGATGTACAAATGCTGCGGCTGCAGAGGGCTGCAACAAGCCGCTAAAAGAGACGGGCGAATATACGATGCTGCGTGAGCCACGGTTCGCCCGATCCGACTCCAATCGATCCGGAAGCCAGGCGGGATACTGCTGACATTTTGGCGGGATTTCTGAGGCAATGTGCGAACCTGGCCTCTCAAGGTGGGTTGTACCTCCGCTCCAACCTCCTTTTTCGCCGAATTTGGCAGGTTGTCCCATCGCAGCGCGAACACATTTCATCCCGAACGCCTCACCCAGGACGCCCGTGCAGCCGCAATCCTCCGACTCTCTGGTCGACATCCCCATCCTTGAAGATCTGGATGCCCCGAAGCAGGTCTCTGTGACCAGTGACGGTAAACAACAGGTCTATCTGGAGACGTACGGCTGTCAGATGAACGTATCCGATTCCGAAATCGTCGCCGCCGTGCTGCGCGAGAATGGATATGGCCTGACGCACGACGCCGACGCGGCCGATGTCGTGCTCATCAACACCTGCGCCATTCGCGAAAACGCCGAACAGAAAGTGCGCCGTCGATTGGGTGAGCTTCGCGCGCAGAAGACGAAGTACAATCCGGACCTGAAGCTGGGCGTCCTCGGATGCATGGCTGAACGCCTGCGTGAAAAGCTGCTGGATCAGGAAAAGCTGGTTGACCTGGTCGTTGGTCCTGACGCGTATCGCGATCTCCCGAATCTGCTGAACGAAGCCACGGACACAGGTCAGGCGGCAGTCAACGTGCAGCTGTCCAAAGAGGAGACGTATCAGGATATCCAGCCGGTGCGCTACGACACCAACGGCGTATCGGCATTCGTTTCCATCATGCGTGGATGCGACAACATGTGCTCCTTCTGCGTCGTGCCGTTCACGCGCGGTCGTGAGCGCTCGCGACCGGTGGCCAGCATCCTTGACGAATGCAAGACCCTGGTCGAATCGGGCTACAAGGAAGTCACTGTACTGGGTCAAAACGTGAACTCCTACCGCGACGGTCAGAATGGGTCGACCGTTGACTTCGCCGAGCTTCTGTATCGCATTTCGCTGATTTCGCCTGACTTGCGGATCCGCTACTCGACTTCGCATCCGAAGGACTGCTCGGAGGCCCTGTTGCACGTTCACGCCGAGCGAGACAACGTATGCAACTACATTCACCTCCCCGTCCAGCACGGCAACACGGACATGCTCCAGCGCATGCGCCGTACGTACAGCCGGGAGCAGTATCTCGATCTGGTCGAGCGCGCCAAGCAGATTGTCCCGGGCATTTCCCTCAGCACGGACATCATCGCCGGATTCTGCGATGAGACCGAGGAAGAGCACAAGGACACGCTTTCGCTCATGGAGCTGGTTCGCTATGACCACGCCTACATGTTCATGTACTCGGAACGGCCCGACACGTATGCGGCCCGCAAGTATGAGGACAATGTCCCCGAAGAGGTCAAGAAGCGTCGCCTGACCGAAATCATCCAGTTGCAATCTGGTATTTCGCTGGAGAGCAATCGGGCCGAAATCGGCAACGAGCACGTTGTACTCGTCGAGGGCACCAGCCGTCGCAGCGAAGAGCAAATGTCCGGACGAACGGATTCCAACAAGATGGCGGTATTCGATCGGATGGATTTCGAGAAAGGTGAGTATGTCCGCGTGAAAGTGACCGATTGTACGTCTGCTACGCTGATTGCAGAACCCCTCGGACGCGCATAGGAGAACAGCATGGACAGACAAGCGATGCAGGAGCGTTTCGGAATTGTCGGCCATTCGGGCGGCATCCGTCAGGCATTGGATCGTGTTCGCCAGGTAGCATCGACTGAAATCACTGTCCTCGTTCAGGGGGAAAGTGGTGTTGGTAAGGAGCTCTTCGCGCAGGCTATTCATGAGTTGTCACAGCGTCGGCACAAGCCCATGCTCATCATGAATTGCGGTGCCATTCCCGAGGGTCTGATCGAGTCCGAATTGTTCGGGGCTGAGAAAGGCGCCTACACCGGGGCCGTCGAGCGCCGGAATGGCTATTTCGAAGAGGCTGACGGGGGAAGCATTTTTCTGGACGAGATCGGCGAAATGCCGCTGACTGCCCAAGTACGCCTGCTTCGTGTCCTTGAAACGGGTGAATTCAGCCGTGTCGGATCCACGAACACGCTGCGCACAGACGTTCGCGTGATTGCGGCCACCAACAAGGACCTGGCCGTCGAAGTCGAAGCCGGCCGTTTCCGCGAGGACCTGTACTACCGTTTGTCAACGGTCATCCTGCACGTCCCCCCGTTGCGGGAGCGTCGCGAGGACATCTTGCCGATTTTCGAGCATTTCCAGCACCGCTTCGGGCAGCGCTACAATTCGTCGGCGCCCGATCTGGACCTGTCAGCAAAAGAACTGCTGCTTCGGTATCGCTGGCCTGGCAACATTCGCGAGCTGCGCAACGTGGCCGAGCAAACGGTCGTTCTCTTGCGTGGTGTATCAATTTCGGCAGAGGATCTTCGCCCGTACCTGCGCGGCGTGAGTTCGCCCGGTGGTGGAATGGGGCTGGTGCCCCTTGCCGGCGGAGCGACAAAAGACGACGATGGAACGGGAGCGAAGGAACGGGAGCTGATCTACCGGGCGCTGCTCGAACTCCGAGGTGAGGTCAAGGACCTGAAGGATCAGATCGCTGTCCTGGTGAATGCCGCGCGAGGAGGTGCCCCGGTTCAAGATCCCGGCCGACTGTTGGTCATGCATGACGACGAGCCGCGGCGGGACGCTTATTCGTCTTCCCAGGAGACGTTCATAGAGGATGCGCCATTCGAGTTTGACGGTGAACCAGAGGATGTGTCTTCGTTCATCGAAGAGGACGAACCGGTTGCCGAAGAAGAATTGCCAACGCTGGAAGATGCGGAACGGCACCTGATCCTGACGGCGCTCGAGCGATTCAACAACAATCGCCGCCAGACGGCTGAGGCGTTGGGAATCAGTGAGCGCACGCTCTATCGCAAACTGAAGGATATCGAGGAGGCCGGTGATGACGCCTGATAAGCGCCCCTCACATCCATCAACAGACCAAGCTCAAAAGGCACCTTCGCAGGATTGCGATGTCTCTTCGACCGGAACGGGCGAAGTCTGCTTGCCGGCCATGGTGAGCCGCATCCGGGCTGCGCTGTTCGTTTTCGTGGTATCCGTGGCAATCGCCGGTTGCGCCTACTACAGTTTCACCGGAGCAACCATTCCCGAGCATCTGTCAACGATTGCGGTGCCTCTGGCTGAGGACAACACGGTTTCTACGGTCGCTGGGATGGATGATGAGTTGACCCGACTGATGGTAGACCGATTCGTTCGCCAAACCCGGTTGAACCTGGAGACGAACGAGGCGAATGCCGATGCGCTGCTTCAGGTGATCATCTCCCGTTATGTGAATCAACCGACCTCGGTGTCTGGCCAGGAGCAGGCCACGCGAAATCGGGTCACGATCACCGCGCAGGTCACCTATCAGGATCAGGTGAATGATGTCGAGCTGGTCGGACGCACGTTCTCGGCATTCGAGGAATATGATCCGTTTGACCCGGCCCAGGAGGAGACGGCTGCCTTTGCTGCCCTGGAGAAGATTGCCGATGACGTCTTCACTGCGGCGACGTCCAACTGGTAACGTATCTTGTTCGAGTTCGCGGGACAGCTGGTGAAGCAAGTCCCGTGCAGGTCATTCCGTCTTTCAATCCGGAGCCATGTCGCTGCCAGATATTCGCCAAGCTGCTACGATGATCGAGGAGGGTCGCACAGACCCGGCTCGGACCGTGCTGCAGAATATCCTGCACAAGGTGCCATCTCATCTCTCTGCCCGCGTCCTGCTTGCCCGCATTCTTGAGGCGGACGGTGACTGGAGCGGGGCGCTCACCATGTGGAAGCAGGCGGCATTCCACGGCCCAGGTGTTCGGATCATCGAAGAGGGATTGCGGAATGCACTGATCCGGAATCGATTCGGCAACCCGGTCCCGATTGAGGCGCTTCCGGCTGATCATCCGGTGCTGCCGCGTCCCGTGGCCACGGCTCCTGCCGCGGCCCCGACGCACGCTCCGTCCGAATCAGCTGCTCCGGAGTTCCAGGACCTGGATCGACTTATCAACGAACTGGAAACGGCCTCCATCGTGCCCGATCCGGACATTCCCATGGTCTCGCCCGATGATCTAGAGTCGGACATCGAGGACGTGGTGTCCGAAACGTTGGCTCGCATCTACGCCAACCAGAGCTACTTCGAAGAAGCAGCGACGGTCTATGAGAAGCTGGCGGTCCAGCATCCTGATCGGAAAGACGAATTCTTGCAGCGCTCCGCAGAAATGAAGGAGAAAGCGGGGTGATCTCGACTGGAGAATCACGCCTGGTTGTGGGCTGCATGTCGGGGACCAGCCTCGACGGAATCGACGTGGTGCTGGTGCACATTCAAGGATCGGGACGGTCGCTGAAGCTCGATGTCCTTCATGCCGATGATCGTTCCTGGCCTGCTGATACACGCTCCCGATTGTTGGATCTGGCTGATACTGCCAAGGGGCCAGCCACTTCGCGAATAGGCGAAACAGAGATCCTTCACCAGGAACTGGCATCCATCTACGCCGAGGTCATTCAGGACGTCGTGCGAGCGTCCGGCCGAACCATGGATGAGGTTGACGCCGTGGGGAATCACGGTCAAACAGTCTTTCATGATCCCGACCAAAGGGTCACGCTCCAGATTGGAGACCCGGCGCTGCTTGCATCCTTGCTCGACACCACCGTAGTCGCTGACTTCCGGCAGGCAGACGTGTCGTTGGGTGGGCAGGGAGCGCCCTTGGTGCCCTACATGGATTGGGCGTTGTTCACTGACGATTCCGAGCATCGGCTGCTGTTGAATCTCGGGGGAATCGCCAACGTGACGAGCTTGCCGCCGGGTGCTCAGCCCGATGATGTGCTGGCCTTCGATACCGGGCCAGCGAACATGCTGGTAGACGCGCTCGCCCAACGATTGCTATCCCGATCTCACGACGAAGGCGGCCTTGTCGCTCTCGATGGAACGGTTGACGAGTCTGTGCTGGACACCTTGATGACTGAGCCCTACTTCGGCCTGCAGCCGCCCAAGTCCACGGGTCGAGAGTTGTTCGGAAGCGACTACGTCGATCGACTTCTAGGGCTGACCGAGCATCTGGACACGGCTTCCAGACTGGCAACCGCCGCGGCACTCACAGCGCGCAGTGTGGCCGATGCCGTGGATCGATTCATTCCCGGCCAGCCGGAACGCATGTGGGTCTCCGGCGGCGGCGTTCACAATCAGGCCATCATGCAGGGTTTGAAGGAACGGTTGGCGCCGATCCATGTCGAGTCGCTACTGGCTACCGGTTTTGATCCGGACGCCAAGGAGGCGGTCTGTTTCGCGATTCTCGCGCATGAAGCCCTCAACGGTGTGCCCACCGGGATGCCGAGCGTGACAGGAGCCTCGGGCCGTGCATTTTCCGGAAAGATCTTCAGAGCCGGGACAACGAGTGCCAGCTGAGCGTTCCAACTTGCTGATCCCGGTCCTTAAACACTGGGTTCGCCCGTCCGCACCAACCTCACACCCCTGTCATGAGTCAGTCATTCACTCCCATCGCATCCCTTGGAGAATTCGGTCTGATCGACCGGATGAAGGAGCGCCTGGCAGATATTCCTCGTTCCGAAAACCTGATTGAAGGGATTGGAGACGACGCTGCCGTCTATCGCGCTGGCGATGGCAAGCTGCACGTTGTGACGACGGACGTGCTCATCGAAGGGGTGCACTTTGATCGCACGTTCATTCCGACCTCGTTCCTGGGCTGGAAGTCCATCGCAGTCAACGTGAGTGACGTCGTGGCCATGAATGCAAAACCGCTGTATGCCACGGTCTCAGCGGGGCTTCCGCGCAACTTCTCCGTCGAGATGATGGACGGATTGTATGACGGAGTGGCGGAGGCCTGTAAAGCGTACGGAATGGAATTGGTCGGCGGCGATACGTCGACGGCTCACGCGCTCTATCTCTCGATCACCGTGATCGGCGAAGTGGATGAGAAGGATGTAGTCTTTCGCCGCGGCGCCAACGTTGGCGATTTCCTGTGCCTGAGTGGGGACGTCGGCGGGGCGTATGCCGGCCTGAAAGTGCTCCTGGATCAGCGCGAGCAGCTAGAAAACCTGGGCGAGTCCTATGAGCCGGATCTGGAAGCCTTCCAGTACGTGATCCAGCGTCAACTGCGACCCAACGCACGACTGGATGTGATCCAGGCCCTGAAGGAAGCAGGCGTTCGGCCTACGTCGATGATCGATGTTTCAGACGGAGTCGCCTCCGAAGTGCACCACATCGGTCGGCGATCGGGTGTGGGAGCCACGGTGCGCATTCCTGCCGTACCGTTCGATCCGGAGACCCGTGCGGTAGCCGATCAATTCCTGGATGACATTGACGCCTACGCCCTTTTTGGAGGGGAGGATTACGAGCTGCTCTTCACGGTTCGCGAGGAGGATGTCCCGAAAATCGACGAGATGGAAGGCGTTTCCGTCATCGGAAACATCGAAGTGGAGACAAAAGGCGTGCGAGCCTATTCGCCAGATACGGGTCTGATGCCGCTGCATCCGGCGGGATATCAGCACTTCGACGCACCCCCACAGCCAGATCCCGGAGCGTTCGGGGATGATGAAGGGCCATCCTTCGAGGACACCGATTTTTCGGGTGACGGAGCCTAGATTGCCTCCAGAAGGCCGTTTCACGCTCGAATTCCCTCAACCATGACGCCCAAGCACGTCCTCACCGCATGGGTGGATGCGTTCAATCATGCAGATGCGAACGCACTCGCCGACCTCTATCACCCGGAAGCGATAAATCACCAGGTCGCGGAAGCTCCTGTCGAAGGCCGGGACGCTATTCGGGCCATGTTCGAGCGCGAGTTCGCTCAGGCGAACATGACCTGCCTGGTCGAAAACATGTTCGAGGACGGAGAATGGGCCATTATGGAATGGAAAGACCCACAGGGCTTGCGTGGATGCGGGTTCTTCCGCGTTCTTCAGGGGCAAATCGTGTTTCAGCGAGGATACTGGGACAAACTCAGCTTTCTGCGCTTGCACGACCTTCCCATACCCACTGAGTAGTCTCGGTATGCGACACGGCCAGTCTGCCGTCCGAGTGCGCTCCGAGTACCCGCACGCCCATGACATCTCCATTGGCCCCGAGTCGTCGGCTGGCTTCACTTGATGCCCTGCGCGGCCTGACCATCGCAGCCATGCTGCTGGTCAACAATCCCGGTTCGTGGTCTCACATCTACTGGCCGCTCGAGCATGCCGCGTGGAACGGGTGGACCTTTACCGATCTGGTGTTTCCGTTCTTCCTGTTCATGGTGGGCGCCGCCATGATGTTCTCCTTTCCCAAACGTCTTGCGCGCGGAGACTCCCGAAAGAAGCTGTTTGGCCACGTTGTTCAACGATCGATGGCCTTGATGCTGCTCGGCTGGTGGGGATCATCCTGGTCTCGGGTGCTCTGGACCGGCCAGGAGAACGATGCCTGGTCCATCATCCTTCGATTCGGATTTGTGGCGGGAGCAGTTGGCGCTGTAATTCTTCTGGCAGGCACGGAGCACAAGAAACGTTGGCTGGCTGTGCTGGGAGTTGGCTTCGCATTATTTATGGTCGGAATCATCGGCACGGGTTGGGAGGACTCGTTGTTGAGTCGGCTGGCCGGCCTTCGCATTCCCGGTGTCCTGGTCCGGATAGCTTGGTGTTATCTGATCGCTTCGGCGCTCTGGTTCTGGATGCCGACGTGGAAGGCCATGGTCGGATGGATAGCTGGGCTCCTGGGCTTCTATTTCCTGTTCATGCTGTTCGTGCCGATCCCTGGATTCGGCATGCCGGATCTGACTCGCGGATTCCCGACAGGGGATACACCTGTCAATGAGCTGTTCAGCAACTGGGCTTTCTACGTCGATTACCACGTGTTTGGCGACCACACCTGGAGCGCCCGTCAATTGCGTGACGCCAGTGGAACGCTGATCTGGTCCTTCGACCCTGAAGGACTGATTTCAACGATCCCGGCTACCTGCTCGGTGCTGTTCGGCATCCTGACGGGGAAGTGGCTCACTCGACAGGACCTGGACGACCAGCAGAAACTGAACGGGCTGTTCGTGGCCGCTGGTTGGTTGATGCTGCTCGGGCTCATAGTCAGCATCTGGATGCCCATCAACAAGCGCATCTGGACCAGCTCGTACACCATCTTCACGGCGGGCATGGCCTTGGCGACACTGGGAATCCTGTACCACGCCATCGACATGAAGGGCTGGACGAAATGGGCCTATCCGATGGTGGCCTATGGCAAGAATGCCATCTTTGCGTTTGTAGCCTCTGGCATGATGGCGACGGCACTCGTATTGATCGACGTCGGTGACACGTCACTGAAAGGATGGCTGTACGGCATCATGCCGGGTTCGCCCAAGATGGCCTCCTTCTTGTTCGGCATCTCGTTCGTCACCGTTTGGGCCATTATTGTCTGGCTACTCGACAGACGGAAGCTCTACTTCAAGGTGTAACCTCTCGGCATCAGCGTATCATCACCCACGAAGTCGTTGCCGACCGGGATTCACCCTCCACCCGGATCCAGAAAATGCCATTGGACAGGTTCAGTCCGGAGAGGGGCAACTCGTACGTTCCTGCGTCGACGGCTCGATTTTGCCAGAGTTGGCCCTTGTCGCGCCCCAACGCGTCGAATACCCGAATACTGATGACATTGTCCTCGGGTAGTTCGATCCGGACGAACGCTTCCGAAGATGACCCCGGATTGGGATACACCGATAGTGCCATGGCCTCCGGCGCAGGGACTTGCGGATCCTCAGGGTCAACGGGTTCAACCAGGAATAGCGAGTCCACCTTGGTGAAGTCGAAGCGGGCAATGTTGTTGGCCGCTTGCTGCCCCACACGGTCGAAATCACCAGCGAGGTAAAACCGTTCCGCATCCACGGAAATCATGTCCAACACGTATGTGTTGCCGGGCAGGTCGAATTCCGTTCCACGACCGAGCGGACCCCACGCAGATCCCGTCCAGCGAGCAACCCGAACAGCACGTGTCGTGCCACTCCAGTGAAAGTCACCAGAGACCACAGGATTGCCTGCATAGTCGTGAACGACCTGACGAACGCCACCATTGAACCCATCTCCCATCGGGCTCCAGTCAGAACCGTCGAATCGGGCAATGTTGAGTGCAGGAACGCCATCAACGGAGTCGAAAACGCCGCCTGCGATGATGCCGTCATCGGTACATGAAAGCGCGGCTATGCGGACATAGTCGCCGCTGTCTCTGACGAATGAGCCGGCAGAAGACCAGCTCACACCATCCCATTTCAGTAGTGGCATGCCTCGATCGGGACGCCGTGGTTCGTGAACGCCGACCAACAAGCTCCCGTCCGGACAGACAACCATGCGAGCAACATGAACGACGTCCTCGAGCGGTGACAAGGGAAGGGGCAGTGGCTTCCAGGCGCCGTCTTTCCAGGCCGCCAAGCGCTTGGAATCCTGTCTACCAGCCCGCGCGAAGTACCCTCCAACATAGATGGTCCCATCAGGCCCCAGAGCGATGCTTCCTGCCGTGCCGTATCCGTCTCTCCAGGTATCACCTGCTGTCAATCCACCTCCGGGAATCTCCCAGTCTGCACCATTCCATCGGCGGACCCCCGTTCGTTCGCCAGTAGCGGGATCAATGAACGCACCGGCAACCCAGACGCTGCCATCGGGTGTCTCCAGGATATCACTACCACCATGGCCTCCCGCTCCATCCAAAGTCGTCCAACCATCCTGTCCAAGGACAGCCAGTCCGGCTGCAGGGACACCACCGGCCTCCGTGAAATCGCCAGCGACATATATCCCCTGCGTTCCAAGGTGCATGGTTTGGACGCGGCCATTGACGCCACCCCCTTGACCGAATCCGCCCTCGGCCAACGCGACCCATTGTTCATTTTGCCAACTTGCGATGTCAGAGACCGATGGATCTGTTCGAAGGTTGAAGGGACCCGCAGCAACGAGTCCGAGGGTTGGGTGATGAATCAGCGTCCGAACGGCTCCCGTGAACAACGGATCTGACGCATCCGAGTACCAGGTCGACCACGACCCGCCATCCCAGGCTTCGATCCAGATGGCGGTATCCGAACTCGCCCAACGCCGGGCAAGCAGCGTGCCGTCGGAGTGGACAAATAGCTGACGGACATCACGCTCTCCCGGAAGAGGGTCCCATGTGGCGCCATTCCAGCGGGCCACATGATCCGAAGTCCCGTGTGTCCCCGAAGCAGCGAAGACGCCGTATATCTCTCCATCAGGCAAGGTGATGACCTGGCGGAGCAGAGCCGCTCGATCCAGGATTACGCCGTCATTGATATGAATCGACTCCAGGGCTCCCCACGGAGATTTTCGCCCTGAAATGAACGTGTGTCCGTTCGGCAGGCGGAAGACGGTCGCAACGCACTCCAGATCGCCGACGGGAGACCAATTGCTCCCGTCATATCTCAAGGCTCCGCGTCCCCCGAATCCGGCACTGCTTGCCCAGCACGTTCCTGCCAGGATGTCTTCATCGGAAAGGGCATCGAACACCACTCGGTCACCCGCAAACGGCGATGGGATGGTTCGCCAATCTCCATTCTCGAAGATGTGGACGCCGTCGGCGCTGGAACCCCCGGATCGTATGGTGCCGCCCGCGACGATGGCTCCTGAATCGAGGACCTGGAAGCCGTCGAAAGACGAGAGGGCTTGGTCTGGTCCCATCATCGCCCCCCAACCGGCTTCGGTCCATTCAGCCGCTCCGTTGGCCAACACGCCAGACACAAACGCAAACGGGCCGAATGCCTGGAGTGAATTCTCGGGGCCGATCACCAGCTTCTGGATGGCACCCGTCACTCCCGGGGCCCCGAAATCCTGACTCCATGCCGCGTCATAATCCGGGTCTCCCCCGAGCGGAACAGGAACAAGCGCCGTCAAGAAAACAACTCCGGTGAATGCCGCGATATGAAGGATGAGGCCTTTCAGAGGTGGTATTCCATGCGCCATGATTTGAAGAATGCGCGGGTTGCATCCAGTGCACGTCCGCTCCCTTCAGAGTACACCATCGAAGCCTTGCTCACCCATGGGAATCGGCAGGCCCTTCGTCCATTGAGGCCCGGAATCATCCCGGCGCTCTGCAGATATTCTGGCCAATCCCTATTGTGAGATGGCGCAACCCAAGGATCCAGCCCAACCAAGTCATGTCATCACAAAACGAACAGACGAACCAGACCACCCTGGGTGTCGGCATTGCCATTGGCGCAGGTGTCGGTACCGCCCTCGGCGTCGCACTCGGGAATCTGGCCCTGGGCATTCCTGTCGGTATTTCGTTGGGGGTGGCCTATGTGCTCGTCATGCAGGACATCAAGCGCAGCAAAAACAACAATCAGGACGGGTCATGAAAGTCAGGATTGCTCGGACTCTGATCACCGCGCTGGTCGCGGAAATCCTCGCCATTGCTGGTCTGGTGATTGCCGTGGCGCTGTTTGGGCCTTCCGAGGCTGAGGCAGCGGCAGAATGGGCTGCGGAGACCGGGTGGTGGTTCGGCCCTGTTGCCGGGTTCATCCTGTGTCTGGTCGGAGGCTGGTTCGTGGCACGCGGTGCTACATCGGACCATGTTGTTCACGGCCTCTTGCTTGGAGTGGTCGTTGCTGCCATCGACGTGGGCCTACTCCTTGCCGGCGGAGCAGAATTCCAGATGGTCTTCGTTATCTCGAACGTCGGAAGGGTGGTCGCAGGTGGAGTCGGCGGCTGGTGGGCCGGGAGAGGCTAGATGTCCTTCCCAGCTGACAGTGCCGCATAGTTTGCGGTCGCCCACGTTGGCCCAGGTTGGCCTACGTTGGTTGAATCGCTACTCCGTAGCCTCGATAACACTAGGTACTTCCCAAACGAATCGCCCATCCTGCTTGTAGACGTCGCCGCGTTTCATGACGAAATCCACGTTCAGCAGGATATCCGGATCTTCCAGAGGATTCCCATCGAAAGCGATCAGGTCCGCGTGTTTTCCAACCGCCACCGTTCCTTTGTCATCCTCCCACCCCATCAGTCGGGCGCCATTGATGGTCATGATGCGCAGCAAATCGGCTGGAGTCACCCCTGCGTCTGCAAATGAGGAGATGAACGAGATGGTGAGCGAGCCGCGCGTGTAGCCATCCTTCTGATCGGTGACATCAGCACCAAACGCGATCTGGACGCCCGCTTCGTACGCCCGGCGAAGTCGCTCGATGCGCTCGTCATAAAGTTTCTGGGCCAACGACTCGTCATAGCCCGCGAAGTATCCGGCGTAGTAAGAGGGAAAGTCCGTACCGACCAGGAAGGTGCCTTGCTGGACCATGAGCTCGAGCGTCGCATCGTCCAATTGCCAGGCATGTTCGAGGGATGCCGCTCCTGCTTCCACCGCATTGCGTGCACCCTGGAAGGTCGTGACGTGCATGGCCACTTTCGTCCCCGCCCGATTGACGGCTTCAACAGCGAATCGCAGGTCATCCACTGTGTATTGATAGGCGAAATCGTCCACAACGATCTTGATCAGGTCCGCTCCGTAGTGAAGGTTCTGGTGAATGCCTTTCAGAATCTCATCCTGCGTATCGGCCACCAGATACTCCGGTGCCACCAACTCTGGATGCTCGGGCTGCAGCTGAAACTGGCCACCGAATGGGGCAATGATGCGACCCACGGTCTGCATGTCTGGTCCTGGTATCCAGCCATGTTCGATGGCATGCTTCAGGTCGAGATCCCCATAATTGCCGCTGTTTCCCAGGTCCCTGATGCTGGTGAAACCGTGCTCAAGCAGGGAACGTGCGTTGGTTACGCCCTGAATGGCGCGGTACCCGGTCGTTTCAATCACGTTGGTGATGAAGAAGCGCCCGAAGTCGCGTCGCTGTTGGGTTGACAGGGCCAGATGGGTGTGCGCCTCGATCAGACCAGGCATTACCACGGAAGAGCTCAGGTCAATCACTTCGGCTCCGCGAGGGATCTGGAGATCGGCTCCCATGGCGGAGATGCGCTCATCATCGATCCGGATGACCTGATTCTCCAATAGTGTACCCGATTCGACATCCACCACGCCTCCGGCACGAATCCAGGTGGTTTGTCCCAGTGCGGGGACGGAAATGACCAGGGTGAAGAGGAGAGCGATTAAGCGATGCATGGTCGGCAGGGGGAAGGGTTGAATTCACAGGCCGGGCTGCCGCCCGTTCTCTAAGATGGAGAGGGCGGAGCCCAAACATATCGGGTTCAGCTGGCCAGGGCAAGTGGGCGTGCCCTTTGCCCGAGGTGACTCTTCGGATGAAGCGCTCCTTTGGACGCAGCGCCGTTTTGCATGCAGAGGCGGACTTTCGGAAGTTTGGTGCGGCCCCTTTTTGTGGCCAGTCACCTCGGATCCCACATTTTCACCCGACACCATGAAGCTCCGCCTGTTCATATCCCTTCTTTTCCTGGCCGGTACCACGCAGCTCCAAGCCCAGAATCGTCCGGAAGACACGGAGGTGTGGGAGCCTGTGCCGCCTGTGGTTGATCCGGGACCGTTCGCAGGCTCACCAGCGCCTCCAGATGACGCGATCATTCTGTTTGACGGGACGAATCTGGATGAGTGGGCCAGCACGCGTGGTGGAGGACCGGCTGGTTGGGAGGTCGAAGACGGTGTGTTTTCCGTCGTGCAAGCGGCCGGAGGGATTCACACGCGACGCCAGTTCCGTGACTATCAGCTCCACCTTGAGTGGCGCGTGCCGGAGGGTGTGATGGGATCGGGGCAGGCAAGAGGCAACAGTGGGCTGTTCATGGCCTGGGACCTCGCACGCGGGCAGGGCTATGAAATCCAGATTTTGGATTCGTATGAGAACAGCACGTACGTCAACGGGATGGCCGGCGCGACGTACAAGCAGTCGATCCCGCTGGTCAACCCCATGCGGCCGCCCGGCCAATGGCAGACCTACGATGTCATCTGGCGAGCCCCTCGTTTTTCGGACGGTGGCGAGCTACTTGAGCCGGCTCGTGTGACGGCGTTCTTCAATGGCATCCTGATCCAGGACAACATCGAAATGGAAGGGGAGACCTACTACATCGGCCAGCCGGAGTACCACCCCTTCGAGACCGCGCCCATTCATTTGCAGGCTCATGGCGATCCGGGTCCAACGTTGTCCTTCCGCAACATCTGGATCCGGGAATTGGATCTCTGATTCGGATTGGGTCTGGCGTATCTCATCATGGCGGAGCGGGCTCATGATTGAATAGCGGGTGAACGACGTAACGAGGGAGGGAAAGGCGCCGTCCAATAGGCGGTCCCTTCACCAGCGATTTCCTTTCTCGCACCATGTCTACCATTACCCTGATCACTGGCGGCAACCGCGGTATCGGTCTTGAGGTCAGCCGTCAGTTGATCGCCAAAGGCCACACAGTCCTCTTGACGTCCCGAGACCTTGAGAAAGGTCAGAAAGCCGCAGCCACCATTCCCGAAGGTCCGGGTCAGGTGTTCGTCATCGAGATGGATGTCACGAACACGGATTCGATCAATGCCGCGCGCGACGATATCCAGGCCCGGTTTGGTCGACTGGATGTGCTCGTGAACAATGCGGGTATCGACTATGACCGCGATCAGAACGTGTTGTCTGCGGATCTGGACCGGGTGCGACGGATCCTTGAAACGAATCTGTTCGGGGTGTGGAGTGTGACGAATGCGTTCCTGCCGCTACTCCGGGAAAGTGATAATCCACGCATCGTGAACGTGAGCAGCGAAGCCGGTTCGATTGCCGGAATCGAGGGCTGGGCGCCGGGTTATTCGACATCGAAGGCCGCATTGAACGCCTTGACGGTGATCACCGCAAAAGAACTTCGTCGCGAAGGATTCCTGGTCAACGCCGTTTGCCCGGGATGGATAGCAACCGACATGGGTGGCCCGGGTGGCGGACCGTTGCCTCCGGGTGGCCGCTCCGTGGTGTGGGCTGTTGAGTTGCCGAAGGACGGCCCGACCGGCGGGTTCTATCAGAACGGACGTCGCCTCGAATGGTAGTCTACCACAGCATTGCGCAGGCACAGCGTTACGCGTGCAACACTTTACTCATATTGGTCCCATGACGACATCCAGAAGAACAGGAACAGCCTTCGCCGACGCGGTCCCCACCGCGCGCGAACAGCTCGAGAGTATTCCGGAAGCAGCTGACTGGCCGCTGTCCGAACGCTTGTCTGCATTCTTCTTCATCCTTCTCGATGCGGTTGAAGAGGTTGCGACGTCCGAGGATGCAGATACGCCCTCCGGGGCATTCCGTCGGGAAGCGTCCGGCTGGTTTTCGCCCTTCCAGGACAAGCTTCGTGAGACGCTTCCCGTTATTGGTGCCTCTTCAGATGTCAGCGGCGTGAATCGCTGGTTGGCTGAACTGGCCCCGAACCGGGCTGTCGTCGCCGAGACCATGGTTCAGCTCATCCAGGCCTCTCTGGAGGACGACTCCAATGAACGGGAGCGCAGCACGGCACTGGCTGATCGCGTACTGACGGTGCTTTCCAGCGTGTGGTCTACCCCGATTCCATCACAGGTCGTCGACGTGCTTCGCTACAGCATCGAGGCGGGCTACCTGCCATTGGATCGCCTGCCGATCATTCAGTCCTGGTTCGATACGGACGAGTCGCAGGCGTCCGATGAAGACAATTCGGAAGAAGGAGATAAGGATGGCAACTGATCCAGCGATGACACACGATGCTGCCCATCCGAAGGGTCAGGATGCTCCACCCGGAGGTGCTCGGGAGCGCGGTTTGACCGCCGCCAAGGCGGGCGTCAAAATGGGCAAGAACTATGCCCGCTACCTGTCTCGCCGGGCCACCGGGGCTTCGCGCGAAAACGCGCGCAAGGAATTGCACTCGCGCAACGCCGAGGATTTGTTCACGGAGCTCTCCAAGCTGCGTGGCACCGCGCTCAAGATGGCGCAGGGCCTGAGCATGGAGCCGGGGTTTCTGCCCGAGCAGTTTGCCGATGTCCTTTCGCGAGCGCAGTACGACGTGCCCGCCATGGGGCCGGCATTGGTTCGCCGCCTGGTTACACAGGCATTTGATGCGCCGCCTGAATCGGTGTTTGCCGAGTTCTCGTCGACGGCCTCTGCCGCCGCTTCACTGGGCCAGGTCCACCCGGCTCGGCTGAAAGACGGCACCAAAGTGGTCGTCAAGGTGCAGTACCCGAATGTGCGTGAGAGCGTGGATTCGGATCTCCGGTTGTTGAGAGGACTGGCTGGTCGTTTCGTGGACAAGGAGGTCATTGATCCGTACCTGGGCGAAGTCCGGGACCGCATGATGGAGGAGACCGACTACCGTATGGAGGGGGCGAACATCGAGGAATTCGCCCAGCGATTCGAAGGCAGCCAGATTGTGACGCCGCGTTGGATTCCGGAATTGACGACCGAGCGTGTGCTGACCATGACACACCTCGACGGTATGCACCTCAAGGAATGGATCGCCACCGAACCAACCCAGGAGGATCGCAACCGTTACGGTCAACTCCTTTGGGACGCCGTACATGAGCAAGTCGTCGGCGATTCCCTGCGGGTGCACGCCGATGCCCATCCCGGCAATTTCCTGTTCCGGGAAGACGGAAAGCTGGGTCTACTGGATTTCGGATGCATCAAGACGTTTCCGTTGGCCTTCCGTGACGGCCTTGTTCGCTTGTATCACGCCCGAATGGCAGGTGACGAAGACGCCATGATGGATTCGTATCACGCACTCGAGATGCTTCCATCGGGTCTGGACGATGACGGTCGCGCGTTCTACATCGACTTGTTGGATACGCTGGGAGGGGTAATCGAATCGCTGTACAGCCAGGATGTGTACGACTTTGGATCCGGGCAACTCCTGCAGCAATTCCAGAGCGTGATTCCGCAGCTGACCGGGCGCGAGGCATTCAAGAACAGGCAGCCGGTCGGGTCGAAGCACTTTGTATTCGTCAATCGGCTACTGGCCGGCATGTTGAGCATGCTGACCCAACTGGAGGCGCAAATCGATACACGCGAAGCGAAAACACTGTTGAACGGGGTGGTTCATTCGGCCATTTGAGAGCGACGCGTCAGCTTCCAGAAAGCTTCCTGATAGCTGATTGAAAGCACGTACATTGGATGGACGCATGACCTGTTGAATGCCTCCCCGCAATGGACGCCTCCAATCCTGTTGAATCGCGCGATACGCACCGTTCCGACACCAATGCGGAAGGCGCCGGCCCTGGTCCAGCCACACGATCAGGTCGTTTGTCAGAGCTGACTCGACTGTTTTCCAAGCTCGGACTGATCGCGTTCGGTGGCCCCGCCGCACACATTGCGATGCTGGAGGATGAGGTTGTCTCACGTCGTTCATGGATGTCCCATGGGCACTTCCTTGATCTGGTTGGTGCGACCAACCTGATTCCGGGCCCGAACTCCACGGAAATGATGATGCACATCGGGTACGAGCGTGCCGGATGGAGGGGACTCGTGGTTGCGGGGGGCAGTTTCATCTTGCCGGCGGTCACCCTGACGGGACTGGCGGCGTGGTTCTATGTCCAGTTCGGGAGTCTTCCCGCAGTCGAGCCTTTTCTGATGGGCATCAAGCCGGCCGTTCTGGTCATCATTCTCTCTGCGCTCTGGAAACTGGGCCGCAAAGCGATGAGTGGCTGGCGACTGGTGGTAGTGGCCATCGTAGTTGCCTCCGGTGTATTGGCGGGATACGGAGAGATCGTTTGTCTTCTGGCTGGCGGAGTTGTCGGAATGCTGTGGCTGCGGGCCCACGGAGATCGATCCGATACGGCCGAGCGGTGGTTGCCCTTGATGTTCATGACGACTCCTGGGCGAAGTGCGTCCGTTGTGACCGGGGCGGCGATTTCCGTCGGGGCGACGGTTTCGTTGTGGAAGCTGGGCTGGTTTTTCCTCAAGGTCGGATCTGTCCTGTACGGAAGTGGCTATGTGCTCATCGCCTTCCTCGAAGGGGGGCTGGTGCAAGATCTTGGCTGGATTTCTCAGTCCCAGCTTCTGGACGCAGTTGCTATCGGGCAATTCACTCCCGGTCCCGTTTTGTCGACAGCCACGTTCATTGGGTACCTCATCGATGGGGTGCCCGGAGCCTTGGTCGCCACGCTCGGCATTTTCCTCCCTGCATTCGTCCTCGTGGGCATCCTCAATCCTCTGATTCCCAGATTGCGCTCGTCGCTCTGGTTTTCGTGCTTCCTTGACGCGGTGAATGCGTCGGCCGTGGCATTGATGGCCGCGGTGACTATCGAGCTTGGGCAGGAGGTCCTTGTGACGTCCGAAGCCCTGATCGTAGCCGGGCTAGCGGCCATCGCGGTTTTCAGGTTTCGCTTGGGCTCCGTCTGGATTGTGGCCGGGGGTGCCGTGGCAGGATGGGTCGCTTCTGTTGCGTTCTGATTCCTCGGTTTGGTATTCGAGCCTTTGATCAGTGTAATCTCGAAGTCATTTTGGACACTCAATGTCATGACAAAAGGACAAGCAGAAGCATCGGTTACCGAAGCCCTCTCACGATTCAAGCGTGAGTTCCTGGGCCGAGGCCCCAAAGTCGCTCGAACCCATATCTATCAGGATATGGTGATTATCCGGTTGACAGCAGGGATGAGTCAGGCTGAAATCCAGTTGAGTCAAGATGCGTCCGGAGTGGAGCTGTTCAAACGCATGCGGACGAAGCTGATTGAAGGTTCGGACGAGCTGATCAAGAAGCTGGTTGAAGAAAGTGTCGGGCTGCCCGTCAAGTCGATGCACACGGACATCAGCTCCCGGACGGGCGAAAGTGTCTTCGTTTTTTCGATGGAAGGCGATCTCGAATCGCGATTCGACGACTGACACGGATTGCGAAATCGATCATTGGTCGATTCCGGTTTCAAGGTGTTTTCAACGCTTTTCAGGAAACGAAAAGCGCTTTTTCAGCATCCAATTAGCAGATCCGGGGCGACGTCCCTCACGGGGTGTTCGATACGGATCAGTGATTGACAACTAAGGCGGACCAGCCAACTGCGGGCTCACTGTTGTGAGCAAGCGTGACGATGGTGAGCCGGCATTCGACGAGGGATCGTCGTGTGTCGGCTTTTTTATTGCCCTGTTGTCCCAACATCACACCCATTACCACCACATCTTCATCCCATCATTGATGGAAGACTCATGACTACACTACGCATGCGCCTTGCCGGAACGTTTCTCGTGCTGGCCTCTCTGTTTGCTGTTCCTGCGTTCGTGCAGGCCCAGGCTGTCACGCAGACCGCAGAAACCCAGGCTGCACTGACCCCTCAGGCCGCACTTGATGCTCTCATGGCCGGAAATGAGCGTTTTCTCAACGGCACCATGTATGAGCGCGATCTGACTGAACAGGTGTCCATCACCGGCGCAGGACAGTATCCGCATTCCGTCATCCTGAGCTGCATCGACTCCCGCGTTCCGCCGGAGCTGGTGTTCGATCAGGGCCTTGGAGACATTTTCTCCCCACGCATCGCAGGTAACTTCGTCAACGCAGACATCCTGGGCTCCATGGAGTTTGCTACGGCTGCTGCTGGTTCCAAGCTCATCATGGTTCTCGGACACACGGAGTGTGGAGCAGTTAAAGGCGCCTGTGACAACGTTGAGCTGGGTAACCTGACGCAGACGCTGAGCAACATCGCTCCTGCCGTATATGCAACGCAGATTGAAGGCCCACGCAATTCGCAGAATGCAGCGTTCGTCAACAAAGTCGCCCACAACAACGTCGCCATGACGGTTCAGAATATCCTGGATCGCAGCCCAGTCATCGCCGGCCTGGTAGAGAGCGGTGATGTCATGGTCGTCGGTGCCATGTACGACGTGTCAACGGGTAAAGTGACCCTCGTTGATGCCGACTAAGGCAGCTCAGCGGTCTTCCGATCGCTGAACTGAATTGAGATCTGGCGCGACATTGGCTCGCTGGAGATGGTCGGGTTGGTGCCATCCTTGACCGCCCCTTTCCTCCTTGTTCTCCAGCAAGTTCACTGAGCCAACCGGCAGCGGATGCCGGGTTGATGGCCGGCAAGAGATGTCCGCTGTCTTTGTGGTGGGACCGGCCCATTCCGGACCGCGCCACCGCATCTATTATATTGGGTCGTCCGGACGTCAGAGGTGTTGGCATACACCTCGTCCGCTCCACGAAAAGGAGCGGTTGCGTCTTCGCTTCTCCCTGACCCACTCCGCATGGAAAATCTGGGCGTTCTGGCAGCCAACCTGCTGTCACCCGTCATTCTGGCTTTTGTCCTGGGTGTCATTGCTGCGCTCGTTCGCAGCGATCTCAAGCTGCCCAGCGCCCTGTACAATGGCCTCTCGATCTATCTCCTGCTGGCCATTGGCTTGAAGGGGGGCGTCGAATTGAGCAAGACGCCCGTGTCCGTATTCATCGGTCCGGCGCTACTGACGCTGTTCCTGGGGCTGGTCACGCCCATCATCGCCTACAATATCCTCAGGCGACTTGGTCGCATGGACCGGGTCAACTCTGCGGCCATCGCGGCGCACTACGGTTCGGTCTCTGCTGTCACCTTCATCGTCGCCATCACCTTCGGCACGATGACCGGCCGGACCCCCGAAGGCTTCATGCCGGCCCTGGTCGCCATCCTGGAGGTTCCGGCCATCGTCGTCGCACTCATGATTGCCTTCACTAGGGACGGTCGCGCGGGCTCCTGGAAAGATGCCCTCCACGAGGTGCTATCCGGGCGCAGCGTCATCCTGCTGGTAGGTGGACTGATCATCGGCGCCCTGGTTGGGCCGGAAGGATTTGCGCCGGTTGAGCCGTTCTTCCAAAGTGGATTCCAGGGAGCTCTCGTGCTCTTCCTGATGGAAATGGGCATCGTGGCTGCTGGCAGACTGCGTGATTTGAAGGAGGTTGGATTCTTCCTCGTCGCCTTCGGCATTATCGTGCCGATCCTGCATGGGGCGCTGACCATCTGGCTCGCGCAATTCACCGGACTGTCCGTATCGGGTGCAGCCGTGCTTGCTGCCATGGTATCGAGCGCCTCGTACATCGCCGCACCAGCTGCTGTGCGTATTGCGTTGCCCGAGGCCAATCCGACGTATTACCTCACCGGCTCGCTTGGCATCACCTTCCCCTTCAATGTCACGTTGGGGATTCCCTTGTACTACGCAATGGCAGAGTGGCTCATCGGCTAACACCTGCCTCTTCGCGCTGCCCGCCAGATCTGAACTCTGATTCCCGTTGTCATGCATCACTCCATCATCACCCTGAAACTTGTCACGATCATCGCCGAGCGCCTTCTGGAGGATCGGCTGCTGCGCACATTGATGGAGCTGGGTGCAAAGGGGTACACCCTCACCGAGACTACCGGGAAGGGTTCACGAGGCGTTCGAGCGTCCGAGTGGGAGGGCCCGGACATGAAGATCGAAGCACTCGTCAGTGAGGAAGTCGCGCAGAAAATCGTGGATCACGTGGCCGACACCTTTTTCGAGCACTACGCCGTCATCGTGTACGTGCAGGATGCGGCGGTCGTGCGCGGCGAAAAGTACATCTGACAGACGGGACAGCCGGAAGCAGAGAACTGTTACAAAAGGCCGCTTGGGGATACAGAGAGGGCCCGTATCGCAAACTCCCCGTGTGTCCCCATGGAACGCATCCAAGGCCTTCATCACATCACCGCTGTCGCCTCCGATCCGCAGGCCAACATCGATTTCTATGTCGAGGTCCTCGGCCAGCGACTGGTCAAGACGACTGTCAATTTCGACGACCCAGGCACCTACCATCTCTACTATGGAGATGAAGTCGGTACCCCCGGAACGGCACTGACCTTCTTTCCGTGGCGCGGCATGCATCGCGGCCGTGTGGGAGCCGGCGAGACGTCTGCCATGGCCTACGCCATCCCGAAAGCATCGCTGGGATGGTGGATCGATCACCTGATGGCCCGTCACATCACCTTTGAAGGGCCGATCAAACGTTTTGGCGACAGTGTGCTTCGCTTCCAGGATCCGGACGGCATGGTTCTCGAGCTGGTCGCTTCGGACGACCCGGCCACCATCCAGCACTGGGCCGATGGCCCGATCCCGGAGGAGCATGCGCTGCGTGGATTCCACAGCGTGACGCTCTTGCTTAATGAGGTCACCCCTTCGGCCGAAGTGCTGGTCGACCAGCTGGGCTATGAGTTTGTCGGACAGGAGGACGATCGATACCGATTCCGCGCGGCGTCGAATGACCGCGGACTGTATATCGATATCCGCCATGCTCCCGACGCCGCGCGCGGTGCATTCGGAGCCGGCTCCATCCATCACATCGCCTTCCGAACGGTGGATGATACCGAGCAGCTGGAATATTTGGACAAGCTGCGTGCCGCCGGTCTGCAGGTCACAACCGTGCAGGATCGTCAGTACTTCCACTCCATCTACTTCCGGGAGCCAGGGGGCGTGCTCTACGAAGTGGCCACCGATGAACCCGGATTCACGGCGGATGAGAGCGTAGCCGAGTTGGGCTCGTCGCTGAAATTGCCGGAATGGTATGAGCCGCGTCGTGCGGAAATTGAAGCCAAACTTGCAACCATCGAACGGAAATCGTTCAAGCCAGCCAACTGATCATGCAGCCAGCGCAGCAAGGACCGCACCAGGGACAGAAAGTCTACACCGCGGGTCCATCACTCGAGTCCGCAGACTCAGCCATGATCCTCATTCATGGTCGGGGAGCCACAGCGCCCAGCATTCTGGAACTGGCTGGAGCGTTGCCCATGCCGGGTATGGTGTACCTCGCCCCCCAGGCGAAGGGCAATACGTGGTATCCGTACTCCTTCCTGGCTCCCCGAGAGCAGAATGAGCCCGGAATCTCGTCTGGCTTGCAGGCCATTTCTGCCATCTTCGGACAGCTCAACGACTCGGGAATTCCCACCGAACGGATCGTGCTGGCCGGATTTTCGCAAGGTGCATGCCTGGCTTCCGAGTTTGTAGCGACCCATCCGGTCCGGTACGGCGGTCTCCTCGTCTTCAGTGGAGGCTTGATCGGTCCGCAGGATGCACCGCTCTCCCATGAAGGAGACCTGCAGGGCACACCAGCCTTTGTCGGCTGCTCGGATGTCGACTTCCACATTCCGCTTGAACGGGTTGAGGAAACGGCGACCATTCTCAGAGACATGGGCGCGGATGTTACCAAGCGCATCTACCCTGGCATGGCCCACACGATCATCCAGGATGAAATCAAGGAAGCGCGTCGTGTGATGGAATCATTATTGACGGGAAACACCGGTTGATCTTGGCCGGATCGCGCTGTAGTTAGGTGGCCAACCCTCAACAAGTGGCCTCATGCGCTCCACCTTCATCCTTTGTGCCACCCTGCTTCTGACCGGCTGCGGCACAACAAGCCATACCCTGGAATTCGCCCTGATCGGTGACGGACCTTACAGCCCGGAAGGCGAAGTCGTCGCAGCGCAAATGATAGACGACATCAACGCCCGGGACGGGATCGAGTGGGTCGTTCACCTTGGGGATACGAAAGGCGGCAGCCAATCTTGTGCCGATGACCTGCTCGAGAGCCGATTTGCTCTCTTCCAGCGGTTTGAGATGCCGTTCATCCTGACCCCGGGAGACAATGACTGGTTCGATTGTATTCGGGAGCGGGCTGGTGCTTACGATGAATATGAGCGTCTGACCTTCTTCCGGGAGCTGTTCTACCCGGATCCGAAAGTGAGCACGGGTGGAGAAGAGATGCCGCTGCGCTCGCAGGCACTCGAGTCTGACTACACCGAGTATGTGGAAAACCGGATGTGGGAAGCCGGTGGCGTGGTTTTCGCAACCGTCCACCTTTTGGCCATCACCCGTCCTCCTGCCGATTCATCGGTGGCGCAACGCAGACTGGACGCGGCAAGCGATTGGGTTCGAACAGCATTTCGAACGGCCCGGGAATCGGATGCCGCCGGCGTCTTCCCGGCAACGCAAGTTGATTTGTGGCCGGTTTCCGCTCCCCAGGAATTCCAGGGCAATTGGTGTCTGCTGTGCGGTCAGCCCGTACCTGGCCTGGCACCGTTCTATGACGTGCTCGCAGAGGAATCCAAGTCATTCCGCGGACAAGTCGTCGTGGCCGTCGGAGACACGCACGTATTCCGTGTCGATAAACCCTTGCCCGGGTCAGACGGCACCATCCTGCAAAACGTCACGCGGGTCGAGGCCTTTGGCGAGCCGGAGTTGAATTGGGTCCGGGTTGCCGTGGACAGCCGAGAAAGGCAGGTGTTCACGTTTTTTCAGGAACTGCTCCCAGGAGCCTATTGAGCGGTTGGGCGTGGCATTGCTCCCACGTACCTTTCCTGAGTTCCCCGGAAAACGCTATTCGAGATACCGACATGATTGCTCGATTCCTTCCCGTTTTGCTTCTGTTCACCATCCTCGGGTGCGCGTCCTCTTCGCCAGAGACCACCATGCAGCCGGCGGCTGATGCTGTTTCCGGTTTGTCTGCGGACGAGATGAGTGACCTGGAAGCGCTCTACTGGGAGCGTCAGGCCGAGGCCATGACGCGCTACACGCAGGCCGAAGTGGATTTCATGACCGGGATGATTGGGCACCACGCACAGGCGCTCATCATGTCAGAGCTGGCGCCCAAGAATGGGGCATCATCATCCATCCAGATCCTTGCGGCACGAATCATCAATGCCCAGAAGGACGAAATCGCCATCATGCAACGATGGCTGGAGAATCGGGGCGAGCCCGTTCCCCAGGTCCACATCGACGGCCTCAATCTGATGATCCACATGCCGGAGACCAACACCGGGATGGGAATGGGTCACGACATGGATGGCGGGCACGATCACTCGATGATGCCGGGCATGCTCTCCCAGAAACAACTGGAAGAACTGGCTGCCGCAAAGGGCGCTGATTTTGACCGGCTGTTCCTCACCTACATGATCCAGCACCACGAGGGCGCGACATTCATGGTGGATGAGATGTTTGCCACCGATGGGGCCGGGAACGATGAGCAGGCCTTCCGTCTGGCCACTGATATCAATGTCGATCAAGAGACCGAGATCGCCCGAATGAAGAAGATGCTTCGGGAGATGGGCGAAGAGTAGTTCGGGTGATGTTGGCCCGTCACTTGATCAGTCCCCGGCCATTTCGTTGATTGGGCCCTGCTTTCTCCACCCAATCACAGCACCCCAATGACTTTTTCTACCTGCCGGACGGGCGGCTCCTGCATGCTCGGCAACGCCCTCTGGGTCCTGTTTTTCGCTGCGGTCCTCATGACCGGTTGTTCATCCGGTTCGATGATGAGCGACGATGCCGGCGACATGTCCTCATCCATGGCGATGATGTCGACCGATGCCCCCTCTCCTGATCCCCGAGTTGGGCTCGGCGCCGGCCTTTTTGACGCCGAAGAGGCCATCTGGAACATGAACATGCTCTCGACGACACCTCCACCGGAGGACTTCGTTGGCGTGACAAATTCCGATCTGGCGTTCAAGGACAACTACGTCTTCCAGGGCAACTACAATGGCGTCATTATTTGGGACGTCTCCAACCCAACGTCTCCAGAGCTGGTGAAGGACTACCTTTGCCCGGCTTCCCAGAGTGACGTTTCGGTATATGGCGATCTGATGTTCATTTCGGGCGAAGGCACGAGTGGACGCTTGGACTGCGGTACACAGGGTGTAGAGGATGCCGTCAGTGCAGATCGCCTGCGCGGTATTCGCATCTTTGACATCTCGGACATCCACAATCCTGAGTACATCCACAACGTGCAGACCTGTCGCGGATCGCACACGCATTCCGTTCTCAAGGATCCGGATGTGGATGACAAAGTCTGGATCTACGTATCCGGTTCGGCCGGTGTCCGCCCGGATGCTGAGCTTCCTGGATGCTCTTCCATGGCTCCAGAGGATGATCCCAACTCCGCGCTTTTCCGCATCGAAGTGATCGAAGTCCCGCTGGATGCTCCTGAAACGGCTTCCATCGTAAGCTCACCCCGCATTTTCGAAGACCTGGTTGCCCCTCCGACGCACGGTCCAGCACCAGCCGACCTTCGCGAGATCGAAGAAGCCAAAGCACGTGGTGCTTTCGTGGTTGAGCTCTTCGGACAGGAGCGTGTGTTGCCTGATGGCTTCGTAGCTCAGTTCCTGGCAGGATTCATGGAAGGCCGCGGCGGTGGAGAAGCCTCAGCAGCCGATAGCGCTGCATTCCGCGAGGCTCTTCCCGGTATGATTGCTGCCCGTTTCGGAATGCCGGAAGAAGATGATGGCCCGGGTCGCGGCCCAACGCAGTGCCACGATATCACGGTGTACCCGGAAGTCGGACTTGCAGGCGGTGCCTGCGAAGGTTATGGCCTTCTGTTGGACATTTCCGATCCAGCAAACCCATACCGGATGGACGCTGTTGCTGACTCCAACTTCTCGTACTGGCACTCGGCCACGTTCAACAATGACGCCTCGAAAGTCCTCTTCACGGACGAGTGGGGCGGTGGTGGCGGCCCGAAGTGCCGCGAAGATGATCCGGTTGAATGGGGTGCGAACGCGCACTTCTCCATCGAAGACGGCGAAATGGTCTTCCACAGCTACTTCAAGCTGCCTGCTCCTCAGACTTCGGTTGAGAACTGTGTGGCTCATAATGGGTCGTTGATTCCGATTCCAGGTCGTGATGTCTGGGTGCAGGCCTGGTATCAGGGCGGCATCTCGGTCATCGACTGGACGGACATTGCCAACCCGTATGAGATCGGATTCCACGATCGTGGTCCAGTGAACGCAGAACAGATGGGCAACGGCGGCTCCTGGTCGGTCTACTGGTACAACGGCCTGATCGTCAGCTCCGAGATTGCTCGCGGCCTCGACGTTTTCGAGCTCACGCCGAGCGGTCACCTGAGCGAGAACGAGATTGCTGCAGCAAATACGGTGGTTCTCGACTACCTCAATGCACAGGGGCAGCCGATGTACCACTGGCCAGCCACGTTCCATCTGGCCAAGGCCTATGTGGATCAGCTCGAGCGCGCGCGTGGACTTTCCAACTCGCGCATTGCCTCCATTCGGAGCGCACTCAACGAAGCGGAAGGTCAGTCGGGCTCTTCCCGTAGCTCGACACTGTCGAATCTGGCAAACGATCTGGATGGCTCGAACGACGAGAAAGTTCAGATGCTGGTCGACACGATCCGTTCGCTGGCTTCGTAGTGGTCCGCTCGCTGATCGTACGTTCAGCATGTGCCCTCGCGGTTCTTGCCGCGCTGGGCGGATGCGACTCTGACTCTACCGCCCCGTATGACCTTGTCATACGGGGCGGTCAGGTTGTGGACGGTACCGGCAATCCGGGATACGTTGCTGACGTGGCCATCCGTGGCGACGAGATCGTTGCCGTCGGAGAGGAAATCGAAGGTCCCACGCGTGACGAATGGGACGCATCGGGAATGGTCGTCGCCCCTGGATTCGTGGACGTGCACACGCACTCTCGACGCGGCATCTTTGCTGTCCCAACAGCGGACAACTACATCCGTCAGGGCGTCACGACCGTTTTCGAAGGCCCGGATGGAAGTTCGCCGCTTCCAATCGGGGTGTTCCTTGCGCGGTTGGATTCGCTACAACCGGCTGTCAACATCGGCACGTTCGTCGGACAAGGTTCGATTCGATCAGCGGTGATGGGACCGGTGGACCGGACTCCGGATGCGGCCCACATGGACTCCATGCGGTCGCTCGTTCGGCAGGCGATGGAAGAGGGTGCGTTCGGCCTGAGCACTGGTCTGTTTTACGTTCCCGGTTCGTTTTCCTCGACCGAAGAGGTCATCGAGCTGGCTCGAATCGCTGGCGAATATGGCGGCAGCCACACGTCGCACATGCGGGATGAAACGTCACGCATTCTCGAAAGCGTCGAGGAGACCATTCGCATTGGCGAAGAAGGGGGGCTTCCCACCCAGGTCACGCATCACAAAGTGATCGGGAGCCTCAACTGGGGTGTCAGCAAAGAGACGCTTCGCTGGGTCGACGAGGCCCGCGCCCGTGGCGTGGACGTGACGGTCGATCAGTATCCGTACACCGCTTCGAGCACAAGCATCCAGGCAGCTCTGATGCCCAAGTGGGCGATGGAGGGCGGCCGGAACGCACTGCTTGAACGGATCGCCAATCCGGAGCAGCGCGCGAAAATCAAGAAGGAAACCGAACGAATCATCCTCGAGGAACGGGGTGGCGGCGACTTGACCCGCGTTCAGATTGCTTCCTGTGGATGGGACCCATCGCTGGCCGGGAAAACACTTCGGGACGTAACCGAGCGCATGGGGTTGTCGGATTCGATTCTGCATGGCGCCGAAGCCGTGCTCTGGATTGTGGAGCAGGGTGGGTGCCAGGGAATCTTTCACGCAATCGGCGAGGAAGACCTGATCACCATCATGCAGCATCCGCACTCGATGATTGCCTCCGATGGGGGAGTCATCCGGTTCGGTCAGGCATCGCCTCACCCGAGGTCCTACGGTTCGTTTGCCCGGGTGCTGGGGCACTATGTCCGCGAGCAAGGAGTTATTTCGCTGGAGGAGGCCGTGCGCAAAATGAGCGGCTTCCCTGCCCAACGAATGGGTCTTGATGACCGAGGCCAGATCGAGGCCGGCCGGAAAGCCGACATTATCGTTTTCGACGCTGAGCGGGTGATCGATCGGGCCACCTTCGAAGAGCCGCACCAATATGCGGAAGGGTTTGCGGGTGTCTGGGTCAACGGCACCCTTGTCTTCGATGGTGCTGAAATGACGGGCGAACGCCCCGGATCAGTGTTGTTCGGCCCTGGAAAACGATAGACATGTCGCGGAGGATACCATGCCGAGCTGTGTGTTCTTGACCCTTTCCGACCCCATTGGTTATCGCATTGATGACCATCTTGCCGCGGACGAACTGGAAGCGCGCGGCTGGCAGGTAAACACACTTCCGTGGACCATCCGGGACGTCGATTGGTCGGCCTACGACGCGGTGATCGTTCGTTCAACCTGGGACTACCACAAGAATGTGGAGGCCTTTTTCGAGGTCATGGAGCAGATCGAGCAGTCAGATGCTCAGCTGTTCAACAGCGTGGACCTGATGCAATGGAATGCCGACAAGCGCTACCTCGCGGACCTCGCCGAACGCGGTGTACCGACCGTTCCCACGGTGTTCGGCCGACGACTGGAGGCAGGTGATGCTGCTCATTTTCGCGTCCTGTTGGAATGCGACCAGCTCGTCATCAAACCCATCCACGGAGCCAATGCTGAAGGAGCGTTCCGCATTGCTTCTGATCTCGCTCCGGAGGCGGCTGTTCAGCGCTTCAGATCAGATCATTTCATGGCGCAGGTATTCGCTTCATCGGTTCAGAGCGAAGGTGAGTTTTCCCTGTTCTTTTTCGGGGGCGCCTTCAGTCATGCTATCCAAAAAGTGCCAAAGGCGGGCGATTTCCGGGTGCAGGAAGAACATGGTGGCGCCATTACTCCCTGGGAGCCTGAGCCGTCCGCGCTTGAAGCCGCCACGCAATCCCTGACAGCTATTGAGCAGTCAACACTCTACGCCCGGGTGGATCTGGTCCGCAGCAATGACCTTGGTGAGTGGTGGCTGATGGAGTTGGAAGTCATTGAGCCCTCCATGTACTTCCGGATGGATGATCATGCTGCTGTGCGTTTCGCCGACGCGTTGGAGCACGTTCTCGGCTGATCGACACCACGCATCGGCCCGCCGCAGGATCGCTCGCTCCTGGCGGTAGATCTTCAATCATGCCCAAGAAGTCCATGCTCATGCTGTTCGCGCTTTCGTTGTGGCTGATCGGATGCGGATCCGTCAGCGCGGAAGATGTATCCGCCTGCGAGCTGCCAGCTGAATGGCCGGCTGCCTATGTCCTCGAGTCCATCGATCTGGTCGACACCCGATCCGGGACCGTTCACAAGGATCAGTGGATCGCCGTATCGAACGATCGCATCCAGGCCACCAGCCGGACGGATGAACGCTCGGAGTGGAACGAGCTGGAAGCCCTTGATGGGTGTGGTCTCACGGTAGCTCCCGGACTGGCTGACATGCATGTTCACCTGAATCCGGAAGACCTGCCCGCCTATGTGAGTGCCGGCGTGACAACGGTCCGCAATCTCTGGGGATGGCCTGGATTGAAGACGCTCATCCAACAGGTCGACACCAAGCAGATCGAAGGGCCCACAATCCATGGGATCAGCCCGGGCCTTGATGGTCCCCCGGAATACTGGCCATTCACCCAGTTGGTAATGACGCCTGAGCAAGGTCGCGCATCGGTGCGGAAGCAGGTTGCTGACGGCTGGACGACGCTCAAGCTGTACCAGGACCTGAGTCACGACACCTATCTGGCCATCGTCGACGAGGCTCAGAAAAATGGAATGGCATACGGAGGACACATCTCGCGCAAAGTGGGTCTGCGCCTCGCGCTGGCCTCCGGACACGGATTCATCGAGCATCTGAGTGGGTACGAAGTCGAACTCAATCCCATGGGCCAGGGTGGGGCCATCGCGTGGCGTTCGATAGACGAATCGCTCATTCCCGAGTTGATCGAAATGACCGTGGCCAGCGGTGTGTGGAATTGTCCGACGCTGGCCATTTTCTCTCTGATAGCCCGTGGAGACGCTGTTGTTAGCAGTCGACGACAGGCGTTCGTGAAAGCCTTGTTTGATGCCCAAGCACCCTTGCTCATCGGAACGGACGCGGGGATCGGTCGAACCGCGCCGGGCACCTCCATTCACGATGAAATCCAAGAATTTGTAGAAGCGGGTATCAGCACGAGGGATGTCTTGAGGATCGCCACGATCGAAGCTGCCCGATTCCTGAATGCCGAGGGCGAGTTCGGCGAGTTGGTCTCCGACTCCCAGGCTGATTTCCTTCTGATCGAAGGAGACCCCTTTCCGGATTTGTCGGTGCTCCGATCACCCGAGGCCGTCATCCTGAAGGGGAAGCGGGTTCGCTGAACGCTTCGCGGGAGCCGTCTGGACACGGGCGTGTCGGCCGCGATTGTCTGGTTGACGGTTGGAGCCTAAAGTGAAGGCCAATCATCCGCCCAATCCCAGCTCGACATGCAAACCCTTTTCGTTGAAAGTGCCCCGGCAGCCATCGGCCCCTATTGCCACGCGGTGCGCACTGGATCCCTGTATTTCCTATCCGGTCAGACACCCCTGGACGCCGAGACCATGGAGTTGGTTGGCGACACGATTGAAGAACAGACCGGACGCGTCCTGTTCAATATCTCGACGGTTCTCAACGGACTCGGCCTGGGTCTGATCGATGTCGTCAAGACCACCGTGTATCTGCAGGACATGGATGACTTTGCTGGTATGAACGAGGTCTACGCCAAGATTTTCGAGGGGCACACACCAGCACGGACCACTATTGCCGTGCGTCGCAATCCCATGGGTGCCCTGGTCGAGATCGAGTGCATCGCTGAGGCCGATAGCGCTTGAAACCGTTGGTTGTGTTCGATCCCGAGAGCGTCTTGAGCCATCAGTCACGAAGCTGACAGCTGCTGAGGCCTGCGAAAGCCCCTTGCTTTTTCTCGCGTCGATTGGCACCATACCATCATGAACCGATCTCTTCGTCACATACTGATCCTGCTGATGTGTCTTCCGCTGCTCTCCTGCAGCGAGACCTTCCTGGATCCATTCGAGAATGACGGGCGCTACTTCTCGGTCTACGGGTTCCTGGATGCCTCCGAGTCCGTTCACCACGTGCGCGTGGTAGAGATCACCCGATTTGCAGAGGATATTGATGCGAATCGACCGGACACCCGGAATGTGGACGCTCAGGTCCGATCGATCGATCTGTCCACGGGTGATGTGACGCGGTGGACCCATCAGCTTCGGCTGTTGGATGATGGCAGCTGGGGGCACGTGTTCACGGGCCGTTTTCTGGTTCGTCCCGGAAGGACATATCGCCTGGAGGTCGAGCGATCAGATGGCAAGGTGGCATCGGCGGAGACCACCGTTCCGCGGTTTCCAACCACCGTTCCGACACCGGATCGCCTATTCTTCCCCTACGAGTCGAGTCCCGACTCAGCATACTCGGCACTCGTGACTCTTCCCGATATCGCGTCGCCCTGGGACATCACGTTGCTGTATGATTTGCAGGGGCTTGGCGTATCCGTTCCGTACGGACGGCCGGGACAGCGTACCGACGACGGTGGATGGCAATTCACTGTCGACATGCCGGCAGACGCGCCCAAGATGCGCTCCTTCCTGGAGCTGGACTCATCTGATCCGTTGCCCCTTCTGCATGCCATCACGCTGCAAGTCCGTGCCTTGGACGGCAACTGGGATCCGCCGGGTGGCGTGTTCGACGCAGACGTACTGGCGCAGCCTGGCACGATGTCCAATGTCGAGAACGGCTACGGCTTCTTTGGGAGCATTGGCTTGTACCAGTACACGTGGATCGCGCCGCCCCAATAGGGCGAGCACCTGATTGGGGTGGCCTATTTCAGGAATCGATTCCTGCGGCTTACAGGTACCGAGCCGCTACTTGTTCAGCCAGATCTGCCACGGCTGGCCCATTCCGATTGGTCAGGATGATCACGGTAAGACCGTCATCCGGATAACGATGGATGACCGTCCGGAATCCACGGGTGCTTCCGGTATGGCCCATCCTGTTATGACCATTGTAGCTGTCGATTCGCCAGCCGAAACCATACCCCGAAAGCCCCGGAGTGAAGACCAGCGTCATTAGGGAATCGCCGACCAGACTGTCTCCGTAGAGCGCCTGGTCCCATTTGAACAGGTCATTGACCGACGAATAGATCCCGCCATCTCCCAGCACGGCACTCGTCTGGCTCTGGTCATCTCGAACCGGCGTATCGCCCTCGAATGAGTAACCAAAAGCGCGCTCCGGAACAGTATTCAGGCCATTGACGAAGGCGACGCTTGCCGACATGTCGAGGGGTTCGAATATCCGCTGGCGCAGGAAATCCGGGAACGACAGCCCTGAACGCGCCTCCACGATCAGCGCCAGCAAGGCATACCCCGTGTTCGAATACCGGTAGTCCGTTCCGGGAGTGAAGTACAAACTGTCCGTGTTGGAAATGAACGTGAGGACATCTGCATCTCGTACTTGCCCTTCGAAGCCATCCGGAATAATGGATTCGTAGTCCTGAAGTCCCGATTGGTGTTGGATGAGATGACGCACGGTGACGTCTTCTGCAACCGCGGGCAGATTGTCGAGAATCTCATGTACGGGCTCATCGAGTCCGACGAGCCCGTCATCAACAAGCATGGCCACGGACATCGCCGTGAACTGTTTGGTCACCGAAGCCAGCCTGAAATTGGTCTCGGGTCCAATGGCTTCATCGCTTTCGATATCTGCCATCCCGAACCCGTCAGCTCGCACCACTTCTCCGTTGCGGATGACCATGACCGCTGCGCCAGGGACGTCATCACCGTCGTAGGCACGAAAGAGCGAGTCGGGAAGGTCTGCGTACGGATCGCTGGCACACCCGGAAAGGGCGACGATGCACAGGCATACAAAGAGCTTTCGCATAATTCTCTGAATCAATCGCCAAAAGGTTGGAATCGGCAAAGCGTCGTCGCTTCAACCCACTGATCCAGCCAGGCCGAGCGCTCGTTGACCCGAATACTCCAGGCAGGACCTGATCCAATCGGCGAACCAGGTGGCGTGGTCACGGAACGCTGCTCCTCTTGCGGCTGATACGGACGGAAAAGGAAGCGGTCGATATCATCGAGCATGGCCAGACGATGGGCCTGGGTCTCTTCTTCCGTGTCCGATGTGTTGTTGCTCAGCCAGGCGTGGACATCGCGCAGATGCAGGGAAATCCTAGCGCGGCTGGCCGGTGCGTATCGCGTGGAGGAGGCTGCATTGAGGAGCAAGTCCGTCCACACTTGCTGTGACATGCGTTGCAGCTCAGCGTGATAGGGGTTTTCCGGCTCGTCGGCCAACCATACGTGATTCGTGACGCGGACCATCATGTCCAGCAGACCCGGCTGTCCACCGTCAAAGTCACGCTGGACCATCAGTCGCGCGGTACGTGCCGGGTCCAGCAAGAGGCGGAATACCTGATGCGCAACCACTTCTCCAGGGGCATAGGGATCGAAAATCAGACCGGTATCGCCATCAAAGAGCTCGCGATGCTGCCCGTATCCCGGAGGACGTGGCGGAATCTGCGAGCGGACGTGACGAGGAAGGGCCAGTTGGTCAGGATCCACCGCTTTCAACATGGCATCCATCGCCTCGACCTGTTTGCGCGGCGGGACGGCTTCGGGATAATCCTGCCCATCTCCGCGAACGTTGTAGGCGTACTTCACGCCACCGACCAGTTTGGACACGGCATCGAGCTGGTAGCGATGGCGCAGGTAGAGAGGCACCAGGACCTCTTCCATTTTGGCTGCCGGTTGCCCCGGTCGGATCGTACCGATGCCAAAGTTGGCCAATGCGGTAGAGCGGACGGCCATTTCGAGTTCGAGAGCTTCAACCGCATCAGCGCCATTGTCCCAGAGGTGGGCAGTGGGATGGGCGCCGCCTGACGGACGCGCGTCGCTGTCCGTGATGAATTGCCAGCCGGCTTCGATGTACTCGTTGATGATGGCATCCAGAGCGACATCTTCGTCTACACCATCGGCAATGTCCGAGTAGCCATACCGAATGGTGAACTTGTCCCATTCGCCGATACCGTCGTCATAGGCCCGGTTCAGGGAAATGCGACCATCGCCGTCCAACTCAGCCAGGGGCGCGGGGTAATCCATAACAGAAGCGCGGTCATTGACCGAAGCTGAGAAGTTGTGCTGGATCCCGAGGGTGTGTCCGATTTCGTGCGCCGAGAGTTGCCGGATGCGGGCCAGGGCCATCTCCAGCATGGGATCATCGTCCGCATTGAAGGTGCCCTTCATCGGGTCGTAGGGGTTGAGCAGCCCTTCTGCCAGCAGATAGTCCTGGCGAACGCGCAGCGAACCAAGTAGCACGTGTCCCTTGATGATTTCGCCCGTCCGCGGGTCCGTGATGCTCGAGCCATAGCTCCAGCCGCGGGTCGAGCGGTGAACCCAGTTGATGATGTTGTAGCGAACATCCAGCGGGTCGGCGCCTTCCGGAAGGACCTCCACTTGGAAGGCGTCCTTGTAGCCGGCCGCTTCGAACGCTTCGTTCCACCAGCGAGCGCCTTCGAGCAGGGCCGTGCGCACAGGCTCAGGCGTTCCGTTGTCGAGATAGTAGACGATCGGCTCTACCGCTTCCGAAACGGCCGCCGTCGGGTCTTTCTTTTCCAGGCGATGACGGGAGATGTAGCGCGTGCGCATGTCCTGTCCGATCGGGGCGGAGTAGTCCAGGAAGCTCGGTCCAAAGAACCCGGCACGGGGATCGTGCTTGCGGGGCTCAAATCCGGGCTCGGGCAACGCGATGAACGAATGCCGCTGGCGCAACGTGACGGCTTCGGGGACAGCAGCCACACTTCGCACCTGACCACCGGGATTGTCGGAGGTCATGGTAAGGAGGGCTTCCATCTCCGTGTTGCGGGGGAAGCTCTTGGTGTTCTCACGGAAGGGGACCGAGCGGGAGCGATCCAACCGGAACGAGCCTTGTCCCGAGCGCTGAAGGGTCCGTGCTGCGCCGTGTGCATCCTGGATGATGAAATCGGTGGCGTCGACCAGGACCCGGCCGTCGGTTTCAGCCACAATGTCGAAGCCATGCATGACTCCCGATGCGAAAGCGTCTTGTACGGATTTGCGTTCCGAGGCACTTTCCGAAGTGGCGATGTAGTCCAGATTGGGGACCTTCATCAGCACCTTTGGACCGTGACGTTCGAAGCGGACGATGCGCGTCGGACCCAGTTGATTCCGGTCCAGCCCGATATCGTTTGACCCCAGGCCTGCGGCGAGGGAGACCTGGTAAATGAAGTCCTCGTCGAAGCGGTCGATTTCGAGCCACACCTTGCCTCCAGCGTCATCCCAGTGGAGGGTGAAGTAGCCTTCCAGGGCAGTGGTAGAACCGGTCTTCGATTCGATGGATGGAAGGTCCTGGGCTGCAGTCGTCCAGACAAAAACAGCCATCAGGAGAAGCAGTGCAGATACGCGTTTCATGGGATGTCCAAAGCGTGGGAAAGAGCCTTCAATATATGCGTGAATCGCCGAAGAACGCAGAAAAATGAACATTGGTTGAAGGGTCAAATTCCCCGTTTCTTTGCGAGGGCTACCACTGCTCTTCAGGCATCCGCCACGGACTCAGCGTATTTTTGGTGTCCTTGCCAAAAGGCGCACCGGACAGCTCCTGGCGAGCCGCACTTTGCGACTCCCGGATCGGTGTGCTCCCCGTACCGGCGTCTGGTCCCAATCAGGCCCGGTTTCATTCCAACCTGACAGCCCAACCCAGATGGAAGCTAAGATGGCCGCCGGCGAAGTCGTGCAGATCGTTGGTCCCGTGATCGACGCGCAGTTCCCTGCCGACTCCGTACCTGAGATTTATGACGCCCTCACGATCGATCGTGAAGACGGATCCAAGCTCGTTCTCGAAGTGCAGCAGCACCTCGGTGAGAACCGGGTCCGCACGATCGCAATGGATGCCACGGACGGTTTGACCCGTGGTACGAAGGTGTCCAACACCGGCCAGGCGATTTCGATGCCGATCGGTGAAGACATTCTGGGTCGCCTGTTCAACGTTGTTGGAGACGCGATCGACGGAATTCCTCAGCCGAAAGCCTCTGAGCGTCGTCCAATCCACGCAGCCCCTCCAGCATTCGAAGACCTGTCCACGACGGTTGAAATGCTCGAGACGGGAATCAAGGTGGTTGACCTCCTCGAGCCCTATGCTCGTGGTGGAAAGATTGGCCTCTTCGGTGGTGCCGGTGTAGGCAAGACCGTTCTCATCATGGAGCTCATCAACAACATCGCCAAGGGCCACGACGGTCTCTCGGTGTTTGCTGGTGTTGGTGAGCGTACGCGTGAAGGAAACGACCTTCTCCGTGAGATGCTGGAGTCCGGCGTTGTTGACTACGGCAAGGAATTCCTCCACTCCATGGAAGAAGGCGGTTGGGACCTCTCCAAAGTGGACAACGAAGCGCTCAAAAACTCTTCGCTCGCTCTGGTCTTCGGTCAGATGAACGAGCCTCCGGGAGCCCGCGCTCGCGTGGCCCTCTCCGGTCTGACGATTGCCGAGTACTTCCGCGACCTGGGTGGTCGTGACGTCCTTTTCTTCGTCGACAACATCTTCCGCTTTACGCAGGCTGGCTCCGAGGTATCTGCCCTCCTCGGCCGAATGCCTTCTGCTGTGGGTTACCAGCCAACGCTCTCCACGGAAATGGGTGAGATGCAGGAGCGCATTACCTCGACCAAAAACGGATCGATTACGTCCGTTCAGGCTGTCTACGTTCCTGCTGATGACCTTACCGACCCGGCTCCGGCAACGACGTTTGCCCACCTCGATGCCACGACGGTTCTTTCCCGTCAGATTGCATCCCTGGGTCTGTACCCGGCCATCGATCCGCTGGACTCCACGTCCCGTATCCTGGATCCGCGTATTCTGGGTGATGAGCACTACAACACGGCTCAGGACGTCAAGAACCTGCTGCAGCGCTACAAAGAGCTCCAGGACATTATCGCCATCCTCGGGATGGACGAACTCTCTGACGAGGACAAGCTGGTTGTGGGCCGTGCACGTCGTGCGCAGCGCTTCATGTCCCAGCCGTTCTTCGTGGCTGAGCAGTTCACGGGTAACCCTGGCAAGTACGTCAAGGTTGAAGACACCATTCGTGGCTTCCGCATGATCCTCGACGGCGAACTCGATCACCTTCCAGAAGGCGCCTTCACGTACAAAGGCACCATCGAAGAAGTCATCGAGGCTGGCGAGAAAATGCTCGCAGAAGCTGCTGCCGAAGCATAGGTCGCGTTCCGGCCGTCATCAGACGCCATCCATAAGGTTCAGGCATCATGATCATCGACATCGTATCTCCTTCCGGTCGTGTCTTCAAAGGCCAGGCCAGCCGATTCAAGGCTCCTGGTGTTGAAGGATCCTTCGAGGTCCTGAAGAACCACGCACCGATGGTCGCTGCCATCGGCATCGGCTCCATTGTTGTGACAGACAACGAAGGCCAGCCGATCACGTTTGCTACCTCCGGTGGCTTCGTCGAAGTGCTGCACAACACGGTCAGTGTGGTCGCTGAGTCGGCCGAGATGGATTCTGATATCGACGTGGATCGCGCGAAAGCTGCCGAGCAGCGTGCGATTGAGGCATTGGCAAATGCACACCCCGCGGCCCGGGCCGAAATGGCTGCAGCGCTCGAGCGTGCTCGCAACCGTGTCCGCGTAGCTATGGGATCGGTTGGTACCGGTCGCTAGGACCTTTGCGACGACTGAATTGGAGCGCGCCCGGCCATCGGCCGGGCGCGCTTTCTTATTGGTACAAGCCGTTCTTCGAAGGGTGCATCCAGCGCCAGCGAGCCTCGTATCCGGAACCTGCCTGCCAATTCCGGTACAACCTGCCCTCGTGAATCATTCCAGCTGTGATTCATCCCACCTGTGAATTACCCCCTGCGGCGGCGGCTTTGTCCGCGCTGTCACCAGTGACCTTTCCCCGACCATTCCAAGGACCATGAAATCACTTTCTTCACTGCTTCCTGCATTGACCCTGGCCGCACTTCTGGCCCTGACCGCCTGTACGTCTTCGCCTGAAGCGGAGCCTGATGCTAGTTCCCAGTACGAAGGCCCGGTTTCGGTTGTCGATATGACGGCGAGTGAAGAGGGCGAAGGCTGGTACTCGCGGAGCCGCGATGGTCACCTGACGGTGTTCGGTCGACACGACGACAACTGGTCCAACCACACGCTTTGGTGGTCGGAGTTGAAAGAAGAGTGGACAGAGCCAGCCGTCATGCCGTTTTCTGGCACGTTCAATGACCGGGGCGGACGCTTCTATCCGGGTCTGGACGCATTGATCTTTTCCTCGGACCGTCCGCTACCCGGTGAGTCCGAAGCCGATGACTTCAATCTCTGGATCGTCATTCACGATGGCATCCAGTGGCTGGAGCCAGAGCCCATGTCTACCCTGAATTCCGACGCAGACGACTTTCATGCCAGCGTCGCGGAGGATGGATCCGTGTTTTTCTCTTCAACGCGTGAAGGCGGGCAGGGCAGATCAGACGTTTATCGTGCAGAACTGGGCATCGACGGGTACGAAGTCAGCTCAGTGGGCGCGCCCATCAACTCGGAGCGATCAGAAGCTGATGCGTGGGTGGACGTCTCCATGCGCTACGTGATTTTCTCCCGGACGGATGATCCACAGGGCCAGGGAGGCGACGATCTGTTCATCTCATTTGCTGGGGAAGAGGGGTGGGGGGAGCCCACACCTTTGAGCACAATCGTCAACTCGCCGGAGTACGAGTACGGAGCGTGGGTGTCACACGACGGAAATACGCTTTTCTATACCACGCATCGGAACGGAGATGCCGATATTGTCTCCATCCCGATGAGCGAACTGGACATTGCCTGGCCGGAAACGGAATAATCCGGCCGGATACCCGCGAGGGTCGTCTGGGCGCTCTCGATTGCACCCTCCACAGCACGAGCCCGCCCATGCATCTGTCTGACCTAGCCACTCCCGCTGTACTTGTTGAGCAGCGACGCCTGTTTGCCAACTTGGATGCCATGCAATCAAAGGCAGACGAACAGGGGGTGGCGTTGCGACCCCACATCAAGACCCATAAATCGGTCTGGCTGGCAAATCAGCAGAAGAGTCGGGGTGCCCGGGGGCTGACGGTGGCCAAGGTAGGAGAGGCCGAGACGTTCGCGGCTGCGGGGTTTGACGACATTCGCATTGCATACGCAGTCGTGGGCAGGGACAAGTATGAGCGCATTGCCGCCTTGCTGCCGTCCTGCCGTATTTCCTTCTGCATCGATACAGAAGCAGGCGCCCGGGCAGCGTCCGAGTTCTTTGCCGCAGAAGGGCTCACCGTGGATGTTCTGGTCGAAACGGATATCGGATATGGGCGATGCGGCGTGCTTTACAATCAGCCAGCCTCGGTACAATTCGCCAAATGGGCGGACGGCTTGCCCGGACTCAATGTCTGTGGCATACTGACGCACGCCGGGAATTCGTATTGGGGCCCGATCGATGGGTCGGAGTCGCGGGACCAGGCGCTCCAGCGTGTGGCCACGATGGAGCGCGATCGCATGCTGCAATTCGCCAGCGCGCTCCGGGAAGCCGGGTTGTCTGCCTTCGAATCGGACTCGTTCGAGATCTCCATCGGATCGACGCCGTCCATGAAGCACTTTACCAACCGGACGGAGGACGGCCTGCGTGTCACAGAAATCCGACCAGGCAACTACGTGTATCTGGACATGACCCAGGTCAATCTGGGCGTGGAGCCGATCGACCGTTGCGCAATGACCGTCTTGGCGACCGTCATTTCCCGTCAGGAGAACGCGAACGGCTCGTCCCGTGCATTCCTGGATTCAGGCAAGAAGGTGCTGACCTCAGACAAAGCCTTCGAATCATCCGGGTATGGCCAGATCCTGGTCGACGCGGATGTCATGCAGCCTCTCCAGGAAGCCATCATCAACAGTCTGTCCGAAGAACACGGCTGGGTGAAAATGCCTGGCGAGACCAGTCTCAACGTGTTGGATCGGGTGCGCGTCGTGCCCAATCACGCGTGCGTCGTGGTCAATACCCAGAAACAGCTGTGGCTGGTCGATGGCGATGAGGTCCTTCAGGCCCTTCCTGTCGATGCGCAAAGCCTGGTCGTCTGAGGCTTATTCCTCGAACAGGTTTCCGCTCTTGCCCGGCCCTTCAAGCCCAAAGTGACGGTAGGCGGCAGGTGTCGCCAGTCGACCGCGGGGCGTTCGCTCGATGTACCCTTCCTGGATGAGGTACGGCTCGTACACCTCTTCAATCGTACCTGCATCTTCGCCGACGGACACGGCCAAGTTGGCCAGTCCAGTCGGACCACCGCCAAACTTCTCGATCAACGTCATCAGGATACGCGTGTCCATGTCATCGAGTCCTTCGATGTCCACGTTGAGCGCATTCAGGGCGTGGTCAGCCAGGGGACGGGTGATGCGACCATCGCCCTCCACCTCGGCATAGTCACGCGTTCGCCGAAGCAGGCGGTTGGCGATACGCGGCGTTCCGCGGGAACGCCGCGCAATCTCAGCGGCCCCATCCGGCGTCAAGGCCACGTCGAGCAGTCCGGCAGACCGCTCGACGATGCGCGTCAGCGTAGAAGCCGGGTAGTAGTCATAGCGGAAATCGATCCCGAAGCGAGCCCGAAGCGGCGCCGTCAGCAACCCCTTACGAGTTGTTGCTCCTACCAGTGTGAAGGGAGGCAGGGAGATCTTGACGCTTCGCGCACTCGGGCCCGAGTCGATCAGGATATCGATGTGATAGTCTTCCATCGCCGCATAGAGATACTCCTCGACCACAGGCGCGAGTCGGTGGATCTCGTCGATGAACAGGACATCACCCTCATTCAGGTTGGTCAGCAACCCGGCAATCGACGCCGGCTTGTCCAGAACGGGACCGGACGTCGTCTTGACGTTCGCACCCATTTCTGCACCAATGATGTACGCCAGGGTTGTTTTACCCAGTCCCGGAGGTCCTGAAAGCAAGACGTGATCGAGACATTCACCACGGCGCTGTGCGGCCGTCATGAAGACTTTCAGATTGTCCTTGATCTGCTGCTGGCCAATGAAATCGTCGAGCGACTTCGGCCGCAAGGCTTTCTCGATGTCTTCTTCCGTTCCCGAGGAACGGGGGGCGAATTGGCCGGATCGTTCAATCATCGATGGAAACGGCGGACGTGGGTGAACAGGGTTGAGTCGAAAGCAGGAATGCTGAAATCGGGGGATTCAAGACACACATCTTGAGGCCTCTCGCAGCCGACAATGTACTGGCTTATCGGAGGGAATACGCTGGCAGAAAGGAAAAAATCCGATCATTTGCGTGGAGACTTGCACGCGATCATTCGACTTGTCAGCAACCGGAAGGGGCACAATGAATTGCCCGTGATCGCCGAATTAAATCTTAAGACCTGTGACAGCCACCGATACTGTCAATATTGCTTCTTGCACCAAAGGGCGATAGAATACGGCATTATGTTTGTAGTAGATGATGTACTCATATCGGATGACGTCGTGGGAGCAGCGTTCAGCTGCAACCTGACGGCCTGTCGAGGGGCCTGCTGTGTGCAGGGCGCCTCGGGCGCTCCGTTGGAGGAGTCCGAGCTGAAGGAGGTTGAATCCGTTCTGGAGTCGGTCCGGCATCGTCTGCGCCCAGAGGCCCTCAAGGTCATCGAAGAAGAGGGCGTTTGGGAAGAGGTAGCCCCCGGCCACTATGCCACGACATGCGTCGGGGATGCCGAGTGCGTGTTTGTGCGCTACGATGGCCCGGTTGCCAAATGCGCGATCCAGGAGGCCTATTTCGAAGGGAAGGTCACCTTCGAGAAACCCATCTCGTGTCATCTCTACCCGATCCGGACGCGAATGCTGGGCGAGTTTGAAGCGCTCAACTACGAGCAGATTGATATCTGCGCACCCGGCCGGTCCCATGGCGCCAAAATGGGAATCGGTCTTGCAGAGATGCTCGAGCGACCGCTGAGCCGCAAGTATGGCGAAGACTGGTATGCTCAGTTCATGCTCATGGTGCGCGAGCGGCGCGACATCATCGGGAGTGAGCTGCCGTCTCAAGAGGCGGTAAATCTGGATTCGCAGTCATCTTCCGGATCGGAGGAGGGCTGATCCATGCTGAATCTCCAGCAGAAACAGTCCCTCCAGCAACGGCTTTCGCCGCAGCAGATCCAGTATATCAAACTGCTGCAGCTGCCGACGCTTGCTCTGGAGCAGCGTATCAAGCAAGAGCTTGAGATCAATCCACTACTGGAAGAGGGCGAAGACGAGCTTGAAGACGTCCTCGATGAGCAGGACGAAGAGGATCAGTTCGACGACGTCCTCGACGAGGAAGCAGAGAACGCAGAAGACGACTACGACTGGGAAGAATTCCTCGACACGGAAGACGACCTGTACGGCTACAAGGCCGCCGTCGATCACAGCGCTGAGGAAGAACAGCGTGAAACGCCGATCGTTTCGGTCAGCAGCATGGTTGAATCGCTGCGCGACCAGCTTTCCTTCCTCCAGCTGAACGAGGAGGAAGAACTGATTGCTGAACAGATCATCGGATCGATTGACGAGGACGGCTATCTGCGCCGACCACTCGAATCGATCGTGGATGATGTCGCCTTCAACCAGGGCATCATGCTATCTGAAGACGACGTAGAGGACATGCTGCAGCGGGTCCAGCGACTCGAGCCGGTGGGTGTCGCGGCCCGGGACCTCCGGGAATGCCTGCTGGTCCAGCTCGACATGCTGCCCGAGGAGGTCCCGGGCCGCGACGTCGCTATCGAAATGCTGACGCACACGTACAAGGCGTTCACGATGAAGCATTTTGATCAGATCATGCGCCGCCTCGGGATCGAGGGCCATGAGCTGAAGGATGCTTTCGAATTGGTACAGCGTCTGAATCCCAAGCCTGGAGAGGGTGAGTTCACGGCTTCGGAGAACTACATCACGCCGGACTTCACGGTACGGGTCGAGGAAGAGGAGTTCATCATCACCCTGAATCAAGGGAATGCACCGGAACTACGCGTGTCGCGACACTACCAGCAGATGCTTGAGCAGGTCGTCGCGGACAAGAAGAAGGGAAAGACGTCGTACGACAGCGAGACCCAGCAATTCCTGAAGACGAAGTTCGAGTCCGCCCGCTGGTTCATCAATTCGATCAATCAGCGACGCCAGACGATGCTCTCCGTCATGAATGCCATCGTCCAGCGCCAGGAAGATTTCTTCCGCGAAGGGGAGGGCAACTTGAAGCCGATGATCCTCAAGGACATCGCCGAGATGATCCGCATGGATATCTCCACCATCTCCCGAGTGGTCAACGGCAAGTATGTACAGACGGACTTTGGCGTCTACGAGCTGAAGCACTTCTTTTCGGAAGGTCTCTCGACCGATTCGGGCGAAGAAGTCTCCAACAAGGAGGTCAAGGCGCTCATCGAACGCATCATCTCCGAAGAAGACAAGAAAAAGCCCCTTTCTGACCAGCGCATCGCCAACATGCTGGAGGAAAAGGGATTCAACATCGCTCGCCGAACCGTGACCAAGTACAGGGAGCAACAGGGAATCCCCGTGGCCCGTCTTCGCAAGGAGATCGTGCTGTCCTGATTCCAGCTTCGTATTTTGGGCCACCCGGATGGCCTCCCGTCACGCATCCCGGGCTCATGCGTTCGCGCTTCATTGCATTGCCCATCACTTCTGGACCTCCGTTCTCATGTCATCGCTTGAGCAGCATTTCGAGCCGTTTCGCCGCCAGATTGTCGGGATTGACCAGACGTTCAGCGGGCCGTACGGAGAGAAACCAATCATCTATGCCGACTGGATTGCCAGTGGACGCCTGTATGGGCCCATCGAAGAGCGACTGTCGGGAATGATCGGGCCATTTGTGGGCAACACGCACACCGAGACGAGCGTGACTGGTACATCGATGACGCGCGCCTATCGCGAAGCGCGCAACATCATCAAGAAACATGTCAATGCCGGGCCGAATGATATCATCATTGCGGCCGGTTCAGGTATGACCGGGGTGATCAACAAGCTCCAGCGTATCATCGGTGTTCGGGTACCGGAGCGCATTCAGGAATACGTGGACGTTCCGGAGGAGAAGCGTCCTGTGGTGTTCATCACCCATATGGAGCACCATTCCAACCACACGTCCTGGATTGAGTCGTTGGCCGAGCTCGTCTGGATTGACCCCGACCACGATGGGCTGTGCGCGGTTGAAAACCTGAAGCGGGAAATCGTCAAATACGAGGGGCGTCCGTTGATCGGGTCCTTCACCGCGTGCTCCAACGTGACAGGCGTTCGGACGCCATACCATGAGCTTTCCCGGATCATGCATGAGCATGGTGGCTGGTGCTTTGTCGACTTCGCAGCCAATGCCCCTTACGAAGACATTGACATGCATCCGGAAGACGAGATGGAAAGGCTGGATGCCATCTTCTTTTCCCCGCACAAATTCCTCGGCGGACCTGGTTCGAGCGGCATCATGGTGATCAATGCTGCCCTGAACACCAACCGGGTCCCGGATCACCCGGGTGGAGGAACGGTCGATTGGACCAATCCGTGGGGCGAGCATCGCTTTGTCGAAAACCTCGAAGATCGTGAGGACGGTGGTACGCCGGCCTTCCTGCAGACCATCCGCGCCGCGCTGGCCATCCGGCTGAAGGAGGACATGGGTGTCGAGCAGATCATGGAGCGCGAGCACGAACTGCTTCAGAAGGCCTTCCCGCGCATGCGCGCCATTCCAGGAATGAACATCCTGGCGGACAACATCGAGGATCGATTGGGCGTCATCTCATTCTACATAGACGACGTCCATTACAACCTGATCGTGAAGTTGCTCAATGACCGCTTCGGGATCCAGACGCGAGGTGGTTGCTCGTGTGCAGGGACGTATGGTCACTACCTGCTGCACGTCGATCGTGAGCACTCCAAGCGGATTACGGACCAGATCAATCAGGGCTTCCTGGCCAACAAGCCGGGCTGGGTGCGTCTGTCCCTGCACCCGACCATGACGGACGCCGAGCTCGACTTTGTACTCGACGCGCTCGAGGCCCTGGCAGCAAATGTCAATGAGTGGGCTGCCGACTACGAATACAATTCCTCCACGAATGAGTACACGTGCAAACGTGGCTCGGATGGAGTGGACGTGGCGGACTGGTTCAACCTGGACTCCGCTCCTGTGGAAGCCTGAGGGATCCAGATAGACTCGCTGCTGAATTTCGAATCGGCGAGGAATCAATACGGGTGAACGGGTGGTCGTCCAGAGGATTGGACAGCCAAGTGCATGAGACGTGTGCAGCATGCCAGATCGGTAAAGCACGTTTCCACATTGTTTTCCGTTCGTGGGCAAAAATCCTATAAAGTAAAGGCAGACAACAGGTTGTGTCTTCGATAGTCTGTTCGGTATTCGTGGGTCAGGATGGGATTCAGGCTGTTTTAAAGGGTTATGTCACCCCGGCGTCCTGTGTCGTTCAGAGAAACGGGCCCGGTTGTTGTCCAGGAATCGGGCAGTTCATTGGACATCGTGATGCGCAGTTCAACATTGCAAATCAGTTTCACCAAAGACATTCGATCCGACCATGACTACTCGACACGCAACGACCGCACGACATTCGGCTTTCATGATTCTGCTTGCTCGCTATGTGAGCGGACAGATCACGGACTCCCAATGGGAGCGACTGAACGGGGTGCTTGATGCTGAGGGTGTCACGATCAACGAGCGGATGGCTTTTGCCCGCTTCGTGAATGAAGCCTTGTCAGACAATCTGGCATGGTCTCAGGAGCCTCGGGCAGGTGATGCGATGACGGGCGTGCTCTCGGAAATCCGTGCATCGAAGGCCGCTTGAAAGCAGACCATGAACTTCGATGTGAATTGACGCCGTCGGTCGGCCACTCGGTTCACATCAGTCCGAAACGAACCTCCAATCGGAAACGAAGACGCACACTGAAGATGAAGAGCTACCTCCTCCAGCTCGTGTGATTCCTGCTTATGTATGGTGGGTGGGGCGGGAATCACACCTTCTTCAGCCTTGGGGGGAGCAGGCGCAGCCTGCTCCCCCTTCTTCTTTTTTGCAGCTGTGAGCGCCACCACTTGAAGGTGGAATATCGTTGAGGCAGTCCGCTGTCGATCCTTTTGGCCCCAGAGAGCGTACCTTGGTTTTTCGAGGACCTGGTCCTGAGATCCACGTACCACCAATTGTCCCCCGCAGGCATGTCACAACCCATGGAAGCTTCCGACATCACCTTGTGCGAGGTGGGCCCCAGGGATGGTTTCCAGTTTGAGTCTGTTCCGATTCCGACTGAAACGAAACGCCAAGCGATTCAGGGAATGATCGAAGCCGGACTACCTCGAATCCAGATTGCTTCCTTTGTTCATCCCGGTCGTGTGCCCCAGATGGCCGATGCGGAGGAGATCGCTGAGCAGTTCAAGGACACGGAGGGAGTGATCTGCTCGGGACTGGCATTGAATGAGCGCGGGGTCGATCGAGCGTCGGCAAGTGGCCTTTCGCACGTGGATCTGTCTATCGCCACCAACGAGCAGCACGGTCGCGACAACGCAAACATGAGCGTCGAGGAAGGTGTACGTCGCGCTTCAGAAATGATCAGTAGAGCGCGCGAAGCCGGGATGGCCGTCCAGCTCGGGCTACAGACCGTTTGGGGATACCGAACTCCAGGTGATACGGATCTGGAAGACATTCGAAGACTGGCTGCCCACTTCGCTCCCATGGATCTGGAATCGTTCTCGCTGGCAGATTCAACCGGATTGGCCAATCCGGCGTCCATCCGCCGTGTTATCCAGACTGTCCGCGCGGAGACTGATCACCCAATCGTGCTCCATCTGCATGACACGAGAGGTCTCGGTATTGCCAACATCCTTGCCGCAGTAGAGCAAGGAGTAACCTGGTTCGACACGTCTCTCGGTGGCATGGGCGGGTGCCCATTCATTCCAGGCGCCACGGGAAACGTGGCCACGGAAGACGTGATCTGGGCACTGGAGCAGTCCGGCTACAGCACAGGCGTCAATGCCCAGGCGGTGGCAAAGGTATCCCGAGCGATTGCAGACCACGTAGCCCACGATCTTACAGGCAAGCTGTACACGCTGCTGGATTGATCCTGAGCTTGCGGTCCTAGTCCTGATAGGCTTCCAGCGGCAGACAGGAGCACACCAGATTACGGTCTCCCTGCGCGTCATTCACACGACGAACCGATGGCCAGAACTTGTTGCTTCGCGACCATGAAGCCGGGTATGCAGCTTTCTCTCGCGAATACTCCTGATCCCACTCGTCCGCAGACACCATGGCGGCCGTGTGCGGGGCGTTGGCCAGCACACTTTTCTCGCCATCCACCAGCCCAAGCTCCACTTCCTGGATCTCGGCCCGGATGGATGTCATGGCTTCGACGAATCGATCCAGCTCCGCTTTGTTCTCGCTTTCCGTCGGCTCGACCATGACCGTACCGACGACCGGCCAGGACATGGTCGGAGCGTGGAAGCCATAATCCATGAGACGCTTGGCTACGTCGACCTCAGTCAGGACCGTGTCGTGACGCAGCGAGCGCAGGTCGAGGATGTACTCGTGAGCGACGCGTCCGTTTGAGCCTGTGTAGAGGATGTTGTAGTGCTCGGAAAGCTGCTTTGCCATGTAGTTGGCATTCAGGATGGCCACCTGCGTCGAGCGCGTCAGACCTTCGGTACCCAGCATGGCGATGTAGGCCCAAGAGATCAGGCAGATCGAAGCGCTGCCGAAAGGTGCTGCAGCAATCGGTCCGATGCTTCCGCCTGCATCAACTACAGGGTGTCCAGGAAGGAAAGGAGCCAGATGCTCTGCCACACAGATCGGGCCTACACCAGGGCCTCCACCGCCATGCGGAATGGCGAAGGTCTTGTGCAGGTTCAGGTGGCACACATCGGCGCCGATGTCGCCGGGGCGGCAGACACCTACCTGGGCATTCATGTTGGCGCCGTCCATGTACACTTGACCACCGTGATCATGCACGATCTGGCAGATTTCCTTGATGCGCTCCTCAAAGACGCCGTGCGTCGATGGATACGTGATCATCAGGGAGGACAGGTTGTCGCCAGCTTCTGCAGCCTTGGCTCGCAGGTCGTCCACATCGATGTTGCCATCTTCGTCACATGCGACCACAACAACATTCTTGCCGGCCATGACGGCGCTGGCCGGGTTCGTTCCGTGAGCTGAGCTCGGAATCAGGCAGATCTTCCGATCGCCTTCGCCGATGCTGTCCTGATAGGCTCGGATGACCATCAGGCCGGCGTATTCGCCTGAGGCACCTGAATTCGGCTGCAATGAAGTCGCTGCAAAGCCGGTGATTTCGTTGAGCCAGGTCCGCAGTTCGCCCATCATTTCGTGATAGCCCTGCGCCTGGTCGGCAGGTGCGAACGGATGCAGCTGATTGAATGCCGGCATCGTGATCGGCATCAGCTCAGCGACTGCATTCAGCTTCATCGTGCACGACCCCAATGGGATCATGCTCGTCGTCAACGAGAGATCCTTCGTCGAGAGGTGGTGCATGTACCGCGTCAGCGCGGCTTCGGAGCGATGCTGGCTGAAGACCGGGTGCGTCATGTACTCCGTCTCGCGTGCAACCGCGCCGAGATAGCCGGATGACATCGAGCTTGCCAGCTCATCGACATTGGAGGATGCAGCACCGAAGACAGCGAACAGGTCGGTCAGGTCGTCGGCGGTCATGGTCTCGTCGGTGGAGAGCCCGATCGATCCGTCCTCGAAGTAGCGAAGGTTGATCCGCGCCCTGAGGGCGTGCTCACGGACCACAGCCTGATCGGCACCGTCAATGCGCAGCGTATCGAAGAAATCACCGTGGCGGACACTCAGGCCTGCTTTCGTCAGGCCTTCGGCCAGCAGACGAGCCTTGTCATGCACACGGGTGGCAATCGCCTTGAGGCCTTCGGCGCCGTGATAGACCCCGTACATGCTGGCAATCACGGCCAGCAGGACCTGCGCCGTACAGATATTTGAAGTCGCCTTGTCACGACGGATGTGCTGCTCGCGCGTCTGAAGAGCCATGCGAAGAGCCGGCGCACCATCCGCGTCGACACTGACCCCAATGATGCGTCCCGGGACCTGGCGCTTGAATCCATCGGTCGTGGCGAAATAGGCGGCATGCGGACCACCGAATCCAACCGGGACGCCGAAGCGCTGGGTGGATCCCACGACGGCGTCTGCCCCAAACGAACCCGGGGCCTTGAGCAAGGTCAAGCTCAACAGGTCAGCTGCTACGACGACAAAAGCGTTGTCGGCATGCGCCTTCTCGCAGAATGCGGTGTAGTCGAACACCTCGCCATCGGATGCCGGGTACTGTAGCAGGGCCCCGAAAAACGTGTCGTCGAACTCAAATGTGCGATGATCGCCGACGACAATCTCGATGCCAAGTGGAATGGCCCGGGCTTCGACGACGCCGACGGTCTGGGGATGGCAGGCTTCGGAGACAAAGAAGCGGTCCCGTCCGCTTCGTTTGGTCTTCCGGTGGAACATCATCATGGCTTCGGCAGCTGCTGTGCCCTCATCCAGCAGCGATGCGTTTGCAATCTCCATGCCGGTCAGATCCATGACCATGGTCTGGAAATTGAGCAGCGCCTCGAGACGGCCCTGAGCGATCTCGGCCTGATAGGGTGTGTACTGGGTGTACCAGGAGGGATTCTCGAGGATACCACGCTGGATGACCGGAGGAGTCAGGGTGCCGTAATACCCCATTCCGATGTAAGTGCGGAAGACCTCGTTCTTTTCGGCCAGCTCGCGGGCCCGCTCAAGAAGGGCGGTTTCGGTGAGCGCCTCTGGAAGGTTGAGTTCGCCTTCCATGCGGATGCTGGCAGGCACAGTTTCGTCGATGAGGGCTTCCAGAGAGTCGACGCCGATGGTGTCGAGCATCTCCCGAATATCGGAATGGGATGGGCCGATGTGGCGGTCAGCGAAGCGGTCGGTGGACTTCAGACTGATGGGCATGGCGGTCACAGAAAGAAGGTGATGGCTGCCGGTCGGGAGGCATGCCGGAATCTGGAATCGGCAGGGAAACGCGGGCTGCGAGAACTACTGTTCGAACCATGTGAACATGATTCGATTTGGATGCGAATCAGACCACAATATTACGCAGTCAGCCATTCAAGATTGCTTGAATCCGATGACTTCACCGAGAATGGAAGGAATGCCACGAAAAGTGCTCTCAGGAGCTGGAAATACGGTCCAGCGCTTGGCGTGCCGCTCGCTGCTCCGCACTCTTTTTGCTCCGGTCCTCCCCGCGTCCGTACTCGACTCCGTCAATCAGAACGGCAACGACGAATCGCTTGTCGTGACTGGGTCCTGATTCGGATATGACCGCGTACTCAGGCTGGTGCTGACTGCTAGCCTGAACCGTCTCCAGGAGGATGCTCTTGAAGTTGTCCTTCACGCGAGCCAACTGGTCGAGGTCCATGTGATCGAGCACTGTGCGCTCAACGAATGCGCGCGTTGCTTCCATGCCTTGGTCCAGATACAACGCACCGATCACGGCCTCGAAGGCGTCGGCCAGAATGCTGTTGCTGTTCCGTTGCTCGTTGCTGAGGCTCTCGCTGACCAGAATGAAGGAGGCCAGATTGATTTCGCGCGCTCGCGCAGCGAGCGCGCGACCATTCACCAGTTTCGCCCGCAACCGTGTCAGGAATCCTTCATCTCGTTCGGGATAGTTGGCATACAGGTGCTCGGCGACCAGGAAACCAACGACGGCGTCGCCCAGGTATTCAAGGCGCTCATTCGACAAGAGATGCGCATCAGGCTTCCCTCTGAGCAGCGACCGGTGGCGAAGGGCCTGGTGATACAGCGCTTCATTCTCGATCGGCGCGCCTAGCGTCTCGGACAGAGCCGCCAGATCCGGGCCCGAATCAATTCCGTCCAGCACGGCGGCGTCCACACCGGTTGTCCCAGCGCCCTCACCATGCGAGTCGAACAGGGATCGGATCCAGTCCATCACATGTAATCTGTCGCTCAATGGACGCCTCGCAGAGATTCATGAACAGCTGCGGTGATCTGCGAACCAAGGGCGGCGCTTTCCTCACGGTCTGCGATGCCTTGGGTCATGACCACAAGCACATACGGGTCCGCTGATTCGGGGTAGATGATGGCGGCATCATGGTGGATTTCCGTGATCGATCCCGTTTTATGTGCCACCTGGGTTCCGTCCGGGAGCCCATTGGGGATCATCGAATTGAATACCTGATCCATCAGGATATCGCGCATGGCTGCGTCCGATACCTCCGAAACGGCGCTACCAACCCTCAGGTGCTCCATCAGCAGGGCCAGATCGGCCGAGGTTGCTCGATTGGACATGCCCAGATCGAACGCTTTCAGGTCCTCGACTCCCCGGATGGTTTGCATGAGTCGGGTCCCCAGACGCTCTGACGTGGCCTGCACCGAATCAGCGACCAAATAGTCGATCAGCAGGTTCGTGGCCAGGTTGCTCGAGACCGTTGTCATGTTGTACGCCAGCTGGCGCAGCGTCATGGGCTGTCCGAGCTGCTCGTAGATGGCATCATCCGAGTCATCTTCGATGCTGTACAGCGATCCATCCACGATCGAGCGAAATTCGTTTTTCAGGATGATCTCGTCGTCGAGTGCAAACCAACCTGCTTCAGCCTGTCGAAACAATTCGATCATGACCGGGACTTTCATCGTGGAAGCAGCGTGGTAGAGACGGTCCCCGTCGCGATGCCACTCGATATCCTGGCTCGTATCGATGATGGACACCGACACGGTTGCTCCTTCGTGTGCGTCAACAAGCACGTCAATCTGGTCGGCAAGAGCTTCCATGTCGGGTACGGTTGCAGGTTGAGGCGAGCAGGCGTTCAGAAGCGCTGCGCAAAACAGGACGGTCAACAACAAGCGGGTCATGATGGCGGTAGGGAAGTGACGATGGGGGTCTGGGACCCGGCGTGGTCCTTGAGGAAATCCACAAGCGCGTTCATCGAGGGCTCCACGTCTGAATAGACGCAGATCCCGGCGGGGACATCCTGGAAATCGGCGAGCAGGAGGGGGCTTCCCAGCGCAGCGAGCCAAACCGGGTACCGATCGACGAGGTCGCGAATGAATTGCTTCTGGAAGGGGAGCAGACCAAACTTGTGCCATGCTGCTGGCTTCACAACGGCAGCAACTATCACGAGACTGTGTTTTCCGGCGGCGTCGATCAGCTCCTGTAGATCATCCTCGGCCGATTCCGGGTTGATCTCAATGTACTGGCCTTCCGGAAACGCCTGCAGGAACGCCGTTTCGAGAGGGGCTTGTGTTGGGTCGTTGTAGGTCGTGTGCGGTCGCACCAGGAAGCAGATTGGTCCTCTTTGGCCGAGATGCGGGGTTGGAACACGAAGGGATTCCTCGTCTCCGATGGCCACCTGCACGGCTCGCCGTGCGATCCGATCTGCCAGTGCCCGGTGTTCATCACATCCGATCTCGGAGTACGGAACAGCCAGTGACGGATCCACAAATGCGCCCTTTCCAAATCGGGCGGCGAAGCGAACCTTGAGACTCCACACCCGCTCGAGGGCAGCATCGATCAGCGATTCGTCGAGTCGGCCGGATCGAACGGCTGACACCAGATAGTCCACGGTCTGCGGTACATCCTTGATGTCGAGAAGGATATCCAATCCCGCCTCGATCAACGCCGCAGCCATCTCGCCCGGGTGTTCTTCTCGACCTCCCGCACCGGCCATCAACAAGCTGTCCGAGATGATGACTCCTTTGAAGCCAAGATCCTTGCGCAATACGCCGGTCATGATGGGACCTGACCGAGTGGCCTCGATCCCACTCGGATCCAGAGCGGGATAAGCAACATGGGCCGTCATGATGAGGGAAACGCCATTTCCGATCGCTTTCCGGAAGGGAGCCAGCTCCAGTTCATCGAGAGATGCCCGGTCCCGCTCCACCACGGGCAAAGCCTCGTGGGAGTCCACATCAGTATCACCGTGACCGGGAAAATGCTTGGCCGTGGTGAACAGGCCCTCATACTGACAGCCACGCATGTAGGCCGAAAGCAACCGCGATACGGTATCTGGCGTCGTCCCGTAAGCCCGCGTCGAAATGATGGGATTGGCCGGGTTCGAATTGATATCGGCTACCGGCGAAAAGCTGATGTGTAATCCTGCGGCCAGAGCCTCCCGCGCAGCAGCCCGAGACGATGCTTCCAGGAGCGCTTCATCCTCCTCACCTGTCGCCTGGAATGCCATGGCGTGCGGAAAAACCGTGGCACCTTTGAGCTGTTGCCCGAGGCCGCGCTCCATATCGGTTGCGATCAGGAGGGGGTAGGCCGCTTTCGACTGAAGCCGCGCCAGGGTCTGCGGAGTCCGGATGCGATCGCCATTGAACAGACACAACCCACCAATCGGGAAGTCTTCCATAAGGTCCTCGATGCGCTCGGCGTCGTCCTCGACTGATATCGTCGGCATCATGTTCGAGCCGATCCGGGGGAAAATCAGTTGCGAAATCCGGTCTCGAAGCCGTTCAGGGGGTGTGAGCATGAGGCAGGCGTTGGTGATCCGGCCTGAAGATACGACCCTCCCTGAAGAAACGGCCGCTCCACGGCCTAGAGGCATGTGCCGTTTATCGATACAGGCCGTGCTTCTCCACGTAGGCAGCCACGGACGGAATCAGTGCTTCGCCAACGGGCTGGCCGCTTCGAATCAGTGCCCGGATATCTGTGCTTGCTTCGACCAGGTAGTGACCCGATAACCACTGATCGGGCTGAGGTGCATTGCTCGCCAACGGGGTCGAACCGGCGCGTCGATAGACGACCACCTCAACCAATTCCCTGATACGATCCGGCTTTCTCCACGTATCGAACGTCACCCATTGATCTTCGCCCATGATCAGGAACAGGGTCCAGTCTGAATGGGCGCGATGGATCCGCTCGAGGGTATCGACGGTGTACGAAACTGCGTCCGACATGATTTCCCCCAATTCCTCGCGGAAACGAACGTCTTCGTCCGTCATCAACCGGGTCATTTCCTCGCGATGATGCCGCTCGGACATGGTGGTGCCCACCTTGTGGGGGGGCTGTCCGGCTGGAATCCATAGAAGTCGGTCCAGGGCCAATTCGTCGCATGCGGCTCGGGCAACGCTCAGATGGGCCCGATGAGGCGGGTCAAACGTTCCTCCGAAGATGCCGACCCGCTCCTTCATCACGATGTGGTATCGAAGCTGTCCAGCATGCTCTGGACTTCCGTATAAATGGCTTCGGCTTCCTTAACCAGCGGGCTGTCCGGGAAAATCTGGATCAACCGGTCGTAGTTCTCTTCCGCTTTCTGAAGGCGCTCTTGCTGACGCGCACGAATGGAAAGACGTGCATACTCGTAGTAGGCATTCATGGCCCCGAGAAGGGCATCGTCCGCATACTCCGTGTCATAGAAACGATCGAATGCGGCCTCATAGGAAACGGCGGCAGCGTTGAAGTATTCACGGCGCTCATAGAGCTGGGCCGTGTGAATCTGCTTGCGAGCCAGTTTGCCGCGCAATTCGGTGATGCGAGCCTGCGCGTCTTCGATCAGCGGGTTGCTGCTGTAGCGCTCAATGAAAAGCTGGAATTGGACGATGGCTCGTTCTGTGTCTGTCTGGTCGAGACGGTAGTTCGGGGAACGATCGTAGTACGTCATGGCCAGTTCGTATTCGGCCTGGGGGACACGCTCATCACTGCGGTAGATCTGCGTGAAGCGTGTGAACTCGTTCGCGGCCAACAAGAACTCTTCATTGTCGCGATAGGCACGTGCGAGCAGCAGCTGCGCATCGGCTGCCCACTGGTGGGTACGTCCGAAATCGAAAACGCCTTGCAGGTACTCGGTGGCATTTTCGTAATCCCCATCTTCGTACTCGGCCAGACCTTTCTGGTAGGCTTCTTCGGGGGTGTCGTACCGCAAGCGTCCGCTACCGGAGCAGGCCGTCAGGAATATGGCCAGAACCAGTGTCAGGAGCAGGGGCTTGAAGGCGTTCAGTGCGCGCATGCGATGGGTCAATCAGGGGGTGCTTCTGCCTAAACGGATGAGGGAAGCGCGTTCGTATGATGGTCGTGAACGTTGCTCGAGGTGAGCCATGTGCTCAATGCAACGGTCATCAATTCAGTATTCCAGCCTCGGGAATCGGGATCGCTCATACGGAGGCTGTCTGAGCCAGTTCCTCCGCTCTGGGAGCCATCCAGCCGAGTGGTCGGACTTACCCGTTCAACGGACCAATTCCAGCTGTCCCAGGCGATACCGATGGAAAAACAGGCCTTCGTTGACATTGCCTCCGTTGAATGCAATTCGGAGTCCGTGACCTGCGAAGGGCGTCATGTTGCGCATCCGATCAACCAGGCTCCTGCTGTCCTGACGGGTCAGCGCGGACAAAGCGAAGCGGGTCACATCATACCCTGTCAGACCCAGGCGTCCCACGTCCTCTCCACTCAGATCATAGTAACCCCAACCGAACTGCAGATATTCCACCGAGGAAAGATCGGGATAGAAGTCGTTGGCGTAAGTCAGCGTGTAGTTCGAGGCGTGCGTCCGCTGGGGAAGGTCATGCCAAGCGGCATTTCCCAGAATCCGGATATCGCGGTTTCCGAAGCGATCGAAGGTCCCCAGAATCCGGCCGGCAGCCTCAGCGGCATTACGAGATGCCATGGGAACGTAGACAGCTTCGACGAAATCGAGCGTGTCCGCAGAAAGCGTGTCCGGCAACTCGAACCAGTCCGCATCCGAGTCCAGGATCTTTATCAGGTTGATGGCGCCTCCCAGTTCCGAGACGCCTTCGACGAATCCGTCAGCGAGACGCTCACCAAGCCCCCGATCGTCAGCGACGGTGATTACTCCAAGGCTGTCCATGCGCAGGCCATTCATGGCGAAGCGCGCCATGGCACGTCCTCGGGCATGCATGCTGGGGTTGGCCTGGAAGGCATAGGTCCGACCGTCCGATACCCGCTCGTCCGTGGCCATGGGGGCGATGAAGACAACCTCTTCTTCGTCGGCTTGACGAGCCGCTGCAACCGCTTCGTTGGAAAAAAGCGTACCGATGATCAGGTCCACGTTCATGTCCGCCAGTTCGGTAACAGCCGCCGCCGCAGCATCTGCGCCACCTAGAATGTCCCGGAAAACCATTCGGGCGGGTCGATTCCGTGGGTCTTGATTGTGGGCATCCACGGCCATGCGGATGCCGTTGAACAGCTGCTGCGAGGGCACGCGGGCATTCTCAGCCAGTGACAACATGACGCCAATCTGCAGGACTGAAGTCGGTGCCTGCTGTTGAGCGTCCATGGCCATCCGATCCAGCGACCGGGCGGCATTGACGTACGAGGAGCCGGGGAAATCAATGGCGAACGACGAGAGCAGGGAACGTGTCTGCTCAAAATCACGCAAGCGGAAAGCGGACTTTGCCGCCATCAAGCGGGCAGTAGACGAAGAAGCATTCCGTCCGAACCCGGACTCCACGCCTTTGAACATGTCCAGGGCAAGCTGCCAGTTTCCGTCCTCGAATGCTTCGAGTCCGCCGGCAAGCAACGTGTCAGCAGCCGGAATCCTATCGATCACGCGAGCAGACTGCGCTACAGCTTGGGAGGCAGCAAGGCCTGAGAGGAGCATCACGCTCATCAGGACCACCCGGTATGTCCAAACGGACGCCTTCCGCATCATTCCCACTCGATGGTTGCAGGCGGCTTGGAGCTGATGTCGTACACCGTCCGGTTGATGCCTCGGATCTCGTTAACGATCCGGTTGGAAACGTGCGCGAGGAAGTCATTGGGAAGGCGGGACCAGTCGGCCGTCATGCCGTCGACACTGGTCACGGCACGCAGGGCACAGACATTCTCGTAGGTGCGCTCATCGCCCATGACTCCGACCGTCTGAACGGGCAGCAGAACCGCAAAGGCCTGCCACACATCGTCATACAGATCCCAATTCCGCAGCTCGGAAATGAAGATGTGGTCGGCTTCCTGAAGAAGGCGGACATCTTCGCGGGTGACCGGACCGATGACCCGGATGCCCAGGCCGGGGCCAGGGAATGGATGACGCCCCACGATCTCCTCAGGGACATTCAGCAAGCGGCCAATGGCGCGAACTTCATCCTTGAACAGTTCCCGGAACGGCTCCACCACCTCGAACTCCATCTCTTCAGGGAGTCCACCGACATTGTGGTGGGTCTTGATGGTGGCCGAGGGCCCCTTGAAAGAGACACTCTCGATTACATCCGGATAGAGCGTGCCCTGAGCCAGGAATTTGGGCTTGGCTCCCAACTCCGCCACGATTTCAGCTTTCGCGTTGTCAAATACCTCGACAAACGTGTTGCCGATGATCACGCGCTTGCGCTCCGGGTCGACCACGCCTTCGAGGCGATCCAGAAACAGGTCGCTGGCGTCGATGGCCTTCAGTCGGAGATTGTAATGATCGCGGAATGTCTGCTGGACCTGCTCCCACTCGCCTTCGCGCAGCAGACCGTTGTTGACGAAGATGCAGGTCAACTGCTCGCCGATGGCCTCGTGCAGCAGGACAGCAGCCACGGAGGAATCAACTCCGCCGGAAAGGCCGAGGATGACATGATCGTCCCCAACCTGTGCTCGGATCTCCTCCTTCTTTTCCTCGATGAATGATGCCGCGGACCAGTCCCCATCGCAACCGCAGATACCCAGCACGAAGTTGCGGATGATCTCGGGACCGTGAGGCGTGTGGTGAACCTCGGGGTGGAACTGTACCCCGTACAGGTGATGATCCTTCGAACGAACCGCTGCAATCGGGGCGTTGTTCGTGTGCGCAATCACTTCAAAGCCTTCTGGGAGCTTCGTGAGGTGATCACCGTGGCTCATCCAGACCTGGCTTCCTTCCGGGATGCCTTCGAACAGCGGATTGGCTGTATCCGTCTCGATGGCCGCACGACCGAATTCGCGCTTCTGGGCGGACTGTACTTCGCCACCGAGAGCGTGCGCCATGACCTGGAGACCGTAGCAGATGCCGAAGATCGGGACGTCGGAGCCGTCTTCGCGCTTGAGCTTTAGGACTTCGGGGTTCAGCTGAGGGGCGCCTTCGTCGTAGACCGAGGAAGGTCCTCCGGAGAGGATGATGCCGTGTGGGTTCATGGCCGCCAGCTCCTCCATGGGAAGCGTACAGGGCCAGATTTCAGAATAGACTCCAGCCTCCCGGACCCGTCTCGCAATCAGCTGGGTGAACTGCGAACCGAAGTCCAGGATGACGATGCGTTGGTGCATGTGGGACCGATCTATTGGCCGACCATGTCGGCGTATTCAGCAGCAGAAAGAAGGCCTTCCAGTTCGGAGGCGTCATCGATGGTGATTTTGATCAACCAGCCGTCGCCGTACGGGTCATTGTTCACGGCCTCGGGAGCGTCTTCCAGCTCTTCATTGAATTCCGTGACGGTGCCACTGACGGGCATGAACAGCTCGGAAACAGTCTTGACAGCCTCGATCGTACCGAACACGCCGTCGGTTTCAACCGCGTCGTCCAGCGTGTCCACGTCGACATACACGATATCGCCGAGTTCGGACTGGGCGAAGTCCGTGATTCCCACGGTGCCGGTGGATCCGTCCACTTTCAGCCATTCGTGGTCCTTGGTGTAGTAGAGGCCGTCAGGAAATTGCATCTTCTTCTAACTCCTGGAGGGTAAAGGATTCGAGGAACCGGGTGTCAAAATCACCCTTGATGAAGCGTTCGTCCCGCAGCAGTTGCTGGTGGAACGGAATGGTCGTTTTCACGCCTTCGATGACAAACTCGTCCAGGGCTCGCAGCATTTTCTGGATGGCGAGATCCCGGGTGCGCGCCCGTACGATCAGCTTAGCGATCATCGAGTCGTAGTAGGGGGGGATCTGATAGCCCGCGTACACGTGGGTATCGACACGAACACCATGGCCTCCCGGCGGATGGAACGTCTTGACCGTTCCCGGTGATGGGGAGAAGTTGCGAAAGGGGTCTTCAGCATTGATCCGGCATTCGATGGCGTGACCATCGAGACGGATATCCCGCTCGCGGATGTTCTCTCCCATGGCGACCCGGATCTGGTATTCGATCAGATCACAGTCGGCGACTTCTTCGGTAACCGGGTGCTCGACCTGGATACGCGTGTTCATTTCCATGAAGTAGAAGTTGCCCTGGTTGTCGAGCAGAAACTCTACCGTGGCCGCGCCTTCGTAATTCACCGCTTTGGCGCCCTTGATGGCGGCTTCGCCCATGGCGGTGCGAAGTGCGTCGTCCACAACCGGTGAGGGGGACTCTTCAAGCAGCTTCTGGTGACGACGCTGGATGGAGCATTCACGCTCGCCAAAGTGGATCACGTGGCCTTTGCCGTCTCCCAGCACCTGGATCTCCACGTGCCGAGGACCAGCTACAAATTTCTCGATGTAGCACCCGCCGTTTCCAAAGGCGGCTTCAGCCTCGTTGCTTGCCGTGGTGAACAGATTGATGAAATCATCTGCGTTGTGGCAGACCCGCATGCCGCGACCACCGCCACCAGCGCTGGCTTTGATCATGACGGGATAGCCCATCTCGTCGGCGATCTTCTTGCCTTCCTTTGCATCAGCAACTTCGCCGTCCGAGCCGGGCACGACAGGGACACCGGCTTTGGCCATCGTGTCCTTGGCGAGGCTCTTGTCGCCCATCAGACGAATCGTTTCCGGGGATGGGCCGATAAACTTGAGGTCGTGATCCGCGCAAATGGCCGAGAATTCGGCGTTTTCGGCCAGGAATCCGTAGCCAGGGTGGATGGCATCGGCACCGGTGACTTCAGCAGCGGCTATGATGCGATCGAATCGCAGATACGAGTCGCGTCCTGCCGGTGGGCCAATACAGACGGCCTCGTCAGCAAAACGGACATGCAGGGAATCGCGGTCGGCGGTCGAGTAGACGGCGACCGTCTCCAATCCCATTTCGTGGCAGGTACGAAGGATCCGGAGGGCGATTTCGCCGCGGTTGGCGATGAGGACTTTCTTGATCACGGGAGCAGTTCCGTTCAACTCGGGTCGACGACGAACAGCGGCTGGTCAAATTCAACGGGTGTCCCGTTCTCGACCAGAATGGCCGTGATCGTTCCGCTGACTTCGCTCTCGATTTCGTTCATCAGCTTCATCGCTTCGATGATACAGAGCGTGTCGCCGGCGCTGACCTTCTGTCCAACATTGACATAGGCGTCGGAGTCCGGATTCGGAGCGGAGTAGAAGGTCCCAACGATGGGAGCTCGCACTTCTGTTCCGCTGGGGGCAACAGGCTCAGCGGCAGCTTCGGCAGCGGGAGCAGCAGGCGCTGGAGCCGCAGCGGGGGCCGGTGCAGCAGCTGGCGGAGGTACGGCTGCGTAGGTGACCTGCGGAGCCGCAACGGGTGCATGTTTACGGATGACGAGTCGAAGATCCTCTTCTTCAATCTCTACTTCGGAAACATCACACTCGGCAACCAGCTCGAGCACTTCTCGAAGGTGTTTCAGATCCATGTGGATTCCTCTCGCTACTGTGGGTGCGTAGTCAGCGTGGGACGGAAGGCCAAAGGGCGTCTTCCGGTGGGGTTCAACCAGCGGTGACGCGGGTAATGTAATCTCCTTTGTCCGTATTAACCCGGATTACGTCGCCTTCGTTGATGAACAGCGGTACCTGGACCGTGGCGCCACTTTCGAGCGTTGCGGGTTTGGTTGCTCCGGTAGCCGTATCGCCCTTCAGACCAGGATCGCACTGGGTGACGAGCAGCTCGACCGCATTCGGAATTTCGGTTGTGAGCGGCTGCTCTGTTTCGGAGTGCATCAGAATGTCGATGTTGGCGCCTTCCTTGATGAATTCCCTTCCGGAAACAGCAGCGACTGGCAGATTGATCTGCTCGTAAGTGTCGGTGTTCATGAAATGGAGTCCGAGATCATCCTCGTAAAGGAACTGGAATGAGCGACGCTCGACGCGGACCTCATTCACTTTTTCGCCGGCCCGGAACGTGTTGTCCACGACTTTGCCATTGGCGACGTTCTTCAGTTTCGTGCGCACGAATGCGCCACCTTTACCCGGTTTGACGTGCTGAAACTCGACAATGGACCAGATTCCATTGTTCCATTCCATGGTGAAGCCGTTCCGGAAATCGCTGGTGTCTGCCATGGGGAAACCCAGTGTAGAGGTCTGTTTGAAAAAGCGAATAGAGCGGAGAATATACCGTTTGGGGCCAACCCGAGTCAATTTGGGGATGCGAAGATCCCTCGTATTGGGCCCGTCCGAAAATCAGCTTTTTCGGTATTGCGCAGCAATCTGATCAATCCGGTCCTGGGAGAGGCCGGGATCTGATGAAGTCTGGGTGTCCGAAGCACCTGAAGAGGAGGCGTTCGGTACAGGATCAGCGGGTTGTCCGCTTTTGGGTGGCGTCAGGCGTTTCTTCGGGCTTCCACTGGTCCGCTCACGGAGCCGGGCTTCCACGGATTCCATCCACGGTACAGGAGGTCCGCCCGCGGTCGAGATAGCGGGTTCGGTAGCAGAAGTCGCTCGCTGGGCAGGGGGAGGGCTGGCCGGATCCTTGCGTGAATGCTGCGGAGGATTGATCGGAGCCGTTTCGAACGCGACCCGCTTGATGTTCAGCAGATGCATGGGGGAAATATTGTCCCCGGTGATGGATCCACCAATCGTGCCTGGACCAAGCGTCATGGCCGGGAAGAGGGCCGTTGTGAACCCGACCGAACCGAGGGCGCAGACCGAGTTCACGACAATGCGCATGGCCGGTTTCTGCAAGGCGAATTCCCGGATGATGCGCTCATTTCCGGCGTGGATCCCGAGCGTGTGGCCGATTCCACCGAAGTCGAGGATTTCCTTGCATCGTTCGCACCCGGCCTGCCATCCATCTTCCACAAACAGGCTGAGGATCGGGGAGAGGGTCTCCATGGACAGCGGTTCCTGCTTTCCGACTTTGCTGACCTGGGCAACCAGGGCACGCGTCGAATCAGGGACATCGAAACCTGCACCTCGAGCGATTTCGGCCGGCGACTTGCCGACCTGATCGATGTTGAGGCGTCCGCCTGGCACGACATAGCGACGCAGCATATCGGTCTCCGAGGCATCCGTGAAGTACGCTCCCTCCGCGATCAAGGCTGTTTTCAATCGTGACAATGCCGGTTGATCAGCCACAATGCTGCGCTCGGTCGAGCACAGGGTTCCCCAGTCAAAAGACACGCCGTATGTGATGTCCTTCGCGGCCTTGACACAGTCCGCCGAGCGGTCCACGTAGACGGGTACGTTCCCGGATCCCACGCCGAAGGCCGGCTTTCCTTTCGAATAAGCGGCTTTGACCATCGCACCACCACCAGTGGCAAGGATCACATCGGTTTCCGGATCCTCCATCAGGGCATTGGTCCCTTCAATCGAAATGGCCGTCATGCAGCCGAACAAGCCCTCGGGAGCGCCCGCTCGGTAGGCGGCAGTCGCTACCACACGAAGCGCTTCGAGCGTGCAGTCTTTGGCTCGTGGGTGCGGGCTCAGCACAACGCCACATCGAGCTTTTGCTGCGATGATGGCTTTGTACATGGCGGTCGACGTGGGATTGGTCGATGGGACCAATGCGGCTACAATGCCCATCGGGTTGGCAATCTCCCACACCTTGCCGTCATGCGTCGTATTGATGATGCCGCATGTCTTCATGCCGCGCATCCGCTCAGAAAGTGTGCGGGTGGCGAAAAGGTTCTTCTGGATCTTCGACTCCACGCGGCCGAAACCGGTCTCCTTAGCCGCCATGAAAGCCAGCCGCTCTGATGCGTCGATGCCCGCCCGGACCATGGCCCGAACGACGGCGTCCACCTTCTCCTGGTCGAAGGTGTGGTAGGCTTCCCATGCCTTCCGCGATTTCCGCAGGAGCGAGCGCGCTTGCTGTATGGAGTGAAGATCCTGATCCATGACGGCGCAATATGAGGGCGATGACTGTTGCGTTCAAGCGGTGTGGATGATTCGCCACAGTTCATCGCACTTTTGATGTAAAAGTCGGCCAGTCACCACGAATCGGGCAGAATGTCTCGTATTGATACAGTGGACACACACTACCGCCCGCACCGCATGGTGCACCCTACATGTCTAGACCTCTGGAACCGTCGGAGGAGTACATCCTCGCCGCTTTTTTGAGCGGCGAGCTCCCTGATGATCTTCGACGCGAAATCATTTCTTACCTGACCGGGCACGATCGTGCGCGTGATCTGCTGGCCATGGCCCAGGAGGCGCTTGATGCTGCAGAGTCAGGAGACGGTTCCAGTCAGGAACTCCCCGAGCCGGCTCGACTGCCTCTTTCGAAAGGTCGTATCGAGCGATCGGTGGCGCCAACTGAGGACCGCAACTACTGGAAGGTCACGGCATTGTTTGCCGGGGCGGTACTTGTACTGACGGTCATTGTGGCCCTGATGGCCATGAACACCTCACGGCTTCAGGGACTCGTCGTGGATCCGGTATGGGCTCCGGTCGTGGAGGGTGATGCCATGGCGCTGCAATGGGATGCCGTTCCCGGCGCTACCCTTTACCATGTTATGGGGTACGACAACCGCGCCGGCGAAGCATCCATCGTGGGCATGTCCACGATCGAATCAATCAATCTGAGCGATCTGGCCCTGGTCGAGGGAAGCACGTCGGATCGACTTTGGATTCTGGCCTTCGACACGGACGGTCAACTTCTGGACCAGTCGGAACCGGTTCAGATCAGCATGTCGGCAGATACGTTCGCCCAATAAGAGGGAGGTTGGATTCCGGGTTCACTGGGTCCTGGTGGACCGGGCCTGAATCCGTCTGACCTATCCGTCAGTTGCGTCGATACCCAATCGTCCCGTGTGGCGCGCATTCCGCTGGAAGGTCGGCCACTGCTCAGGGTTCAGTCCGACCGAACCTGTTTCAATGGCGTAGAGGTAACCGTTCTCAGCTGCAACCAGGAGCGCACCGTCACGCGTGATGGTCAATGGCCCATCTGCGTACGAGTTGATCGGGTAAGTCCACTCAGGCAGGTTGTTCGGGTGAATGGCCATCAAGGTCTTGTCCGACATGAAGTAGATCGTCGAATTCGAATCGATGACAGGTGTACCGACATCAGGTGCCACGTGGACAAAGCGCAGACGCGGTGTGAACGTATCCACATCTTCGTTCAGGGCGATGAGACCCGTGCTGGTGCCCACGTAGATCGTACCATCAGGTCCGACTACTGGCGCGCTGCGCAACGGGCCTGTCAGTGGATAGCTCCAGAGAACGGATCCGTCTTCGCCCGAAAGCGCATACAGTAAACCGTTGTTGGATACAACGTAGAGCACAACAGCTGTCGTGGTGCGCACATCACCCGTTGGCAGGGTGACTGACACTTCGCGTTCGATCATGGCCATACCGACCATGACGCTTCCAATATTCGCTGACGTCTTGAAGACGCGCACGCCATCCGGGTCGTAGGCATAAACATGGCCGTCCGTGGCCGCGATGTAAATCGTCCGGTCGCGTCCGATGACGGGAGGCGTGACGAATTCACCAGCGGTGACGTCCACAGGCCAGAATCCGGTAGAGGGCTTCAACCCGTCGAATGAGCTGACCGCGTGGAGCCGGCCATTGGAATCACCAAAATAGATGGTCCCGTCTGACCCCATGGAGGGGGTAGAGCGGACGATGGCGCCGGTGTTGTAGTGGTTGTCCCATCCCCAGCGACGATCACCATCCGAACTCAGGCCGTACAGACGACCGCCGGATCCGGTGATGAAGACGTCCTCGTTGTTGCCAACGAGAGGGGAGGTGTCAATGGACCCTTTGGTTTCATAGGTCCACTTCAGAGCACCCGATGGGGAGAAGGCAAATACCTTCTGATCGGTTGACCCTATATAAATGTCATTGTTGAAGCCAACGGCAGGCGCTCCGTCGACATCCCCGGTGATACCGGGTGTTTTCCAACGCAGCGTTCCCGGGCGACCCTCGTTGCTGCCATCGTCTTCGATGCGGAAGATGGAAACGGCTTCGGAGATCCGGAACACGGTCGGGCCGCTGTAGGCTTTCACCTCCAGGGTGTGTTCGCCGAGGGCCAACTGGTCCGTGTCATAATTGAATACAAATGTATCGCCGGCAATGGGCGTGTCTTCGCTCATGACTGGCACGCCGTTCACGAGCAGGTCCATGCGGGATACGAACGGCTCACCGGGATCAGGGCGGGCTACGATGCGCAGCACACCGAACAACTCTTCGGAGTCCGTCGGGTCCGTGATGCTGGAGCGTGGCCCAGGTCCTTCCGAGTGGTTCTGGAAGGTGACCAGGATCGGCGATGAGATGCCGCGCGCCTGGTAGCGGTCGAAGGCGATGGCTTCAATCCGGTAGATCCCGTCTTCGAAGTCCATGGTGTTCAACCGGAGATTGTAATACGTACCGTCGAACTCAGCCGTGCCGGCTTGCTCCCCGTTCATATTGACGGTCACGTAGGATACCCAGTTGTCTTCGCCGAGCGCTTCGGCGGCAACGCTGATCAAAAGATTCTTTCCGGCGACAAACGCGTCGTCGTACGGAGTGACGATGTTCAGTCGCGGGGCACGCTCATCAATGGCGGTACCAAAGATGTCGCATCCCGAGAACAGTACCATCATGGCAACCAGCAGGAGGGGGAGGACTCCCTGGCGGCGCGCAGAAGGATGAAGCACAGTGGTCATGGTGAGGAGATCGGTTGATCGGTCTGGTTGATCCGGGTGATCCGGTTATGGACCTACGTGCATTACAAGGATCGGACCAATTTTTATCGATCTGCAGAAATGATCACAAAAAAGGTTAACAAGCCGCATTTCAGGCCGATGCCCGGTATGTGGAGGCCCAAAAAGAGCCCAGATCATCTCAATTCGGGGGGATCTGGTCTCAAATCGGGATCTTTCACGCTCGTAAGCCTTCCAAAACGGCCTTCTGAGGTGGTTTTGAGAGGTTGGTGCAGAGATGGCACGGCTTTTGGGGACAGGCAATCCGCCGCCGGCACCCCACAAGCCGACCGGTTCCGCACTACTCTACCACGGTTCATGATGAACGCTTCATCTGCATCGCCAGTGAATTTCGCTCCGAAACATCTATCCGGCATCGATGTCATCGATAACGCCTGGGGTGGACTGTATCGTGGCGGTTCTTATCTGGTGTATGGTCGCGCTGCCAGCGGCCGAGGGCTTCTTACCCTCATGTTTGCTCGCACGGGCGCAGCGCTTGGCGAACCGACCCTTTTTGTTTCTCCCGATCGCCAGAAGGATCTGATGATCCAGGCGGCCTCGATCGGATTCAATCTCCGGGAATCCTACGATTCAGGTATCGTCCGACTCGTTCGCGTTCCCCCGTTGATGAATCTGCAGAACATGGGCGATGACGGCGTCTCCCGCGCCCTCTGGGATCTCGTAACGTTGATCCGCCAGCACCGCCCGACGCGTCTGGTCATGAACGACTTCATGCCGTTCGTCGCCTTCCGCTCCTATGACCGGTTCCGCAACGAGTTCATCCAGTTCCTCGAGCAGATTGATTCGCTCGACACGACCACGATTTTGGTGATGCCGGAGCCGGCGAACCAGCAGTCTGCTCGTGTAATCGAATTCATGGCCAGCCAGATGACGGGCAGTATCCGCATCGAGCTGGGCGAAGACAGTCCATCGACGACCAAACGTCGTATTTCCCTGATCCCTCACATCGGGCACATCAAGCGCCAGGTGGTTGACTACTGGGATCTGGAAGATCTCGTGGTTCAGACGCAGGCTCCCGCCGCGCCGGCCACGCCTCCCGAGCCAGAAGCTTCTGAGCCCGAGCAGGAGGACGACAGCTTCATTTTCACTCCGAACGAGGAAGAGGATTCTTCTTCCGGGTTCTCAGCTGGATTCAGCCCGACGGTTCCGATTCCTGCGCCTGCACCAACTCAGCAGCCCTCGCAGCCCCAGAATCCTTATCAGCCGAGCCCATCGGTACAGCAAGCATTCGAACAACCTGCCCAGCCGTTCGAGCCGCAGCCTTCCGCTGCGCCGACTCCGGCCAGCCCGTCGTCCCAGCCGGGTTCGACCGATCAGTCGCTTCCGCCGACCTTCCAGACGTCAGCGGGCAGCCCGCCAGCGGCAGGTAACCAGGAATTCGCCCCGCAGTCTCCTGCGGCGCCGACTCCTCCGCCAACATTCCAACCGTCACCGGCACCTCCCCCTCAGCCGGCGACACCCCCGATGCAGACGCCTCCGGCACCCCCTCAGTCTGCATCACCCTTCTCTGAGGACACCGCTGAGCACGCGCCTGCGGCCGGCCCTGACGCTGGAGCCCAGTCTCCCATGCATGTCGAGGTCGACTACACGAACCGTGCTGCCTTCCAGCAGAAACTGGATCAGACGTTTGCCGACCGGGAAACGATGCACCAGCCCTTCCTGCTGCTTGCTCTCAGAATGGACCGATCAAGCCAGCAAGTCCGCCCATTCGATTTCGATTTCCTCATGGACCTGGTCCGTGCTGAGCTCGGACCGGTGGATGACATGCTGGCCCTTCCCGACGTCGAACGCATGGTCGTTCTGCTTGGAAACAGTCGTGCCGAGGAGGCTCAGTCCTTCTTCGCACGCCTGAAGGATCGTCTGCGGGCCGAAAGCCCCCAGCAGGCTGATCACTTGCTCCATTCGGTTTCCGCCATCGTCGTCCCGGACGGTCGTCCATTCAAAACAGCCCCTGAATTCCTCAGCTACGCGCTAGACCAAGCCTGAACCCCGGTTCAGCGATAGGGGAACCGGTCGACAACCGATACCGGATACCCTGACATGATCGAACCCGAACGCAACCATGCGCCACCTTGCCGGAATCATATCGTTTTGCTGTCTGCTCCTGACGCTTCCTGCTGCCGTCCAGGCACAGGATCTTGTTGCACAGGAACGGGCAGAGGATTTCATCGAAGAGGCTCGCTACAGCGAAGCCATCGTGATCCTCAATGAAATCATTACCGCGGAATCCACGGATACACGACCTTTGTTGCTGCGCGCAACGGCTCACGAGGGTCGTCGGGACTATCTGAGTGCCGCCCGTGATTTCGAGCGCGTCATCCGGATCAACCCGGGAAGCCAGGAAGCCATTGACGGTCTCCGTCGGGTGCGGTTGGCGCAAGGAAATCTCGGCCAACAGGATGGGAATGTCAGCGCCACCGGTTCGGCCAACCTCGAAAGTTTGAGTCGCCTGGTATCCCTCAATCCCGAGAATCTTGCTTATCGCATCCGGTATGCGGACGCGTTGTACGATACTCGCAACTTCCGGGAGGCCGCGCGTCAGTATGGTGAATACCTGGATCGCACACAGGGAACGCCTGACGTGGTCCAGCGCTACCTGATTGCCATTGCCGCCTATCCCGGCGACAACGATCTCGGAGAAGAAGTCGCTGAGCGTTACACGGAGATCTACGCCACGAACGACGATCTCTGGATGCGTCTCGGCTACTTCCGGATCTGGCAGAGCAAGTTCCGCACGGCACAGGAGGCCTGTGAGCAGGCCCTGATGTTGAATCCGAACAACCAGGAAGCGAAAGACTGTCTCGGCACGTCACGCGATCCGGGAGGCGTTCAGACGGTATCCAATTATCCCATTGATGTGCTCTATCGCGAGCTCCAGAGTGAGCCCGGAAATGATGCCAAGCGGTATCGTCTCGTTGATCTCCTGATCGAGAACGGTCGTTACTTCGAGGCCCAGCAGCAGCTGGATATCCTGGCCGCCCGTCACCGCAACTCTCCGGACTGGAACCGCCGCTACACGCTGGTGGAAAACAGACTCCAGACGCTGGTCACGGAGCAGCCACAGCGAACCGAATTCATTGTTGACCGACTGATTCGTCAGGTCAATGCCAGCCCGAACAACGCCGAATTGCGGTTCGAGCTGACACGCCAGTTCATCAAGTATGACCGGTTCTGGGAAGCCTACGATCAGTTGGTCTTTCTCGAGCCAGACTATGGAACGACCCGCGAGTGGGTGACCCTCTTCATCCAGACGGACGAAGGTCTCATCATCCAGGATGGTCAGTCACCGATTTACCCGGTCGATCGCCACACGTATCGCCTGCGGTTCAATCCGAACGACCTCATGGTCCGGTATCAGCTCGTGGATGCCCTCATGGCCGCCGAGCCGCCACGCTATGCCGAGGCGCTCGAGACCCTGACGGACCCGCGTTATGCCGATCCACTGGATCCGGGTTACCGCGGTCGCCTGCAGGCCATCGAGGAAACGCGCATCAATCGCACGCGCCAGCGGGTTGCTGAGCTCGAAGAGATCATCGCGACGAATCCGGCTGACGAGGACGCATGGCGCGAGCTGATTCCGCTGTACACCATTCTTGAGCGCAGCGACGATGTGATCCGGGCTTATGTCCGCGTCATCGAGTTGCGTCCTGAGGACCGGGAGATCCGTGCCCAATATGTGGATGCCCTGCGCGTAAATGGTTATCCCGAGCGCGCGTCCGATCAGGCTAGCTGGCTTGCGGATCGTGATCCGAACAACCCGGTCATCCAGCGACTCTATGTCATGACGGGCTTCGCGCTCGACAACTTGGATGCCCGTGGAGAAGGATTCCTATCTGCGCTGCTCGCCGACCGCAACATGAAGGACACGGAACTACTTGTAGAAGCGTCCGCCTACCGTCTGCGCCGCGGCGATCTGGAATCGGCTGAATTCCTGCTGGCTCGTGCTGAGCAGATGGATGACGCTCGCTACGCCACGCAAATTGATGCGATGAAGCACCTGATCGCCCGCGAAACCCTTCGTCGCGAACAGGAAGAGCAGTTTGCCGTCCTGAATGAAGCGCGTCGCCTGGTTGCAGCCCGTCGTTTCGACGATGCAATCGTGGCCTACGAAGAGTATTTCGAGGTTCGCGGCAAGCGTACCCGTGACGAGCTTCTCGAACTGGCTGGTGTGTATGCCGCCAAAGAGGACTACGAAAACTCCGTTTCCATCTACCAGTCCTTGCTCTCTGAGCTGTACGAGTATGATGTAGCCAAGGAGATGGCTCGTGTCCAGACTTATCGCCAGGACTGGTCAGGCGCTCTCGCTACGCTCGAGCGCCTCCAGCGCGAGAACCCTCGTGACTACGAAGTCCGCTTCATGCAGGCCGAGTCCATGCGTCAGCTCGGGCTCTATGCCCAGGCGCGCTCCATCTATGAGGAGGCGCTCCTGATCGTCGAGGATTCCCCGACCGTTGAAGAGCGCACCGTGAGCATCGATGCCGACGTTCGAGCTTCCCTGATCGAGTCGGGCGAATGGACGGGCATGGACTTCACTGGTCTCATCGTTCCTACGGCCGATGCCACGCGTTCGCGCGGCGGCGGTACGCAGTATGACCGCTGGGCGCAGGGTATGCAAACCCAGGTCACGCTGCCGATCAATTCAGTCCTCTCGGCCGGCGTCAACTCGCATTTCATCTCGGGTTCGCGCCGACTCGTTCCGGGTTCGGAAGTCGTGCGTGGCCGCGTCAACCAGATCTTTGGTGGACTGTATGTCGACCTGACTCCACCGAACTACCTCGTGCGGGATGCCTTTACCAATCGCATTTCGGGTGAGGTAGGGGTCTACGACTACGAAGGTCAGCGTACGGTGATGTACGGAAACATCCGTTACTGGCGTCAGGAAGTGGGTCGCTACAAAGGAAGCGTCGGCCTGCGTACGGGCGAAGGCTCGATCGATCTCTGGTCCGCAGGTGGTGGCCAGTTCAATCTGCGCTTGACGCAGCTTGACATGCGTGGCGAGTCGATGACGCTCATGCCGGACTCCGTACTGAAGGCCCGAGCCAGCATCGCGCTAAACGTCGTCCGCGACAACTTCGGCAACTCGGCCTCGACCAACGACATCAATGTCGGTACGAACATCCAGCTCGAGGCCGGCTACCGGATCATCCCATACACCTATCTCGGAATCACGTACTACGGTCAGCACTACCGCACGACAGTCGATACGTATTTCTCGCCCCGTCGCTATCAGTCCTACGACTTCTTCCTGGAGTATGAGCGCGACATCTCGGAGGACGAATACCTCCGAATCCGTGGTGCCATCGGCATCATCGCCCGCAGCTCCGGCTTCGTGGGTAGACGATTCGAAATGGACTACATCAAGCGATTGGCCAACAAGCTCTCGGTCACGCTAAGGACCACGATGGGTGCGTCGACCCGAACGCTCGGCTCCGGTGCAACATCGTTCCTGGATCAATACAACACATTCACCTTCGGCGCAGCCGCGTACTGGACACTTTAACCCTGGCTCGCTCGCGGGCACACGACATCAATCGGTAAACGGCGCTTGAAAACACGCCGGCCTGGCCGATCCAAGACTCGTACACCACTCCTGAATGGCAGACAACCGGAACATAGATCGATCCCGCGACGAGGCGAGAGCTTCGGACGGCGACGTGGAGTACCTGCGCCCGCAGGTACCTGTCGACCGTACGGAATTCGTTCCTGTGCGTCGCAAGGAGGATGACATTCCATCTGCCGAGGAGACCAAGTCGATGCTCCTCAGGCGCATCTTTGTGTACGGTCTCCTTTCGCTCGTGCTGTTCGCTCTGATCTACCTGTTTCTGTACGATCCAGGCGGATTTCTTTTCAGACTGACGGGAGAGTCGAATACCATGACCTGGGAAGGCCTCGTGGTGTATTCGTCGATTGTGGCCCTGGTGCTTTTCCTGGTCATATTGCTCTTCCGATACCTGTCCCTGATGAATCTGGCGTATCTCAACACGGTGAAGCACACCGTGACGACAGGTCATGACCCCAATTTCCTTCCGCCCATCTCGATCATCGTTCCGGCGTACAACGAAGGAATTCTCCTCGAGTCCACGGTCCAGTCGCTGATCGGCATGGACTACCCGAAGTACGAGATCATCCTGGTCGACGATGGTTCGACGGATGACACCCGTGCAGTAGCAAACACGCTGGTGGGTGTGTATCGAAACGGGGAAGTGGAGGTCCGCATGGTCGAAAAGGGGAATGGCGGCAAGTCCACGGCCTTGAACGCAGGTATCCAGGTCTCCAACTACGACTATCTGCTCAACGTGGATGGCGATTCCCAGCTGTCTCCCGATACGCTGCGCAAAGCGATTCGTCACTTCGTTGACCCGCGCCTTGGTGCCATTGCCGGCAACGTGAAGGTGCTCAACCGAAACAACTTGTGGACGACCCTCCAGGCACTGGAGTACGTGGAAGGGCTGAATATGGCCCGCTCCGCGCAGTCGTTCCTGAAGATGGTGAACATCATTCCCGGGCCGCTTGGGCTGTTCAGGAAGCAGGCCATCATGGATGCTGGCTGGTACTCTTCGGACACGTTTGCCGAAGACGCCGACATCACCCTGAAAATCATCCGCGCCGGATGGCGGGTCGAGTACGAACCGGATGCCAAGTCCTTTACCGAGGCTCCCGATCGTATTGTGGACCTGCTCAAACAGCGCTACCGCTGGACGCGCGGCATTCTCCAGGCCGTCCGGAAGCACCGTGACCTGTTCTTCAATCCGACCATCAACTTCGGTGGTACGATTGTGATGTGGTCCATGGCCTTCGAGTCGTTGATCTGGCCAATCATGAACGTCTTTGCCAACGCGTACTTCATCTTCATCGCCCTGGTCTTCGACATGAGCTACTACCTCGTGTATTGGTGGCTCTCACTGACCATCCTGGACCTGATCGCGGCGCTCTACTGTATCGCAGTGGAAAAGGAAGAGATTCGCCTGGTGTTCTATTCCCTGTTCTACCGGCTCTTCTTCATCCTCATGATTGACGTGACGAAGACGTTTGCCACGATCGAGGAATTCCTCGGATTCGGGATGAACTGGGGTAAGCTGGAACGAATCGGTACCGGCGCCCGCCAGTAAGGCCGTTTGCGGGACGACGGCGTCCCGTCTCAGTCTCGATCCTCAAAACGGATCATTTCGAGACCTCCAGCGGTGTAAAAGACGAATTTCGCCTTCAGGAAGCGATTTTTCGGCCGAAAACCAAAACAGGCACGGTGATTGCTGGTTCTCCGGTAACACTGTAGATTGCTCCCATCAAGGCGTCATAGCCATGCAACTAGTACCCATTCTCTCGACAATCATCCTCGTAGGTACGATTGCCACGTTCATTCTGGCAGTCGCGGCCTACGTGTTGTACAAGATTCGCGAGCGCCGCGCCCGTGAAGAAGGTGTCGTCCAGACGCAATACGTCCAGGAACCACACGTTCTCGTCACGCCGCAGCAGACTACTCTGGCCGCTCCTGCCCAGCAGACCGCTCCGTCGACCAACGTCTTCGTTGCTCCGACGGCAGCTGCCCCGAGCCAACAGGCTCCGATGCAGCAGGTGCAGCCCCGGATGCAAGCCCAGCCAACATCCATGCAGGGACAACCCGCATCGATGCAGGCGCAGCCATCCGAACCGCAGAATTCCCTGTTCTGGGAATACACGGACGAGGGCTTCGTCCCGGTTCAGCCTGAGGATGCCGCACAGCAAGCCAAGGAAGAAAAGGATGAGGAGCAGGACGGATTTGCCTGGCTCTAAGCCTGGCACCCTGATTGCCTTCAATCCGAATCCAACCACCGGCCCCTGTTTACACCCGGCCCCTTTCCATCCGTCGTTGAGTCATGCGCAATTGGCATCTTGAGCGAGTGAGTACCATCTGGTTCCTGACCCTGGGAGTGACCTCCCTGGCGGCAGGAGTCCTGGTATACATTCTCCTGCTGGAGTCTGCCCTTGGTGCATTCCGCATCCAGGACGCATCTCCTGCCAAGATTGGTATCGATGTCCGTCCTCGTGTCGCGCTGCTCAACTCCAACTATACCCGTAATGCACATCGGGCCATCACGTATCGTGACACCTCGACCGCGTGGGTAGACCAGACCCTCCTTTCCTGGAGGGAGTTCTTCCTCGAAGCAGAACCTCAGAACATTCCCTTCGAGGACATCAGCGATCAGGATCTCGAGGCGGGAGCCCTCGAAGATTTCGAAGTGCTGGTCCTTCCATCTGCCCGCGCGCTGAGTGATCTACAGATCAGACGGATCCAGGAATTCATGTCGTCCGGAGGCAGCGTCCTGGCCACCTGGCAACCCGGGATCTACCGCGAGGACGGATCCTGGCGAGGGTGGAGCTTCATGGAAGACACCTTCGGACTGGAGTTTCAGGGCTTCGTGGACCGAGGAAACTGGAATTTCCGAATCTATTCGGACACCTTCCCCGGGTTCACGCCACCTGGCTTGTACCTGCCGAAGTACATCACCGAGAATGAGAACTTCATTCCCCCGACGTCTGCGACGGATCAGGGGACGAACGAGGCACTGCGAGAACAGCAGCAAGCCTTGGCCGAGGAAGCCGACTTTGCCCCGCTTCGGGACTATGTCTGGTTTGACTCGCTGAATTCCGCACGACCTACAGTTGACTTTGCTCGCGCCGAGCCGATCGTGACCCGCATGCGGGATCTGGACGGTGTGATGCGCGAACAGGACGCCGTTGTGGTGTCTTATTTCACCTGGACGGGTTTCGACCCCGACCAGGAAATCCCGTATCCCCGCACGAGTGGTGGTATCCGCCGCCTGACATTGCGGGCCCACACGCCGTTGACGGCCAACATCAATCCGGGATACCGGGTAAAGGTGCAGGTATACAACCAGGGTGTGAAAGCACGGGTTGTTGATCCCGATCGGACGACTCCGGTAGGATTCTGGTATGACTTTGCAACGGACAATATTGTAGGAGCTGACAACCCGGAGAACACGACCGGATTGGCGTACGGTACCTACGGCGAAGGCCGATTCGTCTGGATGGGCTTCCAGCGCGACGCCATGGGTGTCGGCCGCGAAGATCTTGAAGATTGGGAAGCCATAGCCTACTACTTCTCCAATGCGATGCAGTACCTGCGTCGTCAGCCGACCGTTTGGGTTCATCACTGGCCGGGTGGCCATGACTCCGCCGCCATGCTTACCGGCTCGGCTGATACACGATCCAAAATTGAGGCATTCCTGCCCATTGTCGACCTGTTGGAAGACGAAGGTGCCCCGGGCACGTATTTCGTGGCTCCGGAAGTTGCCTCGCCCTATGCCCCGCAACTGGCACGTATGTATCGCCAGGGTGATGTGGGCGTGTACGATTCCTTGCGTGTTGAAGCCGACGGCTTTCCGCTCGATCAGGCCCGGCGCCTGACTCGACTGCGGGAGATGCTGGAGAGCTACGTGGGAGGTCCCGTCAAAGGGTATCGCTCCATCGAGCGTGGCCTGGTCGGAAGAAACACCATGGGTGGCCTGTACCGATCCGACTATACCTACTTCTTGCCGGACTCCATTGGTCGCAAGATGGCTCCGAAGATCATGGGTGACGAGTACTCACCTCTAACCCGAATCGGTACGACGCAGCATTCTGACCGTGATATCACGCGTGGATTGCAGGGTGCTTCTGCAGACTTGATGAACTCCCTGCTGCTTGAGTCGCTGGAACGTGTCTCCTACGAAGGAGGCCTCTACAACATGGCCTACGATCCAGAGATCATGAGTCAGAGCGGCAACCTGTCCACGCTGCAAGCCATCGTCCGTCGCGCAAAAGACCAGAATTTCTGGATCGCCTCGGGTGACTCCATTGCCCACTGGTGGCGTTTGAAGCGTGCACTGAACGCGTATGTCGAGCAGCGCAGTCCGAATCGTCTGTTCGTGTCCATCTCGAATGACAACGGTTCTACTGCCGACGAAATCACGGTCAGCATTTCCCTGGGACGTCCTGTCCTGGACGTAAACGTGCGACCGGAGCTGATCAACATCTTCCGTCTCACACCGGATGACGTGGACAACCCGCCGTACAAGCTGCTTGACGGAGGAACGATCCTCGAACTGTCGATCCGGGAACTGAAACCCCAACAGTACCGCATTTTCCACATTGACCTTCTCGGTCCGGAAATGGCGGCGGTCGATCTGGAAGATCAGGAGTGATGAAGCGTCGTTTCGCACATATCGCCCTGCCTGTCTTGATGGTGATGTGCATCGGTTCGATCGCGGGATCCCGCTCGGCCGATGCCCAGGCCGTTCAGCGACTGATCAACTTCCAGCAGCCGTCCCGGGCGGTGGCCATGGATATCCTTCCCTATCTGGACGATCCGAAGAAGCCGCGAGTAGCGCTTTTCCGGTCCATCCAGACGGATCGCTATATCACGAGCGATACGACGATGGTCGATAACGCGACCTACTATTGGGAACTGCTCCTTCTGGGTCTGCGCATCCCGTTCAAGTTCATCGACGAGCGTGATCTCGGTGGCGGTATCGACAATGACTATTATGTCGTCATCATGCCCGCTACAGAAGCGATTTCAAGTCGCCAGCGCCGACGCATCCGCGACTTCGTTCGCGATGGTGGTGGGTTGATCGCCTCTGGTCGATTTGGCCTGTTCGACGAGGAAGGGCAGACGACGGAAAACAACTGGTTCGGTGACCTGTTTGGCGCCGAATTGGTCGCCTCGCCCAAAGCCCAGCCGTACGGATTCCTGCAAAGCATTGATGGCAACACGCCTTTGGTGAACGGCATCGATGTGGGCTTCCACATGAATGTTGCTGCCCAGCAGCCGTTGATGCTCGCGAAGCCGACCGATGGACAAGCTGTCGGTCGATTCATCACGTACGATCCACGCGATCAGGCTGAATTCGACAGCCTCACGACCATCGTATACAATGAGTATGACGAAGGTCGGGCCGTCTGGATGCGATTCAATCCGCAGGACGTATCGCGTGAACGCGAACAGCAAGAGAACTATCAGCGATTGATGGTCAATGCGCTGGGTCTTTTGGCCCGGACAACTTCCATCTCGTTCGCTCCGTGGCCCGAAGCGCGCCCGATGGCGTTCAGCGTGGCCGCCATGGCTGCAGCTGGCTTTGACCCGCTCACGTACATGGATGGGCTCGAGAAGATGCTCGACATCCTGGACACTCAGCAGATCCCGGGGAGCTTCTTCCTGGCGTCTGAGGAAGTGCATGCTTTCCAGGACCTCATGGTCCGCATGCGTGACATGGGAGAAATCGGGTTGACCACGGAAAACGACTTTGTCCTGCAAGGCCAACCCATGGAAGTGCAGCGTGATCGCGTGCTCACGGCCCGGCAGCAACTCGGCGTTCAGGAAATCCACGGCGTCTACCCGCCGGCCGGCTTCTATGATGGGAATACCATCCGGGCGATGGAAGAAATCGAAGCAGACTACTTGCTCTTGCCGTCGCAGCCGCGCCTCGTGCCCGGTGTGATCGACTGGTGGGAACAGGTGGATTACCGTGAGCGACTGACGCTTGAAGATCTTCAGGAAGCCGAAGTCGAAGAGATGCCGCTGTTCGTGCCGGGTGAGGAGAGTGTCGTTTCGACGCCCATGACCCAGGCTGAGGTGAAAGAGCTTCCCGATCCGCTGTCGATCATTCCGGTCACGGAAGGGCTGGCCAGCTCGTTTGAGGACTCATACGAAATCGTCCGCAATGCCCACGGGTATTACGTCTTGCCGTACTACCCGGAGACGTATCTAGCGCGTTCGGTCCAGGCGGCCGACTTCGAGACGACCATTGCCCGCGCCAAGCGGGAGGGCGCCTGGATTGCACCGACATCCGATGTGTTGACCTGGTGGCGCCGTCGTGGTCAGGTCCGGCCAGTCATTGCCTCCATCGGTCGCGATGAAATGCACCTAGATCTCATCAATGACAGCGAATACACGTTGTCCGGACTCGTACTCGAGATTCGCGGACGCGAAGGTCAGTACAAGGACATGCGCATCTCGGGCGGCGAAGGCGATACGCAGTACATCGAGGAGCTGGACGTGACCTACGTCTACCTGCCGACGCTACAGCAGGGTGGCAATCGCATCATCCTGACCTGGCGCCGATAGCCACAGCTTGGCCCGTCACGCCGAGGGCCGTTTTGCTGAGAGCCGTTTCGCGCTAGCGAAACGGCTTTTCTTTTTTCAGCATGCCGACCAGGTCGTCGGTGCCGATTGGGCCGTGCCGGTAGAGGAACGGCTCTCCAAAGGTGGCACCGATCCGATAGCCGAACGTGCGTGCGCGGGCGTCATACCAGTCCATGAAGGCTGGATTGGAGATGAACGTTTCAGGTCCTTGATCTTCACTTAAGCCGCCGCCTTCGCCTGCCTCTTCTGGGCCGGGATTCCTTTCGCCAGCCCCTCCCGTGTGGAACTGCGAACTGAATGCTCGTACAGCCGCATTGCGCGTTTCCCAAAACTCCGAGACATCCATGACGAGTGTTGGCTCGAAAGGAATCGACTGCATGTAGTGCAGGATGTGTTGCGGGCGCCACGGCTCTTGCATGACGCCGAAGCCATCGAGGGTCTCAACCTTGACCAGTCCTGCCTGGAAAGCCGCATCGCAAACGAGCCGGGCGCCCGCCGGATGATCCGGGTGGCGGCAATCCGGTGCCGGAATGAGGAGGATGTCGGGTCGGGTTGCCCTGAGCTCTGCGATGACGCGAAGCCGATTCTTCCGACTGTTCTTGATGTTGCCGTCAGGGATACCCAGGTTCACGCGACGGTCGACCCCAAGGACGCGGGCAGCTTCGGTCGCCTCCATGTCCCGTTGGTCAGGCGTTCCGCGGGAGCCCAACTCACCGCGAGTCAGGTCAACAATGCCAACACGATATCCGGCCTCAATCAGGGCAGCAATGGTCCCACCACAGCCCAACTCCACATCATCTGGGTGGGAGCCGATGGCGAGAACATCGTATTTCACGTTTTTCACGTTGGAGCTCATGAGTCGTGGACGTCTGCGAACCGGGACAGCTGGATGGTTGTGTCAACCTACGACAATGTTGACCAGGCGACCCGGGACGTAGATCTCGCGTCGGATCTCTTTGCCTTCCACGTGACGGGAGACATTCTCATCCTGCTTGGCAGCAGCCAGGATATCCTCCTTGGAGGCATCAGCAGGTACCGAGATCGTTCCGCGCACCTTGCCATTGACTTGAACGGCCAGCTTGATGGAGTCATCCACCAGCCATATCTCCTCAGCGGTCGGCCAGGGCTCGTATGCGAGTGAGGCCTCGTGCCCCATGCGCTGCCAAAGCTCTTCGGCCATGTGAGGCGCAAGCGGGGAGAGCATCAGGACAAACGGCTCAGCCAGTGAGCGTGGGATGGCATCCAGGGACACCCATTCGGACAGCAATTCGATGAGTGCAGCGATGGACGTGTTGAATGACAGTCGCTCCATGTCCGTGGTGACACGCTCGATCGTTCGATGCAACGCGCGCATCTGATCGTCGCTTGGCGCGTCATCAGAAACCATGAGGGCGTCCGACTCGCCATCGACGAAGTTGCGCCATACGCGACGCAGGAAGCGGTTCACACCCACAATATCCCGGGTATTCCAGGGCTTGGAGGCTTCGAGCGGACCCATATACATCTCATAGAGACGCAGGGTATCACACCCGTAGGCTTCGTTGACCTCGTCGGGGGAGACGGCGTTTTTCAGGCTCTTGCCCATCTTGCCGTACTCCTGCGTGACGGGTTGGCCATCGTAGAAGAACGAGCGTCCGGGCTGATCCTGGACTTCCATGGCAGGCTTGCCGTCCTGGTCGACCACCTTGGTGGCATCCACCGCAATGCCTCGCTCGTCGCGGTAGGCGTAGGCCTGGATATAGCCCTGGTTGAACAGACGGCCGAACGGCTCCTTGGTGGAGACATGGCCGAGGTCAAACAACACTTTGTGCCAAAAACGCGCATACAGCAAATGCAATACGGCGTGCTCGACTCCTCCGATATACAGATCGACGCCGTTGTCACCCATCCAGTAGGATTCACGGGACGGCTTGGCAAACGTCTCGTCATTCTGGTTGTCGATGAAGCGCAGATAGTACCAGCAGGAGCCAGCCCATTGAGGCATCGTGTTCAGTTCACGCTCGTAGCGTTTGCCGTCAATCTCGACAATGCGCCAGGACTCGTCGGCACGCGCCAGAGGGGGACGCGGAGGCGCATCCGGATCATCCGAGGCCGTTGGCTTGAAGTCCTCCATCGGCGGCAACTCGACAGGCAAGTCGCTTTCGTTGACCGCGCGGACGCTACCGTCTTCACCGCGCAGGATCGGGAAGGGCTCGCCCCAGTAGCGCTGCCGGCTGAAAAGCCAGTCACGCAATTTGTACGTGATTGTGCCTTCGCCATGACCGTGTTCTTCGAGCCACTCGATCATGCGTGCCTTGGCGTCCTTCACGCCCAGCCCGTTGAGGAACTCCGAGTTGATGGCAGGACCATCTCCGGTAAAGGCCTTGCCTTCCCATCCTTCGGGTGGCTGAACCGTGCGGATGATGGGCAGGTCAAACACTTCGGCGAATTCCCAGTCGCGCTCATCCTGGGCAGGAACAGCCATGATCGCCCCGGTGCCGTATCCCATCAGGACATAGTCAGCCACCCAGATCGGTATGCGCGAACCGCCGGCCGGGTTGATGGCATAGGCGCCCGTGAAAACTCCCGTCTTCGTCTTGGACTCGGCCATGCGGTCGATGTCCGTCTTGCCGGCCGCTTCTTTGCGGTAGGCAGCCACGGCGTCGCGGTGTTCATCCGTGGTCAATGCGTCGACGAGCGGATGCTCGGGGGCCAGGACCATGTACGTCGCGCCAAACAAGGTGTCAGGACGTGTCGTGAACACCTGAATGACGGCATCATGTCCGTCGACAGCGAAGTCCACGTTCGCGCCCTCACTTCGTCCCACCCAGTTGCGCTGCATGAGCTTGACTGGCTCGGGCCAGTCTACATCATCCAGATCCTGGATCAAGCGATCGGAGTATTTGGTGATACGCAGCATCCACTGCTTGAGCGGGCGCCGGAATACAGGGTGATTTCCGCGTTCGCTACGTCCTTCGTTGGTCACCTCCTCATTGGCGAGAACCGTGCCCAGTGCAGGGCACCAGTTGACCGGTACCTCGTCAAGGAAGGCCAATCTGTGCTCCGAAAGCACGGCTTCGCGCTCGCCTTCGCTCATGCTGCCCCAATCGTCGCGTTCCTCTGCGAAACGGGCCTCGAGTTCGCTGATGGGGCGTGCTTTATCGGCTTCTTCGTCGTACCAGGAATTGAAGAGCTGAAGGAAGATCCACTGCGTCCACTTGTAGTAGTCAACGTCCGTCGTGGCCAGCTTCCGATCCCAGTCGTAGCTCAGACCCAAGGCCTTGAGCTGACGAAGCATGTTGTCAATATTCTTCTCCGTCGTCACCCGCGGGTGCACGCCATGCTCGACGGCAAACTGTTCAGCCGGCAGGCCGAACGCATCAAAACCCATCGGGTGAAGGACGTTAAAGCCCTTCATTCGCTTGTACCGGGAGACGATATCCGTCGCGATGTACCCGAGCGGGTGCCCCACGTGGAGTCCGACACCAGAAGGGTAGGGAAACATGTCCAGCACGTAGTACTTCGGCTTGGACGTGTCGGGATCGTCGGGCGTGCGAAAGGTTCGTTCCGTTTCCCAGAAGCGCTGCCACTTCTGTTCGATTTCCTGGAAGGGATAGTCAGCCATGCCGCGGTACTGAATGCGGTTTATAGGGAAGCGCCTTATCAGCAGGCGCGAAATTCAATGATCAACGCCTGGTGTTCGGCGTCCGAAGACCAAGCGTCACATCAAGTACAGCGCTCAGAGCTCGAGTACCTGGTGCTCGGAGGTATCCAGGTCCATGCGCTCGGTGAGTCCGGAAAAGAAATCCGGCCCGTACTTGTTCAGGAAATATACGGGCGAAAGGAAGCGCTCCTGAGGAATGCCTGATGGAAAAAGCGCGGAAGAAGCCCGCTCCAACTGACCCTTGAGGACGTCGTGCTGCTGCTTCTCTGCCTTGATGACGCGGCCTTTCAGCTGATTCCACTCCTTCATGAAGGCAGCCCGGGTGGCTTCGGTGGATTTGACCAGCGAGCGATCCACACCTTCAACAACCGGTTTGATCTGATTGATGACCTGGTGGAGCCCGCTTGAGGCTGCCTTGAATGCTTCCTCCAGATCCACATCCATGTTGTCGAGGACCATTGACCGGAACAGCTGATCAATCTGCTCTTCGAAGGCCGGGATGCCGATGTCATTCTTTTCCAGAATGCGACCAATGCGCCGCTCGAGCACCGTCAGCGAGGCACGCGGATAGACCACGGGCATGTGCAATCCCGCCCAGTCGTATAGGCCCTTGAATTGAGCGAAGTAGGCGACCTCGCCGGGACCCGCCACGTACGCAGCGGTTGGCAGTAGCCAATCCTGCATCAAGGGACGCATGACCACGTTCGGGGAGAAGGATCCAGGGTCGTCGGAAAGCTGACCGAGCAGCGACTCAGGAGAAAAGGCCTCTCCATCGCGCGTTTCGAATCCGTTCTCCACCGCATCAATCGCCGTACGTCGGCCATCGCCGTGCAGGAAGAGGTTGGTCGCCTTTACCTGTACCTGGGCATGCCAGTCCTGCTCCAACTGAGCGCTAACTGTGTTGACCAGTGCTTCCGATGTCCCGAAGTCGTTCAGCTCTTGCTTGAACAGCTGGCTTGCGGCCCGCTTCAGGTCTGCGTCGTCCGGTGATACGTAGGCGATACGTCCTGGCCCCAGAATAAGCTCCATCATCCCGACGAAGGCCGTAATCATGGGCGTGCCGGGCGCGTACGCCTGGCGGATACCCTCCATGAGTGCATCCTTGAAATCCGTGGGCGGAAGCAACCGCTCCAATTCGCTTACGACTTCCGAGATGCCATCGGTCACGGTCATGCGTCCAACCGCCGTGCCGGCCTGTCCGTCTGGTCCAGGATCGTAGGTGACCTTGCACGGGTCATCTCCGTCCATCATTCCGGCTGACGCGACCTCGTCAAAGTCATGGTCCTCGCCCTCCAACCAGAATACCGGTACGACAGGTCGACCGGTCTGCTGCTCGAGGCGTTCGGCGAGCTGGATCGTGCTCAGTGCCTTGTATGCCGTATACAGAGGACCGCCAAGAAGCCCCAGCTGCTGGCCCGTGACAACCGCAGCCGAAGACGGATCTGCGAGTTTGTCGATCAGATGGCTGGTCGCATCAAGCACACCGTACGACGTGGCTTGATTCCGCATGGCGCTGATCAATAGGTCCCGATCAGCATGCGTTTCGGCCGCGCGCTCACAGGAAGCCGCCAGGACGTCAGGGTCCCGGTAGTCTCCGTTGAAGAAGGGGGCAAGCGCGGTGGGGGATTCGGTATAGTCCCGGAAAAGGCGGGAGAACGAAGAGAACGAGGAAAAGGGGAGGCGGGTCAATTCTGTTCGCTTTGTAGGCGGGTGATGTCGTCTCTCAATTTGGCGGCCAGCTCGTAGTCCTCATCCGCGATGGCCTGGGCCAGATCGTCTTCGAGCTTCTCGAGCGGGCTCTTGGGTGTCTCCGGCTCGTGCTCCGTTTCTACTTCGGGCTCGGCCGACTCGATCGCGGCCATGTTGTCCTCATCCTCGGTCGGGATACCCGCCTCGTCAAGGACGGACGGCGCCACGAAAATGGGTGCGCCAACCCGAACAGCCAGTGCGACGGCGTCAGAGGGACGGCAATCCAACTGGGCATCAGAGCCGTTCACCGAGTAGCGGATCTTGGCGAAAAACGTGCCTTCACGCAGTTCATCAATCAGGATATCCGAGACATCTGCGGAAACGGAATCGAACAGGTCGCGGATCAAGTCATGCGTCATCGGGCGGGGTGGCTGGATCTTCTCCAGTTCCAGTGCAATGGCCTGGGCTTCGAATGCGCCGATGATGATGGGGAGCCTGCGATTGCCGTCAACCTCACCCAGCACGAGGGCATAGGCACCGCCGCTTGATGGGCTCGTAGACAATCCGATGATGTCAACCTGGATCAGATCCATGTGAGATACGCAAGATGGATGGGGGGCTGAGGAAAGCCGGGCCCCAATCTGGTGGTGGATGCGACGTTGGATGGATTGGGATCGGAGTGATCAACGGGATCAGCTACCCCAGAATGGACGTCAACGCGTCCAAAAATGCCTTGTTCTCTGAGGGCGTTCCGCTGGTAACACGCAGGAATCCTCGCAGTTGCTCGTAGCCCCCCATGTTTCGCACCAGGACGTCTTTGTCTGCCAGTTCGCTCAGTAGCTCACCGGGATCCCTGTCGGCGCGGAACAGGATAAAGTTGGTATCGGTGGGCAACACTTCAAGATCACCTCGCTCGACCATCGCCTGGTGCAAGTGCGCCGTGTAGACTTTGATCTGATCGACCCGGTCCCGGACGAGATCCTGGTGGCGAAGCAGCAATAGTCCAACCTGCTCAGCCATACGATCGACCATGAACGGCAGCCGGGATTTCATCATCTCGGCAATGACAGCCGGACGCGCGACGAGATAGCCCAGTCGCAATCCAGCAAGTCCGTACGCTTTGGACAGGGTGCGCAGAATGATCACATTGGGATGACGCATCAGCAGATCCAGCGCAGACCCTTCCGGATTGAACTCGTGATACGCCTCATCCACGACGACAAATCCATTGCTTGCCCGAACAACCCGTTCAATGTCCTTCTTGGGTATTGCCAAACCGGTCGGATTGCTTGGGGTGGCGAGGATGGTGAGCTTCGAATCATGCTGCTCGATGGCAGCAATGATGGCATCCGTGTCCACCTGGAGGTCCGTCTGGCACCCGACACTTATCGGTGTCCCGCCGTGAAGACGGACCATCGACTCGTAGAGGGCGAACATGGGGGTGGGTGTGATGACCGGATCACCGTCCTCCACGAAGCAGAGTCCAAGTGTGTAAGTCAGCTCATTGGATCCGTTTCCGACCAGGACACTACCTGGCTCCACACCGCAGTTCGACTCGAGCGCCTGGATGAGCCGGGTTGGCTGCTCAGAGGGGTAGCGGTTGAAATCGATCTGAAAGAAGGCCTCAAGCAGCTCCCGCTTCAGAGAGGGGGGGAGATCGAACGGACTCTCATTCTGGTTCAGCTTGACCGAGACTGGACGTGCGCCGGGCACGATGTACGGCTTTTCGGATCGAACGGCTGGCCGGAACAGCTCCAATAGCCGCTCGGGAACTCGATTACTCATAAGGGCCGGCAGGTCCAGGTGGTGGAGGCTCAGTAGGAACCATCTTCATCGGACCAGTCGTCGTCCTGTTCCCCGTCTTGTTTGGAAACATCGGGAAGACCGCGGAACTCGTAGTCGGGGAGGCACTCATCCTGGATGAAGCGAACGACTTCGTGCATGGCGCTCACGAATTTGCCGAAGTCCTCCTTGTACAGGAACAGCTTGTGCTTTTCGTAGCGGTTCTCGCCGACCTTTTTGCTTTCGGTGATGGTCAGGAAATAATCCTTTCCGGAACGCGTCGTTTTAACATCGAAGAAGTACGTCCGTTTTCCTGCGGGTACGCGCTTGGAGTAGATCTCGTCGCGATATCGACCGCGTCCGCCTCCGCGGCCATTCCCTCGGCCGTCGCGATCATCCGAACCGGAATAGTAGTCGTCCTGTCCGTTGTCCGAAGGGCCGTCATCGTAGTAGTCACCGTCTTCGTACGGACCCTCATCATCATCATCGTAGGATGCCTGATAATCGTCGTCGGCTTCCTGGTCGTCAAAGTCTTCGTCGTCGAACTCCTCTTTATCAAGGTCTTCCTTGTCGAAGTCGGCGTCTTCGAATTCTTCGTCCTCGTATTCCAGCTCGTCCTGGCTCATCGTTTCCTCCGTCTCCGACCCCTCGTCGAAGCGCTGTGGATGGTAGCGGGTCAAGGGTGCTCACGGCCTGAGGGGCATGAGCGGTCAAATATGCACAACCCTCCGGCAAAAACGCAAAAATCCAGGGGGAGACTGTATCGGAGAGATCATTCCGTCGCCTGATCCTTCAGGCGCCAGATCATTCCGACGCCCGACTATGCCGACGCCCAATTACGCCGAAGCCCAGTTACACCTAAGCCAGGTCGCGGACCACTTCCACAATCAGCCGCTGCAAGTCATCGCGGACCTGTCGGCCGACCTCGAGCACTTCCTCGTGATTCAGCGACTCCTGTCCAAGTCCGGCGGCGAAGTTGGTGATCGTGCTCATTCCAATCACCTGCATCCCGAACTGGCGGGCGATAATCACTTCCGGCACCGTGCTCATGCCGACGGCATCAGCCCCCATCGTCTTGAACATCCGGATCTCGGCCTTCGTCTCGTAGCTCGGGCCCAGCGTCCAGAGATAGGTCCCGGACCGTGTGGCCACGCCGATTTTATCGCCCAACGCCTGCGCGCGTGCCGTCCACTCGAGATCGTAGGGTTCGCGTTCAGCCTGAGTGGGACGGAAGTGATCAGGATTCGCGATGGGGATGGGACGGAAGGCAAACGCCAGATGGTCGGTAATCCACATCAACGTCCCCGGGACGCACTCAGGATGGATGCCACCCGCGGCATTCGTGATGATGAGTCGCTTGACACCGAGCGCCGCCATCAGCCGGATGGGATACGTAGCGTCCTGGACACTGTGTCCCTCATAGACATGCAATCGTCCCTGCACGAAAACGACAGGTACGCCCTCGAGGTCACCGAAAACCAGTTGTCCACGGTGTCCTTCAACCGTGGATCCCGGGTAGCCCGGAATGTCGCCAGCGGGAATCACGACTGGATCGTCGAGTACATCGGCCAGGTGGGAAAGGCCGGACCCCAACACCAATCCCAGTCGGGGTGCTCCGTTGATGCGTTCCTGTACAACCCCGAGTGCGTCGGGATGCAGGTCGATGGCTTCAGCATCCAGGGGCATCAGTTCTCGAGTTTGATGACAGCCATGGTCATGTCATCGGCGCGTCCCATTCCCTCAATGAAGTGGTGAACGTCCTCCGTCATCATGCGGAGGATGGCCGAGGCCGATCGGCCACCGATCTGTGTGACCTTCTCGACCAACCGCTCATCGCCGTACAGCACACGTGCTCGGTTCATGGCTTCGGAAAACCCGTCCGTATAGAACACGAGTGCATCCCCGCTCTGAACGTGGATGGTTTGTTCTTCGATGTTGGTGTCGAAGGTCGGGCCTGAGGTGAAGCCGATCGCCATGCCCTTGGGTTGCAGCGCTTCCGATCGCTTCTCGTCGGAGCGATACCAGATAACCGGGTTGTGGCCGGCGCGCGCAAACGTGAATTGACCTGTCTTGGGATTGATTTCGCCGTAAACCACTGATATGAACGTTCCCGACGGCGCATTCTGACAGAACAAGGTGTTGAGCTTGCGCATGATGTCCGAGGGTGTCAATCCCTGCCGCGTCAACGTCTGGACAATACCCTTCACGAGCGTCATGAAGAACGCCGCTTGGATGCCTTTTCCACTAACATCTCCAAGAACAAAGGCGAGCCTGCCGTCATCGAGCTTGATGAAGTCGTAGTAATCACCGCCCACTTCGTTGGCCGACAGACACATGCCGGCGATGTCGAGTCCCTTGACGTCCGGCATGGAGCGGGGGAGGAAGAACGACTGGACTTGATGGGCAATCTCCAGTTCGCGCCTAACACGTTCCTGCCCGGCCATTTCGCTGACATAGTCGGGTACGTACGTGTTGACCTGCTGGCCAGTCCGTCGGCTGGCTACACCGACAAAGCCGAGAATCACTACGGAAGCCACGAACAGTCCTCCCAGCAAAACATCAATCCACGCCGGCGACCCGGACACCAGGTATCCCTCGGTCAGGCTCCAGAGGATTTCCGAGGTGAACAGCGCTGCCATGACGGTGACGATGTCATACCGGACCCAGGCCCACGCAAGAAGCAGGGCTGAGACGCCACCGATTATCAGTCCAAGCGGCTGGGAGACGAAATTGACGGGACCAATACCCACGAACGCCCCGGTGATGGTCAGCAGGATGACCGAAAGGAGGGTCTGCTTGCTGAGCCGCCGCACAACTGAGCTGACGCCAACCACCCAAAGCAACGTCAGGAAATAGGCGGTTTCGAATCCTTGGAAGACGCCAGCCAGCACCGGGCGCATGGACGCTTCGCTAAGGAAGATATCCGGTAGGGAGAGATGCAGGCCTTCGAGCATCCACAGGGAACCCGTCCCGATTCCCAGCAGAATACCTCCTAGCGCAAAGCCTCGGACAAGCGCGGCTCCCATGGGTTTGTTCTGGAAATCTCCGTGTCGCAGCAAAACGAGCGTGCCGAGCTTGCCTTCCAGATTTTCCCGAATGACCGAATCCGTCACACCGGCAATCATGAAGACGAAAATCGAGAGCGCCCCCGCAACGATGGAAAAGATGATCAGGCGGATCAGGATCTCTCCCCAGATCGGCGTGAACAGGAAGACCTCGTTCAGCTGGGCCGACGCAGTTGCCGCGATCAATCCTCCAAGGATTCCCACGACCATTGCATCGACCAGCGCCGCTTTCATGTCGAGGAGTCGAGCCGACAATCGTCGGAAGAAAACGACAATGAATCCGAAGCTGAGCAGCAATAACAGGCCGACTTTTGTTGCCGCAAGCGCCGCGGAGACCGTTTGTTCAACGTCTTGTGTGGGCTCGTAACTGGTTCGCAGGCGAGAAAGGGTGCCTGTGGACGAAAGGCCAGCTTCCAGAATGATGCGCTGACCGGCAATTGGTGGGTCGGACACCATCGTCACCTGGACGTTGCGACCTCGGCTTGCGTTGGACACCGCAATCGAATCGAGCCGCATGTCCACATTGCGGAACGCGGTTTCGCGAAGGTGGTGGGCAATCAGCCCATCCAGGGCACTCGAATCCAGCGCTACAGCCTGATTATTGGTCAGCGCATTCAGAGCCGACTCGGAATCCATCGGCTCAGTGCCGTCAAAATCAAACGAGAGCCGCGCTTGCAGAACGGAATCCGGGATCTGGATCAGGGCGGTTCGTGCTTCCGACGTCGAAGCGGTATCCGCCCGGATGATGGACGACAGCGCAGACCGGTTCACGCGATTTGCCGGCGAGCCGAAGCGGGCTGCCGAGGCCCCGATGAGTCCACTCATGTTCCGAAGCGCGAGCCGCTCCCCGTTCTGGGCAAGTTCTACCTCGAATACCGGGTCCTGACCTCCCAGAAACTGGGTCTCTCCGGGATTCAGCCCGGGTCGATACTGAACCAACCAGTAATAGGCGGCGACGACATTGCGATTGTCGGAGTTCAGGAATTCGACGGCTGTATTGCGGCCGAGCGTGTGCTGGAGGTCGGAAAGCAGTCCATCCCTGCGCCGCAATTCGGCAGTCGATACGAGACCGCTGATCTCGTAGCCTTGAGATACGAGGAATACATCGGCGGTACTGACCGCTTCGTCTCGGTCAAACTCCCTGCTGGCGGTCGCGTCGGGATGAAGATCGGGCAAGCACCAGATCGTGAACGCAAATCCTGCAATCCCTACCAGGAACAGCACCAGGTCCATTCCGGCGAGACGGAATGGCGAAGGCAGGCTTTGTCGCTCCTGGGACATGCGAAGTGATGGCGGGTTCTTTGCTGGGTAGCGTCGGTGGAATACGGAATATCGCCCTTTTGATCCTCAAAAGGACGGCTTTTATGCAGCCCCGTCGTCAGCCTTCGGCTGTACGAAGAGCGTCCCGGATTGCCCCGGGATCGAATCCCCTCCTGGTCAGAAACCCTAGAATCTTCCGTTCACGCTTGCTGGCGTCGGATTCACGCCGGTATCGGTGCATGGCTTTTTGAAGCTGTTCGCTCAAGCTATCCTCAACCGATTCCTCCGAACACACTTCTGACACGGCTCGCTTGGCCAGTGCAGACGGGATGCCTTTCCGAATCAATTCGACCTCGAGTCGTCGAGGACCAAATCCCTTGGATCGTTGCCTGGACGCCGCCCACTGAAGAGCAAAGCGTTCATCATCCAGGTATCCCAGTTCGTTGAGTCGATCAGAGACCTGCTGGGCAATCGCATCGGAAACCTGAAGATCTTTGAGACGACGGTCGATTTCCTGTTGGGTACGCGGGCGATAGGCCAGGTAGTCCACACAGCGCTTGAGCGCCTTGAAGTACGTATCCGACTCAACCAGGGACCGGCACTGCTCCTCGTCGAGTCGCTTTCCTTTCCTGAGGCCGTGTTCGGCCACAATGTTCATGTGCAGGCCAAAAGCGAAGGAGCCATCGAGGAAGATGTTGCAACGGTCAGCGTCCTTCTTCTGGACCTGGACGGCAGAGATTGTACCTCCCGATGCCGGGATTTCAGGGGGCTCAATGGGACGAATGGAACGCATGGGTGGCGCGAAGCAGTGCTGGAGTGAATGAAATGAAGTCGATCAGTTGGAGACCGTGATTCGAAGAGAGTCGATCGCAACGCCTCCAACGAAGCCGAGGCCACCGTTCACGTTTGAAACGGGATCCCGCCGATCCGGGGCGTCACGACTGGTCATGTACCGGGCAAATCGATTGTCTCCACGGGTCATGATGACCCGCAACTCATGCTCGGGCAACGGCGAGGTGTTTTCTGGGACGGGGACCGCGTAAACGCCTTCCCAGCGCAACAACCCATCTTCGGTTCGCTTCGCTCCTGATTCCGGAAATACTTCCGAGGGTAACAGGAAAAAGTCGATCAAGGACGACGAGAACGTGGCGTCCGGCTGCAATCGGGCTTCGATCCAGCCATCGTGGCCGTCATCGTCCCACGTAACGGCGACCTGGACCGGGTAGATGAATCCGGTCGTGGCATTGATGGCCAGATTCAACGAGTCGAGGCCTACGTTCAGCGAGTCTACAAGGACTACAGAAATGGGTGAAGCCGGGGCCGTGATAAGAGCTTCCAAGAGGCTGATTTCCGGAGGGAGCAGGCCGGATGCGGTCACGGTCCCCACTGATGATTCCAGCATGACGTTGAAGGATTCACCCCCCGAGAGCACAGGCGGGGAAGCGGCGACGGGATGAAACCAAAGCGGATTCGGCCCTCGTTCGTACGGCATCAGGACATCCGAAATCGTGACCTGAAGTTCAGTACCCTCGGGAGCGGGCAGAGCGTTGAGTTCGGCCGAAACGGACTGGGAGGTCGATACCCGGATCGGCGGTAAGGAGGAACCGGTGCCCAACCAGGCCTCGACCACAAGTGAGGGCTCATGTTCGGGTACGGTCGAATCGCACCCCATCAATCCAGCGATAGAGATGGCTAGGATCAGGACGATATAGTGTCGTCTTTGGCGCATCAGAGGTCGATTACCAGATCGATCATCGGAAGAATGGGGAGGCCGAGGCGGTTTTGCGGCGTACTCCCGGGCCGGGCTGGATCCCAGGTCTGGTTGACCACATTGCGTCGATTGAGGACGTTGTAGATCGAGATTCCAGTGAGCCAGGAGGCTTCTGCAAAATCGAATCGGTAAGCCGCTCGCAGATCCACCCGCAGGTAAAATGGTAGCCTGCCATTGTTGATGTCCGGACGATGGTAGAACCAGGTCGTCTCGCCGGTCACGGGGTCTTCCAGTTGATATCGGGAGGTAGGCACGGATACAGGATAGCCGCTGCGCCAATCCATGGATCCTCCGAGATTCCAGCGCGAAGCTTCCCGGGAAACAACGATCCCCAACGCGTGCGGCGTGTCGAATCGGGCTGGTCTGAATGCCGCCTTTTGCGCTTCCACGATCCGGTTTTCGGATCGCATCCGGGTATAGGACGCGGATAGCATCCAGTGTTCGGTCCGCGTTGTCCATCCGGTCTCGATACCGCGGGATCGTTCCTCACCGCGATCATACTGCCCGAGCAGGGTAGCCACTTCAATTCCGGGCCCCAACAGTCCGTCTTTGGACTGGAATTCGTCTTCGGGAAGCAGCGTCCCCCTTCCGTCTCGTACAAAGCCGTCGATTCGAATCACGGTGCGGGGAATACGATGGGATTCCAATCCCACCGACAGCTGTCGGGATCGCGCAGGAGGAGCATCCGCCTGAGCGGGGACCCATCGGCTGGACACCAAGTCATACAGGTAAGCGTTTCGGTCCCGGATCCGCTGCAGGTACTGAACGTGCGAACTCGCTGCAGCGCGAACGATCAACCACGTTGGATCGATGGCCAGCTGGACGGACAAACGGGGTTCCAGACGGGCGAACGACCCACTTCCGAACCAGGAGGCCCGGATTCCAGGCAACACGCGGATGGCGGGTCCCGGTGTCCAGATGTCCTGGATGAAAAAGGCAGCCTCGGACGCCAGGGTGCGGCTGCTCTCGTCGAGAGGCTCCACGAGGGAGGGGGTATACGCCACACGGGCGTCGAGACTGGAGTCGAAGCGGTGCTGGACGGCCTCGGCGCCAAAACGTACCTGGTGCGAAAGGGACGGATACCAATCAAATACCACGCGTGCCCCGGTGTCTTCCAGGTCCACACGATAAGCCGAGGACACCCGCGAAGACTGACTGGGACGTATGAGGGTGTTCTCGCGCGCGCGGTATCTCGAATGGAAAAGCGTAGCCGTCAAGAAGAGTCGCGTCGACAAGAGTCGCTGATAGCGGGTGCTCAGGATGCGGTTGCCCCATTCCTGATCCACCTCAAAGAACAGATCTGCAGGACGGAGCCAGGACGAGAAATCCAGAGACAGATCGAAAGGCAACCGCAGATCGAGCGCGTCCCGTCCGGCATACCAGGAAACCGAGACCGTCGAGCGTGAATCGGGGCGGAATGAGTACTTGGCGCTCCAGTCATAGAAATGGTATCCCGTGCGAAGGGTGTCCCGGCGTCCAGCCTCGTCTTCAACCGGGTGATTCCGACCCACCAGTCGATCGATGTACGACCGACGTCCCGACAACATGAAGGAGCTGCGCTTCGATATCGGGGTCTCCATGATGAACGACGCGTTCAGCCCGGAAATGCCAAGTTTTGCGCTGGGCTGGGAGCGCGATCCATCCCGAAGTTCGGCGTCAAGGACGGCTGACAGCCTTCCTCCGAATTCGGCCGGAAAGGCACCCCGGTAGAGCGAGAAATCTTTGAAGGTGTCCGTCTGGAAGGTGGATATCAGGCTGAATGCATGCCATGGATGGTAGACCGGCGCACCATCGATCAGATACAGATTCTGGTCCGGACCGCTGCCTCGCACCAGAAGGCCGCCCGTCGCCTCGCCGGCGCGCTGGATGCCCGGCATCCACTTGAGCGATTCAAGGACGTCTGTGTTGCCGAGCGTGCCCGGGAAACGTTGGAGCTCTCGACCGGATACAGAAACGAGGCCGGGCGTGATGGCGACATCTGCTCGCCGCTGGGCGTCCTCTTCGACTACGATTCCGGAGACCTGATAGGATATCGGGATCAATTCAAATGAGCCGGACCTGTAAGAGGCCACTACGGTCGTATCGAGACGGGCGTAACCGAGATACGTGATCACCACGCTGACCGGCTTCTGGTTCATCCCGGGGAAGGCAAAGAAGCCTGCCTCATTCGTGACGGATCCGGTGCCGACACCCGGCAAAACGACGTGGGCCCCGTTGAGAGACTCGCCGGATTCTGCGTCCGTCACGAAGCCACTGAGTACGCGAACAACATCCGAAATCTCGGCGCTGTCTGACTCCAGCGGAATAAGGACCGCCTGGTTGCGCGAAATGGCCTCCACTCGAAAAGGGTGGCTGGACATGATGCAGATCAGTGCATCACGTTCCGATGTGCCGCGATACCGACACGATGTGCGCAAGGACTCGACGAGGAGGGGACTGTAGACCACGTCCACGCCCGTGCGCTCTGCGTAGATTTCCAGAGCATCAGAGACGGGGGTATCAGCAAACTCCAACCGGATCGTTTGGGCCGAACCGGTCGATGGCCCCCACAGGACCATCACACAGAGAAAACAGAAGAGAATGCGCAAACCGGCTTCGAACCCATCCAGAGGTCTGATCGCCGGTTATAGCCGTGCTGCCAACGGGCGTTCCACAGGCTCAGACTGAGAGGTGGAAGGAACCGTCTTCGTTCTTTGTGACCGTTGCGCCGAGAGCGGCCGCAATGATGTCAAGGATGATCTCACTTCCGCGGTCAGACTCGAAGGTGCCCGTCAAAGGTGCTTCCTTCAGTTCTTCGCTGACGCTGATGACTACCTCGAATTCTTTGGACAATCGCTCGGCGACTTCTGCCATCGGGGTATTTCGGAATACGAGCAGTCCCGTCCAGTCAAATCCTTCGAGTGAATCGAAAGAGCGGACAACGGGCTCTGTGGAGCCTTCTGGGACGAAGCCGCGGTCTCCAGGCGTCAGAATGACGGCCTCATCAGGGTGACCAATGGCGGCCAGCGAAACGCGACCAGAGACAAGCTGAACATCTGTTCCGTCAGTGGCACGCAGTCCGAAGGCCGTACCCAATACGGTGGTCAGGGCATTGCCGGACTCGACCTTGAATGGCCGCGGGCCTGGCGTGACATCGAAAAAGGCTTCTCCATCAATGCGAACAAGACGTTGTTCGGTTTCCGCATCGAAGAGGACGTCAAGCGACGTTTCGGGCGCCAGACGCGCCACGGTGCCATCCGTCAATTCAACGACTTGCGCGGCCGGACCGGTAGCGAACGTCGCGAATGGGGCATCAGTGGTCGAGGACAGGAATCCGCGCCCTACGAAGAAGACAGCAATCACGGCCGCGGCAGCTACTGCTAAACGTACGAGACGCAGAGGACCGGTACGCGACGCGCGGTCGCGACTCAGGGGTCCGCGATCGACTCTGCTTTTTGCCTCGGAGAATGACTGATTCCACGCCTGGTCGAAGGCATCTGCCTCCGAGCGAATCCGGGCGAGGACATCCTCGACAGCAGGGTGTGCAGCCAGTGCTGCGTCAAGATCCACCGTGGCGGCTTCGAGCAGGACACGTTCTTCAGACGAAAGGTCGTCCGTGTGAAGCCTGTCCCGGCAGGCGAGAAGTACAAGCGCCATGCGGGAAGGAACGGTGGCGTCCCACTGTCGGCTGGACTGTTCAGCCATCGCAAACCAGCGCACCAATGCCACTCCAAGCTGCGGATCCGCAGCTACGGCCTCACGAACCGCTTGGCGATCCGCTTCCGTCCACTCGTCGAGTGAGAGGATATGTTCGATGGTGATGGGCATGATGTGGGGTCCAGACGAGGGTCTGCGTAAAGAGTAGCCGCGCCAGCGTTCCAAAAAGTAACGGCTCGAAAATCGCGAGAGGAAGTCGGAACGGGAATCCGCTGCCGGAACTCGCCGCCGATACTCCCAGCCGACCTAGCGCTCCATGAGGGGCAGGCTGCTCATCCAGAGCAGAAACAGTCCCAGCGCATCGCGCATGCGATCAAAAGCACGCTTGACCTGCATCTTGATGGCAGCTTCCGTCGAGCCGATCATCTCGGCGATCTCCTCATACTTGTAACCGTATTCGCGCAATTCAATGATGCGACGCGCTTTGTCGGACAGAGCCGACAAAGCGCGCTCGACGTCCAGGTTGGCGCCGACCGCGTGCATCTCATCGCTGATTTCGGGGGCCTGATGAATGTCGAACAGCGATTCCTTGGGGGTATAGCGACCCCGGTAGAAGTCCTGTAGCTCGTACAGGGCGCCCTTCATCGCGAAGGCCTTCAAACGGGTATCATCCTTCAGGTCCTGAAGTCCACGGTGAACCCGGAGCAGGGCATTCTGAACCAGATCGTCCACGTCGGGTCGCCGCCCGATCCGCGAGATGAAGAATGCCCGCATCGGAGATTCGAGCGCGGTCAGCAACCGCGACATAGCCAATTCATCACCTTGCTTGGCCTGTCCGACCCAGGCGGACAGCTGTTCTGTATCTACGGATTCGGCCACGAAAGAAAATCAGGGAGGAGAGTGGGGTGCTTACCACCAGCTAGCGGCTGCTTCACGCAACCATGGGGTAGTCGAGAGGCAGGTACGAGGAGGTCACAGACAAGATTCAATCCGTCTACTCGATCACGCGACCTGCGCGGAAGCTTCCCAGCACCCGGACCTGCGCGGCAATCTCATTGAGATGATGGAGTGCATTCCGAACGGGTTCATCATCCGAATGGCCTGCCAGATCCAGGTAGAACACGTATTTGCCCGGGCTTCCAACCAGTGGCCGACTCTCGATCTTCAAGAGATCGATATCGCGCAGCGCGAATACAGCCAGGCTCTTGAACAGCCCACCAGGGACGTTCTCTTTTTGCGCGTACACCAACGACGTCCGGTATTCTCCCGAGCCAAGGGCTTCTTCAGCCAATCCTTGAAGTGGATCAGCATCCGGACGGGCCAGAGCCAGGAATCGGGTGTAGTTGGCGTGATTGCTTTCGATATCTGCTGCGAGGACGTCCAATCCGTATTCGCTGGCTGCCGCCGAGCTGGCGATGGCCGCGCGGGAGAGGTCTCCACTCGCGGCTACGTCCTTTGCGGCACCGGCCGTGTCATAGGTCGGTTGGATGTGTGCGTTGGTCAATCGACCGCGCAGGAATTCCCGACACTGCCCGATGGCTTGCGGATGCGAGAGCACTTGTTTGATTCCCTCAAGGCTCGCTCCCCGCGGTGCCATGAGCTGATGACGGATCCTCAGCTGAACCTGCGCGACGATGATCAGGTCGTGCTCCAGCAAGAGGTCGTAGTTCTGGTGCACACTGCCGAACAGAGAGTTTTCGATGGGCAGGACCGCGCGATCCAATTCGCCACGGGTTACCGCGTCGAATGTGGCCTCGAAGCTCGGGTGGGGTACCATCTGCGCCGATGGATACAGTCCGGACAACGCTTCTTCGCTGTAAGCTCCGACTTCACCTTGAAAGCCGACACGAATGGCCGGACGATCAGCGGTATCGGACTCAGAACGGGGGGCGGGAGAGTCTGTCATGGTCAAACGGCGTGCGATTACATGCGCTCGGGGGCGCCAATTCCAAGAACGGTCAGGCCGTTCTTGAGGACTTGTCGAGCAGCAACGGCCAACTGCAGGCGAGCCTTCGCCAGCTCAGGAGCTTCCCCGATGATGCGACAATGACCATAGAATTGCGTGAACGCCACAGCAACGTCGCGCAGATGGTTGGACAGGCGATGAGGCTCGCGCCCTTCGGCAGCCCGATCGATCATCCCCGGAAGGTCCATCATCACCTTGACCAGTCCTTGCTCTGCTTCGTGATCGAGCAGGGACAGATCAGCCTGGCCCGTGGCGTCCAGTCCCGTTTCTTCGGCCTTCCTAAGAATCGAGCAGATGCGCGCGTGAGCATATTGGAGATAGAACACGGGGTTCTTGTCCGAAGCCTCTTTCGCCAGATCCAGATCGAACTCCAGGTGCGTGTTCGGCGATCGCATCAGGAAGAAGTAACGGGTCACGTCGTCACCCACCTCATCCATCAATTCGTCCAACGTGACAAACGTGGCTTTCCGGGTGCTCATCTTGACCGGCTCACCGCCGCGGACGAGCGTTACGAACTGGTAGATGACCACGTCGACTTTGTCAGCGTTGTATCCGAGCGATCGGATGCCATCCATCACGTCCGGAAACGTGGCGATATGATCGGCGCCGAAGACGTCGATGCACAGATCGAATCCGCGATCCAGCTTGTCGGCGTGATACCCGATATCGGGGAGGCGATACGTGGGTTCGCCCGTGCTTTTGACCAGAACGGTGTCCTGCTCCTTGCCGAATTCGGTGGTTTTGAACCAGACGGCGCCATCCTTGTCGTAGGCGAGGTCCTTCTCGCGAAAGGACTCCACGATTTCCCAGACTCGATTGGATTCGTACAGGGTCCGTTCGTTGAAGAACGAATCCATGTGGATACCCAGCCGCTTCAGCGTGCCCTCGATATCCGCGAAAATGGCTTTCTCGGCGGCCTTCTTGAAGACGTCGGCATCACCGGTGACATCGAGGTTCGGCCCGGATTCATCCAGTAGGGCTTTGGCAATGTCACTGATGTACTCACCCCGGTAGCCGTCTTCCGGAAACGTCTCCGGGACGGTCAGGGCATCCTCTCCCTCTCCGATCACCTTCGTGGGCATCTCCGGATTTACCCAAGCCATGTAGCGCGCTCGGACCGATTCGCCCAGAATGCGCATCTGCCGTCCGGCGTCGTTGAAGTAGTACTCGCGATCGACGTCATAGCCGGACCACTCGAGCAGGTTGGCAATCGTATCACCGAGGACGGCGTTGCGACCGTGTCCGACCGTCAAGGGGCCCGTCGGGTTGGCACTCACGAATTCAACGAGGGCGCGTTTCCCTTTACCACGCTCCGTCCGTCCGTACGAAGCACCTGCGTCCAGGATGGCCTGGAGCTGATCCGACAAGTGGGCGTCGGCGAACCGGAAGTTCAGGAATCCCGGTCCAGCCACTTCAACGCCAGAAATACGGGACGCATCCATCGGCAGTGCATTCAGATGCGATACGATTTCATCCGCGATCATCCGGGGAGACTTCCGAAAGTGTCGTGCAAGCTTCATGGCCGCGTTGCACGACAGGTCGCCGTGGTCCGGGTTGGCAGGCTGTTCGAAATCCGGAGCGAACCCTTCGGGTGCGCCGCCCATCGCTTCAAGCGCGGAAAGAATACAGTCGTTCAGGTAGGCCTGCATGCCGGGAAATCTGTTCGGGGAATCGGAAAGGAAAGGCCGTGAGGACGATGAGGGTCCTTGCTGAACCTTGAACGCCTCGTCAGTGCTTTAAGGTGAGGGCTCCTCTCGGGCGGCCCAATCTACCAAATTGCGTTCAGAATCCCGTTTCTACGGTGAATCATCACCAACGCTTCGCAGAGGAGATATCCATGGAAACACGTCCTCGCGGGAAAACCAATCGGGCCTGTCATCGTAGAGCGGGGCATGCTGACTCGAACTCTACTCCTGGCCCTAGCGATTCTGGTGCTCTTGCCTGCGCCCGCGGCGGTTGCACAGTCTGACGAATCCCACGCTTTCACCATCGCACGCGTCAAGTATGACGGTGGTGGCGACTGGTATTCGGATCCGGAATCATTGCCTGAACTGCTGGCATTCACGCGCCAGAACACGCTGCTGGATGTCGCTCCGCGAGAGGAAGTGGTTGAGATCTCCAGTGATAACCTGTACTCATTTCCATACCTGTACCTGACCGGTCACGGCAACTTGCGCCTGTCCGACTCGGAAGCCCTTCGCCTTCGACACTATCTCGAACAAGGTGGCTTCCTCCACGTCGACGACAACTACGGCCTCGATTCTTACCTCCGTCGCGAGATGCAGAAGGTGTTTCCGGAGCAGGAGTTCATCGAGATCCCCTTCGACCATCCCATCTTCCACACGGTCTACGAGTTTCCGAATGGCCTGCCCAAGATCCACGAACATGACGGTAATCCCGCTCAAGGATTCGGGCTTTTTGATGAGAATGGCCGCCTCATGGTTTTCTACACATTCGAGTCGGATCTCGGCGACGGCTGGGAGCCGATGACGGTACACGAAAAGCCGGAAGAATTGCGTCAGGCGGCCCTCGAGATGGGGGCGAATATCCTCGTTTACGCGATGACCAATTGACCTGCGTCCCGTAGTTTTGCGGCTTGTTCAGGTCTGCCTTTGGCTACGGGCCTGTGGATCCATCTCGAACCCATTCTGCTCCTCCCATGTCTCATCTCCAGGAAAACGATCCAGCCATCTTCGACCTGCTTCGTCAGGAGGCCGCGCGCCAGAATGATGGACTCGAACTGATCGCATCGGAGAACTTCGTATCCCGCGCCGTCATGCAGGCGCAGGGGTCCACGCTGACCAACAAGTACGCTGAAGGCCTTCCCGGCAAGCGGTATTACGGCGGATGTCACGTGGTGGACCAGGTGGAAGACATTGCCCGGGATCGTGCCAAGGAGCTGTTCGGGTGTGACTGGGTCAACGTCCAGCCTCATTCGGGAGCGAATGCGAATGCTGCCGTATACCTGACACTGATGCGTCCCGGCGACACGTTTCTAGGGTTGGATCTGGCTCATGGCGGTCACTTGACGCACGGTAGCCCGGTCAACTTCTCGGGTATCCTGTACAAGGCCGAGTACTACGGCGTCGACCAGGAAGGACCGATGGCGGGCCGGATCGACATGAACAAGGTGCGTGAGAAGGCCAAACAGGTGCAGCCACGGATGATCTCCATCGGTGCCTCAGCCTACTCCCGCGATTTCGACTATGCAGCCTTCCGCGAGATTGCCGACGAAGTCGGTGCTTTCCTCTGGATGGACATGGCGCACACGGCGGGTTTGATCGCGGCTGACATCCTGAATGACCCGATGCCGCACTGCCACGTGGTCACGACCACAACGCACAAAACGCTGCGCGGACCGCGAGCCGGGATGATCCTGATCGGCAAAGATGCCGAGAACACGCTCGGGAAAGTGGCACCCAAGTCGGGCCGCGTGAAGAACTGGGGTGAGCTTTTTGACTCATCTGTCTTCCCTGGATTCCAGGGCGGACCACTGATGCACGTTATCGCCGCCAAAGCAGTTGCGTTTGGCGAGGCGCTGGAAGACAGCTTCAAGACCTACTCGCAGCAGGTCGTCGACAACGCAACGGCCATGACAGAAGCCTTCGTGGATCGCGGTTACACCGTCGTATCTGGCGGAACGGACAATCACCTGGCCCTGATCGACCTGCGCAACAAGGGAATCACCGGCAAGGACGCGGAAAAGGTTCTGGAGTCCGCGGACATAACGGTCAACAAGAACATGGTCCCCAACGACGATCAGAGTCCGTTTGTCACCAGCGGTATCCGGATTGGAACCCCTGCCATGACGACCCGAGGTCTGGGTACCGACGAATTCCGTCAGATCGTGGCCCTGATCGACCAGGTCATCACCAATCCGACAGACCAAGCCGTACTCTCCAGTGTGAAAGGAGCGATTCACGAAATGACGGCGCGATTCCCGTTGTACGACTTCGTGACAGCCTGACGCGAAACGCGAAACGGCACCGTCCGTACGCCACCATCCCTCTCATTGCCTCCCATGTCCCGCATGTCCTCCGCTACATATGACGAGTTGGTTGACCTGGGGCGCCAGCTCTATGACCTGGCGCTGGTTCGAAGCGAGCAGGAGCACATTACCGATCCACGTGGACAACCTATTGGCTGGCTTCTGGATACCCGGATGCCCATGCTCAGCGGGACGGTCATGCCCGAAGTCGGGCGCGTCTTGGGAGAGCGGCTCCGCGCCAAGGGAATCGATCAGGTAGTTGGCTTCGGTTTCGGCGCTTATGCGCTGGTATCCGCCGTAGTGGCCAACCCGGGGAATCCTCCGTTCATGGGCGGATTCGTGCGTGAACAGCGTAAGCCCCATGGGCGTCGTCGACTGGTTGAAGGACCACTCACGCGGGACAAACCCGTTGTGCTGCTGGACGATATTCTGAACAGCGGTCGTTCGGCGTGGAAAGCCGTTGAACTCCTTCGCCAGGACGGATTCCAGGTAGCGGGACTGATGACCCTGTTCAACTTCACCTGGAGCGGCGGGAAGCCGCGGCTGGAGCAGCAGGGTCTATGGGTTGATTCGCTGCTGGACCTGAACCTTCGTGAGAACGAACGGTAAACAGGCGCGAAACCGGTTTTTCCAGCGCCATGATCTCCTTTCTGCGCAAAAAGTCGAAATCCAAGACGGCCGTTGATGCTCCCCACGCAGGTGACGGAGCGGGCGGTGGTGCTCCTGTCGCCCCCGGCGAAGAGTCGGAAATGGGTTTCCTGGACCACCTCGAAGAGCTCCGCTGGACCATTTTCAAGGGAATGGCCGGTGTGTTGGTGTTCACGGCCATCGCAGCCGTTTATCGACGCTGGGTTATCGAGAACATCCTGCTCGGACCCAAAAAGGCAGACTTCATCAGCTACAAGATCTTCGGGATCGAAACCACCGATTTCGTCCTGCAGAATCGAACGGTCACCGGGCAGTTCTTCACGGATTGGGGCACCGCGCTGGTTGTCGGCGCCATCATCGGTTCGCCGGTCTTCGTTTACTATCTATGGAAATTCATCGAGCCGGGCCTCTATCCCAATGAAAAGAAGGGCCTCCGCTTTGCCGCGGTCTTCGCATCGTTCTTCTTTTTGCTGGGGATCTGCTTCGGGTACTTCGTTATCACGCCGCTGGCGCTGCAGTTCTTCGCCCAGTACCAGATTTCGCCCGAGATCCTGAACGAGTTCGACATCACGAAGTATTTCGAAATGGTCACATTCTGGTCGTTCGGTACCGGCATCCTGTTCGAGCTGCCTGTGGTTATTTATTTCCTGGCGAAACTGGGGATTGCCACGCCCGCCTCACTGAGAAAGGCCAGGAAGTATGCCATCATCGTGTGTCTGATCCTGGGGGCCTTTTTCACGCCGCCTGATCCGATCAGCCAGGTTCTCGTGGCTACACCGCTGCTTCTGCTCTATGAAGCATCCATCGGTGTGGCGGGTGTCGTTGAGAGACGCCGCAAGAAAGAACTGGAAGCCGCGCTTGCGTGATCAGGATTGGGGTCTTTCCCATTCCCCGGTGAACCATCCTCCGCGCACCAGCGTCAGAAATGGAATCTGACCCATTACTGTCGCCCGGATTCCGATGCGCCGATTCCTGTTTGCCGTCCCTCTTCTCGCTGTAGTCCTTCTCGTAGCTGCGTTCCGTTCGAACGATGACTTGTTCGAGCTCCGGAAAAACTTCGAGATTTTTGGGGCGGTCTACGAAGAGATCGCAGCCGGCTACGTCAATGATGTCCGTCCCGCGCCTTTCATGCGTGCCGGGATCGAGGCCATGCTCAGCCAGCTTGATCCCTACACCCAATACTACGATCAGGCCGACATGGTCGACTCCCGTCTCCTTCAGCAGCGCAATCTGGGAGGTGTAGGCATCACGATCGGTCGACGCGGCAATCGACTGGCGGTCCTGGCTCCGGATGGAGATGCGTCCGCCTACCGTACCGGTATTCGTCCGGGAGATATCCTCTTGCAGGTCGGGTCGACCTCGACGGACAACATGACCGTCCAGGAAGCCAACGAACTGTTGATGGGTCAGCCGGGGACGGTCATCGAGGTGCTGGTCGAGCGCGAAGGAGAGTCAGCGCCGCGAACTTTCGCGCTTCCACGTGTTCGCCCGAGCACGAACGATGTGTCCTGGTTCGGATGGTTGGGACAGGATTCGACCGACGCGATCGCCTACGTGAAACTGGAGCAGTTTGGGGATCGATCCGGTCGGGAAGTCAAGCGGGCCTACCGGACGCTGAATCGCAGCATGCCGCTCAAGGGAATGGTCCTGGACCTGAGGGGTAATCCGGGTGGTATCCTTGCCGAGGCCATCGAATTGGTCAGCATATTCGTCCCCAACGGCTCGGTCGTGGTCACGACGCGATCCCGTGCCGATGATTCGATTCAGGAGTATCGAACGGACGCCGAGCCCTACCTGCCGGATACGCCGCTGGTCATCCTGATGGATGAGTTCAGCGCGTCAGCCAGTGAGATCGTAGCGGGCGCTCTGCAGGATATGGACCGCGCCGTGGTTCTCGGACGGACATCGCTCGGGAAAGGGTTGGTCCAGATCTTCCGGCCCCTTCCTCACAACGCCACGCTCAAAATGACGATCTCACACTACTACCTACCCTCTGGCCGGACCATCCAGTCTGCGCAATACAGCAGTGCAGCCGCTACCGTGACCGTACCCATTCTGGTCGATTTCGAGACAGACAACGGCCGCACGGTTCGGGGAGGAAGAGGTGTTGAGCCCGATGTGGAAGTCGATCTGCCCGGGCCAACGGCTATAGAAACGGCCTTGCGTCAGGAATCCGCATTCTTCCTGTTCGCCAACGAGTGGGTGGCCGAGCAGTGTGATCAGAACGGAGTGTGCAGCGGGACGGACGATGAATTGCTGTCGGGATTCCGCACCTGGATCGACGAGCGAGGACTACGATTGACTACCGACCTGGACCTGACGGTTCTCGAACTGCAGGTACAGAGTCAGGAGACGGGGTTTGACGGAATCGGGCCTGAGCTGGAGGCGCTCCAGGCAGCGATGGAGGTCTCAAAGCGCGAGCAACTGGATGCCATGTCGGACCGGATGCTGTTCAACCTCCGGAATGAGATCCGCAGCCGTCTCGTCGCCGACCGTGAATTGGTGCAGGCTGACCTGGGCGAAGACCGCTGGGTGGAGCAGGCCCGGGAGCTGGTTTCCGACGAGAGTGCCGTCGCTGGCTTACTGAGCGGCGACTGATCAAGCCTCTGGATCAACCCGGAACAGATCAGCGCATGCGGCGAAGCGCTCGGCGCTTCCGATCATGATCAGACGATCATTCGGCTCCACCGTAAAGTCGCCCGCAGGAGAGGCAATGGTTCGCGAATCGCGTCGCACCGCGAGTACGGTCAGTTGATGGGTGCGGCGCAAGGCCAGGTCCTGCAGCGTTTTTCCGGCCGCTGGCGCTCCCTTCCGGACAGCCACCGCTCGGGTGTGCAGTCCGTCTTCGTCCAGTCCCTGAAGCACCATCAGGTGGGCTTCCTGGATGCTGCCACGCATCACGCCGTAGTTGTCGTCGCGAAGCAACTTGACCTGCCGATCGATCTCCTCATTCGGAATCATGTACGCGCCCAGCACATGGGAGAAGATCCGGACAGTAGTTTCCAGTTCTTCGGGGACGACGATATCTGCTCCACGACGCTGCAAGGGCTCCATGGACCGCATGTAGCGGGTCCGGGCAACGATTTGAACCGTGGGATTCATGAACCGTGCCTGCGAAATGATGCCAGGCGTGGCCGTCGGATCGTTCATCACAACCACGACCATCTTGGCAGTCCGGATGCCGGCCGCTTCGAGGATATGGGGTCGCAGGGCGTCTCCGACGACGTGGGGAATGCCCATCTCGATCATGTCGTTGAGATTGGCCGGGCTCAGTTCAATCACGGTGAAAGGAATACCGCGGTCGCCCAGGACGCGGGATAGACGACGGCCCGCTTCACCGAATCCGATGATCACCACGTGGTCCTCGACCTTCGATGATTTCGCTGGCGCTTCGTCCTCTTCCCGTTTTCCGGTGAAGCGGGCCGCGAGTCGCGGAGCACTTGATACCTGGAAGGGGGTGATCAGCATGAGGAAGACCGCAGCGGCGATGAAGGTCTGTGAGCCCGCATCACCCATTCCAGCCGGCGAAAGACCGACCGCACGCCCCGCCCGTTCCAGCACGAATGAAAACTCGCCGATCTGCGCCAGCCCGATACTGACGGCCATGGCAACGCGGGTGGGATAGCCCAGAACAGCCACGCCAGCCCAACTGGTTGCCAGCTTCAGGATGATCACGACGATGGCCGTGCCGAATACCAGTAGGGGTTGGCTCAGGAGAAAGGACATGTCCAGGAGCATCCCCACGGAGACAAAGAACACGGCATTAAAGACCGTCTTCAGGGGGAGGATTTCGCTGAGGGCCTGGTCAGCGAACCGGCTTTCGCTCACGATGAGGCCGGCCAGAAAGGCTCCAAGCGCCAGGCTGACGCCCATGATGGAGGAAATGGCTGCCGTGCCGAAGCAGATGGCGACAACGGTCAGCAGAAAGAGCTCGTGACGCCCCGTGCGCGCGACGGCTTCCAGGATCCACGGCACGCCTTTCCGCGCCAACAACAGCACGGCCGCGATCAATGCGCCGGCTTTCAGAAGCACCATCCCGATGGCCGCGGGGGTGGTGGCTTCGCCCGACAGCAAGGGAATGAGCAGGACCATCAGCACGATGGCCAGGTCCTGGAAGATCAGAATGGCGAGGGACAGCTGACCATGAGGAGCGTCGGTTTCGCCACGCTCGGACAACAGTCCCAACACGATGGCGGTCGAGCTGAGCGCTACCAGGCAGCCTGTGTAGATAGCCGAATTCCAGTCGATGCCTACCAGATTCAGTCCGACGGACACCAGCAAAACAGTCAGAGCGACCTGGGTACCACCACCGACCACAATCGCTTTTCGGATCCGAGAGACCTTCTCGAGACTGAATTCAATCCCGATGGTGAACAGAAGCAGGATCACCCCAATCTCCGCCAACATGTCGACGAGCTCTTGCTCCTGGACGATTCCCAGCGCGTTCGGCCCGATAACCACGCCTGCAATCAGGAAACCAGTCACGGGTGCCAGTCGCAGCCGATAGCAGACGTAGGCGATACCCACGCTGACTACGAACAGGGCGACCACCTCGTTGAGCATGGGCAGGTTGACGGCGAAAGGCATCATGTGAAGGTTCAGTTTTGGGGCGAATGGTGACCCCCAGCGGGGTAGGCCGCAAGATGCAACACGGCACGGAGAAGGACGCGACAGCCGTCCAGAATTTGTTCATCCGTGGAATATTCGTCAGGGTGATGACTGATTCCGTTTCGGCTGGGGATGAAAATCATCCCCGCGTCATAGCGGCGCGAGAGAATCTGGGCGTCGTGTCCAGCCCCGCTGATCATTCGGTGACCAGAAAGGTTCAGGTCAGAGGTCGCTGCGGATACGGCATCCACCACACGGGAGGCGAAAACGCATGGCTCCACGCGGGCCAGCGAGTGCCAAGTGACTGAGCATCCGTTTGCCGGGTGATGCGCAGCCAGAAGCAGGGCCTCAATCCGCCCTTCGGCTTCGGCCAGTCGGTGCGAGTCCGGGTGGCGCACGTCAATGGTGAATACGACCCGATCCGGAATCACATTGACCAGATTGGGTTGCCAGCGCATGGCCCCGATGGTCAGGCGCAGGTTCTCGATCTCTGATGGTAGGCCTCGCAGGCGATGGCCCAGATCGTTGGCCACCGCGCCTGCGTCTCGACGCAAGTCCATCGGCGTCGTGCCGGCATGATTGGAAGCTCCCTCGACGGTCACCTCGAACCAGGACAGACCCTGAACACCAGTGACGACACCGACATCGCATCCGTTGGATTCCAGCACGGGACCCTGTTCGATGTGGAGCTCCAGGAAGGTGTCGACCTGCAAGTCGTCGATCGAGTCCGTTCCCGCGTAGCTCAGTCGATCAAATTCGTCTGCCACCAGGATGCCGTCGCTGTCACGGGCTGCTGCGACTTTGCTGACGTCGAGATCCCCAACATGAAACAGGCTACCCATCATGTCGGGCATGAAGCGGACCCCCTCTTCATTGACGAAGGAGGCCAGGATCAACGGTCGCGCGGGCCGCCAGTCCGACGCCACGATCACTTCAAGCACTTCAAGAGCTGCAATGACGCCCAAGGCGCCGTCCAGGCGGCCCGCGCGACCGACGGTATCGGTGTGCGAGCCGAACATGATGGCGCCGGTGCCTCCCTCGGCGCCGGGATCCAGCACGCCGAACAGATTTCCCACGGCGTCAATTCGGACCTCCAGTCCAAGGGCTTCAAGTCTGGACTGCACCCAGTCGCGACCAGCCAGATCCTCATCAGAGAATGCCAGGCGCTGAACGCCGCCACCTTCCAATGCGCCGATGCCGGCCAGCTCCTCAAGGCGGTCGAGAACACGTTGCGGATTGATGTCCATGGATGCTGGGGAGAGGGTGGTTGAACCCGCGCAAAATGAGGGACGGGAAACGGATTGTCCAGACGATCAACAGAGAAACCCTGTGTCGAAGGCTCTCGTAGGACGGTCCATGCGTGTTCGTGCCACCCGTTTCCTCACGACATTTTGAATCAGTCCATCCTCATTGACATGGCTCGTCGCCTGAAAACGGTATTCCTGGTGTTCGGTCTGCTTTTGGCCGGCTGTCAGCAGCAGGTTCAGTCCCAGAATCAGCAATCTGAAAACAGCTTCCGGTCAGAACAACCTTCCTCGGATGAGGGGATGTCGATTCAGGATTCGATCACGAATGGCCGGATGAATGCCATTACGCAGGCCGTCCAGATGGCTACGCCTGCGGTGGTCAGCGTCAACGTCACCCAGACCCAGCAAGTCCGGGTCAATCCGAACCCGTACAACGATCCGTTCTACGACTTCTTTTTCGGGCGTCAGCGCAGCCGGGTCATGGAGCGTCAGGTCCAATCCATGGGATCTGGTTTTGTCATCAGTCCTTCCGGGTACATCGTTACCAATGATCACGTAGCCGGTAATGCTTCGGCCATCACGATTGCCTTTCCGGACGGAAAGACCATGCCAGCGCGTCTTGTTGGAACGGACCCGGGTACAGATCTCGCACTGCTGAAGGTTGATCCGGAAGGCACGCTCCCATACCTGGATTTTGAGTTGAACGGAGGCCCGATCGTGGGCGAATGGTCCATTGCCCTCGGAAACCCATTTGGTCTGTTCGAGGCTGCCGACCCGACAGTAACCGTCGGCGTCGTGAGTGCGACCGGTCGGGATTTGCAGCCGCAGGACAACCGATTCTACATGGACATGATCCAGACGGATGCTGCCATCAACCGGGGAAATTCAGGGGGACCCTTGCTCAATGCCAACGGCCGGGTCATCGGTGTAAACACGGCCATTTTCACCGAGACGGGTGGATCGGTCGGGATTGGATTCGCCGTTCCTGCCGAGAAAGCTGTTCGCATCCTGGAAGAACTCCGGGACAAAGGCTTCGTGGATCGAGCCTACTATACGGGTCTCCAGGGACGCACCCTTCCTGCTCGTTGGGCCCAGGCCCTTGGAATTGCTGAGGCCAGGGGAGTGGTTGTCGAGGAAGTTGATCCAGGCTCGCCCGCCGACCTGGCCGGATTCCAGCCCTACGATGTGATTCGTTCTTTCGCCGGAAACAGTGTGGATACGCGGGAAGACTTCCTTGCGTACCTGTTTGAATACCGTCCCGGCGAACAGGTGTCGCTTGAAGTGATCCGTAACGGCTCCATGATTCCGCTGACCATGGAATTGGGGAGTCAGCGCGAGGTCAACTGACTGGAAGGACGTCGATAGTACAGCCCTTCCTGGAGGTGAACGACGCCTCGCCGTGCCGTCTGGAACGTGATCGGAATCGTTCGACGCGTCAGATCCTTGTTGAGGGAGAAGACCTCGAAGTGTAGATGCGGTCCGGTGGAGAAGCCGGTGTTTCCGGAATAGCCAATCAGTTCGCCTGTCCGGATGCGATCTCCAACGGCAACCTCAGCTCCGAGGTGTCGAAGATGGACGTACTGGGCGATGGTGCCATCCTCGTGGCGAATCTTGACATAGTTGGCACGGATCTTCATCGCTGGATGGACGCCGCCTTTCTTGTAACCCTCGACCACGTCAATGACGACGCCTTCCCGAGCCGCACGAACGGGTGTGCCCTCAGGCAGATCAAAATCGATAGCGTATTTGCCGTGATGTGTTTCCGTTCCGTGGAAGCCTTGACCGACGAGTACATCGACACCATGCCCAAAGGGAAGCTCGTAAACGACTCCCGGGGCGTGTCGTGCTTTGAAGTCGCCAGTCATCCATTTGAGGTCATATCGGAATGACCAGGATCGGCTGATGTCCTTGACCTTCAGGGTCAGCGCCTTGAAGCGTTGTTGGCTGGAGACGCTGTGGACCTGGGGGAGCTGCTGATCGGCTTGCATGTTGGCCAGCTCCATGTCCATCGATAGGGTGACGTCCCAATCGACCAGGCTGCGGACGTACACATCAACGCGGTTTCCAGCGTCCTCGGCCTCGATGCAGAACGTGTCTTCGTAGCACTCCGACCATTCGGGGCCGGACATGCTCAAAAGCGCTATGAGAAGGCCTATGTGCAGCATTTTCCCACCTGTTAACATTGTGTTAACATTGGGGGGGTGTGCAGAGTTTCCCGTCAGGGCTGTAGGGAGCAAGCGGACAGGGCCTCGAAAGGTGATTAACCGGCTATCCGAGACCTACCAGGCGGCTTTCAGATCGGCGATATTTGCTGCGATATCGCCGCCGGAGCCGAACACGGCACTACCTGCCACGATCACATCGGCACCGGCTCCGGTGACTTCAGCCACATTGTTCGCCTTGACTCCGCCATCCACTTCAAGGTGGGCATTCGAGCCGATGGCATCGAGCATGCCGCGTAGTCGCCGGATCTTGTCCGTCGAAGCCTGGATGTAGGATTGACCACCAAATCCGGGGTTCACGGACATAATGAGCACCAGGTCCACATCGGGAAGGATCTCTTCCAGGGACGATAGGGGCGTAGCCGGATTGAGGGTCACTCCGGCTTTCGCGCCAGAAGCCTTGATGGCCTGGATGGTTCGATGCAGGTGCGTGGCTGCTTCCACATGGACCGTGATGATGTCAGCTCCAGCATCCGCGAATGCTCCCACGTACGCGTCCGGTTTTTCGATCATCAAGTGGACATCAAGAACGGCTCCCGTCTCGTCGGCCAGCGGCCGAAGGGATCCGACTATCAGAGGGCCAATGGTGATGTTGGGCACGAAATGGCCGTCCATCACGTCGATGTGCAGCCACTCCGCTCCAGCAGCGATGGCCTCCCGGCACTGGTCACCCAATCGCGAAAAATCGGCGGACAGGATGCTGGGAGCCAGGATGGGCATGGTATTCAAGGTTGGGTGGACCGCTCAGGCAATATCCTGGGGTCGACAGGCCAGGAGTCAGTCGGTCGTTTCGACAGGGGCTTCTTCCGTCACTTCTTCCGATTCTTCGGCTTTCTCGACGAGAACACCACTGGCCGTGATGTGCAATTCGAGGCCTGTCGCCATTTCTTCCTCATCATGGCCTTCACCGTCGTGGTGATCCTCGGCATCGCCGCCCTGGTGCATCGGGGCTTCGAACTCGGCGAGAGTGGACTCGTCAAGCGTGCCTTGAACGATGGCACGACGACCGCTCATGCCTTTGTCGAGGGTGAAGAGGTAGTTGTTGTTTTCATCGCGCGGCATGACGATCCGCACCATCTGGGCATCGGATACCTGCAGCGTCATCCAGCAACCGCGGCCCTGGCAGACCTCGGTGATCGTACCTGAGACCTTGACGGGCTCGCCGAGAAAATCGGCAGGACTGGAGGCAACGTTCTGGACAGGAATGGAATCGGCTTGATCAAACTCGCTTCCGAATACATCGAAGGATGCGAACGTGACAGCTGGTGCAGCGGGCTCCTGGACTTCCGTCGTTTCAGAGCATCCGGTCAATACAAGAAGGGCAACAGCGAGAACAGAAAGAAAGCGGGTCATGGCGAAATGGAAAGGAGTTTTCTGGTTTGGCCGCAACATACCGCTATTACCGGACATGGATCCAGCCCCGTGAAGTGAAAGGGGTATCAACTTCGCATCTTCTTGATCGGAACGGATCCCACCGTGCAGACAAGTCCTCGTTTCCTGTAAACACTAGATCCCGGGCTTGATGGCGTGCGTAGCGTTCTCCAATACAATAGGGGCGCCGCGCTTTTGCGCGGCGCCCCTTGAAAGGCCATGAAGGATAACCGGCTTTACACCAGTTTCCCTTGCTACTGGAGCGTGTACGTCAGACGCGCCTGGCCCATGCGACCCATCTGCGGGGCGCCAATGAACTGGCGATGCATTTTGTCCAAGGCGTTGCTGACCTGGATGTCGATGCGGAGACCTGGCTGGAAGTCGCTCAGGTCATAGCCGGCGCCGACGTCCAGCAGGAAGTAGCTGTCCAAATCACCGATGTAAGGACCGGAGAGTACCGGGAATCCATCCGTGTAGCGACCTGCTGCGTTGATGGCGAGGCCTGAGGGGAAGGAGTACTTGAAGCCAGCGCTTCCTTTCAGCGTCGGTGCGTTCAGTGCGACCTGGAGACCGGTACCTTCTTCATCCAGCTCCTCGTCATCGAAGAAGTCATCGCTGACGAGAGAGGCGTTTCCGAAGATGCTCAGCTGATCGCTGGCCAGGTACTGGAACGCGAGATCTGCTCCGTAGAAAGAGACCTTACCGAAGTTGCGATACGTCAGCATCAGCTCAGGCGTATTGCCGACGCCAGGATTGTTTTCCTGAGGCTGGACAATGGCAACCGGTGTGCTGGCACTTGGAAGGCCATCACCGGCCAGGGCAACAAGCAGACCAGCGGCTTGCTGTGCGCTGACGCCAAGTAGACCCAGCGCGCCTGCCAGCTGGGCATTGTTGGAAATACCGGTGGCGATGGCCGCCGTGAGGTCACTGGCCAGGCCTGGTACGATCACGAAAGGCGTCTCCATGAGAAGCGGTCCGACAAAGTTGTCACGCTTCGTCCAGTACCCATCCACCGTGAAGAGCAGCTTCTCGTTGATGATGCCCTTGTAACCGACTTCGAACGTATTCGTGATGGTCTGCTTGAGCGGATCAACGTCAACCAGATCGCGCTGAGCCGAAATGCCCACTTCACCCGTAGATGTGTTCAGGAATGCAAGAAGACCACTGGAGAAGCCATTCACCTGGGTCAGCTGCGGATTCAGGAGGGCCTGAAGGGCACCAGCCGTAGCAGCATCAACAGGCAGGCCAGCGCCAGCCAGCATACCAGCTAGCGTTGGAGCAGGGATGGCAGCCAAGCCCTGGTAAACTGATGCGTACGTGGCATCAAGCGGGAGACCGATTGGCGACGGCGCGCCCAGCGTAGCCGGATTCAGGCTGGAGGCCACGAGGTCGGTACCAGCGATGGCGCCAAAGGCCGGATTGCGTTCCCAGGTGTATCCGTTGGCAGCACCGCGGCCGCGAATGGCAATGTCCGTTCCCGGAATGAACCCAGCCACAATGTTGAGGAAGCTTGAGTTCGTCGACGGAGACGAGAACGCGCGGTTGTACGTCACGCGGAAAGAGTGCGCGTTGTTCGGTTTGAACACGAGCGCTGCGCGGGGGCTGATCTCGAATGCTTCGGTTACCGAGGAGTAATCACCACGGATAGCTCCGGTCAGATCAAGTTTCGGAGACAGTGCACGCGTGGACTGGAAGTAACCGCCAAACTCATCGATGCCATCATCCGTCTGGATCGTTCCCTCCGTATCCGGACGAATGAACTCGAAGTCGGCTCCTACAATTGTGTTCTGCTTGCCATTCGCGGTTTCAAACTCGTACTGCGCCTGACCCACAAGCTGCGTCGAGTTGTCGACAACATCGAAAGCACCATACACGCGGGAGTCGCCGGCGTCATTCTTGTTCAGGTAGACCTGAGCAAAGAAGTTGTCGAGGTTGAGTCGAAGCTGACCGTAGGTATAACCATACCCTTCGGCCTGCAGTGTGCCCACACCTGAGAGGACCGTTGCTTTCAACGTGGCATAGCCGACGTTGGCCGAAAGCGTACCGGTGTCGCTGAAACGATACTCCAGGTTACCGTTGACGTTGGACTTAGCGTAGTCCGTGTCTCGTTCACCGTCGATGGCGATCTGACCGGCATCATGCGGATCGTCAGGATCCAGTTCCCAATCCTGGGCCTGCAGGTACGTACCCGTCAGTTTGTAACCCACCTTGCCATTGGCCGAGACGCCAGCGTGGCGGAACTGACCGCCGAACAGGGACTGCTCGCCTCCCTGGACGGAGATCGTCGTGCCTGGATGTGCAAATGGATCCTTGGTGATGAAGTGAACAACACCAGCGTCCACACCAGCGCCGTAGAGGGCTGATCCCGGGCCGCGTACTACCTCGATGCGATCCACATCAATCGGGATGTTCGGCATGATGGAGTACAGGTTGACCGCAAGAGACGGCACCGCTGCCTGACGATAGTCGGTCATGACAAAGGCTGCGCCACTGAATGCGTTGTTGAATCCGCGAAGTACCATTTCGCGGCGGTCAACGCCGGTCTGCTGCATATCCACACCAGGCGTCGTGCGCAGGGCCTCGGCCGAAGATCCACCGACACTTGATTCGATATCCTGAGCGGAGAGCACGGAGATGGCCGCAGGAGCATCAAGGGCTTTCTCTTGGCGACGAGACGCGGCAACGATAACCGTGTTGAGCTCGAGGCCGGTCTGGCTGAGGGCACAATCGAATGTAACTGAACCGCCTGCAGAGACTGTTACGCTCTCTTCGCAATCCTGGAAGCCGACGTAACGTGCCCGTAGGGTGTAGGTACCTGCGCCAACAGTGAAACTGAAATTGCCATCAATATCGCTTGCGGCACCGCCGACGATACTGCCGCCATTATCCAAAGCGACAACATTGGCTCCTGGGAGCACTGAGCCGTCTTCTTCTACAGTGATGGTACCTGAAATCGTGCCGTTCTGGGCGGCTACTGGTGCAGCAGTGAATGCCAGAAGCAATACAACCAGCGCACATGTCGCGCGTGATAGCAGATGGGTCATTTGACTCTCCGGAGGGTGATACATCGTGCAGGCGGAACTGGCCCCAATAAGCCAGTTCCGTGGGTGGCCCGGACGGGCCGACCCGAAAGAATAACAATTTCCTAAATCACCTACACAAAGAACCCCGCACCGATTGCCAACTAAGGCTTGCGGTGGCGCAATGCTATTCCTGCACGGGTGCCGGTCATTTCCCCATCAGTCAGTACGGCTTGCCCGGACACCCAGACATGTCTGACGCCCTCTGCGTAGTGATGCGGATTTCCGAATTCGGCCCTGTCGATGATCGAATTCGGGTCAAATACCGTGATGTCAGCTACCATTCCTTCTTCGAGTAGTCCACGGTCTGAGAGGTTCAATCGGGATGCGGGAAGTCCGGTCATTTTGTGAATGGCTTCCTCGAGTGACAGCACACCGTCCTCGCGTACATACCGACCCAGGACGCGCGCGAATGCACCGTAATTGCGCGGATGCGGGACACCCACGTCAAGTGCCGGAATGCCGCCATCAGATGAGATGGACGTCCACGGGTGTCGCATGATCGAACGCACATCGTCATCGGACATCGAGTGAAAGACGCCCGAACAACTGCCGGCTTCGACCAGCTCCATGGCCACATCGGCCGCACCCGGCACTGAAATCTCCAGGCCCCGATCAACGAGGATCTCCGCCAGGCTCTTTCCATTGAGGGACGCATCGAATGCACACCGGGCGGCCACGATCGTCGAAGGATCGGCGCCGCGCTCAACGGTGATGTGGTCGATGACATCGGCGCGAATGCGCGCCCGTGTGTCAGGATCACGCAGTCGCTGCTGCAGCGCTTCAGTACCGCCATCCTTGCTCCATGTCGGAAACAGGATCGTCAGGCCGGTACTGGACGCCGTGTAGGGATATTGGTCTGATGAGGCGTCCACGCCTTCAGCTCGCGCCGCATCGATCAACGCCAGGGATTCTGTGGCCATGCCCCATCGTCCCTTGCCGATCACCTTGTGATGCGTAACCTGAACGCGGACCCCGGAGCGTCGACCCACCTCAAGCACCTCGTCAACGCTTTCCAGCAGACGTCCTCCTTCGTCACGGATATGGGAGATGTACATCCCTCCGTGACGGGCCACAGGGCCGGCGAGGGCAGCCAGCTCGTCCACGGTGGCAAAGGCACCCGGGGTGTATTCCAGACCGGAAGAAAGACCGAAGGCTCCGTCCTGCATGGCCCGTTCCACCTGGCGAACCATCTCGTCGAGTGACTCCTGGGTTGCCTGGACATTGTCTTCCCCGATGACCCGACTACGCAGCGAGCCGTGGCCAAAGAAAACGCCCACGTTGATCGCCGGAGGGTTCTCATCGATATGGGCGAGAAAAGTCCCGACATTGTCCATCGACGATCCATCCTGTCCACCGAAGACACTGGTCACGCCCTGTCGCACATAGTTTTCTGCCTCGGGACGCTGGACAATGCCGCTTCCCATGACACTCCAACCCGTGGCATGACTGTGAATGTCGATGAATCCAGGCGCCACGACCATTCCCGTTGCGTCGACACGCTCTGCGGCTACATCTCCGTCCAGGTCGCCGACCGCCGCAATCAAACTACCGGACACGCCAATATCTCCTACGTACGACGCCCCACCGGACCCATCAACAACCGTTGCATTCTCGATAATGAGGTCAAATTCAGATGCTGGACGACCACACGCTGTCGTGAAAAAGACCAGGGCAAGAAGTACTCGTTTCATCATTCGCCTCGTTTTATCGTTCTCCTCGGAATACTGCGCGGCCGCTCATGACTCCGGTGTGTTCGCCATGCTTGAGCACGTGGCCGCCGTTGACAAATACATGATGCATGCCGGTCGCCAGTTGATGGGGCTCTTCGAAAGTGGCGTGGTCCTGGATGGTATCCGGATCGAATACGGCGATGTCAGCAAAATGCCCCACTTGTAGACGACCACGTCCGACGATGTTCAGATTGTCAGCTGGAAAGCTGGTCAGGCGACGAATGGCTTCCTCAAGGGAAATGACTTTTTCGTCGCGAACGTACTTCCCAAGTAATCGGGCAAAGTTGCCATAAGCCCGTGGATGAGGATTGCTGTTCAGGTTTTCGCCTTCCGGCGCCATGGATCCCGCGTCGGAATCAAAGGCCATCCATGGAAGGGCAATCTGCTTGCGCACGTTATCCTCGGTCATGAGAAAGTAAACGGTGCCAACCCGCGTCGAGTCGGAGATGACCAGGTCGATGGCCACATCCTCCGGGGTCGTTCCTCGCTCTTCGGCAATATCAGCCAGGCGTCTACCTGTTAGATAGCGTAGTGAGTCCTGGCGAAATCCGACGACCATGATTCCCTCCGGTCCTGCCGCGAGTCCCAGGTTTTCCCACTCATTGGTTGGAGTACGCATTTCTTCGAGCACCCGGGCACGGATGGCCGGATCCATCAGTCGTTCTCGCCACGCTCCAAACCCACCTTCCTGCACCCATGGGGGCATATGGGCATCGAGCCCGGTGGCCCCGGCGATGTATGTGTACATGTCAGCCGTGATGGAAAGGCCTTCGGCGCGGGCCTCCTCGATACGTGCGATGGCTTGGTCCATCTTGTACCAGTTCGATTCGCCAGCGGCTTTCAGGTGGTAGACGTTCGCCCTCACGTCGGCCTCCCGGGAAATCGTGATCAACTCGTCGAGCGCCTCCAGGAACTGATTTCCTTCCGAGCGAAGGTGGGAGGTATAGATTCCGTCAAATTCGGCAACGATTTTGGACAGTTCGATCAGCTCGTCTGTCTCGGCATAGAAGGCAGGCGCGTAGATCAGCGAAGACCCCATTCCGAACGCGCCGTCTTCCATGGCCTGACGAACGAGTCCCTTCATGCGCTCCAGCTCTTCAGTCGTGGGTGCCCGGTCTTCATATCCGATTTCGTGTATTCGAACGGTTGTGGCGCCGACCAAGGAGGCCACGTTGGTGGACACGCCCTGCTCTTCAAGCAACTCGAGGAATTCCCTGAGCGTCGTCCAGGAAGGGCGATTGTCAGGATTGTATTCCTCGTCCTTCATCCTGTCGTTCAACGGTCCTTCCGACCACCCTTCGCCAAACAGTTCGAACGTGACCCCCTGCTTGATATCACTCATGGAGCGCCCATCACGCCGCAGGTCTCCGGGTGCCCAGCTTAGCATGTTGATGAATCCGGGGGAAACGGCCAGACCGGACGCATTGATGTCCGACTCAGCCGTCAAACTTGAGAGGTCCCCGATGGCAGCGATGGTGTCGGCATCGATGGCGATATCCGCGACAAACGGTTGGCCGCCGTCGCCGTCGTATATCGTACCTCCACGCATGATGACGTCGTGATCGGGCGAAGAACACGCAGACAGAAGCAGCAGGGCGATGGCCGAGAGTGAAAGGAGTCGCATTGCTTGCGATGCGGGCGGGTGAGCGGGTAGGTGGGTCGCCAAAATGCGGAATCGTGCGCGAAGAATGAAGGCGGCCGGCCAATTGCCGGTTCAAAAGGCCGCCATCGGAACAGGAGATCGGCAGCAAGGGCACATAAAAAGGGCGCTGGCCGCAGAATGCGGCCGGCGCCCCGAAAGAAAGAGCTGAGAGGGAGGGTCAGCTGTTTTCCAGCGCCTAATTAACAAAACGCTGCATGATCTGTCAAGAAAACAGGCTCCAGACGCACTGATGATCCGGGCGTCAAGAGCGCTTTCCGCTTCGATTGACCATGGTTGCGTGGGACTGATCGACGGCCATCATCAGGATCTCACTGATGTTTACGTGGGCCGGGCGCTGGGCACACCACAGAACCGCGTCCGCCACGTCTTCAGCCATAAGTGGATTAGTGTCGGAATACACGGTGTCCGCACGGTCCGCATCACCGTCGAATCGTACGAGGGAAAACTCGGTTTCCACCAGCCCGGGGTCCACAGAACTGACGCGAACATTCGTGCCATGCAGGTCCATTTTCAGGCCCTCATTGAGGGCTCGGACCGCATGTTTGGTCGCGCAGTAAACCGTCCCGCCAGGATAGACCCATCGACCGGCCGTAGACCCGATGTTGACGATGTGTCCGTGATTGCGCTCCACCATGCCTGGAACGATGGCACTGGTCACGTGAATCAACCCTTTCACGTTCGTTTCCAACATGCCCTCGAGGTGTTCAGGTCGCGTTTCGTACGACTTGTCCAGTCCGAGCGCCTTTCCGGCGTTGTTTACCAGTACATCGATCGCCCCCCACTCATCTTTCAGGGAGCAGACTGCATCGAAAACGGCTTGCCGGTCGGTAACGTCAAGGCTGAGTGTCAGTGATTCGGTCGAGAACCGCGATTCCAGCTCCTGGGAGAGCTTTTCGAGGCGTTCGGCCCTTCTGGCAGTCAGAACAAGGCGGGCCCCGGCGCGAGCAAACGCGACGGCGCAGGCCTTACCAATACCGGAAGATGCTCCGGTGATGAACACAATGCGCTGATCAAGGTTGGAGCGATGATCTTTTTCGGACACGGCGGTAACCACATTGGTGGGTTGGAAATCGAAAGGGTGCTTCTGCGGAGTCGCCCGCACCGCACCATCGCTTCCAAGATACACAGCCGAGTCACCTGAACAGGTCTCGCCTGCGCGATCACGACAATCTCTCATCGACCTCACATCGAACTACGACGGACCATGCTGACTACCAACCGCTTCGCCGCACTTTTGCTGGCATTCTTCCTGGCCGCCCCGGTCTATTCCCAGGGCATCTCAGGAGCACGCCAGGTGTGCGACTCAGGAACAGCAGCCGGGTTCGACTGCTCCAATGTCGATCTGATCGCATGGATGGATCGTTCGCAGTTGACAACTGTCTCATTCGGCGTGGATCCATTTGGCAACCCCATTCAGCCCTTTTTCGGTATCAACGACATGTGGGGATGGGAGCACGATGAAAGTGGACGCTCTTTTCTCATCGTTGGCCGGACGGATGGGACATCTTTCGTTGAAGTAACCGATCCGTATAACCCGGTCTTCCTGGGGGAGCTACCCTCGAGTTCACTCAACTCCCAAGGACAGCCGAGAAGCGCGGTTTGGCGGGACATGAAAGTGTACGCTGATCACGCCTACATCGTCGCAGACAGTTCTCCAGGTCATGGTGTACAGGTGTTCGATTTGACCCAACTCCTGACGGTCTCGGACCCCCAGGTATTCTCCATGACCAATCACTACACGTTGATCAGCTCAGCCCACAACATTGTCATCAATGAAGACACAGGTTTTGCCTATGTCGTAGGGGCCGGAGGAGCAGGTGAAACGTGTGGCGCGGGGCTGCACATGATCAATCTCGCTGACCCGGCCAACCCGGCGTTTGAAGGGTGCTATGCCGAGTTCGGTACGTCCAGGGGTGGGGGCGGCTACACGCACGATGCGCAATGTGTCGTCTACAATGGACCCGACGAAGAATGGGAAGAGAAGGAGATTTGCGTCAATTCGAACGAACGGTCGGTAGTGATCACGGATGTGACGGACAAACAGGCGCCTTCCACGATTTCCATTGGGCAGTACCCAGCTACGGAATACACCCACCAGGGATGGTTGACCGAAGATCACCGCTACTATTTCCAGGGCGACGAGCTGGATGAGGCTCGCAATGCGGTCGGGAATACCCGAACGATTGTTTGGGACCTTCAAGACCTCGACGATCCCATTGTGGTGGCAGAGTTTCTCGCAGAGCGTGACGCGATTGACCACAACATGTACGTCCGCGGTCACCTTCTCTTCCAGAGCCAGTACGTGGATGGACTGCGGATTCTGGACGTTTCCGACCCGGCAAACCCAGTGGAGGTCGGCTTTTTCGACACCCACTTGTCCAACAACTCTGTTTGGGATGGCTCTTGGAGCAACTACCCATTCATGAAAGACAACATGGTTGCAGTCACCAGTGACCCCGAAGGTCTGTTCATCCTGCAGCCTGCTTCAAGCCTGGTGACGGCCATCGAGACGGCAGAATCGCTGCCTTCTTCGGTCGCTCTGCTTGACGTTTATCCCAACCCGTTCGTGACCGAGTCCCTGGTGGAGATCAACATGAATCGAACCGAATCCGTTCGGATCGAATTGGTCGACATGCTGGGCCGTTCTCTCCGCGTTCTGTTTGACGGCACGCTTGCCGCCGGCGAAACCCTGCGTCAATACGTGCCAGGCGACAATCTGGCGGCGGGTCTGTACGTTGTGCGCGTGCAGGGAGAAACGTTTGAAACCACACGTCGCATCCTGAAATCACAGTGATGGTTCGCTTTCCAACTCCGTGCTTGCAAGGAACGGCCGCTGGTCGCTCCCGGGTGATATCGGGTTGGATATGGGCAAGTGTTGTTCTCGGTAGCCTGATCGGCGCTTCCAATGTGCACGCCCAGGATGCGAAGGGCGACATCGGGCTGCAAGAGCCGGAAACCAGCAAGTCTGGCAACAGCGGAGCCGTTTGTATTGACGGCAATGCGGCAGGCTATCCGTGTTCGCTCGTGGATCTGGTCGGATTTCTGCCCCTGGCGGATATGGGTGCTCGTCCCGGGATCGCCCTGAACGATGCCTGGGGATGGGTGGACCCGGAGACGGATCAACGCTGGGCGCTCATGGGCCGTGAGGACGGAGTGGCGTTCGTAGAGATCACTGATCCCGCCAATCCTCGTTATGCTGGAGAGCTGCCCATGCCGTCCACGGCCCAAGCCAACGTTTGGCGGGATATCAAAGTCGACGGATGGTATACATTCGTGGTCGCCGACGGAAGTGGCGGCCGGCAGGGACTGCATGGCATGCAGGTTTTCGATCTTCGTCGCCTTCGTTCGGCAACTGGCGCGCCGGTGACCTTCGGTTCCGACGCGCACTACACGGAATTCAACGTGGCCCACAACATTGTGGTCAATGAGGAGACCGATCGGGCGTACGTCGTGGGAGCCAGACTGGATCAGCGCTCGTGCAGCAGTGGACTGCACATCGTGGACATCTCGGATCCGCTTTCCCCAACATTTGCAGGCTGTTTTGCCGACCGGGGTACGGGACGGGCAGGTACCGGCTACGTACATGACGCGCAGTGCGTCGTCTATGAAGGTCCAGACCGAACATATCAGGGCAGGGAGATCTGTGTCGGTTCGAATGAGACGGCCATCTCGATCGCTGATGTGACCGATGCCGCAAATCCGGTCGGCGTCTCTCGCGGTACGTACCCGAGCGCGGCGTATGTACATCAAGGCTGGTTCACCGAGGACCACCAGTACTTCATTCAGAACGATGAACTCGACGAACGCGTCTTTGACGAGCGCACGCATACCTACATCTGGGATGTTAGGGACCTGGATGATCCGGTTCTGTTGACTGCGTTCGTATCGGACGTCGTATCTACCGACCACAACCTGTATGTGCGGGACTCATTCGTCTATCAGGCCAACTACTCAAGCGGCCTTCGGGTGATGGACATCTCTGATCCATCCAGCCCATTCATCGCAGGGCATTTCGATACACGACCAAACGATAGCGCCGTGAACTTTGCCGGTGCGTGGACGGCGTGGCCGTTTCCGGACTCAGATTTGGTCATCATCTCCAGTCGGGGAGAGGGTCTGTTCGTGGTAAGACCTTCTCCACTGCTCGGTACGCGATTCACGGGATTCAACGCGACAGCGGATGACGGCTCCGTCGAGTTGTCCTGGGGGCTGAATCAGGCCGCAAACCTGGAGCGATTCGAGATCGTGCGTATCGAAGCTGACGATATTCGCGCGGTGGTTTCCTCGGTCACCCCGGCTCCCTCGCAGACAGACTTCACAGCGTCGTTCGAGTCCGAGGAGGGCATTTTCCGCTTTGCCGTGGTCGCGGTAAGCGAATCAGGGGACCGGATCGAATCAGACATACAGGTGGTCAACGTTCTTTCAGGCGAGTACCTGCTTGATCCTCTATGGCCCAATCCGGCTCATGCGTCTACCCGCTCGACACTGGCAGTCGCGCGAGGGCAGGTAGTCCGGGTTTCCGTCCACGATGCCCTGGGGCGAGAACAAATGCTTCTTCTGGACGAGCGCATCACATCAGATCTCTCGGTAGAGCTGGCCTTTGACACGGCGCTGCTTCCACCAGGGACGTATTACCTCCGCATTCTGGGAGAGCGCTTTTCAGGCACGCGGCCATTCGTTGTGGCGCGCTAGTCGCCAGGGCTGATTCGAGCCCGAAAAACGCGTTTTTGGACGTATTCTGCTTGTACTGGAGTACCCCCTCGTGAAAGCAGGATCCGCCACATATCATCCCTTTTGGCCCCTCGCGCTGATCGCATTCATTTTACTGGTCGGCACATCGGTTCTTCCCGGCTGTGAGTTGTTGGGTGAAGAGTCTACGACTGTCGAAGAGCCGACTGGGCCGATACGCTACGCAGAGCATATTCAGCCCTTGCTTGACCGCAAGTGCGTCGCGTGTCATGCCGGTGCTGAGGCGCCTGCCGGTCTGGATCTGACGAGCTGGGACAATCTGATACAGGGTTCGAACTTCAGTGAAGCATTGATCCCCTTCCAGCCGGAGAAGAGCGTCATGATCCGGTTGATGACTTCTTACGATCGAGAGCCGCATCCCAAGGGCAAATCCCGACTGACGGATTCCGAAGTTGAGCGTCTCCGCTCCTGGATTGCAGATGGTGCGCGCGGGCCCGCGGGTTCGGTCCCGTTCGCCGATTCACCGGATCGCCTGTACATCGCTCACGCAAGTGCACCCGCCATCACCATTGTTGAATCCAACGCGGCTGTCATCATCGCACGCCTCGACCTGACGGACTACGGATTCACCCAGCGGGCCCGCGCGCAACACATGGCGGCTGAGCCCGACGGTTCGTTCTGGTATGCGTCGATCTCCAGTACGCGATGGAATGAAACCGAGGTCGTCGCCAAGTTCAATCGCGACAACGAGCTCGTGGCCATGATTCCGGTTCGAGCTCCCGGTCAGCTCTTGGTCCATCCTACCAGGGACGAGCTGTACGTATCTGCGGCGCCTTCCATAGATGAGGATCGCATTTTTCATCGGACTCCTGGGGATCGAACCAGCGTCATCCGGCTGCGCCGCTCCGACTTGTTCTTCGACAGCATTGATGTGACGTATCGCGAAGCGTATCCGCTGGCTTTGCGACCGCAGGGCGATGCCGTGTTTTCCTCGAGCATGGAAGTGGATCAGATGCTGATCATCGAACCCTCGTCCAAAGACGTCACCGTCCGGGATGTGAAGGGTACCAAACACCTGATGCGCCATCTCAGCATCTCCGATGACGGAAGATGGATGTGGGGGAGTGGATACTGGAGCAACACCGCGACGCTGTTCGACATCTCGGATCCGCTCAACCCTGTTCAGCGGCAATCGCTATTCATGGGTTTCGACCCCCGCCAGATTGCCTGGGGCCCAGATGATGATCAGGTGTACATCGCTGTTCGAGGGTCACAATCCGTTCAGGTGATCAGCACGGACCTGGGGTACATCGACTACGAAATTCGTCACCCTGCCATGCAGGAGCCGGTCGGAATGGCCCTCTCTCCGAACGATTCTACGCTGTTCGTAACCGCCGAAAACGCTCTGGCCGCCTGGCGAGGAAAGCACCAGTTCCCGGAAGATCCTGCACCGGGGTTGATCCTGGTCATTGATCGCGAGTCGCGGCAGGTAACGAAGGTCCTAGAGACGTCTCCGGGAGCCGCTGCCATCGGGCAATAGACTGGCGGTGGAATGGTCAGCTTTTGCGTCTGATCTCCAGCACGGTCATACCAACGGAAATGATCAGGCCTCCCAGGCCGAGCAGGATGACCCAGCCCGTTCCGTCTGCTGTCTCGGGCCATAGCAGGGACCGATCCTCAGCGAGCCAAGGCCACAGCGAACGAAGCGAGCCGGCCATGAGGCCCACCAGTGCCGCCATCGTCACGTCGTGGGCACGCTCCAGCAGCCATTTCAGGAATACGGCAAAGCTGCCCAGTCCGATACCTGCACCGAGAATGAAGACGCCAATGGTCATCGGGTCCCGTGCGTCGATCGCTTCGAAAATGGGAGCATACATGCCCAGAACGAGGAGAATGAACGCGCCGCTGACTCCTGGAAGTATCATCGCGCAGATGGCCAGGGCGGCAGAGAAGAAGATGGCCAGTGGACCGGGCTGACCTGGGTCCAGGGGGGGGATGCCGACCAGGGTAAACGAAATCGCTGCGGCAACCAGCATCACGAACACGTACTTGGCCCCATGATTCCGAATGCGAAGCCAGGGAATGGGAAGTGTCCCCAGGATGAGACCAAAAAACAGGCTTCTACTCTCTTCTGGCCAGGTTTCGAGAGCCTCCGGGATAACAGCTGCACCCAGAAGTGGGGCAAGAATTACACCGACGGCCAGCCAGAATAGAAAGGTCAGGTCCAGTGTGCGCAGCTGTGTCCAGAATCCTCGGACATCGAGTTTCAACAGCAGAAGCCCAGTGCGAACAAGATCACTGAGAAGCGCGATAAGTCGCTCATAGATTCCGAAGATCAATGCCATGGTGCCGCCGCTGACACCGGGAATCACATTGGCCACTCCGATTCCAATACCTTGGCCCACCCACATGAGCCAGCGAAGAAGTGTCCCCATGCGGCTGACTACCGATCCAGACCCAGGATGCGGCGGATCTTCTTGTCTCCGTAGAGCTCGGGATGCGTCTCCGGCAGCTGCTCTTTCTGCTTCGGATCCAGGCCGAACGCCATTTTCAGCGACCGAACGCTTTCATCGGCATTACCGAGTGCGAGAAGGGCCCGCGCCTGCGATACGTAGGTGTCTGCACAATCCGGCTTAAGCTGCACCGCTTTGCCGTACGCGTCAAGCGCTTCTTCCAACTGACCCGCTTCAAACAGCGTCTCAGCGAAGTCCATCCACGCATCCTTGTTGCGCGGCGTCAATTTGACCACTGTACGGTAGGCATTCACGGCCTCTGCCAGACGGCCAAGGTTGTAAGCACAATCTGCTTTTGCGTGCCAGAACTCGGGCGTCTCCGGGTTGATCACGATGGCCCGATTGAAGAATGTCAGCGCGTCATTGAAACGCTCCAGGGCATCGTGACAGCAACCAAGTCCATACCAGGCTTCGGCATACGTGTCGTCTACTTCGACGGCCTTTTCGAAATAGTGAATCGAGCTTTCGTAAAGCTTCAGTTCCTCGAAGGCCAGGGCAATGTTGTAGCACGTGGCAGCATCGTTGCCCTCGATTTCCAGCACACGCTTGTAACTCAGGATGGCTTCCTTGAGCTGTCCCAGGTTGGCCAGGGCGTTTCCGCGGTTGTAATGCGCTGAAGCAAATTCGTCCTGGATGACAATGGCCATGTCGTAGGAATCGATGGCCTCGCGATAGCGGCCCACACGATTCAGTACGATTCCGCGGTTGTACCACGCATCGTGCGAATAGGGGTCGATGTCCAGATGACGATCGTAGCAGTCGATGCTCTCGGCTTCTTTCTCGAGGCGATCGAAGCAGAATCCAAGCTCGTACCAGACTTCAGGATGCTCCGGATTGATTTCCGCGCATTCCTGGAAGGTTGAGATGGCTTCAGCAATACGACTGAGTCGCTCGAGCGTGACGCCGCGGTTGAACAGGGCTTCCTCGCTGCGAGGATTGAGCCGCAGCACGTCATCGTAGGCTTCCAGCGCCCGAGTCGGCTCGTCCAGGCTATCCAGCGTAATCCCCTTGTTGACCATCGTCTCGAGGTCAGTGGGATTCAGCTCCAGTGCCTTTTCGTAGGAATCCAGCGCTTCAGCATGACGGCCCATGTTATTGAGCAAGATGCCTCGACGCATCCATCCGTCCGAAGAGTAGGGATGGATTTCAAGTGACCGATCGACGACCCGTAAGGATTCCTCGAAGCGCCCCTGTTCAAAATAGTAGGACGCTATCTCCTCCAGGGTATCCGAATCAAAGTAGACAGAGCCGCCTTCCTGCTCGAAATGGGCAGCAAGGTCGGCAAGCCGACTGTCATCTTTGAAGTCTTCGAAATCGTCGAATCCGAAGTTGAAATTGCTCATGCGCGGGGCGTGATCATGCCGGTAAATGTGAGCTGGCCGATTTGGCCTTCGGAACGGTGCCTGGCTGTCGGCACGCCGCTTCAAAGCAGACGTGTGTCAAAGGTTCGCTGAGCGCTCTCATGATATGTGAGCGTTGCGCGAAAATCAACCGCCCCCCGGGCCTCGTTCCTGTTATATTAACGTTGCAAAACGCGTTTGTCGTGTGCGAAGAAAATGCAGAGTTCAACCCCTTTCAAAAGGGGAATACGGGGTCCAAGGAGCGGAAAACCGCATGATCATCAGTTTTGAAGGGATCGACGGTTCAGGTAAGAGCACGCAAGCCGAGCTGCTTCTGAGCCGGCTCGAGAAACAAGGTATTGATGTCCTCTATGTGCGGGAGCCCGGCGGAACGGCCGTATCCGAGCGCATCCGATCGATACTGTTGGACCCGGAAGCAGAGATGGACCCGTTCACGGAAATGCTCCTGTTTTCGGCGGCTCGGTCCGAGTTGGTTCGCACGAAAGTGCGCTCAGTGCATGAATCAGGAGGAATCGTGGTATGCGATCGGTTTTTTGACTCCACGGTAGCGTATCAAGGCGGGGGACGCCAATTGGCCGATCCGGAATGGTTGAACCGATTCCAACGGGCCGTCACCGATCAGATTGTCCCGAATCGCACGTACCTCATCCGGGTTGATATCGAAACCTCAACCAGGCGCCTTGAGAATCGCTTGGGGGCCGATGCCGCCGCCGATCGCATGGAGCAGGCCGGAACCGAGTTTTTCACGCGTGTAGTGGAGACCTATGACCGGATTGCCGCTGCGGAGCCGGATCGATTCCGGGTGATGGACGGGCGAAAAGGCATTGATGAAATCGCCGAGGCCATCTGGGAAGATTTGGAATCACTCCTTTCAACGTGAGCAGCGAGCCAAGCGAAATCCAGTTTGGAACAGCCCGAAACAGGTGCGGTAAATGCACCAACGCACGATCGAATCCATGACCTCATCGCCTCTTCCGAAAGAACAGTTGGACGTTGTCCGAGGCCGCTACCTGGGCTACCTCAAGGAGCGCAACCTTCGTCAAACGCAGGAGCGACTGGCCATCTTTGAAGAGGTCTACGACACATCGGACCACTTCGATGCTGATGAGCTGTTCGTTCGCTTGAAGCAACAGAAGATTCCAGTTTCCAGGGCGACCGTCTACAATACGCTCGAGCTTCTCGTGGATTGCAATCTGGTCGTGCGTCACCAGTTCGGCAACAAACAGGCCAAGTACGAGCGCAGCTACAGCTTCTGGCAGCATGATCATTTGATTTGCGAGGAGTGCAATCACCTGTTTGAATTCTGTGATCCTCGGATCCAGAGTATCAGGGATATGGTGACGGAGATCTTCGGTCTCGAAATCACCCGTCATTCCCTGAATATGTTTGGCCATTGCAAGCGGGAAGACTGCGAATTCCGGGCTGCAGAACAGGCCAGATGAGCCTCTTCAGGGCGAAGAGAGATTCAAGGAATGCTTGGTGGCGGTCGATACTCTCTTTAGAATGGCGGGTATGAGCCCTGTTATCGGTGTATTACATCCATCAGCGGTACGTCAATGCCATTTGCGTGAACCTTGTCGTACTGTATATTGAGGGTCAGGCCATACGCGCCGCCCACAAGAACACCCGAGATGCGCTTCATTCTCTCGACATTGCTAGTCCTGATCCTGACAGGTGCCAGTTTCCTGGCCGGACAGGTCCGACTATCCGCATTCGAGATTCGCGAAGAAGGCAATGACTTCCGGGTAACGTGGACGACTGAGCTCGAAGACGATGTTCGCCAGTTCGAACTGATGCGACGTTCTCCGAATAGCAATGACCAGTTTGTTCGCGTGCATGCCATGCCATCCCACGGCATTGGTCAGCAGTATGGGTTTATCGACTCGCAAGTTTTCAAGTCTGGAAGCGATAAATTGGACTACCGTCTCGATGCTGTGTACTCGAACGGCGTGCGGGAATCCATCCGGACCGAATCCGTCAACTACACAAGCACGGCGGTTCGTAGAACGTGGGGTAGTCTGAAGGCGATGTTCCAGTGAGAACACGCATCATGACCAATGAGCAGATCCATCGTACGATGGATCGATTGGCATACGAAATCATCGAACGGAATCGCGGGGCAGACAACCTTGTGGTCGTTGGTATCGAACGTGCCGGAGCGTTGGTTTCGCGGGAATTGGTAGATGCCATGAACCGGATCGAAGAGTGCAATCTCACCGCCAGTAGTCTCGACATCACGCGATTCAGGGATGACACTCCTCACGAAGAGCGAGCACCTGACCTGCCAGATCTGGAAGATCGCGACGTCATTCTGGTCGACGATGTGCTGTTTACAGGTAGAACGGCTCGGGCGGCCATAGACGCGGTGGTGCGTTCGGGGCGACCTCGTTCGATTCAGCTGTTGGTATTGGTCGACAGGGGGCACCGGGAGTATCCCATCCAGGCGGACTACGTTGGAAAAGTGATGCCGACCAAGCACCGCGAGCGTGTCGAAGTAGACACGGGTGAATGGGCGGTCGACGTAGTCGAGTAGAGCTCTGAGTTTCGACCGGCTTATTGGTCGATGATTGCCCTTTCCCTTTCCTGCAGGAACAGTCGGACCTCGTACCCTTCCTTGACACTCGTACCGGCCGCGGGCGCTTGTGAAACCACCAGGACCAGATCCTCTTCGGGAGCCTCATCTACAATGATTGACCGCAGGCGCAGAGCAAGTAGTGCCGCTTGTGCCTGATCGGGAGGCAAGCCAGCCACATCTGGCACGGACACGTTTTCAGTGCCCAATCCCGTACCGTAAAGAAGGTTCACCGTCGTGCCAGGTGCTACACGCTCTCCCGGCGCAGGAGATTGGCTGGTGATGATGTCTTGATATACGGATGGAATCGAATCGGGACGAACTTCGCCAACCACGAGATCCGCCTGCATCAACATATTCCGGGCCTGTCGAATCCCGTACGACTCGACTCGCGGTACGACCACAGTGGTCGTGTCTCCGGTGTTGATGGTCAGATACACCCGGCGCCCAGGTTTGACCTCAGCGCGGGGAGGGGGATTCTGATCGATCACGACATCCCGAGGCAGATTGGGTTTTCTGAGGATGACATGCTCCGTGCGTAAGCCAGCTTCATCGAGCGATGCTACGGCCTCTTCTTCCGTCAGGTTGATCACATCCGGCACGACTACAGACACGTCGTGACGGGTGAACGTCGGCATCAAGAACGAATTGAATGCCACATACAGAATGCTGGATACCGCAATCAGCACCGCGAGTCCTACGTAGAGGTAGGGGTTGGAGAGGTACTGACGGATTGTGGTCAGGATGCGCAACGAAGTGGGCATTCAATCTGTGGTTCCGGGACGGGCCATCACATACGCGTGCGTTTGGGTCGTGTTCATCGGCGCGAGACTCTGAGTTTCACCGGCCGTCGCACTGCGGGTTTCAGGAGGCTGGCGTGGCAACCAGAGTTCCTGAGCTGGGCCATATAATCGCCTCCTGTCCGAGGATCGATTTCAGGGTTTCAGGCATTGATCCCGGACGTGTCACAAGGTAGCCTGCTACCCCTCGAAAAAGCGTATATATAAGGAGCGCTTTTGGGGCTGAATTGAGGCCTTGTACGGAGAATGGATGAAGCCTCACTTTTTTTCTGAATCCGGGAAACCGGGTTGGGGGGCTGGTGTAGGAGGGCGTCGGTTTTCGAATGGAGGCTGCCGAAAGGCACCCCGATTTGAGGCCACTGTTCTTTCCCCGAATGGGTGATCGGAGCGGCGAAAAGCAGCCCGGCTTTTTTGAAGAGATCAACAAGATGTACTTCATGATTTGGCCGGAAAACGAAAGCGCCGTATTATACTGGTCCGCGCAAAAATTCGGCTGGCTACCCAAGATCGGCCAAATCAGTGCGCACGGGAATGTTCTTTGTTTGATGGAATTGAATATATAGCGAGTCCTTGTCAATTCGCGTCGACCCTGTGTTTACACCGAGTCGACACGAGGAATTGAGTAATTGAGCGAACCCATTAAACTTTTCTACTACGGAGAGTTTGATCCTGGCTCAGGACGAACGCTGGCGGCGGGCTTAACACATGCAAGTCGAACGAGAAAGGTTCTTCGGAACTGAGTAAAGTGGCGCACGGGTGAGTAACGCGTAGGCAACCTGCCCCTAGAATTGGAATAACTACGGGAAACCGTAGCTAATACCGAATAACATCTATTGGTCGCATGGTCGATAGATCAAAACTCCGGTGTCTAGGGATGGGCCTGCGTAGGATTAGGTAGTTGGTGAGGTAATGGCTCAACAAGCCGACGATCCTTAGCTGGTCTGAGAGGATGATCAGCCACACTGGCACTGAGACACGGGCCAGACTCCTACGGGAGGCAGCAGTGAGGAATCTTGCGCAATGGAGGAAACT
>JANQQV010000006.1 GCA_028284865.1 Rhodothermales bacterium | reverse complement strand
CTCTCTTCGAACGCTGTTGATCTGGTCACGAACGTCACCAAAGTTCGCGGCAATGGTCTCTCCCTCGACTACGAAGCCGTCGCTACGGTAGATGCTTCTCCTGAAAGCGTCGTCCGCACCGTGACCTACACGATCACGAACAACTAAGAATCCTTGGGCAACCAAGGCACGAATGATCGGGGCTCGATCCGCCCCACTTCGCGACTCCATTTAGAACGACGGGCCGGGCTGCATGCGCAGCCCGGCCCGTCGACGTTTTATCCAAACGTATTCGCTTAAAACCAGGTACCGACTACGGACGGGAGTTGGCTCCTCCCTCCACGTGGCGATACTGGCTAAGCGAGCCTGCGCCGTCAAAGGCGACGACATCGTAAGCCTGATAGTTGGCCGGAGGACCCTGCTCCATGCCAGGGCTGCCAATCGGCATTCCCGGCACCGACAGACCCTTGATCTCGGGACGCTCGTCAAGCATGCGCAATACATCTTCGGCCGGAACGTGTCCTTCCACGATGTATCCATCAATCAGCCCGGTGTGGCACGACTGCAGACTTCTGGAAACACCATACTGCAGCTTGATCTGCTGCATGTTGCTGGAGTTACGGACCTCGACTTCGATCCCGGCGGCCTCGATATGCTCAATCCACTTGGAACAGCATCCGCAATTCGGATCTTGATAAACAACCATCTTTGTCGCCCCACTGCTGGACTGTGGTGCTACAAAAAGGAAAACGGCGGCAATGGCAAGCAGCAGCGTACCGACCAGAACGTAAGATGCTTTCACGGAGACTCCTCAGGTAAGTGGGATTGTTCGATTCGTATTGAAGGCTGCTGGGTTTGTTTCCAGAATCTACGACGCGTTCGTCAAGACAGCAGCGACAGATGCCGTACATTAGCGCCTCCAAACCCATCATCCCGCCTGATCATGAAACGTTTTCTCCCACTGTTACTGCCCGTTTTGTTTCTGGCAGCATGTTCTACCACTGAAGAAGCTCCGGTCGCCTTGACGGCCCCGTCCTGGGACTGGCAATACGAGGACTCAACGGCCTTCTTCATCGGTATTCACGCCGTGGACGATCAGACGGTATGGGCGGCCGGATCCCAGGGACGCGTCGTTCGCTCCGTAGATGGTGGAGCGTCGTGGTCGACCTTCTTCGTGCCCGGCGCTGACTCGGTACAGTTTCGCGACGTGCACGCCTTCGACGGCAACCACGCGTTCGTGCTGTCCATTGGAAACGGTACGGATTCGCGCATATACCGCACAACCGACGGCGGCGAGACCTGGGACTTGAGCTTCCAGAACGAGGATGAGAACGCCTTCTTCGACTGCTTCTCCTTCTGGGATCCGTCGACCGGATTCGCCTTCTCCGATTCGTTCGAAGGCGAGTTCACCCTCATCAAGACAACCGACGGTGGTGACTCCTGGCCACGCATCGACCCAGCCATCGTGCCGGACGCACGTGATGGCGAAGGCGCTTTTGCAGCAAGCGGCACCTGTGTCCATACCTGGGAAGGCGGCCACGGCTGGTTCGCGACAGGTGCTTCCGCGGTCGATACCCGTGTGATTCGAACAACCGACTATGGCGCCACCTGGACCGAGTCCATCACGCCCATTGCCAGCCTGACTGGCAGCGAGGGGATCTCCACGATGAGCATTCTGGATGCCGACCATGTGATCGTGCTCGGCGGTGACTTCACCCAGCGCGATTCGATCTACGCCAATGTAGCCGTCTCCAGTGATGGCGGTCAGACGTGGACCCGTGGCACGTCGGCCCCGATCGGCGGTAGCGTCTACGGATCCACGTACGTACCGGGTACGGACTCGCCCACCTTGATTGGCGTTGCCCCGACCGGAACAGCCCTCACGGCCGATAACGCGGCAACCTGGACGCGCATTGACGACACGAATTTCTGGACCATTTCGGCTTCGTCGGTGGACGGTATCTGGGCAGCCGGACCTGGAGGCGTGGCTCGCCTGGTGAACGGAGACACGGAGTAACCCCGGACGGTCGCTTCAAGGCATGGGTTCGATTGCCGTCATACTGGATCAGACGCCCTTCGTGGACGTGCTTCGGGCGGTGGGCACCATCGCCGAGCGGGAAGGCATCGAGACGTATGCCGTGGGTGGCACCGTGCGCGATGCGCTGCTGGGTCGCGAGACATCGGACATCGACTTCGTTTCCGTGGGAGACGGATCTGGCCTGCGACTGGCCTCAGCCGTTCAGACGGAACTGGGTGGTTCGGAGGTCCATCGCTACGAGAACTTCGGCACGGCAGCCGTTCGTCTCTACCATCGCCCGTCCGACACCCACCTGGTGCTGGAGTTCGTCGGGGCGCGCAAAGAGAGCTATGATCGCGCTTCGCGTAAGCCTGCAGTGGAGTCTGGAACGATGGAGGACGATCAACTCCGCCGCGACTTCACCATCAATGCCCTGGCTGTTGATGTGCGACCGGACGCTTTCGGTCAGCTGGTCGACTCGTTTGGTGGTATCGCCGACCTGAATGCTGGCGTCATTCGCACGCCACTCGATCCGAAGACCACCTTCGAAGACGATCCGCTTCGAATCATTCGCGCGGCCCGCTTTGCCGCGCAGCTGGATTTCGAGATTGACCCGATCACACTTGCCGGTATGCGCCTGATGGCGGATCGGGTGAACATTCTTTCGGGCGAACGGGTCGGCGTCGAGCTCAACAAGATCCTCTGCTCGAAAAAGCCATCGGTTGGATTTCGCTTGCTCCACGAAGCCGACGTTTTGCATCACCTGCTTCCTGACCTGGTGGCCCTTCAAGGCGTCGAAGCCGTCGATGGCATTCGGCACAAGGACAACTTCTTCCACACGCTCAAGGTCGTCGACAATCTTGTCGAAAGTCTCGGCGAACGCTCATGCGACGACACGCTCTGGCTCCGCTGGGCCGCCTTGCTGCACGACATCGGCAAGACATCGACCAAGCGATTCACCGAAGGCATCGGATGGAGTTTCCATGGCCATGAAGAACGGGGCGCCCGGATGGTCAAGAAGATCTTCCGATCGCTGCGCCTTCCGGTCGACGATCGGATGAAGTACGTGCAGCACATGATCCGCCTGCACCATCGGCCCGTGGCATTGGTGGATGATCAGGTCACGGATTCAGCTGTGCGTAGACTCCTCTTCGACGCGGGAGACAAGATCGAGGACCTGATGACGCTCGTTCGCGCCGATATCACGTCCAAGAATCCGAAGCGGGTGCGCAAATACCTCAGGGCTTTCGATCACGTCGAAGAGAAGTTCAAGGAAGTCGAAGAGAAGGATCGTTTGCGCAACTTCCAGCCTCCCGTCGATGGTGCTGAAATCATGCGCGTACTCGAGCTTCCGCCCTCTCCTGCCGTCGGGGTAATCAAGGAGGCCATTCGCGAGGCCATCCTTGAGGGCACGATCCCAAACGAGCATGACGCGGCGTACGCCTACATGATTGAGGTCAAGGACGAACTTCTCGCCAAGCTGGATGCGGACGATTTCCGCGATCGACGATAGACGGATTACTGCATCCCTGGACGAATTCCACCGTAGACGCAGTCACTTCATCCGGGATCATTCCGGGTGCCAGACAACCGACCCATTCACGTCTCCTGCAAGACCATGGCTGATCTGCTTCGCGTCATCCTCTCCGTGATCATCCCGCCGCTCGGCGTCTTCTTCAAGGTCGGATTCGGCGGCCAGTTCTGGCTCAATATCCTGTTGACACTGCTCGGCTACATTCCAGGATTGGTCCACGCCATCTGGGTTCTGGCCAGTCATCGCGACTGACCCCTACGCGAGCCACCCGTTCTGACTGGATTTCAGGTAGACGTTCGTCTTTCCCTGCGGCAGCGCTCTGAGCAGTAGCGTACTTCATCCCACACATCTTTCCACTTGCGGCGCCATGTGAACGGCCTGCCGCAAACGGAACAGGTTTTTTGTGGGAGGTCTCCCTTCTTCTTCATCCGGGCCATTCAACCCGACTCCGCGTGTCCGATTATCCCGCGACTTCTTCCTTGGTAGGGCGAATGTCCCACATCAGCATCTGCTCGATGTCAGCGTAGTCCTCTTCGCCATCCTCGTCCGTGAATGAGAAGTCGCCCAGTTTCTCCCGCTGCATGGGCGAGAGCAGTTTCCAGGCTTGCCCCTCCTGATCCGTGAACTCTGCCGGGTAGGGATTCGTCACGCGGTAAGATGGGTGGTAGGACTTGTAGGTCTTTTCTGCTTCGTAAAGCGCAGCCCGACGCGCGCCGGCCATGGTGGCACTCTTGCCCGTCACCTTGAAAGGCGTAATAGTGATGCTTGCGACGAAGAAGCCGTCCTCCTGCTCCAGGTATTCGGGTCGCATGACCTTGAAGTCACCGGGATGGGGATATGCGCTGCGTTCGTTGAAGTCCATGATGTTCGGGCGAGGAAAAGATGATCGTGGAAAACCCTCTCGGGATCAGGCGCGGTTGTACCTGTGAATCCGTGTCGGGTTCGAGCCAAGCGAAGAGAAGATCGTGCAAATCAACGCGGGTTGGCTGGAATCAATAAAAGCCGTTATTGGTCCAGCTTAAACTCCGTTATTGACGTTCCCATAAGACCCGGTGTGGAAAACTGCGTGGATAGAAAAATGCTTTTCCACAGGACCCAAAAGCAATAACGGACATATCCTGATCCCGTTCGTCATTTTGCGCGGGTTGATTCTCTCGGAATAGGGCAATGCACGGAATAGGCGACGATAACGTGGCCAGTGTGTAGATGTGGACAAAAAAAGGTTGCATAACGGCGATACGTCTCATTTATTGGTATCAGCACCCGCCGCCACTTTACACTTTTCGGTTTATGCTCAGGCTTTCGACGCCCTTGCATAGACCGTTATTTTTCTGACCCCACAGGAAGGTTAAGTGGCGAATATCGGCCCTGGAAGCGGTCCCACCGTCGTGCTTTTGCCGGCTTTTCTGCCTGGCTGACGACTTTCCCGCTGAATGGTCGGTGCCCAGATGCCAGTTGACATCGCCCTACCACAGACATTGTCATGATGCCAGTCCGTGCGACTTGGTCGGATTGACGCTGCACCCCGAAAATTGAAGAGAAATCATGCCTGAAACCAACCGGGACTCATTGTTTGGAGATGACACCACAATGGATGTCACACGCGGTCTGACTATTGACCGCGTCTTTTCGACCGAAGGAGAAGATCCGTTCGACTCTGTGAAGTGGGAGCGTCGTGACGCCTCCATCAAGAATCACACGGGCGAAGCGATCTTTGAACAGACCGACGTCGAATTCCCGGTAGATTGGAGTCAGCTGGCCACGAACGTGGTCACGAGCAAGTATTTCTACGGCGAACTGTCCATGAACGGGGTGCACCCGAGTGAAGGTGGCAGGGAGAACAGCCTTCGCCAGCTTATCCACCGCGTTACGCGCACGATCACCGATTGGGGTGCGAAGCAGCACTACTTCGCCACGAAGCAGGATGCCGAGACATTTTATCAGGAGCTGACCTGGCTGTGTGTCAACCAGTACGGCGCGTTCAACAGCCCGGTATGGTTCAACGTTGGCCTGAACCAGCAGTACAACATCACCGATTCCGGTGGAAAGACCATTTTCGGTTGGGACCGCAAGAAGAAGAAGGTTGTAGCGGTCGACCCGTACATCCGTCCACAGGCATCTGCTTGCTTCATCATTTCGGTCGAGGATTCGATCGATGATATCTGGCAGCTCATGAGCGAATCCGCTCGGCTGTTCAAATTCGGATCAGGCGTCGGTGCAGACTGGTCCAAATTGCGCTCGAGCCGTGAGAAGCTCTCCGGCGGTGGCGTACCGTCCGGACCGGTCTCCTTCATGAAGGTACAGGACGCCACGGGCGGAACGATCAAGTCGGGTGGCAAGACGCGTCGCGCAGCTATCATGCAGACGCTGAAGAGCTGGCACCCGGACATCATGGAGTTCGTCGAGGCCAAGCAGGAAGAAGAGAAGAAAGCTTGGGCCCTTATCGAAGAAGGGTACGATGGTAGCTTTAACGGCCCGGCATACGGCTCTGTCGCTTTCCAGAACGTCAACCAGTCCGTTCGCGTCGATGATGCACTCATGGCAGCCGCCGACGAGAATGCTGCTTACGGTCTTCGCACCGTCAAGTCAGGTGACGTGATCGAGGAAGTTGATGCGGCTGGCATCCTCGAGAAAATTGCTGAGGGCACGCACGTTTGTGGTGACCCTGGTGTCCAGTACGAAGACACGATCCAGCGCTGGCATACCTGCAAGAACACGGATGCCATCAACTCGAGCAATCCTTGCTCCGAGTACATGTTCTTGGACGATTCGGCCTGCAACCTGGCTTCGCTGAACTTGCGCAAGTTCCAGAGTGCAGACGGGACCTTTGATGTCACGCGATTCCGCGCAGCGGCCCGCGTCTACATCACGGCTATGGAAATCCTGGTGGACAACGCCGGGTACCCTTCCGCCCCCGTCGCCGAAAACTCCCACCTCTACCGTCCGCTCGGTCTCGGCTTTGCCAACCTCGGTGCGCTCCTGATGTCGATGGGCCTGCCTTACGACAGCGACGAAGGACGCGCCGTGGCTGGAGCCGTCATGGCCATCGAGCACTGCGAAGCCTACGCTCGCTCAGCCGAGATCGCCGGCAACCCGAAGATTGGCACGTTTGAGGGCTATGATGCCAACCGCGAGCCATTCCTCGAAGTGATGCGCATGCATCGCGACGCAGTGGACACCATTCATGATTCCTGCCCAGACTATCTGCTCGAAGCAGCACGCGAGTCGGCCAACCGCATGGTTGCCCTCGGCGAAGTCCACGGCTACCGCAATGCGCAGGCCACGGTACTCGCACCGACCGGCACGATCGGCTTCATGATGGACTGCGACACGACGGGTGTCGAGCCAGACATCGCGCTGGTCAAGTACAAGCTGCTGGCCGGCAAAGGCGACGGCATGCTCAAGATCATCAACCGTACGGTTCCTGAGGCACTCGAGCGTCTGGGCTACAAGAAAAAGGCGATCAAAGCCATCGTCGACTACATCGACGAAAAGGACACGATCGAAGGCGCTCCTGGCCTGAAGGACGAGCACCTGCCCGTATTCGACTGCGCATTCAAGCCGTTCAACGGTGAGCGTTCGATCCACCACATGGGTCACATCAAGATGATGGCCGCTACGCAGCCGTTCATCTCGGGCGCCATCTCGAAGACGGTCAACATGCCGGAGAGCACTACGATTGAGGAGATCTCCGACGCCTACATGCAGGGTTGGAAACTCGGCCTCAAGGCAGTGGCCATCTACCGCGAAAACTCCAAGCGCAGCCAGCCGCTGGCCACGTCCAAAGGTGGAAACACCAAAGGATCAACGAAAGCGGAAGAAGCAGCTTCAGGAGACGGTCAGGCCACGATCGTGGAGCCCGAAGTCAAAGTCGTGGAGCGGGTCGTACACAAGTCGGTTCGCCACCGCCTGCCGGACGAGCGTCCGTCATTGACGCACAAGTTCTCGATCGCCGGTCACGAAGGATACCTGCACATCGGCATGTACCCGGATACAAAAATGCCGGGCGAGATCTTCATCACGATGGCCAAGGAAGGATCGACCATCTCCGGTTTGATGGACGCCTTCGCCACGTCGATCTCGATCGCACTGCAGTACAACGTGCCTCTCGAGGATCTGTGCAACAAGTTCAGCCACATGCGCTTCGAGCCGAATGGCTTCACGAACAACCGACAGATCCCGATTGCCAAGTCCATCATGGACTACATCTTCCGCTACCTCTCCATGCGCTTCCTCACGCAGCCTGTGGTCGAGAAAGTGGTGGAAGAGCCTGTGGCTGAAGAGCCGGCTTCGGATCTCGAGCAGATCGACATGTTCACGGCGGAGCCCACCGACGGTGTGGTTGACCCGCTCGTGGGCGACACGGTAGAGGATTTCCTCGGACGCTCCGGCGCCACGGACGGTACGGCAACAGCAGCAGCTACGGCCACCGCCACGGCAACGGAAACCGAGTCAACCTTCGCCAATCAGGAGGATGCACCTCCTTGTTCAAATTGCGGCAGCATCACGGTGCGCAGTGGAGCATGCTACTCATGCCCCAACTGCGGCAACACCAGTGGGTGTGGATGACCGCACTGATATCCCGCCTGACGCACGGGAGCGTTGGTCGGGATAATTCACCTCAGGGTGTGGGCATCAGTACCACACCCGGTTAACGGGGAGCGCCCGGCGGTTGGTGGGACCGCCGGGCGCCTGTTTTTTAGACCACCCCTATTCCTTGCGAAATGCGACGTGAAATCGCAGACGTCAATGGATAGATGCCGCATCTCGACAAAAAAGCCGTCGCTTGCGGGGGCGGATCGAAGTTCACTCCGGAGAACCAGACCCAGCCCGCCGCAAACGCCGGCACTCAGAGAAACGAAAAGCAGTACACGATTCACGACATTGCGAGGGTAGGAAATGAAGCGCACCTGTAACCACTTCCTGAACCGGACCACGCAATGACAGCTTCGACGCATCCTCTCCTCTGACACCCCACATTTCTCTGCCATGTCCCGTTTCGAAAACAAAGTTGTCCTCATCACTGGAGCCAGCTCCGGAATCGGAGAAGCCACGGCATATGTCTTCGCGCGCGAGGGTGCCAAGCTGTTCCTGGTTGCCCGACGCGAAGAGAAAGGGGAAGCGGTTGCATCCCGGATCAGGGCTGAGGGTGGTACGGCGGTTTTTCATCGCGCGGACATGGCGGATCGCAAGCAGATCGGAGACATGGTAGCCGCCTGCGTCGCCCACTACGGCGGACTGGACGTCGCTTTCAACAATGCGGGCATCGATGGCGCGTTCAATGTCGATACGCCTGACCACTCCGAAGACATCTGGGATGACCTCCTGGCCATCAACCTGACCGGAGTATGGATGTGCATGCGTCACCAGATCCCGGCCATGCTCGCTCGCGGCGGTGGTTCCATCATCAACATGGCATCGATGGCTGGGGTGAAAGGATTCCCGGGAAGCTCGGGCTATGCCGCCAGCAAGTTTGGCGTGGTGGGCATCACCAAGGCGGCGGCCCTCGAATACGCCCAGCGCGGGATTCGCGTCAATGCCGTATGTCCGGCTGTCATTCGCTCCGAAATGGCCGATCGCGTGTTCGGTACGGACGAGAAGGACAATGAAGACCAGGCTGGCTCGTGGCATCCGATGAACCGCATCGGGGAACCCGAAGAGGTAGCCGACGTGGTCCTTTGGCTGGCATCGGACCAAGCCTCGTTCGTCACAGCCGAGACGATCAAGATCGACGGTGGGCTGGGAGCCTGATTCAAAGCAGGCATAACAAAATGACCTGTTTCCCCGTTATCAGGCACCAACCGAACGAAACATTACAGCGTGAGGCGCCTGTAACCCGGCATGTCTGCGTTTGCGAGAGAATATGGAGTCATAATCGCCCTGATGGTGGTAGCCCTGAGTGGGTACTTCCTGATCGGCGATCGTCGCGGGGATATCATGGACTATACCCTAGATATGCTCGGGACTCGACTGATCGAGTTGGCGGCAAGCGACGGAGAGAAAGACGAGATTGCCCGGCAATTTGCCGAGTTCTCCGGCCGGATCGAGCGCGATGAAGTCTCGCCTGAAGTCGTGGAGACGGTGGCGGCCAATGTGCTCAACCTGAAAGCACGAGGCGCCGTCGTCACACCGGAAGATGTTGAGCTCATGCTGTTCCAGGAGCCAGGATCCGCTCTTCCGTACCCCAGCGACTCTGTATCCGGCATCAAACCGTACGTGATTGCAGCACCGGCCACGGCTGGCGCATCCTTCGAGATGCGCGAACTGCCGGAACGTCTCGCAACCATGTTCGAAATCGCCGATGCCGCCCGAGACCGGGGCGATGCATCGCGTCCGCCCGTCCGATTCTCGCGTGACGAAAGCGGCGTGCACGTCATCATCGATTCGGATGTGGCAGAGACGATTGCCATCGACACCCGGGAATTCGAGGGACGCGGATGGATTCGTTGGCAGGATGACCTCTCGGAACGCGAGGCCCGCCGGGCCGCCGCATTCAGAGAACAAGCCAACCGCTTGGCTGAAGCGGAGTCGGCGCGTGCCGCTGGTTTCGAGCGTCAGTACATGGACCGTTTACAGACGGTGAAGCGCATTCAGAAGCTCGCTGAGCTGGGCGCCACGACTGACCTCGACACGCTTGGATTGTACCGGGAGCTGGACTTGCTCTTCAGGGACATCGAAGTCGATATCCAGGCCAGCATGCAGGGACTCGCGGAGGGCCTGTCGGCCTCCGGCGTTTCCGTGAGTGTGCAGGCCCGTCCGGATTCCACTCGCCGATAACCCGACCGCGAATCGGAACGCAAGCGCCTTCAGCGCCGTTCATGGGCCGCTCTCACCGGAAGAGCCCATTCACCCCACTGATCTGGACCCATGAAAGTTGCCAAGCGATTTCGCTGGGAAGGCGCACATCGACTCCCCTGGCATGAAGGCCGTTGCCGCGACCTGCACGGTCACTCGTACGAGATGTTCGTCGAAGTTGAGGGCGAGCCCGACGTGAAGGGGATGCTCATCGACTTCAAGCACTTGAAGCGTGCGCTGGCTCCGCTGGTTGACGAATGGGATCATGCCACGGTCGTGGCTCAGGATGACACGAAGCTGCTGAACATCATGAAGGACAGCGGCTGGCGATACGTGGTCATCCCGTATGACACAACAGCCGAGAACATCTGCGTTTTCTTTGCCGATCACCTCGTGAACGAGCACCGCGATCTTCTCGAGGAGCGCCAAATCCACACGGTACGCGTTCGCATCGCAGAGACCGAGACGTGCTACGCAGAAGTCGAGCGACGCCTCGGAAACTGACGGTACCGAGCTCCTCGCCTGACGAAGGGCAGAGTGATCAGTGAGCCGACAAGAAGCGATTCCCGATCACGGGAAGATGCCCATCTCGGTGTAAGAGACAGCAACCTTGTCGATCGCATTGATGAAGGCGGCCGTACGCAGATCCGTGCCTTTGGAAAGCGCAATCTCCCGCGTCTCGGAATAGGCCGTAGCCATCGTTTCCTCAAGCCCTGAATTGACCAGGTCCACCTCGTCGGCTCCTGCCGTCAATCGCATCATCTCCTCGCTGGAGATATCAACTTGCATGGCTGAGGCCAGCGCGCGGACGATGCGCTCATTCGATGCCTGCTCAAAGCGCTTGCTCATGCGGCCAAAGCGCACATGGGACAGGTTTTTGAGCCATTCGAAGTAAGAAACCGTCACGCCTCCGGCATTGAGCAGGACATCAGGAAGCAGCAATGCCCCTTTTTCAAGCAGGATCGCGTCAGCGTCTGCCGTAACTGGGCCGTTGGCAGCTTCGGCGACGATCTTTGCCTTGATGTTGGGTGCGTTCTCGTCTGTGATGACGCCTTCAAGTGCAGCCGGGATGAGGATGTCGCATTCCAGCTCGAGCGCCTTGGCCGAGTCCTCGATGTTCGTGGCGCCAGGGAAGTTGAGAATGGACCCCGTAGCCTTGCGATGGGCGATTACCGATTCCAGATCGAGACCATCCGGATTGTGGATGGCTCCCTCGTATTCGGCGAGACCTACGAGGACGGCACCCCCCTCCTGCATGTACTTGGCCGCGTGATAGCCCACGTTGCCGAGACCTTGCACGACAACGGTCTTGCCTTCCATACCCGTCGTCAGGCCACGTCGCTGCATGTCGGATTCGTAGGAGAGGCACTCCCGGATGCCGAAGTAGACTCCGCGCCCTGTGGCTTCCGTACGACCGCGTACACCGCCTTGGGCAATGGGCTTGCCTGTCACGCAAGCCGATGCCGAAAGGGGGTCATCGGAAAGCGTACGGTACGTATCCACGATCCACGCCATTTCGCGTGGGCCCGAGCCGTAGTCGGGCGCAGGTACGTCCGTTCCCGGTCCAATAAAGTTCTTGTTGAACAGCTCGAACGTATAGCGGCGTGTGATACGCTCGAGCTCCGAATCCGAATAGTCGGACCGCTTGATCTGGATTCCCCCTTTTCCGCCACCGAATGGGACATTCACGATCGCACACTTGTACGTCATGAGCGTGGCCAACGCTGCGACTTCGTTCTCGTTGACAGAGAGATCGAAACGGATCCCTCCTTTCGTCGGTAGCTTGTGGTGGCTGTGCTCGGCGCGCCAGGCTTTGATGACCTCGATGGTCCCATCGTCTCGGACCAGCGGGAATTCCATCTTGTAGACGGAGTTGCAGATGCTGATCTGCTTCAGAAGTCCTGGGGGATGGTCCGTCAGGGCTGCCGCTTTTTCGTACATGCGATCGACTTGCTGAAGGAAATCGGGATGGGGAGCCATAATGATCCGTGCTGATGATCGGATTCTGTGATCCGGAAGATGGATTGCGGGCCAGTGCAAGAAACAACGTGCTTACCTTGTAAGATGCAACGCCCTGACGAAGGAATCGGAATGGACCCTACACCTGCTCGGACCTGCTTTCTGATCGGCCACCCTGTCGGCCATTCCCTCTCGCCGGTCATCCACAAAGCCGCCTATTGCGAGTTGGGAATGGACTGGCACTACGGGCTGATGGATGTCTTGCCTGGCGATGTGGGTGGCGTGCTGTCGGGTATTGACGGCGAGCGGGTTGTGGGCGTGAACGTAACGATTCCCCACAAGCAGGAAGCATGTGAGCAGGTAGACCGCCTGACCACAACGGCGGCAGCAGTTGGAGCCGTGAACACCGTGTATCGGGACGGCGATGATCTGGTTGGCGAAAACACCGATGTTGCCGGATTCCTGGCTCCGCTACAGCAAATGGAACGGACTGACTGGACGGAATCGAGCGCACTGATAGTGGGTGCTGGTGGGGCTGCGCGCGCCGTGGCCTACGCGCTGACGCAGGTGCTAGGACTGCAGAAGGTGGTCGTGACCGCGCGACGCGAGGCCACGGCGCGCGCGATCCAGGGCGTCGACGTGGTGGACTGGGCAGATCGCGGCTCGAAACTGGCTGCATTCGACCTGATCGTCAACACCACACCCGTAGGGATGTCGCCCAACACGAATGCGTCACCATTGCCCGAAAGTACCCGAATGACAGCTGAGCACGTCGTCTACGACCTGATCTATGCGCCTGCACGGACCCGACTGATGATGGATGCTGAATCGGCCGGCGCCCGGGTCATTGGTGGGCTTCCCATGCTCATCGGGCAAGCGGCCGAAGCATTCCGGATATGGACGGGCCGGGACATGCCCGTGAGTACGGTGGAAAAAGCCGTGCGTGCACATCTTCAAGGCACAGGGAGTTCGTAACTTCCGCCCACTCGTCCTTCGAACAGACGTTTGCGAGCCCAACAGCTGCCGGACCTTTCATCTGCCATGGTGCCCCCTTCCATCAGCCATCTTCTTACGGATGAGGCCCTCACCGAGGAGCCCCTGGCCCGTTCGAAAACGATTCCCTCGGCCTGGTATGTGGACCCAGCCTTCCATGCGTTCGATCGCGATGCGGTCATGGCGCGAACCTGGCAGTATGTCGGTCCGGCCAGTCGGGTGGCTGAGCACGGGGACTTCATGAGCGACTTCATCGCCGGCAATCCGATCGTGATTGTGCGCGACAAGGAAGGCGACCTCAAAGGGTGGTTCAATGTCTGCAAGCACCGTGGTGGCCCGATCGCTCTGGAGGAGTGCGGTCACTCGAAAGTGCTTCAGTGCAAATATCATGGGTGGACGTACCTGCTGGACGGCTCGCTGCGCGGCGTCCCCCGCTTTGATCGCACAGAGCTGTTCGACAAGAAGGATTTTGGTCTGGACCCGGTGACGGTTCGCGAATGGCAAGGCATGATCTTCTGCTGTCTCGAACCTGAGCACGCCCCGCCGTTTGACGAGGTGATTGCCGGGATTGTAGAACGCATCGCCCCTCTTTCCCTCGGCGACCTTCGCTTCTACCAGCGGGATCGGTACGATGTGAAGGCCAACTGGAAGGTTTACGTCGACAACTACCTGGAGGGGTACCACATCCCCCTGGTACATCCGGATCTGTGTGACGTGCTGGATTTCCGCTCCTACCAGACGGACACCATGGAGCACTATTCCCTGCAGCACAGTCCGTTCAAGAACGATGACAATCAGTACGGTTCGCCTGATGAAGAGGCTTACTACTACTTCATCTATCCGAACATCATGCTGAACATCCTCCCCGGTCGTCTGCAGGTCAATCGGGTGGATGCGCAGGCCTGGAATGCATGTCAGACAGTCTTCGACTACTACTACACGCCAGAAACGCTTGAAAAGGACCCGGGGCGGATCGACGCGGATCGCACGTTCAGTGATCAAGTCCAGGACGAGGACATCGACATCTGCGAACGCGTCCAGCAAGGTCTCGAATCCCGCGCCTATGACCAGGGCCGTTTCTCCTATGACCTGGAAGGTGGCGTGCATCACTTCCAGCAATGTCTGAAGCGCTCCTATCGGAACGCACGCCCGACTGGTTCGTGAACGTCCTCAAGAAGCTCAATCCCGGGAACGCGACCCGATCCTCGGACCAACCGGAGACGAAGGACAAGACATGAAAATCGCCCTCGCTCAATTCAATCCTATCGTCGGGGATCTGACGGGCAACGCCCATCGGACCATCGAATGGATGGAGCGCGCTCACGGCGAAGGCGCGGACCTGATCGTGTTTCCGGAGCTGAGTGTAGTTGGGTATTCGCCTCATGACCTGCTCGACAACCACCACTTCATCGACGCTACGGAAGCGGCCATCCGGTTGATTCACGAACGCGTACCCGAAGGCATGGGCGTCATTGTCGGAGCTCCGATTCGCAATCCGAATCCTGTGGGTAAAAAGCTGCTCAATGCAGCGCTCTTCCTGGAGTGCGGCCGCCCCGTCCGCACCACGGCCAAGATGCTCTTGCCAACTTACGATGTCTATGACGAGTACCGGTATTTCGAGCCGGCCGAGCGTCAAAAGGTCATCGACTTCAAGGGCGTGCGCCTCGGCGTTCACATCTGCGAGGACATGTGGAATATCGAGGAGTACGCCAGCTACCACATGTACGAGCGAAAGCCGGTTCAGGAACTGGTCGATCAGGGTGTGGACCTGTTGATCAATCTCTCCGCCTCACCATATGCGCATGATCGGCACGGCGTCCGCAGCGGCATCATCGAAACACTGTGCCAGCGTCACGGAAAGCCCTTCATGATGGTCAATCAGGTTGGTGCCAACACCGAGCTGATTTTTGATGGCGATTCGCGCGTGCACAGTGGCGACGGTCGCTTGCTTGCCTGCGCCCCTTCCTTCCAGGAAGCGATCGTGTACTGGGAGTTCGGCGATGAGACGTCTTGTCCGCCCCTCCCCCATGATCGCATCGCGAACCTGCATGATGCACTGGTGCTGGGAATCCGGGAGTATGTGGATAAGACCGCTGCCTTCGATCAGGTCCTGATCGGACTGTCGGGAGGAATCGATTCGGCTGTAACTGCTGCGCTCGCCGTCGAAGCACTGGGGCCGGACCGTGTGAGCGGCATCACCATGCCTTCGGTACACTCATCGGCCGGCAGTGTGAGTGATTCGGAGGCACTGGCCCGCAATCTGCGGATCACCTTCCACGAGCTGCCCATCAAGGATGTGGTGGGCTCGTTCGAAACCATCCTGGAACCCCTGTTTGAAGGGACGCCGTTCGGAATCGCCGAAGAAAATATCCAGGCGCGCTCCCGAGGGGTCATTCTGATGGCCGTTGCCAACAAGTTCTCGCGCATGGTGCTCACGACGGGCAACAAGAGTGAACTGGCCATGGGTTACGCCACGTTGTATGGCGACATGTCTGGCGGTTTGGCTGTGCTGGCCGACGTATTCAAGATGGACGTTTACGCCCTGGCACGCTACATCAACGAACGAGCTGGTGAAGAGCGCATCCCGTTGTCCAGCATCGAGAAGCCTCCATCTGCCGAACTGCGTCCGGATCAGAAGGACGAAGACTCGCTGCCTCCCTATCCCGTGCTGGACGAGATCCTGCGTCGCTACATTGAGGAACGGCAGGATGAGGAGGTCATCGCCATGGCCACCGGTCAGTCGGTCGGTTTCGTCCGAGGCATTCTTGATGCCGTGGATCGCAACGAGTACAAGCGGAAGCAAGCTCCTCCCGGACTGCGTGTAAGCGTGAAAGGGTTCGGGAGCGGTCGCCGGATGCCCATCGTGGCCCGCGTCAACCGACAGGATATCGAGCGAATGATGAACGAATTGGAAGAGGAATCCCGGGCATGATCGACTACGTCTCTGGCAGTCTGGCCACCAAGAAACCGACAGAAGCCGTCATAGATGTCGGCGGAATCGGGTATCGGATTCTCATCCCTACCTCGACCTATGAGCGGCTACCTGAACCGGGTGAAGATGCCGTCCTGCTGACACACCATCATGTCCGAGAGGATGCTATCACGCTGTTCGGCTTCCTGTCCACGGAAGAGCGACGCGTGTTCGAACTCATGCTGGGCGTCTCGGGGATCGGGCCCAAGCTTGCCCTTGCTGCGCTCTCCGCCCTTCGGCCATCCGAGATCAAACAGCGCATCATGGATCGGGATGTGGCCATGCTGACCCGTATCCCCGGTGTCGGCAAGAAGACGGCCGAGCGTCTGGTCATTGAACTCCGGGATCGCTTCGAGAAAGACGGCCTCGACGGTGCGTCATCGGGTGCAGATAGCGCAATGGGCGATGACAATTTCCGCGCCGATGCCATGGCGGCATTGGAAGCACTCGGTTTGTCCCGTTCCGCCGCCGAGAAAGCCGTTCTCGGAGTTCTGCGAAAGGACTCCTCGATCCGGAATGCGGAAGAGATCATCCGCCTGGCGCTGCGCTCCTAGGCATTCGCCTTTTCGATGTGCAACGTCTGGGTCGGGAAGGCAAACTCGATTCCGCGCTCGGTGAACGCCTTGTGAATGGCCAGATTGATGGCCTCCTGCGTATCCATGAACACCGCATAGTCCGGAACGAGCATGTAGTAGACGATTTCGTAGTTGATCGAAAAGTCTGCAAACGTCTTCAGGTGCGCACGATCAAAGCGGACATTCTCCTGAGCCTCGACGGCCGCCTTGAAGATCTCAGGTAGTCCTTTCAGGACTTCATGGGGTGTCTCGTAGACCACTCCCACGCTGAACAGCGCACGACGCTCATTCATCCGCTTGAAGTTGCGTACACGGCTACCGAGCAGGTCGTTGTTGGAGAATACGATCTGCTCACCGCTCAGGCTGCGGATACGAGTCGTCTTGATGCCGATGTGTTCAACCGTCCCCGAGTGTTCGCCCACGACGAGGAAGTCTCCGAACACAAAAGGCCGGTCAGCCACGATGGAGACATAGGCCAAGAGATCCGCCAGGACATTCTGGACGGCGAGCGCGATCGCAATACCTCCGATTCCCAAACCCGCGACCAACGCTGTGACATCGACACCGAAATTATCGAGCAGGGCCAGGAGCACGATGGTCCAGAGAACCAATCGCCCAACCATGCCCATGGCGCGTGCGGCCGTAATCTGACTGGCCTCATTGTCCCGGGACTCGACATACCATTCGGTCCCGACGCGAATCAGATCATTCCCCCAAAGACCGATTTGAAATAGAAGCCCGACAAAGACCACGCGCAACAGCCAGGGAATAGCCGGTGCATCAGCCGCGATGAATTCAACGGCCAGATAGAAGGCGATCACAATCAGAAACCAGGTGCGCATTCCATGGAGCACCTCGGCGATGATGTCATCCACCCGATTCGATGTTCGCTCCGCGAGCGCGGCAAATCGCCCGAAAAACACCCGGCGGACGAACATCAGCACCAGAGTCACGACAATCGTGATACCAATCAATTCAGCCCAGTCAATCAGGGCCATTCCCATCAGGGTACGGTCCAGGAGGTCCAGGGCAGAGGATTCGCTGTCTTGCATGGCGACGATCAGATGGCAGGGTTCAAGAGAGAAAGCAAGCCCGAAAATACGACGCACGCCACTCGAACGGATGCGATCAATCAGCCTGCAGTACGATGCGGGAGCAAGCCGCGCGATGCGAGCAATTCGGCGTTCAGGATGGCACCTCCCGCAGCACCACGCACCGTGTTGTGACTGAGGACGACGAACCGCACATCGAAAAGCGGACAGGGCCGAATGCGGCCGATGCTCGCAGTCATTCCTGCGCCGCGATGGACATCGCGGCGCGGCTGCGGCGCTGAGTCAGCCTCATCCACAACCACGCAGTATTCGGGTGAAGACGGCAATACCGAGACTTCGTCCGGACCGGTGAATCGCTTGATGGTTTCCTGGACGTGCTCGATTGACGGAGAACCGGAGAGCTTGACCGAGACACATTCCATGTGACCTTCGATCACGGGTACCCGGTTGCACTGCGCTGAAATGGGAAACGCCAGCGATGAAACGCTCGGCGTGCCCGCGTCTCCCTCTCGGGACAACGGCGCGAGGATGCGCAGGGGCTCCGTCTCCAGTTTGTCTTCCTCCCCTCCGATGTAGGGGATCACGTTGGCTACCGCGTCGAGGGAGGCAACACCGGGATACCCCGCACCCGAGAGGGCCTGCATGGTTGTCACGTGGACCGCTTCGATGCCAAAAGCATCTTGAAGCGGTTTCAGCGCCATGGTCAGGCCAACCGTCGCGCAATTGGGGTTCGTGACGATGAATCCTCCGGAGGGCCGCTGTTGCCGCTCGATGAGGGCTATGTGTTCGGGATTCACTTCTGGAATCAACAGCGGCACATCATCATCCATCCGATGATTCTTCGCATTCGAAATCACCGGATACCCGGCGTCAGCGAATGCTTTTTCGATCGGCCCAGCTACTGAGCTATCCAGACCCGAGAAAACGAGATCACAATCCAGTCCGGGCTCGCAGGTCTCGACAGTCAATTCGCCTACCGCATCGGGAATCGGCGTTGATTCGATCCAGTGCGCAGCCTGGCGATACGGTTTGCCTGCTGAACGCTCCGAGGCCGCTACAGCCGTGACTTCAAACCAGGGATGGCCTTCCAGCAGGCGAACGAATTTCTGACCGACAGCGCCCGTTGCGCCAAGGATTCCAACATTCAGTTTCATGTCACTCACTTACATCGCAGTTCGCGTGCGGTCCATCAAGTCGCGGGCGTCTTTTTCAACCCGCTTGGGAAGACCACCCGGCATGATCAGTGTCCCATCGCCTTGTGGATGCCGCGTCGATCGTACGTGCACGGGAATACAGGCATGAAGAACTGGCTCGAATGCGTGCGCATGCATACCCAACTGGTTCGCTTCATTCCAGGTCGTGGCATCTTCCAGAAGGAGATACAGGAAGCGACCCGCTTCCTCATGTTTGCGCGGATCGGCTGTATACAGCCCGTCGACGTCCGTCCATCGGTCAAACTTGGAAGCACCCACCGCCTCAGCGATCAGGGATGCCGAGTAGTCGCTTCCACCGCGGCCCAGCGTGACCACGCGACCTTGACTGTTTGAGCCCAGGAATCCGGTGATGACAGGAATGCGGGTGGACGGGAGGCGATGGAACCAGATTTCGGTCTGGACACGGGTCTGATTGCGATCCACCACCCACGATCCGGATGCACTTTCCACCACGCGGATCAGTTTCCGGGCATCCACCCAGTCGGCATCCACGCCGTGCTGTTCGAGGAAAAGAGCTACCAGCGGCGCGGACATCCACTCCCCGCTGGCCCAGATGGCGTGCGATCGCATCGGACCGGGCGACCAACGCAACACATCGCGTAATTGCTCGATGCAATCGGCCAAACGGCCGAGATAGCGGGCATGACGATCATGGTCCAGAATCTCATGCGACAGGCTCTGGTGCCGGCGGACGATCTTGCGCATCCAGACCTGCTGGCGCTTTGCGGTATCCTCTTCCTCGAGGGCATGCAACCAGTCGGTCACACCCGAGAGGGCGGAAACCACAACCAGAGGTCGCGAGCTGCCCGCTTCCGAGGTAACGATGCCTGCAAGACGCTGCAACGCTTCTGCAGAGCCTACCGAGGTCCCTCCAAACTTGAGGACCTTCACCACACGGTGCTTCCCGGCCTGATGGGAACGGTCAGTGGACATAACTCGCGGCATTGATATCGATGGTACAACCGGTTGCGTGGTCCGAAAGTCCGCTTGCCAGCAGGACGACCGTGGGAGCAACATCGCTCGGCTCGGTTAGCCGGTCGAGGGCAATGCCTCCGAGCACGAAGTCCTCCCCGTATGCGTCGATGGCATCCTGAGCCATCGACGTCCGAACAAATCCAGGTGCGATGGTGAAGGCTTTGATGTTCTGTTTCCCATAGGCACGAGCAACCGAGCGAGCCAGCGAAACCATGGCCCCTTTGGAAGCCGCATAGGCCAGATAATCTTCCGAATCACCCCGGAAAGATGCGCGAGAAGCCATGTAGATCAGACGACCACCGCCATTCTCGACGAAATGTCCGATGGCGGCACGGGTCAGAATGCCTGACGAACGGGTATTGACGTCCATGGTGCGATCCCAGTCATCCACCCAGTCGCCCAGCGACTTCTCGAGTGGCGAATGAACGGCGATTCCGGCATTGTTGACGACGCAGTCGATGCGTCCATACACGCCAGCCACATCGCGGAACAGGCGATCCGTCTCAGAGGCATCGGAGAGGTCCGCACGAAAGGCTTCACTCTTGCCACCAATCTCCTTGCACAGCGCTACCGCTTCGTCCGACGAGGACGAGTAATGAATGGCGACGGTTGCTCCCGAGGCACCCAGTTGGCGAGCGATTTCGCGACCGATTCCGCGGCTGGCGCCGGTTACCAGGATGGTCTGTCCACTCAGGTCGATATGCATGTCAGTGAGGCGTGTAGGGGTGATGGCCTCTTCGGTCGCGCTCCCTCTGACCATCGCTGGATGATGGCGTCCAGTCGATCAGCGTCGATCAGGAAGCCATCATGGCCGTGGACGGACTCCAGGGTTGCCACGTCCGCAGCAGGAAGGAGTTCAGCGAGTGCGCGAATCTCAGCCATGGGAAACAGGATGTCTGATGGTATACCCACGAGCAGCACAGGTTGCTCAATCCGGGGTGTTTTTTTCCCTTTTCCCGATTGGGCACTGGCAGGAGCCACCAATCCCAGATCGTGGGCGTTGGCCATTCGGGTCAGGCACACGTAGCTGTTGGCATCGAATCGTTTGACGAGCTTGCTGCCCTGATGGTGCAGGTAGCCCTGAACCGAGAATGACTGCCTTGAGGGGGGATGAGGAACGGCAGTGTTCGCAGTTGCCCTATCTGAACCGGCTACATGGGCTCGATCCCGCTGGTGAGCAGGTTCGCTCGCAGCCGCGCGTCCAAAGCGTTCCTCGAAGGACTCTGGATTGCGATATGACAGCATGGCCATCATGCGTGCGGCTGCCAGGCCTGCTGCGGGCGGGCGATCCGGTGCATAGTAGCCTCCATTCCACTCGGGATCGGCGAAAATGGCCTGTCGCTGGGCCTCGCTCCAGGCGATGCACCAAGCGGAGTGGGCGGCAGAGGTCGCCACGGCAACCACACGGCGTACGCTCGAGTCCTCGGCCGCCCACTGGAGTGCCAACATGCCTCCCAGCGAGCCCCCGATGACCATATCCACGCGACGTACGCCCAGCCATCGAACCAGCTGCTGCTGCGCAAGCACGTTGTCGCGTACGGTGACATCCGGAAACGAGGCCTGCCAGGGCTGACCCGTTTCCGGATTGATTGACGTCGGACCCGTACTGCCGTAGCACGACCCGATCAGGTTCGCGCAGATCACGAAATGACGCGTGGGATCGATGGATTTGTTCTTACCGAACAGTCCTTTCCACCAGCTGGTGATATCCGCATCACCCGTAAGGGAATGGAACACGACCACAGCGTTGTCGGCGGCGCGGTTGAGTGAACCCCAGGTTCGAAACAGGAGCTTGGTTTCAGGAAGCACGACACCCGATTCAAGCTCGAATCGCCCCAGATCAAAGACGTCCTCCCGGAACGGAAAGGTGGTACAACACGCTACATCAGCCATGGACTGCCACCCCGTTCTTGTGCACCCTCTCGAAGGCACGCTCGGCGCGCGAAGGGGATGCTTCTTCCGTCGCGTCAGATTTCACAGCCCGATTGAAGGCCTGCTCCAGGTCGGCAATCAGATCATCCGGATGTTCGATGCCCACGGACAGGCGGATCACTTCTTCGGTAATCCCAGCCTCTTCGCGCGCTTCGGGACGCATGGATGCATGACTCATCGTGGCTGGCTGCTCGATCAGGGACTCGACGCCGCCCAGCGACTCCGCCAACGTGAACACGCGGGTTGCTCTGAGCAGATCCGCTATCGGAAACCCTTTGCGAACGCGGAACGAAAGCATGCCGCCAAATCCGGCCTGCTGCCGTGCTGCCAGATCATGCCCTTCGTGGGAAGACAAACCCGGGTAGTAAACCTGTTCGACGGCATGATGTGCTTCCAGGAATTCCGCCACGGCCTGCGCGTTTTCCTGATGCTGACGGAGCCGGATCGGAAGGGTCTTGAGCCCACGCAGGATCAACCAGCTGTCAAATGGCACCGCTGTCGCCCCCTGGGCATTGGCTGCGTAGTAAACCGCTTCCCGGCCTTCCTCGGTGGCAGCAATCACAGCTCCTCCGACGACATCCGAATGGCCATTCAGATACTTCGTTGTCGAATGCACCACGTAGTCGGCCCCGAAATCAAAGGGTCGCTGCAAAAGCGGGGTCAGGAAGGTGTTGTCCACGATGAAGTCCACCCCGGCGTCTTTCGCAATGCTACCCACACGGTAGAGATCCGTGACGCGAAGAAGCGGGTTCGAAGGTGTTTCAACCCATACCGCCTTCGTTTCGGGTCGCAGGTGAAGCGCCAGCTGCAGGGGATCAGTCAGATCCACGTAGGACACGCTGATCTTGCCCTGTCGCTCCCACCAGGATAGAAGTCGCTCCGTGCCTCCATAGCAATCGTGGGAGCAGATGATGTGACTGCCTGCCGGATACAGAGACAGCACCGTGGCGATCGCCGCCATACCACTGCCGACACATACGGCGCCGGCACCTCCTTCCAGTTCTGCCAGGATCTCCTCGAGCGCACTGCGCGTCGGGTTGCCACTGCGGCTGTAGTCATAGTCAGGCTTGGTTCCGTCTTCGTTGAATCGGAAGATGGCCGACTGGTAAATGGGAAGGGATACGCTGTTGAAGGCGGTGTCTGTAGTTTGGCCTGCCAGCGTGAGTCGGGTCTGCGGATGCATGGAAGTGACTGCAATGGATGGTTGAAATTGGTCTTCCATCCGGGCCGAAGCCCCACCGTCGTCAGATCCTTGGCTGTGGAGTTGATCTCCAGAGCACCTCGCAGCTCCCTGTGCCTAGGAGGACGGATCGATCGCCCCGGAAAGGTCGACCGATCGGCACGGAGCCGGTCGCCCTCCATCTCAGCCAGATACGAAAAAACCCTCACCGGGCATAAGCAGCGGGAGGGTCACCTCGGAGCAGAACTCCTGACCTTCCCATCTGTCTCGTATCGAGCAGGATTTAGCACCTTTGGTCCCTATTAGGATCTGGTTGCTACGACGTCACAGGGCCTGTCCCTCGGTCGTTCTCGATGGAAGTGCGCCAAGTATACTGCAGCAGACATTCGTGATGCAAGTTGTTTTCCTTGAGCTACGATCGGCTTTACACATCCTTGATCTGCGAGAACCGTTGATTCCTCCTGCCGACCATTCAAACCGGACAGTCAACCGGTGGGACACTTCTTCTCGTTGAAGCGCCTGTCATGGAATGCGATTTGCCAGTTCATGGGCGAAACCCTCATCAAAAGACGCATTGCCATGACAACTACACACGCTCGATCGATCGGGGTCCATTCCCTGGTTGAAACCACGCAACACTCGAGTCGACGTGACTCCTCACAGAATCAGAATTCCCGAGCGCATCATTCCCGAAACCAGATGCTTCGTTGGTCGGCACGCATTCTCCTGTTCCTGGGCGCCGTTGCGCTCCTGACAGGTTGTGCCAGCTCCCAATCTGTGTCCAATGAGTCCACGTTCACCATCAACGTGCTTGAGGATGCCTTGCAGAAGGATGGGATTTTCGTGATGCCAAACGGGCCCGCCAACCTGGCCATACCGGCGGACCAGAGCAGTCGGTTGATCCTCAACTCAAGCGAAGTCCTGCATGTATTCGAGTTTGAATCGGCGCAGAAGGCCCACAATCAGGCGCACGCCTTTGCCGGGGCACATCCCCAACACGATGTGTACCTGAAAGATTTGATCGTAGCCGTCCGGCAGAGTCGCGGTGACACGGGGCTGACGGGCTCGCTACGCAGCATTCTGGGAGAAACGCTGTAAGGCGGATCGGTGGACGCTCCCAGAACGCCGGAGCGCAGGCGGGTGACGAGAGGGTGCACTGTGGATGTCACCCGCCTGCTGCTTCATGGCGTCAACAACTAGAATGAATACGCGGGGTGGGGAGTCAATCCTCACCCCGTTCTTCGTACGGAAGGGTGAACCCCTCCTCGACCCATCTCCGAAGTAAACGCAGGTAGGACGCCCAGCAAAAAGATGTGTGGCAGAAATGGTCGGATACCTCCGACCAATCGGCGTGAAGAAAAGCGACCCACGTGCGGTCCCCATCCGATGTGAGCTCAATGCGTAGGCGGGTACCTGTCCAATCAGGCTCAGCATCCAAAAACGTCCACTCAATCATGCGGCCTGCCTCGATCGCGCTTACCGATCCGGACCAGTCGTACTGCTCCGAGAAGAAGAACCGATACGGGGCACCCAATGTCGGAGTCCCCTCGCAATCCTTGGTCCACCACGCATTCAGTCCTTCTTGGGTTGAGATGGCCTGGAATACCGCGTCGATGGGTGCGGTGATGGCAAGCCGGTGGTGGATGTCGGGCATGACTAATTGGCGGGTTTGCCGGAGATGATCATCGTTCTTCCGGTTCGAAAACCGTGTCGCATACTGTAGGCAGAAGTCACGAGGAAGTCCACCCAGCCATCTCCATTGACGTCCCCAACGCCAGTGGTATCAAACCCGAGGGTTTCGCCGGCCACCGTTCCCGTCACGGTGTAGAGCAACGACGCATCCCTTCCGGAATGGACATGAAGCTTTCCGCCTGATGGAGCTGCGGATGCGTGCTGCCAGGCTCCCACAACGAGGTCATCAAATCCATCCCGATCGACATCGCCCGCATCGGCAATGCCGATACCGAACCCGTCACCAGCTGACTCACCCGTCAAGGTGAACAACACGCTGCCGTCCCGACCGGAGTAAACGTAGATCTTACCCGCTCCAGGCGCGGCTGCATTGTCTCCCCAATCAGCGATATAGACATCTTGCGTGCCGTCACCATTCAGGTCGCCAACGACGGAAAGAAACATCCCTGCGTATTGGGCACCTCCTTCGTCGGGTTCGGCGGTGAAGTGCGGTTCTCCGCTCAGACCATCGTACACCCAGGCTTTTCCTGTCCCTGCCTCACCGCCACCAGGTGCCCCGACAATGAACATCGGGGCTCCGCCCGAAGTCATTTTTCCACTGACAGACGAGCCGAATCCGTCGCCTGGCGCGTCGCCTTCGAGCGTCATCAACGTGGAGCCGTCTGCCCCCGAAAGCACGTGCGCCCGGCCCGGCCGGGACAGATCGCCGCCGTTGATAGGCGCCCCAAAGACCTGGAACGGTTCGCCAACCAGAATATCCGAGCGACCATCGCCGTCCACATCGCCCAACCCTTTGACGCTGAGTCCGAACGCGCCGGTCGAATCGGCTCCGGAGACCGCCCAGATCTCGCTCCCGTCCATTCCTGAAAACACGTGGACCTGATTGGCATAGGGAGCGGCAGCCACGACGTCAGGGACGCCGTCCCCGTTTACGTCTCCAGCTGCTTCGATGCCGTGACCCAATCGGCCTCCAGGTCGACTTCCTTCTACGCTCCAGAGCAGCGCTCCCGACCCGCTGGCATACACGTAGACCTTTCCGGATTGCCCGTTATAGCCTGTTGCGGAGGTTGTAATGTCTGAAATACCATCGCCGTCCACGTCTCCGATCGAACGGGCAATCCATCCGAAGACATCGCCTGCTGACTCGCCATACCAATCCTGGATGATCTCCCGGTCCTCGAGGAACGGTTGCCCGTACGACTCGGGATCGGGAAACAGCTGAGCGTAGCGAGCATCCTGCTGCAAGGTAGCAGCAACCGGGGTCAGAGCGATGTTGGCCGTAAGGACCTGTCCGGACGCCTTGGCCTGCATCAGCCATTCGAAGGCCTGATCCAGATCCGATAGAAAGGCGTGTGTGATGCCGATGTTGAACGCGGCAGCCCCGGACTGCGCCGATTGCTCGTAGACTGTTTCGAATGCGCTCAGGGAAGCCTCGTGGTTGCCCGCTCTGCGCTGTACAACCCCGAGCGCGTTCCAGGCTGCGGTCAGATCCGGATGCTGTGTGAGCAGCGAGTCAAGCACACCAACAGCACCGTCAAAATGCCCCTGACTCATCATGCCCATGGCTCGCGGAATGTCAGTCGATCCAGGGGCTGGCGGCGTCTGCGCCTGGGCTGAGAAAGCAATCAGGAATGCTGATACCAACGTAAGTAGCGATCGCGGCATGACGTGATGTGATTGGCGAGTGGATATCCAGCCCAATCTAGCGCCTTGATCTTCCGGGCCGCCCTTTCATGGGGGTGACGTCCGGCGAGTCGGCGCTGACTCGTCATTTTCGCCCGATGAACCGCCGGGATGATTCCGCTCAGCGAACGATTGAGACGGGACGCGCGGTGGTACCACGATCCGTCGTTGCGCGAATCCAGTAGACGCCTGATGGCACGGTTCCTAAATCCAGCGGAAGCTCATGACTTCCGGCAGAGAGCATCTTCCGATCGGTATGGACCTGGCGACCCAGCATGTCGCTGACATCGATCTGGATCTCGGAAGCAAGGTCAAGCGAGACGGTCACGCGAACCGATCCCGTCGAGGGATTGGGCCACGGCGCACCCAGATCGAATCCGGACGGGAGGTCGTTATCGCTTTCGGTCCCGACGCCTGCTGCGCCATGTCGGAACAGGCCTCCATCCACCGTGCCGATCCACGCATTGCCGTACGTGTCGTAGGTCATGGACGTGATGCGCCAGTGCCCGTCAAGACCCGAGCGAACCGGAAGCCACGAGTTGCTCCACGGATTGAGCTGATAGACGCCGCTTCCGTACGTCGCGATATAGGGCGTTCCGCGGCTGTCGAATTGAATGTCGCGAATGTCTTCGCTGCCCTGCAGGCCCGTTCCCATCGGAAACCAGGTCTCTCCGTAATCAAACGATTGCAGGACGCCTGAGAACTTGGTCCCGGCCAACAATCGGTTCTCCGACTCACCGAATGCTTGAACATCAAACCAAGCCAGGTCCGACGAACTCATCAGTTGCCAGACCGACTCCCCTGCCGCTCGACGCCAGGAGTCCCAAGAAGCGCCCGCCAAAAGCGACCCGTCGCTCGCAACGTGAACGGCAGCCACGTCCCGGGCGGCCATGTCAGGGCCTGTGATCGGTGAGTTCACCCATCCCGATCCAGCGTGAAGCCAGACACCGGCATAGTAACCGGCAAGGACGGTACCGTCCTCCGATACGTCCAGATCACGAATTGCCGGCATGCCCGGTGGGCCCAGCGCATTCCACCCATCGGTGTCATCGTGCTTCCAGACTCCGGCCGTGGTCGCAGCGAGTAGCGAGCCTTCGCCATCCACAATTACGTCCGTGATGGACTGGATCAGTGGCAAGTCCTGATGAATGCGCGACCAGGATGACCCCAGGTCGCCGGTCACAAACAAGCCTCCCGATGTGCCGGCAACAACCCGACCATCAGGCAGGGATCGCACGGTCGTAATCGAGCTTTGGAGGCCATCATTGGACTCGACCCACGAAACGCCATTGTCTTCGGAGCGCATTACGCCCTGGCCATGCGTCCCGATCAACATCCCTGACCCCAGGAAGAGCATCGACTGGACATTCGAGCCCGATGCGCGGCGGGAGAGCCAGGTCCCCCCTTCATCTGAGCTTTGATACAGATTCCGGAAGCCTCCTGCGAAGAGTGTTCCGTCCGGGGCAGCCTTGATCATGGGTACCGTCAGCGGGTCGGTCTGCGGCTGGACACACGTCCAGAGGCTGCCGTTGCCACGGGAGCGGTAGATCGAACAGCCTCCTTGACCGGGCTGCATGCCTGCAAAAACATGCCCCAACTCATTGGTGGCGATCGTACTGACGTTGTATTCCTGCAGACCGAACGAGGCAAACTCCCAGTCGAGTCCGTCATTGTCCGATCTGAATATCCCCAGGTGGGACGCAGCGAATACGTAATCCCCATTGGCTGCGAGCGATTGGACGTTGACGCTGTAGCCTTCAAGGGATCGCGCGCTCCAGCTTGCACCCTGATCGTCAGAGCGATAGACAAACCCGTTGGCCCCGGCCAGCAGAATACCGGGCTCGGGCTCCAGAAGGCTTGTCGTGTAGGTGTTGTCCAATCCGTCCGATGTCCAGACGTCTTGAACGGGCGAAAGCTTGAACAGACCATGACCAAAAGTGGCCACGCGAACATCGCCCTGACTGTCGACATGAATATCGCGGACATCGAACGTGGTCAGGCCCACGCTCAATCCAGCCCAGGTCCGCCCCTCGTCAATCGAGCGATGGACACCATTCGAAGTAGCAGCCAGAATGGCGCCATCCGGGGTGCGCTCCAGGTCCCATACGGTCGTGCCCCCGTAGGGTCCGTCCACGGGCGACCACCAATCCGTCTGAGCCATCGCAGAGCCGGCGCTCAGGATTGTGAAAGTGGCTACGAGAAAGACCAGTGAACAGGCTTTCAGGGCCGAAAAGTCGATATGAAGTCGGGATACACGCATCCGTTTTCATTATCGACCGCCAGCGCGCCGGTTAAAGCGCATTCGTAAAGGGATTTCAGTGCCCTACCCGGGCTCTACCGCTCGTTGGCGATAGCCCGTTCTCAATCCGCATTCTCGTCCTGCCCAGCATCACGCGCTTGCTCGATGAATGCGCGTTGCTCATCAGTCAGCTTCTCAGGCAAAACCACCTCGAGCTGGACGATCAAGTCACCGGTTTTGGTGTCCGATGGCACTCCGTGCCCCTTGATGCGCAAGCGATCGTTGGGTTGTGACCCTTCCGGAATGGTCAGCTTCAGGCGCTTTCCGAGCGGGGTTTCAATCTGGGTGGACGCTCCCAGTAACGCATCGAAGACGGATACTCGCATCGTGGTGTAGATCGACGATCCCTCCCGGGTGAAACGCTCGTCCTCCTCGACGCGGATCGTGACGTAGAGATTGCCATTGCCGCCGTTGGGCATGGCGCGCCCTTTGCCGCGAACACGCACTTTGTGTCCGTCCTTCACCCCCTTGGGAAACGGAATGGAGATCTTCTCCCCATCGAGAGAAAAGGACACCTTCCCTCCTTTGAGCATGCGGCTGAATGCAATCCGGATCGTCCGATTGCGGTCGTACGCCTTTGAATCCTGAGCGCGCGACGAGCGAGCGCCCGGACGGCCCCCAGAGTGGCCAGTTTGTCGGCCGGCTTGCGAGCCCATCCCCGGGCCGGCGCCTCCAAAGAAGCGCTCGAACAGATCGGAGAACCCGGCACCGGTATCGAATTCCGGATCCATACGGACATACGTCCCGTCCGGATTTTGTCGGTAGCGGAAGCCGGAGCGTGTTTCGAACGGTGAACCTGCTCCCATGCCGCCAAAGCGTTTCATCCGGTCATACTGCTTGCGCTTGGCCGGGTCGGAAAGCGTTTCATACGCGTGCTGCACTTCCTTGAATCGCTCTTCCGCTGTCGCGTCACCCGGATTCCGATCCGGGTGCAGTTCACGAGCCAGCTTGCGGTACGCCTTTTTCAGGGCGTCCGCGTCCACGTTCTCGTCAACGCCGAGCGTTTTGTAGAAATCCTGTGCCATCCCGGTGCGGAAGAATCAGAGTGGTTGGGAATTCAATGGTTCGAGGGAGTCAAAATGACAGCTTTTGGACCCCGACCGGCTGTCAGGGCCGATTGGTATCCCCTATCTTGGTCGAAGAAATCTTCGGCCAGCCAAAAACCCGCGTTCCAGAGCCTTAATCGCGGATTCTGGTCCTTAATCGCGCCAAATTCGTGCCAACAGCCTGTTTCATGCAGAAATGTCAGGAATCCGTCCCATCACCAAAGTTCTGATAGCCAATCGCGGCGAGATTGCGGTGCGCGTCATCCGGACCTGCCGTGAACTGGGCATCGGAACGGTTGCCGTCTTTTCGGATGCCGACCGGACGGCGTTGCACGTCAGGATGGCCGACGAAGCGTATCACATTGGCGCATCCCCATCAGCTGAGTCCTACCTGATCGGAGAACGCATCCTTGAGGTGGCCGAGCGCGCCGGCGCAGACGCGATTCATCCCGGTTACGGCTTCCTGTCAGAAAACAGCACCTTTGCTGCAGCTTGCACCGAGAAGGATATTCTCTTCATCGGGCCGCCGCCGGCGGCCATCGAGGCCATGGGCGACAAAACGGCGGCCCGGGCCCTCATGGATGAGGCTGGCGTACCGATGGCGCCCGGTACGATCGATGCGATATCGGATGCAGACGAGGCGGCCCGGACCGCTGCCGGAATCGGCTTTCCCGTCCTGATCAAGGCGGCCGCCGGCGGCGGTGGCAAAGGCATGCGCATCGTTCGTGAAGCAGCTGATTTCGCCGCAGCCCTGCAAACCGCCTCGAGCGAAGCCAACTCCGCCTTCGGGGACGGCCGGGTGTTCATCGAGAAATACATCGAAGAGCCGCGTCACATCGAATTCCAGATCATGGCGGATTCGCATGGCAACGTCGTGCATCTCTTTGAGCGCGAATGCTCGATCCAGCGACGTCACCAGAAAGTGGTGGAGGAAGCGCCCTCGTGTGTGTTGACACCTGAGGTCCGTGAAGCCATGGGCGAAGCAGCCATCCGTGCGGCGCGCTCGTGCGGGTATGTCGGGGCAGGTACGGTCGAATTCCTGCTCGACAAGGACATGCAGTTCTACTTCATGGAAATGAATACGCGCCTGCAGGTCGAGCATCCCGTGACCGAGTACATTACCGGCATCGACCTCGTGGAGCAACAGATCCGGGTTGCGGAAGGCCACGCGCTCACCTTCTCCCAGGATGATCTCGCCATCAATGGCCATTCCATCGAGTGTCGCATATACGCGGAAGATCCATCGGCAGGCTTCATACCGGGGCCAGGGCTTCTGCTGGCCCACGATCCGCCATCGGGACCGGGGGTGCGCGTGGACAGCGGCGTCGAGGAGGGATCCGAGATTCCACTCTACTACGACCCGATGATTTCAAAGCTGACCACCTGGGCGCCTTCACGCGAACAGGCCATCGCCCGCATGATCCGTGCGCTGGATGAGTACGGCGTGGCGGGCGTTCCGACAACGATTCCGTTTTGCCGGTTCGTGATGACCCATGAGTCGTTCACCAGCGGCCAATTCTCAACGCACTTTGTGGACGATCATTTCGAAGCGGAGATGCTGGGCACCGCCGACGACGTTCTGAAGGAAGATCTCGCGATTGCCGCGGCGCTCTACGCTGACGCGTTCCACTCACCGACCGCTTCTTCGAACGGATCAGCGCAAGTCGGAGCAGCCAAAACAGGATTCAGCGCCTGGCGAACCAAGCGGCAACATTTGGACGGCTGAGATCGGACCTGTTTGATCCGCAGGCTCAGTCCCAGGCTCAGAGCCAAGCCTAGACCCAGGCTTTGCGCACCGTCAGCCCCTGACCCACCAACCAGTCGGAAACGGCCGTCACCGCCTCACGGACTCCTTTCGTGGTCATCGGATTACCGAACGGCTGCAGGCTGACCAGGACGCCACCGTTCTCATGAGGCCACGCCTGGATGATCAACTCCTGACGCAGATCCGGCTCTTCGCTCACGGCTTTGAACAGTAGCCCATCGCCGCCAAGGTCCCGATAGGCTTCGAGGATGATGGCGTGACCGCCCGCGTATGCGCGTACCTGCTTCTCGAACGAACCAACGTCAGCGAGGCTGCCGTCCAGAATCACATGTTGCATGGGAATGAGGGGGTTGCGTGGTTCGGGTGATTGGGCAACCGAGGTCACCGTGAATCGTGCATGGTAGATCGGCTTGTCCTGATCGAGCCACTTCATGGCATACTTCGTGCGCAGCGTAGCCGGTGGCGGATCGCCTTCCTCTACCGCGAAGCAGCCAGAGGCTCGACCCTGTTCCACCGAAAACTGGAAGTACTCCGGGTGATCGGTGGTCAGCAGGAGATCGCCTCCCTCTTCAAGTCGACTCGAAAGAATCTGGAAAAAGGGGACCTGCAATAGGCGATTCTTGTGGTGCTTCTTGCGCGGCCACGGATCCGGGAAGTTGACGTACACGCGGCGAAGGCTATTCTCCGGGACCACATCACGAACGATGAATCGACCGCTGCCTTTGTAGAGCCGGACATGGTCCGCACCGCACCGTTTCATCCGTCGGTAGGCGCGCCAGACCGAGCCCAACGAGACCTCAGCACCTAGCAGATTCCAATCAGGATGCGCCTCCTGGAGATGCTCGAGGTACCGGCCGTCGCCGAATCCAACTTCCAATACCAACGGCGCCTCACGCTCGAAGAGCGGCGCGAAGTCGGTCGGGGTCTGAAAATTGGCGTTCGAGAGGATCATGATCGCAAAGCAGCGCTGAGTCCAGCACCGCATTTCGGTTCACTGACGAAGAGCGGGCGGATGTTACGTTGCTATCGGTTCCGAGCCAAGTGAGGATCCTGTGGACGTCGACGCCAATCCCGAAACGGACGCTGCTTCAGCGACCACGCCCTCAGGCGAACGTCCCATGAGTCGCAGCATCCGCTGACGAAGCCGGTCCTCCAGGATGGCCAGCGCCGGAACGAGTACCAGGATGATGAACGTGGCGAAGAGAATTCCGAATCCGAGGCTGGCCGCAATCGGGATCAAGAACTGGGCTTGCAGGCTGCGCTCGAGAATCAGCGGAAGAACACCGAGGAAGGTCGTAATCGACGTCAGGAGAATGGGACGGAATCGCGCCTTGGCCGCCACGACTACGGCCTGTTCGATCGACGCTCCCTTCTCCCGCTCCCGGTTGACGTAATCGATCAGCACAAGGGAATCATTGACCACAACGCCAGCCAGTCCCACGATTCCGAACAGACTCAGGATACCGACAGCGAGACCCATCACCAGGTGACCCAGGATGGCACCAATCACACCGAACGGAATGGCCGCCATGATGATCAGCGGCTGGGTGTACGAGCGAAACGGGATGGCCAGCAGCGCGAAGATGAGGAAAATGGCAATCAGGAATCCGCGCTGGATCGCTGCCACGGCGTCGGCCTGCTCCCGCTGTTCGCCCTCAAACGACGCACGGAAGCCAGGGTAGTCCATGGCCATGGCCGGGAGGATCTCGGTTTCAAGCGCATTGATGATGTCCTGGGCTGGAACGATGTCCTCGTTGACCTCGGCCGTGATGGTCACGACGCGCGAACGATCCCGTCGGTTGATGGAGGATGACCCCGTACCCATGGACACGGTCGCCACCTCGGCGAGCGGAATCCTCGCACCAGAAGGCGTGCGGATGTTGAACGCTTGCAGATCGGAGAGTGCATTGCGCTCACTCTGCGGAAGGCGAACCATGACCCGGATGTCATCCCGACCGCGTTGCACGCGCAGCGCCTCGTTGCCGTAGTATGCTCCGCGTACCTGCCGGGCCAGATCGTCGAGCGAAACGCCCAGCGATCGGGCAGCCGGTTTGAGCGCCAGTTTCATCTCCCGTTTCCCGGGGCGGCGGTCGTCCTCGATTTCGTAGGTGCCGGCAAAGGTCGCGATCTCGGCCTTGATGGCCTCCACCGCCTGATCCAATGCTTCGCCATTCTCAGCACTCACTTCGAGCTGGATGGCGCTTCCGAGGGTGAAGATGGACGACTGGAACTGAAGGGATCGCGCCTCGGGCACGTCGCCCAGGGCCGCGCGCCAGCGCTCCTGGAATGTCACCGCAGAGATGTCCCGGAATTCGGATTCAAGCAGCTCGAAATTGACCTCGGCCTGGGTGGGGTCGATCAGGGTGCTTCCCCCACCCTGGTTCGGCGCGTCGGTGATCGACGGCATCCGCCCTACGATCGAGAACACATGCTTGATGAACGGAGGATGGTCCTCGGGCAGCTCGGACTGGATTTCAGCGGCTACCCGATATCCGGCCTCTTCCAAACGGGCAGCGACGATTTCAGTGCGCTCTGCCGGGGTCCCTTCAGGCATCTCGATGCGGGCGATCACGTTTTCCCCCTCGATATCCGGGAAGAAACTGAACTTGACCCACCCCGCTCCGACCAAACCCACCGAAAGCAGGATGGCGCTGATCCCTCCCAGGATGACGTAGTTGTAGTGCCGTGTTACCCATTCCAATGTTCGATGCAACGGGACGTCAATCTGCCACTGCAGGAACGCTGCTACCCTGTCCTGCACCTTTTCAAGACCGGCCGCAATGGGGTTCTTTTTCCCGCCTCGAAGCGCCGAGGCGTGGGAAAGGTGCGAGGGAAGAATGAGGAGGGATTCGACGAGAGAAAGCGCGAGCACCGTGATGATCACGACCGGCAGCTGCTGCATGAACTTGCCAATGATCCCCGGCACGAACAGAAGCGGGGAGAACGCAGCCATTGTCGTTAAGACGGCAAAAATGACCGGGCGGGCCAGACGCGTCGAGCCCTCAACAGCCGCATCGATCGGCTTGAGGCCATTCTCTTGCTCGGCGAAGATGTTCTCCCCGATGACAATCGCGTCATCCACCACGATACCCAGCGCCAGAATGAAGGCCACCAGCGATATCAGGTTGATCGACGCCCCAAGCATCAGCATGACAGCAAACGTGCCCAGGAAGGAAATGAAGATCCCTGCCGACACCCAGAAAGCAAGACGGGAGTTGAGGAAGAGGCCGAGTGCCAGAATGACGAGGATCAATCCCGCGGCCCCATTCTTGAGCATCAGTTCGTAGCGGCTCTTTAAAAGCTTGGCCTCATCCTGCCAGATGGCGATGGAGACGCCTTCCGGGAGGGCCACGGTCTCGACGTATTCGTACACCTGCTCCACGATGTCGAGTACACGTTCGTCCGAGGTGCGATAGACCTGCAGCAGTGCCGTCGGTTGGCCATCGAAACGTGTGATCAGATCTGATTCCTCGAATCCGTCCGATATGGTGGCGACATCACCAAGTAGTACCTGGGAGCCATCCGGCAGTGCTTTGACGACGATTTCGGCGAAGTCATCGCGCGTATAGTTCTGGCCCTGCGTGCGGACGAGGATTTCCTCGTTCTCCGCCTTGATCGAACCACCCGGAAGGTCGAGGCTTCCCCGGCGGACAGCCATCGTGATTGCGTCGAGTGAAAGCCCGTAGGCGCTCATCACGTCTTCGCTGACTTCAATCGCGATTTCATAGGCCCGAACGCCGGAAACCGAGACGTACGAGATACCCTCGGTCGCCGTCAGCTCATCCTTCATGCGATTGGCCAGCTCTTTCAAACTGTGCTCGGGGACGTCCCCATGGATGGCAAGCTGAATGGCCTGGCGACGCGTGGTGATTTCTCCGATCTCGGGTTCTTCGGCATCCTCGGGGAAGGTGGTGATGCGGTCGACCTCGGATTTGATGTCATCCAGCACACGGGTCACATTCTCGCCGAAGCGCAGTTGCGCCGTCACGACACCAACGTTCTCTGCAGCGACCGAGGCAATGCGGCGAATGCCGTCCACGGCTTCAATCTGCTCCTCAATCTTCTGGACAATCGACTCCTCCACTTCCTCCGGTGAAGCGCCGGGATAAGCCACCTGGATCTGGATCGAGTCGAGACTGGCTTCGGGAAATACCTCTTGCACGATCGATGAGACACTGACGAATCCCACCAGGACCAGGAAGAGCATCAAGAGATTGGCTGCGACGCTGTTGCGCGCCATCCAGGCAATGGCTCCTTTCATAGGTTCAGCTCCGATAATCGGTTGGGGTGGGCTTATTCAGGTCGCCGGATGGTCATGCCTTCGGTCACGACCGACAGAGCGGATGTCACCACATGCTCTCCGGGCGTCAGCCCTTCCGAGACATAGACGACTCCCTCGTCTTCGGCCAGGACCTGGACGTCGCGGATACTCAAGACATCATCCTGGACGACCCAGACCTTGTCATCATCACGCAAGGCCTCGCGCGGAATCCGAGTCGTGCCTTCCAAAGACTGGCCCTCGATATGAACCGTCACAAACGAGCCCATCAAAAGCGGGGGATCCAGAGCCATCGGATTGGCGACTCGAGCTACAACGCGCAGCGTGCGCGTTGCCGGATCGAGAGATCCTTCGCTGCGGACGATGCGGGCAGCCCAGGTCGTCTCGCTGTTCTGAGAAGCCGAACGAATGGTGGCGTTCAGGCTGCGTCCGTTTCCAAGACGCTCCACTCCTTCCAGAAGGCTGATCTGGTCCAGACGAAGCGGGACGGCGACTTCTGCCGCTGCCGTCGACTGGAATGCTGCCAGCCCAACCCCGGGAGCCATGACTTGCCCCAACTCAGCCTGTTTCGTGAGGATCTGACCGGAGAAAGGTGCACGGATAGCTGTGCGATCCAGCCGGGCCTGTGCATCATCGAGTCGAGCTTTGGCCGCTTCCACCGCGGCGTCTGCCATGCGGACTTGCGGTTCCCTGAAGAGCATGACGCCAAGCTCGCCGGCCTCAGGTGGATCCAGATCCGCATCCCGAGCGCGCAGGCGTGCCCATTCATCACGGGCAACGGTTGATTCCTCTCGGGCCATCAGTGCGTCCACTTTCCGGGCGGTCCACTCGGCCCGCGCCATGGCTACGGCATTGGCGTAATCCGTGCTGTCGATCCGGGCTATCACTTCGCCCGCGGCAAACGTTCCTCCGGTGACAAATCGAGGCGATACCCAAGCGATGCGGCCTGCAACCTCGGCGGACAGAAGCACCTGTCTATCAGAAGCGACGTTTCCTGATCCGGAAACGATAAGCGGACCCGTGGCAGCCTGTGATTGCTCTATCTGGACAATCGGGGCCAGGGTGACCCGTTCCTCACGAGGAGGCTCGGGACGCATCGACACCAGGATGATCAGTCCGACAACGCCTATGGCCAGAATGCCCAGACCGATCAGGAAGGGTTTGAATCTTGAGAATCGGGACATTTCGATCAGGAGTTGATGGCGGTGGAAGAGGGAGTGTCCGGGCTGGAGGCCCAGGCTCCTCCTATGGAGCGATACACATTCAGACGGGCCAGCGCGGCCGATCGAATGGCGGAAGAGAGTGCATTCCGGGTTCGAAGTTCATTGAGTCGAGCATCGACCAGGATCACATAGGTGCCGACGCCACGCAGGTAGCGGTCACGTGCCGTCACATGCGAAGCACGCGCTGTCTGATAGGCGCTGACGACGGCCTGGACGCGCTGCTCTTCTGCGGAAAAGACAGCCAGCGAGGCCGAGACATCCTGGAAGGCAGATAGAACGGTTTTTTCGTAGGCAGCAGCAGCCTGTTCGTACTGAGCCCAGGCTGCTCGAACGGCAGCCCGGCGAGCACCAGAGGCGAAAACGGGCGCGGTCAGGGCGCCACCGAACAACCAGAATCGCTGGGTCGATGTGTTGACCAGGTCAGCCAACTGAGAACTCTGCGTACCTCCTGAAGCCGTCAGGGAGAACGATGGAAACTGTTCGGCGCGGCGTACACCGATGGCTTGACGAGCGGCCTCCAGGCGCGCCGCTGCCGCCATGACATCCGGTCGGGCCTTGATCAGCTCGGAAGGCAGCTCATCGGGGATATGCGCTCCAGAGGCCAGCGGCGCGCCCTCCGGCCCCGTGAAGTCTGCTACGGTTGACGCCGTGCCTCCCAGTAGGACCGCCAACCGACCTCGCGCCGCCACGATCTGCGCATCGAGCAACGGACGCGTGGCTCGCGCTTCGTCGACTTGCTGCTGCAAGGCATACCATTCAAAGGACGTGACCAGTCCTCGTCGGTACCGATCGCGCGTCACTTCAAGGCGCTCTTCGAGCAGGTCGATCTGGTCGTCAGCCAGGTCCGTCTGCTCCTGGAGGTCCATCAATTCGAACCAGGCCGATATGGTCTCGGAAATGATGCCTATCCGCGCGGCCTCGAAGTCCGCTTCCGTAGCCAACACCTGCGCCAGTGCGGCGCGTGATCCGGCGCGTGCCTTGCCCCAGAAGTCAAGCTCCCAGGCCAGACCCAGCGACGCCGAATACGTCTCCACGTCGAATCGTTCGGGAAAGCCCGGGATGGATTTTGAAAACCCTCCGGTAGCGCCGGCATTTGTCGGTGTGCTTTGCCGGGATCCGTCAACCGAAGCTTGCACAGCGGGAAGCTGCGCCGAGCGCGTGATCCGGTGGTTGGCCTGCACTTCCAGCACACGACTGGCCGCCATGCGCAGGTCGAGATTGGCCGCGAGTACGGAGTCGACCAACCGATTCAATCGATCATCTCCCCATTCCTGCCACCACTGCGCCACGCTTTCATCCGAGGCGACAATGGTTACCCCCATCGATGCACCTTCAGGCTCGATGTGATTCCCATCGAACTGCTCAGGCAGCGTTTCGGCCGTATCGGGATGGGTGATGGAAGGCGTCATGCTGCACGCCTGAAGTCCCAGCATCACCAGGACCATCGCCCCGATGTCGATCCACCGCGAACGAGAAACCATGCTACTGCGAGATCCCATGTCTGAGTACCTGGATGATGTGTTGTTTGCGACGATTCAGGAAGGCTGCTGTATCCGCGGAGATGGCCGGATCCAACGCGGTCATGGTTGGCTGACTGATGAAGAACATGACGGTCATGCCGAGAATGCTGATCATCAGCTGGATGGGCTCTACCGGTTGGAGCTCCCCGTCGTCAACAGCCTTTCGAACTCGCTCCAGCAGAATGTGCGGTCCCGGACCTGCACCTGTCTGCAATCCCTGCTGCAGAATCTGGCGCGCCACAGGCGCGCCATTCAGATTCTCCTGAACCCAGAGTCGAGCCACTTCAGGCTGGGCGGCATGCATGTCGATGTAGACCCCGACCATTTCCTCCAGTCGGTCTAGAAAGGGTCCGGGCTTGGCCATGACGCTCTCCAGCTTGGAGAAGAAACTGCTCATGACGTGGGCGAAGACCGATGTGTACAGGAGGTCCTTGCTGCGAAAGTAGTAGTGCAACATGGCCTTGTTGATGCCTGCTTGGTCGGCGATCTCCTGCATGCGCGCTCCGTCTTTGCCTTTGCGCGAGAACACCTCCAGGGCGGCCTGAAAAATGGCCTTTTCGGTCTCGCTGGCAAGATCGAATGAGGGAATCAGGTCGGAAGGGGGCGTCATGGAGCGAGGGGCGAAAGAATCAGATCACGCCCCTCTACCAAATGGTTCAACCATTTGTTTCAACCATTTAGTTAATCGCTCGGCAAACCATCATCAGAATGGCTATAAACGGCTTTCAGGGACTATTCGTCCTCTTCTTCCTCGGGCGCACGCTGACCAAGCTCGCGGTCGACCAGGAAAAGGCCCTGACCCGACTCGCCAGCCAGTCGAAGACTGTCGATGATCGCCTCGGCGTTCTCCTCTTCTTCCACCTGTTCATCGATGAACCAGTGCAGCAGCGTCTGCAGCGCGTAGTCCTTCTCTTCGACGGCGACTTCGTAGAGCGAATGGATGAGGTGCGTTACATGGCGCTCGTGTTCGAGGACCCGCTCGAACGCATCCAAAGCCGACTCGAAAGAGACTTCTGGTTTGTCGATCGTCTGCAGAACAGGCGATTCTCCGCGGCGAATGAGATGGTCATACAGCTTCATGGCATGCGCCGTCTCTTCTTGCCACTGGATCCGCATCCAGTTCGCGGCGCCGCTCATCTTCATGTCCTCAAAGCGTGCCGACATGGCCAAATAGATGTACGCGGACTGGAATTCAGCCTGGATCTGATTGTTGACGGCGTCGAGCGTGCGAGACTTCATGGCAGCGGCGTGGAGTGAAATGAAACGGTCAGATACTACCCGACGACGCAATGAGTCGTTCCGTCTGCAGCAACGGAATGACTCAGGCATAACCCTCACGCCAAACCCTTGCGTCGCGACTTGAACAAAACACACCAAGCAACGGTATATGGGCTTCCTTTCCACCAGCCCATCCGACATTCCGACCCTCGCTACCACATCTTCCCAACCTGAGGACGAAATCCGGAATCGAATGGCAACACACTCCCGCATACTCTGGGCCGACGACGAGATCGATCTGCTCAAGCCCCACATCCTTTTCCTGGAATCGCGTGGGTATCAAGTCACGAGTGTGACGAATGGAACAGACGCGCTGGAGCAGGTCCGCGCCGGGGCTTGTGACCTGGTTCTTCTGGACGAACAGATGCCCGGCATGGGCGGACTAGAAACGCTGACAGCCATCAAGGATTTCAGCGCCGAAATCCCCGTGGTGATGATCACCAAGAGCGAGGAAGAGCGCATCATGGAAGAAGCGCTTGGCGGGAAGATCAGCGACTACCTGACCAAGCCCGTCAATCCAAGCCAGGTGCTGCTCACGTGCAAGCGCATTTTGGACGGGCGCCGTATCGAAGCCGAGAAAGCCTCGGAGAACTACCTCCAGTCCTTTGGCGAGATCACGGCCTCGCTCATGAACCCCATGGATCACCGTGAATGGGTCGAGCTGTATCAGAGACTGATCCGGTATGACGTGGGACTGGACTCGGACGAAGGCGTTCGGCAGGTGTTTGAAGACCAGGCCCAAGAAGCGAACCGCGCCTTCTGCAAATACGTCGAATCCGAGTATCCCGACTGGATCGCACGTGTGGACAGTGCCCCTGACGAAGACCGACCAGCGCTTTCGCATGAAGTCATCCCGCGATGGGTGATCCCTGCCCTGGAACAGAAGAAGCCGGTCATTTTCTTCGTGATCGACTGCATGCGCTGGGACCAGTGGCTTGAGCTCGAACGCTTGCTTGCTCCGCTTTTCACCGTAGAGCGGGACTACCACTACTCCATCCTGCCCACGGCGACGCCCTATTCCAGAAACTCCATCTTCTCGGGGCTCTTGCCGGCTGATCTGGCTGAGCGTTATCCGCGCATCTGGGCACAGGGCGAAGACGATGAGCACAGTCGCAACCGCAACGAAGAGCAGTTCCTCAATGACTTGCTGGGACGCCGACATATCTCGGCGCGGGTTCGCTACGACAAGCTGATTGGAACGAAGGATGGACGCGAATTCCAGGCCTCGGTCCATGACCTGCTTCAGAGCGATCTGAGCGCAGTGGTCGTCAACTTCGTGGACATCCTGGCGCACAGCCGTTCGGATTCGGCCGTGCTTAAAGAAATCGCTCCCGACGAACGGGCCTATCGTGCATTGACCCGAACCTGGTTCGAGCATTCCTGGCTGTTCCAGGCCATGCAGCAGCTGGCGGAGACCGATTGCACGATCGTCATCACGACCGACCATGGTGCCATCCGCAGTCTGAAGGACACGAAGGTAGTCGGCGATCGCGAAACGTCCACGGCGCTGCGGTACAAGTACGGCAAAAGCCTGAAGTGCGACGAGCGCCATGCTGTGTTCGTCAAGGATCCAGCCACATATGGACTTCCTGCTGATCACCGCAATACCAACTTCATCATCGCCAAGGAAGACTATTACTTCGTCTACCCGACCAACTACAACCGGTATCAGAACAAGTACCGGGATACCATGCAACATGGCGGGATTTCGATGGAGGAAATGATTCTCCCGGTGATGACGTTGCGCCCGCGCGCTGGAGCTTGATCTGATCCCATGGCTGCGATCGAGCGACGTGAATTGACCAGCACATCTGTGGCTGAAACCATTGCCGCAGGCGACGAACTTGGTCGTCAGCTTCGGGCAGGACAGGTTGTGGCCCTCGTTGGTGACCTGGGAGCCGGCAAGACGCATTTTGTAAAAGGCATTGCCGAATCTCAGGGTGTTTCGCGCGAAGAAGTCTCGAGTCCAACGTTCACGATCGCGCATGAGTACAGAGGGCCGAAAGCAACCGTGTACCATATCGATTGCTACCGCCTCGAAGACGCCGCCGAACTGGCCCGCACTGGAGCGGACGAGTATATCGGGGGCGATGGCGTCTGCCTGATCGAGTGGCCGCAACGAATTGAGTCCCTCCTGCCGGTCGACACCATCCTGGTCTCTATTCGCCACGCCGAAGAAGGCGTGCGCCGCATCCAGATCCTGCCTCCTGAGCCTGCAGACAGCGACTCTGCATGACTGATCAGGCATCGACATCCCTTGAGCGCCTTCTGGCCATGCCCGCTTTCGCCACTTCGGGCAAGGTGGCCCTCAAGCCTGGATTTGACCGGATCGAGGCGTTGCTGGCTGGAATGGGGCATCCTGAGAAGGGTCGCGAGATCGTCCTGGTAGCTGGTACGAACGGAAAAGGCTCTACGGCTTCGATGCTGGCTGCGCTTTCGACCGCAGCTGGCGTCCGGACAGGATTGCACACGTCTCCCCACCTCCTCTATGTAGGCGAGCGTATGCGGGTCGATGGCGTCGCGCCTGACGTGAGCTGGCTATCTGAGGCGGTTGAGCGATGGGAGCCCCTGTTTGAATCCGTGCAGCCAAGCTTTTTCGAGGCGACACTGGCGTTGTCCCTGCACTGGTTCGCTGAATGCGATGCCAGCAGATGGGTCGTTGAAATCGGCCTCGGAGGCCGGCTCGACGCTGCGAATGTCCTTGATGCCACGTTGGGCATCCTGACCTCGGTCGGGCGCGATCACATGGAGCTTCTAGGACCGACTCTGGCCGATGTGGCTAGGGAAAAAGCGGCCATCGCACGCCGCGATCGGCCCTTCGTACTGGGGCCACTGATTCCTGAGGCTCGAATAGCGGCTCTGGATGTGCTCGCCGATCGCGGCGCGCAGGTCATCGAAATCCAACCCGATCGGCAAATCATTGAGGCTCCAGATCGGTCTCTGACCTTGACGACCGGCGCGCGTGCGGTATCCGATATCATGCTCGAACTCACGGGGCCGCACCAACGCATCAATGCGCTTCTGGCGCTCGAAGCCATCGACCAGCTATCGCCCACCCCTATCGGTGATAGTCGCGTTCGCGAGGGCTTCGCTCATACGGCCGCACTAAGCGGGTTACGAGCCCGACAGGAGTGGGTCAATCCATCCGTGATGGTCGATGTGGGTCACAATGAAGACGCGCTTCGCAGCACGTTTGATGCCTTCATCGGCTCCACGGAAGGATTCGAACGCCATGTGGTGCTCGGATTCCTGGCTGACAAGACCCTGGGGGCACTCGGGTCGTGGTTGCACGATCGTGTTTCTGATGCCGACCTGACCTCCTTCCACGTGATCACTGTTGATATCGATGGCTCCCGGGGGCAATCGGCGGAGCGAGCGGCTGATGTCCTTCGGACGAGTGGGTGGACGGGACCGATTGAATGTGCAGGGAATGTGGCCGATACCATTGCCAGCGTCGTCGCTCGAGGCGGCCGGACGCTGGTAGGAGGGTCATACAGAACGGCTTCGGTTGCCCTTGAGGTGCTTTCCGGGACGATCTGAGGTTCACGCAAACTTCCGCCCGGAGACTGAACCCGTATTGCTTTCCGCCGTAAATGGGCTATCTTGAGGCATTGCCTCGCCTGCGTTGACCCCTGACTCACGTCCGCAGGCGGATGTAGACCGACCCAACTCCTTTCCGGGCTTCGGTCTCCCCAGTTCGGCGGACCCTCCGCCATCGCTGTCTTTCTTTCCATTGCTTTCTTCCATCGAACGGCTCTGAACTGATTGAGGGATTCCGCTTGGCACAAACAGCCAGGAACCCCATCCCGGATCTGCCACCCCGATTCCCTTCCTCGCGCTTTCCTGCGCAGCGATATCAGTGGGCCACCCTTCCAATCCATGAAAATTGCTGACCTTCAGGACAAGAAGCTTCCTGAACTCAAACAGATTGCGAAGCAGATGAACCTTGGTGGGTTCTCTGCCATGCGCAAACAGGATCTCATTTATCTCATTTTGGAGGCCAAGGCGGAAGCCGCTGCGGGCTCCAATCGCCGCCGTCGTGATGACAAGGCGGCAGGAAACGACTCTTCGAACGGCTCGGCCAAATCCTCAGATGGCGATGCCACCGAGGACAAACGTCGCCGCAGCAAGTCGGATGACGCCGACGGCTCCCGTCCGCGTCGTGGTTCTCGCAAGAGCGACGAAAAAACCGAGGAGTCAGACGACAACAAAGGCCGCGGACGCCGGGACAGAAATGATCGTGGTGATCGTGATTCTCGGGACGAAGGCCAGGAGGCCGATGGCCGTCGCTCCCGTCGTGGGCGTGATGGTGACGGCGGAGACGATCGTCAGCGCCAGCGCGATGACGATAGCCGCGGTGATGGTCGTAGCGACAACCGTGGACGCGGTCGTGGTCGCGGACGGGGTCGCCAGGACGATCGGGACGGAGACAATCGCCGTCGTGGTCGGGACAATGACTCTCGCGGCAATGATTCCCGCGGCAAAGAAGGTCGTGACGACAATCGCCGGGACAACCGTCGCGACGATCGCGAGGACGGAAACGAACGAGGACGCGACCGCAGTCGTGATCGGAATCGCGACCGCAACCGGGACGGTAATCGTGATGGCAACCGCAATGACGATCGGGACGGCGGACGTCGCAGCCGCCGGGATCGCAACCGCGAGGCCCGCGAAGAGCGCCGTAAACAGGTGTACGCGGACCAGCCGGAATACATGCAGGAGTACAACCCGAAAGAGGTTGAGCTCGACGGCATGATCCGCAAGATCGGCGTTCTTCAGATCCTGCCCGATGGCTACGGATTCCTGCGCAGCGCCGAATTCAACTATTTGCCAAGCCCGGACGACATCTACGTCTCTCCTTCGCAGATCAAACGTTTTGCGCTCAAGGGAGGCGACACGGTGGACGGTGAGATTCGCCCTCCGAAAGAAGGTGAGCGCTACTTCGCGCTCATCCAGGTGAACTCGATCAATGGTCGTGCCCCTGGTGAAATCGACGAGCGTCCAAGCTTTGACTACCTGACGCCCTACTACCCCGAGGAGCAGCTTGTGCTGCAAACACTCGGCGGCGAGTACTCGACTCGTGTGATGGACCTGTTCTCACCGGTCGGTAAGGGACAGCGTGCCCTGATCGTGGCGCAGCCCAAGACGGGTAAGACCATTCTTCTCCAGAAGATTGCCAACGCCGTCACGACCAACCATCCGGAGTGTCATCTCCTGATCCTCCTTGTGGACGAACGTCCGGAAGAGGTCACCGACATGCGTCGCCATGTGCAAGGTGAAGTCATCGCCTCCACGTTCGACCAGGACCCGGAGAAACACGTCGAAGTCGCAGACATCGTTCTGCAGAAGGCTAAGCGCCTTGTTGAGGCCGGTCAGGATGTCGTCATCCTGCTCGACTCGATCACGCGTCTGGCTCGTGCCCACAACGCCGTGACCACGTCGACCGGTAAAACGCTTTCCGGTGGTATGGAAGCTGGCGCCCTCCGTGGCCCGAAACGCTTCTTCGGTGCGGCCCGCAACATCGAAGAGGGTGGTTCGCTGACCATCATCGGTACGGCCCTCATCGACACGGGAAGCCGCATGGATGAGGTCATCTTCGAAGAGTTCAAAGGAACGGGTAACTCGGAGATCGTTCTCGATCGCGAGCTCGCTGACCGTCGCATCTTCCCGGCCATTCACATCGTGAAGTCCGGAACGCGTCGCGAAGAGCTGCTCATCCCCGAGGCGAAGCTCAAGCGCATCTGGATCCTGCGAAAGCTGCTTGCAGACATGAATCCGATTGATGCGATGAACTTCCTGCTCGACAAGATGCGTGGCACGAAGAAGAACGACGAGTTCCTGGTCACAATGAACTCATAGAACTGGGAACTCCTAGATCTTCCGCTGTCGGACTGACCGATAACCAACGTGTCCTGACATGCAGAATGTGTTCTGACATGAAAAGGGGCGCCGACCCATGGTCGGCGGCCCTTTCTCGTACTTGTGCCCGGCAGAACCCAGTCTATTACTTCGAGGGCTCGATCACCGGGTCAAAGGTGTCCTCGATTTCCGCCTCGCGCTTCTTGTCATCTTTTGGCTCAGGAAGAGTCATGTGCACCAGGATGGCCATGCCAATAATGGCAACGGCACCGGTGATCGTGTTTGACACATACCCATAGCGCACATAGGCAATCCCTGCTGCGGCGCCGCCCAGCCCGATACCTACCTGTCCAATGGCTACGGCAAGCGCCAGCAGCGCGCCACGGCGCTGCTCTTCAACGATGGCCGTCATCAAGGACTGCAACGGACTGATGCGCAGAGCAAACATGATCATCGCGAATCCGAACAGGATGTAGGCAATGAACATGGAGGTCGTCCAGTATGTGGTGACGACCATGACCAGCGCCAATCCAATACACGACACGATGATCAGGGGCTTGCGCCCTGTGCGATCTGAAAGCTTCCCTGCGTAGGGCCCGGCGATGACGTTTGCGATCCCGCCAACGAAGAACAACGACGCAATGGCTGTCGCTTCCACATTCAGGTGTTGCTCAAGCCATGTCGGCAGGTAGATCACGTAGAGTCCGATGCTGAAGAACATCAGGAAGTAGGTCGCACTGGCAGCGACGACCACCCGGCGACCCAAGAGTTCACGATATCCTGCGATGGCCGACTTCAACGTCAACCGGTTCTGATTGCGCTGCACATCGGGCTGAGGGACATAGAACCAGATCAGAATCGTGGTCAGCGTCATCGTTCCGGCGAACATGAGGAAGGCACCTTTGAACCCGAACCAATCGGCCAGAATCGTCCCTATGGGAATACCGATGATTTGGCCTACGGCTATTCCACTCATTACCCAACCATTGGCCCACCCCCGCTTGTTGTACGGGAAGTAATCCCCGACATACGAGACGGCCGCACCGCTCAGCATACCGCCCGCCGCACCGGCAGCGGCACGCATTATGAGCAACTGGGAAAACGTGTCGACGACGGCATGCATCCACAGCGCCGCTGCCATCGATCCACATCCCAACAGAATCACCAGTCGCCGCCCAAACTTGTCGGAAATCGGACCGATGATGAGCGCGAAAAGGCTTAAGAATACAGCGTACGAGGTGATGAGCCAGCCTTGATGGGCTTCGGCAACATTCAGCGCTTCCCCAATTCTCGGCAAAATGGGAGATACAATGATCACCTGGGCGCTGGCGGAAAACACCATCAGCCACAGGGCAAACAGGACCAGATACGGGTGAGAATTGTCTCTCCGGGCCATGCGGGCGCGCGGGTGCGGTCTACTACAGAATCAATCGGCCCGTCCGCAGCCCGGAAGCAAGCGTATCGGAGGGCGCGACAGTATACGCAATGTATAGCCAGTATAGGGGCTCTCCGACCGGCCGGATGCGAGCCGCGACGGGTTCATGCCCCTCTTGTCTGCGAGGACTACCTGAACCAATGCGGGGCGGCCACCTTTCGGTGGCCGCCCCGTGGCCCGCTGAGCGGGTAACAAGACGCTACGGGTGGTGCGGACGGGTCCCGTCATCCCTTGGGACCGTCCTTCCCGATTACTTGAGCAGCGTCATTGTTTTCGATACCGTACCAGCAACGGTCTGCAAGCGGTAGATGTACATACCAGAGGTCAGACCACTCGCATCGAAGCGGGCCTCGATCGTTCCTGCGGGCTGAACACCGTCGACGAGGACGGCGATTTCGCGACCAAGCACATCGTGAACGGACAGCCGAACTTGCTGGGTCTGCTGAAGCCTGACGGAAATATTCGTGGTCGGGTTGAATGGATTGGGGAAGTTCTGAGCCAGCTCAACCTGCTGCGGCAGCTCAGCAAAACCATCCTCAACATCAACCGTCTGGCCCGTCGCGATATCGCCGAAGAAACCGACGGCATCAAGAGCGGTCCAGCCCAGCGCCCAGTTCTCACTTCCAAAAGCGCCGACGAACGGTACATCGGTAAAGAAGCCGTCTGAAGGATAGGTGGCCCGTGCCATGGTAAATGCGGGGCTATTTCCTGTTGGGCGTGGGTCCAGGCCGTTTGAAGGCGTTGGAGAACGATCCACTCCAGCAATCATGGGATCCTCGACGACGTTGCCGTTGGCAACGAGGTAATCGATGATGGCCTGCTGGTTCTCCAGGCCGGGGTTGACGAACTGGGAGGGATTGTTGCCCGCAGCAAATCCGTACCACAGGTTATTTGTCAGCTGCAAATCGCCTACTTCAAAACGCTGGCGCGAATCGAGTGGACGGTCGCCTGTGTTGTCGATATCCTCAATGGTGAGAGCCAGGCCACCGGCAGTGGAATTGTAGTCGGTGAAGATGGAATTCCGATATTCCCCACCTGTGTTATCCCGGAACATGAGCATCTCACCGCGATCACCGTCGGGGGTGTTGCTTACACCACCACCGATATAAGTAGCATTGAATACGATTGGTTTGGCATAGGGCTCAGTGTTTTCATCACCACCAGCGCCATCCATTTCAGCTGCCGCACCGGCTGCGTCCTCACCCTGGATGACGAACCAGAACTGACCTTTACCGCGGTAGCCCTGATCCCAATCGACAGCGTCATCCGAGTTGAAGGCGGATACGAAGTACTTCAGGTTTACCGTTCCACCGAAGAATTCAACACCGTCGTCACCTGAGGCATACGACTCGATATACTCGAGCGTCGTGCCCGCGCCAACGCCGCCGAGAGTGAGACCCTGGATCTCATTTCCATCAGACTCACCGATGTTGATCCCAGTATGACGGATAGAGACGTAGCGCATGATGCCAGATGAGTCGTTGTCATCCGTACCGCCGTACTCGGCGCGCGTATCGCCATCGGGAAGGATTTCGTTGACCCCTTCAATTTCCTTCCAGTCGCTCGCAGCATCCCCGGCATTGTTCGTCCGGGCGGCACCGAGCAGGATGATTCCCCCCCAAAGACCGCGGTCCTGATAGGTCAGGAAATCAGCGCTGGAAATGTTGTCTTGGATGGAGGTGAAAATGATGGGCTCATCCGCCGTGCCCTCAGCCACGATCCGTGCTCCACGAGCAACCACGAGAGCCGATGCGTTCACGCTCTGCTCGTCGTTGGCCTTGATGACTGTACCGGCTTCGATGTTCAGGGTAGCACGATCTTCAACGATGACGAGGCCATCGAGGATATATACGTTGCCCTTCGTCCAAGAGACCGTGTCACCGGCATTGATGTCAGAATCGGTCACGGTGACCGTTGGGCGGGCTTCTACATCATCAGACTGGGCCAGCGAGGTGCCAGCAGTGAATCCAACAATCAGCAGCAAAGCAAACAGGGTTGGTAGCGCTCGTTGCATGGTATCAGTTGTGGTATTTGGGGGTGGGTAACAGTCCGCTAACAGTGAGCTAACGATTTCTTAATGCAGGCCGGAAACCACAGAAGGCAGCCTGGTGGCTGCCTTCTGTCGCGGGCTGAAGTCCGGGCGATCCGAACTCCTATGTCAGGTAATCACGCTTGGCTTCCCTAGTTGATTTCGTAGGTCAGACCAAGCGAAAAGGTACGGGAACGGGAATGCGAGAGGTACTCGTAATCTGTGCCCTTGAAACTCTGGATCTGCCGCATATCGGTGCCCAGCAGGTTCTTTGCTGAGAGCTTCATGCGGAAGTCCCGCGAGACTTTGCGAGATACCGTGAGATCGAGATCTGCACGGGCTTCCTCAAATACATCCGGGGTTGCGCCCTCGGTCACGGCCAACAGGCGATCACCAAAGACCGTGTAGTAGAGGCCGATGGCCGTTCCCGTTTCGATGTTCTCATACACAGCGTTAAGGTTCACGATGTACGGAGACTGTCCTACCAGCTGACGGGTATCATCGGCATCGCGGTCAGAAGCCAGAATGATGACCATCTCTTCCTGTGGAATGTCTACCTGAGATTGAACCAGCGACAGGTTGCCACCGAGCGAGATCCGACCGAGGATCGGGTTGCTGGTGAATGCGTCGAGGCGCTTGCGGGCCTCAAACTCTGCTCCGTAGACCGTGGCAGACTCCACATTCTGGAATCCTACAAATCGACCTTCACCCACGTTGCGGAGTACCCGCTCGATGGGATCCGTGAAGTCCTTGTAGAACCCGGAGATGGCAAAAATCTCACCAGGACGGACAAACCATTCCCAACGCAGATCATAGTTGGTGATCAGCGTGCGATTCAGCAGCGGGTTTCCTTCCTGCACGTCCCCACCCACAAAGTCGAAACTCTGGAATGGTGCCAGCTCGCGGAACGTCGGGCGCGCCAGCGTGCGGGTAGCAGCAGCCCGAAGATTCATGCGATCCGTCAGCTCGTAGACAACATTGACCGACGGAAGGATGTCCGTCTGATCCAGCTCGGCCATTCGAAGTTCATCAGGAAGCGTATCGTCGAAGCTCTCGGTCAGGATCGTAGTCGTTTCCATCCGAGCGCCCACGATAGCGTTGAATGAACGCGTGACGGGGACCTTTGCCATGAAATAGGCAGCCTGCACGTCGCGGTCGGCATCGTAATTGCCTCGCTTCGGCGAGTTCTCCAGGATGTAGAGACCGGCGTTGTATGCCGTGATGGCACCGACATTCAGGGTGTCGAGAACTCCGAAGTTTTCCGGTGCAAAGTAGGCAGCAACATCGCCTTCGAAGTCACGGTAGCGAATTTCACGGCCTTCGCGGTATTCGAAGCGACGCTGGCGGAATGTGCGCTCAGTAGCCTCGATGGCGCCGCCAACCTTGAGCTCCAGTCGACGGGCAGCGCCCAGGTCGATCGGCAAGGTGAGGTCGAGTTTCGCACTACGCGTGTCTTCACTCAGGTTGCGGAAAAAGCGCTGCGGTGGAGGAGCGTTCCCGCCTCCAAGGCTGAACGTCGTATCGACACCAGCCGAGCGCTCAAAGATGTTCTGGACCGAGGAGAAGAAGCGCAGATCAGGCTCTTCCTGGGTATTCTGTCCACCCGAAACGGCCCACTCTGCGGTCATTGGGCCAAAAAGGCTCTTGCCACGTAGCTGAAGGGAGGTCAGCGAACGTTCTTCGTAGTCCAACGCGCGGGTAAAGAACGTCGAGGTAGCGTTCTGATCCCGGAAACCGGCAAGCATGGTCGCTTCGCTGCGACCGCTTTGCGTGCGCAGCGCCGTGAGCGTCATCTCGTGGTTGTTCGAAGGACGGATCGAAAACGATCCACTCGTTCCCCAGTTGGCCTCTTCACTTCCGCGCATGTTGACGAAGGAAGGTGCTTCTAGCGGATCTGCACGCGAGATCAACTCCAGATTCGGATCGGCACCGAAATAGGTGTTCGAAACAAGGTTGTCGACGCCTTCGACTGTGCCTCCCGTCAGATTCCACTGGCTGAAGACGCCATCTTCGTACAGGGAGTACGTCCGGCCGTAGGTCACGCTACCTGTGTAGCCGACCTTCATTCCTTTCAGTGTGGACTGGCCGCCGATGGCAGTCGAGAAGCTGTAGTTGATCGGCGCTGAGTCCTGAACCGGGACCATCTGTCCGTTGAAGGCACGCGAAAATGCGTTCAGCGAGTCGGCACGCGCCGATCGAATCTCATTGGTCACGCCCGAGCGCAGATCGCGTAGATCCTGCTCAGTGGGAAGATCGGCCTCGGGATCCTTGTCCTCGAAGATCGACGGCAGGCCGCGCTGACCGTCATCCCAGCCCAACCAATCCGTCGAGGATCGGGCGTAGGTCAAAAAGTCCGAGCTCCCGGTGGCCAGATCGTCATACGTCAATGAAGCCGAAAGCGAGAACGTGAAGTTGTCCGGGAATGCTTTCGTGGCAACATCCACGAGACCGCCCGAGAAATCACCTGGCTTATCAGGCGTGAAGGTCTTCAGCGTTACGATGTTGTCGAGCAGCGCCGTCGGGAAGAGGTCGAGCTGGAACGACTTGCGGTCCGGATCAGCCGACGGCAACGTGGAGCCGTTCAGCGTCGTGTTGGTGTAGCGATCGCCGAGGCCACGGATGTAGACATACTTGCCACCCATGACGGAGGCGCCGGTCACTTTGGACATCGCGGCGGCGGCATCGCCTGAACCAGAACGGCTGATGGCTTCGGCGGATATGGCGTCCGAGACGCCGTCCGCTTTCTGGCGATCCTTGAGAAGGACCGACTCGTTGTTTCGGATGGCGCGCGCCTCGACGACGACCTCACCTTCAAGCTCAAAAGCTTCGCTGAGCAGGGTGATATCCAGTCGGGTGACTTCGCCTTCGATGATTTCGACGCCTTCAATCGTCATCGTCTGGAAGCCGATGTACGAGACTTCGAACGTCTGCATGCCGACTGGCACGTCGTTGATGCGGAAGCGGCCTTCCAGATCAGTCGACGTTCCTTGGAGGGTGCCTTTCAGAGCGACGTTGGCTCCAATGAGGGGATCTCCGAAATCGCCATCGATGACGATCCCTGCAAAGGATCCCGTCTGGGCGAATGCGGCGGGGGCGAGAAGAAAGCAGAACAGTGCTGCGCACACGACGCGCCAGCGTGGTCCTTGAATCACAATAGCTCTCCAGTTGCGGGATGGGATGTTGGCCTTGTGAACACAGCTGGATCAGCCATGAATCACTTCAACCGCTCAAGTGCCGCCAGGGTAGAGCTATCGTGTTACGTCAGTGTTATTCAGTTGGCGCCTGCGTCGAGGATCGGATTACGGTTTTGTAAAGACTCCTGCCCTTCCAACACCCTGTTCGAGGTAGGGAGAAAACCCATGGCAATGTGCGTCAGTCCTCGTCTCCCGTCGAATACTCCGGTGTGGCCGTGGACTGCTCCATGAACGCCGTCATGCGACGCACAAAGTCAGCTGGGTTTTCCAGCGAACCTTCGAGCAGAAGCGCTCCTTCGTAGAGCTGTTCAATGGCGTCGCTGATGCGACCGTCTGCCTCGGCCTGTTCGCCCAAAACAGAGAGGTTCTTGACGAGCGGATGGGCCGTGTTCACTTCGAGCACTTTCTTGCTGCCCGCGAAGGACTCATCCATCATCTTCATCATCCGCTCCATCTGAGCATCCATTCCCGATGAGCCGGTGACCAGGGTCACGGCCGAGTCCACCAGACGATCCGAGGCTCGCACGTCTTCGACCCGATCGCCCAGAACATCCTTGAAGCGGGCGATCAGCTTCTTGGTCTCCCCTTTCTTCAGCCCGCCCTTCTTCTTGTCCAGCTTCAGATCGGACGATTCGATGCTGACGAGATCGTAGTCCTTGTACTTGGGGATCGACGGCATGATGAAGGCATCGACGGGTTCGGTCATCAATAGGACCTCGATGTCATTCGCCCGGAAGTACTCCATGTTGGGGTTGCGGAGTGCCGCGTCCCGGCCGTCAGCCAGGACGTAGTAGATCTTCTCCTGGTCTGAGGGCATGCGATCGGCATACGCACCAAAACCGGTCCATTCACCCGATTCTTTGATAGAGGACCCAAACCGGAAGAGGTCGATCATCTGGTCGCGATGCTCAAATTCGAACTGAATGCCCGACTTGAACAAAGGGCCGAACTCCTTCGAGAATGTGGCGAACTTCTCGGCTTCGCTCTCCGCCCAGCTCTCGAGCATTCCCAGGATCTTGCTGGTCAGGATCTTTCGGATCTTGGCCAGAACGGGGCTATTCTGCGTCACCTCGCGGGAGACGTTGAGAGGGAGATCCTCCGTATCCACGACGCCTTTCACGAACCGGCACCACTCGGGCAACAGGTTCTTGGCGTCATCCTGGATGAAGACCTTCGTCGAGTACAGATGCACGCCGTACTTGTAATCGTCCTGGAACATGCCGCGAGGCGCCTTCTTCGGAATGAAGAGCAGCGCCTTGAAGCTGACAACCCCTTCGAGGCTCAGCTGCAAGTGCCCGAGCGGCTCCTCCATGTCGTTGGAGACGAACTTGTAGAACTCGGTCAGCTGTTCGTCCGTGATCTCCGACTTGCTCTTGTGCCAGAGCGCATCGACCGTGTTCACCCGCTCGTCCTCGACGAAAACCGGGAAGTCGACGAAGTTGGAGTACTTGCGGATGATGCTTTTGACGCGCCACTCCTCGGCAAACTCGCCTTTGTCCTCCTTGAGGTGAAGGGTGATGGTCGTTCCACGCTCCGTTCGATCCGTCTCTTCGATCGAGAAAGATGCTCCTCCGTCACTGGTCCAACGCAGTCCCGTTGAGTCCTGGTCGGCGTGGCGCGTGTCGATGGTGATAGTGTCGGCCACCATGAAAGCCGAGTAGAAACCCACACCGAATTGGCCGATCATGCTCGCGTCAACCGGGCCGTCCTGTTTCTTGAGCTCCTGTACGAATTCGAGCGTACCGGACGACGCCACGGTCCCGATGCGCTTGAGTAAGTCGTCCTTCGTCATCCCAACGCCGGTGTCGGTCAGCGTCAGGGTATTCTCATTCTTGTCCAGCTTTATGGTGATGCGCTGTTCGGCATCAGCATCGACCACGTCCCGATCCGTCAGCATGCGGAATCGGATCTTGTTGAGGGCATCGCTTGCGTTCGAGATCAGCTCGCGCAGGAAGATCTCCTCGTGGGTGTAGAGCGAGTGGATGATCAGATGAAGCAGCTGCTTCATCTCTGCCTTGAACTCGTGAACCTCTGGGGCGGCCTGTGGAGTGGTTTCGTCAGCCATGGTCAGCGGGTGGATTCGGTTGAAACAGGTGGACGCGCCTTCGCGCTCTCATGAGCGGTAGCGCCATCATGCCCGTTTTTTGGCTTTTCCGGGGTGTTTGTTCCGTGAACAAGCCTCTAAGTCCAAGTGCGCTGGGCGCCATTCCGCGTCTTTCGACCGACGCTTTTGCCCGACATCAGTCGCCCACGTCATTCGCCCAACATCATTCTCCCGACGTCTTCCCCCTTTGTCCTTCGACGTCTCCTGAAACGCAAGCGGGCGCGGAGTCGTGATTTCTCACGACCCCGCGCCCGTGCAAGCCCCCAATGGGTCTGCATCAGCGGTGAATCACCGCCAACGCGCTGGGATTACAAAAGTGTGTCAGCCGACGCGGCGCGTACGAAACGGGTTCGGGACTGCGCGACGGTCTTCGCGACGAACGCCCGGACGGGACGGCTCCATGCGGTCCACGAAGCGCGACATGATGCCTTCGGACTCGCCGGCTTTGGCTGCAGCCAATGCTTCGGTGGCCATGGCCAACCAATCACGCATGCTGCGGTCACGGATCAGGGCGCTCGTGACTTCAGAGCGCTGTGCTTCGTTCAATTCACCGGAGAGATATCCGGCAAGAGCGTGTTCGTCAATTCTCATGGTCGTTCTGAGGGCTGCAGAATGAGGGTGATGCCCCTCAAAGGGGACACCTCGCCCGTCAGGTATCGACCGTCCGATGCAAACCTTAAGCCTTCGGATTCACATTTTCATGGAGGTCCCAGATTCGCCTGGGACCCAACATCATAGTGGACGCGAAGCGCCACCTAGTTCTCCCCGACACTCTCCAACCAGGCCATCAGCGCCGGCCCGATTTCATTCTGCCAGGCCTCTGATGTGGGAGCGATCACCTCGAAATGGCTGGCTTCCTCAAAAAAGTGCACCTGCACTTCGTCGCCTGAGGCGGTGGCAGTTTCTGCGTAGTCCGTGATCTGCTCCCATGGGATGACATAGTCCTGCCTCCCGTGCAGAAACAGTTGCGGGACGCCAAGCGGCAATCGTTCTGCAGGAGAAGCTTCGGCATACCGAGCGGGCAGCTGCTCCGGTCGCTCATCCATCAATTGAAAAACTGCTTCTCCGCATGGGTTGACCTCCTGTGCCACGTGGGCGCGCAAATCCGCAATGCCACCGAGACTGACGGCACCAGCCAGGGGTAGCGGGTCGGCCATGAACAGCTCGTCCTCAGGAGTATATCCTCTCCGTCCCGCTGCCCAGAGAGCCAGGTGCGCGCCGGCCGAGTGACCCATGGTCACGACCCGCGAGGGGTCCAGGTCGAAGAACTCCGCAAGATCACGAACGAAATCAACACCGAGACCAACATCCTCAAACGTGCCCGTCCAACCTCCTCCCTCGTCCACGGCCTGCCGATGAGAAATACTCCAGGTAGCCCACCCACGCTCGGTTAGGGCATCCATAAGTGGTTCTACATTCCGAGGACGATGCAATCCCACCCAACAGCCACCGTGCATCATCACCACGACCGGATGAGGACCTTCACCGTCAGGGATGCGCAGTACGCCCCATTGCAAAGGATCCTCTCCGTATGGAATGCGCTCGGACTCCTCAATTTCCGGGAAGTCGAAGTCGGCTGGACCCAGGAATTGCGCTTCAGCGGTCGGGGCCAGAAGTACGGCGGCAAGCACGGCCGCGACTAGCAATCGGATGGACATCTTTCGTGGGGCTGAATTCGAGGTGCGTGGAATCTACAACCACCCGACCCACGAAAGCCCCTACTCAAGGCCTTCAGAAATTATCCCCTCGATCAGCCGGTGGCATCATGGGCCTAAAGCGGCCAGTCGGTAAGAATGCGCTCCGTCTCTTCAGCGTGACCACTTTCGTCACGGACCATGTCCTCCAGCTGAACGGCGAGCCCTTTATCGCCATAGGCATCTGCTTGCTGCGCGCGCTCGGCATAAGCTGCCAATGCTTGGCGCTCGGCATCCAGTACACGCTCCAGCATCTCACGATTGGTGTTGGCCTCTGGAACGGGACGCGGAACGGTTGTTGGCTCACCACCCAGGGCAACAATCTTGTTGGCCAGATACTGGGCATGGCCCTGCTCGTCGGCTACTTCTTCCAGAAAAAAGGCAGCGAGTTGCGGGCGAAACGGTCCAGTCGCTTTGGCCGCATAGGTGATGTACTGGATGATGGCTCCCAGTTCACCGGCAAGGTCGTCATTGAGGTTATCGATCAGCGTCTGCTTATCCATGTCTGCGTTCAGTCGTTCGTGCTGTTGTCTCTAGATCTCCTTTTTCAGTTGATCAGGGTCGATTTCCGTTGCAGCAGATCCTGTGAAAGCCCTGTGGAATACCGGTGCTTTCAGCAGACTCGATCGATCGTCAGGCGCGCGTCTTGGGCAGGTCAGAACCCAAATTCGGGGGCGGCCCAGGTCAGTGAGTCGCCCCGAATCCCCTGAGAGAGACTCACTACTTCTCCGTTCTCGGGTGTGAAGTGGATCAGGACGTACATGGTCTCGGGATCCGGGTAGAATGCGGTCCAGTGAGGCCGCCAGTACTTCTCCTTCAGCACAGGATCATCCACGATGTCCGCGCGGCCGCGTAACGTGACATACCCGGAGTTGTCGCGTCTTTGGTAGTAGAGTGTGGCGCGCGGGTCGTTATTGATTTCCTGCACCTTGGCGCTGTTCACGTTCGTCCCCATCCACACGTTGAACTGACCCGAATCAGGCGGGATGGCTTCCAGCATGCGCGCTTGCGGTTGGCCCGCTGCGTCGAGGGTGATCAGCGTCACGAAATCAGACGCCGCAACGATGTCCCAAGCCACATCATGCGTTGATGTCCAAACGGGGTCGGGGCCGGCCGTTCCGGCCGGCCCCGTATCAACCTGTTCGGTCTGCGACTGACAACCCGTCGCAAAGATAACGAAGAGTATCAGCGCAGCTGTGAGACCACGATTCATCGTCCTACGACGGCAAGACCTTGTTCGAACACGATATCGACGGGTATCCCGGCATCAGCGAGTCGATCCAGATCGGTCTGAAGCTGCTGCGGTACGCGCGCATACTCTTCCACGAATGCTGCGACTCCTTCGTAGTCCCCATCACCCTGGAAGCGAAGAATCTTCTCCGTGAGCGCATTCATGGCTTCGATCATCTTGTCGTAGTCAGCGCTGTACGTACCGGTCGCCTCATCGCGGGTGAAAGCGCCCATCTCCAGGAAGTAGTTGAAGCGGATCATGTTGGCGCGGCCATGCGCGCTCGAAGCCCCGAACCGAACGCTTCGGAAGATGCCCGCCAGGAAGGTCACCATGTTGTCGCGGATGTCTCCTTCCAGTTCGCCAGAATCCATCAGCTCGGAAACCATGTAGAGCCCCAGGATGTCGGCTTTCCCTTCTTCAAGGGCTGAAGCATGCTCTTTCAGGGCGCCGCGGACCGTATTGGACCCATCGAGCGTGTTCTTGATGCCCAATCCATGCGCGACCTCGTGGAACATCGTGTTGCCGAAGAAGGCGTCAAACGTGATGAACTCACGCTGGTCCTCAGCAATCAGTACCTCGGAAATCGGCACCAGGATCTTGTCGAACTTGGCCTGCATCGAATTCTTCAGCTGAAGGCGGCGCGTGCCCTTGGCCAGCTGGACTTCCTCATCGTTGGGCAGGTTGATCGCGATAGTCTTGGAGCCCGCGTTTGTATCGCCGGCATAGTAAATGGCGTCGTAGGCGTTCAGGTCAGAGTCTGTGCCTGGTGTTTCCTGCTTGTATTCGTCCGGAACGGGCAATCCTTCCTGGAGAGCAGGAAGCAGCTGAGCGTAGCGGGAAAGGCGTTCGCTCCAGGACATGTCCTTGACGAGCACAAACGTTTCCGCAGCGGCCTTGTAGCCGAACAGAGCGTCTTCGTACGTCTCGATTGGACCGACCACGACTTCGATCCGGTTGTTCTTCATGTCCATCCAAGCCATGTCGCTGGCCTGGTAGTCCGACGTCAGCAGGGCTTCTGCTCGAAGCGTCAGGTACTCCTTCAAACCGGGGTCATCGGCATACTCGGCAGCGGCCAGCAGCTCTTCAGAGGCCCGCTGCATTTCCTCGGCGAACGCTTCGTGGTACGGAATAGCCTTCAGCGTTTCATCCGCATCGCGCACTACCACGGTGTAGAGGTCGGCAAGCGTCGGATCCGCAGCCGCTGCTGCTTCAAACTCTTCGCGCGTCATGTCACGCGGATACATGTTGGCGCCCGCCGGCTTGTCGCCGACGCCATCAATGAACGGGGCGTTTCCACCAATGCGATCCCATGGTCCGTAGTTGATCTTGGCATACTCGCGCAGCGCTGGATCATCGATCGATGCGAGCAGCGCATCCCGGTCGCCATAGGCCTGCTTCCAGAAGATGGATTCCATCTGATCTCCAGCAGCAAACAGGTGTGGCAGCATCCGGCACTCGTTCTCGCTGAGCACGCTGAGGTCCGTTGTCAGCTCAAAAGACGTGTACTGAGACAGCAGTTCGCGACCGTAGTCGCTTCCTTCCGTCATATCGACATCAATCTGAATCATGGATCCCTCTTCGGCCAGGAATGCGGCACATTCGAATTCGGTAGATGAGCTGCCGCATCCATTGATGATGAGAATGGCAGCCAGGACGGTCAGGAGTGTTGCAATACGTTGCATGGGACGGGTCTCCTAGGTTGATCAGCGGGTCCGTGTCTCGTAGGTCCTGGGTAAGGCGGCATCACCAAGCACGACGAAATCGCCGAGGCCGGTGTGCTCTTCGAGGTCAAAGGATGTTGGGTCGTCCACGCTCTGAACGGAGATGATCAGCATGCGCGTTCCGGGACGGTACTGCATGAGGTGCTCAGGCGTGCCGGTGCCGGTTTCAACGTGAAACCCGCCGACCATGTGCGCCACCTTTGCACCTGGATTGCGGGTCATATGCTCAGCAATCGACCAGGCCATCGTGGCATCCCACAGGGACTGAGCGTCGAGCATGGAGCCACCGCCGTGTTGGGGCTGGGTGGCCGGCGCAGCATGGTTCATCTCCGAATGATCCATATCGCCGTGGTCCATTTCGCCGTGATCCATGTCAGAGTGGTCCATGTCGCCATGGTCCATGTCACCGTGATCCATTCCCTCGTGGCTCATGCCTTCCTTCTTCTCAGCCTTCATTTTGGCGTACTCCTCGTCGGTCATGTCAGGATGATGCATCTCGCGCATCGCCTCATGGTCCATGCTTGAGTGATCCATCTCTTCTTCGCCCATCTCGTGGCCATCGCCGTGATCCATACCCGAGTGGTCCATGCCCTCCATGCCCTCCATCATCTTGCATTCGCCTCCCTCTTCCATCATCGCACAGGAATGGCCGCCTTCACCGTGCTCCATGCCTTCCATGCCGCCTTCCATCATCTTGCACTCGCCGCCTTCTTCCATCTTGGGGCAGGAATGGCCGCCTTCGCCCATCTCGTGACCGTCGCCGTGGTTCATGCCCGAGTGATCCATCCCGGAATGGTCCATTTCGCCATGATCCATTTCCTCGTGGTTCATTTCGGAGTGGTCCATCTCGCCATGACTCATATCGCCATGATTCATATCGCCATGACTCATATCGCCGTGGTCCATACTTCCATGGTCCATCTCCGAGTGGTCCATCTCTTCGCTCTCACCGTGGTGCCGATTGTCGATCTCAGGGGCCGGTCCACTTTCCTCTTCCGCATCAGCACGCATCGCCGCCATTGCCTCGGCCATCACCTGATCCCACTGCTCTTCATACCGCTCCGATGCCGCAGCAAACGGAAGCGGGGCCAGGTAACTCCGTGCCTGATCAGACAGGGAGCGAAGCGCCATCCGACCATTTCTCGAAACCATGTTGGCATAGCGACGCGGCGCATTGGCCGCAATCACCGCCAGCCCATTCTCGCGAGCGAACTCCACCAACGGGCGATAGTCCGTTTCATAATTCGACCAGGGGCTGCTGGACTGCTGGAAATGGTTTTCCGTGATGTGACCGGCCAGGTATTCGTCGACGATGTACTGCACATCGCGGGCAAACATCTCGAGACTGAGCGCGGCAGCATGACCGTGGGCCTCAAACCACCCTTCAAACACTCTTTCTTCGACGTAGTGGGAAACGGGGTCATTGTGCAATTCCCCGACAAAAACCACATCGGCACCACCGAGCGAATCAAAGACATCCTGCCAGGTGGCGGGTGTGCCATCGCTGCGGTAGATGCGATAGTCTTCCGTGGTGACATCATCAGCCGTAGCCAGCTGAGCGTGGACAGTGGCTACAGGCAACATCGCCGCAAGAAGGGCGATGGCGAACAGGCGTTTCATGATTCCGGTGGTTGGTTGAAGTCCGGTAATGTAGGATGCACCTGCCCGCTGTCGGACGGGGCAATTACCTACGGCGATTGTGGTTGCGTCCCCGACCTCCCTTATTGCGTCGAGGTCTGGAGCCATCTCCGTCGTGGTGATGCGCATCGTCCGAAGCATCGGACACGTCATCGACCTGCTGCACCTTATGCAGGGTCTCGTGATAGAGATTGTCCAGCAGCATGGCCAGCAGCTCAGGTTCTTCATTGGCCAGCTCGCTGACCAATCCTTTGAAGCGCTGGAGGCGCTCCTTTTCCATATTCGATTTGTCGCGGAAGGCGGATTCCAGGACGACCGTCAATCGCTCCGTTACGCGTTGTTCAACGTCTTTTTCATCGGGCACATCGTGTTGCGTCATGGGAATCGAATAGCGCTGACCGAGCGCCAGCAGGTTACGTTGTTCTTCAATCGTGATCAGCGTGATGGCCGTCCCGGTCTTGCCGGCACGCGCTGTCCGCCCGGCCCGGTGTACATAGTACTCTGGGTCCTGGGGAATGTCATACTGGATCACGTGACTCAGATCGGTGATGTCGATGCCGCGGGCCGCCACGTCCGTGGCAACCAGGAAGCGGAGTCGACCATCGCGAATCTTCTTCATCACCTTCTCGCGCGCCCGCTGGGAGAGGTCGCCCGAGATGCTGTCAGCGTCGTAGCCGAAATTCTGGAGGAACTGGCCTAGGTACTCCACATCCCGCTTGGTATTGGCGAAGATGATGGCCGAGTCCGGATTCTCCATTTCGATCAGACGGGCCAGTATGCGATCCTTGGCCATGCGATCGACCCGGTAGTAGCGGTGCTCAATGGCATCGACACTCACGTTTCCACTGCTCAGTGACAGGAAACCGGGATCATCCAGAAATTTCTTGGACAGGTAGCGAACCCGCTTCGGCATCGTCGCGCTGAACATGCACGACTGACGATCGCGCGGCAAGTAGCGCTCCAGCTTGAGCATGTCCGGATAGAAACCCATCGAGAGCATCTCATCGGCCTCGTCGAAAACGAGCATCTTGAGATCATCCAGCACCAATCGGCCCTGCTGAATATGGTCCAGGATGCGACCAGGCGTACCGATGATGACCTGCGCTCCGTTCTTCAGGGCGCGGATCTGGGGCTCGTATTTGACCCCACCGTAGATGACCACACTCGAAAACGGGTGGTCTCCACGCAGCTTGTCAAACTCCTCATGGATCTGCCGGGCCAGTTCGCGCGTCGGCGAAAGCACCAGCGCCTGCGCGGCCATCAGATCCTCATCAAGCAGATTGAACAGCGGCAGCAGGAAGCCTCCGGTTTTACCGGATCCCGTCCGTGACTGGACAATCATGTCCCGTCCTTCAAGCAGGTACGGAACGGCCTTTTCCTGGACCGGCATCAACTTGGTCCAGCCGATGGAGCGGACGGCCTCGCGCACCTTGTCGGGCAACGTGTCAACCGTTGCTGCTGGTAGCGGAGGGTCAGGCTCGGTAAACGATTTCTTGGTGTGGGCCTCTGCTCGCTCCGCTTGCGCGCGCGAGGTCAGATCGATTCCGGTGATGTAGCTCCTTCTGGGGCCTTCAGACATACAATGTGTGTGGATCAGATTCAGTAGCGGGGCCTACATGGCCAGCCCGCCATCCACGTGCAGGACGTGGCCGGTAATATACGAGGCCTCATCGGAGGCGAGGAAAAGCACGGCGGCCGCAATGTCATCCGGATTCGCTGGGCGACCAGCGGGCACGGAGCCAAGCATGGCTTCGCGAGCCGCTTCGGGCAGGGAGCTGGTCATGTCGGTTTCGACATAGCCGGGGGCCACGACGTTCACTGTCACGCCGCGCGCACCGAGCTCTTTGGCGAGGCTCTTCGAGAATCCAATGATTCCAGCTTTCGATGCGGCGTAGTTGGTCTGGCCGGCATTGCCCATCACGCCAACGACGGACGAGAGGTTCACGATACGTCCGCCACGCTGACGCATCATTTGGCGATAAGCGGCTTTCGAGTAGTTGAACACGCTCTTGAGGTTCGTCCCCACCACAGCGTCGAAGTCGTCTTCACTCATGCGCAGCATCAGATTGTCGCGCGTGACGCCTGCGTTGTTCACGATCACATCGATCGATCCCCACTCACTGATGACCTCGTTCACAGCCGATTCGGCAGCCGAGAAATCCGACGCGTCGGCCTGGAAGGCCTTTGCCGAATGACCATCTGCTTCGAGCTGCTTTACCAGTGCATCCGCTTCTTCCGAAGAGCTGCGATACGTGAAGGCCACGTTAGCGCCTTCGGCAGCAAAACGCTCCACAATGGCACGACCAATGCCACGGGTACCGCCCGTGACGAGGACATTCTTGTCGTTGAATCGAGTGCTCATGACGATGGATTCAGATTGGATGGGATGAAAAGGTATTGGGCGGTGATCGGCGGCATTCAGACCTGCGAAAGGTCGGCAACCGAAGAGAAGGCCATGGTTTCCACATCGCGACCAAGTGACCGTTTTACAAGACCGGAAAGCACCTTGCCAGCTCCGATTTCTACAAACTTGGACGCTCCGTCCCGTTGCATGGCAGCGAGTCCTTGGGCCCAGCGCACAGGCGCGGTGAGCTGCTCGACGAGCCGCTGGCGAATTTCAGCGGGGTCCGTGCTGGGTGCGGCCGTCACATTCAAGTAGACGGGGCAGGATGGTTTGCGAACATCCAGGGCCGCCAAGCCTTCAGCCAGACCTTCCCGGGCAAAATCCATCAGCGGTGAATGAAAGGCGCCAGAGACGGGCAGTTTCAATGCGCGGCGGGCACCGCGATCCTGAGCCAGCTCTACGGCTCGATCGACGGCTTCCACATCGCCAGAAATAACAATCTGTCCAGGCGAATTGAAGTTGGCTGGCTGAACGATCTGATCGCCACTGGCCTCGGAGCACAGTGCTTCCACGTCAGCATCTTCCATGCCAAGGATGGCCGCCATGGCACCTGGGCGGATGTCGCCGGCTTTGGCCATCAGCTCGCCACGCAATCGAACGATGCGCAGTCCTTCCTCGAAGGAAATCGCTCCCGCTGCGGCCAGGGCGCTGTACTCACCAAGACTGTGGCCAGCCACCATCGCTGGCGTGGATGCCGATGACGGCAAGGCCGACATGACAGCCATGGAATGCGCGAAAAGTGCCGGCTGCGTGTTCTCCGTTTGGGTCAGGCGATGCTTGTCCTCGTCGGCTCGTGCTTCGTCCCCTGAGCCGAACATGATGCCAGTCAGGTCCATGTCGAGAACCGTGTTGGCGCGCTCGAGGACACTGCGGGCCGCGTCATTTTCGTCATAGAGATCCTTCGCCATACCGACGAACTGGGATCCCTGTCCTGGAAATACGAATGCGTTCATGATGTCATCTGGTTCAGCTATGCAATCAAACCATTGGGGTCAAGCAACGGGGCCAACACCCATGGGATCAATTCCTCGCCCGGAATCAGTCACTTGAGCCATCATAAGCCCATTTGACCCACGATGCGCCCCATGTAAAACCACCCCCGAAAGCGGCCAGCACGAGATTGTCGCCTTTTCGAAGCTGCGGCTCCCAGTCCGAGAGACAGAGCGGAATCGTCGCTGCCGTCGTGTTGCCGTAGCGCTCGATGTTGAGCATCACCTTCTCCATCGTGATGCCCATCCGGCGCGCCGTGGCGTCGATGATGCGAAGGTTGGCCTGATGCGGCACGAGGAATCGGATGTCATCGCCCGAAAGGCCGTTCTTCTCGACCAGGTCGGCCGCGACATCCGCCATTCCTTTGACTGCCGCCTTGAACACAGGCGCGCCTTCCTGATGGAGGAAGTGCCATTTCTTTTCGATGGTCACCGGGGACGGTGGGTTGAGGCTTCCGCCGCCCAACATGCAGAGGAATGACCACTGGCTGCCATCGGTGTGCTCGATCGAGTCCATCACTCCATAGCCGTCCGTGTCGGGCTCGAGCAACGCGCAGGCCGCACCGTCGCCGAACAGCACACACGTCGTGCGATCGGTGTAGTCGACGATCGAGCTCATTTTGTCGGCGCCAATGACCAGCACCTTCTTGTGCTTGCCTGATTCGATGAATCGAGCGCCCGTCGAGAGAGCAAACAGAAAGCCTGAGCAGGCAGCGGAAATGTCATAACCCCACGCATTGACGGCGCCGATCTCGGCGGCAACCAGACAGGCCGTGGCGGGGAAGAACATGTCTGGCGTGACCGTGGCCACAATGACCAGATCGATTTCCGCGGGGTCCAGATTACGTTTTTCGAGCAGCTCCTTGGCGGCATTGGCGGCCATGTAGGAGGTCGCCTTCTCGGGATCCTTCAGGATTCTGCGCTCGCTGATGCCGGTTCGGGTCCGGATCCACTCGTCAGACGTGTCGACCATCTTCTCCAGGTCGGCATTCGTCAATCGGTCTTCGGGCAGGTAGTGCCCTACAGCCGTAATCGCGGCACGTCGTTGTTCCATGGGGGGTGCGGGTGTGTGTCGTCCTGGGGTTCGGGTCAGATCCAGCAGCAGACCGTTGCCGGGCAGACCGCAATGCGCAACAGCGTCACATCACGGGCTCACAGATGCGGCGATTCGCTCTGATACCTTGTGGGAAATCATCGTGTCGGCGGCGAGGATCATGTTTTTGATGGCCGTGGCGTCCGAGCCGCCGTGGCCGATAAGCACCGAGCCGTCTACACCCAGCAGGGGCATACCGCCGAATTCCTTGTAGTCGAAACGGGCGCGAACGCCCTGAAGGGCTTTGCCGACGATAGCCTGCTCTTCAGCTGGCATGGCAAGCCGCATCATTTCAGCGCCGATCATCTTGGGCAGGATTCCGGCCACGCTCTCGCCGAATTTCAGCAGGACGTTACCCGTGAAACCGTCACAGACAATCACGTCGGCCGCATGTGCCATGACATCGCGCCCTTCCACATTGCCTACAAACGAGATACCGTCTGATTCACTCAGTGCTGCGAAGGCCTCTTTTGCCAGCTCGTCTCCTTTGCCAGGCTCTTCGCCAACGTTGAGAAGACCCACCGAAGCGGTTTCCACTCCGAGAACTTCCTCCGCGTAAATGGCGCCCATTCTGGCAAACTGTACCAGGTGTTCGGCCTTGCAATCCACATTGGTGCCCACATCCAGCAGGATGCAGGTGCCTTTCAGCGTGGGGAAATAACCAATGACACTGGGTCGGGAGATTCCGGGGAGGCGACCAAGGATAAAGAGGCCGCCAGCCATGACCGCGCCGGTGTTACCAGCAGAAACGAATCCGTCTGCCTGACCGGCTTTGCAGAGTCCCATTCCGATATGAATGGATGACTTCTGCTTGGTCTTGATGGCCGTTGCCGGGGATTCATCCATTCCGATGACATCCGGAGCATCGACAACGGTAATGCGCGCCTTGTAGGCTTCGTCCAGCTCCTCAACCAGAGGAGCCACCACGTCCCGCGGCCCCGTCAGGAGCAATGCCAGGTCCCGATCTTCCGCTGCCAGAGCCATCGCGGCTCCATCGACGACTACCTGTGGGGCATCGTCTCCACCCATGGCATCGACGGCGATTCGGGTAGGCATACGGAATAGGGGGCTTCGTTCGCGGGTACGTGTGCGGAGTCAGGAGAGCGGGCTCTCCTGGCACAGAAGATACAATGGGAGGTGCAGACTTCGACCGAAGGGTGTTCGCAGACTGATTATCGTCTGGTCAACAATTGCAAAGCACGAGCTCTGCCCTTTTCGGCCGTGCCCTCCCGTAGCGGGCTAGCCCGCGTTCTCGCGATCTACCACAGCGCGACCACGGTAGTAGCCACACGTTGGGCATGCGCGGTGCATCAGCTTCGTTTCGCCGCAATTCGGGCACTCCATCGTCGTGGGCGCGCTGAGGCGGTTGTAGTACACCGAACGGCGCTGGCGCGTGCGGGCTTTCGAATGTTTACGTCTAGGGTTAGCCATGATGCTACCTGTACGATATCGAGTTCGTTACTCGGGGCTTGGGTTACTCGGGAGACTCTTCCGAAGATGAACGCAGTTTCTCGAGCTCCTTCCATCGCGGATCGATATCCGACTCGGAAGACTCTCCGAAGCTGGTGGGAATGTCCATTTCCTCGGCACCGGGCGCAATCTTGCGAATGGGCACGGCAAGCATGAGCGTATCCCTCACTATGTCAGTCAGGTCGAGGTCATCACGTTTGCCCGGAAGCGGTTGGATGCCATCGCCCTTTGCATCGTCATCTATGTCCGACTCCGGCATAAAGACCACCGTGTAGATGCCCTTGATCCGCTTGTCGAAGTCCTCAAGAGTCCTGTCACACGTCAACCGTGCAATGGCCTCTGCGTAGACCCTGACTACAATCTGCTCACCATCCACGGTCACCTGGATCTCTGTTCGAATATCCCGGAATGCAGGATTCTCAACACCCAGCTCCTCAGCCGTTGGCGTGAATTCCAGCTCCTGGAATCCTTCCTTGAGGGAACGAATGTCGATAGAGACCATGGCGGCTCGCGAGTGATGCTCTCAGTCTGATGTCAAAGTCTGCGCCGATTCAGATTCGGATACAGACTGGTTAAGATACGGCCCTAACCCGACTCAACGCAATGATTTGACCGGCCCGAAATTGCCGAAAAGCGTGTGAAGGACGGCCGAAGCGGCGTGCTCGAAATGACTGACTAAAAGCGGTGTTCGACATGACCGGCGTGGTGGAGGCAGGAACGCTCCCTGGCGCCTGATCCTTCTGTGAAATCCCCCGCTTCGTCCTTGAATCTTGCAGGGTCGATCGTTACCATCGAAGCCGGTCTTTCGGGTAAATCGAGACGCTGTCATCCCACCCTCGCCGATAAAGGCATCAGGCTTCGTCCAGTGCCGCTTTTTTGGCCCCTCACGACAGTATTTCCCCGTCCCCGGATCTACCGTGTTCAGTTGTGGACAACATGTGTATTACTCCAGCCAGTCGGCGGCCGGGGCTCTGATCTCGCTCAATGCGACCGGAGCCTTTTCTGTCTCTGGATATTTTGTGCGCACATCACGGACCACAAGTCGATACATAACAACATCTTAGGCATAGCCGGCCTCGCAATGCGATGCAGCAGCTGGGTTCTGGGTCAAGTTGGTGGCGACCCAACACCCCGTCTGCGACGTCCTTGTCAAGATGTGAAAAACCCGTTCATAACCGCCCTTTCGCCCGGCGAAAACGCCGCCTGACCTCGGAATCGCCCTTTCTCCTGAACCCGCATGACACAGACAGCCGAATCGGTCTGGAAAGAGTGCCTCGAAATCATTCGAGACAATGTCAGTGGGCAGAGCTTTCGCACGTGGTTTTCTCCCCTTAAGGCACTGCGCCTGGAAGAGGACGGCGAGACGGTCAAATTGACGGTTCAGCTCCCGAGCCGATTCTACTTCGAGTGGCTGGAAGAGCACTATTTCGGACTGCTGCGAAAGACGATCACGAACGTACTCGGTCCGAACGGCCGACTTTTTTACGACGTCGTGATTGAACAGGACGATGAGGAGAGCGGATTCGACGGTACGGTGATGAAGTTGCCCGCTCGCCAGCCGGCCAATGAACCCCAACCGACACCGGCCGCCGGTCGCAGTGCCCAGTCCCCTGCCAGCTCCGGATTTTCACGAACCGGTTTCGGAAACGGTCATGCCGTCGCAGGTGGTTTCGTCGCCCAGCCCGCGGCCACCAACCATGCGGGGATCTCGAATCCTTTTGTGATTCCAGGTATCCAGAAGGTCCAGGTCGAGTCACATCTGAATCCGAATTACACCTTCGATCGCTTCATCGAAGGCGATTGCAATCGCCTGGCCCGCTCCGCCTCACTTGCCATCTCCCAGCAGCCCGGCGGCACGAGCTTCAATCCATTCCTGCTTTATGGAGGCGTTGGACTCGGCAAGACCCACCTGATCCAGGCCATCGGCAACTACTTGCTGGCCAATCGACCGGATGCATCGGTCCTGTATGTTTCGAGTGAGCGCTTCACCAATGAGTTCGTCCAGGCTATCCAGAACAACCGGGTAAGCGACTTCTCGCTGTTCTATCGCCAGATCGACCTGCTGGTCATCGACGACGTCCAATTCTTCAGTGGCAAAGAGAAGACACAGGAAGAGTTCTTCCACATCTTCAATGCGCTCCACCAGAGCGGCAAGCAGATCGTGCTTTCGGCCGATCGCCCGCCACGCGACATCAAAGGAATCGAAGAGCGATTGCTCTCCCGATTCCAGTGGGGCCTCTCTGCGGACTTGCAGCCGCCCGACTTCGAAACCCGGATGGCGATCCTTCGCCGCAAGGCGGTCGAGGATGGGATCGATATCTCCGATGACATTTTTGAGTTCATCGCACACAACATCAAGTCGAACATTCGCGAGCTCGAAGGCGCCTTGATCCGACTTCTGGCGCACGGCACGCTGCACAAGCGCGAGGTCGATCTTTCGCTGGCAAAGGATGTCCTGCGCGATCTGATAACAGATACCCGCGTCACGCTGACCATCGAGCAGATTCAACGGCTCGTGTGTGAGTATTTCGGTATTGAAGAGGACCTGGTCCGAGCCAAGACCCGCAAGCGCGAGGTCGTGCAGGCGCGTCAGGTGGCCATGTACTTCTGCAAGCGCCTCACGCAGCACTCCTTGAAGACTATCGGGCTCCATTTCGGTGGGCGCGACCATTCCACTGTGATCCACGCCAACATGAGCGTGGAGAACCAGATGGACACCGATCCGAAGTTTGCCGAGATCATCGAAGAGATCTCCAACAAAATCGACCTGAGAAGCCGGTAAAAAGGGCTTCGGGCGGTGGCAATCGGTACCCCCGGTTTGGTATCTTCGAGAATCCTGATAAACCGTCGGTAACCATCATGAAATTCGCCGCTTCAAGCGCTGAACTTCTCAAGGCTCTTCAAACTGTTTCCGGGGCTGTCCCCACGAAAAGCACGCTTCCGATCCTGGAGTGCATCCTTTTCGAGGAAGAAGCCGGCCGTCTGCGCTTGAGCGCAACGGATCTGGAAATCTCCATCGTCCAGAAGATCGACGTTGCCGTCGAGGTGGATGGTCCTTCGCGTGTGGCCGTTCCGGCCAAGCGCCTGGTCGACACGTTGCGAGCCCTTCCGAACGTACCGGTTCGTTTTGCCGCTGATACCGAGTTCAACGTAGCGCTCGACACCGACAAGGGTCACTACAAGATGGTGGGCCACGATGGGGCCGATTATCCGGCGCTTCCCGAGCTCAGCGAATCCGTCTCGGTCCAGACCGATGGTGCGCTGCTCAAGCGGGCCATCACGAAGACGAGCTTCGCCGTGAGCCGAGATGCCCTGCGCCCGGCCATGATGGGGATCTATTTCCAGATCGGTCGCGAGTCCGGCAAAGCCGTGGCCACAGACGGTCATCGCCTTGTCAAGCTGCAGCTTGAAAACCTGGGCGCCACCGAGGACATGGACTTCATCGTCCCCGAAAAAGCTGTTTCCTTGGCTGCCAAGGTGGCCACGGACGATGAGTGCACGCTGACTGTAGACAGTGGATACGCCGGATTCGACTTCGGCGACTCGCGCGTACTCGCCCGCCTCATCGATGAGCCGTATCCGAATTACCAGGCAGTCATCCCGGTCGACAACGACAAGAAGATGACAGCCAACAAGGACACGATGCTCGCCGCGGTCAAGCGCGTGGCCCTCTACTCATCGACGATGACGAATCAGATCCGTCTTTCGGTCGAGTCCGACAAGGTGGTCATTTCTGCCGAGGACCTCGAGCGTGCCAGCGCGGCCAACGAAACAGTCTCTTGCGACTACGATGGTGATGCGCTCGTCATTGGATTCAATGCGACGTACCTGACGGAAGTCCTCTCGAATGTGGACGCGGAAGATGTCCTCTTCGAATTCTCCTCTCCCAACCGTGCTGGTGTCGTCACGCCCGCCAACCAGAAGGAAGGCGAAACGATGATGATGCTCATCATGCCGGTGATGCTCAATACGTACGCCTGATCTGCGGACGTTTCTCTCGGTATTGTGCGTCTTAGAAGTCGATTTCGCCCAGAAACTCTGCAGGCGACATGACAAGCAGCCGCGTATCGTCCCGTGACAAACGCGGGTTGAGAACCGTGTGTATGTCCGCCTGAAGTTGCCTCAGAATGGGCGGCACGGGTTCGACGGGCGTCCATTCGCGTATGGCCTTGCCGATCAGTTCCTCAGCGCGAGCCAGCTTGGTCGGATCATATCCCGTGTGAAAACCAAGCACCGTCGTCCGGGAAGCATCGATCCAGCGTAGTGCCTCTCGGATCTCCACCCTGCGACGCTCGACTTCGGGATCCATGTATCCTCTCGAGGTCTCGCCCAGATTGCCAAACAGAATGGATTCGGACTCGGCAGTCTTGGCCGCGACTCCTGACAAGGAGTCGGATTGATACGACCCCACTACGAGAACGCAGAACAGCACCACCAATGCGGTGACCATCGAGCGGGAGTGCTCTCGGGCCGCGGCTGAGCGCAACGGCGCGGAACGCTTCCTGGTCCGTTTTCTTCTCTTTGCGCTGTCAAAGGAGTGATCAACCGGAAAGTCATCCAGTGAATGGCCACTGAGGCGTTCGAAGTGAGCAGCAGCGTCGCCCGAATCCAATTCCAGCATCCTCAATTCGACTCTCCGAAGATGCTCTTTCCGCCCTTCATCGCGATCCAATCGGTTTTCGAATCGATCCAGCTCATTGCGCAAGACAGCAGGGACGGATGTTCGTTGACCTCGCATGCTGGCCCGCAAGGCCATCAATTCGTCGTCCATCTCCGGGTCAGCAAAGAATCTTGTCGCCTGAAGAACTCTGTCTTGATGCGAGACGGTTGGTCGACTCTGTCCGGTAACCCTGAGGACCAGTTGAATAAGAGAATGAATCATACGGGCATTGCGACCTGTGGACGTGTTCTTGAAAGTCGAGGAGCGCTCCTCTGTAAAGACCCAGGACATCATTGATCGTAACCTGTTTATGGTGTGTGTCATGGCCTTAGCAGGTGATCGGCCCACGCACGCAACCCGGGATCACGGCGAAAGCGTTTGCAGATCTTGTGGACATATGCCCGGACAGTTGCCGCCCTTTTTCCAATGATGCGACCGATTTCCTCATTGGAGAGGTTCTCGACGAATCGCATGCGGGCGGTCGCCTGAAGGAAAGGCGGAAGCTGTGCGATGGCATGGAGCAGAGAGGCATGAATCGCAGCTGCGTTCACCTCCATGTCGTCTTCGATTGCGGGTGGCAGCGCTACATCATGATGACGCTGCAAACCTGTCACGGACTTGCGCCGTGCAATGAAGTTGACGAACGTGTTTCTACACACTACGCTCACCCATTGGGCGTAGCGATGGTGATGGGTAATCGAAGTCCGGGCCCGCTCCACCTTCCGATAGGTCGCCTCGACGAGATGGTCCAGCTCACTGGCGCGAAACCGAGGGTCCCGGATGAACTTGATCAGGAAATAGCGCCTGACGAAGCAATAGGTCCACAGGTCGATGAGACGTTTGTCATCAGCCTGGTTCGAGAGCATGTACGCCGCGAAGGTCTCGTTCACACGATGGGCTTCATCCATCGAGAACGGCAGCTTCGCAGCCAGGGACTCCAGCGAGGTGAGTTCGATTTTGTAGGACATGAGCAGGCGTGGGCCGGGGTGATTGGGTCCACGGAAGTGTCCGTGGGCTGCTCATGTACAGAAACGTGAGGGTCCAGAATCGAACGCCGCTACATCCTCATTGTGGAAAACTTTGTTGTTTGTCGTTGCCGATCAGTCAACCGAGCACCCAACTCCGACATCGTCTGAATCGAGTGAGATTTCCCATGTTGTGGTACCAACGGGAGCTGTCACCTCAACGTCCGCGCTTTCATTGTCGAGGACACCGGTGACGAGATAGGTCTCGCCTGCGATGGCCGACAGCTGTGTGGACACGCGGATGTAGGTGCTCTGATCGGTCTCCTTGGTCACGCTGTCATCGTTGGGAATGACACGCGGCTGACCGTTCGGCAATCGTCTGTAAAAGACGCTCACGCCATCCAGACTACTTTCGGAAACAGCCACGTCGAACGTTCCTGAGGCACACTCGAATGAAGCGTTGACCGTATAGGTCGTCGCAGTGGATGGAACGCTCAGATTGATCGTGGATGAACCCGATGAGGGGTCGGCCGTGGTGGCCGTTGTCGGATTGCCTCCATCAACCTGGATGCTGATCGTGTACGTAGCACCAGAAACGATGAAGTAGTCCCCACTCACTCCCAGCCAGTTCGCCAATGAGCGGGTCGTGGTGCTGGAAGGGAAGGTCAGGTTGCGCGTGGCATAGACACCAGGACCCTGCAGGGAAATGGTGCCAGCGACAGCAGCCGCCGAGGCATTGGATACCGTCAAAGAGTGATTCAGCGCCGCCAGGGATCCGACGCTCGGAGGCAGCACGAGCGTGAAGAACACACCTTCATTCGTGTTTCCGAGATTGTTCAGATCCACATTGCCCAGCGTGCCGCCGACGCAAACGATGCCTTCAACCACGCCGCCATTGGTGGTCAGAACGGTTGACCCCAACTGGTTGTTGGCGCCGTCCGCAGGCGTGAAGCCCCAAACCTGTGCATTGACTGAGCCGAGGGCCTGCACGGCGGCTACCGTGGCCGCATCCGTCACCGCAATGGCCAGTTCGAATACGCCGCCCGCGTCCGTACAGGCTCCAGCACCTTTGCCCGACCCGGAACCCGTGAAGTTGGCTACCACGTTGCCCGGACCTGCCGACATCAGGAAAAACACGCCGCCCACCACAGGTTGATTGGAACCGGAGCCGGTCATCGTCGCCCCTTGCGGAAGACTGCTTGCTCCCTGGCCAGGATCGTAGGCACGAATCTGTGTTTGCAGGTTGCCCGAGATTGGGGTGCCATTGGCGCTGACTGGCACGCTTCCGATCGGGAAAACAGCGGTAGCAGTCGCTTGCGCATTGTTTTGGCCGTCTGCCTGCGTCTGGACCGTCGTCGTCTGCTGAACAGCGCCCGAATTGTTGGTCTGTACCGAACTCTGTGCTGAAGAAGTGCCCTGAATCGTGCTATTGCCATCAGCGGCTCGAACCATAACCACCTCGAATTCGACGGAACCGACTTCGGTAGCCGTCACGGTTCGCGTTCGGGAATAGTACCCCGGCGCCTCTGCCGTAACGGTGAAGGTGAATGGAGTACCCTCGGTCGGCGTCACGGAGTTCGCCAGACCCATCGTGATGGTGCCGTTCTCTACTTGGACCGAAGAGCGAAGGGGGTCAGAGTAGGCGTCGATAAGGGACGAGGCCCCACTGCCACCAAAGGTCAGCGTTGCGTCGATGGGCTGACCACTGGACTGATCATAGACGACCCCCGAAACCGGGGAGTTGATCGGATCCAGACCAATCACGATCTGAAAGTCGTCAAAGGCATCTTCTGCAGCCTGGAAGTCGCATCCTGAAAGCAGGATCGCAAACGCGGCGGCCATGAATAGTGTTGAGCGGAGCATGGAGAACCGATTCATGTTGGAATGCGCTGAAGAGAATGTGTGCGGGGTTCAGGAGCCGGATCAGATCCGGATTCCAACACCAAGCGTGAGCACGGGGTACCAGACAAATGACTCGAGACCGTCATTGAGCACCTGGACGTTGTCGGGGTCGGTGGTTGGACGGAAAAGGCCATCATTCTGAAGGTCGATTTCCGGAGCGCCGGTGTAAAAGGCCCCGATGTCCAACAAGAAGGTGATCACGGAACGACCACGCGCTAGATTTCCGAAGCCAATACCCATGTAAGGCTGGATGGCAGACGGATAGGAGACGTTGGCGCGCAGGCTGCCCAGCTTGTCCGGTGAAAACTCTTTGCCCAAACAGTTGCCGGCCCCGTCCTCATCACCCATACAGACGCTGTCGAGCGACGTGCCCGTACCCGTGACATCAAAGTTGTTCTGGCCCGCTCCCACTGTCAGGCGAAACGAGTTGCCGAACGGGTGGAAATCAATCATGCCGGCGATGGCTCCTATTCCGGCTTCGGCGTCCACGGACAGATTGGGGTCCTGGCTTGTAGTGGACTCCGTATAGCCGTAGGAGAACGTCGAGAAGTGACCTCGTACGTTCAGCTTGCGGGTCAGATTGAATGCGACGTCGGCACCGACACCGGTTGTACCTGCCCGCAGGCCGATACCCAGGTTCTGGCCGTCAGCTGAGCCGGTGAAAAGCAGCATCAGCGCCACGACGGCGATAACATGTTTCATCGAATTAGGTCGATTGGATGCAGAGAACGAATGTGCATCTTACGGCGAACAGTCTCCTGAAAACACCGCGCGAACATGTCATCTAATATCGGTGATTCTCCGACAGGAATTCAGTTCAATGCCTTTTCAGGCACCGGATTCTCCAATAACCAGTTCCTGTCGACGATCAATCGTGCGCCACGACGGAAGGTGAACCAGGACCAGGCCCAGCCGGCAATCACGAACAGGCGGTTCTTGAATCCGACAAGGAAATAGATGTGAACGACAAGCCAGGCCAACCAGGCAAGGAAGCCTGAAAAGTGGATGGGACCCATCTCCACAACGGCACTGTTGCGCCCGATCGTGGCCATCTGACCGCGATCAACGAACTTGAACGCTGAACGGGGCTTGCCATCGCGATCTGCCTTGATGGCTGCTGCCACGTATTTCCCCTGCTGCATGGCAACCGGGGCCGTCCCGGGAAGAGGCTCGGCGTCACGGTCCAGTCGCGAAAGGTCGCCGGCGACAAAAACGTTGGGACGCCCCTCGATGGTCAGCTCGTCATTCACGAGAATGCGACCCGTTCGATCCGTGGAGACATCCGCATCAAATCCCATGCGAACGCCCTGTACACCGGCGGCCCAGATGACCGTGGCGGTCCGGAGTCGCTCGGAGCCGAGCGAGACGCCATCCTCATCGATTCCGGTGACCATGCTGTTGGTCCAGACCTGAACGCCAAGGCGCTCCAGATCGCGGGCAGCGCGTGCAGTGTGCTTGTCGACAAACGACGGAAGGATGCGATCACCCCCTTCAATGAGGATCACACGAGCAAGCCGCACGTCGACATTGCGAAAGTCGCACGCCAGCGTGTATCGGCTCATTTCTCCAAGCGCCCCAGCCAGCTCTACACCAGTCGGCCCGCCTCCGATGACGACAAAGGTCAACAGTCGTTTCTGCTCTTCGACATCCTGCGTACGCTCGGCACGTTCGAAGGCATCGAGCATGCGACGCCGGATCTCCGTTGCCTGGGAAATGGTTTTCAGTCCGGGGGCATACACCTGCCATTCGTCATTTCCGAAGTAGGCTGGAATCGCGCCGGCAGCAATCAACAGGTAGTCGTATTCCAGTTCGCCTGTATCCGTGACGACAACCTGACGATCGAACTCGACATTTGTCACCGTGGCTTTCAATACGGACGTGTTCCGGTACTTGGCCAGCAGGCTTCGGATGGGCACGGCAATGTCGGCGGGCGACAAACCCGCCATCGCCACCTGGTAGAGCAGGGGCTGAAACAGGTGGTGATTCTGCTTGTCCACGAGGGTGACGCGGATGCCTTCCTGCGAGCCAAGATTCTTGGCGGCGGTGAGGCCGGCGAAGCCACCTCCTATGATGACGACGTGTTTCATGGTTTCGATGGGTGCATTCACTTGCCTCCATAGGTATCTGAATGCCCCCAGAGCGTACAGGGGGTTATTTCAAGATTGGTGGAAGAATGCGGGTTTTGACGCTTTGAGAGGGCGGATGGGACACAAAAAGGCCGCTGAGACGTGTGAGAGGGCCTTTTGAATCAAGGAGTGATTGACCAACGCAGACAATCGTCGTATTTTAGCGGTCTGCGTCTTTTTTCCGGCACCCCACCGATGGCAGACTGTCATCACGCCGGACAGTGAATAACGGGAGTTTTCTCCCCATAACGCTTCCCGAGTCCCGATGGACATCAACAGCTTCAAAACAGTCAGCGCCAAATCGGCCGACATCGAGCGTGCCTGGTACGTGGTCGATGCCGACAACAAGGTTGTCGGTCGCCTCGCTTCCGAAATCGCCAGCATCCTTCGTGGCAAGCACAAGCCCAACTTCACGCCCCACGTGGATTGTGGTGACTTCGTGATTGTCATCAATGCTGACAAAGTGCGCTTCACCGGTCAGAAAGAGACTGACAAAGAGTACTTCCGCCATACCGGTTACCCGGGTGGTGGTCGCGTTCGCACTCCGAAAGAGGTGCGCGAAAGCAAGCCCACCTTCATGGTACAGAATGCCGTGAAAGGAATGCTCCCGAAAGGAGTTCTGGGTCGCGAGATGTTCCGCAAGCTCAAGGTCTATGCCGGCAGCGAGCATCCTCACGAAGCTCAGCAGCCTCAGCCGCTTGAGCTCTAATCGCGCTCTCCCCGAGTAACCGAAATAACCATCTGTCATGGCAACAGCCCTCACACAGTTCAACGCAGTAGGTCGCCGCAAGAATGCGGTCGCCCGCGTCTACCTGCGCCCGAACGGCTCCGGCAAGATCGTAGTCAACAAGCGTGACTACACCGAGTACTTCCCGACCGTTTGGCGCCAGACGGCCGTCACCTCTCCTTTCAAAGTCACCGAGACGGAAGGACAGTTTGATGTAGTCGTCAATACACGCGGCGGCGGCATGACGGGACAGGCAGAGGCCATCCGCCTCGGCATTTCCCGTGCGCTGGTCACCTTCAACGACGAACTGAAGAAACCGCTGCGCGATGCCGGCTTCATGACGCGTGACCCACGTATGGTCGAGCGTAAGAAGTACGGACAGCCCAAGGCTCGCAAGCGTTTCCAGTTCTCGAAGCGTTAATCGACTTCTTCCGACCGGATGGTGCACCCGCGCCATCCGGTTTCTTTATCACACATACATCCGGATACCGGCCGGGGTGATCACGATTTCGATCGTGATTTCGGCAGGTGCGAGAAGGGTGTAGCGGATCAACCCGATCAAAACAATGAGCGAAAGCAAAGAACAGTCGGCGCATCGCGCGTCGATCGAAGACCTGCTGAAGGCAGGCACCCACTTCGGTCACCTGACCAGCCGGTGGAACCCCAAAATGCGCAACCACATCTTCATGGAGCGCAACGGGATCCACATCATCAACCTGAACCACACGCAGTCCTACCTGGACGAAGCAGCTGAAGCGGCTGCTCTCTTCACGCGTCGTGGCAAGCGAATCCTCTTCACAGGCACGAAGAAGCAGGCTCGCGACATCATCCGCAAGCATGCTACGGAGTGTGGTTCGCCGTACGTCGTTGAGCGCTGGCTCGGTGGTACGCTGACCAACTTCCAGACCATCCGTCGCTCCATCCGTCGCATGGAAGAGCTGGCGAAGATGGAAGAAGATGGCACGATGGAGGTCCTCAAGAAGAAAGAGCGCCTCATGAAGTCCCGTGAGCGCGAGAAGCTTGAGAAGACGCTCTCCGGTATCAAGGACATGGCCCGTGTGCCTGGCGCCCTGTTCATCGTGGACATCAACCGTGAGCACATTGCCGTCAAGGAAGCACAGCGTCTCGGTATTCCGATCATCGCCATCGTGGACACCAACTGTGATCCAGACGTGGTCGACTTCCCGATCCCGGCCAACGACGATGCCCTCAAGTCGATCGATCTGATCACGAGCGTCATTGCCGGCGCCGTCAACGAAGGCAAGAAAGAGCGCGAAATCGCCGAAGCCGCACAGAAAGCGGAGAAGGAAAAGCGCGCCCAGGACAAGAAGGAAGCTTCCGAGGAAGCCTAGATCCTTCCTGGTGGATCGGGGTGTGATTCCCGTCCCATCGTCCCGGTAACAATCTTTTGTCAGCGGACTCTCATGCCGCTGATAATCATCAAAGACTGATTAGAGAAATGTCGATTTCTGCTGCTGATGTAAAGAAACTGCGCGAAGCCACTGGCGTCGGCATGATGGATTGCAAAAAAGCACTCCAGGAAGCGAACGGTGATTTCGATGCTGCCATCGACCTGCTCCGCACCAAAGGCCAGAAAGTGGCTGCAAAGCGTGCTGATCGCGATGCCAAAGAGGGCGTTGTTGCCACCGGTACGACCGATGGCGGCGCAACGGCCATCCTCGTCGAGGTAAACTGTGAGACGGACTTCGTTGCACGCAACGAAGACTTCCAGGCCTACGCTGCTGAGCTCGCCGAGCTGGTACTGGCTACCAAGCCTGCCGACCGTGCTGCCTTCCTGGGCACCACGATGGCAAGCGGCCGCACCGTTGAGGACTCCCTCACGGACATGACGGGCAAGATTGGTGAGAAGATCGATGTCCGCCGTACGGCTGTCATGACCAGCGAAGGTGGTCAGGTGATTTCCTACATCCACCCTGGCGCGCGTCTGGGCGTGTTGGTTGATGTCTCCGGCGACGGCGACCTCGAAGCTGCTGGTCGCGACGTGGCCATGCAGGTTGCTGCTCTGAATCCGATCGGCACGAGCCGTGACGACGTCCCTCAGGACGTTCAGGAGAAGGAGATGGAGATCGCTCGTCAGGCCGCCATCGAAGAAGGCAAGCCTGAGCAGATTGTCGATCGCATCGCGACCGGCAAGCTCGAGCGCTACTTCAAGGACCACGTGCTTCTCGAGCAGCCTTTCGTCAAGGACTCCTCCATGACGGTTGGCGAGATGCTGAAGTCCTCTGGCGCTGACGTCAAGACGTTCGTCCGCTTCGCTCTTGGTGAATAACCAGGACGTGCCGGGCGAAGTCGCTCGACGCAACATTCGGAGTGATCCCTGATCGACTCCTCTTGGAAGGGCGGGGCTGCATCGGCAGCCCCGCCCTTTTCTTTGGTTTTACCGCTCCTGCCAAGGCCTCTTGAACCGGATTCAGCTCACATTTGCGTTGAAAACCGGCCGGGAAGGGCGTAGTTTGGCGTGCTTTTTCGGCCTCCCGTAAACCACCGATTCCGTGAGTACTCTCTTCTCCACCGACGGCGACACACGTCGTGTCCTGCTCAAACTGAGTGGTGAATCGCTCATGGGCGAAAAGGCATTCGGCATTGATGAAAATGTCCTTCGCCGCTATGCCGCCGAGATTCGGGAAGTGGTGTCGGAAGACATCGAGTTGGCTATCGTGATTGGAGGAGGGAATATTTTTCGCGGCGTGAACAACGCAACGAAAGGAATGACCCGCTCGCACGCCGACTACATGGGTATGCTGGCCACGATGATCAATGCGATGGCGCTCCAGGACGCTCTTGAGCAGGAAGGTGTTTACACCCGACTGCAATCGGCCCTCAACATGGATGAAGTCTCAGAACCCTTCATTCGTCGTCGGGCCATCCGGCACCTGGAGAAAGGCAGGGTCGTGATTTTCGGTGCGGGTACGGGAAATCCGTACTTCACCACCGATACGGCGGCCGCGCTGCGCGCCCTCGAGATCGACGCAGACGTCATCCTCAAGGGTACCCGCGTTGATGGTGTGTACACGGCCGACCCGGAAAAGGACGCCAATGCCGTCCGGTACGCCGAAATCCATGGCAACGATGTCATTGCCAAGGACCTGAAGGTGATGGACATGACGGCCTTCACGCTGTGCCGTGAGTCGGACATGAAGATCATCGTATTCAATATGGACGAAGGCGGAAATCTCCTGCGTCTCGTCCAGGGTGCTTCCATCGGGACCATGGTCCATTGGGAAGATGCTGCACCCGAGCCCGTTCTCGCCTGAGATCCTGACCTTCAATCCCCACAGTCGTCATGATACACGAAGACCTGCAACTCATTCTCGAAGACGCTGACGAGCACATGGACAAGAGCATCGAGCACTTGCGCCATGAATTGGTCTCCATCCGGGCGGGACGCGCGACACCGACCATGCTGGAAAACATCAAGGTCGACTACTACGGCTCGATCACTCCCCTCAACCAGATGGCCAGCATCAGTGCGCCACAGGCTGATCTTTTGATCGTCCAACCGTGGGACGCTTCCGCGCTCAACGACATCGAGAAGGCCATCCAGGCTTCAAATCTGGGGCTGAATCCATCCAACGACGGCGGGATGATTCGCCTACCGGTACCACCGCTCTCCGAGGAGCGACGCCGTGACCTGGTCAAGGCGGCCCGCGGGCTGGGCGAAGAGACGAAGATCTCGATCCGTAACGTGCGCCGTCACGCGAAAGACGACATCAAGAAGACACAGGAGTCAGAAAATCTGCAGGAAGACATGCGTTATGAAGCGGAGGACACGCTTCAGCAGATGACCGACCGGCACACAGAGAAGGTCGACAAGCTCCTCGATCACAAGGAAAAGGAAATCATGGAAGTCTGATGGGGACGCGGCGGCGATCGGATTTCGCGTCCCGCTGCACTCCCCAAGATTCACCAAGCCTGCACGAGGGCCCAGAAACAAGGCTTGAAGGCATGCATAGGTGGCACATTGCAGAACGGAGAGGTGCCCGAGTGGCTGAAGGGGCTCGCCTGGAAAGCGAGTATGCGGGTTGACCCCGTATCGAGGGTTCGAATCCCTCCCTCTCCGCATCCAAAAAGCCCTGCTCACGAACGAAGTGAGTGGGGTTTTTGCTTTTGGTCCGGACAGAGCTAGCTCTGGAAGGACCGGAAGCGAAAAGCCCGAGACCGCGCAGCGGTCGTGGGCAGGGCATGCTTTGGTAAGGAGTACCCAGGGATGCACGCGAGCGCAGCGAGCGTAATCCGGAGATGAAATGACTGGCATATGGTGCATGCGCAGTCCGAGATCGGAATGAAACCACCCCCGCTTTCGTCTCACTTCTGGGCCGCGAGAATCGTCATTTAACGCGAGTCATTTGTTTCGTACGTTCCCCAGCTTCCAACCCACCCTGCACTCAGGTCCCCTTCGCATGAAGCGCATCCTGCCTGGCCTTCTTCTGCTATCCCTGTTCGCCTCGGGCGCCGTTGCACAGACGTTCACCAACGAGTTCTTTCGCCTGAATTCGAACCCTGCAAGCGACCTCCCCATCCTGAACGTATCGCTTGCGGATTTCAATGCCGATGGACGCCTGGACATGTACCACAATGGGCGTCTCTACCGTCAGAATCCGGACGGCAGCTTCGATGATGTACTGGACCGCGCGGGCATCTCTTTGGAAGGCAACGCCGTGCAAGGCGGCATCTTTGGCGATGCCAACCAGGACGGCCTGCTGGACCTGTTGATCATGGATGGCCTGCCGGGTAGTCGATTCTATCTCAACCGCTCAGGCGAGAAGTTCGATCTGGGCAACAGTGCAACGAATCTCATTTTCCAGCACTCGCCGGTCGGCGCATTCTGGGCGGATGTGAATGAAGACGATTTTGTTGACCTGGTTGTGGGCTCCTCCAATGGCCAGAACCCTGTATTCCTTGGTGGTGGGTCCAACAGCTTCACCAACGTCGGATCGCTCATGCAGGCAGAGACCGAGCCGGTAACGTGTGGATTGGCTTACAGCGACTTCGACAACGATCTGGACCCGGATTTCTTTGCTGCCAAATGTGGAGCCGGCAATGAGTTGATGATCAACAACTCCTTCCGGGATCGCTTCCAATCGAATTTTCGCAACCCCGCACTGGCAAGCAGCCGCATCAGTCTGGATGGACACTGGTTCGACTACAACAATGATGGCTGGGAAGACCTCCTTGTGCTCAACCGGGAAGGAGAATTCAATACGGCAGAATCGCACCTTTACCGCAACGACCTCGGTTCCGGTGGCACCTTCACGGATGTTGCTGTAGAAGCTGGCGTGGCGGGTGCCGTTCTGCGCCCACAAGGACCTGCTGCCATCGCAGACTTCGACAATGACGGCTGGCTGGATATCTACGCTGCCATCAATAACAGAGGCCAGCTGTTCAGAAACCTGGGAGACGGCACGTTTGAGGAGGTCTTTGAATCAACGGTTGGCCTCGACTCCGTCGGTCTGGCCACAGCCGTTGGCGACATCAACAATGATGGATGGGTCGATCTAGTGATCCCCCACCAGTTCGGGACAGCCATCATGATGAATGATGGTGGTGCCAACAACTGGGCGACTTTTGCCCTCAGGGACCCCACACGCAATCGCCTGGGCGTTGGTGCGCGGGTGCATGTGACTACCGGGGGCATGGAGCAGATGCGCACCATCACCGCAGGCACGGGTGCCGGTAGCCAGAGCGACGGGCTCCGTGCGCATTTCGGCGTCGGCTCGGCTACGTCGATCGATCAGGTCCAGATCATCTGGCCGGATGGCGTCGTCGATACCTTCAACGATGTGCCGGTAAACACGCACCACACCATTGTGCAGTCGGTCGGATTCAACAAAGCCCCTGATGCATTCCAGTTGATTGAGCCCGTCAATGCCGGATTCATCGATACCGCGACGGAAACAATCCGGTTTGAATGGGGAGCGGCAGTGGACGCTGACAACGTTGAATACACGATGACCATCACCGGTCGTGGATTGAAGCTGTCCTTCCCTGGTCTGACCGATACCAACATCGAGATCTCAACGGAAATCCTTCCGGCCAACCAGGTTTACGAGTGGTCCGTCCTGGCCACCGACGGATTCTCCTTGCGTGCAGGCGGTGAAGAGCGCTCATTCAGCTTCGGTCAACCCGACGTAGCCAATTCGACACTGCAGGCGCCGGTGTTGTATGATTTCGGGCTACCGGCGCTCTCGGCTGGGGTCGCGGATTTTGCTGACATCGACCTCGATGGTGACCTGGACTTGATCGTAGGCGGTGAGTCCAATGGCGTAGCGGTACTCCGCCTGTATCGTGCGGACGATGACACCGTCGTTCGGGACGCCAACGGGGGTGAGTTCATCTTCAAGTCTCTGCGTCAGGCTGGCGTCTCCCTCGAGCCTGTTTCCCATCCTTCCGTCGCCTGGGGTGACTTCGATCGGGATGGCGATCCGGACCTGCTGGTTGCCGGTCTGTCCCGTGAAACGGGCGAGCCGCTGACCACCTTGTACATGAACCTGGTAGGTCAATTCATTCCGCTCACCGTCGATGGACTCGTGAACGTCTGGGGCAGCAGCGTCCAGATCCAGGACATCAACGCAGACGGGTGGCCTGATCTGGTGCTTTCCGGAAGTACCGTCACCGAAGCGCCTTACACGACGATTTCCGACGTCTGGATCAACGACCAGCGTGGAGGATTCATCCCTGCCAATGCGGGCATTCCTCCCCATATGTTCGGAGAGGCCGCATTTGCCGATATCGATGGCGATGGTGACCTGGACATGGCTCTCACCGGTGATCTGGGCGCAGGTAATTTCCACTCCGGCCTCTACCGCAACGAGGAGGTGGGTGACGGTGGGCAGTTCACGCTGATCCCCTCCCCACTTGTGGACGTAAGTGGTGGATCCGTGTCCTGGGGCGATGTCGATGCGGACGGCGATCCGGATCTGCTGCTCTCAGGCGGCGTGATGTCTCCCGAATTCCTGCGAGGTATTACTGAGCTCTATGTGAATGAGAGCGGATCCTTTGCGAAGCATCCCTTCCCGTTCGACGGCGTCGTAGCAGGTCGCGCCATCTGGGGTGACTACGAAGAAGACGGCGACCAGGATGTATTTGTCGTCGGCGCGCGAACCCCATTGGGCGACACCGTGGGCCGGTTGTATCGCAATGTGGATGGTCAATTCGTGGCCGAACTCGATGTAAAAGGGTTCATCCATGCGACGGCAGCGTTCGGCGACTACAATGGAGACGGCGATCTGGACCTGATTACGTTCGGGATCGATGCGGAAGGCAACACCGATACGACCTTCTACATCAATCAGCAGGTCCCCGAGCCCGTTCCTGTCACGGAATAACCCATCTTCGCTCGCGACCAGTCGCGTACATCCGGCAGGTAAGGACTGGCCGGTGGCTTCGTATATTGCCGGTGGCGTCCAGGTGCCCAAACCAGGTACCAACAAGGTGCCCTCACCAGAAAACCACACCGGACCACCACACTATGATTGCCAGCATGACCGGCTATGGCCGGGGGGAAGCTGAGCAACGCGGTTACGAGGCTGTTGTCGAACTCAAGTCGGTCAATAGCCGCTACTGCGAGATATCGCTCCGCTCCCCGAAATCCCTGAATGCGCATGAGGCCGACATCCAGCGCATCATCAAGACGGCCTTTTCTCGCGGACGGATTTCCGTCTACATCCAGGTCACGGATCCCACGCCGGATGAGCTCCCCATCCGTGTCAATGACAAGGCGCTCTCTTCGTATCGCTCGTTGCTCGACGAGGTTCGCTCGAAAGCTGACATCGATGAGCCGCTGCGCCTCGAGCACCTGCTGAAATACTCGGACATCTTCGAGGCCGACGATATCGAGGAAGACGCCGAAGCCATCTGGGAAGCCACACGGGCGGCGTTGGACGCCGCGTGTTCGGCCATGCAGGAGATGAGGCTTCGCGAGGGACAGGCGCTGCACACCGAACTTGATGAGCGCTTGAGCGGCATCGAGACCAAGTTGCGAGAGGTCGATCGCCTCGCACCGTTGCGGGTGGCATCTTCGGGCGAACGCCTGCGCGAACGACTTGCCGAGATCATCGAGGAAGGTCGCATCGACAGCGAACGCATTGAGTTCGAGATGACCATGCTGGCCGACAAACTCGATGTGCGCGAGGAAGTCGTCCGATTGGACTCGCACCTGGAGCTGTTTCGCGAAGCCATGGCCTCGGGTGAACCCGTCGGCCGGAAGATGAACTTCCTGTCCCAGGAAATGAATCGCGAGATCAACACGATCGGCTCCAAGTCCAATGACGCCGACATGGCGCACCTGGTTGTCGGGATGAAGGAGGAGCTCGAGAAGATCAAGGAGCAGGTCGAAAACGTTGAGTGAGGCGGGCGGGCATACCAATCCGGGCAACCCCTGCATCATCATCGTCGCTGCCCCCAGCGGCTCAGGCAAATCATCGCTGGCCGCCCGCTTGATGACGGCCCGTCCCCAGATCCGATTTTCGGTTTCCGCTACCACACGTCCGCCACGGGGTCAGGAAAAAGATGGCGTCGCCTATCACTTTCTGAGTGAAGACGCGTTTCGCGCGGCCATCGCTGCTGACCAGCTCCTGGAGTACGAAGAGGTGTACCCGGGACGCTTTTACGGCACGTTGCGCTCTGAAGTGGATCAATCCTCGGCGGATGCGCCGGTATTGCTCGATGTCGACGTGGTTGGCGCACTCAACGTCAAAGAACAGTTTGGCGATCGGTGCCTCGCGGTATTCGTCAAGGCGCCCAGCATGGCCGTGCTCGAAGAGCGGCTGCGTGCACGTGGCACCGAGGACGACGCGTCGCTTCGGACACGACTGGACAAAGCCGCGTATGAAATGACATTCGAAGACCGTTTTGACCACGTCGTGATCAATGATGACCTGGACGAGGCGGCTAACGAGATGATTGCCCTCGTCGGATCGTTCATCGACACCTGTTCTGACCACTGACACGCCCATGTCCGCGACTGAAAACAAACCGCTGGCCGGACGCCGGATCCTTCTCGGGGTGACGGGCGGGATCGCTGCCTACAAGACAGCAGGGCTGGTGCGCCTGTTCAAGAAGGCCGGAGCAGATGTGCGCGTCGTCATGACGCCGGACGCATCCCGATTCGTGACGCCGCTCACGCTGGGTACGCTCTCCGAGAACGAAGTGCATGTCGAGATCTTCCCGGAGAACGAGGCGGGGTCATGGACCAAGCATGTCGCTCTAGGTCTGTGGGCGGATCTGTTCCTGGTTGCCCCATTGACGGCCCAGACGCTGTCAAAGCTGGTCGACGGGGCATGCGATTCCATGTTGACGGCGGTCGCGCTTACCGCTCGCTGCCCCATCATGGTGTGTCCAGCCATGGACCATGACATGTATATCCATCCGGCCATTCGGTCGAACCTGGATACCCTTTCATCGCGTGGTGTCGAAGTGATGGAAGCTGAGCATGGCGAACTCGCTAGCGGTCTGATCGGCCAGGGGCGTCTTCCCGAACCGGAGTCCATTTTCGAACATGCTTCCGAGCTGTTGTCGCGCATTGCGGGTTCTTCGAGTGGTCCACTTGCCGGTAAACGCGTCGTGGTTACCGCCGGGCCCACGCGCGAACGCATAGACCCGGTGCGTTTCATTTCGAATCACTCGACGGGAACGATGGGCTTTGAGCTCGCTCGCGCCGCGGCTCGCCGCGGCGCGGATGTGGTCCTCATTGCCGGACCCGTTTCGCTGTCGACGCCCGAGGGCGTGCGGCGCGTCGACGTCGAGTCCACGGCTGACATGCACGCGGCCGTGAATGGACAGGCCGACGCCGACATCATCATCATGTCGGCTGCTGTCGCGGACTTCACGCCAGCTCGTCCGTCAGAGAGCAAGATCAAGAAGGACGCCAGCTCGCCGGACATGACGCTGAAACCGACAGCCGACATCCTGGCCGACCTTGGGTCCAGAAAGCGTGACGGCCAGTTGCTCGTTGGGTTCGCCCTTGAGACGGACAACGGTCTGGAAAATGCACGTGGCAAGCTGCAGCGCAAGAATCTGGACTGGATCGTCCTGAACAATCCCAAGAAGGCTGGCGCCGGATTCGGGACAGGCACCAATCGTGTCACGTTGCTTGCCGCTGATGACCAACGAGTCGATCTGCCGGTGCTCCCCAAGAGCGAAGTCGCGGATGCCATCATCGAATTGGCTGTGCTGGGCACGGACCCCGACGCGATCGACCCGCTCTCCTGACCGCCATTCATCCCGATCGCTGTTGAAAGGGTGGGGGCAACTCGTGCAAAGGTCGGCGGAGCAGAATGCTGGCTGGCTGGTAGATTTCCTCTGCTGATTCTGCGTTTCCGTTCAGAGTGATTTGCTCAGGAAAACTTCCGTGTCCAACGATCTGAAAGACATACGTGCTGCACTGGAGCATCAGATGGCTCTCTATGGTGATCTGGTCGTACTGACAGCAGAACATGAATCTGCACCGGAGCCTACACCCGACCCGGTCCCATCAGAAGATTCTCACCCCATGCCCTCAGCTACTACAAGCGTCTACGATCAAATTGAAGCGCTCATTCCCGAGGACTCACCGCTTCGCGGAATGACGTCGCTGGAGGATGTCCAGTCATGGGTCGCAGCCACCGAGCTGATTGAACTGGATCGTACGCGCCTCAACCCAGTGTTTGGTGTGGGACACCCCCAAGCCGATTTGATGGTCATCGGAGAAGCTCCCGGCGCGGACGAGGACAAACAAGGCGAGCCGTTTGTCGGCCGCGCGGGCCAACTGCTCACCAAGATTCTGCAGGCCATCGGCTTTGAGCGTTCGGATGTCTACATCGCCAACATTCTCAAAAGCCGCCCACCGAACAACCGGGACCCCAAACCGGACGAAATCGCTGCGCACATCCCTATTCTGCACAAGCAGATCGCCCTCATCCAGCCCAAACTCATTCTTTGTGTCGGGCGCACCTCGGGCACGTCCCTGTTGGGCAAGGATTCCAGCCTGAAGGACATGCGCGGCACCTTCCATGATTATCACGGAATTCCGGTACTGGTCACCTACCATCCTGCGGCATTGCTGCGGAACGGGAATTGGAAACGCCCCACCTGGGAAGACGTCCAGCTCCTGCGAAAGCGCTACGACGAACTGACTACCTGAACCCACCCATTATCCCAGGGCTTGACGTCCTGATTGGCCCTCTCCCGTATGGAACCCTCCGAACTGGATCACATGTCCGAGTATCTTCCAGACATTCCCCCACCTAGCTACCCGCCTCAGACGACCTCGTCGCCACGAGCCGGACGCGTGCCTCCGCAGGCCGGAGAGGTGGAGAAGACCGTTCTGGGAGCCATGCTCATCGAGCGGGAGGCTATTCCGAAGACGGTGGAAATCCTGCAGCCGGGTGCGTTCTACACCGAGCGGCACAACACGATATATGAGTGCATCCTGAGCCTGTTCGAGCGGGGTAATCCTGTCGACCTGATCACGTTGGGAGATGAGCTCCGTCGTCGCGAGCAGCTCGATTCTGTTGGTGGATCCTACTACCTGTCCGAGCTGACCGCTGCCGTCGATACGGCCGCCAATGTGGAGTATCACGCGCGCATCGTGGCTGAGAAATCACTGCTGCGCGGTCTGATCGAGAACCTGACGAATGTGGTCGGACAGGCCTATGACCCGTCGGCCGACGCCTTCGAGTTGCTTGATCACGCCGAGTCGGAAATCTTCCGCATCTCGGATTCCCAGCTGCGCAAGTCGGCCACTTCCATGCACGACGTGCTGAAGGAAACGCTGGCCCGTCTGGAGTCCATTCACGGGCAGGAAGGTGGTGTGACGGGTGTGCCCTCCGGGTTCAAGCGCGTCGACCAGATGACCGGTGGCTGGCAGCCTTCGGACCTCATCATCATCGCCGCGCGACCGTCGATGGGAAAGACCGCTTTTTCCCTGGCGATGGCACGCAATGCTGCCCTGCATCCGGAAAACCCGGCTGGCGTGGCCATCTTCTCGTTGGAGATGAGCGCGGGCCAGCTGGCCCAGCGACTGCTCACTTCCGAGGCTCGCGTCGACGCCCAGGCCGCCCGAACCGGTCGCATGAACGACGACGACTGGCCACGGCTGGCCCGCGCAGCCGGCAAGCTGAGCGAGGCCCCGATCTTCATCGACGACACGCCCGGACTGACGGTGCTCGAGCTGCGCGCCAAGTGCCGTCGCCTGAAAGCGGAGCACGATATCGGCCTGGTCATCGTGGACTATTTGCAGCTGATGCACGGCACGGGGCTGAACAAGAGCTCGAACCGGGAGCAGGAGATCGCGCATATTTCCCGCTCCCTCAAGGGCCTGGCCAAGGAGATGAACGTGCCGGTCATCGCCCTGTCGCAGCTCTCGCGAGCCGTCGAAACGCGTGGCGGGGACAAGCGACCGCAGCTGTCTGACCTCCGTGAGTCGGGCTCGATCGAGCAGGATGCCGACGTCGTCGCTTTCATTTACCGCGCGGAACGCTACGGCATCACCGTCGACGAGAACGGCAACTCCACGGAAGGCCTGGCCGAACTGATCATCGGAAAGCAGCGAAACGGCCCGATCGGAGACGTATCCCTCGCATTCGTTCACCAGCACGCCCGCTTCGAGAACCTGACCACGTATTACGGCCCAGGCGACTATCTGCCCGAGGATTCTAATTCAGGCGCTCTTCCTGAAGGAGACGAAACGGCACCCTTCTAGAGCGTATTTTGGCGGCCAAGCTCCCATCAAGCCCGTAGAATACACCCGGGCGCCGTCATGATCGACCCGAAGCAATTCTACCGGAAAATGGATCGGATGCTGGCGCGCATCGCCAGCGACGAGGACGAGCGTGCCTCAATCCAACAGATCCTCGATGACTTGCTCAGCTCGTTCGGAGAAGAGCTGCGTTTCGACCATGCGCATCTGTATCGCGAACTGTTCGGCGTCTACGAGTTGCTGCACACTTCCTGCGAGGGCACAATTTTCCCAGCACGGCTGGAGGAAAACGATCCTGTGGTGATGATGCTCAATGAGCACGGCTCATTTGTCTTCGAGAATCCATGGGAGATGCCCGGCTGGTACGTCAAGCCAGAGGGCAGCGCTGATGAATTCGTTGGACTCATCCTCGACGGCCCCCCGGGGCACCGGTATCTGGTTCTCTTCACGCTGGGCCAGGGTTGGGTCCGCGACGAGCTGGCCTTCTGTCTCAATGGGGCCCGCTTTGCGCTGAACTACCGGCTCAAGCACGATGCCGCCGAGAACGAGATGGCCACTGCGGCCGCCATTCAGCGAAGTCTGCTGCCCAAGAAGCCGCCGACATTCGAAGGGTGGGATATCGCTGCGCGCTCCGAGGCGGCCGAGGCCGTCGGCGGAGACTTGTACGACTTCATCCGGATCGAAGACGACCTGATGGGCCTAGCCGTGGGCGATGCCTCAGGCCACGGCCTTTCGGCAGCGCTTCTGGTGCGCGATGTCCTCATGGGCATCCGCATGGGCGTGGGCACCAACATGAAGATGATTTACGCCATGAAGAAGTTGAACCGGGAGCTGAACCGGACCACCTTCTCTACGCGTTTCGTCTCGGTCTTCTACGGGGAGCTGCACCGTGGGGGTGGACTGCTGTATGCAAACGCTGGACACACGTCAGGACTGATCATCACCGACGATGATGTCTCCCAGCTCGATCCAACCGGACCCATCATGGGCCCCCTTCCAGACATCCCTCTGGAGCGCGGCTACGCCCAGATCCCGCCTGGCTCCATCCTAGTTCTCTACACGGACGGCATCACGGAGCGCGTGAATCCGGACGGTACGCCATTCGAGGAGGAGGGTTTGATTACGCAAATCCGCAAGCACAAGAGTCGTTCGGCCTCGGAAATCGTCTGGCAGGTCTTCGACCATGTGCGCAAGCTCGAACACGAGTCCGACATGTTCGAGGACGACATGACGCTCGTCATTCTCAAACGCGCCGCAGCGTCGGCCTGACCGGACCTGGGATGGGTCCGCGCGTGCACCCTCTGGCGGTCAGTGCATCTTGGGCGTGCGCAGCTCAACGGGCGGGCCTTGCTTGCGAAGCCTGATGTTGAGCATCTCGACGAAGACCGAGAAGGCCATGGCGAAGTAGATGTATCCGCGCGGGATGTGGAATTCGAAGCCCTCGGCAATCAATGCCACGCCGACCATGAGCAGGAATGCCAGGGCCAGCATCTTGACGGTCGGGTGCTGTTCGATGAATCGTGAGACCGCGCCCGCGCTGAACATCATGAACACGATGGCAATCACCACGGCGGTGATCATGATAGGGACCTGGTCTACCATCCCTACGGCGGTGATGACCGAGTCCAGGGAGAAGACGATATCCAGGATCAGGATCTGGATGATGACACTTTGAAACGTGGCAGTGCCCACATTGGCATGCCCATGTTCAGCCCCCTCCAGTTTGTCGTGGATCTCGCGGGTGGCCTTGGCCAGCAAGAACAAGCCGCCGATCATGAGGATGAGATCCCTACCCGATAACTCCATTCCCAGGATGTCGATCAACGGGGCGGTCAGCTGCATCATCCATGCCAATGATAGCAGGAGGACCACCCGACCGATGAGCGCGAGCGCCAGCCCGATGGTGCGAGCGCGTGCCTGCTGCTCTTCGGGAAGCTTCCCGGCCAGAATGGAAATGAAGATGATGTTGTCCACGCCCAGGACGATTTCCAGGGCGGTCAGGGTACCCAGTGCCACCCAGGCATTGGGGTCGGCGAGCCATTCAAACATGATGCGACAAGGCGGATTGGCGGGGTGCTGTCACGCTTGCTGAATATAGCGAGGCTACCTGAACGGAGAACGGCGCCAGAAAAAGAGTCGCGTCGTGATCGCTCTCCAGAATCGTCTGAAAGCTGTCATGGCCAAATGGAGTCTGTGACGAAACCCGTGCCTACGCAGCGATTCGCGCATAGATACGATTTTGGATGGGATGTTGGATGGGATGTCGGCTGCGATGGTCGATTCGATGGTGGATGCGGTGGCCTTCGCATTCGCTCTCTGAGCCGGATTTCCCGGACCGTACGCCTTAGAACGGGTGACCCAAATCCCTCGACAGCTCTGCGATATTCCACTCTTCGATGTAGAGCCCTACGCTGCCAAAGAAGCCGTAGCCGTTCTGCACGTTGGACATGGCGCCGGGTTGAGCCAGGATTTCTGGGTCGAAAATGCCGTTCGGTGGATCCCAATTCGCGTCCAGCATGCGGATCTGGACACCCATCGCGTTGACATTGTAGGCGTCGGCATTGGGGATCATTCCCTGATCAATGGACCACTGAACATTCTCTTTGACGTCCTCCTGGTCATCGGACAGGTTGATCCGCATCTGCCATCCTCCGTCATCCGTACGGTTTCCGGGCCGGCCGTAAGGCACGAAAATCCGACGATTGATTGGACCCGAGCTCCACAGGTAGATCAGATTGACATCCCACGGGGAAGCGATCTCCGGGATCGTCAGGTCCTGGTAGGCCACCGTGGAGTCCTGCTCGAATACCACGGGTCCCCGCTCAAACAAGGTCGCCGTGGCGATGTTGGGCACGGTGGTCTCGGCAACGCTCATTTTACCGTCTGAGCGAACCACTTCCAGCCGATAAGAGCGATTCGGGCTGACGAGAAAACGGGCTTTGAAGACGTGACCCCATGTTCCATCATCGAGCAGCTCATAGCTATGCTGCCACTTCGTCTTTACCCCGCTCACCAAGTCGGTGGTAAAAACTTCTGCATCAATGGCCGCGCTACCCCCCTCCGTTGACTCGATTGATTCCGCAAATCGCGAGATGGGGACGACTCGAAGCGTGTGTTCGGTTTCAAGCAGGTCGAGGAAACCGTAGACGGTGAAATAGCGCTCTTCGTTGTCGAACGGATCGATCAGGGTATCATCGCACCCTGAAAGACTGATGGCGGCAACGAACAGGGCTACCATAGCCCAGGGCATGATGGCCCGTGGTCCGAATGACCGTTGGCGGATCACTCTCATGATGACGCGGACTGGGAGAAGCCCGGATTGGTGGCGGGACGGGGTAAGGTAATCTCGATCGTGGACGGCTAACTTCCCCTTTCCCAGCCGCTCTCCTGTGCATTTCGGGATCCGGGTGGTGGGATGCCGGTTGTGAATCGCCGGCTTGAAGGTCCATGAATGCGGTTTCCGCCGGCATGCCTTCCTTTCTGTTGCAATCAGCCTCCTTCTACCGCCACGTGTCACTCGCCGGACGTTTCATGAAAGTGCTCGCTGCGCTCGTTGGTGCGGCGATCTTCATGGCCACATCCGTCACGACAGACACCGCCACGGCCTCCGTCTTTGTGATGCAGGAGGCGGTCCAGCAGAAGCAGGCCCAACGGAAGACCGACACGGAGCGCCTGGAGCGGATCGTTGAGCGATTCAACGCCAAAACGATTCAGGAAAGGGCAGCTCTGGAGGCTATTGCCAGCGATTCCGGGCTGGTCCGCATTCGCCAGAGGGTCGAACCCGAAGACCCAACTGACAGCGCCGACTCCACGCTTCGGTTCATGCAGTGGATTGGATTGCGAGGCGAGCGGCCCGTCATTCGCATCACGCACAACCGGGAGGCAGCCGCCTCGGCACGGATTCAGACCCTGCTTACTGGCGGTCGAACCGGATTTGACCTAAGCGGAGCCGGGCAAACCATCGCCGTGTTCGACGATGGCCATCCAAGGGAGTCGCACGTGGAGTTGAGTGGTCGCGTCCAGCGACGGGACGCATTTTCAACCGAATCCACTCACGCTACCCACGTAGCGGGTACGATCGCGGCGTCCGGTGTCTGGCGGGAAGCGAGGGGCATGGCGCCCGCGGCGCAGATCCGAAGCCATGATTGGACCAACGATGTAGTCGAAATGGCCCAGGCGGCGCTCGATGGCGTTCTTGTATCCAATCACTCGTACGGCGATCCACTTGGGTGGACACCGAACATTCTGGGTGATGGATTCTGGGGATGGATGGGTTTTCCGGGACTTTCTCCGCGGGAAGACGCTGCGTTCGGGTATTACGGCGAAGACGCAGCAGCCTGGGATGATGTTATCGATGCGGCCGCGCATCTGGTCGTGGTCAAATCCGCCGGTAACGAACGCGAGCGACAAGGGCCACCGGACGGTGCCCCGCATTATGTATTCGATGAAGGATGGCGACTCTCCACGGAAGTCAGGGAGCAGGATGGTGGATCAGATGGCTACGATTCGATCGGCGATGCTGGCGTGGCTAAAAACGTCATAACTGTTGGCGCCGTCGAAGACGCCCCGTGGGGCGTCGAAGCACCAGCTGACGTGGTGATGACGGCATTCTCTGGTTGGGGACCGGTCGATGACGGACGGATCAAACCGGACCTGGTGGCCAATGGAACGGCTCTGCTATCGTCAAAGTCGGGTGCCGATGACGCCTATGGGGCTTCGTCCGGAACGTCGCAAGCGGCGCCGGTCGTGACCGGCGCCGTCGCGCTGCTTCAGGAACTCTGGCAGCGTGAATTCCCGGGTAGTGTACCTCTGTCGTCCACCATCCGCGCACTACTCTTGCACTCCGCGGACGAGGCCGGTCAGGCCCCGGGCCCCGACTATCAGTTCGGCTGGGGGCACCTCAACGCTGAGCGCGCCGCACAACACCTGAAACAGTCTGCCGATGCCGATCGCATATTTGCCCCGGTCCGGCCCTTTCCCGTCTGGATGTTCGAAGGCCAGGTCGGTCCGGGTGAATCGGTCACCTTCGAGCTTCCGATCTCCGAGGCCATGACGCTGCGCTCCACCCTGGCGTGGACGGATCCCACTGGCGAGGTCGTTGACCCGGTTCTCGACAATCCTTCATCCCATCTGGTCCACGACCTCGACCTCTCGGTCGTTCAAAACGGTGGAGAGCATCTTCCATGGGTGCTTGATCCTGCCCGCCCCGGTCTGCCTGCAACACGTGGACTGAACACACGCGACAACGTGGAGCAGGTCGTTTTCGACGCCGAGCAAGGAACCGTAACGGTTCGCGTGCAAGCTCCGGCTTCGATGTCCCGAGGAGACCAACGTTTCTCCCTCATCGTCGGATCGCCCCTGGATCAGCCGTCTCAAACGGCACTGAGCACTGTCTCGGGATCCGTTCGATTGGGCAGCACCCCGGTCCCTGGAATCAATGTCCGCCTCAGCGGGCCTGTTGTGAGAGGCTCGAGAACCGGCGATGATGGCGTATTCATGGTGGATGAGCTTCCTACCGGCACCTACACCATCTCAGCCGATCCGAGTTTATTCGACATCCGGCCTGCCAGCATCACGGTTGCGCTGCCCGAGCAGGCAGGTCGATTCGACCTGCAAGCCACATCCCGAATGCAAACCGATCACATACGTGTGTTCGAATCGTCGCGGTTGCTGCAATCGGGCGAACAGGGGCGTGCCGCGGATGTCACCACCGTTCCGGCGGGCGGACTGGTGGGCGTTGAGCTCACCTTCACGCCCCATCCGGATGTGAATCTGAGTGGGTCCCGTGTCGTCCTGGACACGTCCTTCGACCCTCTGGCGTCTCCGTGGTCAGGTATGGAGGCTTCGCGATTGGCAGACTTGTCCTTGTCCAACGTACTTAGTCCAACGGAGGACGGGCGACTGCGCTTCCGCATCCCGGTTGTCTGGATCGACGGATTGGCCCCGGAAGGCGCTAAAGTGCGCATACCGTTTGAAGTCCGCAAGGATGCCGTCGAAGGAGCGCTTGTTCACGTGGACACCCTGTCGCTCTTCGTTTCGGGCCGTGATACTCGGGGACCGCTGACACTGCCTTCGGTGCGCATCGGTGGTGCCTCCTTCGCACCGGTTGGCGAGGACCTGGAAATCCGGGCCAGCTTCATTGACGGAAGTCCCGTCGTGCGGGCCGAGGCCATGCTCGTCGACCGATTTGATACGACAACGGTCCTGGCTGCCCTCCCCATGGGTGATTCTGGTGACCTCGTTGGAAATCTGGACTACGTGGCAGGCGATGGTGTTTACTCTGCTCGATACTACCCCACAGAACCGGCCGACTACCAGCTGAAAGTGGAAGCCGAGGATGCAGCTGGCAACGTGTCTCAAAGACTGCTTCCGGCATTTTACAGCTCGGCGCCCTTTGACAACTCGGGATCGCTCCTCTTGCTGGCCGAAGATGATGGTACCTCTCGAACGAATGACCACCTTCAGATGCTCGGGGCGCTCGGCGAATCTCCCTCGTGGTGGGAGACCCTGGTACGGGGAAGCATGCCGGCTGAACGGGCTTCCAGTTTCAACAGACTGTGGCTCGCGCGGTTGAATCGCGGCTTGCAACGTCCGGAAGACATCGCGTTGGTACAATCCGTACAACAACGTGGAGGCGCCATTCATCTGTTCGGCAGAACGCCTGTTCAGGGAGAAGAAGCCGAGGCCTGGCTGGCGTCATCGACGGGTCTGACTCTCGGGCCGACGGCAAACGTCACACGCGTGCGCGGCGCGGGCGTCTTGGCTGGACTCGATCTCCCTTATCAGGGATCCGCGCCGCGCACGCTCGAGCTTCCTCCGGATGCCCAACCCCTTCTCGTTTCGACTGATGGCATACTCGCTGCCCGATCCGGAAACACCGTGATCTCGTCTGTGGGCGTCGGTTCACTGACGTCTGACGAGGCGCACCGGCTGCTGCTCGCCGCATTCCTGCACGAGGAGTCGGGCACATTGACCGGAATCGACCGGCCGGTTACCGTCATTCCACGTTCGGACTCACTGCTGCAGGCGCAGACCGATTCCATTCAGGTGGTCTGGGAAACACAGCCCTGGGGCGTTTACCGGATAGAGGCCTCCCGCGATTCGCTCTTCGAAGAGGTCGACTTCGTTCAAGAGACTGAGTCGGATCGGTTCACACTGCAACCACTCGTGCGGGGCGAGCGCTACTTCTGGCGAGTGCGCGCTTCGAATCCTGCTGGTGATGGTCCCTGGAGCCGAGTCAGCGCCATCGACGCTCGACCCGTCAATCTGGCACCACAAGTGTTGATAGCCAACCTGGAGCATGAAACCGGTACAGGTGTGGGCCGGGCGTACTTCGGTTACTCGCAGTTCTTTGCCGATTCGCCGGGCGATCGGCTCACCGTCACCTATTCGGTTTCTGATCCTTCGATCGTATCCGTTGAGGAGCTGCGCCAGGACAACGGCCAGTCCATTGGCCTATTCCTGACGCCGGAGCAAGCCGGCGAGACCGTGATCCGCCTGTTCGCCGAGGACGAGGAAGGCTTGATGGCCGAGGCCTCCATCAGCGTGGTCGTTTCAGCGAATACGCGTCCGATGTTTGCCGAATGGCCCACCAATCCGCAGTTCATGACGCCGCGGACGACGCGTAGCTGGTTGCTGGATGCGCTGATCGATGAGAACGATGGAGACTCGCTGCGATACTGGGTCTTCAATGAGAACCCGGACATAGCAGTAGGACGCGTTGAGTCCGGACAGCTGATCATCGAGGCGATCGCATCTGGCCAGAGCTTTCTTGCGGTCCAGGTAAGCGACGGCCGCGGAGGGCAGGATCAGAATACGCTGGTACTTTCCGTTCGCGAGAATACAGCCCCCGGACGAAATCCTCTGGTGGACCTTCCTGAGTATCTGCCTGGAGATTCGGTAGCCCTGTATCTGCCGATATACTTCTCGGATCCGGACGATGATGCCATCTCGCTTGAAGTCATGGACATTTCCGGAGGCCTGGATCATGCGGTCGTTCGGAACGACTCCCTTTTTGCTCGGCTGTCCGAGGGAGGTGACCCCGTCATCACCGTTCGCATCACGGATGTCTTCGAAGCGGTCTCTACAGCACAACTCACCATCACGATCAATGCTGCCGCCGTCGTACGAACCGAAGACGGTCGCATTCCGGAGCGATTCGAGACACTTGCCTCGTTTCCGCAACCCTTCCGGCATCGGGTGACCCTGCCGTTCACGCTACCGGCTCCCGCCCGCGTGCGTCTTGATATTCATGATTCACTCGGTCGCCACGTGGCGCGCGTCTTCGATCGATCGATGCAAGCCGGGTCCCATCGATTGGACTGGGTCCCACCCACCGGTCTTCCCGCCGGGAATTACTATTATCAGCTGCAAGCAGGTGCCCGGATGCGTACCGGCATCTTCGTCTATGTCCGCTAACCACCTTCTGAATGTAACCTTGTGAGTTACATTATAAACATGCTCAAACGCCCCATAACACGCCTTTCCGTCGCCGTATCCCTGTTGATCCTGGCCGGCTGCCAACCTGCAGCCCAGGAACGCCCCGACCTGATCGCGGTCGGCGAGCGTATCGCGCCCATCATTGATGCTTTCGACGGTCGGGCTGGCGTCTACGTGAAGGACCTTGTCACGGGTCAAGAGCTGGGTATGAACGCGAATGACCTGTATCCGACAGCCAGCATGATCAAAGTCCCGATCATGGTGTCCGTTTTTGATCGTATCGAGCAGGGAGACCTGGACTACCAGCAAGAGCTCACCTACGTCGATTCGCTCTTTTACTCGGATGCGGACATCGCGGGCGAACTCCGGGAGAATGCAACCGTGGCGTTGTCCGAAATGGTTTTCCTATCGATCTCAAAAAGTGACAATACGGCCAGCCTCTGGCTGCAGGAGCTCGGGGGTACCGGTGTGGCCATCAATGAGTGGCTGGAAGAACACGGATTTGAAGGGACCCGCATGAATTCCCGGACCCCCGGTCGACGTGGCGATTGGGAGCAATATGGATGGGGTCAGACGACCCCGCGCGAAATGGCGCGGCTGATGGAGATGATCTACAACGGAGATGCCGTGAGTCCTGCTGCCAGTCAGGAGATGCTTCGCGTGCTTCAACGCCCCTGGTGGGATGACGAAGCGCTCTCCCAGATGCCTCCCTCCATCGAAGTCGCCTCCAAGAATGGTGCGGTCAGCGCTTCCAAGTCCGAAGTGGTCCTGGTACACGCGCCCTCGGGACCCTATTTGTTCTGCGTTATTACTGCTGATCAGGCGGACACCCGCTGGGAAGCAGACAACGACGGCTATATGCTGATTCGGGCCGTCTCGCGCATCCTGTGGGAATCGTTCGAGCCGGACATGACGTGGACTCCTGCCGAAGGAAGCGAGCGCTACGCGGGATCAGACGAATAACCACGCGCGCTGACGCCACGCGCAGGCGCCCGTCGAAGTGTGCGCCCCCGGAAACAGCATTTGCCCACAGGGACGTAAGGGATTGCCCGGCGCACGCATAGCCCGTCGAGCGGCATTCTATGCTCAGACTCCTGTCTCACCTTCATTCGGGCAAGACGGATAGCGTCTGATCGGAACAGCTTGTTGCTCCGTCCGGCCTCTGCCGCCTGCCCGGGAGCTCCCGATATGCGTATCGACTTGCGTGCCTTCGTCCCCCTCTTTCTCCTGTCACTGCTTCTGATCAGTGCATGTTCGTCCCGAACGGATGCCACCGAGGAGTACACCAACGAACCGACCGTTGCCACGGCTGCCTCTGACACGTCTGTCTTCCTCGTTTTCGGCCATGAGGTGGAAGACTACGCCCAGTGGAGGGAGGTGCACACGGATCTGGACGTCGTTCGCGAAGAGTGGGGTATCACGGACGCGTACCTGATGCAAGGCGCCCAGGAAGATTCTGTCGTCTGGATGATGATGACGGCGCCTGGTGAGACCGCCGCTCGCGGCTTCATGGTTGACCCCAACCTGGCCCGCATCATGGACACAGAGGGTGTTGAAGGAGAGGTATACCGGGCGATTCTGGAATCCGGGTTCACAAACTCATTCAACCCTGCAGACTTCCCCAACCGGGTCATCGTGCAGCACGAAGTGCGTGACTTCGATGCGTGGAAGCGCGTTTTCGACGGACATGTTGGTTCTCGCCAGCGGGCCGGACTGGTTGATCTGTATGTCTCCCATCCGGTGGGCGACTCGACAGACGTCCACATGATGTTCGGCGTCACGAACGAAGGACGCCTCGTTGAATACATGGCCTCGGCCCCGTTGCGTGCCGCCATGCGTTTGTCTGGTGTCGTCGGTGAGCCGCGCGCCTACTTCGTGCGAACAGCCGAATGACGATCAGCCCGGCACGGCCAAAGTCGGCCTTGTGAACGGAATGCCCTAGATTGACGTGTTCTCGCGCGCGTGTCCTTCGGGACACGCGCGCGAACCGTACCCCCCCGCCCAGCCTGCACGCGTCGTGTCAAAATCCATCTTTTCCCGCCTCAATGTCCCTCACGTCTTCACCCTGCTGACAGGTGTGATCCTGTTCTGCTGCGTTCTTACCTGGATCATTCCTTCCGGGTTGTATGAGCGAGAGACGGTCCAGGTGGGACAGCTGCAACGCAATGTGATCGTTCCCGACAGCTACGATCAGGTTGACAAGGTGCGGTCGGTGGGCGCGCTCTTCCACGCCGACGCTCCTGAAGGCATGGCGGCACCGGTTGGCGCTCAAGGATTCCTCAGCGCCATTCCGCGCGGGATGGAAGCCGCAGCCGACATCATCTTTTTCATCTTCGTGGTGGGCGGTGTATTCGGCATTTTGAATCGCTCGGGCGCCATTGTGGCGGGGATTCATCACCTCTTGGGCAAGTACCGGGACTCGGGGCCGCTCTTAACCATCATCCTGATGACAGTCATCGCCATTGGCGGCTCGACACTCGGCATGGGTGAGGAGTTCATCCCCCTCGTTCCGCTGTTCCTGATCGTCGCCAAGGAGCTGGGATACGATCGCATTTACGGCATGGCGCTGGTCTTCGTGGCATCGACCGTTGGCTTCATGGCGGCGACAACCAACCCGTTCACGGTGAATGTGGCCCAGGGCATTGCCGAGCTGCCGCTGAACTCGTTGATCACCTTCCGACTCATCTTTTTGGTCACCTGTTTGGGCGTTGTATTCTGGTACATGCTGCGCTACGGTGCGCGCGTTAAAGCCGACCGCTCAAATTCGCTGATGCCCGATGATGCCTTTGAGCTGGTCGGAGCTGACGTGGAGATCCCGGCCTTCAATGCCCGCCACAAATGGACCTTGCTGGTTTGCGTGTCGATTTTCGGGTTCATCCTCTACGCCGTTCAGGCTTACGGATGGTGGATGGCTGAAATGGGCGGTGGATTCCTGGCGATGGGGATCGCTGCGGCCGTGATCTGCAAGATTCCCCTCAATGAAACGGCTCGCTCCCTCGCCAAGGGCATGGAAGAGATGGTGATTGCCGCGCTGGTCGTTGGTTTTGCCCGCGGCGTGCAGGTCGTCATGGACGATGCCCTGATCCTGGATACCATTGTCTACTATGCCGGAGCGGGTCTCGAAGTATTCCCCAGCTCGGTCGCCGCATCGGGGATGTTTCTGTTCCAGAGCGTGCTCAACTTCTTCATTCCCTCTGGCTCCGGGCAGGCCGCTGTCACGATGCCCATTATGGCCCCGCTGGCCGATGTGCTGGGACTTTCCCGCCAGGTAGCCGTGTTTGCCTTCACGTGCGGCGATGGCCTCTCGAACACCATCATCCCCACCTCGGGCATCCTGATGGGCATGCTCGGACTGGCTGGCATTCCCTACGAGAAATGGCTCCGCTTCATGCTTCCGCTCTTCGGCATGCTGTGCGTCGTAGCCATCGTATTCCTCACCATGATGGTGCTGACCGGGCTGGCCTAGTCGGACTATGTGTCATGGAAATGCGGTGAGCGGAAGGGCGATAGGCTGGCTTTCCAGTAAACCATTGGGCATGTTGGGATGTCAAACCGTGTAGTGATCGGTTTGAATCCCGGTCCTGTCCGCAATCCCAGCCCATCGCGTCATGCTCAGAAACTACCTCAAGGTCGCCCTGCGATCCCTCAGGAAGCAGAAGGCCTACAGTTTCATCAATGTTTTCGGGCTGGCGCTGGGCCTGAGTTGCTGCATCCTCATCCTCCTGTTCGTAGAGGATGAGTTGAGCTACGACCGCTACCACGAGAACGCTGAGCAGATCTACCGTTTGCGAGTCGAGCGCTTCTCAGCAGGAGGTGAAGCCGAGTACACGTCCACGGCTTCGGCTCCGATGATGCCTGCGGCTCTGAACGACCTGCCGCAGGTACAGGCCGCTACGCGCATCGACGAGCGAACGTACCTCGTGCGGAAAGACGATCTGGCCTTCTACGAGGAGCACTTCTTCTTCGTCGACTCCAGTTTCTTTGATGTCTTTTCCATTGATGTGCTCAGGGGAGATTCAGACCAGTTTCTGAAAGCGCCCTACAGCCTGGTGCTGACCGAGTCCGCAGCTCAGCGCTATTTCGGCAATGCCGATCCAATCGGTCAAAGCCTGGATGTGGATGGGCGAAGCATGGGGATCACCGGGATTGTAGCCGATCCGCCGCGACAAACCCATTTCACATTCAGCATGCTGGGCTCATTCGCCACGCTGGAATCCGAGAGTGGGCCGAGCTCGAACTGGAACTGGTGGAATCTGAGTACCCACACCTACTTCCGCTTCGGTGCCGGAACGGATATCGACGAATCACAGGAAATGCTGCGCGAAATGCCGGCCCGCTATATCGGCCAGCAGGAGCAGGTCAGTGGGTATCGGCAATTCCTGTATCTCCAGCCCGTCGTGGACATCCACCTGACGTCCAATTACCGCTACGAGTTGGGGGCGAACAGTCAGCGAGCCTACGTCCTGGTTTTCGCTGCCGTCGCGCTGTTCATCCTCATCATCGCGTGCGTCAACTTCATGAACCTGTCCACGGCGCGCTCTGCCGAGCGCGCCAAGGAAATCGGCATGCGCAAGGTGTCGGGCGCCCGACTGAATCAGCTGGTGACCCAGTTCCTGGGCGAATCGGTCGTGATCACGCTCTTGGCGCTGGTTGGCGCCATGATCTTGATTCAGCTGCTCCTGCCACTGTTCAACGACCTGGCTTTCAAGGAACTCTCCCTGAATTACATCGAGCGCTGGCCGCTGGTGCTGCTGATGCTCGGTGGGGCCATTCTCGTAGGTATCCTCACCGGCCTGTATCCAGCGTTCGCCCTCTCCGCTTTCCGTCCCGTTGATGTGCTCAAGGGCACGGTGTCACCTGGCTCCGCATCATCGTGGCTGCGACAAGGCTTGGTCGTCTTCCAGTTCACCATCTCGGTCGTCCTGATCATCGGAGCGGTCATTGCCCAGCGGCAGTTGTCGTTCATGCGCTCGGCCGACATGGGATTCGACAAGGAGCGCATCCTGGTCATCAATGGGCGCAACAGCGACGTCGTATCCAACCAGACCGAAGCCTTCAAGGCGTCCCTGGAGGAAATTCCTGGCGTTCGCAGCACCGCCGTCACCTCCACTACGCCTGGGCGGACCCCATTCACGAACGTGGCTGCCAGAGAGAGGGGCATGACGGAAGAGGGCCAAACCTTCTACTGGATGGCCGTCGATCACGACTTCATCGAGACCTACGACGTCGAAGTGCTAGCAGGTCGGGGTTTTCAGCGGGAGATGGGGTCGGATGACTCTCTGGCTTTTGTTCTGAATGAGTCCGCGTACAAGGCGCTTGGCTGGGCCAATGCCGAGCAGCCAATCGGCGAGGAATTGACGCGTCAATTCGGAGATACCCGAAACATCATCGGCGTCGTGCAGGATTTCAACTTCCAATCCCTTCAGTTCAGTGTCGACCCGCTCGTCCTGTTCATCAACCCCCCATGGTACAACCTGACGTCAGTCAAGATCGAGGCGGGTGCTATTCAGGAAGCCATCCGGGACATCGAAACAGTATGGCGCGCGTACGCCCCGGAGCGTCCGTTCGAGTACTTCTTCCTGGACGAGGACTTCGATCAACAGTATCGCTCGGAGATCCGCATCTCGAGCCTGCTCAACGTGTTCACATTCCTGGCCATCATCATCGCATGCCTCGGCCTGTTTGCCCTGGCTTCCTTCGTGACCGAACGGCGACAGAAGGAGATCGGGGTGCGCAAGGTTCTGGGGGCCTCGACAGGTGAAATCGTCCGCATGCTGTCGCTCTCCTTCACGCGCCTGGTGTTGATTGCGGCCGTCATTGCGACGCCGCTGGCCTGGTGGGGAGCCGGTCGCTGGCTCGATGGCTTTGCCAACCGCATTAACCTCGGCATCGACATCTTCTTGCTGGCTGTAGCTCTATCCATGGTCATCGCCCTTGTGACCGTGGCGTGGCAATCCGTACGGGCCGCCCTGGCCAATCCGGCCGTTTCGCTGCGATCCGAATGACCTCACCTGTCCTGATCGAGCTCGCTCGTCAAGAAGACATCCGACTGCTTCCGGATATCGAACAGGCGGCTTCCTTGCTGTTCAGCGGGACGGCCCATGAGGCTGAAGTCCAGGCGGGTACGCTCCCGGTATTCGTATTGGAAGCCTGCCGGGCAAATGGTCTTCTTTGGGTAGCTCGCTTGAAGGAAATCGATCAGGCTGTGGGCTTCGCGGCCGTGCTGGATCACGGCGAGACGGCCCATCTACACGAGATGTCCGTTGACGCGGCATGTACCCGCAAGGGAATAGGGTCGCGTCTGTTGCGTCACGTTTTGCATGCGCTGGCGCAGCGGGGATATCACGCCGTGACCCTGAGCACGTACCGCGATGTGCCGTGGAATGCACGCTTCTATGCGCGGTTCGGATTCAGACTGAGTCCTCCGGAAGCGTGGTCTGATGCGCTGATGGCCATCCGGCAAAAGGAAGAAAGAGAAGGCCTGGATACCTGTGCCAGGGTACTCATGGAGATTCCCTTGAGTGGTTTTTCCGAAGAAGGGTAACAGGGGCGGCGGCCTTTCGTAGGCGCAGCAAGTGGCACCTACCTGCAATCCCATGCAATCCTTACCCGCTCCTCTTCGGCGCGCCCATTCATGGGCGCGCAAGCAACCCTGGCTGGGTCGCTTTACTCTGATGAATCGCTTGCTGTTGGCCATGGCCTTCATCCCGACCGGCATGGTCAAGCTGCTGGGCAACCGATTCACGCAGATTCCCGCAGACAATCCCATCGGCTTCTTCTTCGAGGCGATGTACCAAACGGGGGCGTTCTGGCATTACATCGGGTTCATGCAGGTAGCCGCCGGCATCCTGTTGCTGATTCCGGCCACCGCAACGTTGGGCGCCGTCATGTTCGTGCCCATCATCTTTTCGATCGTCTTGATCACGTGGGGCATCGGATTCAGCGGCACGATCTACATCACGGCCCTGATGCTACTCTCAGCCATTTACCTGGTCTGCTGGGACGCGGATCGCATCTGGTCAGGAGCGTCGTATCTGTTCGGTCGAAGCAGTGCCATGCCGTTGCTGCAAGGTGCGTCCATTGTCGAGAAAACCGGCTGGGTTCTGGGCGGCGTTGTAGGCATGGCCCTGTTTCTTACAACGCGGGGTCTCATGCCTGTCGCGTCCCGCCCCTTCCTCTTCATCACCGGACTGCTCTGTTTCCTGCTGGTTGTCGCCAGCTGGATCGTGCAAGGCATCCAGTCGATGAGACGATCACGCGTGGAGCCGACGGGGAACGTCGATCAGGTGGCTTGATGCCCCTCGGAAATGGCGACTCCAACCGGTGCTACGACGCGCAGGGCTGAAAGACCGTGCCCTCCACGCGAAGTCCCTCCGGCGTCCGCTCCCAAATCTCGACGGAGTTCTGGTTATCGTCTTCAATGGTGATATAGAGCTCCATGAACAGGATATCGCCGATCTGCGTGCCACCGCCGCTCCCGCGAGCCGACGTGAAGTAGGCATTCTGCTCGTCTTCAATGACGTAGCTGACATCAGCCGTAAGCATGCCCTGCTCGCTGACGATGTCAAAAGTCGAAGTGGTGACATCGCTCTGTCCTTCAAAGCAGCCCGACCAAGCCTCTTGAGTAAAGGGGTTTTCCCGAAAGGCCCGGATTTCAGAGACGGAAATGGATGCCAACTCCGTGTAGTCGTACGTCGCCTCCACCGGGGTTCCTTCATCCCAGATAGCCTCAAGAACACGGATAATCCCGTCCGCCTGGATGACGAGCACGTTCACGCCGAACCCGGCATAGTACCCCGCTGCAGCGAGGGCGCCTTCGGGCGCCCGAAAGCGCGTGCGTTCGTCGTCTGTCATGTCTCGCATCCCGGGCCCCGAAGCCACAGGCATGCGGACACCACCGGCCTGCAAGTTGATCACGGACATGGGCATGCCGTAGGCGCCTTCGTTGGTATCGATCGACCAGCTCATTTCGATGGGAGGTGATTCTGCTTGCGGAGCTGACTCAGCCGGCGGAGCCGGTTCGGCCTGTACCTCCGATTCAGCTGGGGAGTCCAACGGCTGTTCGGGTTCGGATGCTGGCGTGGCACACCCGATCATGACACCGAATGCGATGCAGACCATCAATCCCGATAAAAGAGAATACTCTACGGTTGTGCGAATCATGCTGGATGTCTAAAGGTGGTGCAGTGTTCGAAAAGCAACGAGCGGCTTGAAAGCTCCAGAGTATACGAACCTCTCAACCCTGAGCCCGGTCTGCGAAACTGGGGATTCAATCGGGGTCCAGGCAAGCAGATTGGATCCATGAGGCAATTCAGGAGTGATAGGATCCATGATTTCAGTTGATGCCAAAACTCTTGAATCCACTGACGCGGTCTGCTCCTGCGGACACGACATGTCCAGTGTGTGGGTGAGTCCTCATCCAAGGCGCAAAGCCCACAAGTTCTGGTATGGTGTGTTCTGGGGGGTATCCGGTGGTCGCCCCGATCGTATCGTGTGGCAATGCCGCCTGTGTGGCGATCAGCTTGCCGAGAGTACGGATCCCGTCCTGCTCATCCGATATCGTCACGAATAGCCGACCCGCGCCACCCTGCCTGCGCCACCCGGACCAACCACCCTCTCCCTGCTCGTTTCCCAGCCGTCATGCCCGAATCAGGTCGTACTTATACAGAAAAGGAAATCCATGCGCTCCTTGAGCGCACGGCGCAGTTGCAGGCGGAAGAAGCCGAATCATCTGACAAGAGTCGGCAGGGCCTGAACCTGACCGAGCTCGAAATGATCGCTCGCGATGCGGGTCTGGATCCGCAGTTCCTGCATCGCGCGGCTCTGGAGCTGGAGCATGCGGGTGGCAAGCCTCTGGGCAAGAACAAGACCAAGACGCATGTACGCGTGGATCGTGTACTGCCATCCGACCTGACAGACGAAGAATGGGAGGACGTCGTTTTTGCGCTCAAACGTCGATTCGAAAGCGACTCGTACGATATGTCCGGAATGGGAATGGGGTCGTATGGACGCGGTGTCGTCGAACAGATTGGCCGCTCTCGTGAATGGCGTCACACGAGCATGTCCGGCGTGCAAACCACCGTTCTGTTCCGGCCTCACAAGCAGGGTACGAGCATGGAAATAAGCCAGCGCGTGGGCATCGGAAGTACGAAGACCGAGTCCTGGGCCTACGGGCTCCCGTTTGCGCTGCTGTTCGCCATCATTACCGGAGCCGTGCTCAAATCGGCGTTGATCGGGTCGGCAGCGATGGTTGGTTGGACTGCGCTTCTCGTACCGCTCATCTACTACCTCGACAACCGCTGGCGCGAGAAGAAGCACAATCAATTGGTCGAAGTGGCCGATGAGTTGCAGCATATCGTGACCGCAGACCTGAATCGGGACAAAGCGTCCAACGCTGAAGAACGTGACCGGACTACCGCCGAACCGGCCGTAGCGTCTTCAGAGTCCCAGGGAGCCGTAGAAGCTGACTCCCAGCGCGCCGAATCCAACCGCGTCAGGTTGGACGACGAAGAACTTGATGGTCATCGGGATGGCAACGCCTCCTCTCAAGGAATGCGCATCAGGGGCCGTAGTTGATTCCGGGCTATTGGCCCGTCGTCATCTCTTCCAATAACCCGGAAGCCAACGTTGTGAGTCGCTGATAGCCCAGGTGCGTCAGATGAACGCCATCTGTAGTCAGATCTGCCTGTAAGCCGTTCTCCCCGTCGGTCATGGCGGCGAAGTAATCCAGATACCGGAATCCGATGCGATCGGCATAGGCACGCAACATGTCGTTCAGCCGGGGGATGTCCGTAGCCGGGTCCGGGCCCTCCCGCCAGGCATAATGCGACGCGGGAAGCACAGAGCATATGACGGGTTCAATGCCATGAGCCCAAGCCAACTCTGCCATGGACTCCACGTGGCCTGCGATCGTTTCCAGTGTGACCGGGCCCTGATTCTCCGCGATGTCGTTCGTGCCGGCCAGGATGAATACGGCTCGCGGCCTGAGGGCCAGTACATCCTGGCGGAATCGGACCAGCATCTGCGCCGTGACCTGCCCACTGATCCCTCGATTTATGTACGGATTGTCGGCGAAGAAGTCAGGGTTTGCCACCGACCACCCTTCCGTGATGGAGTCGCCCATGAAGACTACGCGGTACTCATCTGCCGCACGAGGGGCAATAGCGGCGTTATCTGAGGCGTATCGATCGAGCTGGGCCCACTCTTGCGCGTGGATGGACAAAGGGGTCATCGCAACTATCAGAACAAAGAGTAGACGGGTGATCATGGGTGCACTTCAGGTTGGAGAACTACTCCCAACGTAGGTGCTGGCGACCAGACTTGAAAAGGGATCCTCAGACGCGCACGTCTGCCCACTCGTCACCCTTCTTCTGAAACATCACCCTGGCAAATGGACAAAGCGGTAGAATCTTGAGTCCGTTTTCCCGGGCATGCTCAACGATGGCCTGAACAAGCTCCGCACCTTTTCCCGTTCCTCGCAGGGAATCGTCCACGTGCGTGTGGTCAATGATCAGCTTTTCAGGACCGGCCATCGTGTAGGTCGATTCCCCAAGACGAGCCCCCTCGTTGTCCCAATAGAAAGCACCTTTCTGGCCGTCAATCTCGTGTTTGAGGAGCATGGTCTCTGGATTGGATGATCATCGATAGAACAAGTGGTCGGTCGCAATCTAAGGCGCTCCCATGAACCCGTCTGAGCGATGTCCATCGCAGTGGAAATTCCATCGTCCCTTGACGAACCCGAGCGACAAGCGAGCGTAGCAGCCCTTCAAATCACCGCGATAGCCCCATGGAAACCCTTCTCGTCATCGTTGTTGCTGCTGCCGTCCTTGGTCTCGCCGTAGGCGGCCTGGCCCTTCGCATCATTGCAGTCAAGGATGGCGAATTCCGCGGTACATGCGGCACGAACAATCCCATGCTCGCCGATCAGCTTGGCCCATGCACCGTTTGCGGCAAAGAGCCCGGCGAAGCATGCAAGCGGGATACCAATGAGTTGAAGCCGGCTCTCTAGCGCTGCGGCTTGGTACTTCCTGGAGCCGGAATCCCCTCCGATAGCCAGCCGTCGTCAGTTGTCCAGATAGGACGCCATTCCGGATGACATCCGGATCTCGTACTCGTCACCGTCTCCCTGACCGGCCATAATGAAGTAGGCCTCCAGCGAGTCGTCTGATTCGACGAGTTCTATTGCTGCTTCGAGTCCCATCACCACGAATGCCGTCGCCCACGCATCTGCTGTCATACAGTCGGGCGCGATGACGGAAGCACTCAGCATGGACGTCGTCTTGCTGCGTCCCGTGGAAGGATCCAGGATATGGGTGAATCGCTCGCTGTCCCGTTCGATGTAATTGCGGTAGTTGCCTGACGTTGCCATGGCGGCATTGTCCAGGTTCACTACCTGCTGGGTCGCTTGCCCCGCAAGCATATTCTCGGCCGGCCGTTCAATGCCAACGCGCCAAGAACGACCTTCCGGGTGCAGCCCTCGGGTTCGGACTTCGCCACCGATCTCCACGAAGTAGTTCGATATCCCACCCGCTTCAAGTAATTCGCCGACCAGGTCAACGCCGTAGCCCTTGGCAATGGCGTTGAAGTTCAGCGACGCGTTTGGCGAGCCCTTCTTTAGAGCGGGACGAGAAGCATCGTACTGGAAGGCCCGGAAATCGACAATCGCCATCAGCGATTCGATCTCTTGATCCGTAGGCGTATTGCGCGGGCCTTCGGCACCAAAGCCCCAGGCATCGATCAGGGGCCCGAGAGCCGGATTCAGCGCGCTCCCAGAGCGATCATACAGCTCAATGGAGCGGTCCATCACCCGGGCAAAGTGCCCGTCCAATTCGAGCCAGCGCGTCGTGTCCGAGCTGGCATTGATGGTCGAGATGATCGAGTCATCGATATAAGTCGACAGCGACGCATTCAAAGCGTCGAGCAGGCTGTCAACCCGGGCTTGGGGTACACCCTCACCCGAAGGAAGATCGTAGATGACGGAGTACGACGTACCCATCGCCTGCCCACCGTACCGCACCGTCTCGCTTTGCTGACTCGAACAGCCAGCCAGAATGAGAATTGCGAGCAGGTAGCAGGCCTGACGCATCAACCGAAGTCGTCAAAGGCGATGTTCTCGTCCGGCACGCCCAGGTCATGCAACATGTTGGTACATGCGCTGAGCATCAGACCAGGACCACACATGTAGTACTCAATCTCTTCCGGCTCGGGGTGCTTCGTCAGATACTGGTCGCGAACCACTTCGTGGATGAAGCCGGTCGGGCCGTCCCAGTTGTCTTCCTCCTTCGGCTCGGAGAGCGCGATGTGGTAGGAGAAGTTGGGGAACTGCTGTTCGATTTTGCGGAAGTGCTCGGTGTAGAAGAGTTCGCGAGCCGAGCGACCGCCGTACCAGTAAGAGACTTTGCGTCCCGTCTTGAGGGTTTCGAAGAGATGGAACAGGTGCGAGCGAAGTGGAGCCATACCAGCACCACCACCGATGTAGACCATTTCCTTTTCGGACTCCTTGATGAAGAACTCTCCGAATGGTCCAGAAACAGTGACTTTGTCGCCAGCCTTCAGGTTGAAGATGTACGACGAGCAGATGCCCGGAGTGACATCCATCCAGCCGCCCTTGTTGCGATCCCACGGCGGGGTGGCGATACGGATGTTGAGCATCACGATGTTGCCCTCGGCCGGGTGGTTGGCCATCGAATAGGCGCGAACCACTTCTTCGCGGGAGTTCATCTTCAGATCCCAGACATTCAGGGCGTCCCAGTCCTCATGATACTCTGGCTGGATATCGAAGTCCTTGAAGTCGATTTCGCATGGAGGAACGTCGATCTGGATGTAGCCACCCGGCTCGAAGTCCAGCGTCTCGCCTTCTGGCAGCTTGACAACGAACTCCTTGATGAACGTGGCCACGTTTTCGTTGCTGACCACTTCGCACTCCCACTTCTTGATGCCAAAGACCTCTTCGGGGACCTGAATCTTCATGTCCTCCTTGATCTTGACCTGGCATCCGAGGCGCCAGTTTTCCTTCTGCTCCTTGCGCGTCAGGTGGACGGCCTCGGTCGGGAGGACTTCGCCACCTCCTTCAATGACCTGGCACTTGCACATGGCGCAGGTACCACCGCCACCACAGGCAGAAGGAAGGTAAACGGCCTGTTCATTGAGCGCTGTGAGCAGCGTGGCTCCGGGAGCAACCGTTACGGGATTATCCTCATCACCGTTCATGATGATGGTGATGTCGCCCGAAGGAATCAGCTTTTCCTTGGCGTATACGAGCACGCCGGTCAGGGCGATCACGAGGAGGCCTGCCGTGCCGATACTTGCCAGTACAACGGAGAGAATTTCCATGGAAACGAAGAAGTAAGATTACAGGCTGATGCCAGCGAAACTCATGAAGGCCAGACCCATCAGGCCGGTCACGAGGAATGCCATACCCAGGCCACGCATGGCAGGAGGAATGTGGGAGTAGCGGAGCTTCTCGCGGATCGAGGCCAGAGCCACGATGGCGAGAAAGAATCCAAACCCGGATCCAATGCCGAATACGACCGACTCATCAAACGCATACTCGCGCTCGATCAGGAACAGCGATCCACCGAGGATGGCGCAGTTCACCGTGATGAGTGGAAGGAAGATGCCCAGGGCGTTGTACAGAGGCGGGAAAAAGCGCTCGACGATGATCTCGACGAGCTGCACCATCGAAGCGATGGTGGCAATGAAGACGATGAACTGCAGGAAGGTCAGATCCACCGACGCCAGCGACGGGTGGATGAATGCCAGCGCTCCTTCTGTCAGGAAGTAGGTGTTGACGAACCAGTTCAGCGGGGCCGTGATGGCCAGAACGAAGATGACGGCAATGCCCAGACCGAAAGCGGTCTTGACGGTCTTGGATACAGCCAGGAAGGAACACATGCCCAGGAAGTAGGCAAGGACCATGTTCTCCAGGAAGGCCGCCTTGATGAAAATGTTGACGAGATCCATAGTGGTGTCCGTTTATCGAGGGTCGTGCCTCAGGAGATGTCGACGAGCTTGGTGTTCCTGGATCGTTGTATCCAGATCACGATGGCAATGATGAACATGGCAGCTGCTGAGGTCAGCATGATACCGTTGTTCACGTAGCCCATGTCGTAGAACACTTGAGGGACGACCTGGAAGCCAAGGAGCGTTCCTGCGCCGAAGAGCTCACGGAAGAATGCCACCACGATCAGGATGACCCCATACCCAACGCCGTTTCCGATACCGTCCAGGAGGGATGGTGCGGGTTTGCTGGACATGGCCATCGCCTCGAGGCGGCCCATGATGATACAGTTGGTGATGATCAGGCCGATGTAGACCGACAGCTGTCGCGCCACATCGTAAGCAAAGGCTTTCAGTACCTGGTCAACCATGACCACGAGACCCGAAATGACGAGCAGCTGCACGATCATTCGGATTCGGGACGGGATGGTGTTTCGCAGAAGCGAAATCAGCAGGTTGGCACACGCCATGACCACGACTACCGACACGGACATGACCAGCGCGGTCTTGAGCTGGGTCGTCACAGCGAGCGCGGAACAGACGCCAAGCACCTGCACCGTGATCGGGTTGTCGTCGTTGAACGGATCCGTCAGCAGCCGCTTGTTCTTGGGTGACCAGAACGGCTCCTTCGGCGCGGAATCCTTCGCAACGTCGACGGGGACGACGACGGGGTTCGCCAAGGTGGAATCAGTACTCATGGGTGATTCAGGATTTGATGCTGGTCAAGATGTTCTCATACAGAAGCAGCTCGTCGGTCATCATGCCATTGACGCCGTTGAGAGTCATCGTGGCGCCCGTGAGGCCGTCCACTTCGTGCTCGCTGTCGATCAGGTTGCCTGATCCTTTCAAGACGCGGACAGAAACGAGTTCTCCGCCATCGGAATACAGTTTCTTGCCCTGGTAGCGGTCTTCGAACATGGCCATGGAAATCTCCGCTCCGAGACCGGGCGTTTCCTTCTCATGCTCGAAAACCACTCCGGAGATGGTATTCAGGTCAGAGTCCAGAGCAACGAAAGCCGTGATCGGACCCCAGAGACCTTTCCCTTCAAGGGGGATGATGTAACGGGTTTCGCCATCACGATCGTACCGGTAAACCGGGTAGCTGCGCTCTTCATCGGCCAGCTTGACCTGCTTGCGAATGTCCACGTCGAATGCGGCTTCATCCACTTTCTCCGATCCGTCCAGTGCATAGACGAATTCGGTGATGTAGCTGTTGTAGTCGGACTCGAGCGTTTCCTTGTTTACTTCCATCACCGACTGCAGGATGGCAGCCCGTTTGGCCTGCGCAATGTTGCGCTCCTGCATCGGGCGAAGACCACTGGCCAGCAAAGCCAGCACAATAGCCACCGCCGTGGTGAAGAAAATGGCGTAACGCAGGGTGTATGAATTAGAGTGCTGCTGCACGGCTGAGCCTCCGCTTGATATTGGACTGGACGATGAAGTGATCGATCGTTGGAGCGAACACGTTCATGAGCAGAATGGCGAGCATCCATCCCTCCGGGTAGGCCGGGTTCAGGGCGCGGATGATCATACCGAAAACACCAATCAGGAATCCGTAGATCCACTTGCCTTGCGTGGTCTGCGTCGCGGTCACCGGATCGGTGGCCATGAACACGGTAGCAAAGAGCATCGACCCCATGATCATGTGCATGAATGGCGTAACTCCCACGAAGTAGGAGATGCCGGCCCATGAGAACACGGAGGCCGTCAGGAATGCACCGATGACCACGCTGAGCATGATGCGCCAGCTACCGATACCCGTGGCTATCAGGATGAGCGCACCAATACCGATGGCGATGACGGAAGATTCTCCGATGGAGCCAGGGACCGTTCCCAGGATCAAGCTCCACATGCTGTAGTCGTGGACGGCTACGTTGGCCAGTGCCTCTGCGCCACCCAGGTAGGCAACACCCAGCGGGGTGGCACCTGAGAAACCATCCACGAAATTGGCTGCTTCGCCGGCCACCCAGACCACATCGCCTGAGATGTAGGTCGGATAGGCGAAGAAGATGAACACTCGGGCGAGAAGCGCCACGTTGAGGATGTTCATCCCCGTACCACCGAAGGCCTCTTTACCCAGCACGACGGCGAACGCCGTAGCGAGGGCGACCATCCAGAGTGGAATGGTTGGCGGCATGAGCAGCGGAATGAGCATTCCCGATACGAGGAATCCCTCGTTGACCGGGTGCCCCCTGACGATGGCGATCATGAACTCGATGCCCAGGCCAGTGCCGTAGGCAACGACGACGATCGGAAGCACCTTGATGGCGCCGTAGATCATCTTGTCCATGAAGCCATCGGCCAATGCCGTCATCTCACCAATGGCCAGAAAGTGCTGGTGACCGACGTTCCACATCCCAAACAGGAGCGACGGAATAAGGGCGATCACCACGGTGAACATGGTCCGCTTCAGGTCGATTCCGTCCTTGATGTGCACGCCGGTATCGGCCGTGCGGTCGGAAACGAACAGGAACGTTTCGAACGCCTCAAATCCCCAGTAGAACTTGTGCAGCTTGCCACCTTCCTCAAACAGAGGCTTGACCTTGTGGAGCTGATCTTCAATAAACTTCATTTCGGAATTCTCTTGAGCCTAGGATTCAGGTGATCAGCCTTCAAGCCGGACAAAGTCCAGGCCTGATCTGAGGATTTGCTGAACCGGCTGTTTGGAGGTGCAGACGAACTCGCACAGTGCGAGATCCTCTTCCACTACTTCATAGATGCCCAGTCCTTCCATCTGCTCAAAGTCTTGGTAGAGAATGGACTTGACGAGGAATACCGGCAGGATATCCATGGGGACCACGGCGTCGTATTGACCCGTCACCACGTAGGCACGCTCGTCCCCGTGATTGTTGGTATTGACGTGGTATTCCTTGTTGGGGCGCAAGAATGACAGGAACGTCCGAGAACGGCTCGGCCGCTTGTACTGCGGCAGCAACCATCCAAACATCTCCATCTTGTTGCCCTCTTCGACGACCGTGATCTGATCATCGTAGAGTCCCAAGAAGCCGTCGTGTGCTACGCGTGTGCCCGAAAGCACATCGCCGCTGATCGAGCGGACATTGTCATGCTTGATGTTGGAGGCCAGAACAGGAGCGATGCTGGCGCCGGCGCGGGTTTTCCAGTATCCCGTCGTGTTCAGCTCGTCGCCTACGACGGCGACCACGCGCTCCGCATCGAAGACGCCGTCGGTGAACAGCTTGCCGATGATGGCTACATCCTGTGGGCCGAGTGTCCAGACCGTCTCGCCTTTGTTGATGGCTTTGATATGGTGGATCTGAACGCCGACGTTTCCAGCCGGGTGAGGACCGGAGAACGCGTGCACCTTGACACCACTCGCCTTCGTGTAGACATCGGCAGAGTCGGGGCCAACTCCAAGGTGAACATCACCGTCTGTGAGGCGGCCCAGCACATCGAGCCCCTTCTGGAAAGCAGCTTCGCGGCCTTCGATCACCTTGTTCTGATCCGGGGCCAGAGGGGCGGTATCCATGCAGGAAATGAAAATGTCCCGGGGAACCGCGTTTGGATCCGCCAGGACATTGAAGGGACGCTGCTTGATCAGCGGCCAGACGCCCGCTTCGCACATGGCCTTGACAAGGTCTTCCCGGCTTGCAGACTCCGTTGAGGGAATGTCATGCTTCCGGAATTCCGTGACGCTGTCGGCCAGGATGACGACTTCGGTAATGGCACGCCTTGCTCCACGACGGACCTCAACAACCTCTCCACTCACAGGAGAGCAGAACTGGACGTCCGGATTGGCCTTGTCGAAGAACAGCGGATCGCCTGCCAGGACTTCGCTTCCGATCTCAACCGTCAGTTTGGGGATAGGTCCGATGCCGTGGACATCGGTAGGCTTCAGGGCATAAAGCGTCGGCTTGGCAACGTCCAGAAAAGAGTCCTGGGCTTTACCGAGCAGCTTGATGTCGTAGCCGCGGGAAAGTTTAGTCACGATGCTCGTGTAGTGGTGACAAAAGCAAACCGGGGAGGCTACCCCAAAAACGGACAGATATCAACGCCGCTGGACCGATTTAAAGGAAGTCTCACGATTCTTCGCCCGAATCGAGTACTGAATTTGGAGTCTGCCCTCCTTGAGGCTTGCCTCGAACTGATTGGGCGTGATGGGACACCCCAAATCGAAGTCGCCGAGCGAAACGCGGGGCGATTGTTCTCCACACAACCAGCGCAATCTTGAGGGTAAACAAGACACTTCATGACGGAGTCAGAGAAAAGCGACATCATTGAAAAGGCGTGGCAGGATGACGTCAGCTTTGACGCCATCGAAGCGACCATGGGCCTTTCTGAATCCGAGGTCATCGCCTTGATGCGGCGTGAACTAAAAACTTCCAGCTTCAAGATGTGGCGTAAGCGCGTGACAGGTCGAAAGACCAAGCACCTGAAGCGGGGGTAGTGGATGCCTACTGGTTTGAGCTCAGTTCTCATCCTTCCCGCAAACCAAAAAATGCCCCGAAGGTCCTGCGGACCCGGGGCATTTTTGTGAGGTGACGGGCGGATTCGAACCGCCGTACAGGGTTTTGCAGACCCTTGCCTAGCCACTCGGCCACGTCACCAGCTTCCTACGTACGCCCGTTCCAACCTGTGTTACAGATTCGCTTTCCGGGCGTCGCCATGGAAAATGGCACGCCCGGCAGGACTCGAACCTGCAACCTGCGGATTAGCTTACCAACTACAGCTTTCGCTGCCGCAAGACATGCGTCCTACGTTTGTGGTCTGGACTATAACTTCACCATCTCAGGTGCGACACGTTTAGTCTCTACGGAACCTCCCGATGATCCTTTGCCATGCGAATTCGCTTGCGTTGGCCATTCTTTGGAGTCCTTACCCGCAACTTGATTGATTTCGACCCGGGGCAGGGTCTGATGTAGTAGCACTCGTCCGTGTCAGGACAATAAATACAGTATAGATCGATAGCGACCAGGTCTGCCGGTCTACGTTGCACGCCTCGAGAGTCTTTCCAAACTGAGGCCAGTCTGACTTCGAGAGCACCGCGCTTGTCCAAAGACCGAGTCTTGACCTGAACCGTTTTCGAAGTTGTCTCATCTGAGATCACCAAATCAAACGGTGCATGCTCGGTCAGCGGAATCGATACGACGTATCCTTGTAGAGCTAAATCAAGTTGCGCCTTCAGGACTCCTAGGTCTCCTTTAGTCTTGGTATGATGAAAGAATCCATCCATGCCAAATTGAGAGACCGGAAGTTTCCACGGTATTGCCATGAGGTTGACACCTCGAAGGGTTCACCGTAACGGTGTCGTCCACTTTGCAGATTCCTGTTTCTCTGCAAAGGCTCCTATTGTTGAAGTCCGCTGCTCTATCCGGTTGAGCTACGGGCGCAGGATGTAAAAGAACGGGCGGGAATATACATCCCTGTTCTGAAACGGTCGGCGATCGATTCGAGTCGATTGCGGGACCGCAAAGAAAAGTCGGTTCGCCCATCGGGACGAACCGACCTTTATGTCGGGGTGGCAGGATTCGAACCTGCGACCCTCTGCTCCCAAAGCAGATGCGCTAACCGGGCTGCGCTACACCCCGAATGATGGACGGCCGGCCCGTCCTACTGGTTTTTTGCGGCGGCAAGCTCTGCCTGAAGATCGTCCACGTGCACCATTTTGTGCTTGTAGCTGTAGTGGCCATTCGCCTTCTTTTCAGCTACGACGATCTTGGCAAGCTTCTTGGCTTCTCGCTTCTGTGCGAGAACCTTATCGCCAAAACTTTGCTTCTTTGCCATGATTGACTTCGGTCAACAGGTGGCGCCGGAGTCGAAAGCCTGAGCGTTCGAGCCGACGTGGGAAAACCCTTACTTGGTTTCCCGATGAATGGTGTGCTTGCGAAGGACCGGATTGTACTTCTTGAGCTCAAGGCGATCCGGCGTGTTGCGACGGTTTTTCATCGTCGCGTAACGGGAGGTGCCGGGAGCTTCGGTGCAATCCAGGATGACCTTCAAGCGGACATCTTTACTCTTTGCCATGGATCAGTACCCTGTCGTCAGACGGCCATCCCGTTGGCGCGCGCTTCTTTGAGCACGGCCGAGATGCCTTTCTTGTTGATGGTTTTCAGGGTTTTCGCAGATACTTTCAGCGTTACCCAGCGGTTTTCTTCAGGAATGAAGAAGCGCTTCTTCTGTACGTTCACTTCAAAGCGACGCTTCGCTTTGTTGTGCGCGTGGGAAACGTGGTTTCCTGCGACGGGGCCTTTGCCCGTAATGTCATCTCTTCTCGCCATGAGTCCGGGGGTCTGGCGTTCTGTGGTATCAGGGAGGTGGTGGGTCCCTTGTTATTCTTCGTACCGACGCCGAGAAACATGTTTCTCAAGGGCGTGACCGGCACAGAACCGCAAATATACGGCCCTCAATCCGGTGTGCGCAAGGTTATCCACAATGGGAAAGCCCCGGATTTCTGCCGATTTTCGGTGAAGGATCTCTTTTATCACCCTTCGAGGGGCGCAAACGTGCCGCCGAATGGTGCTCAGCCGTCCATCCTGAGCGCTACAGCCGGCTCGATGGCTGCAGCACGGTGCGCCGGATACCAGGCCGCTGCCACACAAAGTCCAAGGGCCGCAAACGTCACCAGCGCGATATCCAGCGGGTGAATGCTGACTGGATAGGCATCGATCAGAAAGCTCTCCGATCCGGGAAGGGATACCAATCCAAACTGCAGTTGAAGCCAGGACAGTAGCAGGCCGAGAACCAGCCCGGCGCCTGCGCCCACCAGACCGATCAGCGCTCCTTCGGTCAGGAAGATGCGTCGAACATTCTTCGCTGAGACCCCCATCGCGCGCAGCGCCCCCACGTCACGTCGTTTTTCGATGACGATCATGGTCAACGAACCGATGATGTTGAAAGCAGCCACGATCACGATCAGGAATAGCACAACCGATGCACCCCATTTCTCGAGCTGCATCACATCATAGAGGGACTTCTGCAGGTCGTACCAGGTCAGGACCTCATACTGTTCTGCGTCAAGCTGGGAAGCCAACCATTCCTGATAGGCTTCCGCATCATCCAGGTCGTCCAGTCGCACGTCGATTCCTGAAACAGACCTTCCCATTCGGAAGAGTGATTGCGCTTCGGGAAGACCAACGAAAACGTGACTTTCATCGAACACGGTTTCAAGCTGGAACAGCCCGCGAACCTCAAACTGGCGAATGGGTGAGCTACTGAGCACCCGAGTCACCATGCGCTCGATGGCGGGAGCCGAAAGCAACGCCACGCGACTGGGTGGCGCGCTGCCACCGCCGGGCGAAATCAGAAGACGCTCGCCAAGGCGCCGTCCCATCACGATGCCCGGACGACCATCCACACGATCGAGGTTGAATTCCCCGAACGTTGTCCCCGCTACGACGCCATCGTCCGTATTCAAGGTCGAGGCGTCCATGCCGCGCACGATGACGACTTTGTTGACGTCTGATCGGCTGTCATGCAGCAGCATCGCCTTGCCCTCCACATAGGGCGCAGCGGAGCGAACACCGGGCCAGGCCTCGATGGTCGCCATCAAGCTGTCATCGGGCTGGAAACCACGCTCCTCGACGGATACGATCCGCACATGGGGATCGTACGAGACCAGCATATCCCGAACGAACTCGAAAAAACCGTTCAGGACCGAGAGAACGACGATCAGCGCGGCCACTCCCAGTGCAACCCCTGTCGCTGAAATCGCCGTGATACGGGAAATCAGGGACACCGAGCGTGGGCTCGTCAGGTATCGTTTGGCGATGAGGGTCCGGTAGTCCACGCAGAAAAAGGCCGAAGTGAGCCAGGAGATGATGCCTCGCCCGACAGCGCAGCGGGGTTGGTCTGCTGCGGTGAACAAACCAGGAACGATTCGGTTTTGCCGGGTGCTTATCCTGCGCAGGCACCAACCGCCCGTCCATGCCCCGCTATTCCCTCATCATTGTCATCACGTTGCTGGCGTGCTCCCCGGCTCTGGGCCAGCAGCCGGATTCTTCGCGATCTGCCATTGGTCGCGGCGGCGAAGTGGTTCTGACCAACAGCGGATTCGGCTTGGGCGGATTCCTGACCGGCTCGCTGAATCATCAGTGGGGCATACGGCTCGAAGCCAGCATCGGTGCGGTCAAGGACGAGCGCGAAGTCGCCTTCTTCGATCGCTTCGGACGTCGTGACGTGCCCAACAAGGCCAATTATCTGGTCGAGATACCTGTAGTAGTCGGGGTGGAACGGCGATTGTTCGCCTCCCGCATCGAAGCCAATTTCCGCCCGTTCCTGTCTGTATCCGCGGGACCGGCACTGGGATGGGTATACCCGTATTTCGATGATGAGAACGAGAACGATCGCTTTGACGAAGGCGAAGTCACCTATGACGTGCTGAGCGGACTTCGACACGGCTCGCTCAAAACCGGTGTGACTGCGTCGGTCTCTTTCGGGGCTCGATTTGGCGCGATGAACGCACCGGGCTACGGGGTTCGCTTCGGTTACCGATTCACCCGATACACGTCTGACATTGCTCTCCTTGAGGAATCCATCAAGGCACCTTCGTCACAGTTCGTGACGCCTGTCGTGACCGTCTACTTCGGAAGTCTTCGGAATTGACAAGCCAATCAAAGAGCGTTTGGCTGGCGATTCGCCGTCAGACTTCTGACACGATCAGACGTTGAAACGGAACAGAATCACATCACCGTCGACGACGGTGTATTCCTTGCCCTCTGAACGCATCACGCCCGCGTCGCGCGCACCGGCTTCGCCTTTGTAGGAGACGTAATCGTCAAACTTGATGGTCTCGGCGCGAATGAAGCCGCGCTCGAAATCAGTATGGATCTGCCCCGCAGCCTGTGGCGCCTTCATGCCACGGGTCAGTGTCCAGGCACGGGATTCTTTCGGCCCTGCGGTGAAAAATGTAATCAGGCCCAGCAATTCGTAAGCAGCACGAATCAGGCGATCCAGCCCTGATGACGCGAGCCCCATCTCTTCGAGGAAGAGCTCTTTCTCGTCTGGATCCAGCTCAGCGATCTGCGCTTCGAGATCGGCCGAGACAATCACCACGCCAGCTCCTTCTTCATCTGCGCGGCCACGGACCGTCTCGACGAAGCTGTTGCCATCCGGCAGATCGTCTTCACCGACGTTGGCCGCATACAGAACAGGCTTAGCCGTGAGCAGGAACAGCGACTTCATCCACTCAGCCTGGATGTCATTGGTCTCGATGCTGCGAACAGGGGTACCGTCCGAGAGCTGACCGAGCAGGCGCTCGTAGAATGCCAACTCATCCTGAATCTTCTTGTCTCCCCCTTTGGCTGCTTTTCGCGTCCGGTCGATGCGCTTCTCGACGGCTTCCAGGTCCTTGAGGAGCAACTCTGTTTCAATAACCTCAATGTCCCGCAATGGATCGACGGATCCGGAGACGTGGACCACGTTCTCGTCGTCGAAGCACCGAACCACGTGGATGATGGCGTCCACTTCCCGGATGTGACCCAGAAACTGATTACCCAGACCCTCCCCTTTGGATGCTCCCTCAACCAGACCTGCGATGTCGACAAACTCGATCGTCGTCGGAACGGTCTTGGCCGAATTGTTCAGCTTCGAGAGGGTGTCAAGACGCGCGTCGGGTACGGAGACCATCCCGACGTTTGGCTCGATCGTGCAAAAGGGATAGTTCGCCGACTCGGCACCGGCTTGGCTGAGCGCGTTGAAGAGGGTGGACTTGCCTACGTTGGGAAGTCCTACAATGCCACATCGAAGGGCCATGTCTGTATCCTATTTTGCGAACGGATTGGTCGCGACTTGGTCGCCAATCACCGTGTCCGCGGACGGGGAATTCGAACCGCTCGGTTAATCCGGCGCTATCCAATTGTTTCTGAACAATCATAAAGATCACCCGAATCCTGTACCGTCGAGGGCGACGAGGGATGCGTACGCCGTCACGTTCGCCGTTTTGTACCCAGGGCCTTGGCGTGCCGCTGGTGTCGTGGCCATAAAAGTAACCAAGGTCGCAACCAGGGCCGCTACCCGGTTTGTTATGGCCATGATTTTGATCGTTGGGTGGGTCCTTCCCTCCGCTGCACAGGACATTTCGGAGGGTGAAACAGATCCCGTTTCCTTCATCCAGGCGCCGTGGGGTCCGCAGATCCAGGCAGCCCTTTCATCGCTTGGAGGAAATGGACTGCAGATCGGCCTCGTTTCCGCGCGGACCGTGTACACACGCGAAGTGATGGTGCTGGCCGACCTAGAACCCCTTTTCCGGACCAGCGGTCGACGGTCACGCGTTGTCCTGATGCCGGCGGTCTCGATCCGAACGCTGGGATTCGAACGGCTGATCGGGGGTGCGGCCTATCGGGGATTCGATGTCGACCTGGGCTTGCGCGCCGGGCCAGGACTCACCTTTGATACGGATGAGAACTTCGCCGAAAGGAATCGCCGATTCGAACTTGTGGTTGAGCCCTTTGTCCGGATGACCGCCGCGCGGACCAGTGGCTGGAGCTGGCTACTTGAGTTGGGGACAACCCGGCCGGCCATGCGTCTCGGCGTCTGGATCGACTACTGAGGGACTGGGATAGTCCCGAGCCTCAACCCATGAAGGGCACGGACACAAACTCCCGCTCCGGCAAGCGGACCGCCGTCAGATGACCCAGGTGAGGGTGCGTGAAAAAGACGCAACCCGTGTCAATGTTGATCAGGTGAGGACGATCGACGGGATCGGACACGGGCGTATGTCCACACACAACCGTCTTCTCCCAGGGCGTTTCCGTCACTTTGAGGTGGCCGCGCTCCCAGAGGAAAACCATCGGATCGTTCGCCGCAACGTTTTCGGCGACGGTCAGCGTGGGACGGATTCCAGCGTGCACAAAGAAGAATTCTTCCGTCTCGTAGTAGAGTTCAGTCTCACGAATGAACGCCTCGTGATCATCCGGGATGCGGGCACCATCGCCACCGAGGCCATAGCTGGCGAGCGTCTGAATGCCGCCGTTGATGGCCCACAGGTCATACTCCCCTCGATCCAGGTATCCGAGGATGAGTTCCTCATGATTGCCCTTCAGGAAAACACAGTTGTACTGGTCCTTCAGGCGAATGAGTCGGTCGATCACGCCCTTCGAGTCAGGACCACGATCGATGTAATCACCGATGAACACCAACGTGTCGTCAGCCGTGGGCTGCAGCTTTTCGATGAGTGCGTCCATCGAGAGTGGACAGCCGTGGACATCTCCAATCGCGATGATGCTCATGAGCGACCTCCGAGCAGCGCATCCATGCCGACCAGACCGCGACCGCTCTTCTTCAGCCGTCCTTCCTTGTGCAGATCCAGCAGGACCGCATCGAGGATTCCATTGATGAACTTCCCACTCTTTGCCGTGCTGTAGCGCTTGGCCACTTCGATGGCTTCGTTGATCGACACCTTGGGCGGAATATCCTCAAAATGCAGCATCTCGCTGATGGCCATTCTGAGCAGCAGTCGATCGATCCAGGCCATGCGCTCCAGATCCCAGTTCTGTGTGTGCCGGCTCACCAACGCATCGGCTTCGTCGGACAGGTCCATGGTGACCAGGAAGAGTTTTTTGGCGAATTCTTTGGTCGTGGCGTCATCACCCAACTTCTCGTCGACCACGGTTTCAAGAACGTGTGTGGCTTCGTCTCCTCCAATGGTAAAGGCGTAGAGGGCCTGCATGGCACGCTCACGTGCTTCTCGTCTGCTGCTCATCTCGTCTGCTGCTTTCGGGGACTCAGCCTGTCAAAAAACGCTCGTTGAATCGCCGGCGAGCTTTTCAGGCAGCATATACCTGTGAAGATCTCATCCGGTGGTGGGTGGGGGCGGTGATCAACCGCCGCGAAAGGATAGGATGCTTCGGAAAGGAATACAATTGCATCGCCACGCTTTCACACTGTCTTGGGCTGGCAATTGACGGGTGCCCGCCTTTGACTGGCGTTTGAAGCGCGACACAGGCGGAAGTCACGTGGCTTCCCCGCTCGGGTCAGTGCTGTATGAACTCCCGTCCGACTGATCCGGCACGTCAAGATGCTCAGGTTCGGAACTCCCTGCTTTCGAGGGTTGGTTGGTGGATTGGTTTTGGCGTCGTGTTGCGCGCCGCTCAACGTCTCGTCTTCAGCAATGCATGGATTCCGGATGCAAGTGTGTTCATGCTGCTCGGAATCCTGGGGTTCTCTGCGATTACTGCAGCGTGGAGATGGTGGGTTGACCTTCGAGCGGCGCATTCCCGTGAGATGTGCTGGTTTTCCCGAGCGCATCGTACCAGGCCGCGGGTCCTGCCGTGGATTCCATTTCTGCTCGCGACCTTGATTGGATGGAGCCTCAGCCTGCCTTGGAATCGTGCCCAGCATCAATGGGCCGTAGGATCATCATCCAAAGTGGTCTGGTCCGGTGTCATTACGGATACCTCGACAGGTGTTGAATTCCGCGTCCAGAAAGGTGAGGGAGCGCCATTTTCTGTGCGACTGGTTCTGCCCACCGCACTTTCGACGAAGATCATCCGCCACGGAGATCGCGTCGTTGTGGCCGGGACCTTCCGACCACCAAAAAAACCACGCAGTCCGGGGGGCTTCGATCCAACGAGATGGATGATCCAGAAAGGATGGATTGGCCAGATGGACGTGCATACGCTCCGCGTTCGCTCTGGTGGCCAGATGGAATCAGGAATCGGCACATTGGGAGTCGGCGACTCGGGAATCGACATGTCCCAGGCAAAATCGTGGGTGTCGCATCGCATACATCGGCTCTTTCCCGATAGCACTGTCGCTTCCGTCGTATCGGCTATGACGATTGGGGACCGGTCCGCGCTGAGCGAAGAACTCGAACGCGCATTCCGATTGTCTGGATTGACCCACTTGCTGGCCATATCCGGACTGCACTTTGGATGCATCGTTTTGTTGATCTGGCTGCTGGCCGGGACTGTGATCCATCGATTGCCAGGTTCACCCCATGTCCGATCGGCTTCGATCTCATTGCTTGTCCTGTTGGTGGGTTGGGCGTTCGCCAACCTGGTTGGGTGGACACCATCCGTACAGCGGGCCTTCATCATGCTGTGTGTGAGCCTGGCATGCCGAGTGAGCGGTCGAACAGGATGGGTCGCACGCAGTTTGCTGATTGCCGGCCTTCTAATCACCGCATTCCAACCAAGGCAATGGCTTTCCGTTGGGACCCAGCTGTCATTCTCTGCAGTGGCTGGAATCAGTGTGGCCCTGCAAGCGCTGCGCTCTACCAATAAACAATTGCCGTCCTGGATGGGAGCCGTCTTCGTTTCCTCGGCCGCATTTGTCGCCACCGCGCCCGTACTGCTTTTCCATATAGGCTGGGTTCCTCTGATAGGTCTGCTCATCAGCCCACTGGCCGTAGCGCTGACATCGGTGTCCTTGACCGCAGCCGTTGTCGCCTTATTGATGCCAGTTGGAGGACACGGACTAGCCGCATTGGCATCTCTTGGCATCGACTCGGTCATTGCCCTCGCTCACTGGGGTGCAGATGTGTCGGCCCCGATCCTCGTCGCGAGGGATGGGTGGGACCTGTCAGCTGTCACCGCGATGGTCATTGTGTTTACCGTGCTCACCGCTCCTGAGCGCTACGGTTCACTGACCAGGTTTCCGCGCCTTTTGTCCATTGTCTTGCTGTCCGGATTCGCGGTATTCACCATGCTCAGGCCCGGGCCGCTTTCGGTCACGTTCCTCGATGTCGGGCAAGGCGATGCCATCATCGTCCAGGCGCCAGGCGCATTACCTCTCATTATTGACACCGGCCCCGGTGCGCGTGCCGGTCGTGCATTGATTGACGCGCTGCAATCCAGGGCCCACTTCTCGGCGAACCTGCTGGTAACCCACGATGATCGCGATCATACCGGTGGCTGGGCTGCCCTCATGGACGGACTGGACATTCGCACGACCTGGATTGCTTGGGAAGCTTCGGGCCAACAAGCACGGTACTCAGGTATTCACACCCTCGGAATGGGTGACCGGATCGACCTGCCCTCCCATCTCCGAGCCTGGGTTCTTCACCCGGCACGTCCTGGATCAGACAATGCTGACTCCATGGTGATTTTCCTCGTTCATGGTCGTGTCGGTTTCCTGCTGACGGGAGACATCGATGCGGAAGCAGAACGCGCGATTGTTGATCGATTCGAACCACTGTTCAGATCCGTGGATACCATTGTTCTGAAGGCAGCGCATCACGGTTCGAATACGTCGACTAGCCAGGTCCTGATCGACACGCTGGATCCGGAATTGGCCATCATCAGCGCGGGTCAAGACAACGCTTTTGGTCACCCTCACCAGGAAATCTTGGACCGGCTCAATCATGCGGACGTTCGAATTGCTGGTACCGCTCGTCTGGGGTCCCTTCGCGTTCAAACGGACGGCTCAACTAGCAGACTGCAGCGTTTTGAAAACGGCCGCTGGAGAGCCATCCCTGATTAAACTCTTTCGAGTGCCCTAGTGCTCGACGAAAACGGCAATCTGTTCGTTGTTCGTCAGCGTCTCCGTGGTTTTACTCATCGAGTAACCGGTGAGGCCTTTGCTGGTCGTCGACCCGGCCACAATCAAATCCGCCCCTATTTCCCCAGCCAACTCAAGGATGCGTTCGCCGGGCTCATTGTCCCGCATGGCGTGAACACGCGCTTCGTACCCGTGATCGGACAGATAGTCCTTGGTCAACTGCAGATGGAACTCGGCATCAACCCGTTCATCCTTTCCGTGGATGCATACTACTTCGACATCCAGATCGGTGCCGAATGGTTCTAGTTCAACGAACAGTCGGATGGCACGGGAGGCCGAGTTATCCCCATTCGAGGCAAACAGGACTTTCTTCACGTCCCGGTGCGCTTTCGGAACGACAATGGTCGGACCAATCGTGTGATGGAAAACCCCGGCCAGCGTATTGGTGCGTTTCTTTGGGTGACCGTAAAAGAAGTGGGGATCACATCCGACCACGAGCAGATCGTGGTATTTCATGTCCTCGACGATGCGTTCGAACGGAACGCCTTCTTCGACCACCTCGATGTGTCGCACTCCACAGCCTTCGACGTGGGCTTCGAACTGAGCGATCAGTGCCCGAGCCTGATCCCTGGTCTCCTGGGTCAGGTTCTCGCGAAGCTTCTCCGCGTAGTACATCGAACCAATACCTCCTCCGCGTGAACTGGCCTGAATATTCCGGGTGTCCACGACCGCCAGTCCCGTGATCCGTGCATCGGTTTGCTTGGCGATGTGGACCGCATACTGAGTGGCCACCTTTGAATCGGAATCGGGATCGAGAGCAACCAGGATGCGCTTGATCATGGGATTGGGAGGCAGTTGGAAGGAGGTCGGACTGCCAAGGTAATGGGTACCTGCTGGCTCTACAATCAGGAGGAATCAATGAATGCCTGGAAGACGGGTTTTCCCCAGCTATCCACCCCTTCTATAAATGAATAAATAAGAGAAGATTATTTGTTGTCTGTAGTAATAGGGGCGGTGGATATGTGTGCAATCGAGTTGTGAACGGTGGTTGACCCCGAATTGTGGATGTGCTTGTTGATTGTTATCCCCGAGGAGACCGAACCAGATTGTGATTTTTGGATCGATCCGGCCATGATTCTTTAATCACGTGCACATTTCCACATCAATCCACAGGGATTTTGTGGAAAAGACCCTTGGTCGTGTGCCGGTTGTCCACCACGTGGGAAAAACGTGGATCTGGTTTCTGGAGACCAGGGTTATTCACGGTGATTCACAAGGGACCCATGAGGGTTGCTGTTTTCAACAACGGAAGTAGAGTTGCGCACGGTTTGCGCACGACTTCCTCACCGTTATTCAACGAATGATTCTGTCGCTGGTGCGATGCCGGGTTTCGGCACCTAGGACCCTACGCAGGATCCTGATCTTTCTTCTCAGGTGTCGCGCCCCAGCTGGGCGTACATCGCCTTTTTGTAGGCCTCGACTCCTGGCTGATCAAAGGGATTGATGCCCAGCAAATAGCCACCCACGGCTACGGCATGCTCGAAGAAGTAGATGAGGCCTCCCAGGGCATTTTCATCCAATCGCTCGATCTCCAGGTGATGGACCGGGACGCCGCCCTGCGCATGGGCTTCCATCGTTCCCAGAAGCGCAGCACGCGTCACTTCAGAAAACGTTTTACCAGCAACGAAGGCCAGTCCGTCGGCCCCTTGTCCTTCATCATCTCCGGCAGAGGATGGTACTTCCAAACTTCCGCGATCATCGCGGAGCGTGAGGAAGGTCTCGGTCACGTTGCGCCGACCGTCCTGCAGATATTGACCGAGCGAATGCAGATCGGTTGAGAAGAGGCATGTTGCCGGGAAGAGGCCCTTTCGCTCTTTACCCTCACTCTCACCGAAGAGCTGTTGCCACCATCCACCAAGGCCGTGCAATCCGGGTTCGAAAACAGCCAGGACATCGGTGGTGAATCCCGATTCATGCAGAGCATACCGCCTCTCTGCGTATGAAAAAACCGGGTGATGGTCATCCTGATCGATCTGTGACATCATGGAAACGGCGCCATAGAACAGCCCCCGAATATCCAGGCCCGCAGCTGCGATGGGGAGCAATCCAACCGGAGTGAGGACGGAGAATCGCCCGCCAACATCATCGGGAATCACGTGCGTGCGGTAGCCCTTTTGGTTGGCCAGGGAACGTAGCGCCCCACGGCTTGCGTCCGTCGTTGCGATGATTCGACGGTCACAGTCCTCGAATCGCGCCTCCATCCACTGCCGAACAACACGAAATGCGATTCCGGGCTCGAGGGTGGTGCCACTCTTTGAAATCATGTTGACGTACACAGACTTACCGTCCAGGTAGGTCAACAATTGCTCCAAGTAGCGCCCCGAGAGGTGATGCCCAGCAAACAGCACTTCCACGGGTGAAGTCGCGGCCGGAGCCGGATCAAACATGGAAGGCGCAGCCGAAGGAGAAGCCGCTGGTTCGGATGCAGACTCCGACTTGGTTGGCGAGAAGTACGGGCGAAGCGCCTTGATGACAGCCTCGGCGCCCAGATAGGACCCGCCGATTCCAATGCAGAGGAGTACGTCAGCCCGTTCGCGGATTTCCTGGCCCTGGCGGGTAAGCTCTTCGAGCAGCGCGTCGTTGGGCTGATCCAGGATACGTCGCCAGCCCAGCCACTCTGCGCCAGCACCCGAGGATTGGACGACAGCTTGATGAGCTGCTTTCACGCGGGGGCCGAGCCCATCCTTTAGATGGGAGGCTACAAACGGGTCGGAACGATGAAGGTCCAGAGAGATCATGAAAAAGGGGCGGTGCAGCTGGTGCGCGTATCGTTTCTTTCAGCCGACAAAGGTACGTAGATCCCCGTTCTGGATGCGAACATTCATTTCATTTGACGAAGCGATTGCATGTGTTCTTGGCGAAGCATCGTTGATGTCCGTCGAGACGGTTGCGTTGTCCGAGGCTGGAGGCAGAACGCTGGCGCAGCCCGTCGTTGCGCCCGGCGATGTACCTCCGTTCCCGTCTTCGGCCATGGATGGCTACGCTGTTCGTTCCCAGGATCTGATGGATGATCCAGATTGCTCGCTTCATATCGTGGGGCACATTGCCGCGGGCGACTCTGGCGGACAGCACGTTGAGCCGGGCACGTGTCTGGAGATCATGACCGGCGCACCGTTTCCTTCGGGCGCCGATGCCGTTGCTCCCATTGAATGGGTGGAAGTCAAAGAGGGAGATCGCGTCTCCTTCTCACGGAGTCCGGAGCCCAACAAGCATGTCCGACCAGCCGCTGAGGACATCCGGGCGGGAGACGTTGTATTCAAAGGGGGTGAGCGCATCACGCCGGCCATCGCTGGTATGCTCGCGACGCTCGGCATGGCGAACGTGCCTGTTCGCCGGGCACCCCGAGTGCGAGTCATTTCTACAGGAGATGAGATTGTCGAGCCAGGCTTGTCGCTTGGTTCGGGGCAGATATTCAATTCGAATGGTCCTTCGTTGCGCGCCCAGGTCATCGAGTCCGGTGGTTCATGCACGCAGCATGAGCACGTTGCCGACGATCGTGATGCCATTGAAGCCCTACTTCGAAGGGACTTGGACGCGGATGTGCTCCTGTTTTCCGGTGGCGTTTCTGTTGGCGATCACGACCACGTGAAGCAAGTGCTCGATGACATGGGCGCGGGAATGCTGTTCTGGAAAGTTCGCCAGCGTCCTGGTAAGCCGTTGGCCTTCGGCCGGCTTGGGAATGCGCTCTTCCTTGGCTTGCCCGGCAACCCGGTCTCTTCGGCCATGTGCTTCGAGATCTACGGACGTGCGCTCATCGAATCCATGCTGGGCCGCGCGCAGGTTCGAACGCCGCTCCTTTCTGCGGTGCTCATCCGGAGTATCCGGAAAGTGGACGGATTGCACTTCTTCACGCGAGGCCTGGCCACGGTGAACGAGAACGGCCAACTGACGGTGGAGGACACCGGTCCTCAACGATCCAATCTGTACGGATCAGTGGTTCGGGCGAACTGCATCGTTCACCTTCCCGAAACAGGCGAACAGGTTGAGGCCGGCTCACACGTTCGCATCCAGATGCTGCCTTGGGCTGACCTCTCGTGACGTTCAGCAGGCTGGATCGGTACGCTACTGGTCCTTGAATACTGGTTCGAGTCCCTTTACTGGGTCATCGATGGTTGCCTTGGGTCGCTTGGTCCGTCGCAATTCCAGTTCGTAGGCAATCTTGTCCGATCGGTAGAAGCGCTGTTGGAAATACACGCTTTGGTCGGCGTCGGTGAGTGTAGTCCGTTCCATCAGCAGCAGAGCGCGTCCCCATGGCACATCAAGGTGTTGTGCTACATCGTTGGGGGCATTGATGGCTTCAATCCGGAACGTCCCCTTGCAGACACAGATGCCGTGTTCTTCCTCGAGCACGCGGTAAATGGTCGTTGCTTCAAGGTTCTGTTGCTGGAGAAGATGCGCATAGAACATGGGCATCCAGGTACGGTCATATGCCAACGTCTCTCCTCCGCCTTTCCGGAGCCTGTCTATGCGATAGACAGACGTGCCTTCCTCAATAGCCAACGCCGCGGCCACCCGAGGTCCGGCAGGCTCCTGGCCTTCCTCAAGAATGATCGTCTCCGGCTCGAGGCCTGCTGCCTCCATGTCCTCGACGAAGTCCGAGAGGTGCTCCAGGCCCTGGTGAAGACGCGTATCGGCAACAAATGAGCCCAGCCCTTGGCGCCGATAAATGAGGCCTTCACTCTCGAGCGTCTGTAGTGCGCGACGGATCGTGATGCGACTTACACCGAAGCGATTGCCGAGCTGATTTTCCGACGGCAGCTGATCGTTCTCCAGGAGTGCCCCGGACTCAATTTGGTCCCGAATCCAGGAGCTGACGCGTTCGTGTCGGGGCGTTGCGGCGGTGGCCATGGGATGAAGGGCTGAGATCCGGAAAGAGAAAGTTCGAGAGCATACGTGTCATTACAGGTGATTGATCCACAACGGGCCGAATTGTGGAAAACCCGTCATGAACCCTTGGCATGAGGCCAATTCAGGACCGTGAGACCACGCAAAAGGCCTGTAAGGAATTCATCTACAGGTCCATATGCGCCCTCCCGCACAACTTGTAATGACAAGTTGTGGCATCTTTGTCCAAGGCTGACACGACACCCAGCGGTCAGCCCGTCGTCCCCATCGATAAGTCGCATCGAGCGACGAAGCATTCAAGTCGGAGGAATCACTATGTCACAGTTTCCCGCCAAACTTTTTTCATTCGTTCTGGTGGCATTGATCACGGTCGGGCTTGCCCAAGCCCAGACTGGCCATGTCCTCAATGGTGTTGGCCCCATTGATCAGGGTATGTCCGGTGCCGGAATGGCCGCACCACAGGATGCGTTGACGGCCCTGCACTGGAATCCGGCTTCCATCAAGGCGGTGCCCGGAAAGACGTTTGATATCGGCCTTCAGTTGATGATGCCAACGAGTACGCTTTCTTCCACGGTGCAGGCAGGTGCGTTTGGCCCGGGCTTCGGCCCCCCGGTCACGATGACGGGCTCCACCGACAGTGAAGCCGGACCATTCCCGATCCCTTCCCTGGGATTTGTCTATGCGCCAGAGGATAGCAAGCTGGCCTACGGCTTCAGTGTCTATGGCGTGGGAGGCTTCGGTGTCGACTACGAGATGTCTTCTACCAACCCCATTCTCACTCCGCAGATGCCGCAAGGTGGCATGGGCTTTGGAGCCATGGAGTCGACATTCATGCTGCTTCAGATTTCACCGACGGTGGCTTACCAGCTGAGCGACCAGATCTCATTCGGCTTCGCTCCGACCCTGAACTTTGCTTCGTTGGAACTGTCCGTATTTCCGGCCACTCCTCCTCAGTTCATTGATGCCTTTGGAACGCCGAACGTACCCCAAGACGATCTGCCGCTCTATCCGGATGCCCCTGCTACGTGGGCGATGGGATATGGCTTCCAGGCCGGCTTGCATGCCGTCGTGAACGAAGATCTGTCGGTAGGCTTCTCTTACAAGAGCCCCCAGATGTTCGACGACTTCGAGTATGAGCCAACTACGGCCGGAGCAGCTGACTACACCTTCCTGATGGACTTTCCGATGATCGTATCGGGTGGCGTGGCCTACACAGGCGTCGAAGATCTGCTGCTGGCCCTTGATGTGCGATACATCGACTATGCCAACACCGCCGGATTCGACGACGAGGGTTTTGACAACCAGTTTGCCGTTGCCGGCTTCGGTTGGGATTCCATCACAGAAGTAGCCATCGGCGCCCAGTACATGGTTGCTGAAGGCCTGCCTCTTCGCGTCGGTTACGCATTCAACAATTCGCCCATCGGCGATGACGTGGCCTTCTTCAATGCTCCGGCCCCCGCGCTGGTCGAGCAGCACATTTCAGCCGGATTCAGCTACCTCGTAAACGACAAGTTCAATGTCTCGTTTGCCGGGCAGTATGCGCCCAACGTCGAAAACACGGGCATCTGGAAAAATCCGATGTTTCCGAACGGCGAAAACCCTGCTACCAGCATAACCAACGAATTGTCCACGTTGACGCTCATCGGCGGGGTGAGTGTCAGCTTCTGACGAGTCCTCGTCAGGACATCAGGAGACGGCCCGGGGGAGCGTAACGCGAACCCGGGTCCCGTCTGCCTCTGAGGAGCTCACGGAGATGGACCCTCCGTGGGCTTCTGTCACGATTCGGGCATACGTGGTCCCTAGGCCGGTGCCTCCTGCGCCTGTTTTCGTCGAGTTGAACTTGTCGAAGAACGTCGCCAAGCGATCTTCAGGAATGGCCGGACCGCCGTTGGCAACTTCCACGACGACGGTGTCACCCTCACTGGAGCAGCGGACTTGCACGCCCGCTTGCCCATTGACGCCCGCACCGGCGTGAACCTCCACGTGCTCGACGGCGTTTTTGATCAGGTTCTTGAACACCCCGGGCAAGAAAGACAGATCGGCCGGCACACGATCGTCCATCATGTCGGGGGTGAGGGAAATCGGTATGCCGTTGCCACTTGCAGAGCGCACATCCTGGATGACGTCCCCGAGGATGCCATAAAGCGGAACGTGCATGAATGAGAATGCGCGGGCTCCCCGCTCGACCTCATTCAAGTCCTTGAGATTCGTCAGCATCCCCTGCATCGATGACGTTCCCCTCGAAATGGCATCCAGCCACTGGAGCGGTTTCTCTCCTACCTGTCCACCCAGCGTTGAGCGAAGCATGTCTGAGTATCCGGCAATCGGATTGATGACGTTGTTGAGCTCGTGTCGCAGGAACGCATCCTGTTCGCGATGCAATTGTTCGATGCGACCCAGGGCGTCGGAAAGCTCGCTGACTCGCATGGCCAGTTCGCGACGCAATCGGGACAGGGTCAGATGGGTGTCCACGCGTTGAAGCAATTCGGCTGCCTGGAAAGGCTTTGTCACGTAGTCGACAGCGCCGAGCTCGAAGCCTTCGACGACACTTTCGGTCTCGATCTTCGCGGTCAGGAAAATGACAGGAATGTCCTCCCAGCGGGGCTCCTGCTTCATCCGGCGACACACTTCGAAGCCGTCCATCACGGGCATCATGATATCGAGCAGCACCAGATCTGGCGAAACGCGCTCGAGCGTGGACAGCGCTTGCTCACCGTTCATGGCCACGTTGATCCGGTAGCCGGCGTCGCGCAACAGACTACCGAGCACCTGGATGTTCTCCTGCGTGTCGTCCACGATCAGGATCAGGCCGGTTGATTCAGGCATCGATGAAAGTCGGGAATTGGGCGAAGAGCCTGTTCAGTGCTTCGAGGTCGAATTGGCGGGCAGCGTCGCGAACGGCGCGACCCCACTGCTGGAGTCCATCATGGTTGTGTTCAGCGCCCAGATCAGAGACCCGTACACCAAACTCTTCCATTTCGTTGACGGTCTGACGGTACGAAAGGTCCTGCCATTCGGTTCGCATGTCAGCCAGGAGCCCGCGAAGTGTCACATCTTCAATGCGTGAAGGCGCCTCGGTGGCTTGTTTCGGCGGCGGCGAGGCAGGAGCGTCTTCGGTGACCGTGTCATACGGGAGGTGATTCATCAGGACCGTCACCAGGTCAGCCCGGGTGATCGGCTTGGCCAGGAAGTCGTCCGTCAGGGAGCGGAAGGTGTCCGCTTCCTCCCCTACGACGCTGGCGGAGAAAGCAATCACCGGCGCTTGCGAACGCATGCCTAGGGATTCCAATTCGCGAACCACCTGGATACCACTCATGACCGGCATCTGCAGGTCGAGCAGCACAGCCGAATACGACGTGGTTTTCAATGCTTCAACGGCCTGTTTACCGTTTACCACACACGTGCATCGCAAGCCAGAGAGCTCCAGCATCCGCTGGATCAGTTCTCGATTCTGCTCTTTGTCTTCGGCCACCAGGACGTGCGCGTCGTGGAATCGGATGGTCGAAGGATCAACGCGGCCGCTTCGTCGAGCTTTCTTGGGCGCAGCGGGCAGGGCCACACGGGGGATACGAACAATGAAAACCGAACCGCGACCCTTCTGGGAGTCCAGATATATGGCTCCTCCCATGAGGTCGATCAGCTTCTTGGTGATGGCAAGTCCCAATCCCGTCCCCCCATACTCGGAGACCGATTGACCGCGGGACTGGTCAAACGCGCCGAAAATGTGCCCCTTGTCTTCGTCGGCAATCCCGATGCCGGTGTCGGCAACGCGAATGAGTACGGTGCGCTCATTCGGTCCATCTCCTTCGAAGTGATCGGCTCTTGCCTGAACGGTCACACTTCCAGACTCGGTGAACTTGATGGCATTGCCGATCAGATTGATCAGGATCTGGCGAATCCGTGCTTCATCGAGCTCCAGGGAAGCGGGCATGCCCGGATCGGTGTTGACCTGGAAGGAGAGTCCCTTCAGTCGGGCTTTTTCGCCGAACATCATGGGCATGTCTTCCATCACCACACGCAAATCCATGGGCGCCGGGACGATGTCGAGCTTTCCGGCTTCGACTTTCGAAAGGTCGAGGATGTCGTTGATCAACGTGAGCAGGGAGCGGCTCGAAGACTGAATCTGGGTCACGTAGCGATTCAGCTCGGCATCCTGCACCTTACGCGAAAGCAGGTCGGTGAAGCCGATGATGGCATTCATCGGTGTGCGGATCTCATGACTCATGTTGGCCAGAAAGCGGCTCTTTGCACTGGTGGCCTGCTGGGCATCTTCGGCGAAACGTGCCGCCCGCTCACTGCTTTCTTCGAGTGCTTCGTTGGCCCGGGCCAGCAGTCGTCGCTGGCGCTCCATTTCTCGTCGCTGGATCTCCATCTCCTTGTTCTGCGAAGCCATCTGAGCGGCCTGATCCTCAATCCGGAGCTTGCTCTTGCGAAGCTCCTCGTGCCGGATCTCCAGCTGCCGCTGTTGTTGCATCAGCTCCAGGTGACGGGACTCAAGCTCCTGGTTGTGAGATTCGAGCTGCTGCCGCTGAGCTTCCACTTCCTGTGTCCGCGATTGAAGGCGCGCGGCCAACCGTTCATTGCTCTCGCTGAGCTGGCCAACGTGATAGCGAGCGAGGCTCTTGCCGGCGACATAGATCGACACGACGAACAGGATGGCATACAATGCGAGGGCCCACAGTGTCCGGAACCATGGGGGTGAGACGGTGAAGGTCACGCGCGAGACGGGACCTGTGCGGCCGGTTGGCGAAAGGGCGCGTACCTCAAAGGCGTACGAGTCTTCGGGCAGCTCGGTGTAGAGCGCCCGCGTGTCGGCCGTCCACTCGGAGAAGGCATCGTCCAGTCCGACGAGTCGGTACTGGAATCGGATACCGGAGAAGTCATCGAAGTCCGGCGCGGACCAATTGAAGGCCACGTCGTTGTCTTCAAAGTATAATTTGAAGTCCGGGATTTCGTGCTGACCGGGGGCGCCACCGCCATAAATCGGCTGTCCACCGGCTTCGACACTGCGAATGCGAACCGGCAGCTCGGCGCCGGTGGCGCGCCCGGCTTCGACCAGGAACAGCAGCAGACCGCGGTCCGTGGCAAACCAGCATCGCTTGCCCTCCGAGCCGGGGTCGCATGAAAGTTGATGGATGGCCGCGTCACTGATGCGCTGAAGGCCATCATTGAGATCGAATCGCCGTCCGGTGTCTCCTTCGGTCGGTGGCACGATACCAGCCAGGGAGGCCCCAACGACCCAAATGCTGTCGCCCGGTGTGGACGTCACAAAGCGCAGATCGGTGGGGATGGTTACGGTATTCAGACCCAGGCTGTTGGAAGCGAAGAAGCGGTTGTTTGCTGAGTCGAAAACGTAGAAACCCGAACGTGCCCACGCGGCAAGACGATCATCAATCCGGAACGGTCGCGCCATGCTGGCCGGGAGCCCGTTGCGCTCATCGAACCGGGTAACCGCAGTGGCCGTCGAGTCCGTGGGCGGCCATACGAGACGCGCCAGGCCTGACGGGGCGAGCCCTGCCCAGATGGCTCCCGTGGCGTCCTCTGAAAGGGCATGAGGGGAAAGTCCCTCGCCCTCCAATCGACCCGATGGTGACCAGCGGGAAGGCAGCGGATTGTAGGAGAGGCGAATGACACCTCCATCGACACCCACCCAGATGACATCTTCCTGACGTTGGGAAGGCGTGAGGGTGTGAACCTGGGTCTCCAGGTCTATCACATAGGCCAGGTTGGCATTGCCGAGCGGCAGGACCCGGATTCGGCTTCCGCTGACGGAGATCAAGTCGCCTCGGGCCGAGATAAGATTCGAGATGGGCTCGTCCGCGCCAGGTACAGGCTCGAAGGCCATGGGCAAGCGCTGATCAGTGCGGTCCGCCATGAGCAAACCCCGATCGGTGCCGATGTAAAGGTCGTTCCCAAGATGAGCTACGGCCCGAACGGGGCCGGACCAGCCCGAGCTGGCCGGTGGTGAGGACACGGCACTGCGGATATCCAATCGGGCGACCCCATCGCTCGTGGCCAACCAGACATTCCCGGAGGCATCCTCACTGAGGCCGTTGATGTCCCCAAAAGGAAGGCCGTCTGTAAAGTCCAGGAATTCGAATCCGGAAGCACGCGGGGTGCGGACGGCCAAGCGACCGTCCGAAAAACCCATGACCAGTGTACCGTCTGTAAGTCGCTTGGCCGTCCGCACATCGTCGCCCAGCGCATTCAATGCGAGTGGATTGGCGCCCAGTACCGAGTCCGCTGAGGCCAGCTGGCCTCGCGAATAGACGTCGGCCGCGCCGGAGGCACGACCAAGCAGAATTGTCGAATCACTCAAGGCCGCCGAGTACCGGAGTTCATCTCGTGCAAACGGGAGACCGGCAGCCACATCCACGAACTCGCCATTCTGCAGGCGGGTCAGCCCGCGACCCCAGAGCACGACGAACAGGCTGTCATCGTTGACAAAAGCGCGCTGGATCGGAGCTACGGGTGTAAAGGTCCGGAGCGTATCCACCGTGTGAGCAAGGATGCGCGAGGGCGTGATGAAAAACGTGGTTTCGCCAGCCTTCAGCAGCTGACTCACATTGTCCGGACTGCGCTCTTCGCCAGAACCCTCGAGGAGGGACGAGTAGACCGCCCGATTGGCATCGTCCGCCATGAGAGTGCCCACATCACCTTCGGAGCCAATAAGGAGCGATCCATCAGCAGCCAGGGTGAGACGGGTCGGCGTTTGGCGCCCAGCCAGCGGAATCAGTCGCCATTCGGTACCATCAAACTCAAGCAATCCGTCCTGATTGGCCACGTAGACCAAGCCTTCGTTCGAGACGGCGATGTCGTGGTTGACCGGATTTTGTCCGTATTCGAACGCGCGATAGTGCCGGATGACGGGATACCCCAGCTCCTGAAGAGACGCCGAATCCTGCGCAGCCGCATCGCGCGCCCCACCTGGAATGGCGAGCAGCGACATGAGGACGCAAAGAAAGACGCGTACGACGCCGGTCGATATGGAGCAGATTCGGTTCAAGAGCGCTGAAAAGGGCGTTTATACAGTATACGTTGGGTTCATTCTTGTTCGTGCCCGCCATCAGGTGTAGTGATAGCGATACGATGCACATTTCAGGGATCGGCTGCTGACGGTATATTGATAGCCCTGACGGCGAGTCTTTTTCGGCTCGCTCCCCTCCTGAGACCCTTTTTTCCCTGTACAGGCTATGGCTCGCCTCCTGATAGTAGACGACGAAGCTGGTATCCGCCGCACCTTGAAAGACCTGATGAGCATGCAGGGGCACGAGGTGGATGAGGCCGGCAACGGCGTCGAAGGCCTGGAGAAGCTGGCTGCAGGTTCGTACGACCTGGTACTCTCGGACATCCAGATGCCGGTCAAGGATGGCATGGGTTTGCTCAAAGATGCCAAAGCGGCGTATCCCGAGCTGCCGTTCATCATGCTCACGGCCCACGCCACGATCGAGAAGGCCGTTGAAGCCATCAAGGAGGGTGCCTACGACTTCGTCCCCAAGCCCCCGAACCTGCAGCACTTCCTGGTCACGGTTCGTAATGCGCTTGATACCAAACAGCTGAAGACGGAGCACACGCGCATGAAGGCGCGGCTCTCGAAAATCGACAGCAACATTCCCCCGCTGCTGGGTGAAAGCAAGGCGATGCAGCGCATCAAAAAGCTGCTCGAACGCGCTGCGCCGAGCGAAGCACGCGTCATGGTGACCGGTGAAGCCGGGTCCGGCAAGGAGCTCGTGGCACAGTGGGTCCATCACCTGTCCGATCGCAAGGATGGCCCGTTCATCGCGGTCAACTGTGCAGCCATTCCGTCCGAGCTGATCGAAAGCGAGTTGTTTGGTCACGAGAAGGGCTCATTCACGGGCGCGCACAAGCAGCACATTGGTTCGTTTGAACAGGCCGATGGCGGCACTCTCTTCCTGGACGAGGTGGGCGACATGGCCTACCCGGCGCAGGCGAAAGTCCTGCGCGCCTTGCAGGAAAGCATGATCCGACGCGTGGGTGGTGACAAGGACATCCGCGTGGACGTGCGTGTGGTGTGCGCCACCAACAAGGATCTCGAGAAGGCCATTTCGGAAGGCACGTTCCGCGATGACCTTTTCCATCGATTGGCGGTCATCCGCATCGAATCGCCACCACTCAGGGATCGCGCCGAGGACATCCCTCAGCTGGCCGAGTTTTTTTGCGACAAACTCAGCAAGCGCAATGCGCGTCCTGAGAAGCATTTCACCAAGGAAGCGCTGGCCCTGTTGGCCACCTATCCCTGGCGCGGAAACGTGCGAGAGCTGCACAACGCCGTCGAACGGTTGATCGTGCTCAGCGAAGAAGACGCCATCACGGAAGAGGATGTCGACCTGTTCACCAATCCGGGTTCAGCACCGGAGGATTCGATTGCCTATCTGGTCGGCGAGAATCCGACGATCGCCGAGTTCAGGGACGCCGCGGAAGCTGCCTTCCTGCGCCGCAAGCTGATGGAGTTTGACGGCAACATCAGCCGTCTGAGCGAAGCCATCGACCTGCAGCGATCGAACATCTACGCCAAGCTCAAGAAGTTCGGGATCAAGGACTGACGCCGGGCAGGGTGATCACGAAACGGGTTCCGTTGGGCTGGTTGGTCTCGACACGGATGCTGCCTCCCAGGACGTCGGCCGCCATGCGGCAAAATGCGAGTCCCAGTCCGACTCCAGCGCGAGCTGCGCCGTCTTCGCGCGACTCGACCTGGTAGAATTTGTCGAAGATCCGATCGTGCACCTCTTCGGGTATGCCGCGCCCATTGTCGCTGACACCGACCACGATGTCGCTCGCATCCCGGCCGACGGATAGAACCACCTCGGAAGCACCTTCGGCATATTTGAATGCATTCGAGAGCAGGTTGCCGATCATGCGTTCAATGAGCACTTGGTCGGTTGAGGCCGTGATGGTCTCGTCAGCCTCCACACGGATGGCCATTCCGGCGTCTTCACTGATGGGTGCAAACCGCGTTTGAAGCTCGTTCAGGAGCGCGGTGATATCGACCGCCGTTAGCGAGGGCTCCAACTGGCCGGATTCCATCTTGGAGACATCCAACATGCTTCGAATCATGGTGTCCATGGACGACGAAGCCGATGTGATGTACCCAACCCGCTGGTGCAGCGCTTCAGCCGTGGGGGCTATCCCCATCGCCGCCGTCATGTCCAGCATCTCGGCGTTCATTTTGATGACCGCCAGCGGATTACCCAGGTCGTGGACAATCATATGGGTAAGCGCATCCCGACCGGCTTCGGCCTGGCGCAGGTCCTGGTAGCTTTTTTCCAGCGTGTGCAGCAATTCCCGCTCCCGGTCCCGGAGCGCTTTCCGTTCGAAGCTGGAGGTCAATCGGGCTTTCAGGATGGCCGGATTGAACGGCTTGCCCATGAAGTCGACGGCGCCTGCCTCGAGCGCCTCGGTTACCGTGCCCAGATCGTCCTTGCCCGAAATCATGATAACGGGTATGTGGCGCAGCTCCTCATCATCGGCCAGCGCCTGAAGTACCTCGATCCCGCTCATCTCTGGCATCTGGTTGTCCAGAAGCACGGTATCGGGACGCCAGGAGCGGATGATTTCCAGGGCTGAAGCGCCGTTGTCCGCATCCCGGCATTCATGGCCCAGCATCTCGACGAAATCCGACAGCATCTGTCGGTTCAACGCATTGTCATCCACGACCAGGACGGATCGAGGCGCAGCAGCGGATGGGGATGATTCAGCAGGTGACGTCATGTGGGTGTCGGGTGGGTCATTCGGCAGGCTCGGCCTGGCCCGATCCTGCTCGTGCCAGGCCGAGCCAGATCGCGCAAGGCCGCGCGCTGGAGCAATCTAGCGCCTCCCCTGACGCCACGCCAGCGCCGTGGGTACAGAACGATGGTGTTTCGCCACCGAAACACTTGTAGGGCCGGCTTGATGACGGCACATATGCGGGCCAAGGAGCTCAAAACCGCCTATTCAGGCACATTAAGGCGGAAAATGGTGCAATCTGCCGTCGTCCCCAAGGGGGCTCGGAGCACAAAGGCATGCGAATTGAAGGGGAGTGTCCCGAACGAGAACCCCAACCTGGACACGACCATGTTCATGTATTCAAGCCTTGAAGCCCTGTCGACGCCCGAGTATCCGGCACTACAGGCCACCACGTCTTCCCTCGCCTCCCAGAACAACAGCGACGCTGATCCCCTCAGCTTTGTCGTCGATCTGAACCAGCTCGGCCTGCGCGATGCCTATCGCGCCAACGAAATCCACCGCGGATCACAGTGCCTGATCTTCGCCCGCGTCGGACCCGAGTATGTCAATCCCTGGTCTGGCGATCGCGAGCAAGCCAACTGGATCCTCTAAGCCCCGAATCACTCGAGTGATTGGGTCCCTCGACGCTGGTCGCCGAAGACTCCGACCTGTTCCACTCAAAACACGAAGCCGTATCGCCAGCGAAACACTTCAAATCGCCAATTGCGGCCCAAGAGCGCCTTTTCGGCTTGGCACGGGATTTGATTCTTTTCGCACACAACCATGAAACGCATTCTGCACATAGCACTTCTCACCCTCTTCCTGGGCATCCTGGCAGCTCCTGAAGCGTCGGCTCAGTGGTGGGGTGGATCGGACAATCGGAGCCTCTACCTTTGGGGGACTCCGAATGTCCAGCTGGATGTGGATCCGACATCCGAAGGTGCGGGTGCGCAGGATGAAGACAACTCAACCCTGCTGATCTGGGGACGCGGACGGCAGAACAGCAAGATCACAGTGTCTACCTTCAGCCCGGGCCAGCAATTCGATCTGTTCGTTGAGGCGACCAATGTGAGTCGTGCCAATGCAACGGGTCGCATTCAGCTGCGTGACGGCATGCAGGAGACGACGCTGCTCACGAACGTGCGGAAGAACAATTTTGGCTCCGCGCGATTAGTCTACACGGCCAGTGCCTCCATTGAAAACGGCAGTACCGAATACGGGTTGAGCGATGTGCACACAGTTACTTACACGGTCACGGACATGTAATCCGGTGGCCTTTCGTCGGTCAGTGATGGTCCTCGCGCTGCTCGCTGTTTTCCTCGTGGAGACCAGCTCGGCGCAGATTACCGTCCGCGGACGGCTGGCTCACGACCTGGAGGCCGGACCGGGACAGACCGTCTCGGGAACGGTCACGATTGACAATGAGACGGACCAGGCTCAACAGGCGCGCATCTATCTGCGGGACTACCTGTTTTTCGCCGATGGCACGAACGCCTACGATCCCCCTGGCACAGTTGAGCGCTCGAATGCTCCCTGGGTACAGTTCTCTCCTGAGAACGCGACCATTCCGGCAGGAGCGTCTGCGACTGTCTCTTATTCCATCGCCATACCGGATTCGGCAACAGCTGGATCATGGTGGTCCATGTTGATGGTCGAGGGCGTCGACCCGAACTCTGCTGAGTCGACTGTCGGCGAGCAAGCCGACGACCAGCAGGCGCTCGGATTTCGTCAGGTGACGCGCTACGGCATCCAGTTGGCTGCGCACATTCGCGACGGATCCTCCCGTGACGTCGCGTTCGATCGCATCCAGCTTGTCGCCGATGAAGAAGGCAATACGTGGTTTCATTCGGACGTGATCAATGTGGGCGACCTCATGATGCACCCGAACGTGTACATGCGGGTTTTCGCTGCAGACGGCAGTGAATACGGACCGTTCGAGGGCGTTCAGTACCGACTCTATCCAGGTACGAGCGTCCAGCAGCGCATTGACCTGACGTCGCTCGAACCGGGCACGTACCAGGCGCTGTTGATCGTGGATGACGGAGATGATGCCGTGTTCGGCGGCCAGTATGAGCTTACCCTCTAGTACCCCCTCATTCATCACACGAGTTCTGTTCGCCTGGTTTTTGGCCGCTCTGCCGGTCGGGATGGCGAGCGGACAGGACGCGCTCGATCTGCGCGTTGCAGACGAGGCAGTCCTGGTCCTGGCTCCCGGATCGGTGGGAAGTCGCCCAATCCAGATCCACAACACCGGAGACGTTCCACTCACCGCGCGCTTGAGACCTGTCCTTCCAACCGGCTGGTCGATTTTGATTCCACCTCCGTCGGTCGTGGTCCAGCCTGGTACGTCAACGAGTCAGTTGCTGACGTTCACCGTCCCTTCCGACGCGATAGCCGCTGACTACGAGATTGTCATAAGCACGGAGGCCGATGAAGAGAATCGGCTGACCTTGCGCGTCACGGTACCCGCTCGCCCGCAGGTGAGTGCCGAGTGGCTGGACACGCAGGAATTGGTTCGGGCCGGCTCCCGCATAGAAGCGACGTTGCGGGTGACCAATACCGGAAACGCTCCAACCCGATGGGAAATCGAGTCGCGAAGCTCCCTCACATTGCCAACGGACGTGCGGCCCGCCTTTCTCGACCTTGAAGAGGGAGAAAGCGCCTCCGTCGATCTGGTGGTGAACACGAGTGATGACATCACGAATCGCCTGACACATGCGTTATCCGTAGCAATCCGGGCGGAAGGGAGCACGTCGGACGGGAGCCAGGAGGTATCCAAGCAGTTGACGCTCAATACGGATATTTACCCGACACGCGCTCGATCACAGGGACGATCCGAAAACGCGGTGCCGGCAACCTTCACCGCCACGGCCACGACTGAGGACGGAACCCATGCCGGACAGCTCGAACTGTTCATTCCGGAAACACAGGTCCAGGGTAAGGTAATCGAGGCGTTGATCAGGGCTCCGGATGCCCGGCAGCAGTCGACGTTTTCCCAGCCGGATCGCTACGCCTTTCGCATGGCATCCCAGCGTTGGTCCATGCAGTTGGGCGATCAAAACTGGGATGCGACAGATCTGCTGGAGGTCGGATCTCTTGGCTTCGGAGTCGGTGGCGACCTGACGCGATCCCGCTTGAAGACAGGGGGATTCGTTCAACGCAGCCGACGCGTTTTTCCGGATCAGCAGCAGGCCTTCGCTTTTGTGTCGACCAACCTTCGTCCCAACCTTTCGATGGGACTCAATGGGATGGCCAAGCGATCATTCGAAGAAGGAGAATCAGCCTCTCTCGGACTATCCTATGAGCCGGGCAATCAGTTTTTCAGCGCGGAGATCGCGCAGGGGTGGTTCGGAGACGAACCCGGTCGGGCGGCCCAGATGAACATGGTCCTGCAGCGGGGGGCTTCGATGCTATCCATGCAGGCTGAAGCTGCGGATGACGATTTTCTGGGAGCGATCCGGGGTGCACGGGGTGGAACGCTGTCGTCGCGCGTGGTGCTCAGCGATGGACTCCGTTGGACATCCCAGGCCCGCATGCGTCAGCGACAATATGACCTAGGCGCGGATGGCAGGGCTGAACAGACGTTTGGTCTCGGTCGCACGGCGCTCACGATGCTGCTTACGCGGGATGCGTATCGTGCTTCATGGACAGTCACTGCCATCGGCCAAGTCAATGACAACACGCTCAATGATTTGCGGCGCGAAGAGGTCGCCCTGGAGTCCCGGGTAACACTGAATCGCCGGCGTTTCGGGATCAACGCCCAGGCCCGCAGGGGCCAAAGCAAGGACCCGTCGCGTGCACAACTCGATCCGTATCTCTCCAGCCAGGTCTCGCTCTTCGGAAGTCGCCGCTCACTTTCTGTTAATCTGACGGGCTCCCTGCTGGACGGTCCGACGTTCTACAACCCAGTCGAACAGCAGCGAGTCACGTTTGGACTCAATCTCGGGTGGGACAACGGAAGTGGATCACGTCTCACCGTGAGCGGCTTGCACAGCGAGGACCGGAAGCGCTCGGAGCAGTCCTTCTCCATGGCGGATGTTCGATTCCAGCATCAGTTCGCGTTCGGTCACGAGTTCACCCTTCGCGCTCGGACGGTCCAGACAGCATTTGAAACGTCCATCAGGAATGCCAGCTTCTCGGTAGCCTGGTCCGTACCTCTTTTCCTTCCAGTCCCGGGTATGGATTCCCAGCGTACGGAATTGACAGGAAGGATCGTGGATGCGGAGACAGGTGAGCCCATTGCTGATGCCATCATCGAGCTGGATGAGCGTTCTGCGTCGACAGACTCGGATGGGCGATTTGCTGTTCGGATGAAGCCTGAGGGACTGAGCTACTTGACCGTCGATCGCTCAAGCATAGGCTTCGATCGGCGCCCGATTGCGGTCATGCCGCTGCCGATCGATCCGGGCCTGGTGCCGGAAGGGGGCATCGAGATTGCAGTCGTGCGTAGCGCCGAGGTCACGATCCGCGTGGGGGTCGATACCGGGACGGGTGGTGCCCGTCAATCGGCACTCAATACGGACCTGGATGAGACGGACAAGGCCGGCGTATTGGTTGAGATCCGTTCTGGCTCAGAAAGACTGCGTCGGGTCACGGACCGCGAGGGGATGGCCCGCTTCCCGGATCTGGTACCTGGCCCTCTCAAGGTATTCATCGTGGGAGGCTCGTTGCCAAGCGAAACGGTTTCGCGGCCTGACACGCTTTCGGTCGAGTTGCCCCCCGGATCCCAGCAAGAGCTCGAACTCACGATCGCTCCTGAGCGTCGGGAGGTTCGTTTAGTGGGTTCGGGAGGCATTTCGCTTTCAGGCGGCATCCGTCCAGTCCAGTCGGTGAGTGTGTCCCTGGAACGGGACGAGCCCGCTGCGGACGACCAAGCGCAGGAAAATGCCGATCGAGAGGACGCACCCGCCGCGGTCGATCAGGCCGACCAGGACGTGGCAACGGATGATGAACGAACTCAAGAAAGCGAGTCCATCCGCTCCTCCGACGGACTTCTCCGCCACACGGTGGGCACGAACGAATCACTGGCCCAACTGGCCCGGCGCTACTACGACGGGTCCACGATCCACTGGATCCGGATCTGGCGTGCCAACCGCGACGTCATCTCGAACCCGGATCACATCCTCCCCGGTCAGGTCCTGACGATACCCGAATCCGGGCGCCTGACATCCGAGGAGCGTCAGGCGTTGCTGGACTGGGCAGATGGCGGATAAGTCCCGCCAAGGCCTGTTCGCTCGGGGATGTTGTGCGAGCGGTTCGCCAGTGTTTCGGTAGCGAAACAATCTCGGAAGGCCCGGGCGCATGCCCGGGCCTTTTTTTGCACGCGCGATACGTAAAAAGGGCGTTTTGAGAACCTGAGGGCCAATTGGGAAGACGGCCTGCTCGCTTCGGGACAAGTCGGCACGGCGATTGAAATGGGGTTGGCAGCCGCGGAATCGATCCGCGCAACCGCCAACAAACCCCTTCTTCCCATGTCTGAATTGCAAGGAGCTGAGCGGTGGGCCGTCGCCTATCATGCGTGTCCCTCCCAGCAAGCCCGTGACTCCGTTGTGTTCGCCACGGAGCCCATCATCCGCTCGATCATCTCGAAGATCGCGCTTCCCGGCGAAGCACTCGCCAACCCCGACGAACTGTTCAATGTCGGTGTGATTGCGACGCTGCAGGCACTCGATCTGTTTGACCCGACCATCAATCGCCGGTTTATCACCTTTGCTTACCCGCGCATTCGTGGTGAGATCATCGACTTCCTCCGTCGACTCGACCCGTTGCCGCGACGCCGTCGCGCCAAGGTTGCTCGTGAGCGCGAAACGTCTGAGCGACTGGCTCAGGAGCGTGGCGCCATTCCATCGGAGCCCGAGTTGGCCGAGGCCATGGATATCTCCGTCGGCGAGTTGCGTGTCATCCGCATGGATGCCGTTCGTCGTTATCAGGACTCCCTGGACGAAATCCGCGACGAAGAAAACGGTCTGCGTCTGGTGGACATTCTTCCCGACGAAGGTGCCGGTGAGGCATTCGAGAAAATGGATTGGGATGACATCCGTGCTCACCTTGAGTCGTGTGCCGAGGTGTTGGATGATCGAGATCGAACCATTCTCGAGCTCTACTTCGGAGAGTCGCTGACCCTGGGAGAGATCGGATCATTCCTCGGAGTTTCCGAGGCACGCGTGTCCCAGCTTCGGCGTGGTGCGCTCAACAAACTGGCTGCATCCGTCGAGCCCGAGTTACGAACGGCTGCCTGAACGGCTCTCTTACTCGTTCGTGATGTCCGACGTGTCGAACGGATCACCCAACGAGAACGTGATGGTCTGAACGACTTCCTGACGGTAACCCGTTTCAGGGTTCACGATGGCCAGCGTCACACGGCGATCCTGGAGAGGGATGTTCTTCTGTTCATCCTTGACAACCAGCTCATAGGCCAGCAGCCGACCGTTCTCCAACCCACGAGAAATACCTTCTACAAGGCGTCCACCACTGGCGCGGGGTGTCAGAACCATGAAGCCGCGAGACTGGCCGAGACCGGTTTCTGCACTCAAGCGCAACTCCAGGCCGTTGGGCATCGGAAAGTCCAGGGATGCCTCGATCCAAACATCATCAACGTTCGTGGTCAGATTGTAGTGCGTCGTGATGTCGCGAATGGCGGTCTGCGTATCACGGTCAATCATCATGGGAAGAGGATTGCCGGAGACAGCGATGACAGTGATGGGTTGGATCCCGATCCGCACCGTGTGGGAAGCCGAAGTCTGCGCGTAGGCGGACAATGATCCGCACGAGAGCAGAATCAGCAGCAGCAGACAACGGAGGGGGCGGATTTTCACGGTCAGTCAGGACATGGGTAAGGGGTACAGGAGAGTACGAAAGAAACCCATGCGTTAGTGATCTGGAGTGGTGATCGGTTCGATGGATAGGCGACTGGATACCGATGCTTGCGCAATCGGCTTCGTACTTCTGCGTAGATGGCTACGCGAACCCGCGTAAATCGACCTTGAGAGCCTTGTTTTCGATCTGATCGGGCCGATACCGGGGCGCCTCCAAAGGCACGCGGCGGAACTTCAACTACTTCTGCAGGATGATCGTCTGGGTCTGCATCATCCCACTCTCGGGAAGCAGGCGGACATAGTACATACCTGAGGCCAGCCGGCTGCCGTCAATGGCAACAGAGTGTTGCATGCCGGCGGCGGCGAATCCGTCGTAGAGCAGGGCCTGACGCCGGCCGAGCGCATCCCATAATTCAACCCGAACGGCCTGGGACCGCCCGACTTCGAAAGAGATGGTCGACTGGGGATTGAAGGGGTTCGGGTAGGCCGGATTGAGGACAACGGCATTGGGCACGGCCCATTCGTCTTCAAGGTTGGTAGCCAGCTTCTGCTGGAACTGACAGATGTTGCCGCCGAAGTTGCACCCGATCGGTTCCCCGAAGCGACCATCATGAGGCCCGAGTACGTTCAAGCGGATCGTTTCTCCGGGCAGGATGCAATTGCTGTCAGCCGTGGGCTCGATGCGGTAATTGCCGCCAATGAATTCCCATTCGACATCCCGTGCACTGGTGATGGTCGAAATGCCCATGCCATCGACAAGCCGGAATTCAAGCGACCAATCGAGGATCGGAGCGATATCGTTGTTCGTGATGTCGAGGAACGCCACATAGGAAGTAGCCCGGGTGAACAGGAATCGGAAATCGATTGTGGGCAGGAGTCCGGAGGCCGGGTTGGCGCACGTCACCCCGTCGTCGCCACCGCCGCCATCATCTCCACCGCCGTCGTCGCCACCGCCATCGTCTCCCCCTCCGTCGTCGCCGCCGCCATCGTCACCGCCACCTGAGTCCCCGGTTGCGTCCACGGCATCCTGGATCTGGAAGCTGACGTTGCATCGCACGGAGTTGATGGTGCATCCGGTGGGCACGTCGAGACTGTCGGAATACGTTCCGCGGATGGCAAACACGTAGTCGGTCTCCCGCATGATCCGACCGCGGCCAAATGCCGGACGGATGGTATAGTTGCTTCCCGAACGATCGAGGATCATGTCCTCGGCGTCGGTGATGACGTTGTCCATCGAGAAGCGCAGCACCCAGCTCGAGAGGATCTGCTTGGTTGGATTCTCGATGCGGATATAGCCTTCCCATTCGTCTTCCGTGACCTCACCCAGCTTGAAGAACACTTTCAGGTCGGGAATATCAACGAGGGCATCAGGAGGCTGAAATGAACATGCGACGCCATTCAGTCGGCAGTTGGCCGGTTCGACCGGGGTGCCGGAGTGAACCCCGCGGAACGGGATCAGCACAAAGTCATGAGGATCGACGCGGTCCGTGTGCGCATTGCCGTTGATTTGGTAATTCGTCCCGCTGCGTCGCCAGATGACTTCGTCGATCTCCATGATCTGCGAGGGCGTCGAGAACTGCAGTCCCCATGTTGCAGGAAACACGTGGTCGGTCGGGTTCTGGAGGACGAAGTATCCGGTGTAGGTTGTGAAGTCGTAGTCCTCAATCCAGGCCGAGACAATCATGTCGGACGGCTGGGCCACCTGGACGTCGGCGTCCGGGTGCAGCTCCACCGTACATGGGTCACCGTCAAAGAAACAGCTTCGCGGGATTTCAGGCTCTTCCCCATAGGCAACACCCGTCAGCGTGAACCAGGCCACGTCGCCCGGCTGGATGGTATTCGTCCAGCCTTGTCCCCGGACGGTGAACACGTTCTGGAATTCTTCCCACTCGGCATGCTCGATGTCCGTGACATGCTGATCCATTCGGAAGGTCATTTCCCAATCAGAAACGGGCGTCGCCGTCATGTTCGTGATCATGACGTGGGACGTGTACTGGCCTTCGTGGACGTTGTCGACCGTGTAGACAACGCGTACCTGACCCATGGCCGTCGTCGCGACGGCTGTCAGGAGAAACAGCAGAAAAAGGGCCGGGAAACGGCGCATGAGGCGTTTTCGACAGCGACGAGGGCCGTCGGAAAGGGCAACGGACGTACGAGAGGCGGCGGTTCGTCCAGTCTTGGGAACGCCTGAAAACGCAAAATTTGCGTCCGACTACGCCGCATCCTCGCCGATCCAAGCCGGCTATACTTCGCTACCCGGGCGGCTCGAGATGGCTCAAACGCACAGGTTGATCGCGAGGATCTATCTCGCCTTGACGATGGACCGTGTCTGGGAGCCGGAGTCGGTCGTCATCCGGATCCAGTAGGCCCCAGCAACCGCAGTGGAAGCATCCCATGTCACGTCATGGATTCCGGCGGCCAGCATGCCCTCATGCAAGGTGGCCACCCGACGGCCCTGAACATCAAATACGTCGATGCGAACGGATTCCGTTTCCGGTTGGCTCCACTGGACGGTCACTTGATCCTGGAACGGATTCGGCCAGGCTGATTCGATCTGGAACGATTCGGGCAGTACCTCGAATGCACGTTCCGTATCGGTGGCCACGGTTGTCAGAGGGAGCGTCCAGATGCCGCGGCCGTGCGTGGCCAGGACGACTTCGTCATCGAGCAGTCGCATTTGCCAGATGGACACGGCAGGGAGGCCGTTGTCTGCAATCTGCCAGGTGGCCCCATTGTCCCGGGACTCAACGATTCCAATCTCCGTTGCGGCCCATATGATGTTCGTGCCCGGGAAGTCGAGCACATCGTAGGTAGTCACGTCCGGGAAGCCATTCGAGGAAACAACGCCGCTTGATCCGGTCCGGAAGCCACTCAGGTCTTCCCAGGTCTGACCGGCATCCAGGCTGCGAATCACCTTGGGGCGACCGAAGAAGGCGAATGTCACGAACACTTCATTCGGATTCTCGTGACTGCTATTCAATCCGCTGATGCGTCCAGGTGCCCACGATGGCGTCGGCATGGGCTCGAAAGTGGCCCCGTTGTCCAGAGAGCGATGCAGATGACCTGCGTTATCGCTACCTGACGAGGTGGGATCCATTTCGTAGCCGGCCCACACGATATCACCATTGGCATTCGAGACATGCACCTTGCCGCTGCCACCTGTATATCCCCATTCCGATGCAGGGATGGGACGCAGCTGCCAGGTTTCGGCAAAATCAGCGGATCGCCAGACGCCACTTCCGCCAATGGTGTAGACCACGTCAGAGTTGTCTGTTCGGGCCGAAAGGGCTGTCAGGAATTGGGATTGGTTTTCCTGTCCCGTGTCGAGCAGGCCAGTGATGGCGTCATCAAACGAGATTCCCCCATCGACGCTGCGACGGATATACGTGTACTGCGAGGTAGTCAGCAGCTTGCGGTCGTCCTGTTTGTGCCAGACGGTGTCGAAACCGTCACCTCCACCGGCATTGAACCAGGATGAGGTCGGTCCCGGGTTTCCAAGTGAACGCCACGAGCCGTTGTCCTGAGTGCCGCCGAGATAAATGGTTCGCCCGGGCTTCTTGTCGACCCCGTAGAACTGCGTCGTGTTGTAGCCTCGGAATCGACTGATCCAATTCTGGCCACCGTCATTCGATACAAATACGCCGCCATCATTGCCGAGCACCAACCGGAAGGCGTCGTCCCCCGTGCCCGTACGGACCGAACGCATGACATGCTGGTCCACGTGCACACCATTGCCGATCTGCGTCAGGGCCCGCTCAGACGTTTCCTGCTCGAGCCAATTGAATCGAAGCAAGGATTCAGGAAGGTTGTCTGGGTCCCAGGTAGCACCGGTTGCCAGGACCGGCCAGAAAAAGTAGGCCAGGTCCGTGCGCAGTCCACCATCCACGGAAAGCGCAGCATCCGGGGTGTCTCCCGTGTAGTTGCGGGCGGAAATCAGGACATACTCACGATCCACGTCCTCCGCGTTGTATTCGCTGAGGTCGAACACGCCATTCCCTTCCCGATCACGGAATGAAACGCCCAACTGACGGTTGTTGGTGATATCCCAAACCTCGAAGGGCACTTCGACATAGTCCACGTATGGATAGTCCACGAAGTCGACTCCCGACTGGTCGGCTGGTACATAGCGGTGGGCCATCTGGGCCTTGCCCAGTCCGAAGCGAACCTCGACCGATACCATCTGCTCTTCGGTGATCGTACTCTCTTCCTCTTCGATTCCCAATCGCAGGCCGCCACCGAGATGTGGAGCGCCAAAGTTGACGAAGGAGAGAAATGACTCGGTGTTTTCCTGGTCGGCACCGTCGAAGAACATGCGCAGCGACGTGTCGCCGGTCTGATTGAGACGATAGAGGCCAATTCCTCCCATGAAGGCGCGGTCCACGAAAGCGGGATGCGCATGGACCAACAGGTCATACCATCCCTGCGTGCCCGCGATATCTGCATTGGTCGTGCCCGTACCAGCGGCCATGAGACTCCAGGTTTCACCTCGATCTACAGACACATACGTCGGGTCGATGCCGCTACCATTCTCCACGAGCGCATACAATCGGTTCGGTTCAACCGGTGAAACATCGAGCTCGATTCGGGATCCGGATCCAGCTTCCACCAACCCGGAGTTTGACTCTTGCCACGTCAGGCCGGCATCGGTGGATTTCCAGACACCAGTCCCATCGTCGACAGCGTACTGGTTGCTGAAATTCCCAGGTTCGGCAATGATCTGATAATAGCCGTAAAAGCTGCCTCGGTCCTGGGTCTTGGTCCAGGAACCTCCTCCGTCCGTGCTTCGCCAGATCCCGGTCTGGGCAGCGGCCAGAACCAGATTCTCATCCGTTTCCGAAACGATGACACGGTTCACGAACAGGAAGTCCGTTCCGCCTGTGGTGGATTCCAGGAATGACCAGGTCAGGCCACCATCCGTTGATTTCATGATGCCATCGCCGATGGCCGCATCGGCATTCGGAAAGCCCTCTCCCGTTCCTGCATAGAGGACATCAGGATTCGAAGCTGCTTGGGCGATGGAGGTGATTGTAAGCCGGGGTGCATCCTCGGTCATGGCCTCCCATGTAATGCCCGCATCCTCCGTTCGCCAGATGCCCCCAGCCACGGACCCTGCCAGAATCGTGTTTCCGGACTGGTCATTTGCATCAATCACAATGCCACGCGTTCGTCCACCCACGTTGCCGGGGCCGCGCTCGACCCAGGGGAGGATCTCGGACCCTCCTTTCTTGATGGCTTTCAGTGTCTGCAGGGCCGTGCGGCGATATCCTGCCGTGTAACCCGAGCGCTCGGCACCTTCGGGAACGGTGATCTCGTGAAAATGCCTGGCGAACTCATCCGGGAAGCCTTGTCGAAACGAATCCGTTTCGATAGAAGACGGAGCCCTAGAATCCAGAAGCGCGACGGCCATCAGTACGAAGAGTGCAGCAAGTGGGATGCGCGCGAGGCGTACACGCCTGAGGGAAGAATGTGAAAGCGCAGAAAATGGCATGGATGCGATCCTTGATTCAGGGCTTGGGCTGGGACGTTGCAGAGGATGCTCGAAGCCGCTATGTTGGCGCCCTCATGATCTTTTTTTTGAGTGACGATTGGCACGTGCCAGACCGAGGGGTGGACCCCTGGACCGGGGACAACGCTGCTCGGGAGTCACCTTTCGGCCGGTCAATTTAGTAAACGCGCCGTTTCCTCCATCTCCTTTTGTCGATGACCACTTTCATGCGCCTGCCCTTCCGTCAGTTGTTCATCTTCGGCATCGTTGCAGCTGTAGGTTTTTCAGCCTTTCCGGTCCTCGCTCAGCAGGTCCCCTCTCCTGCAGAGATCCTTGGATATGAACTGGGGGATCGGTTCTCTCGACATCACCAAATCGTGGAGTATTTCGAAGCGGTTTCAGCACAAAGTGACCGCGCCCAACTGATGACCTACGGCCATTCCAATGAGGGTCGAAAACTGGTCCTGGCCATGGTTTCGACGCCTGAAAACCTGGCCAATCTGGAGCAGATTCGACAGGACAACCTCCGTCGTACGGGACTGCTGGACGGTGAACCTTCGGGTGACAAAAAAGCGATCGTGTGGCTCTCCTACAGCGTTCACGGAAACGAGTCGAATTCAGGTGAAGCCGCCATGGCCACGCTGTATCGACTCGTCCAGCCGGAATCGGCGGAAATCACATCCTGGCTTGAGGACACGATCGTGATCATGGATCCCAGCCTCAATCCGGATGGCCGGGACCGCTACGTCAACTGGTACAACATGGCCGTGGGAGAGCTGCACGATGTCGATCCCATGGCGGTCGAACACGCCGAGCCGTGGCCAGGTGGGCGGACCAATCACTACTACTTTGATCTGAACCGCGATTGGTCCTGGCAGACCCAGGTTGAAACGCAGCAACGCATTCCGCTCTACCAGGCTTGGATGCCTCACGTTCACGTGGACTTCCACGAGCAGGGATTCAACTCTCCGTATTACTTCGCACCGGCTGCCGAGCCCGTTCATGAAGAGGTGACCGCTTGGCAGCGCGAACTCCAGGAGATCATCGGCCGCAATCACGCCCGGCACTTCGATCGCGAAGGCTGGCTGTATTTCACCAAGGAGTCCTTCGACATCCTGTACCCGGGCTATGGCGATTCCTTTCCGATGTTCAATGGCTCCATCGGGATGACATACGAACAGGCCGGAAGTGGTCGTGCCGGGCTGGGCATCGAGACGGCCTTGGGCGACACCTTGACGCTGCTCGATCGACTCACTCATCATACCGTGGCCGGGCTGTCAACGATTGAAGCCACTGCACTCAACCACGAGCGCGTAGTCGATGAGTTTGCGAACTACTTCGAGCGCGCCGTCTCTGACCCGCCAGGGGACTACGCCGCCTATGTCATTCGCTCCGCTTCTCCGGGCCGGCGCGAGGCCCGCTTGGCCGAGCACCTGGATCGCCTCGGCATCCAGTATGGCCAGGCGAGCTCGGATCAAACGGTTTCCGGGATGGATTACCGAAGCGGTCGAGAAGGCCGCCATCAGATTCACGCAGGCGATCTGGTCATTCCAGCATCACAGCCACGGGCGGTGCTGGCGCGAGTCCTGTTTGACCCCGAGGTCGTATTGACGGACACGTTGACGTACGACATCACGGGTTGGGCTCTGCCGTTTGCCTACGATGTCGATGCCGTTGCGACCACAGCGGACGTTGCCACGACCGAATGGTCGGAGACAGTCTCGAGCGTTCAGTCGAATGACATGGCGGCCTACGCGTGGGTCACTCCCTGGGATGACGCAGGCGATGCGGCCTATCTGGCTGCGCTTTTCAGAGAAGGATTCGTGGTTCGTCGCAATGACAATCCATTCACCATTGGAGAGGCCTCGTTCGATAGGGGCGCAGTCATCGTCACGCGGCGCAACAACGAACGCTTCGGGGATGGGGTGGAAGAGCGGCTCGGCACGCTGGCTGAAGCCCATCATCAAGACCTCGTGCCCATTGCAACCGGATTTGTCGATTCGGGCAATGACATGGGCTCTTCACGGGTTCGTGGCATGACACCTCCCCGCATCGGCATGCCGTTCGGTTCGCCTCTGCGCTCTTCCAGTGTCGGTGAAATCTGGCACTGGTTCGATCAGGTGATCGACTACCCGATCACCCGCTTTGCTGCCGATCGATTTGGCTCTGTGGATCTCGATGCATTCGATGTCATCATTCTACCCTCCGGGTCCTACGGGTCTGTTTTGGGCGAATCGGGGCTGAAGCGTCTGCGCGACTGGGTACGCGACGGTGGACGCGTGGTGGCTCTGGACGGAGCTGCTTCATGGTTGGCTGGCAAGGATGGCATCTCGCTGGCCTTCGATCGTCCGGAAGAGACGCCGGACAGCGTTCGGGCCGAGCAGGCACGTACCCGTCGTTATGCTGACCGCAATCGTGACCGGGCGCCGCTGAGCAATCCCGGGGCCGTCTATCGCGTGGACGTGGACGACTCCCATCCGCTGGCCTTCGGATTTGGCGAGGAGACCTTTGTCTTGCGAAGCCGATCAGATCGCCCTGCGATGATGATGGGCGGAGGTGACTGGAACGTGGGCGTCATCCAGGAGGACGGGCGTGTTTCCGGGCACACGGGGTACCGCGCTGAGCAGCGCCTCGAAGGGTCACTCGCTTTCGGTGTCCAATCTGACGGCTCAGGTGAGTGGGTCTACCTGTTGGATAATCCGCTATTCCGCGGCTTCTGGCAATCCGGTCTGCACCTGTTCGCCAATGCGGTCTTCATGGCAGGTCAGTAGGACTGCAACCAGGCTGATGATTGATGGTGTGCCAGCAAAGCAAAGCTGGCAATCCCGCTGCTTGTTGAAGCTGGCCATTGAGGCCCGTCAGCTCAAGGTGCTGCGGCCATCAGCAAGGAATAGGCCATGGCCAGCATGTCGGCCATGATCAGCACGAAGAGGATGATCACTTCCAGGATGGAGAAGTGTCGGCGTGCCTCGTAGGCGCGACGCATTTCCTTGGAACGGATGAATCCGCGTCCATCGTTGATGCGCAGAATCACGATCTGCAGGATGATGGCGAAGCCGGTCAGCCACACCCAGTTCACGTCCTCAATGACGGGCATGACGACGCCGGCCGCGCCGACCGGGGCCACGAGCCAGAAGACGACGGGTGCTGGTAGCCCGACCTTGCGGTCGCTGCGACGCTTGCGCTTGTTGCCGCCCCGGGCGGCGCGGCGGGCCAACTTGCTGTCCAGATCGGACGCTGCCGTTTCCATGGAGGAGATGGGAATACTGATGGGTGGGACGGCACTTGGTGTGCCATCAGACCAGAATGTGGGCCATCGTGGTCAAACAGGCCGTCAATATAGGACAGTCTAGGGATGCGTAACCAGCAGTTTGTGCTCCACCCTGTTCAAGAGTCGGATAAGATTTTCGTGTCCCAGCACATCCTTGGCCTTCTGCAAACGGAACCACTTCACCTTCGTAATCTTCTCCGCGCGCTGCGGGATGAAATCCGAAGCCTCGGTAGTCATGTGATACCAGTGCGTGGTCTTTACGATGAAACGATCCTTCTCGGGGTACCCATGGATGGTGGTATCGAGAAAGCTGTGGACATCAACCTGGTCGATGCCCAGCTCTTCCATGACCTCGCGTTGGGCGCAGTCCTTGATCGACTCGTCTTTTTCCTGCAGACCTTTGGGAATGTCCCAAAGACCTTTCCGGTAGATCAGCAGCACCTTGAGCTTGCCTTTGCTGACTTTCGTGACCACTCCTCCGCCAGCTGTTCGCTCGTTTGGTTTCAGGTAGGGCTTTCGGTTCAGTATGGCATACTTGGGGATACCACCGACGTCGCCGCTCAAGGTGGCTGGAATCATGCGGGCATCAACCACGAACGTTTGTCCCCGCTTGTCAAGCTTGGCCATTTGCAGACTCCGGTACAGACGCGTTTCATCGAACGCGTCCGGATCCACGCCGCCCTTCATCTCCTCTGGCGAGGCCACGTAGAAATAGAGCATGGGACGGGTTTTCAAAATCGGTGGGTCCTTCTGGCGTGATTCGGGGAGGAGGTCCTATCCTCAAAGATATCGTGTCGACACGGCTGCAACAGCGCGCTGGGTGTCATTGCTCCCACTTTCTTTCCACAAATTCGAATCGTAGACGCATGGACGCGGACGAAGCCATTCAGACGGAAGGGTTATTGCTGATGGGTGGTCAGGCGAGTCGCTTCGGCAGCGACAAGATGCGTCATGAATGGAATGGCCAACCCCTGGCCCACGCAGCGTTCTACGCCTTGGCCAGTGTATGTGATTTCGTCTCGGTATCGACAGGGTCGGATATGGCATCCTCTGTTGACTTCCCGCAGATCGAGACTACCCCCTGGCGTGTACTACCTGATGAGCACGGCGATCGGGGTCCGCTGGAGGGGATTCGTTCAGTGCTTTCGGTTCGGCAGGCTGACGTGCTGGTGTTGGCTGGAGATCTGCCGTGCGTCTCGGCGGCGTCACTAGACGTACTGATCAGAAGGGCCTCCGCATCTTCAGCCATCGTCGTCCTGGCGGCAGGCCGCGAATCGGGCCAGAAACAACCGCTCTGCGCCGTGTGGAAGCAAGCGATCCTCGAGCCACTCGGCCAGTATCTGGAGCAGGGTGCTCGCAGCGTGATGGGCTTGATCGAATCCGTCGAATACGACGTCGTCTCCATCCCGGATGACGAATTGATCAACATTAATCGACCTGAAGATCTGGACCTTTTGGAGTAGATGTAGTAACCTGTCATTACAACTACCTCTACCGTGGCCCTCGTCTGCCCTGTTTTCGGCAACGAGACGAGCCGGGTTGACCTCCTCCGGAACCGCCGGACAGGGAGGTACCCGGTCTTTCGCCAGTTTCAGTGCAGTTTGGCATGAACTACGGCTTTTTGATCAACAATGATGCCTGCATCGGGTGTCATGCGTGTTCGACAGCGTGCAAGAGCGAGAATGAAGTCCCTCTCGGTGTGCAGCGCACGTGGGTGAAAAGCGTTGAGTCGGGTCTTTACCCCAACGTCACCCGCTCCTTTCAAGTGACGCGATGCAATCATTGTGCGAATCCACCTTGTGTGCGTATCTGTCCCGTCACCGCCATGTATCAGCGTGACGACGGCATCGTGGAATTCGATCCAGACGTCTGTATCGGATGCAAAGCCTGTATGCAAGCCTGCCCGTACGACGCGATATACATTGATCCCGAGTCCGGGACCGCCGCCAAGTGTCATTATTGTGCACACAAGGTCGACCTGGGGCTCGAGCCGGCATGTGTCGTGGTTTGTCCTGAACATGCCATCCTGGCTGGAGATCTCGACGATCCGAACTCTGAAATCGCCCAGACGGTCGCGAAGAACAAGGTCACCGTGCGCAAACCTGAGCAGGGAACGGCACCCAACCTGTTTTACATCGGAGGGGACGATGTAGCGATGCATCCGACGGCGACGGACCGCGCGCCGGATACGTTTGCGTGGGCAGATGTGCTTCCGCTACATGGAGATGGAGACAGCAGCGGTGATGGTCACGGGTCTGCACCGCCTACCGTTTCCAATCGCACCTCTGTTTCCGGCTACCCGATTCAGGAGCCGGGTCCACAAGGGGACCCGATGGGCGGTCCCATCCAGATCGGCGAAGGCCGCATGGCCGAGCAGATGACCCAGGTTGTCTGGAATGCCCAGCACAAGGTGCCGTGGCACTGGCCGGTTCCGGCCTATCTGGTCACCAAGGGAATTGCTGCTGGTCTCTTCCTGATCCTTTCGCTCCTTGGTCCGATCGCGGGAATTGCGATGGAAAGCGCGGACATGCTCGCCGCCTCATCCGCTTCGCTTTTCTTCCTGCTGGTCACGACGGCCCTGCTGGTCTACGACCTGGAACGCCCTGAGCGCTTCTTGCGCATCGTCTTGCGGCCGCAATTCAAATCGTGGCTGGTTCGAGGGGCGTATCTGCTGATTGGCTTCAGCGGACTGATCACGCTCTGGTGGGCCGGCGAACTGGCGAATACGATGGGCTGGTACACGCTGGACAATCCGGACTGGCGACTCTGGATCATGGTACCTGCCATTCCTTTTGGCATCGGAACGGCCATCTACACCGCGTTCCTGTTCGGTCAGGCCGAGGGCCGCGACCTCTGGCAGAGCCCGCTGCTCCCCATCCATATGCTGATCCAGTCTGTCATGGGAGGCGCCGCGTTCATGCTCGTCCTGGATGCGTTTGTCGGCTTCCATTCCAGTCTCTCCAGCCTGGTCCAAACCACCCTCCTGGTCAGCGTCGTCGTCAATCTGGCCGTAACCCTGCTGGGTGAGTTCGGCATGCCACACGCTTCGGAGCAGGCTGCGAAAGCTGCGCACATGATCATCAAGGGTCGCTATGCCAAGCTGTTCTGGTTGGTGACCATTGTGCTGGGCCACATTGTGCCTCTCTTCGCGGGATTCTATCCGGCATGGATAGCAGGCTTACTGGTTCTCGTGGGTCTCTATGCTTTCGAGCACGCCTACGTGACGGCTCCACAGGAACTCCCCAACAGCTGATCGCCCACTTCTGGGTAACCCATCATGGCAACGAACGAAAACAAAGCACAGGACCACCGGGGAGACGGCGCCAGTTTTGGCCTGCCGAAATTCGCCGAGTCTGATCGTCAGCCGGAGAAGGTTGACATGACGACGGTCATGCATCCCGATGGCCGGATGAGCCAGTATCCTCCCGTCGAGAAATGGGACGACTGGGTCGAGTGGGACGGCAAGCAATGGCCACGCAAAGTGGCCCGGCACTACACCCTCGTACCGACGGTGTGCTTCAACTGTGAAAGTGCGTGCGGTTTGCTGGCCTACGTCGATCGCGAAACCCTGGACATCAAGAAGTTCGAGGGCAACCCGAAGCACCCCGGTTCGCGCGGGCGAAACTGCGCCAAGGGTCCGGCCACGATCAATCAGGTCTACGACCCCGAGCGCATCCTCTATCCGCTCAAGCGCGTCGGGAAACGTGGCGAAGGCAAGTGGAAGCGGATCACCTGGGATGAGGCGCTCGAGGAGATCGGCGCAAAGATGAATGCCTCGCGCCAAAAGCGCAGAGATGGCATCATGTATCACGTCGGTCGGCCAGGAGAAGACGGATACACGAACCGTTGCATCCAGGCATGGGGCGTTGACGGTCATAACTCCCACACCAACATCTGTTCGGCCGGTGCCCGCGCCGGGTATTTCGTCTGGTCGGGTTTTGACCGGCCCAGCCCGGATCATGCCAAGGCCAACACGATCCTGCTGATTTCGAGTCACCTCGAAACCGGGCACTACTTCAATCCGCACGCCCAGCGGATCATGGAAGCGAAGATGAATGGGGCGAAGCTGATCACGTTTGATCCCCGATTGTCGAATACGGCGTCGAAATCGGATGTCTGGTTGCCGACGTGGCCGGGTTCAGAGCAGACGGTATTGTTGGCCATCGCCAATCATCTGATCCAGAATGACCTCTATGACAGGGAGTTCATGCGGCGATGGGTCAACTGGCGCGAAAGCCTCGATTTCTTCCGCGACAAGCCCTACGACGACGTCGATTTCGATCTGCCAGGCGAAGGCATGTTCGAGCGTGTCAAGGAGCTGTTCTCCAGCGGGAAGTTCGACCTGAAAGAGGACCGCGCCGAGTTTGCTGACTTCGACCGGCTGCTCAAGACGCTCTATGCCGAGTTCACGTTTGAACGGGCAGCCGAAGAAGCCCAGGTGCCCATTCAGCGCATTCGCGAAGCGGCAGAAGCCGTTGCCAACTGTCAGGGAAGACTGGCCACACACACCTGGCGCTCGGCTTCGATTGGGAATCTGGGAGGTTGGCAGGTTGCCCGCTGTCTGCTCTTCCTCAACGTGCTGACGGGAAGCGTGGGTACAGAAGGAGGTACATCCGGCAACAGCTGGAATAAATTCGTGCCCAAGCCTTTCGATCAGCCCAAACCGCTGAACGCCTGGAACGAGTTGCATCTCCCGCACGAATGGCCGCTGGCCTTCTACGAGATGTCCTTCCTTCTGCCGCACTTCCTCGAAGAAGGTCGCGGCGACGTGGATGTGTATTTCACCCGGGTCTACAATCCGCTATGGATCAATCCCGATGGGTTCATGTGGATGCGATCCCTGCAGGATGAGGAGAAGATCAAATGCCACGTGGCGCTCACGCCGACCTGGAATGAGTCAGCCTGGTTTGCCGACTATGTCCTGCCGATGGGTCACGCCAACGAGCGACATGATCTGATGTCGCAGGAAACCCACTCAGGCCAGTGGATCGCGTTCCGCCAACCCGTGCAGCGCGTGGCGGCCGAGCGACTGGGTCGCAAGGTGCAGTTCACCTATGAAACCAATCCGGGCGAGGTCTGGGAAGAGAACGAATTCTGGATCCAGCTCTCGGCGGCCATGGACCCCGACGGCGAACTGGGGGTCAAGCAGCACTTCATGAGCCCGTACCGCGAAGGCGAGATCATCACGGTGGACGAATACTACCAGTGGATCTTCGAGAACTCGGTACCGGGTCTGCCTGAGGTTGCTGCGGCCGAAGGACTCAAGCCACTCGAATACATGCGGAAGTACGCCGCCTTCGAGGTGACGAAAGATAATTATGTCCCGTACGAGAAGGGCATTTCCGCCGACGGCGCGAAGACAGACGATCAGGGTCGTCTGATCAAAGACGGATCTGTTGTGGGCGTTATGGTCGACGGCCAAGCCAAGGCCGGCTTTACGACTCCAAGTCGCAAGATGGAGTTCTTCTCCCCGACCATGAAAGATTGGGGGTGGCCGGAGAAGGAGTACACCCTACCCTGGACGCTCAAGAGCCATGTCCATCCGGATAACATTGATCGGGCGAAGGGCGAGATGCTCTTGTTGCCCAACTTCCGCCTGCCAACCCTGATTCATACCCGCTCGGCGAATGCCAAATGGCTCTATGAGCTGAGTCACAAGAATCCGGTCTGGATGCATCCGGAGGATGCTCGCCGACTGGGCATTTCGACGGGCGATCTGATTCGGGTCACCACCCGCATCGGGTATTTCGTGGACACGATCTGGGTAACCGAGGGGATCAAGCCAGGCGTAATTGCCATGAGCCACCACCTGGGTCGCTGGCGACTGAAGGAAGACGAAGGTCTGAGCCGCGGAGCCTCGAACCTCGTCGACATCGAGGAAACCGAGAACAGTGGCCGCTTGCGGGTCGTCCATGGTGCAGGTGCATGGGAATCGTTCGATCCTGACACGTCGCGTATCTGGTGGGAAGACGTTGGTGTGCATCAGAACCTGACGCATGCCGTGCAGCCGGATCCGGTATCCGGTCACCACTGCTGGTTGCAGAAGGCCTACAACGTCGAAAAAGCCAGACCAGAAGATCGCCACGGCGATGTATGGGTCGATACCGAGCAGTCGATGCAGAACTACCGCGAATGGCTGTCGCTGGCTCGATCGGCGGTGGATCACACGCCCGATGGGACGAGGCGTCCTTACTGGTTCAAGCGGCCGCTCAAACCGGTTAAGGAGGCGTACGCGCTCCCCGAAGAACCTTTCGGACGATAGCCGACTCCTGACGGTGGCAGAGACGGTAAACGGTTGGGGTTTTCCCTACACCGCAGGGCGCACGAACGTCCGATATTCAGTTGTAATGACAAGTTGCCCAATCACGACCGGATGATCCTTCGGTAACACGCATTCGGTAGAAGACATTCGTGAGTTAACTATGACCCACCATCCCGTACTCATTGTTGGCGGCGGCACAGCTGGCATCACCGTGGCCGCCCAACTTCGCCGGGCTGATCGCTCGCTCGGCGTTGCCATCATCGAGCCCTCCGACAAACACTACTACCAGCCAGCATGGACCCTGGTCGGGGCGGGGACCTTCGACATGAAGGCGACGATCAAGAACGAAGCCGACTTCATTCCCAAAGGCGTTGCCTGGATTAAGGACCGCGTGGCTTCCATCACCGCAGCCGACAACAAAGTGGTCCTCGCATCGGGAGAAGAAGTCTCCTACGACTTCTTGGTAGTTGCCCCGGGTATCCAGATCGACTGGCACAAAGTCAAAGGTCTCCCCGAAGCGCTCGGAAAGGGCGGGGTGTGCTCGAACTATGGGCACGACAAGGCGGAATACACGTGGGAGTGCGCTCGCAATCTCAAAGAAGGCGACAGGGTGTTCTTCACCCAACCGAACACGCCGATCAAATGTGGTGGCGCACCGCAGAAAGCGATGTGGCTGACGTCCGACCATATCCGTCGCAGCGGATTGCAGGGCAAGGTCCATGTGGAAATGATGTCACCGGGCACGATGCTCTTTGGCGTTCCCGTCTTCCGCAAAGAGCTTGAAAAAGTGCAGGCCCGATATGGCGCGAAGTGGAGCCACTACACGAACCTGGTCGAGATTCGCGGAGATCAAAACGAGGCCGTCTTTGACCTGATCGACAAGGAGACGGGAGAAGTAACTGGTCAACGCGTTGAGAAGTATGACATGATCCATGTCGTGCCTCCTCAGTCCGCACCGGACTTCATCAAAGAAAGCGACGTGTCGAATGCTGACGGCTGGGTTGACGTTGACCATAACACATTGCAGCACAATCGCTTTTCCAATGTGTTCTCCCTCGGGGATGCCGCTGGCACGCCCAACGCCAAGACGGGTGCAGCCGTACGCAAGCAGGCCCCGGTACTGGTCGCGAACATGATGCGGGTGATGAAGGAAAGCAAGGTGACGGATGACAAGCGCTACGATGGCTATACATCGTGTCCGCTCACGACCGGCTATGGTGAAATGCTGTTGGCCGAGTTCGACTATGACAACAATCCGGCACCATCCATTCCGATCAACACGGCCAAGCCGCGCTATTCCATGTGGATCCTGAAGAAGTACATTCTTCCGGTGATGTACTGGAAAGGAATGCTGCGCGGACGCGCCTGATCATAGATGGACAACGATTCGCATACGTCAACGGACCGGGGCGAGCCGGCCGGCGATCTCGCCGGCCGGCTCGCAGCATTGGCACGCTTGTTTGCCTCCCCGATCGCAGATGAGGAGACCTTGACCGCTGCCGGGTTGGATGCGGCAGGGATCACGGCGGGAGACGAAGATGATCGGGCGGCCGAACACTATCGGATCCTGACGCACGACCTGGTCCCGGATGCCGGTGTCTTCTTTGAGGCGGATGGCATGCTTGGAGGTCCGTTGGCTCGTGAGCTGCATTCCCTCATGATGGACCAGGGATTTGAGCCCGATGAGTCGGCTCGTTCCACGGGCCACATCGTGAATGAGCTAGGATTCATGGCGCACTTGGTGCGCTCGCGCCGCGCGGACGTACTGGCCGCGTTCTGGTTTGGTCACGCGTCCGGGTGGATGCCGCTGGTGTCGATGGTCCTGCGCCGTAGTGATGCGCCGCCCTTTGAAGCGCTTGGACAGGCGATGGACGTGGCATTGGCCGATATCGAATTATCGTGTGCCGGGGAGATGCCCGCAGAACCGTCGGAAGTGCCATTGATTCCGTCTTCCCTCCCCTTTGCCAATCTGGATCTGGATGAGCCCAAGGTGGGTCTTTCGCGTATCGGGCGATTTCTCTCGATACCCTCGCACTCCGGTCTGGCACTGACGCGTTCGCGTATCGCCTGGATAGGCCGCTCATTTCGTCTTCCGACCGGCTTTGGCTCGCGCGCGCGCATTATCGAAGGTCTGTTGCGATCGGGAGCCGAATACAAGGGCTGGGAGGCTGTGTGCGACGCATTGCTGGAAGACTGTGAGGCTGCCGAACATTGCTGGCGGAATCGTCCATCATCGCCATGGGCGCCCATCTGGGAGGAACGACTGACCGTCACCCGCACCGTGCTCCAAAGACTCAAAGAAGCCGAGGCCTCAATTCATTCGTGAGACAAACGAGTCAGTTCTGAGCGCCGCCCTGCAGCGGTGAGCACATCATTCAAGGCCCGCCACGGACTCAAGAAAAAGGACTCCGCGCCCATTTCGTTCCACAGGCCGGAGGCCTGCATGACATCGATCACGGATTGGTGTGCGCCGGAAACGAGAAGCCGGATATTGGCAGCTCTGAGAATCCGGTAGGTGTCCTCGAGCATCGCCAGGGCCGTCGAATCCAGGTCATTCATGGTGGATGCGTCGATGATCACGGCACTGGCCTGGTCCTTCCGGGCTTTCTGGATGATGCGATCCCGGACGTGATCCGCATTAGCGAAAGAGAAGGAAGCATCCACTCGCAAAACGACCACATTGTCGAATGTGCGGGCATCCGGATAATTGGTGATATCCCTGAACGAGCGCGTCTCCGGAAGAAGCCCAAGGACGGCGATGTTGGGACGGGAAATCCGGTACATGACTGCAACGACCGAAAGCCCGATGCCGGTCAGGATGCCCTGATGAATGCCCAGTATCAAAGTGGCCAGGAAGGTGAGCATGGCAATGACGCCATCCATGGCCTTGGTTCTGAGCAGATACCGCACCTCGTCCACATCGATCAGACCGAACGCGGACACCATGATGATGGAGGCGAAGACGGGGATGGGTAGCCAAGCAAACAACGGGGTCAGGAAGAGCAGCACGCCTGCGACCAACAAGGCGGCAACAGCATTGGACACGGGAGTGCGTGCACCCGCGCGCTCGTTGACGGCGCTTCGGGAAAAGCTTCCAGAGACGGGGATGCTCTGAAAGAGGGATCCCACCGCGTTCATACCGCCGAGCGTGATCAATTCTCGACTGGGCTGGATTCGATATCCATGCCGCGCCGCGAACAGCTTGCCCAGCGAGATCACACCAACGAATTGAATCAGCGAGAGCGTGACGGCGGTCGGGAACAGCCCGCGGATGGTTTCCAGGGACCAGACCGGCACGTCGGGTGAGGGCAGCCCGGACGGGATCTCGCCGACCAGGGAAACGCCGCGAGATTCAAGATTGAGCGAGACCACGGCCAGAGCTGAAAGCACGACCACGATCAAGGGGCCGGGCAGACGGGGGAAGCGTTTTCGCGCGAGCACCAACAGGACGATCCCGCCGAGACCGATGACCAGTGAAGGCGTGTGCAGCTGGGCAATCTTCGTTCCCGCCTGCGCGAGCAGTGTGAAGATGTTGAGGCTGCGTTCCAGGTCCACACCAAGCAGGTATTTCAACTGGCTCATTCCGATGATCAACGCGGCAGCACTGGTGAACCCGGTGATCACGGGGCGGGAAAGGAGATTCACGACGAACCCGAAGCGAAGCAGTCCCATCACGATCTGGATGATCCCCACCATGAGCGCCAGCAGAATGGTCAGGGACAGGGCCTCAGCGGCAGACGAGGGTGCCATGGCAGCTACGCCTGCGGCAACGATGAGGGAATCGATCGCAACGATCCCGACAGCCAGGTGTCGACTGGTCCCGAACAGACTGTAGACCAGGAGCGGTATCAGGGACGCATACAGTCCATAGACCGGGGAGACGCCTGCGAGTAGTGCGTAGGCCATCCCTTGTGGAATCAGCACGACGCCGACCGTGATGCCTGCCGCCAGATCGCCACCGAAGTCGGAGCGGCTGTATGTCCGCATCCAATCGGGAATCAGCTTGTCGGTCCGAAGGGTGAAGGACATGATGTGGGTCGGGAAAGGTCAGCCGGAGCGGTCGGCATCTTTTACAAGATAGGGGTTCAGGATCCGCTCAGCCGCATCGCAGGCATCCTGGATGCGCATGTAGAATGATCCCGTTCCGATACGTTCGGTCAGTCCGCTTCGCTCGAACGCATCCCTGACCGGTCCCTTGACTCCAGAGAGCAACAGGGTCACACCCGCTTCTTCCAGTCGCTGATGTGTATCCATCAAAGCATGGATGGCTGACGAGTCGGCACGATTGACCGGGTACAGATCCAGAATCAATACATGCGTATCCGGTTCGTCTGCCAGGAGACTGGAAAGCCCATCCTTGATGTGTTCGACATTGCCAAAAAACAGCGATGCATCGATACGGAAAATGGCTACACCCTTGGCTCGCTCGACCTCCGGGTAGCGGTCCACATTCCGATAGACTTCTGTGCCTGGCATGCGTCCAAGCCGGGCCATGTGGGGCCGGGAAGCCTGGTAGACGAACGAAAGCATGGAAACGGCGACCCCGATGAGGATCCCTTGCTCGATGCCCATGAGAAGCGTCGAGAAGAAAGTGATCAGCAGCAATCCCAGATCGGTCCGGTTGGACTTCCAGAGGAAGCGTACTTCCTTGACATCGAGCAGACCAAAGACGGCCACCATGACGATGGCGGCCAGGAGGGCTTTGGGCAGATACGTGAACAGGGGCGTGAAGAAGAGCAGCGTCAATCCAACGATGGCAGCAGAAAACAGGCTGGCCAGCGGGGTGCGCGAACCGCTCTGATCGTTCACAGCCGTACGGGAAAACCCGCCTGTAGTCGGATAAGACTGGAAGAACGCCCCCACGAGGTTGGCCAGACCCAGCGCTGTCAACTCCTGGCTGGGCTGGATGGTATCGCGGTGTTTGGTCGCAAAGGCTTTGGCCACAGCGATGGATTCCATGTACCCAACCAGTCCAATCGCCATCGCGATGGGAAGCAGGTCCATCATCGCATTGACGTTCAGGAAGGACACCGATGGTGCGGGAAGACCGGCAGGGACGGATCCGACGATGGCGACACCAGACTGATCGAGCGCCATCCATGCCGTAATTCCGGTGGCCGCGATCACGGCAATCAGGCTTCCAGGAATGCGCCGACTCAGACACCGCAATCCGACGATCAGCACGATCCCCCCTATTCCCATCGCCAGGGTCGGTAGGTGCGTTGCGCCAAGCCCGCTGCCCGCTTCAAAGATGATTTCAAACACGCTGTTGGAGCGCGGAATCGGGATGCCAGTCAGGTTTTTGAGCTGATTCAGGCCGATGATCAGGGCAGCCGCACTCGTGAATCCGCTCAGGACCGGGTGCGACAGGAAATTGGTGATGAACCCGAAGCGCAGGAGGCCGAGCACCAACTGGATGACGCCGACCATGAACGCCAGCAGGATAGCCAGGGAGATGTATTCGTCAGATCCCTGGGGCGCCAACTCCGAAACACCGGTGGCCACCAGCAGGGACACCATGGCAACGGGCCCGACCGCCAGTTGGCCGGATGTCCCGAAGAAAGCGTAGATGACAATGGGTACCAGCGCGGCGTACAGACCGTAGATCGGCGGAAGGCCGGCAATCAGGGCGTAGGCCAATCCTTGCGGAATCAGCATCACGCCCACCGTTAGACCGGCATTCAGATCTCCAGCGAGATGCTTGCGGTCGTAGCGGGGAGCCCAGTCGATTATGGGTACGAAACGGGAGAGCATGAGCAACAGAAACCCGAAGTGGAAACCGGATGAATCACGTAGCGGCGGGCCAAGGCCCGCCGCTACGCTCCACCCTGTGTGGCTGCTTCAGAACCACGGACGGCGCAGGGCGCAGTCCGGTAGCAACCACGCTTTCGCTACGCCGATACCGGCGCACCGCTGGCGATGGTGCTGTCGGGGTTGGCTACCCACGCATCCCATTCGCCATTGACGAAGATCACATCGTGTCCCAGACGGGACAGCAGCGCCGATGAAACCGCTGCTCGTCCACCCGAGACGCAATGGATCAACTTCGTACCGGCAGGCACTTCATCGCGGCGCACCCACAGACGGGTGTAGGCGATGTTGGCCGAATCCGGCATGTGTGCTGGTTCGTGCTCACTCGCGTTGCGCACATCGAGAACGATGGCATCATCGATGGCCTCCAGCGTTTCCGGGACCTGTTCGATCGAGATCTCGCGGATGCTGGCCATTTCTCCGCCGTGGTCGGCGTAGGCTTCCAGCGTTTCCGGCGTGGCGTATCCCTCGATGTTGTCGAGACCGATCCGGATCAGGTCGCGCACGGCTTCATCGACATGCTCTTCTTCGATGATCAGGTAGATCGGCATGTCTTCCTCGATGATCGAGCCGGCAGCCGTATTGAATGACTTGTTGAAGCCGGCATACATGGATCCAGGCAGATGCCGGGCCATGAAGGCCGAACGATCCAGGCGCGTATCGAGCACGGCGACATCCGTGTTGCCAGCCAGCGCTTTGAGATCTTCGGCGAAGAGGTGCTTCGGTTTTGGAACGGTGCCGAGGACTTTCGGGCCAATCTTGTTGTCCCGCTTCATCCGCGCGAAGTACATCGGAGGCTCAGGCTGTCCGTCGAGGATCGCTTCCACGAAGGCGTCTTCGCCACGGGAAGCGGCGTCGATGGCCGCGTTGTACTCCCGCTCATACCCCACCGTTGAGGAAGGAACGGCACCCAGGGCCTTTCCGCAGGCGCTACCCGCGCCGTGGGCGGGCCAGATCTGGACGAAGTCATCCAGGGTCAGGAAATCCTGGACCGACTTGTACAGCGTGCGAGCCGATGGCTCCATGACTCCCGCCATGCCGGCAGCGGACTCGAGGAGATCGGGGCGGCCGAGGTCGCCGACAAATACGAAGTCCCCGGTGCAATAGCCGATCGGCTTCTCCGCGCCACCGCCGAGGTCCGTCACGAGGTAGGACAAGTGCTCGGGCGTGTGACCCGGGTTGTGAACGGCGGTGAACTTGATGTTGCCGATCTTGAACTCGTCACCATCATAGAGCAGCGTGTACTTGTAGTCCGAGTCGATCAGCCACTCGTACTTCCAGTCGGCATCGCCTTCATCCGAAGCGTAGACGTGGACGCCATGCTCAGCGAACTCGCGCATGCCAGAGATGTAGTCGGCGTGGATGTGCGTGTCCACGACGGCCACGATTTCGACACCTTCTTTCTCGGCCAGTTCGAGATACTGGTCGATGTCGCGCTCGGGGTCAACAATGATGGCTTCGCCAGTGGCCTGGCAGCCGATGAGGTAAGCGTACTGGGCGAGCTTGGGATCCCAGATCTGTCTGAACAGCATGGTGTTTATCGAGGATTGTTGTGTTTGAGAATGTCGTTTGAGGCGCGCTGAAAACGGTCTTGCGCGACCTACCTAATGGGGAAGCCGGGGGCGTAGCACGCCATACGTGTATGTCCCTGCGATGGCTGAGGCGACGGCGACCAGCATGACGAGGACGCCGTTGCCGACCAGGGCGAACATCGGGCCCGGGCATGCACCAGTCAGGGCCCAACCGAGCCCGAAGAAGGTGCCACCCAGCCAGTAGCGCGTCCCGCTACCCATAACTTTTGGAGGAATGGTGATTTCAGAGCCGTCCATGGCCCGGATGCCCTTCCGTTTGATGATTTGCACCGAGATGGCAGCGACCGCAATGGCACTACCGATGATGCCGTACATGTGGAAGGCCTGGAAACGGAACATCTCCTGAATGCGATACCAGGAAATGACTTCAGACTTTGTAAAGATGATGCCGAAATAGATTCCCACGAGGAGGTAGGGAAGCAAACGGCCGAATGAGTTTCTGGACTCGGTCATTGTGGTGCCCTACAGGATGATGGGAATCAGGAAAAACGTGGCGATCAGGCCGCCGGCGAAGAAACCGATGACGGCAATCAGAGAGGGCAGCTGGAGATCAGCAAGCCCGGAGATGGCATGGCCGGACGTACATCCTCCGGCGTACCGAGAACCGAAGCCGACGAGGAAGCCGCCTACGACCATCATCAGGAATCCGCGCACGGAAGCGAGGCCTTCCCAGGAGAAAATGTCCGAAGGAAGCAGCCCATCGAACTGGGTCACTCCGAGCAGTGCGAGATCTGATTTCGTGGCTTCCGAAATGGCCACCGGATCAGGATTGGCCAGGAGTGTGGATCCAATGAATCCACCGATGATGATGCCGACAATCATGGTCAGATTCCAGGCACCGTTCTTCCAATCATAGTTGAAGAAGTCCGTTTTGCCTGGCAGCATCGCACAGACGTGACGGAGGTTTTCGGACAGGCCGAATTGTTTACCGCCGATCAGGAAGAGCGCCGGAACGACGATCCCGATCAGGGGCCCGGCCACGTACCAGGGCCAGGGTTGGGAGATGAATTCGATCATAGTCTTGTCAGGGTGGTGAGACGCCTTGTATTAACTTGTCATAACAAGTGTTCCCGGGGCTAAGATAGGTCCTTCGGACAAATGTTACATACGATGATGGAGAGCACGAACTTTGCGCTCATTATGGAGAGACTGGCTCCTCTTTCACATGGCCATGGGAAGGCCAAAATGTACTACTGGGGCGTAGTCGTCCGGATATCCAACACGTTCAGCTGCAAGCTCGTGCGACCGTTCCAGGTGTTTTCTTCGATCGAGAATGCGAGATCGATGGGTTGCTGGGCGGCCTGGGCTTCGGCTACCTCTGAGATGTATTTGCCCAATCCGAAACCGATGACATTGCGCACCGGGTGCGTCGCGCCCCGCTCCCGAACCGAGAACTTGAGATGGTCCCGCTTCTTACCCACGCCCGCCACCGGACCCATGATGTCCAGATCCCGTGCGACGAAAACAGGTGAAGGGTTTTCCTGACCAAAGGGTTCGAACTGCTTGAGGACGGCCCAGAATCGCTCATCGAGTTCGGATAAGCGCATCTCAGCATCCACATGGATCACTGGTTCGAGCGTATCCTCGGATACGGATTCGAGTACGGCCTTGTCAAAGCGATCGATGAAATCGGGCAGATTCTCGGGCCTCATCGTCAGGCCAGCAGCATAATCGTGACCGCCATACTCTTCGAGGAGGTCCTCACACGCTGTGAGTGCATTATAGATGTTGATGCCCGCCACGGAGCGCGCACTGCCCTTGATCACTTTTCCGGAGGTGGCCAGCATGACGGCCGGTCGGTAGTGCCGTTCGACCAGCCGACTGGCGACGATGCCGATCACGCCCAGATGCCAGTCCGGATGATGCAGGACAACGGCATGGCGCTCCTTTCCGGCCAGGAATCGATCGGCCTGGGCAAAGGCTTGTTTCTGGGTTTCCCGGTCCAGCGCGCGCCGTTCCTCGTTGAGACGCTCGAGCTGGCGGGCCCGGGCGGTGGCTTCGATCTGGTCATCCGCCAGCAGCAGGTTGACGGCGCGCGCGGCATCGCCCAGCCTTCCTGCGGCATTGATGCGCGGACCCAGGGAGAACACAATCGAGCGCGTGGTGGCCTCACTCAGGCGGGCTCCAGCTTGGTCGGCCAGAATTCGCAGTCCCATGCGAGGTCGCCGGCGCAGTTGTTTGAGACCCTCGCGCAGCAGGATGCGGTTTTCACCTTTCAGCGGCACCATGTCGGCAGCTGTTGCGACCGCCACCAGGTCGAGGTAGTGCAACAGTTCGTCGGGATCGTGGCCAAGCGCCTGGTGAACGGCCCGAACCAATTTGAAGGTCACTCCACATCCGCAAAGGTCTTTGAACGGGTAGTCGCAGTCTTCGCGCTTCGCATCCAGGACAGCAACGGCGTCCGGCAGTTCATCCTGGGGCGTGTGGTGATCACAGATGATCAGCTCCATGCCCAGGTCCCGGGCCAGCTCCGCTTCACTGACCGCCGTCACGCCGCAGTCCAGGGCGATGATCAAATCAGTCCCCAACTCCTTGACGGCGTTCAAGCCGGACGGGCTCAATCCGTAACCATGCTTGAATCGGTCGGGAATGAAAAACTGAACCCGTGCACCGACACTTTTCAGATAGTGGGTCAGCAGTGCCGTTGAGGTCGTACCGTCAACGTCATAGTCGCCGTAAACCGTGATCTGTTCGCCCTTTTCGATGGCATTCAGGACGCGTTCCACAGCCAGATGCATCCCTGTGTATTCGGCCGGATCGTGCAGTCTGTCCAGTCCATCACGGAAGAAGGAACGCGCGGTCTCGAACGAGTCGATGTCCCTCAGAATAAGGGTTCTGGCCAGCGCATGAGGCAGGTTGTTGAGCGCCTTTTGCAGCTCACCGACCGCGTCGGGATCGGGAATCGTTTTGATGTTCCAGCGCTTCGTGCCCACAGGTCTCCTCAATGCCGCTTTCAGGGGGCGCCAATATAAGGTCGGCACCCCCCCTTCAGGGCCTTACAATCGTGTGGATTTCGCCGATATATCGATTGGAACTCCTCGACAAGCTCAGGCGCCTTCGCTTCGAGCCCCTCATCTCATGCCAGCATCACGCTTCAAGATTGCCCTCCATGGGCACACGATCGTTCTCGCAATCGTGTGCATGTTGATGTTGTCCGTGGCCTTGTGGATGATCCTTTCCACTCACGACCATCTGGAAGACCTGTCGGAGACGGATGCCCATCGAAAAAGCGAACAACTGGCGTCCATGTTCCACGAAACGATGGGTCCCTCGGCGGTGGACGCCACGGATGTTGCTCGTTTCGTGGCCTCGGCCCGCATGGTTGACCACTTGTCCTACCTGGTGGTTACCGACTCAGTAGGTGCCGTGCGGGGTGCGATCAACGAAGCGGGAGCACTTCGGGCTGGGTATCGTCAACCATCGGCCACGGTTTCGTCCGATACCGCTCAACAGCTCTTCCGGTTTGTGCACCCGCTGGAGACCACCATGTTTACCGGGGAGCTGTTCGTCGGTATGGAAAAGCAGCCGTTGGTCGCAGGGGTCCAGAAGGACAAGCAATCGCTTCGTTGGGTGGGATGGGCCCTCTTATTCGTAGCCATTGTTTTGATGGCATCCATCGGGCGATTCCATGCCCTGGAGCTATCGATGTCGACGCTCCGGCAGGCTCGCCGGGACCTGGCATTGCAGAAAGGATCGCTGGAGTCCGAGGTCCACGAGCAGCGAGAGAAGGAAGCCCAACTGAAGCAAAGCGAGGAACGCTACCGCTCACTGCTGGAGACGACGATGGAAGCGGCATTCAAGGATCTCGAACGGCAGAAAAAGAATCTCGAAAAAGAAGTAGAGGAAAAGACGGCGACCCAGGAAGTCCTCAATCAAACCATGCGGCGATTGAGGATGCTGAACGGCATTGAGCGAATGATTGTGGATGAGGAGCCTCTGGACGCCATTGTTTCAAACGCCGTGGATGAGCTTCAGGAGATTTTGGGCGCTGATCGCATTTCAGTAATCCAGGTTGACAAGGAAAACGGACTGGTCCGGATCAAAGCGGAAACGGGACAGGATATCCGGGACGAGGAGGACGAACAGACGCTCCCACTCGAGTGGTACCGACCCTTCCGGAAAGGTCTCTTTGTCGCCCGTAATCTTGGCCGCATGGACGAACTGGCCGAGATCGAGAAGCGGGCCCTTGAGATCGGAATCCAGAGTTATTGTCGCGTGACGCTCACGGCAGGCGAATCCGTCGCCGGAGCGCTGCACGTTGCGCACAGTCAACCGGCCCAGTTTGACGAAGCGTACTTGAAGGTGGTGCGCGATGTGGCTGACTTGCTCTCCATCGCCCTACGCCAGCACGTTCATCAACAGGAACGCCAGCGCTACAACGAAGAATTGATCGCCGAGCGCGATCGGGCTGAGGAAATGGCTCGACTGAAGACAGCCTTTCTGACCAACATGACCCATGAAATCCGTACGCCGCTATCGGGAATCATCGGATTTGCCCAGGTCCTGCATGAAGAGTTGGACGATGAACGCCAGGAGTTTGCCAGCTTGATTCAGACGGCCGGGCAGCGCCTGATGAGCACGATCAACTCGGTACTGGATCTGTCTCGACTCCAGGCCGATAAGGCGACATTGAATATGGAGGCGCTCGATGCGAGTCGCGTTGTTGAGCATGCGCTTCAGTTGCTCGCACCGTTGGCAACGCAACGTGGCGTGGAATTTCGCTACGATGTGGATGCCGATCTGGAAGCGATGCTAGACCGGAAAGGCCTCGAAACCGTGGTCAACAACCTGGTTGGCAATGCTTTCAAGTTTACCGAGGAAGGATCAGTGACCGTTCAGCTTTTCCGTGAGCAGTCCGATCTGGCCCTCGTTGTCACGGATACCGGAATTGGCATCTCTTCTGACTTCCTTCCCCTCCTGTTTGATGAGTTCAGACAGGAGCACATGGGGGCTGATCGCCCGGCGGAGGGAAGTGGACTCGGACTCGCCATCACGTCCCGCATCGTGGAAAAAATGAATGGCCGCATCGAAGTCGAGAGCGCTCCTGGAGAGGGCTCGACCTTCCGCGTCGTGTTCAAGAACGCGCTGGCCAGCGAATCGGAGAAAGACACGTCATCGACGACGCCCGACAGAACGCCCGTACCGCCCGGTACAACCAACGGCGGCGGCACCCTGAACAAGGGCACCGCCGCGCGGTAGGTCATCCTTTTTTTTGCGTCAGTCCACCCGCTTGAGGTAGACGGCATTCTGGCGCTCAAGTCTTCCGCCGCGTTTACGCTCAAACGGCACGAGACGGTCACCGTAGCGGAGCCAGACAGTATCGTCCACTTCGAACGAGTCCGTTTCGCCAAATTCCAGTTGGCCGTCCTGGTTGATGCGCCAATCACTGCGCTCGTCCTCTTCTTCTTCTCCGAACACACCGACCCAGACAGAAAGGTGTCCTTTGCGACTGAATTCAAAGTAGATGTCGATCTCATCCAGGAGGCCGTCGACGGCGCTGAGAACGATACGTGCGAACGGATTGTCGGCTTCCTCCTTGGCTTCCCGGTTGTCGATATCAAAGACCATCTTCCAGGTAGTTCCTTCCAGATCGCGGGTGCGCAGGCGATCCTGTGCCTGGGACGTGGAGGGGTAGAGCGTGACGAGGGCCAGCAGGGCCGCCATCAAAAGGGTGCTGCGTTTCATGATGTCGGGAGTTTGTACGGGGCTGTGAATCAAGTGTCGGTGCTAATTAATTAGCACGTATGGATGCTTCTTCGTGGGGGGTGTTAAAAAAGTTGCACCTCTCTGCCGAGAAAGATTACCCGCGTGAGATCAGGACGGGATTCAAAGGAGAATCGATCACTGCTCCCGTCTGAACGCCGGGGCACCAGACGTCTCGATCCAGACGCTGATGGTCGTTGGTTGGCTCCTTCAGACGCATGTCTCGATCCATGTAGATGATGCACATCACGCCGCGAGGAACGGATGTGGTATTGGGAGCGGCGCGGTGAAAAAGCCACCCGGCATGAAAACCCACTTCGCCCAGGTCGAACGGCTCAATGACGTGAGGGCAATTCGATTCGGCCAACGCGCGGTCGATCAGGGACTCGCTTTCATCACTGATGGGAGCATCGCGGCCCACCTCCAGGCGATGGCTACCGGCAGAGTACTCAAGTGCCCCCATCTCCAAAGAGATCTCCTGCAAGGGTATCCAGGCTGTGATGGACTTGTCTGAAGTAAGTGGCCAGTAGTATTGGTCCGCGTGCCAAGGCGTGTAACCACCACCCGCTTCCTTGAAGAGGGCCTGGTCGTGGTATAGCCGAACGCCCTCAACTTCCATCAGGTCAGCGGCAATGCGCGCGAGTCGCGGGCTGAAGACCAGCTCGCGAACCAGGTCCGAGTGGGTCCACAGATTGGTTATCTGCAGGAACGCTTTTCCATACGTGTCCCGTTCTTCGAGCGGTTTGTCCTGGGTGTTGAGTCGGTGGACTTCTCTCGAGATGATCTCATTGAAGGCTTCCACGGTTTCCGCGTTGAGTACCTGCTTCAGCTTGATGTAGGCATTCTCTCGGTAGAAATCGATGGCCTCAGGCGCAAGCGCGTAGGGCGCCCGCAGATAGCTTCGAATGTGCTCGGGAACGGCGGAGAAAGGCATGGGGCAGGAGGAAAGGCTCGCGTTCAAGGACGGGAAGCGACTGATCGACCCTGAAAATATGTGTCACACGGCGCAAGAATGGACGGCTCGCGCGATATTCCAGCTTCACGCTTGATGATTTGACGCCCTTCAATCACCGTCCCGCTTCATTCCATGGCTACCAAGCCCCGTCTATCCTTCTGGCAAATCTGGAACATCAGCTTCGGATTCCTCGGCATCCAGTTCGGCTGGGGTCTTCAGCTGGCAAACCTGAGCCGCATCTTCCAGACCCTGGGAGCCGAGGTGGACAGCATCGCCATCTTGTGGATTGCCGCGCCGGTTACCGGACTGATCGTTCAGCCCATCATCGGTCACTTTTCTGATCGCACCTGGGGACGCATGGGACGCCGCCGCCCCTACTTCCTGTGGGGTGCCATCCTGGCCTCAGTCTCCTTGGTCCTGATGCCGAACTCGTCAGCGCTTTGGATGGCCGCAGGATTGCTCTGGATTCTGGATGCGTCGATCAATGTCTCGATGGAGCCCTTCCGCGCATTCGTCGGCGACATGCTGCCGTCCGAGCAGCGCACGAAAGGCTTCGCGATGCAGAGCTTCTTCATCGGGACGGGTTCGGTCGTGGCCTCGCTCTTTCCCTGGATGCTGGCCAACTGGTTTGACGTGGCCAATACGGCGCCCGCCGGAGAGATTCCTCAATCGGTTATGCTCTCCTTCTATGTTGGCGGCGCCATCTTCCTGGGCGCTGTGTGCTGGACAGTCTTCCGGGTCAGGGAATATTCGCCCGAAGAGATGGAAGCCTTTGCTGAGGCAGAGGTGCAAGCAGGGATTGGAGCCGTCTTGCCTCCCCCGGTGCCTGCTGAGCGGTTTTCGAGTACGGCCCCACGCTGGTTGGTGGCTGGCGTCATCTTGACCGCATTAGTCGCCTGGCTCGACGTGCTGCAGAAAGAGATGTTCATCCTTGGAGGTGGACTGATCGCCTTTGGCCTGCTGCTCTACGTGGCTGCGGCACGCACCCGCGCTGGCGGCGAGGATGGATTTGCCGAGGTGTTTTCTGATCTGTTCAACATGCCCGACACCATGCGCCGACTGGCCTGGGTGCAGTTCTTTTCCTGGTTCGGCCTGTTTTCCATGTTCATTTACATGACACCGGCCGTCACCAGTCACATCTATGGTGCGACGGATCCAACGTCCCAGATCTACAATGACGGCGCTGACTGGGTTGGTGTTCTTTTCGGAGCCTACAACGCTGTGGCCGCTCTGTTTGCGTTTGCTCTGGCGCCCATCTCCAAGCGTATTGGACGCTCCAAAACGCATATCATCGGCCTCGTTGCGGGAGGACTGGGCCTGATGAGCATCTACGTGATCGGAAGTCCGGAGACACTCCTGATTGCCATGGTAGGCGTAGGTATGGCATGGGCCAGCATCCTGGCGATGCCGTATGCCATCCTGACCGATTCGTTGCCCTCGAGCAAGTTTGGCATCTACATGGGCATCTTCAACTTCTTCATCGTGTTGCCGCAGATCTTGGCCTCTACGGTGTACGGCGCACTGCTAGAAAATCTGTTCGGAGGCGAGTCCATCTTTGTGCTCATTACCGGCGGGGCGGCGTTCATTCTTGCCGCTGGATTGATGCTTCGCGTGGAACGTCCCGACGCGTGAGCCTTAGCAACAGCTATGGCACAACGATCGCGCAGGCAGGACCCTCCGATGGGGCTCCCTTTCGGGGTGCCTGCCCGAGCGTCATGGATCACCACAGCCATCATTGTTGTCCTCGTTGTGTGGCTATCCCCGCACCACGTCCTCGCCCAGGCCGCCCGATTTACGGTTGACGCAGAAACCGTTGTGCGTGGGGTCGAATTCCGGTTCGCGGATACGCAGACGTTTTCGGAGACCCAGCTCGGTACCCAGATAGCCTCCCGGGGTCCGGGATTTGGCGCCAAGCTGCGACGCTGGCTTCCGTTTCTGAGCGAGGAAGAAATCCTCCTGGTGCCCGAAGAAGTGCAGCGCGACGTGGTTCGCTTGCGCCAATTCTACGACGAGAACGGATTTCCGGAGGCCGTGATCTCCTACACGGATTCGCGCTACGACCCCGTCAAGAATCGCTTCTGGCTTCGCTTCTCCATCCAGGAAGGAGAGCCCGTGCGCGTGGCTTCCATTACGCTCAAGGAAGAGGGAGGTCGAAGTCTTGCCGCGGACACGGAGCTCGGAGCAACGCTTCGTGATGTCCTGACGCTTCAGGAAGAAAGCCGGTTTTCCCGCATCGAGCATGGACGCAGCCAAGAGCAATTGGTGTCGTGGTTGCGATGGCGGGGATACCCGTTCGCCGTCGTGTCGGACTCGGTTGCCATCAATGAAGCGGAGCGTCGCGCGGACGTCACCTATCGCGTGAAAGAAGGCCCGGAGGCGTTTCTGGATAGCATTCGCGTGGAGGGCAATGAACAGGTCGAGAGCAGGCTGATTGCGCGCGAGTTGGACATGGATCCTGGCGACCGATTCTCCCAGCGAAATCTGCGCGATGCCCAGCGGGAGCTCTTCAACATGAACCTCTTTCGGACCGTCTTGATTGACGTTCCTGAACAACCCGAGGACTCCACGGTGACCGTGCGCGTCCGGGTCCGCGAAGGGCGACCGCGACTGGTTTCATATCGAACCGGATACGGTCGTCGCGAAGGTCTGGCCGTGCAGGGCGACTGGACCCATCGCAATCTGTTCGGCGATACCCGTGTCGTGACGGTCGGAGCCGTATCCCAGACGGGCTTTCTGGCTGTGACGACGGACCGCGTGACACCGCGACTGTATCGCGCGTCGATCAACCTGAGGCAACCGCGGGTGCTGTTGCCGCGGCTGTCGGTTGCGGGCCAGCTGTTTGCGCAATACAAGCGGGACCCTGAGCTGCCGGCATCCGACGTGGTCTTGGGCATCAACGAACGAGAGGGTGGACTGGAAGCCGCGCTCACCTATGAATTCCTGCCCCGTCGAACGCTGACGCTGCAATACAACTGGAGTCGCGCCCTTCAGTACACCCAGTCTGGAGGATTCGAGCGCAGCACGGATGCGTTCAATCGAGGCTCCTTGGCGCTGGTCGGTTTCTTGGGTCGGGCCGGCTCTGTCTTGCGCTACCGGCACGCGGTCCTGGTCATTCCGGGACTGGAATTCGCATCACCGGGACTGGGCTCGGACATCGACTACTTTCGCTCGAGCATGGCCGTCAAAGTGTCGCGGCGACTGACCGACGGAAGTGGCCTGGCCTTTCGCGCGCAGGCCGGACGGCTCTGGCCGCGCGGCGCGAGCAAGGATCAGGACGACCCCACGATTGAAAATCGATTCGACCAGGAGCGCTTTTATCTGGGCGGATCGAGTGATGTCCGCGGGTGGACCAGTCAGCTGGCCGGTCCGAAAGTGGTCCGTTCTCAAGTAGTTGGATCCGACACCACGTTCGTTTACGAGGCGGTTGGCGGCCTGGGCAAACTGGCAGCGGACCTTGAGCTGCGTCTGCCCTTCCCCGGCATGGACGAAGCATGGGGCACAGCCCTGTTTGTTGGCGGCGGACAGCTTTCGGATGGCGGCTTGTTCGAAGGCCCGTTCCGGTTTGGAACCGGCGGCGGGATTCGCTACGCGACGCCCGTTGGCATGGTGGCCCTCGATCTGGCGTGGAAGATCAATCCGGATGATGCCGACCTGAGACGGGCCGAGTCGTTTGACCAATTGGGCGCCGGCGCAACGACCTCGTGGACACGTCGCTGGAGCCTGCACCTGAGCATCGGCCAGGTATTCTGATGACGGTCGATCAACACCATATCGATTCGGCTCCGACCACGCGTCGCCGACGGTGGCCACACGTGTTGTGGATGATCCTGCTTCTGGTATTCGGGGTCGTCTTCGGAGCGACCAACACGCAATTCGGTCGAGATCAGGTGCGTCAGGTGGTCGAGTCACGCGTCTCGGGTCTCCTCCAGGGAGCGCAGCTTCAGATCGGCCGGCTGGAAGGCAACCTGCTTTCCGGATTGTCGGCCGAGGACATCGCCTTGACCGACTCAACGGGAGAAGCGCTTCTGTTGGTGGGTCGCGCCCGCGCGGACTACCGCCTTTGGCCCCTGCTCTCGTCTCGGCTTGAACTCGAAGCCGTCCATCTTCACGCCGTGACCGCGCGGGCGCGACAGAACGCAGACAGCACATGGGATTGGTCGGGCCTACTTGCTCCCTCGGAGGAAGAAAGCACCTGGAGCGTCATCCTGGACACGTTGTCGATACGAGATGCCACAGGAAGCGCCGCCTTCTGGTCAGCCCGAGGCGACTCTGTGCTCGACGTACGAAATGTCTCGTTCGGTATGGACGCTTTCAGCTCGCAGGCGGATGGAAGCGTGGACGTTGGGCGATTGAATCTGAGTGCCCTTTTCCAGGCCCCGGCTCGCCAGGATTCGGTGCTTTTGGAAGTGATGGCCGGCTATTCAGGGGATCAGGTTCGCCTGGATTCGTTGCTCTTGCAGTCGGAACGGAGCCAACTGAGCGGTCGCGGCCATTTGGACTTGGCGCGGCTACCGCAATTCGCATTCACGGGAGCGGAAACGGAGTTGAGCGCGGGATTGGATTCCGAGTCGGCCTCAGCCCCCATCGGACTGTCGGATTCCACATCGCTTTGGATCCTTGCCGCTCCCTTTTCGCTTGCCGATGTGGCTTCATTCATTCCCGGCCTGAACCCCGATGCGGTAATTGAAGGTCAGCTTCGCTTCGACCAAACGGGGACAGCGACCCATCTGGATGCTAACGTGGCGGTCAGAAGGGGAGGATCATTGGCTGCAGATCTTCGCTGGGAGGAAGCCTCGGGCGGTGCTGCGCTTGAAGGGTCGGTGCGCCTGGAGGCGCTGGATGTGGATCGCATCACATCCCTCGTGCCGTCTACATCTCCTTTGGCCGCTTCGATTGACGTGAATCTGCGAGGTCCATCCTCCGACTCGCTGAGCGGTTCACTTCGGGCCGTGTCAGAAGCCTTCAAGCTGGAAGAGATGAAAGTGGGAGCGGCGAGTATCGAGGTGGCCCTCACAGACGGTGAAGCAGAAGGCTCCATCCGGGGCAGCGCGCAAGGTGCGACGCTTCAGGCTGAGATTACTGGTCGCTGGCTCGATGCGACTCCTTCTACCCGGTTCGATGGTAGCGTGACGGGCTTGGACATTCAGCGATGGGCCGATGCGCCAGACCTTTCGAGCGATGCGACGCTCTCTTTTTCTGGTGATGCATCGGGGTCATCCCTCGCGGATATGAATGCGGCGCTTTCTGTCAACCTGGCGGAGTCCCGCGTGGGTGCGGCTACCGTGGATGCACGACTTGAAGTCAGCGCAGCAGATGGTCAGGCACAATGGTCGCTGGACGGGCGCATGGCGGGCGGGGATGTATTGGCTGAGGGACGGATCAACCTGGATGAGATTCTTCGCATGGAGGCCACCAGCCTGAGGGCGTCAGGCGTTGCGTTCGCCACGCTGTTGCAGGATGATCCGATGTCTATCCCTCCGTCACGTATTTCTGCGACCGTCGAGGGGGCCGCATCTCTGGAAGACTGGCGAACCGGTTCTGGTCGCTGGAATCTGGCGTTTTCACAAATGCGGTGGGAAGATGTCCGCCTCGACAGTTTGAGCAGCACCCTGCGTTGGAATGCTGGACGGGGCAGCATGGACTGGTCGCTTTTGCCCTCTGACGGCGCAGCCATGTCGGCTGGTATGGACATCAGGTCGCGCGGCGACGGGATTCGTCTCACATCAGAGGATTGGACCTGGCGGGAGCTTGATGTGAGCAGGATCATCGATGGATTCGAGCCAGCCTCCAGCCTGTCGGGATCGGGGACCATCGAGCTGCTTTGGGATGGCGCCCAAATCGAACGACTGGATCTTGCTGTGGACGGCGACCCTTCGGTATGGGGAGCAAACGAAATGTCGGATCTGACCGTGAAGGTTGAGGCCACGTCGCGCGAGTTGTCCATCACGGCGTCGCAAGATGACGACTGGAGCATTGAGGCCATGATGGAAGACTGGCAGGAGGCCCGTTCACGTGTGGACCTCGAAGCGCAGTTCTCGAATCTGGACCCGTTGGCCTTCATCGGTTCAAGTGACGAGGGCACAGCGCTGAATGGAAGCGCCCGGGCCACGGCCACATTGCTCTCTGGTTTTCCCTCAACGGGTTCTTTCGAGGCGTCGCTCGACCCATCAACGCTTCGCAATGAGGCCTTGGCCCGGGCGCAGATGACGGGCGCGCTGGCCGACTCGACGATCACCGCCCAGGTACGACTGGACATGGAAGTGGGCGGATTGGGTGGCAGCCTCACAGCGCGCCCGTTCGATGCCTTGCCGACGTTCTCATCAACCGGCAGCATCACGTCCCTGGACGTCCTTCCGCTCTTGGGCCGGCGCGACCTGGAAAGCGATGTGAACCTGGCCTGGGACGTGTCCGGCGAGTCATTCGATCCGATGACGGCCAACTGGCGCGTCACGATCGAAGGGCAACCCAGTCGCCTGGACGCATTGACTTTGGACACCTTTGATCTCGATGCGACGTGGGATGGCAGCGTGATCGATGTGTTCGACTTTTCGAGCCGCTACAACACGGGCAGCGTTCAGATCAACGGCCCGCTGAACGTGGATCCCGATCGCTCGGATCGCTACTCGGATCTGCGTGCGACGTGGTATATCGGCGACTTGAGCCCATTCCAGGAATTGGTGGGCCTCGAACGTCTGGCCTCGCGTAGCGGAACGATCGACGTTCAGGTGTTCGGCCCGTCCACCGGACTGGATGCCGAATTCCTGGTCTCCCTGTCTGATCTGGAAATTGACGACTGGCACCTGTCTTCGCTGGAATCAGCCGCCTGGATGACGCTGGATGATGAGTTCTTGCCTGCATCCACGACCGCAAATCTGGACCTGGGCTACATCGCACTGCCTACGCTGGGCGTTCGCACCTCCTCCCTTCAGATCGATCAACGCGGCGAATTCTTCTTCGTCGATGGCGATCTGATGGTTGACACGGGCAACAAGCTGTCGCTCTCATCCCAGGTCAATCCTTTCGTCGATCGCCCCTGGCTTGCCCTGATGGAGTTCGATCTGCTTCTGGGTGGCGAAGCCTTCGCATTGACCCGGCCCGCAAGCATTGTCCTGGCCGACGGTTGGCAAGTCAACCGCCTCGAAATGGCTGCCGAAAATCAGCACCTGTCCATGACGGGGGGCATGAACGATTCGACCGGGTACCGCCTTCAAGTGGGCGTCGACGCGTTCGATATTGCTCCGGTGGGACAGCTCTCCGGCTATCCGGATCTGGAAGGATTGCTGAATGGACAAGTCCTGATCACGGGACAGGCCGAAAACCCCTTGATCGACAGTCGGATCGACCTGTTATTGAAAGGGGACGCGGCTGACCTGGCCCGCATCCAGGCTGATGTCCAATCCTTCCCTCAAGGCCTGCGCGTGGACGCTTCCGTGACCGCGACAGGAAGCCAACCCATCACGGCGGAGGGCTTCCTTCCCGTCTTTGCTTCACTGGGAGGAAACCCAGACGAAATCGCCGATCGGTCGGCCGATCTTGATCTCACTATTCGCACCGAAGACGGGTCGATCGCCTGGATTGCTCCGTTCCTTGATGCCACGGTTGTAACGGATATCGACGGCCGGGTCACCGCCGATATCGAGGTCGGTGGGTCGATTGATGATCCTTATCTGGAGGGATTCCTGAATCTGGATGAAGCGCGTTTTCGCCTGCCCGAATACGGCGTCACATACCGCATGAATGCGTTCCGTTCGTCGCTCGAAGGCGTGACCATCACGTTGGAAGAGGCAACGGTTCGTTCAGGTGATGGCGACATGGATATCACGGGTAGCATCGATTTCGCTTCGCTCACAAACTCGTCCTTCGACTTGAAAGCTGAGCTGGATCGATTCCGGGCGGTGCGCAACGACGAATTGCACACCACCATCAGTGGAGACCTCGCCCTGACCGGCCGGACCACGAGGCCTGACCTGACCGGATCGCTGACCACGGCGAACACGTCGTTCTGGATCACGGACACGGCCGGAGGTGACATTTCGCCTGTCGAACTCACGTTTGATGACGAAGTGATGCTGGCCCAGAACTTCGGGTACCGGCCTGTGGTGGCCGACACGCTGGCTGACGCGATCTGGCTGGGATTGTCGATGGACCTCTCGATCGGCCTGGAGCGCGACACCTGGATCCGTCAGCGGGTGAACCCGGAGATGGCCATCGAACTCTCAGGGCGGGTGGATGTCGAAAAAGAGCGCGGCGAGGAGGACCTGAACCTCTTCCGCAGCATCGAGGTCGTACCCGATCGCAGTCGCATCAAGCAGTTCGGTCGGGACTTCCGTATTCGCGAAGGGGTCGCCTCTTTCAATGGTCCGATTGAGGAAATGGTGCTGCAGGTCGAAGCGGAGTACGAGGTCCCCTCCCGCCTGAACCCAGGGCAACCCGAGGCGGTCATCACCTTGCGACTGGATGGACGACTCGATGATCTGGCGTTTGATCTCAGCTCCGATCCAGCGATGGAAAACACGGATATCGTGTCCTACATCGCGACCGGTCGGCCCGCGTCTGAGAGCCTGCAATTCAGCGATGGGGATTTCAACAACGAGGTCCTCGTGGGCGTTGCGGCTTCGCAGCTGGCCGGGCTCGTGGAAGGGATCGCCAGTCAGAGCCTGGGTCTGGATGTCGTGGACATCGAGCAGGACGGCCTGAAAGGGACGCGCCTGACGGCAGGCAAGTACCTCACACCGCGCCTGTTCGTCGGGGTCACCCAGCCGTTCGCCTACTCATCCGGATCGACCGTCGTGGTGGACGACGAGCGCGAACTGACGCTCGAATACAAGGTGTTCGAGTATCTGCTCTTGCAATTGCTGGCCGACGCATCTGATTCGCCCGTACGCGTCAACCTAGCCGGGCGATACTCCTACTGATCGGGCTTACTTCGTCAGCGTCATCACCCGCGATTCAGTCACCCCCGCTCCGAACAGCGTGTAGACATAGGCCCCAGCCGGAAGATCACGCCCATCGAATCGGGCCGCGTGTTCGCCTGCTCCTTTCCATCCCTCTTCAAGCGTTGCCACCTGCCGGCCCATCATGTCATGGACGGTGAGTCGGATTTCGCCCGGGCGATCCAGTTGAAACTGAATCGTGGACCCGGTCTGGAATGGGTTCGGGTAATTTGACTGCAGGCGCGCAGCGACGGGATTCGCCCACTCTTCCGTATCCGTTGCTGCAGCGAGAGAAATGGTCCGCAGATGGGACTGCGCCATGCGTGAGGCCACGTACAGGGTCGATCCGTCGCGGCTAACCGTAATGCCATTGGGCTGGGTGAACGCGGACGCGCTCCGACCGCCATCAACCGAGTCTTGAGCGCCGCTTCCTGCATAGACCTCCAGCTGACCATTCTCATCGAAACGCACGATCTGGTGATGCCCTACATCCGTGGCATACAGGAATCCGCCCGCCCAGGTCAAGTGGCCGATCGTAGTGGAAAACACTTGAGGAAGCGCCGTTGCGAAGCGCTCAATGTCTCCAGTGGGAGATATCCGGTGGATGGCCGTGTCATACCAGTTTGCTGCAAACAGATACCCGGCATCGTCTATGGCCAGGCCGACCGGCCGATCGACACCGCCTCCTCGAGCGAAGACGTCTACCACCCCGTCCGTACCGATTCGCGTGATGCCGCCGATCCCGTAGGACGGTTCGGCATGAGCGATGAAGAGCGTGCCATCGGGCGCGAACACCATGCCTGTCGGGTAGCGGATGGGTGTGACCGCGACTGTCTCCAAAGCGCCTTCGTCACCCACACGATAGATCGTCTGGTTGTTGAACGAGGAGACGTAGAGCTCGCCATTCGCATTCATGGCCAGGTGGATCGGCCCATCGATACCCTGCGCATAAGGCGTGACATTGCCTTGAGTCGTGATCTGGTAGATCGTGTCGGCCAGATAGCCGCCAGCCGCATAGATGTGACCGTCGGGTGCAGCGTATATGCCGTCGAAGGTGAACGTCGCCGGCAATGCCATGCGGGACACGGGTTGCGCGACCGCATGCAGGGACAACGCGGCAAAGGCCGCGCACAAGAATAGACGCTTCATGATGGGCGGGAGGTTCTGAAGGTTACTGGCAAACCTACCCGATCCTCGAAAGAATGCCTTTTACAAGGTCCCTGAATGGGCAGATTCGCGGTTGCAATCGGCTCAATCCCCGTGTGGGCCGATGCTGGCAGCAGGTATACCAACAACAAAGACTGTATTCGCATGAATGTCAGCTTTCCCTGACAAACCCAAGGCCATGGCGCGCAATATCCTTCGTTTCCAAGCCGTGGAGACCCCGTCGGTACGCGTCCTGTTCGATCACGCACCAGGTGCGGCCAGTGGAGCCACGGAAATCATCATCCGTTGATTCCTGTTCGCATGCGACGCCTGCTTCTGCTTCTCCCCTTCCTGCTCATGAGCTGCTCTTCCCCAGATCCAGCCGTCGAACCCGGTGTGCGCTCTCGCACCTTCGGCCAGCTATCGGATGGACGTGAGGCAAAGCTCTTCCAGCTGGCATCACCATCTGGTATGGTCATGGAAGTCACGAATTACGGGGGCATCATCACGAAGCTGACCGCACCTGATCGCGACGGCACCTTTGAAGATGTCGTCCTCGGGTTTGACACGCTGGAAGAGTACCTGGTCAATGAGCCATACTTCGGGGCCATCATCGGCCGCTACGGAAATCGCATTGCTGGCGGATCGTTCAGTATCGATGGGGAGACGTACACCCTGGCGCAGAACAACGGCGAGAACCACTTGCACGGTGGGATCAAAGGGTTCGACAAGGTGCTTTGGGAGGCAGAGCCCTTCTCCATGGGCAATGAGTACGGCCTGGTATTGACCTATGAAAGCCCCGACGGCGAGGAAGGCTATCCCGGGAATCTCTCGGTCAAGGTGACCTATCTGCTCACAGCCGATATGCGTCTCATCGTTTCCTATCAGGCGCAAACAGACAAGGCGACGCCCGTCAACCTGACACAGCATTCCTATTTCAATCTGGCCGGTCCCGACTCGGACTCCATTCTGGATCACGAACTGATGCTGGCCGCAGATCACTTCACCCCTGTTGATGCAGGCCTGATTCCTACGGGTGAGATTCGGCCCGTGGCAGACACGCCGTTTGACTTCACGGTAGCCACGCCGATCGGGGCGCGCATCGACCAGGACGATGAGCAACTGGTCAATGGCCTTGGATATGATCACAACTGGGTGCTGCGGGATATGGGAAGCTCCATCACGTTGGCTGCGCGTGTGCGCGAGCCCGGAAGCGGTCGTGTGATGGAGGTCCTGACCGAAGAACCCGGAATCCAGTTCTATTCTGGCAACTTCCTTGATGGGAGCATCACGGGTAAGGGCGGCAACGTCTATGAGTACCGCTCGGGCTTTGCCCTCGAGACTCAGCACTTCCCGGATTCGCCCAACCAGTCGGCCTTCCCGTCGACTGTCATCGTTCCGGGAGAGCAGTACCAGACGCGCACCATCTTTGCGTTCATGACGGACGCGGAATAGCGCGCCCTCACTTCGTTCACTCCCCCGCGAAAGATTTTTTCAGCTTTGGCTTGATTCGCCAGCAACTTTGATCTACTATTTGTGTCGTACTATCACAGTAGTAGAAAAGAAAGCGCCGGAATTGCGCTCAATGCGGCAAGATCACATGGCAAAGGTAGATGGCTAAAAAATCCTTCAAGCGCCTCGGCGAGCGAGAACTTCAGATCCTGAATACGATCTGGGAGCTCGAAACCGCATCGGTCGCTGACGTCCACGGCATCCTTTCTCAATCAGAAGAGATCGCCTACACGACTGTCATGACGACGATGAAGAAGCTCGCCGACAAGGGCTACCTGACCTATGACGAGGTCGACAAGAAATACGTATATCGCCCGCGCATTCAGCCCGGCGAAGTGCGTCAGGGTCTGCTGACCGACCTGATCAGTTCGGCTTTCAGCGGAAGTCCCTTGTCCCTGGTCCGCACCCTGGTTCAGGACGAGGCGCTGTCTGACGAGGAGCGTGCTGAAATTCGTCGCCTGATTGAAGGGCTGGATGATGGAGGTGCGAAATGATCGACCTGTTCGTCATTGGCCAGCAGGCCATCCAACTATTCTGGGGCCCGATACTCGTCTGGTCCTGCTGCGCGGCCGCTTGGGTATTGTTCGCATGGACTCTCCCCAAAGCCTACCCGCAGCTCAGATTGGATGGTGGAACGGCGCTGCTTTTGGCACTTCCGCTGGCCCTGATCGTCTCCTGGTTGCTTCCCGAAGGCGTGACATCGCCTCTGTCTACGGTGCTGTCCGAATCTGCGCCATCCATGGCCAATGCGGTTGGAGTGCAATCCTCCCCCGCGCCGCAACCGCTTGTCGAGACCTGGCCGTGGGTTGAAGTCGTCGGCTTGATGAGCCTCTTCCTGGCCGGTCTTTCGATTCTTGGCCTCGGTCATCTGGTCCGGTCGTGGTGGGCGCTGCGCCGTTTGGTAGCTCGATCTACCGCGCTTCCCCGGTCCCATCGTTCCTATCGCCTTTTGACGGGACGCGTTCGCGGAGAATCAATCCGGGTTTCGGATGAAGTCCGGGTGCCCTTCACCTGTGGCCTGGTTCGGCCCACTATTGTGCTGCCAGCGGATTTCGATGCGGCAGCGCTGGAAACGGTTCTCTTGCACGAGCGCGAGCATATCGTGCATGGAGATCTCTGGCGCACCTGGGTGGCGACGCTGATTCGTCACGTGTTCGTTTTTCATCCACTCGCGCATTGGCTGCACAGAGATGTTGCGCTTCACGCTGAAATCTGCTGTGATCGTCGCGTCATGGATCAGTCCACCCACTCCCCTCGCGACTACGCCCAACTCCTGCTCCAGCAGACCCCGTTATCAGTTGGCTCTGCACCAGTGCTGACGCTGGTGTCCACCTCTTCTCAACTCAAACAACGTATTCAAGCCATGCAGACCCCCACCCGACTATCACTTTCCCGATTTCCCATGCTTGCATGGATGATCCTGATCACGGCTTCCGTTGGGCTTCTCGCCGGTTGCAGTGAAATGGAAGTTGCTCCGACCGAAGCCCATGTCACGGATGATGCCTACGACCTCGTCATGGAACTGCCGGCCGCGAAGAATGATGGAAGCTCCCCGGTATTTGCCGTGGTCGAAGAGGCGCCTGTCATGATCGGTGGTCTCGAGGCCCTGCAAGCCGAGATCAACTACCCCATAGTTGCCAAAGAAGCCGGAATCGCCGGACGCGTCTTCTTGCAGTTTGTGGTTGACCAGGAGGGCAACGTCGTTGACCCGCAGGTCGTGCGCGGGATCGGTGCTGGTGCTGACGAAGAGGCTCTTCGCGCGTTGCAAACCATGAAATTCATTCCCGGGGTTCAGCGCGGCCAGCGCGTGAACGTGAAAATGAACGTTCCGGTCACATTCCGTCTCAGTGAATACGATGGCAGCATTCCGCCGCCACCGCCGCCGCCTGTGGATGAGAGCATTCGGGCCGACTACGAGCAGCGCATTGATAGCATCCAGGTGTCGAACTGACGGACCGCATCACGGCTGATCAAACCATCGATTCACAATGGCGGAAGGGATACGCTGAAACACGTTTTCGGTGTATCCCTTTCGTTCGTAAAAGACGCCCAGGCTGCCGTCCTCAAGGATTGCGGCCGAGGCATAAGCCGCCGAACCTTCTTCCAGAGTCATCACCTCTTGCCACGCCCCGTCCTTTTGCACACGGATGGTGAGGTTAGCGCGCTCATCGGGATGGTGTGCATTGACGAAGATCAGCCCTTCAGGGTGCCGAACTAGACTGGCATTGACCGCAGGGTCGACCAAAGCTGAATCCGGTTCGGAGATCCATGAAGCTCCGCGATCCAGTGAGCGATGAACCCAGCGATGCCCGGCACCTGCCACGCGGCTGTTCACCATCCAGGACCCGTCTTCCAGCGTAATGATCTTGGACTCGTCGCCGGGCACGACGGGAGATGGCGCGAGCTTCCAGCTCGCGCCATAATCTCCACTCATCAAAACGTGCACGCCCCGTTGCAGATTGACAATCGTATGCAGTAGTGTTCCATCTTCAGCTTGAACGCCATGACCGGAGGTGACGAACATGAAATCGTTCGCCCATTCGGAGGGCGTCACCTGATCCGTGATGTCGACCGGGGCGCTCCAGGTGGCTCCGAAGTCATCGCTGCTGATGAGATGGAAGCGGTACTGTCCGGGAGCATCGTCATGGTCCATCACATTGACCAACATGTGGATGCGCTGATTCGAACGGTCGACGATGAATGAAGGATCAGAAGCAGCGACGCCGTCCTCGTAGTCCATCACCCGTTGCGCGACTTCCCAGGTTGAGCCTTTATCGAAGCTGCGACGGATGAGGATGTTGCTGTCGCGATTGGCGCGAAGATCCTGGCACGAAGGCACTCGTTCATCGATGGCAGCGATCAGAACACCACCCACCTCGTCGAGTGCTGGAATACGATAGCAGGCCACCGAGGAATCAGCGGGTGTAGCAAACAAAACGTGTTCGATGCCCTCCCGCATGACTGCATCCGGGTCGGAGTGATCGCTCGATTGACAGCCGACCGTGACGAACAAGGCGGCCAGGGCCAGTGAAAAGACACCGCGTAGTGCGGCTTTGTTGGTCATCAAGCTCATGATCACGGTCGCCTAGTCTGTTGTCCTCGCCTTTTCCGCCGCAACGATATTCCAGATCTTGCCAGAACGGATAATGGTCATGCCCTCGGGCTCTTCGGCAGCCTTGCGGACCATGGCTTCGGCCACGTGCTCAGCAGGAATGGTTCGGAAGGCCTTGGGCAACCAGGCCATGGCTCGCTGGGCCCACGCTTCAGCAGGCCGCTCATCTCCCGGGCGGTGACCGCCCAACACAGACGGTCGAAACGTCACGAACGAGGGAAAGCGCATCATTCGGATGTCTTCCTCGAGCTGGCCCTTCATGGCGTTGTAGGCATTCGTGCTTTCCCAGTCGGCGCCAAGCGCAGAGCACAGCGAAATGTGCCGAACACGCAACTCGCGAAGGCGCTTCAGATACAGCCGGGGAAGACGAACTTCGATATCACGCTGTGCATTGATCCCGCCGGCGGCTTTCTTGGTCGTTCCGAATGCGATGAATGCGTGATGGATCTCAACGGGCGGGTCCCAGTCCGCTGCGCCTTCGGCATCAAACGGAATCTCGATCAGCTTGTCCGAAGCATTGCCGGTCGATCGCCGGACTGGAGCGACAATGTGCGCGTAGTCGTCCGATGCTGCGAGATGCTCAAGAATGAACCCTGCCACGAGTCCGGTAGCGCCAAGAACGAACGCATTCATTCGTCATCACCGCCCGCTTTGCGTTCGACCGGCGCTGGCTCAAACAGCTCGGCATGCTCGCGCATGAGCTCAGGATAATGTCGTTGCACTTGGACGCCGCCTGGGAATCGAATCGACTCCGAACCGAACAGATTGCCGGCACGAATGGCGGTTTCGAGGTGACCGATGCGGATCCACGAGGTCAGGAATCCAACGGCAAAGTTGTCTCCAGCACCGGTTGTCTCAAATTCTTCGACCTGACGCTCCGGAACGTCTAGCATTCGATCCGGCGTGTAGGCCACGGCACCCTCATTGCCTTTCTTGACGATGACAATGTCCGCCAGTGCGTTCAGTACTCCATCCGAAGGGGGCAATGAGATTTCGAGGTCGCCCGCCTCCTGATCATTCAGAAAAAGAAAGTCGACCTTGCCGACAGCCCTGAGCGCCTCGAGCGGGTCGCCGGCGTTAGGACCTGGGCCAGCGGGATCCATGGAGAGCGTTGTGCCCGCAGCGCGCAATCGGGGGAATACTTCGGCCAGCTTTTCCGTCAGGCCGGGCAAGTAGGGATGGTAGCAGACGTGCACATGTCGTGGTGGCGCCTCCAGAATCACGTCAAGCGCATGCCAGTCGGAAATCGGGTTCGGAACGCTGATGAAACCGCGATCGCCGAACTTAGAAAAGGCGACCGATAATCCTGTTGATTCGCTCCGGTCGTCAGCGCAGTTCATTAAGCGCACGCCAACGCTCTTGGAGGTATCCCTGAGCCAGTGTCCGAAAAGGTCGTTCCCCACGTTGGCGTAGAGATCCGTGGCCCACCCCGCTTTCGCCAGCCCAAGCGCGACAATGGCGGCGCTCCCTCCGGGTTCGATCGAATACTCGTCCGAGACGGTGTCATAGCCCACTCGGGGCAGCGCGTTCACTTCACCAAGGATGACATCAATATTGAAGTCACCTATTACGGCAAGCTGGATACGATCCTCGGCCATGCGTTCAGCAGTCAGATGCCGGTGGGAGGAGGGGTTGTGGTCAAGAATACGCACCGTTGTGCGCATGAGGAAACCCATCGCCCGAATGATAACATGGACGAAGGATAGCGTGCTCGATTGATCGCAGTCCAAAAAGAAACCCCGATCAGCAAGGCCAATCGGGGTTCGATGCGGTTCATTGCACTCTTGTATGGTGCGACCGCTGAAGTGGGAGATACTAGACTCGAACTAGTGACCCCCTGTTTGTAAGACAGGTGCTCTAACCAACTGAGCTAATCTCCCAACATGTTTGAAAACGGCGGTTCAGCCGCTTTCAGAGCCCGCAATATTACGCTGACTTTTTATGAATGTCAATCAGTCCGGTTGATGTCCGGCTTACTTGTCGTATCTTCACCATTCTGTGTTCTTGTGCGGCCGAAGCACGCTTTTGCCACTCCCGTATCATCGCAAGGACATGGCCTGCATCCCTTCTTGGATGGTGATGCTGACAGTATTGACCAGTCGACCTTCGGGTTAGCGTTCTCGAAGACCGACTTCCCACCCTGGATCCTGGCCAGGATAACCAACCCCAGTATCATGAAACGTACGTATCAGCCGAGCCGCCGCAAGCGCGCCAACAAGCACGGATTCCGCTCACGCATGGCCACGAAGAATGGTCGCCGTGTGCTTGCCCGTCGTCGCTCCAAAGGCAGAAAGAACCTGACCGTCAGCGACACGAAGAGCGGTAAGTAATCGAGCCGATGGGCGAGGTCATCACTTCCCCATCTGCTGGATCATCCGGATTGCGGTTTCCTCTCGCTCGACGCTTGAAGCAGCGACGCCTGATTGAGCCTCTTTTCGATCGATCCAACCCGGACAGCCACTCCGTTCGCTCCGGGTGTATCCGGATTCTCTACCGTTTGATTCCCGCCGCTGACTTGGGCGCCCCCTTTCAGGTGGGTGTTGCCGTTGGTCGTTCGCGTGGACACGCGCCGCGTCGCAACCGCGTCAAACGCATCATGCGAGATGTTCTGCGGAACGAGCAGGAGCAGCTGAATCGCATCGCCACCGCATCCGGAAATGCGCTGACTGCCATGATGCTCTTTCAAGGTCGAGACGAAGATGGTCCACGCATCCGGGAGGATCTGGCCAAGGCGCTTGTTCGCCTGGAAGAGCGCGTTCAGGATGCCGCATCGTCACCGCTGTGAACCTTATCGTTGTGATTCGTGATCTACACGACACTGAGGTCACAAAAGTGGAACCGCACTCCCTCCCTCCCGTACCGCCCGACCTGAGGCCCCACCACCCTCCAACGCTCACCCTTCGACGAGAGGCCCCGATTGGATAGAAACGTACTCACAGCGACGGTGCTGATCGCCATAATCATGGTGGTCTGGTTGACCTGGTTGGCACCCGCACCGCCCCCTGTCGATGAGCAGGTGGCCGCAGCAGATACCACCGAGCAGGTCACCGGTCAGGAGTTTGTGGAGCAAGGCGATCCAGAAGTGGGATCGGTGCAGGAGCTCGCTGTCGATGACAGCACGTTTGTCCCGGGTCAGGGAGCGGAAGTCCGGACCATCGAAATCGAGAACAACCTGTACCGTGCAGTCCTTTCGACCCAGGGCGGCACGTTTTCATCGTTCGAGCTCAAGGAGTACGAGATTGCTGGAACCGAGCGCAATGTTCAGCTGGTCGATTCGACCAAGGGTGGTGCGCTGGGTCTCCTGTTCACCTCGCCCGGCAGTCGCAACTATGACTCACGTGCGTTTGTCTTCGAGACGGACACCCAGCAGGAATCCATCACGGTCGGAGATGCGCCGGTAACCGTCTCCTTCAAGGCAGATGTGGGAAGTGGCGAAATCAACCTGAGCTACACCTTCAAGCCGGATTCCTACGAGATCGATCTGAATATCGATCAGCCCGGCGCTGCGTCTTTCTCGACGCGCGAGGGCTATGAACTGGTCTGGAATGGAGGCGTCCCGTTCTCCGAGCTGGATCACGAAACAGCGGCACAGCACACGGGCGCCTTTGCGCGCAGTGGCGGCGAAGTCGAGGATGTGCTTCTCAACTCGGACCCCTACGACGAGCGCTCGCTGCGTGGCGAGATCGATTGGGTAGCCGTCAAGAACAAATATTTCACCGTCGTCATGATGCCTCAGCAGCCCACGCGGGGTGCGGAGCTCATCGGCGAACGTTTCGGTGAGGTCTCAGAAGCATATGGCCGCCATGATTACCTGGCCTCCCTCCTGATGCCCGCCGCTGGTCCAGAGACCGATGCGTATACCCTGTATATGGGTCCGATGGTCTATGGCAACCTGAACGATTATGATCTCGACCTCTACAACATGGTCGATTTCGGGTGGGACTTCTTCGAGGTCATCACCCGTCCCCTGGCGCGATTCGTCTTCATTCCGGCGTTCACCTACCTCGGGCAGTTCATGCCCTATGGATGGGTGATCATCGTGCTGGCCTTCCTGATCAAGCTGGTGCTCTATCCGCTGACGAAAACGTCCTTCAAGAGCATGGCCAAGATGCGCGAGCTGCAACCGCGCATGGAAGTGATCAAGGAGAAGTATGCGGATGATCCGCAGAAGCAGCAGCAGGCCATGATGAAGATGTACAAGGAGACGGGGGTCAATCCGCTGGGCGGATGTCTGCCGATGCTCCTTCAGTACCCGGTCATCATCGCGCTCTGGCAGTTCCTGCCCCAGGCCATTGAGCTTCGTCAGCAGGGCTTCCTCTGGGCCCAGGACCTTTCCGCCCCCGACGTCATCCTGAGCCTGCCGTTTTCCATTCCGATGTACGGCGATGCCGTTGCCGGCTTCACGCTGCTGATGGGTATTTCGATGGTCTTCCAGATGAAGCTGTCGATGACGAACCAGAACAACGCCCAGGCCAAGATTTTCACCTACGTATTCCCGGTGATGATCTTCCTGATCTTCAACCGCCTTGCTTCGGGTCTGAACCTGTACTACCTCTGCTACAACGTCCTCACGGCGGCTCAGCAGAAGGTGATCAACAAGCAGATCCATGACAACCCGGAGGAAATGGCGCCGAAGAAGAAAGAGGCACCAGCCAGCAAGCCGGGGCGGAAGAAAGACAAGAACCGCGGGGCGATCACCGGTAAACGGCAGCCGCGTCGCTGATCCCGGAAAGTGGCCATGTCAGACCGCGCGGGAGATAGCGTTCAGGAAACCATCGTAGCCCGCGCGACACCGCGTGGAGCCTCGGCATTGAGCATCGTCCGGCTTTCGGGCCCTCGTGCGGTCCCCATTGTCGACGGCGTATTTCCGGCGAAAGCTCTCAGTGAGCAAGCCAGCCACACGGCGCACGTCGGGTTTGTGGAGCGAGACGGGGTGACGATTGATCAAGTCGTCTGCACGCTATACCTGGCACCGCAATCAGCCACAGGAGAAGACATCGTTGAGGTGTCCTGCCACGGCGGCGACGTTGCCTCCGATGCACTGATCCGACTGCTCGTTTCCGAAGGCGCACGCATGGCTGAGCCAGGCGAGTTCACCCTGCGCGCGTTCCTGAACGGGAAGGTAGATCTGACACAGGCCGAAGCCATTGCCGAGCTGATCCATGCCCAGAGCCAGCGGGCCGGGCGGATTTCTCTGGCCCACCTCAAAGGACGATTCTCAGAAGAACTGGATGTCATTCGGGAATCGCTTCTTCAGTTGGTAGCCCTGCTCGAATTGGAGCTGGACTTTGGGGAAGAGGACGTAGCCTTTGCCGATCGTGATCGGCTTGTGGCTCTGCTGGATGCCGCCCAATCGAGGCTGGAGGCGATGACGGGTTCATTCCGATTCGGACGTGCCCTGCATGATGGCATTCGGGTTGTGATTGTAGGCAAACCCAACGCTGGTAAGTCGACACTGATGAACGCGCTTCTCGGATTCGAACGCGTCATTGTCAGTGCGCAGCCAGGGACAACACGAGACGAGGTCGAAAGTCATCTCGAGTTCGAGGGGGTCCGCTTCACGTTTGTGGACACGGCAGGAAGGCGGGAGACAGCCGACCTGATTGAGGCCGAAGGCGTCCGTAGAAGTATGGAAGCGGAGCAGGGTGCCGACCTGGTTCTGCACCTCAAAGATGCTCATGATGATGTGGACCCAGAGGTAGGCCTCGAAGGTGTCCCCAGATTGGTCATTGTCAACAAAGCAGACATGCTGACGGACGCTGAAATTACCTTGGCCAAGGAGACCGCTGATATGGTTGTATCAGCCGAGCGGATGCGCGTCGGTGAGGATTCCGTGGCGGAGCTGTTGGAGCATGTTTTCCAGGCGACCGTTGGTTCGAGCAGTCAGGCTGAAGAACATCAGGTCGTAACGAGCCAGCGGCAGCAAGAACACATTCGAGCTGCCGAGGATGCCATCCACCGCGTCAAGCACGTCTTGGACAGCGGTGGCTCTGGCGACATGATTTCCGCGGATGTTCGTCTGGTTATCGACGAAATTGGTCGCATCACGGGCGAAGTCACCAACGAGGACATCCTGGATCGGATCTTCTCGCAGTTCTGTATCGGAAAATAACTACAACCCAAAGGGACGCAACGCATAACAAGGAATTGAAGGACGAAGGATACGATATTGTGGTCGTGGGTGGCGGGCATGCCGGCAGTGAGGCAGCGGCAGCTGCAGCACGCATGGGCGCACGCACGCTTCTGATCACGATGAGCCTGGAGGCCATCGGTCGCATGTCGTGCAATCCGGCGATCGGCGGAATTGGCAAGGGCCAGATCGCTCGTGAGATCGATGCGCTCGGCGGACTGATGGGTCTGGCCACCGATGAGTCCGGCCTTCAATTCCGGATGCTGAATCGAAGCAAGGGTCCAGCCGTCTGGTCACCACGCGCGCAATGCGATCGGTTCATGTATGCCGACGCTGTTCGGCGAATGCTAGAAGCGCAACCCAATCTGTTTATGCGATCCGACATGGTCGTCGACCTGTTGACTGAAGGCGACCGGATTACGGGTGTGATCACCCAGTTAGGCGTGGAGATCCCGGCCAAGGCCATCGTGCTCACAAGCGGCACGTTCATGAACGGACAGATTCACATCGGGGATCGTTCCTACGGTGGTGGCCGCATGGGAGAAGGCGCATCAAGAGGATTGACCGGAGCCCTCCACGAATTGGGATTTGAATCGGGGCGACTGAAGACGGGGACTCCCCCCCGACTGGATGGGCGCACGATTGACTACTCAAAGCTGGAAGTTCAGGAAGGCGACGCCGAGCCCGTCCCATTCAGCTACATGACGGATGCTCTTCCGGAGAAGCAGCTGTGCTGCTGGATCACGTTCACCGATCCGGAAGTCCACGATGTCCTCCGCACCGGTTTTGATCGAAGCCCCATGTTCGTGGGCCGAATTCAGGGCACCGGACCGCGGTACTGCCCCTCTATTGAGGACAAGATTGACCGGTTTGCTGACAAGGATCGGCATCAGCTCTTTCTCGAGCCCGAAGGCTGGAATACGCACGAGATCTATGTAAACGGATTCTCGACGAGCCTGCCCGAGGAAGTACAGATGGATGCCATTCGACGTGTTCCTGGTTTGGAGAGTGTACACATGCTGCGCCCGGGCTATGCCATCGAGTATGACTACTTCCCCCCTTACCAACTCCGGTATTCGCTGGAGACCAAGACGGTGCGGGGCCTCTTCTTTGCCGGACAGATCAACGGTACGACAGGGTATGAAGAGGCGGGCGCGCAAGGTCTCATAGCTGGAGCGAATGCGGCGCGCTTCGTGCAGGAAAAAGACCAGATGGTCCTCAAGCGTTCAGAAGCCTACATCGGGGTCTTGATTGATGACCTCGTGGCCAAAGGCACGGAAGAGCCCTATCGCATGTTTACGTCCCGCGCTGAGCATCGCATGATGCTGAGACAGGACAATGCGGATGAGCGACTGAGCGCGCTTGGAGCAGAGATGGGCCTGGTATCGGATGAGCGCCTCAAAAGAATGGAGGCACGGCGCGAAGCCAGAACCGGGCTTCTTAACGCCGTACGGTCCACAAGCATTACTGCTGAAGCGGCCAACCCATTCCTGGCCTCATTGGATAGCGCACCGGTCCGCCAAACTGACCGCATTTCGAAGGTTGCGCTGCGTCCGGAGGTGAATCTGGGCGCCTTACTCCGCAAAACGGGTTTCAGTGATCTCATTCCGCCAATCGAAGGGTTGGAGCGGGTTGAGGACATGGTCGAAATCGATCTCAAGTACGAGGGATACGTTGAGCGGGAAAGAGGGCTGATCGAGAAGATGGAACAGCTCGAGGCGCTTCCCATGCCAAACGATCTGGACTACCTGGATATCCAGAACATTTCGACGGAGGCCCGTGAGAAGCTGGATCGGATCCGTCCGGAGAACCTGGGGCAGGCCTCCAGAATTTCGGGGGTCTCTCCTTCCGACGTTTCCGTTTTGATGGTCATGGTCAAGTCTGGGCGCTTTCCTCGATTGACTGTGGTCAAGTAGGACCTTTTCGCAGCGGTGTTTCACGTGAAACATCTTCCCTCCTGTTCGAGAGGTCTCGCTTCTTTTCTGCGTGGCTCAATCCTATGTTTCACGTGAAACAACCCTCGCCTAATCGGTCTTTCCATGTCTGAGTGGCCTTTTTCGTGCGCATTAACTGCTGAGCAAGAGGCCCAGCTGGAGACCTACGCGGTCGAGCTGGGACGCGTAAATCGGCAATTCAATCTTGTCTCTCGCAAGGATGAGCGCATGTTGCGTGATCATCATGTTGGTCACTGCCTGGCACTGGCGCATCGAGCCATTGCGCCAGGTACGCGCGTTGTCGATTGGGGTACGGGAGGCGGTCTACCGGCTGTGGTGTTGGCCATCCTGTTTCCTGAGGTCCAGATTCTGGGTGTAGACTCCAACCAGAAAAAGACCCGCTCAGTCGATCTGTTCGTGCGTCGACTCGGACTGAAAAACGCGGGAAGCTGGCATGGGCGGGCCGAGCAGTTTGACGGTCCGACGAATAACCTCTCTGTCTCTCGCGCCACGGCTCCGCTAGCATTGCTTTGGTCCTGGCACGAACGCGTCGCAGCAACGCCCCGCAGCGACCTGGATCAGCAATACTGGCAGGATGGGTTGCTGTGTCTGAAAGGTGGTGATCTGGAAGCCGAAATCGCTGAACTGAAGGCTTCTCGTCCACATCTCATCCTGGAGCGCATACCGCTCTCCCCTTTAACTGCTGATCCTTTTTTTGCAACCAAGGAGATCATTCACGTGGCACAGGGGTCATAGCAGAGCACCCGACTGAACCCGCCGTCCTCCCTCCTTTCCGCCAACCAGATGCCGAAGTCCGACAAACAAGGAACGCGAACAGAGCGGCTTTTCGCGACGATTTTGCTCCTGCAGAACCGGCCGAACATGACGAGTCGCGACCTGGCTGACCACTTCGGCGTGAGTCGGCGAACCATCTTTCGGGACTTGCGCGCCTTGTCTGAATCAGGCGTTCCGCTCACCTACTCCGAGGGTGGTGGGTATGAGATCCTAGAGGGGTATCAGCTTCCTCCGCTGATGCTGACAGCTCGAGAAGCCGCCACGCTTCTGGTCGGGACCGAGTTCATGCGTCTGCAATCGGATGCTTCGCTTCGCGAAGACGCCGGCGAAGTCTCTCTCAAGATTCGTTCTGTCTTGCCCCGTGAGATCCGCGAATACGTCGATCGGCTGTCTGAAAACACGGTTCTGGACCCATACTGGTCACATGCTGTGCAGTCGGAAGGCGAAGAATCTGGCAAGTGGTTCAAGCTTTCCGAGGCGGTCGCGCGCTCTCGCAAGGTGATCATGGAGTACTTCGTCGCAAGTCGCCAGGAGCTCACACAGCGACGCGTGGATCCGCTCGGCCTTGTGTATTACACCGACCACTGGAACCTGATTGCGTTCGACCATCTGCGTGAGGAGATCCGCAATTTTCGGCTCGATCGTATTGAAGAAATGTTCGTCCTGACTGAGCGCTTTGAGCGACCGGACGGCTTCGACCTTCAAACGTATCTGGAAGGTGAAGGCCGGAGTTCTGATCCACATGCGATCCAGCTTTCGTTCAGCGCCGCCGTCTTTCCGAGAGTACGCTCCCAGATTCCAGCGCGCATCGACGACGAGCGGCAACGCGGCGACAAGGTCGAAGTCGACTTCACATTCGAGAACCTGGGGTACCTGGCAGGTTGGTTGCTTCGTTTTGGAGCCGATGTATCCGTTATTGCGCCGAAAGCACTCGTGGAACGGCACCGAGAGGCAGCGGCATCCATCGTTGCCAAATACTAGATATAAGTAGCACTTTTATCGGCGATGGTTCAAATCCCTACAATGCTATGTGGGACAACGCATAACAAGGAATCAGGCTAGAATCACAGAGCTCTCAGGCTCAAAAAGTTGGACGGACCCACACATCCATACGGCTGAAAGGCGTCTGAGAGCGCCTTTTTGGATGACCGTTTTGCACCCCTTCGTAGGGAGTTTGCGACTTCGGGTCAGGCCAGGACCTTGTCGGTCAGGTCATGAAGAAGCGTCTTGCAGGTCCCGAGGTCTGGGACATCCTGGATGATGGCTCGAAGCTTTCCGCCCCGACTTTCCTTGAGCACATAACGATGGTCGAGATCACCAAGAGCGGCGAGCAATCCGTGGAACAGATTCTCGTAAAACCAGGGGTCGTCATCCGTGGAAGGGAAGCCAAGGAAAAGTCGCTCGTTCTTGAACGTGATCTTGGTGAGTCGAAGACCCTGACCTGAAATCTTGAGCTCGACTCCTGTGATCAGATTCTCTACTTCGGCGGGGAGCGGTCCGAACCGGTCGGCCATTTCGTCGGCGACCGCGTCAAGCTCTTCTCGGCTGGGGCACTCAGATATTCGACGGTACAGGTTGAGCCGCTCGATCCGGTTTGACAAATAGGTCTCCGGAATCAGTGCGTCCGCATCCACATCGATCGCCGTCTCGGTTGCCCGTGGTTTTCGCTCCTCCTCGAATACGGCAGCGAACTCTTCCGTACGAAGCTCTTCGACAGCCTCGTCGAGGATGCGGTGATAGGTCTCGAATCCAACATCGGCAATGAAGCCGCTCTGCTCAGCGCCAAGCATGTTACCGGCACCACGGATGTCGAGATCACGCATCGCCAAATGAAAGCCGCTACCCAGGTCGCTGAACTCCTCGACCGCCTGCAGGCGCTGCTTGGCTTCGCGTGTTAGACTGTGGATGGAAGGGACGAGCAGGTAGCAGAACGCCTTGCGATTCGAACGGCCCACCCGGCCTCGAAGCTGATGCAGCTCGGCCAGTCCGAAGTGATCAGCCCGATTGATGATGATCGTGTTCGCATTTGCGATATCGAGGCCGTTCTCGATGATGTTGGTGCTCACCAGAACATCGAATTCCCCCTCCACAAAACCCATCATGATGCGCTCGAGCTCGGGTCCCTTCATCTGACCGTGCGCTGTCTGAATCCGGACGTTCGGTACAAGCATGCGAATCATGGCCGAGACTTCTTCGATGGACTGCACACGGTTGTGTATGAAGAAGACCTGACCACCCCGATTGATTTCGTACATCAGGGCATCGCGGATAAGATCCTTGTCGAAAGCGTGGATCTCTGTCTGGATGGGCTGCCGGTTGTCGGGAGCGGTCGCAATGATGGATAGATCACGTGCGCCCATGAGCGAGAACTGAAGCGTTCTCGGAATCGGGGTGGCCGTCAAGGTCAGGGTGTCGACGTTGACACGAAGCTTGCGGAGCTTCTCCTTCATTCCGACGCCGAATCGCTGCTCTTCATCCACAATCAGCAGACCCAGGTCCTTGAAGACGACGTCTTTGGAGATCAGCCGATGCGTTCCGATCAGGATATCGATCTGACCGGCTTCCAGTTCTGCCAACGTCTCTTTTTGCTGCGCAGACGTCCGGAAACGGGACAAAACGCCCAACTTGATCGGATAATGAGCCAATCGTTTGGAGAAGGTGCGGAAGTGCTGCATCGCCAGGACGGTCGTGGGCACGAGTACCGCAACCTGCTTGCCGTCCTGGGCAGCCTTGAACGCAGCCCGGATGGCAATCTCGGTCTTGCCAAAACCGACATCCCCACACACCAGGCGGTCCATGGGCTGCGGCTTCTGCATGTCTTCCTTGACGGCAGCGGCGGTCGATGCCTGATCGGGCGTGTCTTCGAACTGAAACGACGCCTCGAGTTCGCGCTGCCAGACCGTGTCCTCGGGGTAGGGGTGGCCTTCAGATGCCTTGCGCTTGGCGTACAGTCTGATCAGGTCTCGTGCGATGTCTTTGACACGCGACTTGGTCCTGGACTTCGCCTTTTCCCACTGACCAGACCCCAACTTGGTCAGCTGCGGCTGATGACCTTCCTTGCCCTTGTACTTGTGCAGCTTGTACAGCGCACCCACATTTACATAGAGCGTATCGCCGTTCAGATACTGGAGGCGAACGGCTTCTTGCTTTCGGCCGCGTACTTCAATGTGCTCCATTCCGGCGAATCGACCGATACCGTAGTCGATGTGTACCACGAAATCGCCGGGGGTCAGCTGGTGGAGTTCGCGGAGACTGAGTCCTCCGAATCGCTTCTTCTGCTTGCGAGCCGTAGGTCGGTGGTAGCGACCGAAGATCTGGTGATCGGTGTAGAGTGCCAGCTGAAGTTCGGGAATCTCGAACCCGCGATGCAGTGATTCCGTCTTGAGGCGCACCCTGCCAGACTCGATGTCATCTTCGAGAAGCTCCATCAGGCGCGCTTCCTGGCCCCGGTTGTCACAGAGGATCAGCGTGTCCAGTTCGTTCTGGTGATTTTCCAGGATCTGCTTGCGCAGCAACGCGATACGGGAACTAAAGCCAGGCTGGGGTTGGGATGTGACACTGATTTGCTCCTCAGCCAATTCCTGAAAAGAACCGACATGAATGGTGTCGAAAGGGAGGAGGAGGCCTTGCATGGAGGTGCCTCCGATGTACAGTGCATCAACATCCGGAAGGTCACTTCCTGGCCGGATCGCGGCCACATCGGGATCGTCCTCATCGTCGGTTGTGACCTGCTCGTCGGGAGCATCGGAAGCTGCCCGTTCGAGCGCTGCGTCCCGTTGCTTTGTCCGCTCAGCCAACAAAACGTCCGCCGCTTCAATAAGCGCCGCTCCATCCATCTGGACGACGAGCGTATTCGAATCCAGGTGATCCGTGAGCGGAATGCGAGCATTGACGTCGGTGGCCTGTCCTTCGAGATTCGGCACGATGCGTGCTGAATTACGGCGACTGACCGATCGTTGGCTGTGGATGTCGAACTCGCGAATGGAGTCGATCTCATCGCCAAAAAACTCGATGCGGATGGGATAGGACCCCGTGTAGGGGAAGACATCCAGGATGCCGCCTCGAAGGGCGAGATCGCCCGGAGCCTGTACGAACTCAGTCCGCGTGAACCCTTGCAGGACGAGCCGTTCGATCACGTCTTCTGGATCCATTTCCATCCCGGTCTCGATGTCGAGCGTCGCTGACTGGACGGCTTCGACCGGGGGGACTTTTTCGGAGAAGGCAGGGATACTGCAAACCAAAATCCCCTTGAAACCGTCCTTCAGTCTCTCCAACACATCTCCGCGCGCCATCGTGGGCGCCGGATCAGGCATGTGTTCGGGGTCAAAGGGCCGATTGTCTGAAACCGGAAGCAGGATGACATTGTCATCAGAGCCCAGAATCTGCTGCAGGTCCGAACCAAAGAATGCGGCCGCATCATCATCGGGCAGCAGGCACAACATGGGCCGGGATGACTCCAGGAATGCGTTGGCCGCCAGGAATGCGGGAAGAGAGCCCACCGCGCCTCGAATGGAGACGCTGCGGCCAGAACCGGGCATATCACTCCCGTTTGCGCCGCCCTCAAAAGGGGAGGCCCATTCGGAAAGACGTCGGCTGAAAGAGGCCGACGCGATTCGGGTCCGGATCAGTTCAAGCGACACCGCAAGACGTGCTGGTGCGAAAAAGCGGGTGATGTACGAAGCGAAGTGCGCTCAGGTCCGTCACGATGGCGTATACGTCCGATCTTCAATGGCCGGACGCACAAAGCCTGATGCAGCGCCCAGGCGACGGACAGCGTCATCGCGCGAAACCCCTGCCAAATGCATCACCAAGGCGGTTTTCACGTGCCCACCGGCCGCGGACAAGACCTCGGTGGCCTGCTCATAGTCAATGCCGGTTACTGTCATGACGGTTCGCTTGGAGCGCTCGACCAGTTTGGCATTGGTCATCTGAAGGTCGACCATCATGTTCTCGTAGACCTTGCCCATGCGGATCATCGAGGCCGTGGTCAGCATGTTGAGGACGAGTTTCTGCGCGGTGCCGCTTTTCATCCGGGTCGACCCCATGATGACTTCCGGTCCCACGACTGGGCAAATCGCCACATCCACATCAATGTTGAAGGCCGATCGAGGTGTGCATGTCACGAACAGGGTCTTGCAGCCCAGGGTGCGGGCATGCTTCACAGCGCCGATCACGAATGGTGTGCGTCTGCTGGCCGCAATGCCGCAAACGACATCGCCCGCGCGGACGCCCGCCTCATCCAGGGCAGCAGCTCCGTTCTCTTCGAGGTCTTCAGCGCCTTCCTGGGCCTGGAAAACAGCGGGAAGGCCTCCGGCAATCAATCCCTGAACCATTTCCGGGTCCGTTCCGAACGTCGGAGGGCATTCTGATGCATCCAGAATTCCGAGACGTCCGCTCGTACCGGCTCCGGCGTAGAACAGCCGCCCACCGCTGCGGAAGGAATCGACGATCAAGTCGACCGCCTGACCGATCCATTCGAGCTGCGTTCCGACGGCTTCCGCGACCAGTCGGTCTTCCTGATTCATGATCTCCAGGATACCGGAAACCGACGCCGTGTCGATCTGCATCGAGCGCGGATTGCGTTGCTCGGTGGCGAGCTTCTGCAATTCATCGAAGAGGGGAGGACGTTGGCTCATGGGTCGGGTCGCGCGTCTATGCCGCGATCGGCTGGAAGAGTGGGTGGCGAACGAAGACGGAGCCGGGGCGTTGGTCGAACAGCCGGCTCCCGGCAGCAAAATACCATTCTGGCACGCGTGGTTCTTCGGTCATTACATATTCGTGGGGTGCGAGCGCACGAGGACAGCTCAGTGGCCTTTGACGACGGCGTGAACGTCATCATCGGTCCCAACGGCGCAGGCAAGACGAACATTCTGGAGTCCATCCACATGCTGTGCCTTTCGCGCAGCTTCCTGACTTCCAAGGAGCAGGTCGTCCTTCGAAAAGGCGCCCCGTACTATGAGGTCACAGGGACCTTCGATACCGAATCGAGGGGCGAGCAGAAGGTTCGGGTAGCATTCGTGCCGGGAGAGGGAAAGAAGGTATTCGTCAACGGGGCTCCGCTCGAGCGACTGATTGATATCGTGGGCCGGTTTCCAGTCGTTGTGTTCTCTCCGGGCGATCAGCGACTGACAGCTGAGGGACCGGAATTCAGACGTCGGTTCATCGACAATATCATCTCGCAGTCGAGCCCGGTCTATCTGGATCACCTGCTTCGGTATCGGCTTGCACTGAAGCAGCGTAATGAGCTGCTCAATCGCGCCCGACGATTCCGACAACCAGCGGATCCAGTTGTCCTGGAAGGACTTACACAGGGACTTCTTGAACCCGGAGCGGCCATCATCGCTGCTCGATTGGCCTTCGTAGATGACTTCACCACGCACCTCGACGAGGCGTATCAGCGCATCAGTGAAGTGGCCGAGCGTCCGCACCTGACGTACCGACCCTTCGCCCAACCGGTGTCTGATCGCGCGGATGTCAGAGAAGCGCTCGCTTCCGAACTCAGGTCACTGGCCCACCGCGAGCAGGAGCGGGGAATGACCATGTGCGGACCGCACCGTCACGATCTGGACTTCTATCTCGATGAGCTACCCGTCCGGCGGTTCGCCTCCCAGGGACAGCATCGCACGTTCGGTATGGCGCTCAAGTTGGCGCAGTACGACTACATGCAGGAGCGGGGCAATGAGCGACCGATTCTGCTGCTTGATGACGTGTTCGACAACCTGGATCCGGCCCGCATCGAGGCCTTCCTGGGTATTCTGGGATCAGAGGCCGTCGGTCAGAGCATCACCACGGCAGCCCGCCGGGAGATTGTCCACAACCATCTGGCTTCTGATGCCTGTCGAACCATTGAGGTGGACAAAGGCGGTCAGATTCGCCAGCCCGGAGAGGAACCGAACCCAGCCGACCTTCGTGAGCAGCACGCTCCCGAAACGGGCACCGTACAAACAGCGCCTTGAGGCTCCATCCCGTCGCCTATTCCCTATGAACCGAATTCTATTGCCACTTCTCCTGGTCACCGTTTTTCTCAGTGGCTGTGCGGCATCTACGAATCCCATTTCAGGTCGACGTGCCTTCAACTATGCCTGGTCCCCGGCCGAGGAAATCCAGGTAGGCAGGGAGGCTGATCCCCAGATCGTTGCGCAGTACGGCCTCTACGATGATCCCGAAGTGACGGCCTACGTGGACTCGTTGGGACAGGCGCTGGTCGCCCTGAGCCACGCGCGTCGACCGGGCGTCGATCCGGCCTTTTCCAACATGCAGTTTTACTTCCGCGTGCTGGACAGCCCGGTGGTGAACGCCTTTGCGCTGCCCGGGGGATACATCTATGTCACCCGGGGACTCATGGCGCACATGGAGAACGAGGCCCAGCTGGCTGTCGTCCTGGGTCATGAAATCGGTCACGTGGTCGGGCGCCACGGTTCGAAGGCCATGTGGCGTCAGCAATTCGGAACAAGCGCGTTGCTGCTCGGAGCCATCGGAGGTCAGGCCATTTTTGGCGGCAACGCCGCCGAAAACATCCTCAACATGGGGGGCACCGCGACCCAGCTCCTGTTCCTCAAGTACGGGCGAGGGGCAGAAGAGGAGTCCGACCAACTGGGCGTGGAATACGCGGCCTTGGCCGGCTACGATGCCTCCCAAGGCTCGGCATTTTTCCGCTCCTTGAAACGCCTGTCCGAACAGGCCGGTGCGGAGCTGCCGACGCTGCTGTCTTCTCATCCGGATCCAGGTGATCGGGAGGCCTATATGGTCGAACGCTCGGCTTATTTGACGGAGCAGGGCATCGTCCAGAACAAGGTGGGCCGTTATTCGCTGTTCCGCCATGTGGATGGTATGGTGTTCGGCGAGGATCCACGACAAGGATTCGTTCGCGACAACACGTTCTATCACCCGGGCATGGCTTTCCGTTTTCCCGTACCCGGAGGATTTCAGGTCATCAACCAGCCTACCCAGGTCGTGATGGTGCCCGAGAGTCAGCAGGCGATTATCGTCATGCAGATCAATCAGCAGTACAGCCGCGCCCGGGATGCGGCCGAAGCCGTCGCATCCGAACAGGGTGTACAGGTGGTGGAAAGTGGAATGGGGCAGGCCGGCGGTATGCCCATGCAATATGTCGTCGTGGACGCGACCAACAGCGATGGGCAAGAGCTACGGCTCCGCTACCAGTTCATCGATTTCTCCGGAATGGTCTTCCAGTTCACAGGCATGGCGCTTCGCTCCTCCTGGTCGACGTATTCGCCGACGTTCGCTTCCACCATGTCAGGCTTCCGTCAGGAGACGGACCCTTCAATCCTGAATACACAGCCTGATCGCGTTGCTCTGGCCGAGGCGCGCTCCGCGCAGCCGTTCAGCTCATTGATCGGTGGTATTCCCATGCCGCAGGGCATTGACGCACTCTCGCTCGCCATTCTGAATCAAGTCGAAGTGGGCGAACAGATCGGAGCCGGCCGGACGTACAAGTTCATCCGGTAGCGGACCAGCGAATCCGTCGAGTGTGACCGTAGTCACGGCCAGCAGCTCTGCGCTTGAAGTAGCCGCGGCTACCGTTACATCTGCATGACATGCCGCGGCTTCCTGGTCAGACCGCGCCTTCTCCTGGAGGAATCAGCGTCGCGTCGCCGGCAACGCACATTTTTTTGCCGAGGTAGACGTACGTCTTCATTTTGACGTGGCGATGCTTTTCGATTTTCTCGGCCACTCTGACTTCGACCGAAACCTCTGATCCAACAGGTACTGGACGAAGGAAGCGCGCCGAGAGGCTCACGGCAACACATCCCGGGCCCGGGAAATCCCGTCCCAGAGCTTTCGAAATGATGCCCAGTAGAAAGACGCCGTGAACGATCGGCTTGCCGAAGCGCGTCTGGGCGGCAGCTTCCTCATCGATGTGGATCGGATTGTCGTCTCCGGTCACATCGGCGAAGGTCTGGACATCTTCAGCGGTAATCGTGCGATGGATGATGTTGGTCTGGCCAACTTCCAGGGCGTCGTAGGTATTGGGATTGCTGTGCATGCTCGGGCGGGTTTGGCTACTGGGTGGGGAGCCGTGAAGGCTGGTTGTGCGCTCCGATCGGAAACCTAGCCAATGCGGAAGGTACGGAGCAGCAGGTTTCTGGTGAAAAACGTGCGGAGGGTGCGACTTCGGACCTATCGGCTCTTTTCCGGGTTCGATCCGCATCCCATCGTCGACTGTCAGGAATTTGTGAGTCAGGTATGATGCATCAGGTGTTCGAGCGGCTGCGACCCCTCATTCGAGGAGTGGTCCGGCACGCAGTGTGGGTGTTGCTGTTGGCAGCGATCCTGTCGACGCTGGGCGTTCGGCAAGCGATAAACCTGCGCATCGATACGGACCTGGCCAACCTGATTCCACCCGAGTATCCTAGCGTCCAGGCCCTGGAAAGGTTGCGGGAAACCGTGGGCGGAGAGAGCGAAGCCGCCATCGCCATCCAGAGCCCGTCGTTCGAAGCCAACAAAGCCTTTGCCGAAGCCATCATTCCGCAAGTCCTGGCCCTTCGAACGGAGGCCGATGACGAGAACGTCTTCCAGCGGGTGGAATACCGCAAGGAAACGGATTTCCTGAAGCAGAACGCACTCTACTTCGCAACGCCTGCTGAGCTGGATCTGCTCGAGAATTGGCTCGACGACAAGATTGTCGAAGCGCGACTGGATGCGAATCCGATGTTCTTCGATCTGGAGGACGAAGAGGAAGCCGAGCCAGACTCGGTAGGAGAGGAGCTGTCGGCCATCTACAATGAGATCGTCTCCAAGGAGTATCCGATCTCCGATGACAGTCTGACGATGGTGCTTCGATTCTTCCCGGCCGAAGCCTCCTCGGACATCGCCTTCATCGAGCATGCCTATGCAGGAATTGATGACGTCATTGCCGCATCAGATCCGGCGTCATTCCATCCAGAGATGCAGATCACGACGGCGGGTCGCCTGTATCGTCAGATGACCGAAATCACGACCATCCAGCAAGACGTGCTCGATTCATTCGGCTCCGGTGTGCTGGCCGTGCTGCTCTTCGTGGTTGCCTACTTCTTCTACAAATCCTACACCGCGCGCGTCGGCTGGACGTTCAGAGGCAAGGTCTTCCTGGCCGAGTTGGTCCGTGTCCCGATCCTGGCCATGGTGATTGGTCTTCCGCTGCTGATGAGCCTGTCCTGGACATTCGGGTTGGCGGACCTGGCCTACGGACAGCTGAATCTCATGACATCGACACTGGGCCTCGTCTTGTTTGGCCTGGGCATCGATTACGGGATACACTTTTACGCGCGCTACTCCGAGGAGCGCGCTTCTGGCAAATCGGTGATCGATGCTGCTGAGACCACGTTTGCCAGCACCGGCCAGGCCATCACAATCGGCGCATTGACCACGGCGATGGCCCTATTCGTGTTGGTTGTGGCTGATTTTCGCGGATTCAGTCAGTTCGGGTTCATTGCCGGCTTCGGGATCCTGTTTGCACTGATGGCCATGCTCTTCGTCATGCCGGCATTGCTTTCCGTATTCGAGCGGATTGGCCTTCTGAATATGGAAGCCAGTGCCAGCTCAATGGCTCCCGTTTCGAAAGGGGGGCGGTACCCGGCGGCTCGTGGTGTGCTGGCTGTAAGTGTCCTGGCGGTCGTGGCGGCGATCGTCTTCCTGCCGCGCGTGGAGTTTGAATACCGGTTCGGTGAACTCGAACCGACCTACGAGGAATACGAGGCGCGCCGTGACATCGTGCGCGAAGTGTTCAACGACCGTCGCCGTCGAAATCCGGCCTACGTGGTGGTCGACAATGCCGACCAGATTGCGCCCGTCACCGCAGCACTCAATGCGAAGATCGAGTCCGATTCACTCAGCCCTACCATTGATCGGGTGGAGTCCCTTCAGGACCGCTTCCCGATGACCGCTGAGGCCCAAGCGGAGCGATTGGAGCGGCTTGCCGGTATTCGAGAATTGCTGGACGACAAGTACCTCCGCGAAGATGATTCCGAGGATATGGAGCGTCTGCGATTGGCGGCGAGCACTGAGCGGGTTCTGGCCTTTGAGGAAGTGCCTGAATTCCTGCGGGAGCAGTTCACCTCCAAGACGGGCGAACTGGGCAATTTCGTCATCATCTACCCGCTGCACGGCCTGTCTGACGGGCGGCAGTCGATGGCCTTCTCCGACGACGTCGGTTTCATAGAGGCGGACGATGGAACGGTGCATCATGCCGGGTCAACGTCCCTGGTTGCGGCCGACATGCTCAAGCTGATGCAGGGCGAAGCCCCCTGGATGGTGTTGGCCACCCTGGTCATCGTCGTTTTGCTGATGTTCATCAACTTCGGCACGCTTCGATGGACTCTGCTGGCCTTGTTGCCACTGATGGTGGGCATTCTGTGGATGTTGTTGCTGGTCGAACTCTTCGGCGCGCGCCTCAACTTCTACAATCTCATCGTGCTGCCTGCCGTTCTGGGTATCGGCAATGATGCCGGCGTGCACCTTGTGCATCGGTACATGGAAGAGGGGAGAGGCTCGATCCGATCGGTGCTGCGATCGACCGGAGAACACGTGGCCATCGGCTCGCTGACGACGATGATCGGATTTGCGGGGCTATTGCTCAGCTTCCATCCGGGACTTGAGTCGATCGGTCAGCTGGCCGTCATGGGCATCGGAGCGACCCTGGCTGCAGCATTGTTCTTCCTACCGGCGCTGGTCCAGTGGCTCGAAGATCGTGGGGCTCCAGCGAGCGAGTAGTCTGGCCGGGCTGGGCCGAAGTGCCGGATCCAGGCGCCAGAACTGTGCGCCAAAAGTGCGCTAGACCAGCTCTTTCAGGTAACGCAGGTAGTTGCCTGCCACGGCATCCCAGCCAAACGTGTTCGCCACGTGCTCGCGTGAGCGCAACGAAAGCGCCTGTAGATGATCGCGGTCTGAGTCCAACGAGGTGATGCGGCGCACATACCCTTCAACGTCACCGGACTCGACGAAAAAGCCGTTCTGATCGTCGGTGATGACCTCTTTGATTCCCTCCAGTCGCGCGGCGATGGATGGAAGGCCATTGATGGCGGCCTCGAGCATCACGATGCCGAATCCCTCCATGTCGCCGGGCACCGGTATGTTGGGCATGATGAACAGGTCCGCGCTCTGGTAGATGTCGGTCAGTTCCGAGTCGCCGAGGCGACCGAGTAGGCGAACGCGGTGGCCCAGGCCGTTCCGGTCGATGGCTTCCTGGATGGCGTCGCCTTCGGGTCCATCGCCGCCCAGCCAATAATGCACGTGCTCGGGCAGCTTGGGCACCACGTTGTCGATGAACCAGGCAAAGCCTTTGCGCTTGACCTGGCGGCCGACTGAGCAAATCAGCAGGTCGCCTTCGCTCAATGACGACCGAAAAGGATGCGGCGCGCGGGCTCCCGCCCGCAACTCGAAGGCCGGGAAGCGATCCAGCTGAACACCGTTGTTGACAACGCGGATTTTCTCCTGCGGGAGCCCGCGCGACTGACACGCTTCGCCCGTGGGCCCGCTGACGGGCATTACCAGATCCAGGGCGTCGAACACGCGCGGCACCCAGCGTTGATAGGCCGCAACGGGCTTGGTCACATCCTGGCCGTGGACGATGGCCGCTGCCTTAACGCCGTGCTCGTCCATCAATGGACGCAGCAGGACGGCCAGATTGGCGGTCACCATGCTCGAAAACAGGATGACATCGACTTCTTCGCGCTGGATCATACCACGCAGTCGCCACCAGGTCCGGATCAGGAAGGGCCCCACGATCCAGTGGATCCATTTCCAGCTGGCCACGAGCTTGATGGCGTCGTAAGTCACGCAATCGGCGCCTGCGTTGGGATCATCCTGCATGGCGTCGCGATCATCCTGCATGGCGTCGCGATCATCTTGCACTCCGCGATCACCGCTGGCTTGGTGTCCTTCCCGTCGCTCGATCGCCGCATGCAACTCCATCGCCACTCGTTGCATGCCCCCCACATTGGAGAGCGGGCGATCAGGCGGAGAAAAGGAGTGCGTGACAAAAAGGAGACGCAAGGACAGCACCGGTTGGCGTTGAGGGGTCAGCTAGCCTTCAGAATCGAATCATAGTACGCGTTGATGCGACCCAGGATCAGTCGCCAGCTGTACGTTTCCGCTTCAGCGCGAGCGGCCGCCCCCATCTTCTGTCGCAGCGCGCGGTCATGGACCAGCGTCATCACGCGCTCTTTGAAGGCTTCCACATCGCGCCCCGGCACGAGATAGCCAGTTTGGTCATGAAGAACGAGGGATGAGCTACCAGTGGCATCGGCGCAAACGGTGGGAACGCCCGATGCCATGGCCTCCAGCGTCACGTTGCCAAACGTTTCGGTCTCGGAAGGGAAGAGGAAGATGTCCGAGCTGGCATACGCCCGGGAGAGGTCATCGCCTTCTTGATGGCCCAGGAAAACCGCTCTCGGAACCGCTTCAGCGAGCATGTCACGAGCCGGACCTTCGCCGACAACGAGGCACCGAACGGGCTCGCCGGCTTCCTGCAGGTCGTGAACGACCTCGGCAAAAACATCGAGACCCTTTTCGACAACCAGACGCGAGACGAAAGTGACGACGACATCGTCATCCCCGAATCCCAGCGTCCGGCGCCATTCCATCGACCGGCTATCCGGGTGGAAGAGCTCAATATCCACGCCACGTGGCCAGAGCTCGACGCCCTCCGTGATACGATGTTCGGCCAACACGCCGGCCATCGAACGGGTCGGCACGTATAGGTGCTCACCCTTGCCGTAGAACCACCTCAGATAGGACCACATAAGCGGCTCGAGGCGCGCCATGTTGTAGTACTCGAGATACGAGCTGAAGTGAGTGTGATAAGAAGCCACAACAGGAATACCCTTCCATCGTGCGTACATCAGCGCTTGCAGCCCCAGTACGTCAGGTGTGGCAATGTGGATGATGGTCGGCTCGAACCGACTCAGGGCCCGGATGGCACTGGGCTTGAATCCCAATGAGATCCGATACTCGGGTCGTCCTCTCATGGGAACGGACGGGATCGATTTGAGCGTGCCTGCATGATCGATGGCAGGCTCTTCAACGGTCGGGGCAAAGACCATCACCGGGACCCCATCGGCTTCCAGATAGGACACCAGGCGATTCAGGGTTAGCGCCACGCCATCAACAACATGGTTGTAAGCCCCCGTGAAGAGCGCGATGCGCTTTTCAGGCCGGGTTTCGATGGCCTCGGAGCGAGCCTCGCTTCCGGTAGCATCGGAGCCAGAGATGGAATGGTTCTCAGCCATGTGCCGCCTCCGTGGATGGGGCTCCCGTGGATGGAGAACCAGGTGCCCGCTCGGCGCTGCCGCCAGCCGCGTCGTCATCGGATTGGAGGGCATCCGGGAGGCCGTCAACGCGCGCGCTTTCCGATCCGGAAAACAGGCTCAGGGGCACAAAAAGACCGAATCCGAGGATGCGATCTGCGGCAACGCGCGTGAGCAGCATGGAAGCGATGGCTGTCTCAACGCCTCCGAGCAATCCGGGTGGCAACTCCAGGATCAGCGCGATGGCCACAAGGTCGCGGGTCATCAGGAATGGAAGCCGGTTCGTGACCGTCCAGATGGCCAGCATGGTGCCCCAGACCACAAACGACACATCAGGAAGCACCACCCACCACTGCAGGATCTGCAGCACGTAGATGACCATGAATCGCCCGACATGGGCTCCATAAAGCGCAACGATGGTGCGACCGGGGAGCTTGAAAATCGTGTGCCGGAATTGATATCCGGCCAGCGCCACGACCCCTGCAATCAACAGCGCGCCCAGGATCAACGTCCGATCCGTATCACCGACCAGCTGATCGAGCGGCAACACGTCGAAAAACAACAGGAAGCCCAGCAACAATCCGCTCGCGGTGAAGCCACCCATGGACGAAGTGATGCCCATGTCGATCATGATCCGCAGCATGGCGCTGCGCGCGATGTTCAGCTTTTCCTTCGCCCAGAACAGGAAGAACACTTCACCCGAATAGCCCATCAGGTCCATGTTCAGGACCTTCTTGCGAATGAAGACGCTGAGCAAGGCTGACCGTCGCGCCGGCAGGAAGAAGCGATAGACGATCGTTTCGAACACCGGCAGCAGGAAGTACATGATCACGATGATCAGGTAGAACCAGGGGGTTCGAGGCATCTCCCTGAGCAGGTTGCCCCAGCCGATTGAGGAGAGCGAAAAGAGCAGGTAGCCGATGATCCCGAGCCCGATCACCAGGCGCAGGATCTTGAGAGCCTGCTTTGCTGTCCGCGTGGACGTCAGCTCCTCAATGCGGGCACGAATGTGTTGCAGTCGGCTCAAAAAGAAATTTGCAGTGCCTTCGCAGGCAGGAGGCGAGCGGGGTGGTCTTCACAACACCCGGCGCTGTACCTTGCACGCGCCAGCGTCTCTCATGAGATGCCGGCGTCCCTCTCGAGATGACTGTCACCTGTCGAGGGACCGAGAATCGCCCAAAACCCCGGAATTTACGATTCTGGAAGCCAATGAGCGGTAAACCCCATTCGAATAAAGCGCGAACGACTCTTTTGAGTGTTCTGCTTGTGTACGCGCTCACGGTCGCCGTCAACCTGGGCGAGTTCTGGCCATTCTCGATCTACCCCATGTTCTCCCAGGCGGGCAATGACTGGTCGCGCTCGTTGGTGCGTGAGGTCCCGCCCGGAGATACGCTGTCCTGGGACGCCTATCCGTTGGACGAGCTGCCTGGACTGCCCTATGGCGTCCGCTCTGGTGGTGTCGATCCGATCGACCTGGCCAACTTCGTCTCGAAGACGGAAGTCTGGGATGAGGATCGCATTGATGCCCTTTCGCTCATGCTGCTGGCTGAGCCCCCGCGCGAGCCTTTGCGCTTGATGGTCTATCGGGTCCGTGCGCGTCTAACCGAGGAAGACTCGGTCGCCATCATGGCCACGCCTTACGTGCTGGTTGGAACGGACCTTGAGGTCAGCCTTGACCATCTCAATCCGGAGTTGCGCCCATGACAACACTGGAAAAGAAGCAGCCGTTCTTCGGCAATCTGTGGGAGAATCTGTTCGGATTTGATCGGCCGGATTCGCGCGGTCAGCGCATTTTCCGGCGCGTGTTCGAGGCGTTCATCGGTGCAGGGAGTATCTGGCTGGCCTGGTACTGGGGCGAATACACGCTCCGGATCTCGGACATCGTTCTGGAGCTGGGCTTCGCGCGCTACATCGACATCTCTTTCATGCACGGCAACCAGCTGCCGATCTGGAACGCCTGGGCAATCACCGCGCTGGTGATCCTCGGGTTCCTGCGAATCGATCGATGGGTCCCTTTCGGTCGCTGGGCCTACATGATTGCCACGTTGCTTCTGATGCTGCAATACGCGGCTCGCTTCGTGTTGGGAGAAATCCCGCACAGCTCCAATCTAGTAGGCATGGGTTTGATGGGATTTGCGCTGGCTGAGCTCGTCTTTCGCGACCGCACCGCAGGAGGCCGATTCGCCATCGGTTTCTCTTACTTCTTCATTGGCCTCGGCTACACGTCAGCAGCGATTTCGAAGCTGGTGGCAAGGGGTCTGACCTGGCCCGATGGCCGCCATCTCTGGATGTGGGTCAACGAGAAGGCTGTCGATGAAATCGCACGCTCCGGGACGGTGGAGCTCAATTTTGTGCAGCAACTGGCGGTGGATCACTGGTGGATTGCGACCGCTTTTCTGGCCTTCGGCCTGCTTACCGAGGCGTTTGCCTGGTTGGTTTGGTTCCGCAAGCCCCGCTACATCGTGATGTGGGGGGTGATGGCGCTGCACATGGGCATCTGGGTGACCATGGATATCCTGTTCGCCCTGTCGGTCTACGAGATCCTGCTGCTGGGCCTGCCGTGGGCCGCCTTCATCGACCGATTCTTCCCCGAGTCAACCGGCAGGCTCTGACCTCCCGGTCCAGACGGCTCACTCAAAGGTCCACACGGCTCAGTCAAAAATGCCGCATTCGCGCGAGTGTGTCAGGTAGGTCTCGAAGGCTTCGCGGGCCTCTTTCGAAATCCGGAATCGTGGGTGCCCGAGCACATTGCGACGGACGTAGCGATGCCAGCCGTAAGCAATGAAGTCCTTGGGCGTATTGCGCATGCGACGGATGAAATGCTCCTGCTCCCACAAGTTTTCGCCATGGAAGTAGCGCAGGTGCAGGTGTGCGTCGGCCATGGGCATGATGTGATAGGAGCGCTCCATCCAGGCATGCTTGAACGTCGTGTCGGACGTGCGACGCAGCGCGGGAAAGCGTATCTCATCATCGCGCTTGTGCAGGATCGTCGGGGGCACACCGCCTTTGAGCAGGCCATAAAACGGATGGTCAAACCAAGGCTCTCCATCCACGTGCATCAGCGTGGCATAGAGCGTGACTGCATCGGCGTCGTTGGCCTCGAGGGCCGCCATCTGGCGGGTCAACCGATCAGGCGCTGACCAGTCATCGTCATCCCATTGCGGGACGACGAAGTCGCCGTTTACCATGTCGAGAGACTGATTGCGCAGGGCCCCGATCGTGGTGTCCGGGTCGTTCGCTACGTGACGATATACCACTTGTCCGTAGGGGACATCGGCCAACAACGACTCCATGGGTTCGTTGCCGTTATCCAAGATCACCAGCTCGCGATTGGTCCAGTCCTGCTCCAGGTAGGAGCGGATGGCCCGCCGACACAACGTGTGTCGATCTGCCGTGACCATGACGCAGCTGACAAGGGGTTGCGAGGACATTTGGACGGAAAGCGGGTGTAGCGAGAGTGCGATACGAGTCAGAATCAGACAGGCTTGGAAGCCTGTGAGGGTTCGTTTCGCCGAGACGCGAAGAACCCATCGTGCCCGCAAAGGTAGGCAATGTCGTGCTGATGGCCGTCAATGCGGCTTGAATTCGAGTGGCCAATTCATGGGTTCGACGGAAAAGGCCGATAACAAGGACTCGTTACGATTTCGGTCGTCTCGGCACTCAAGAGTCCGATCTGTTGCTTTTGAGCGACTGGAATCGGCTACAGAAATATGCCTTCTTCAGTTCGACATATTACCCCAAAGCCACTTTCCAGCGGTGCCGGCAGCTTCCTTGTCGTCATCGCAGTCTGGATCGTTGCCGGGTTGCTGCTGCCGTTGAATGTCGCAGCGCAGACGCCGGTCTCAAATGTGTCGATAGAGGAACGGGTGTCCATCGAGGAACGGAAGACGGCTGAGGACGGGCACACGATGGCCAATTCCCGTATCGTCATCGACGACTTCGAGTCCTACGAGGAGGGCGCACTTCCAACCAAGTGGCGCGCGCAACGGGATGGTCGTCTCGTCCCACTGACGGAGTCCTTCTTTGACGATCGCGAGCGCTTCGATGTGCGTCGCGAGCGCGGAAATGGATTCACGCGGGCCTTTGCCGATGGCGAAGCCGTCCACATCAACATGGATAACGGCACGGACTTCAACTGGGATACCAGCTCACATCCCGTCCTGGCCTGGGACTGGCGCGCAGTACGGTTGCCCGAGGGCTCGAGAGAGGATCAGGAAAAACTCAATGACTCTGGAGCGGGCGTCTATATCGTGTTCTCCATCGATGGCGTCCTGATCAAGCGCCCTAAGATCATCAAGTACGTCTACAGCGCCTCGCTTCCGGTGGAAACCGTGGTGACGTACGGCAAGCTGAAGGTCATCGTCGCGGCCAGTGCGCTGGACGGTTCGGGATCGTGGCAGCGCGTGGAACGCGATGTCGTGGAAGACTATCGCAAGGTGTTTGGCGAAGACGCGCCGAAGCGCCCGCTGCGGTTGCGTCTCTGGGCGGACTCGGATAACACCAACACGGTCGCCATCGCCGACTTCGACAACATCCTGTTGCTTCCCGCTCGCTGATCGGTCAGCCTTTGAGCAGCTCCTTCAGGTATCGCCCCGTGTGGCTCTCTTTGACCTTCGCCACATCCTCGGGCGTGCCCTCGGCGACTACGAATCCGCCGCGCACCCCTCCCTCAGGTCCGAGATCCATCACCCAGTCCGCTGCTTTGATCACATCCAGATTGTGCTCGACGACGAGTACCGAATGGCCATTCTCGACCAGGGCATCAAACGCGCCCAGGAGCTTGCGGATATCGTCAAAATGAAGGCCCGTTGTGGGCTCATCGAAAATGTAGAGCGTTCGCTCGCGGGTGGTCTTGCTCAGGTGAGCGGCCAGTTTGATGCGCTGCGCTTCACCACCGGATAGGGTGTTCGAGGGTTGTCCCAGGCTGAGGTAGCCGAGCCCGATGTCCTGCAGGACCTGAAGCTTGCGGAGCAGCGCCTTTTCACTGGCAAAGAAGTCCAGCGCGTCATCGATCGTCATGTCGAGCACGTCGGCGATGCTCTTGCCCTGATAGTGGATTTCCAGCACATCCTGCTTGTAGCGCTTGCCCTTGCAGGCCTCGCACTCCAGGTACAGATCGGCCAGGAACTGCATTTCAATGGTCACAACGCCCTCACCCTGGCAGGTCTCGCAGCGTCCTCCGGGGACGTTGAAGGAGAAATAACCTGGCTTCAAGCCGCGGATGCGAGCCTGATACGTTTCGGCGAAGAGCTTCCGGATGATGTCGAAAGCCTTGACATAGGTAGCGGGGTTGGAGCGTGGGGAGCGCCCGATGGGGGACTGGTCCACTAGCTCAACCGCGTCGACCAGCCGATGACCCCTGATGGCGGTATGGCGGCCCACTTTGGCATCGCCCGAATGGGATCCCTTGAGTTTGGCCAATCCTTGGAAGAGCGTGTCCTGGACCAGGGTAGACTTGCCCGAGCCGCTTACTCCGGTAATGCAGGCAAACACGCCCAGCGGGAACGACACGTCCAGGTTTTTCAAATTGTGCTGGCGCGCACCTTCAATTCGAATGCTGAGGTCCTCATCCACCTTGCGGCGGGTCTTGGGCACTGGAATCTCCTTGCGGCTCGAGAGATAGGCGCCCGTCAGCGATCGCGGATCTTTGAGCAAGGTCCCAAGCGGTCCCTGACTCACCACTTCACCACCGTTGCGTCCGGCACCCGGGCCCATGTCCACGATGTGGTCCGCAGCGCGCATCATGGCCTCTTCGTGCTCAACGACCATGACCGTGTTGCCGATATCACGAAGGTGCTCGAGGATACCGATCAGGCGTCCCGTATCGCGGGGGTGGAGTCCAATGGAGGGCTCGTCGAGGACATACATGCTTCCCACCAGCGAAGAACCAAGCGACGTGGCCAGGTGGATACGCTGGCTTTCTCCACCGGAGAGGGTCTGGCTCAATCGATCAAGCGTCAAGTAGTCCAGCCCGACATCAACCAGGTAGCGTAGGCGCTTGCGGATCTCTTCGATCAACCGCCCCGCGATCTCTGCCTTGTGTTCGTCCAGTTCGAGATCATCGAAGAATGCCCGGGCATCGGCCGTGGTCATCTGGCCGATATCGCCGATGGTCTGGTCAGCGATCCTCACGTAAGAGGCTTCTTTGCGGAGGCGCGAGCCATGACACTCCGAGCAGGTCGAGTACCCACGGAATCGTGCGTGGAAGATGCGATAGTGCATCTTGTAGTTCTTCTTCTCCAGGTAGCGGAAAAGCCCGTAAATCCCGGCATAGTCCGCTTTTCCTTCCCAGATGATCTCCAGCGATCGCTCATCCAGCTGACTGAACGGGATATCGATATTGATCTTCTCGTCAGCCGCCACCCGGATCAGGTCGCGGAAGTACCGACTCCAGGAATCGCCGCGGAAGGGGGCGATGGCGCCTTGCCGGATGGATAGCTCGGGATCAGGAACAACCAGGTCCGGATCGATGCCAGCCGTGCGGCCAAATCCCTGGCAGGTCGGGCAGGCTCCCAGCGGCGAGTTGAACGAGAACAGGTGCGCCGAGGGCTCCTCGAATCGCATGCCATCCTCCTCGAAGAATCGGGAGAAGGTGCGCATCGTGCCGTCAGAAGCGAGCACGGCATGGACATAGCCGCCACCTTCGTCGAAGGCTTGTTCAACCGAGTCAGCGACGCGTGATTCAAGTGCTTCATCGCCCGAACGAACAGCCAGTCGGTCGACCAGGACCAACAGACGCTCCCTGGCGATGCGAATGGAGGCTGCCTCGACCTCATTCAGGTCGATTACCTCCTCGGTTTTCCCTTTCTCGCGCTGTTTGTCGGTAGGCAGGGCAACCAGGCGGAAGAAGCCGCGCTGCTTGAGCACCTTGATTTCCTGCTCGACCGGAGCCTTGCGATGCTTTGGGAATGGAAAACAGAGATAGAACCGGGTGCCGTCCTCCCATTCGTTCATCATGGCACGGGCCACGGACCGAGGAGAATCCCGGGTGACTTCCTTCCCTGAAATCGGCGAATACGTCGTCCCGATACGGGCGAAAAGCAGCCGCAGGTGGTCGTAGATCTCGGTCTGCGTCGCCACGGTGGAGCGCGGATTCTTGGAGACCGTTTTCTGCTCGATGGCGATGGCCGGAGCGAGTCCCGATATCAAATCCACGTCGGGTTTGTCCATCCGCTCGAGGAACTGACGGGCATAAGCGCTCAGACTTTCCACATAGCGACGCTGCCCCTCGGCATAGATCGTATCGAACGCCAGCGATGACTTGCCCGACCCGGAAGGACCGGTGAACACGATGAGCCGGCCTCGAGGCAGATCCAGATCCACGCCCTTCAGGTTGTGCTGCCGCGCACCGCGAAGCACAATGGTGCGTTCGCGCTCAGACGAGGTTGCGTTGGATCGGGAGGAAGCGGCCACGTGCGCTTTGGAAGCTGGATTCCGGAAAGGGTCAAACAGGAGAAACGCATCAATCGTCCTGAGGATGCCGTAGTTCGAATGGAAATTCCGGCAAGGGGATCAAGACATCGCTCGCGAACGGCCATCGTGCCTTCCGACGACCACCGGGATCGCCCCTCCCTTGCCGTCCAAACGGAACTGCCAGCAGGCCATCCGGTTAGGACCGCTTCGCCAATCCAGGCGCGAGAACACACGTGTTCATCCCCGTTCCCACCGCTTCATGACGTTCCTGAATCCGCTGCTCCTTTTTGCGTTGGCAGCAGCGGCCATTCCGCTCATCATCCACCTGTTCAATTTCAGGCGACCTCGCCGGGTGGACTTCAGCTCGTTGGCTTTCCTGAACGAGCTGAAGAAGAGTACCATGCAGCGGGTACGTGTCAAGCAATGGCTTCTGCTCGCATTGCGCACGCTGGCCATTGCCTGCCTGGTGCTGGCTTTTGCACGCCCGACCATGACCGGCCCCTTGGCTGGGACACTGGGCGGAGGTGGTCGCACGACGATGGCGATTGTTGTCGACCGTTCAACCTCCATGACATTGAGGGACGGTGGCGGGGCCTATACCGATCAGTCCACAGCCCTCATCGAGGCGCTTCTTCAGGACATGGAGTCCGGTGATGAAGTCCTGCTCGTTCCCACTCCGGCCGACGGCACGCTACCGGCATTCTATCAAAACCCTGCTTCCGCCCTGGCTGCGCTCGAAGAGCTTCCCATTGGTGCAGGATCTGAGCGACTCACGGAAGCCATTGCGCGCGCCTCGCAGCGACTGAATGATCGGCCAACGGTAAACCGCGATGTCTTTGTGGTGTCCGATTTTCAGGCATCGACCGTTTCGGATTCCTCGTCCTTCGAGCTGCCCGACGGCGCCCGGATGCTGCTGATGCCACTGGGTACCGACGGCCGCGGCAACCTGGCCGTCTCTGACGTGCAGGTCCTGAGTCAGATCGTATCCGAGGGGCAGCCTGTTCGCATCGAAGCGACGGTCACGAATCATGGGCAAGATGATGTTCGCGGTCTCGTGCTCTCCCTGAACCTCGCCGGCGAGCGCATTGCGCAGGCAACCGTGGATGTCGACGGTGACAGCCAGACGTCAGCCATCCTCACCGCCTCGCCACGAGCAACCGGATGGCTGAACGGCACCATCAGTATTGAAGACAACGCCTATCTCTTCGACAACAGCCGTCAGTTTGCACTGCACGTCCCCGAGGAGCGTTCCATCCTGTTGGTACAGGGAAGTGGCGCGGAGATGCGCTATCTGCGCCTTGCCCTCTCAAGCGAGCTTTCTGAGGGAGCGGCGCGCTTCGTGACCAATACCATTCCCGAGACAGCCTTGTCGTCGGCGACCCTGGGCAGCTATGATTCGGTCATCCTGGCGGGAGTCCAAACGCTTTCTTCCGGTGAGCGGGCCGTCTTGCAGCAGTATGTCGAAGGAGGTGGTGGCGTGCTCATCTTCGCCGGCGATGATATGGAGCTGGCCGACTACAATGCGTGGTTTGCGGAAGCCGGCGGTGGGCGTATTTCCGGAGTCGTCGAAGGAGCAATTGACGGGGCAGCGGACGAGGCCTTCGCTGTCGGCGTTTTCGATCAGGTCGACACCGACCACCCGGTCTTTGAAGGCATGTTCGAGGCGATGCCAGGAGGGGAGGCGCCAACGTTGGAGCAGCCGGTGATCTTCCGGTCGCTCGCCTACCAGGCCGGCTCGGGGAATGAGCAAACCATCATCGGCCTGAGCGGAGGCCGTCCCTTCCTGCAGGAAATCCGCTCCGGGCCGGGATCCCTGTTTCTTTTCGCAACAGAGGCGGGTGCGTCATGGAGTGATTTCCCCGTGCGCGGGCTCTTCCTTCCCATGCTTTATCGCTCTCTGGTTTACCTCTCTGCGGGTGGTTCTGTGATGGGCGATGAAATGGAAGCCGGCTCCTCGATGCAGCTGCTGATCCAGGGCCTCGAATCAGGACAGGAAGTGCGGGTCGTGGATGCCCAGGGGGCCACATTCATTCCCGAGCAACGGAATGTATTTGGCGGCACGGTGGTGACCCTCGAGGGTGGCTTTTTCCTGCCGGGCACCTACGACCTCTTGGCTGGTGACGAGGACCTGCAACGCGTGGTGGTCCACCCGCCTGCGACGGAATCGGATCTGGCGCTCGCCCGTCCCGAAGAGATGCGCGAGCACCTGTCCGGGTTATCCGGTATTGACGTTGGGGTCATGGAGGTGGGCCTGACGTCTGGGGAAGCTCTTGGTGAGCAATTGCGAGCTGCCCGAACCGGAGTCGAGCTCTGGAACGTCTTTTTAGGGCTCGCGTTGATTTTTCTGCTTGCCGAAATGTGGGTTGCGAAGCAATTCCGACCCGAAGCAGCCGAGTGATTCCCGGCGCGATCCCGTGAGTAGCAAGTCCGATTCCAGGGCCTAAACCCGGAGCAGGACGCAACGAATCCCTGACTCGTGATATCCACGCTTCATACCATCCTGGTCGTCTCGTTTGTCGTTGTGACGGGGGTACTGCTGGCCATGACCATTGTCCAGCGCGTGCGGGTTCGTGGCGTGCGGATGACCTGGATCTCTCCTCGGAAAGGCAGTCTTCCGGTGTGGCCTACTGTTTTCATGGGAGTCGTGCTTGTTTTCATGCTCTACTCCAGCAACACGGTGGCTCCCGTCTCGGGAATGGTCTTCGCAGGGTATTTCGTGGGAGGCTTCCTCTGGTTTGCGGCGGTTGTTCTATCCGGATCCGTCATGGTAACCGAGTATGGTGTCATCCCCGAAGCAGGTCGAAGTGGTGACGCGGTGGGATGGGGCCAGGTGTTCGACTGGTTCGAGCAGGAAGACGGCAAGCGCGTCCATTTTTCTTTCCTGTATCAGGACTTCCTGGGTGAGCGCAAGCGCCTGGATCTACAAGTACCTGAACCGCAAGCCGAGCGCTTCCGGCGCTTTGTGCGTTCCCGGCTGGACTCTCCGACCGACGGAACCACGCAACGCGTCCGACGTGGTCGCGCCATTCAAAACTGAAATCAGCCCCGAACTGCCATTTTCAGTCCGAACGAAGAACGCTACGAATCGAAGTCTGCCGGCCGGGAGCGAGCCATCCTGGTGGGCGTGGTGACACCGGGTGACGACCGGCTGGACGTGGATGACTCCATCAGGGAGCTGGCTTTGCTGGCCGATACCGCTGGAGCGGATGTCGAGGACGTTCTGGTTCCAACCGTCCAGAAGATCAATGTGGCCACATTTGTCGGGAAAGGAAAGGTTCAGGAACTGGCTTCCCGGGTCAAATCCCACAAGGCTGATCTGGTCATTTTCGACGATGACCTGAGCAACGTACAGGTCCGCAACATCGAACGGGAAATCGAGTGCAAGCTGCTGGATCGCTCGGCATTGATTCTGGACATTTTTGCCCGGAATGCCCGAACGGCTACGGCCAAGACACAGGTGGAACTGGCCCAACTCGAGTATCTACTGCCAAGGCTGACGCGCCAGTGGACGCACCTTTCCCGTCAGAAAGGGGGCATCGGCATGCGTGGACCCGGGGAGACGCAGATCGAGACCGACCGTCGATTGATCGGCACGCGCATCTCGACGCTGAAAGAGCGATTGGTCAAGATTGATCGTCAGCGTCGAACGCAGCGAAAAGGCCGGTCCAAGTTCACCAGGGTCTCGCTCGTTGGGTACACCAATGCCGGGAAATCAACGTTGATGAATGAGCTCGCCGGCGCGGGGGTATTGGCCGAGAACCGTCTCTTCGCCACCCTGGACGCCACGACGCGGACGGTCGAGCTGGCACCGGGCCGCCAGGTGTTGCTCTCCGACACGGTTGGTTTCATCCGGAAGCTGCCCCACCGCCTGATCGAGAGCTTCAAGAGCACGCTGGATGAGGTCCGGGAATCCGACATCCTCATGCACGTCATGGATGCCTCCCATCGCGCGTTCCGCGAGCACAAGGAAGTGGTCAAGACGACGCTGGCCGAGCTGGATGTAAAGGACAAGCCGACTTTGCTGGTGTTCAACAAGATCGACGCCATCGAGGACCCGGACGAGCTGCTCGCCTTGAAGAACGAGTTTCCCGAAGCCGCCTTCGTATCCGGTCTCCGGGGCATCGGGTTGAAAGATCTGCGCGACAATCTGATGCGCCTGATCGATTCGGGGTTCGAGGAGATCGAAGCCGTTATCCCGGTCTCGGATCAGAAGTCGATCGGCTACATCCGCAAAATGGCAGAAATCCTTGAGGAGACATACGACTGGGGAAGTGTCCCCTACGAAGAGGAAACGATCGCTGTCGTGCGCTTGCGCTACCGGGTTGCGCCTCGCTACGCGGATGATTTGTCGGCCTTGATTGTGCGCTACAAGGATCTGGTGGTCACACCCAATCACACACTGGAAGCCTGAGCGGAAGGCACGTTTTTCCTGTGCCCCTACTCATCTTCTGTCTTCCTTTCCTGTGTGCCGGCCAATCGGTACCCCCATCGTCCACGATCGTGTATCCATTCGGGGACGGTGAATCAGGCCCGATGACCCATCGAAGGGGCATTTCGGCGTCAACAACGCGTCAAGGAAGTGTCTGAATTGGGTGAATCGTATACTGGAAACGCCCTTTCGCGGAAACGGCACAGGAGTTGCACGTTTCAGGGCAGCGAACCCCAACCGGGTTCAACCAAGCGAGACAACCATGACCGTTACCGATCTCATCAGCACCACTACTCCTCCCCTGAGGCCATCCGATTCTGTGGAATACGGACTCGGTCTGATGATGGAGCTGCGTGTTCGCCACCTGCCGGTGGTGTCCGCGGATAACCAGTTGGTAGGTCTGCTGTCCGAGGAGATGCTGCTCGACGCCGAGTCTCCAGCCTCGCTGATCCAGACATTGCTCGGTGCGACGCCAATCGCCATTCTGGCAGGGACGCACGTGTTTGATGTCACGAAAGTGATGACGGACCATGATCTGACTGTCGTCCCCGTGCTGGATGACAGCGGCGCCTTCAAAGGCATCGTCCGCCGTCACGACCTGTTCGAGCGCTTTGCCCGCATGCTGGCGACCCAGGAGTCAGGCGCCATCGTAGCCCTTGAGGTTGCACAGCGGGATTTGTCACTCAGTCAGATCATCTATCTGATCGAGCAGAACGACACGAAAGTCCTCTCGCTTTCCACCGAGTCACGTGATGACACCGTGGGCGTGACCATCAAGCTCAATGTGCGCGACGCGACGCGGATCCGGCACATTCTGGAGCACAACGGCTACCGCGTAGTAGCCGCCTTTGGGGAAGAGGAAGACGCGGAGGATCTGCTCGACCGCGTCCAGGAATTCATGCGGTACCTGGAGGCCTGAGAGGTCGCGTCCAGAGGTCGATTTTCCGGGGTGATTTTCGTATTTTTCAGGGATGGTTTGGTGTGCCTGATCGGCATCCAATCGACACGTTCAATCACCCATTACGAGCCGCCCATTCATGGCTGAGTCCCCAGAGCAGAAGCAATACGGAGCCTCCAATATCCAGGTCCTGGAAGGACTGGAAGCTGTCCGCAAACGCCCCGCCATGTATATCGGCGATGTCGGTGTTCGCGGTCTTCATCACCTTGTCTACGAGGTGGTGGACAACTCCATTGACGAGGCGCTTGCCGGTCATTGCGACACCATCATCGTGACGATCCACTCCGACGGATCGGTGTCCGTGAGGGACAACGGTCGCGGTATCCCCGTCGACCTCCATCCAAAGGAGAAGCGGTCTGCCCTCGAAGTCGTCATGACCACCCTGCACGCCGGTGGCAAGTTCGACAAGGACACCTACAAGGTCTCCGGTGGTTTGCACGGGGTCGGGGTGTCCTGTGTGAACGCCCTTTCGACCAAGCTGGAAGCCACGGTCTGGAAGAACAACGCCGTCTGGCAGCAGACGTACGGAATCGGTATTCCGGAAGCACCGGTGGCCAAGGTTCGCGACATGGCCAACGATGAGGCCAATGGAACGCTGGTCCGCTTCTGGCCCGATGCTTCGATCTTCCAGACGACCGAATACCGATTCGATACGCTGGCCGATCGCCTGCGCGAACTGGCTTATCTGAACCGCCAGGTCACGATCACGATTATCGACGAGCGCGAGGCGGACACGCTCGAAGAGGAATATCACTTCGAAGGCGGCATCGTGGAGTTCGTCGATTACCTCGACGAGTCACGCACGCCGATCCATGAGGAGACGATCTACATCGCCGACGAGGATGCAGAGGTGCCGGTCGAGATGGCCATGCGCTACAACGATGGCTACACCGAGAACGTCCTCTCTTTCGTCAACAACATCAACACGCATGAAGGCGGTACGCACGTGTCGGGATTCCGGCGTGCATTGACGCGCACGCTGAAGAATCATGCGGATCGGGCCGGCCTGCTCAAGAATGTCAAAGTCGATCTCTCTGGAGATGACTTCCGCGAAGGCATCACAGTAGTGCTGTCGGTCAAGGTTGCCGAACCTCAGTTCGAGGGGCAGACCAAGACCAAGCTGGGTAACTCCGAGGTTCAGGGCGCGGTTGAATCGCTCGTGTCCGAAAAGTTGGCGGAGTGGCTCGAGGACCACCCGAAGGAGACCAAGCGCATTGTCGACAAGGTCGTGCTTGCCGCTCAAGCCCGTCACGCCGCGCGTCGCGCGCGCGAACTCGTGCAGCGCAAGAATGCCTTTTCGAGTGGTGGCCTGCCCGGCAAATTGGCCGACTGCTCATCCCGGAATGCCGAAGAGTGCGAACTCTACTTGGTTGAGGGTGACTCGGCCGGTGGAAGCGCCAAGCAGGCCCGCGATCGCCATTTCCAGGCCATTCTGCCGCTACGAGGAAAGATCCTCAATGTGGAGAAAGCCCGTCTGGACAAGATCCTGGCCAACGAGGAAATCAAGAACATCGTCACGGCGCTCGGTACGGGCCTCGGGGTTGGGGAGTATGACTTCGAGCCAGAGAAACTGCGATACCACAAGATCATCGTGATGACGGATGCTGACGTCGATGGCGCCCACATCCGTACTCTGTTGCTCACGTTCCTCTATCGCCAGATGCGGACGTTGGTCGAGAACGGCTACGTCTATGTCGCACAGCCACCGCTCTATAAAGCCAAGAAGGGCAAGCAGGAGCGCTACTGCTGGACGGACGAGGAGCTGCAACAGGCCGTCCGTGAGATGGGAGGTGACGACGGCAAGAAAGTCACGATTCAGCGCTACAAGGGTCTCGGTGAGATGAACCCGGACCAGCTGTGGGAAACCACGATGGATCCGTCGACGCGGATGCTGCAGCAGGTGACCATCGAAGATGCTGCTGCCGTGGATCGCATCTTCAGCACGCTCATGGGCGATGCGGTTGAACCCCGCCGCAAGTTCATCGAGCGAAACGCCAAGTATGCGACCATCGACGTCTGATCGAGGCGTGCGAATTTGCGCCCGCCGACATCCCTGAGTCGCTCCATCCGCCATGCCTGATTCACAACATCCCCGGCTGAGCATCGTCATTCCGGTTCTGGATGAGGAAGGATCCATTCCCGAGTTGGTGGATCGCATCCGGAGTGTTTGTGACGGAGCTGGATTCTCGTTCGAGGTCTTGCTGATTGATGACGGTTCGACGGACGAGACCTGGGATGTCATTCAGGAGATGCACGCGCGGGACGCGCGGATAGCCGGGCTGCGATTCCGCCGCAACTATGGAAAGTCAGCCGCCCTGGCGGTCGGTTTTGAGCGTGCGCGCGGACGCTATGTGATCACCATGGATGGTGATCTGCAGGACGATCCTGCTGAGATCCCCGGTTTGATCGCACTTCTCGAGACGGGATACGATCTGGTCAGCGGCTGGAAGAAGCGTCGCCAGGATCCACTCTCCAAGACGATACCGAGCCGCTTTTTCAACTTCGTGACCCGGCGCATCGCAGGCATTCCGCTGCACGATTTCAATTGCGGTCTCAAGGCCTACCGAAGGGACGTCGTCAAATCGGTCAAGGTCTACGGCGAATTGCACCGCTACATCCCCCTGCTGGCCAAGTGGGAGGGGTTTGATCGTATCACCGAGAAGGAAGTCCAGCACCACCCACGGCGTCACGGGAAGACCAAGTTCGGATTGGAACGCTTCCTGCGCGGATTCCTGGATCTGCTTTCGGTGACCTTCCTGACCCGTTTTGCCTCGCGCCCGATGCACTTTTTCGGGACGTTCGGCACCCTGGCATTCCTGGGTGGATTTGTGATCAGTCTCTGGATCTCGATCGACAAACTGTTCTTCGGTCATCCCGTCGGGGACCGTCCCTTGCTCCTTTTGGGTATAGCCCTGATTCTCGTGGGCGTGCAGATGTTCACGACCGGTCTGATCGGCCAAATGATTGTTGAGCCCCGAATGCAGCGCACGGACACGTTTCAAATCATCCAGGCACTGGAACCATCGAACGGAGCAGGGGAGAGCAGGCAGGATGGCTGATCGCTCAGGTGATCACATGGCGCAGTCGTCAGCTTCGTCAGCAAAGATAGGTGTCGTCGGCCCTTACCCACCCTATCGCGGGGGGGTTGCGCAGTTCACCGACCGATTCCATCGCGCGCTCGAGGATGCGGGCCAAGCAGTTGTCGGCATGTCGTTCCACAGGCAGTATCCCTCGCTGCTGTTTCCTGGTACGAGTCAGGAAGTGGAGCCATCTTCCGGAGCCACGCAGCGATCAATCCCCCGGATTATTGACTCGATTGGGCCATTGTCATGGCGGCGCGCCGCGGATCGACTCATTGACGAGGGAATCACCCGCGCTGTGTTCATGCACTGGATGCCGTTCTTCGCACCGGCGTATGCGTCGATCGCGGCGCGCCTGACTCGCAATGGGATACCCTGCTCTGCGGTCGTGCACAATGCGATCCCGCACGAGGGGCAGCCTTTCGCCCGCCCCCTGACGCGGCGATTCATGCGCCATTGTGATCACATCGTGGCTCTCTCCGACACGGTTCGTCGCGATCTGACCTCCATGGGGATCGGATCACAAAACGATGCATCAATGGGCGCAGGAGGCATCGATGTTCGTCCACACCCCACGTATGATCAGTTTGGGGATGCCGTCGACAAGCGACAGGCACGTGAAGCCCTCGATATTCCCTCCGATGCCACGGTGCTTCTCTTTTTCGGCCTGGTCCGTCGCTACAAAGGGGTAGACATCCTGCTCGACGCGCTCTCCCGAACCACCTCCGATCCGTATTTGGTAGTTGCAGGGGAGTGGTATGAGGACCGGAAAGAAGCTGAGGCCGTGATTGAACGTGCCGGAATGACAGATCGCGTCCGGCTCGTGGACCAGTACATCGCCGATGATGACGTGGCGAATTACTTCTCCGCTGCCGACGTGGTAGTCCAGCCGTATCGCTCGGCTACGCAAAGTGGAGTCGTGCAAACCGCTTTTCACTTTGCACGCCCCGTCATCGTCACAGGCGTCGGCGGACTCCCGGAAATGGTGCGCCATGAGACGGATGCCCTGGTCGTGGCGCCCGAAGACCCAGCCGCCCTGGCCACAGCGATTGACCGATTGCAGGATTCCGATCTCCTGGCGCGACTGAGCCATGGTGCGGAAGAGGCAAGGAACCGTTTCACCTGGGAGCATTTCACCCAGCCTTTCCTCGTGGGGCCATCCTCATGAGATCCTTCCTTTCGAACGAGCCCGCCCGCACCCATGGATTATGATCCGGTAAAAGACCGATTTGGTCGCCTGGTTGCGGACAGCCGTTGGCGGACCAGGCTATTCTTCCAGATGCTGCACCTGTTTTTCCTCAGGGCGTGGCACGTGCGGCGCGCGTTGCGTAGCGCTTTGGATGCTCAGGGTGGCCAGGCTTCCATCCTGGATGCCGGAACGGGTTTTGGCCAGTTCGCCTGGTGGATCGTCCGGCGTTGGCCCAAGGCGCGGATTCATGCCGTCGATATCAAACCGGACTACCTCGATCGCGCGAAGCGTTTCCTGGAGCAGGAAGGATTGGCGGATCGCGTGACATTCGCCATCGATGATCTGACCGATCTGAAGGCTGAGGGTCCGTACGACTTGATCCTGTCCGTTGATGTCATGGAGCATATCCTTGAGGATGTGACCGTATTCAAGCACTTCAAACGGGTGCTTCGCCCGGGCGGTGTCGTCATCATCAACACGCCATCGGATCAAGGCGGATCAGATTCGCATGGAGACCACGATGAGAGCTTCATCGGTGAACACGTCCGGGATGGGTACGGGAAAGATGAGATCAGGTCCAAGCTGTCCGAGGCCGGCCTGGAGGCCGACCTGGTGGAGTACACGTATGGCCCATACGGAAGTCTCGCCTGGCGCCTGACCATCAAGTGGCCCATGATCTGGCTGAATGCCACGTTCTTGAGTGTGCTCCTCCTGCCGTTCTGGTATGCGTTGGTACTCCTGCCTTCCCTGGTCCTGAACACACTGGATGTTTCATCCAAAAACCGCACAGGGACGGGCCTGATCGTGGTGGCGCATCGCCCCTAGGTTGCGTATTTTCGACGGGCACTTCGAACGGGGTCCTTCCCACCGGAACGCCCTTCTGCTGAGCCATCGCTCGAATCTCCCCACCAACGCTCGGGACCCGTGCAAACGAAGTACGTTTTTGTGACCGGCGGCGTGACGTCGTCACTCGGAAAAGGCATTGTCTGTGCCTCACTTGGCCGTCTCCTGGAAAATCGCGGCCTTCGGGTCACTATCCAGAAGTTCGACCCCTACATCAACGTCGATCCCGGCACGATGAACCCGTATGAACACGGGGAAGTCTATGTGACCGACGACGGGGCGGAAACGGATCTCGACCTGGGACACTACGAGCGTTTCCTTGGTGTCGCCACCAGCCAGGCCAACAACGTGACGACCGGCCGGGTTTATCTCGAGGTCATCAAGAAAGAGCGTTCAGGTGCCTATCTGGGCAAGACCGTCCAGGTCGTCCCGCACATCATTGATGAGATCAAGGACTGGATGCAGAAGCTCGGTGAGACGGGCGACTACGATGTCGTGATCACAGAGATCGGCGGAACCGTGGGGGATATCGAGGGCCAGCCATATCTCGAAGCTATCCGTCAGTTGCGCTACGAAATGGGCGCGCGCAATACACTGAACATCCACCTCACCTTGTTGCCCTATCTCGAGGCGGCAGGAGAGGTCAAGTCCAAGCCGAGCCAGCACTCAGTCAAGACCCTGCTTTCCTACGGCCTGCAGCCGGACGTTCTGGTCTGCCGTACCGATCGTCCGCTGACGGACGACGTCAAACGCAAGCTGGCCCTCTTCTGCAACGTTGAGCAACGCGCGGTGATTGCCTCGCAGGACGCCGAGTCTATCTACGAAGTCCCCCTTCTGATGAAGGAGCAAGGACTCGACGAGATCGCTGTCGAGCGGCTGCACATGGAGGAAGACTTCAAAGGACGTGTCCTCGACGCTCCGGACATGGACGGCTGGGTGCGATTCCTGCGTCAGCTCAAAGAGCCCGAAGGCAAAGTCCGCATCGCGCTCGTCGGCAAGTATGTCGAACACCAGGATGCCTACAAGTCGATCAGTGAGAGCTTCATCCTGGCCGGCGCCGCGAATGGCGTTCAGGTCGAGTTGGTCCAGATCCTATCGGACAACCTCACGGCTGACAATGTGGAGGCCCAGCTTGCCGACGTCAACGGTGTCCTGGTGGCCCCCGGTTTCGGCGATCGCGGGGTGGAAGGGAAGATCGACGCCGTCCGGTATGCGCGTGAGAATGACATTCCCTTCTTCGGGATCTGTCTGGGCATGCAGTGTGCCGTCATCGAATACGCCCGCAACAAGTGCGGATGGGAAACGGCGCACTCGACCGAGTTCGATCCGGATACCGAGCACCCCGTCATCGACCTCATGGAGGAGCAGAAGAAGATCTCCGAGAAGGGGGGCACAATGCGACTCGGCGCCTACACCTGCGAACTGACCGAAGGCTCACGCGCTGCAGAAATTTACGGCGGCAAGAAGAAAGTCAAAGAGCGCCATCGCCACCGCTACGAACTCAACAACGTCCTCCGCTACAAGCTGGCCGAGCACGGCATGCACTTTACGGGAGTGAACCCCAAGCGGGACCTGGTCGAGATCGTGGAGCTTCCCGAAAAACGCTGGTACGTCGGGGTCCAATTCCACCCCGAATACCGCTCGACGGTGGGCAATCCGCATCCCCTGTTTGCCTCATTCGTCCGCGCCTGTGTCGAGTATGCAGAGGAAATGGACAACATTTTGACCCCGAAAGGGCCGCGTCGCGAGAAAAAAATCCACCTCGCATCCGCCAAAATGTAAAAACCCGCGTCCCCGACACGCGATTCCCCATGCTGCCCCCCAGCGTGGGATGACTGGCCCGGATAACTCTCAACAACCCGTTGTTGCCCAACGAGCAGCAGCGGGTTGTTCATGTTTTACCATGGTTATCCACATTTCGGCCAACCCTGTCCACATATTCCCCACTTTCCACCACAACCTTTAAAATTGGCCTCTGAAGGCCGATTTCACCCATGGTTAGATGACCGTTTTTGCTTGACTTCCGGGCTTAAAACCGTACATTACCGGGAAAGTGGGGAAAAGTGGGGAGTTTTCCCACCACTGAATTCCCCACGATTCCTGAACTGATGTCGCTGGGCGGGTGCCAAATGGTGCGCGCACATCGGCGTTGAAAACGGTACTGCGACCCCGGGTGCTCGTTTCAATCCTCACTCATGGCACGTTTCAAGGGACAGGCAGCGTACTCCGTCGACGCGAAAGGACGGGTTGCCATTCCGGCCAAGATGCGCAATGCATTGACGCCGGAAGCCCAGGGGACGTTTACCCTGACGAAAGGCTTCGAGAAGTGCATCTATGCCTATCCGCAGGATGGCTGGAAGGTCAAGGAGGATGAGTATTCCGAACTGAACGTCAACAATCGCAAAGCCCGTCATCTGGTTCGCATGATCCTGAGATGGGCCGAAGAGGTTTCGCTGGACGGTCAGGGACGGATTTCAATTCCTCGTTCCCTCTCGGAATACGCTGGTATCGGAGACCGCGCGCTCATCATTGGTGCGCTGGATCGCATTGAGATATGGGATCCGGATGTATTCAATGCCTATGAGCAAGAGCAGGAGATCGACCAGGAAGCCTTGGCAGAAGAAGTCATGGGGTCCTGAGGAGGTCGAACGCACACAAGCCGGATACGCAAAAACGGAAACGCAGAAAAGCGGAAAGAAATGTGAATGCGCGTGATGAGTCGGGGCACCTGTTGAAACATGCTTCGGGCTATCACGCGCCTGTTCTTTGGAATGATGTCATCCAACACCTCGTGACCGACCCCGTCGGCACGTACGTGGACGGAACGCTTGGTGGCGGTGGACACACCGAAGCCTTGCTTCAAGCGCTCGCGCGCGAAGGGAGGGTCATTGCGATCGATCGGGATGATGACGCCCTGGCGGAAGCGGACCACAGATTGGCTGGTCCCATTGACGAAGGGCGACTAACCCTGGTCAAGGGCAACTTCGCCGATGCACCCCGCTTGCTGCGGGACATGGGCGTGGAATCGATCTCGGGCATGTTGCTTGATCTAGGCGTTTCATCCCATCAGTTCGACGCTGCAGCGCGCGGATTCAGCCATCGCTTCGATGGTCCGCTCGATATGCGGATGGACACCACGCAAGGGGAAGATGCCGCCGATCTGGTCAATCGACTGGAGGTCGGTGATCTGATCCGAGTTCTGTCTCGATACGGCGAAGAACCCAAGGCGCCGCGGATTGCTCATGCGCTCGTGAAAGCGAGGCCGATCTCCACTACGCGCGAACTGGCTGATGCCATTGAAGCAGCTGCCTTTCGTGGACAGGAGAAGAAGACCCTGGCTCGGGTTTTCCAGGCGTTGCGAATCGCTGTCAATGATGAACTCGAAGCACTTGATCGCATCCTCGAGGCGGCTCCCGGTTTGATCGGAGTAGGTGGCCGGCTGGCCATCATCAGCTACCACTCACTGGAGGATCGCCGGGTCAAGCGCATCATGCGAACCGGCAATGCCCAGGGTACGGTGCGTCGCGATGTCTACGGAAATCTGCTGTCGCCGTGGAAAGATGTGACTCGCAAACCCATCGTTGCCGACGAAGAAGAGATTGAGGTGAACCCGAGAAGCCGCAGTGCGCGATTGCGCGTGGCCGAGCGGGTGGATGACTCCAACCAGGGCGCAAGCCAGACCATCTGACCCCGGATCAATCACCAATGGCTTCATCGAAAAAACGGAAACCCTCTTCGACGACCGCATCGCGGGCGAAGAAACCGGTGCGCTTTGTAAAGGGCTCTTCCTCTTCGACGAAAAGCCGTTCCAGTTCGCGTTCGCGGACCTCGAACACACCAACGCAGACGCGTAAATCAGCGAAAAAGACCGTCGCAGCCAATACGGTGGCTGAAAGCCGTTCGGCCAAGAGCTCGACGACGAAGCGGACAACAACGAAGCTGAAAACAGCGAAGAGCTCGCCGCTCAAGAAGTCTACTGCTTCGAATCGCACGACGAGAAAGACCAATTCTGCCCGAAAGGCCTCGTCGCGGCGAGCCGTTGCTTCCAAGACGTCCCAACGCATTGATACGGGCGAGCTGCCGGGCTGGAGGGATCTAGCGGACGGCAATGCGTCTCGCGAAGTCCCTCGCATCGAATCTGAAACATGGCTGGGTGCCATGTCCACGGCCCGATTCGTAGTGATTGTCCTCGCGGTAGCCACGCTGTTCACGCTGTATGTCGGCCACGTCTTTGCCACGCAGGATCTGCTCGCTGAAGTCCAGGGGATGCGCAACGACCAGTTGGCCCTGCAGATGACATTCGACCGCCTCGAAGGCGAACTCCATCGCGTGACGGGCCCTGAAGAAATATTTGCCGCAGCCCGCGATATCGGTCTGGAAGACCGGTTGCTCGAAGGCCCTGCCATAGTCCTGCCCCGATAGCACTCAACCAACCCGTCACGCACAGACCCCCGCACCAACCGCCCAGCATGGAGCTCAAGGACCAGATACTGGCACGCATGTACGTGGTCATCACGTTGATTGCCCTGCTTCCGATCCTGATCGGATTGCAGGTGTTGCGCGTGTCCGCTGTGGACGGCGGGGATCTGCGCGAGGCCGTCGAAGAACAGTCGATTGCGTATCAGGATATCCCGGCGCTGCGCGGAGAAATCTTCGATGCGGCCGGTCGTCCGCTCGCGGTAAACATCGAGCGCGTCGACATGGCTGTGGATCCGACGGTCGACGGGTTTGACGAGCGTTCCAATGAGTTCATTCGTCGCTTGTCGGAGCTTTCAGGTGTGTCGCAGTCCCGACTTCGCTCACTGATTGCAAACCGGAGCAGTCGCGCCTACGCCATGTTGGCCCGGGATGTGCAAATGACCGGGGCGGAGTTGAAGTGGTTTGCCTCGATTCCGGGCGCGTTGCCAGAGGGTTCAACGACCCGTCGCTACAATCATGGCCCGTTGGCCGCACATATTCTAGGTGGTACCGGGACTGACGGCGGTATCGAGGGGCTCGAGGTTGAGTTCGACGAAATCCTCCGGGGTACCGACGGCCTTCGTGTCCTCAACAAGGATCGCCGGAATCGCGTCAAGTTCATGCCTGGCAATGAGGAGCGTCCGCCAGAACATGGTGAATCCCTGATTCTGTCCGTTGATGTCATCCAACAGGCCATCCTGGAAGAGGAGCTGGCCAAAGGCGTCGCTCGCGCTGAGCCGAAATGGGCCGGAGTTGTCGCTTTGAATCCTAAAACCGGAGAAATTTTGGCTCTGGCCAATTGGCCGACCTTTGATCCGAACAACATCGGTGCCTACTCGATGGCCTCACGTCGCAATCACGTGGTCACGGACCGATTCGAACCGGGTTCAGTCATTAAAGTCGTACCAACTGCCGCGGCCATCGAGAATGATCTGGTTTCGTTAGGCGACTCAATTGATACCGGCGATGGCTCCCTCAAGCAGGGACGGTTTACCATTCATGACACCCATCCACACGGTGTGATCACCGTTTCCGACGTGATCAAGGTCTCATCAAATGTTGGGACCGCTTTGATCGTGGAAGACATGTCTGATGGGTTGATGTACCAGTACGTGCGGCAGTTCGGTTTCAACCAGAAAACGGGGATTGAGTTACCCGGTGAAGCGACCACGAAAGTGCGTCTTCCCGATGACTGGAGTGCAACAGACAAATCGGCAATGAGCCGGGGCTACGGGATGGATGCGACCCTTCTGCAGGTGGCTCTGGCTTATGGTGCGTTGGCGAACGGGGGTGTCCTGATGAAACCCTACATCGTCAAGGAACGACGGGACGCGAAAGGGCGGACGACTTGGAGAGCGACACCGGACTCCGTGCGCCGCGTGATGGATCGGGCGACGGCCGACACGCTTATCAAAGCATTCGAAACCGTCGTCTCCGAAACCGGAACGGCAGATCAAGCCATCGTTGATGGGCTACGTATTGCCGGTAAAACCGGCACTGCGCGCAAGTCGGACGGGTCTGGATATATCCAGGGAGCCTACCGAGCCACATTTGTGGGCTTCTGGCCAGTTGAGGATCCCCAGGTGGTGCTGGCCATCGTCATGGACGAGCCAAAGTTGAGCATGTACGGCGGGGTGGTTGCCGCGCCCATCTTCAAAGCGGTGACCGAGCGCTGGATGGCACGGATGCCCGAAATGAACAAGTACGTCCAGGCGGAAGAAGACCTGCAGACCAATCCTGCCCCGATCACCATTCCCGATGTTGCCGGCATGCCGTCCCCGATTGCGGGTCGGCGCCTTACGGCACTCGGACTCTCGCCCTCAGGTGAGAGCAGCGACTATCTGACTGCAGTGGAAGTGCAGAATGTGCGAGCTGGAGAAGAACTCCTACAGGGCGTTCCGATCCGGTTGGCCGCCGTTCAGGATTCCGTGCGCGTCATGCCAGACCTCGATGGTCTGTCAGGCCGAGAGGCCACGGCATGGATGGGCAAGCTTGGGGTTGATGTCGAACTGGAAGGTCACGGGACCGTCCAGCGACAATGGCCCGAAGCTGGAGCTCCCCTGACCGCTCGGGCGCGACTGATCCTGAACTGACCTTCTGCCGACCACCGCAATCACCGGATGAACCCGACCACTGATGACATCTGATTTTGAAAACACTGGCATCCTGCATCGAACGGCTCGAAGCCGCCGGATTGCTGGATTCCTTTCGGGGAAGGCCGGATACGACTATCGATCTCCTGACTGCTGACAGTCGGGAGGTCGGACCGACCGACGGATTCGTCGCGATTCGCGGCTCGTCCACGGACGGTCACCTGTTCATTGACAAAGCTGTTTCAAACGGAGCTACCGCCATCGTGTGCGAGGCGGCGCGGATGGATGCATCCATCCGCCCCGTCCTTGCGCGCGAGACCAAGACTGAAAGGGACGCGCGTGAAGGAAGCCCTGCCGTAATCGAGGTGACAGACTCTCGCAAGGCTTGGGTCGAACTCGCATCCCTGCTGAGTGACGATCCCGGAATACACCTGACGCTCGCTGCCGTAACAGGGACGAACGGCAAGACGACCGTAGCCACGCTGCTCCACCATGTACTTCTTCACGCAGGAAAAACCTGTGGCTTGATGGGAACGACAGGCATTTTCGACGGCCAGACTCATCACGAGGCAACGCACACGACGCCGTCGCCGGATTGCTACTTCCAGCACCTCGGCGCCATGCACGCCAACGGATGTTCGCATGCAGCGCTCGAAGCTTCTTCGCACGCCCTCGACCAGCACCGCATCCGGATTCAGGATATCGACCTGGCCCTGTTCACCAATTTCACCCGTGATCACCTGGACTATCACGGGACCGAAGACGCCTACTTCGCGGCCAAAAAGCGGCTTTTCGACGACTTGTCGAGCAACGCCATCGCCGTGACCAACCTGGACGACCCCAAGGGACGCTCGATTGTTGCCGACTGCGTAGCCCGGACCATGACCATCGGGAAGGCCGAAGCGCATCCTGAAGCCGAAATCACCTGGCGCATCCTGGACGAATCGATTGAAGGCCTGGAACTGATGATCGATGGCGACCGGCGACGCTACCAACTTGCGGGAGCCTACAACGCATTCAACTTGGCGGCCGCACTTGCTGGCGCAATTGCGCTTGGCGTGCCTCGAAGCGAGGCCCTGGATCTGCTGGCTGCCTGCCCGCCTGTACGAGGACGCTTCGAGCACCTGCAATCTCCTGACGGGCGCACTGTGATCATTGATTACGCGCACACGCCCGACGCGCTCGAAAACGTACTCACGACGGTTCGCGCTTCGATCTCTAAGGAGACCACGCTCTGGTGCCTCTTCGGTTGCGGCGGCGATCGCGATCGAGGAAAACGACCAGAAATGGGCGCCATTGCCGAAGCCGGCGCAGATCGGGTCATTGTCACGAGCGACAATCCGCGTTCTGAAGACCCGGCGGCCATCCTGGAGGACATCCGACAGGGTGTTCGATCGACTAGCGCCATGAACTGGATCGAAGATCGGCGCGAAGCCATTCAGTTCGCCGCGGCCAACATGGCAGCCGGCGATACGCTTGTTCTGGCAGGAAAGGGACACGAGACAACTCAGACCCTCGCCGACCAGACAATCCACTTTGACGACCGGGAGGAAGCCCGACGTGCTTTCGGGATTACCCAACCGGACACCCATGCCGACTGAGCCTACCAGTCGGAAACCCAACGACCATGCTCTACTACCTCATCAAATATCTCGAGGCGGTTTTCGAACCCCCCGGCTTCCAGGTGATCGAATACATCACCGTCCGGGCGGCCCTTGCAGCCATCACGGCGCTCTTGATTGCGCTCTTCATCGGACGACGCATCATCCGATGGCTGGCTGCCAAACAACTGGGCGAACAGGTGCGCGAGGGCATTCATGCGGGTGTCGTCGATCACACGCACAAGCAGGGCACTCCTTCGATGGGTGGACTGATCATCCTGATCGCCGTCCTGGGTGCGACCTTGCTCTGGGGAGCCATCGGCGAGGTGTATGTCTGGTTGATCATGCTGGCCACTGCCTGGATGGGTGCCTTCGGATTTGTGGACGACTACATAAAGGTGGTCAAACGAGACAAGTCGGGAATGCCCGCCAGGGTGAAGCTGATCGGACAGGTCACCCTTGGATTGCTCGTCGGATCGATACTCTACTTCCATCCGCAATTCAGCGACATCAAGACGCTGACCTACCTGCCCTTCGTCGCCGATGAGACCCTCGACTACAACATTCTCCGGCACTGGGTAACCGGAATCGACCTGGGATGGGTGATCTACATCCCCATCGTCATTTTCATTCTGACCGCGCTATCGAACGCGGTGAATCTGACAGACGGACTTGATGGACTGGCGGCCGGGGTGACCGGCATCGTGGCGGTCGGATTGACTGCCCTGGCCTACATCGCCGGTAACGCCATCTTCTCCGACTTCCTCAATGAGATGCTGCTGCCGGGAGCGGGGGAACTGACGGTCTTTGCCGCCGCACTCGCAGCCTCCTGTTTCGGATTCCTTTGGTACAACGGGTATCCCGCTTCGGTCTTCATGGGAGATACCGGGGCCCTGTCTCTAGGAGCTGCAGTGGGGACCATGGCGCTGATGGTCAAGAAGGAGCTGCTGCTACCGCTCCTCTGCGCGGTCTTCTTCTGGGAGACGCTCTCGGTCATCATCCAGACATCGTACTTCAAGTACACGCGGCGCAAGTATGGCGAGGGACGGCGCATCTTCAAGATGGCGCCCATCCATCACCACTACGAGGCGCAAGGATGGCACGAGGCGAAGATCGTGCTGCGCTTCTGGCTCATCACCGCGGTCACCGTCGTAGCCACCTTACTGGTATTGCGCATCCGCTGATGACGAAAGCGAATCCGCATATCACCCGGGAGTCGATGTCGCGTCTGAAAGGACGCCGGGTGTCGGTCCTGGGCGCTGCGCGAAGCGGACTGGCTGCCGCGCGACTGCTTCACGCAAAAGAAGCCCGCGTCTTCGTCAGTGATGCCGGATTCATTCCGACACCGGTGCAGTCTGAACTACGGGCGCTGGGAATCGGATTTGAAGAAGGAGGCCACAGCGCGCGGGTTCAGGAAGCCGATTTTCTGGTTTCGAGCCCTGGCGTCCCGGATACGGCGCCGCCCATCCAGGCTGCTCTTCAAAGTGATCTCCCGGTCATTTCGGAGATCGAACTGGCCAGCTGGTTCTGCCACTCCCGGATGATTGCCATCACCGGGTCAAACGGGAAGACGACGACGACCGAGCTCACGGGCCACATCCTGCACCATGCAGGTCACCGACCGATTGTTTGCGGCAACATCGGGACGCCGTTCGCTGAACGCGTGCTCGACGCGAGTCCCGAGGACATTGTGGTGCTCGAAGTCTCCAGCTTCCAGCTGGATCACGTGCACACATTCCGTCCGGACGTGAGTGTTGTTCTCAACATCACCCCGGACCACCTGGACCGCTACGGAAACGACATGGACCGTTATGCGGCCGCCAAGCTTCGCATCTGTGCTCAGCAAGATGACACGGATGCTTTCATCTATTCGATGGACGATGCGCGCCTGAGCGCATTCATCCGATCGCGGCAACACGGACCGGATCGCGAGGGCCCCCGCGCTTTCGGGATCACGACCACCGACGTGGCCACAACCCCTGAACACTCCGATGCAGCAGGATATCTGAAAGACGGATATCTGACCCTGCGCATCGACAACATGGAGGAAACGCTGATGCAACCAAACGACCTGGCCTTGCGAGGCCGGCACAACGTGTACAACTCGCTGGCGGCAGCGGTAGCAGCACGTGTCGTAGAGGTGAGAAGCGACGTCATGAGAGAAAGCCTTCGCACCTTCGAGGGCGTTCCGCACCGGCTCGAATCGGTTCGGGAGGTGGACGGAGTCCGTTACGTGAACGACTCCAAAGCGACCAACGTGAATGCGGTCTGGTACGCGCTCGAGAGCTTCCGCGAACCGGTAATCCTGATCGCCGGTGGCCGGGACAAGGGCAATGACTACCACAAGCTGACGCCACTGGTCAAAGAGCGGGTTCGCGCCCTGATCACGATCGGGGAAGCGGCCGAGACGATTCATACTCAATTGGGTCCTCATGTCGAGGATGCCGTCAGGGCCGAGTCGCTGGCCGACGCGGTTCACCTGGCCCACCTCCTGGCTCAGCAAGGCGATGTGGTTCTACTCTCACCCGCCTGCGCCTCATTCGACATGTTTGCCTCTTTCGAGGACCGGGGAGACCAGTTCAAACAGCTCGTCTCGAACATCTGACATCAACCACCTGAGATTCGCTCTCAACCACCATCCTCATGCAGGTCCTGACTTTTCGCGGTCCCGACTCCGGCGCAGTGGACAAATTCGTCCTCTGGGCCATCTTGCTGCTGTGTGCCATCGGCATTGTGTCGGTGTACAGCGCGATCGGGTATCTCGCCGAAACGAAAGGCGGTGGCGACAACGAGGCTCTGCTGTTCAAGCACCTTTTCCGGGTCGGCCTGGCACTCGGCGCCATGGGGCTTTTCTCCGTGATCAACTACCGGGTCCTGGCCAAGTACTCACGCTACATGCTTATCGCATCGATCGGATTGCTTGTCGCGGTCCAGGTCGTGGGAGTTGTGAGTGGGGGTGCCGCCCGCTGGCTGAATCTGGCGGGATTGATGTTCCAGCCCTCTGATCTGGCCAAGGTCTCCCTGATCCTGTATGTGGCCTCGCTGCTTTCGCAAAAGCAGGTCTACATCAAGTCCTTCACCCGATCGTTCGCCCCGATCTTCATCTGGATCATGATCACGATTGCGGCCATCGGGATTTCAGATCTCTCGACGTCGGCCGTGGTGCTGACCTCGGTTCTGGTAATGTGTTTCGTGGCCCGGGTCAGCGTCGCTCAGATCATGATGGTCGGGATTCTCGGCGCCATCCTGGCCTACGGCATGCTGGCCACCTCACCGCAACGAGCTGCACGTCTCGAAGCCTATGTCGGTATCAAGCTCTTCCCGCACACGACGGCCGAAGAGGTGTTCTCCAAATCGGACGAGCAATTCCAGTCCGAACAAGCCCGACTGGCCATCGCCCACGGTGGACTCTTCGGAGTAGGCCCCGGCAAGAGCACCCAGCGCGATTGGCTGCCAGCGCCCTACAACGACTTCATCTACGCCATCATCGCTGAGGAGTACGGCGTGGTCGGAGCGTTCTTCCTGCTCGGACTCTTCCTGGTCATCCTCTTCCGGGGCATGCTCCGGGTGGCGCGAAAGGCGCCTGACCCCCTCGGTCTCTTCCTGGCCGTCGGCATCGTGGTCATGCTGACCTTCTACGGGTTCGTTCACGCGGGCGTCTCCGCCGGCGTCTTGCCGGTGACCGGACTTCCGCTGCCGTTCGTCTCCTATGGAGGGACGTCCCTTCTCGCCAACGGCATGATGGCGGGTATTCTGCTCAATATCTCAAGGCAGGTGGATCTCGGCGTATGAGCACCCGGAGTCTCATAGCACGCGCGGACGCACCACGCATCCTGATGGTCGGAGGCGGCACGGGAGGCCACGCATACCCGGCCATTGCCATTGCCGACGCCATCCGCGAGAAAGCCCCCCGGGCCGTGGTGGAGTTTGCAGGATCCCGATCCAACATTGAGTGGCGCATCGTGCCCGAAGCCGGGTATGCCATTCACCACGTCTCCGTACGTGGCCTTCAGCGCAAGCTGAGCGCCAAGAATCTGACCATGCCATTCGTGGTCGCTCGAGGTCTGGTCGAGGCTCATGCCCTGATCCGCCACTTCGACGCAGATGTGATTGTCGGAACGGGTGGGTATGTGGCGCTTCCCGTCATTCTGGCCGCCAGGGCACTGAGTCGGCCGGTTGTGTTGCAAGAACAGAACGCCTTCATGGGGCTGACGAATCGGGTGGGCATCCGGTTTGCCGATCGCATCCATGTCGCTTTCCAGGAGGCGGTCCCGAACGGAATGGGGGATCGTTGTCGATTGACGGGCAATCCGGTACGAACGTCGCTCACGTTGCCGTCGGCCGAGGAGGCTCGCCGGCACTTCGATCTTCAAGACGCGGATCGGGTCGTATTCATGACCGGTGGCAGTCTGGGAAGCCAGGCGATGAATGAAGCCATGGCAGGCTGTGTTCGCACGCTGCTCGCACGCCGCGGGACGGCGGTGATCTGGCAGACTGGGGATCGCTACTTCGATCGATTCAAGGAATCGATCCCCGAACACGCCAATCTGCGCCTGCTACGCTACGTGTCGAGAATGGACATGGCCTACAATGCTGCCGATCTGGTGGTTTGTCGCGCTGGCGCTTCGACGTGTTCGGAGCTGATGCTCACGGGGTCCGCCGCGTTGCTGATACCTTCGCCGAATGTGGCAGAAGATCATCAGACGCGCAATGCGAGGAGTCTCGAGCGCGCTGGTGCCGCTCAATTGCTGCCCGAATCCGAGCTCGCCGATTCATTCCGCTCAACCATCACGACGCTGCTGGACGACACGGATCGCCTGGAGCGGATGGGAAAAGAGGCCCGGCGTCTCGCACGCCCGGATGCGGCTGCGGATATCGCACGGGATGTACTCGAATTGGCTGGAGGTCGAATCGCATGAATTCGCAATCCATGCATCGCCGCCAGCCCATTTTTGGCCGCATCCGCCATGTCCACATGGTGGGTATCGGGGGAATCGGGATGAGCTCGATTGCCGAAGTCCTGTTGCGACGGGGGTATGAGGTCAGCGGATCTGACCTGAACGAAAGCGCCGTGACGCGGCATTTGGAAGAATCCGGCGCCCGTATTCATCTGGGTCACGAGGCCGGACAGGAGAAAGGTGCCTGCGTGGTCGTTCATTCATCGGCCGTCGATCCTGCGGAAAACCCGGAAACGATGGCCGCTCGCAGCGCCCGCATTCCAGTGATTGCGCGTAGTGAGATGCTCGGTGAGCTGATGCGCATGAAGTTCGGCGTCGGGATTGCCGGAACGCACGGGAAGACGACTACGACGACCATGGCTGGTCACGTGATCAGCGCGGGCGCATTCGATCCCACGGTGATTGTGGGAGGTAAAGTGGCTGCATTCGGATCGAATGCCGTGTCCGGCGAAGGGGATATCATCCTGATTGAGGCTGACGAATACGACAGGACCTTCCTGCGCCTGACTCCAGCGTTGGCCGTCATCACCAATATTGATGCCGACCACCTCGATTGTTATCGGGATCTGGACGATATCCGGCAGGCCTTCATTCAGTACGCGACGAGTGTCCCTTTCTTCGGTGCTGCGATTTGCTGCCTGGACGACGACAATGTGCGGGGCATTCTGCCCGAGATCGATCGCCGGGTCGTGACCTATGGCACGCTGCGTGGGGCGCACATCCGGGCCGAGAACATCCTGCAGGATGGTCCGCGGATGACCTTCGATCTGTGGGAGGGCGATACCAAGCTGGGTCCCATCGTCCTCAACGCCCCAGGGCGTCACAACGTGCTCAATGCGCTTGCGGCCATTGCAGTTGGGCTTGAGCTGGACATGCAGTTCGACGAAATTGCCAGCGGCGTGGCCTCATTTGATGGGGTGGATCGCCGGATGCACGAGATTGCTGACGCATCAGAACGGTTGGTGATCGATGACTATGCCCATCACCCGACTGAGGTGCGGGCGACGCTCGATGCGGCAGCGGGATGCTGGCCGGATCGTCGCCTGGTTGCTGTTTTTCAGCCGCATCTGTATTCGCGGACGCGTCAGTTCGTGACGGAATTCGGTGGATCGTTCTTCGATGCGGATGTACTGGTCTGCATGGGTATCTATCCGGCCCGCGAAGCACCCGAACCGGGCGTAACCGGCAAACTGATAGCTGATGCTGCACGGGCAGCGGGCCATCCGGATGTGACGTACGAGCCGGTCAAGGAGAACTTGGTCGATACGGTGCTTGAATTGAGTCGTCCGGGAGACGTCATCCTGACTCTGGGCGCCGGCGACATTTGGCGTCAGAATCGGGCTATCGCAAATCGTCTGATCGAGATGGAAGGGGTCGACACGGATGTCACTCTTGATATCCAAGCCGTCGAAGTCCAAGCCGGGGAGGGTCGCCATGACGGATAGACGACGCACACTCGGAAGCGCCTTTGCCGGCGCCTTGCTCCTTGCCGTGCTGGCAGGGGGCGGATGGACCGCCTGGCAGTGGGTGCAACAAGTCACCTTGCAGGAGATCCGCATCCAGGGACACGTCAATGTCCAGGAAGAAGAAATCCTCGACCTGCTGCGCGTGGATACGGGAGCCGTGATGTTCGACTTGAACGCGGTGATGCTGGAAGACCGGGTCGTCCGGCACCCTTGGATTCGCGTGGCGGATGTGGCGCGACTGCCATCGGGCGTGCTCGACGTGAATGTCGAGGAGCGTGAGCCAATCGCACTGCTGATGACTGCCGAGGGGCGCGCCGCCTATTGGGTAGACAAAGACGGCTGGCGCCTACCCGTCACCGATCAGGCTCGCTACGACGTGCCGCTGTTGTTCGCCCGATCACAGGTATGGCACCCGATGCAACCGGTCAATCACGAACCCACGCGCCAACTGATCCGCGACCTTTCGTCCGCATCCAGTCGCATGGACGCCCTGTTTTCGGAATTCGTTTGGGGAGAGGAAGGATGGACCGTCCATCTCACGCCTGCCCCGCCGCATGGAAGCATTCCCGCCGTTCTCGGCGAGGATGATTTCGCCCACAGGTTTGACAAGCTGCTCATGTTCTGGGACCAACAGGTCCTACAGCATGCGGACAAGCAATACGAGCGTCTGGACCTCCGTTTTGACGGCCAAGTCGTCGTACAGGAAAGCCCCCGACCGGGGTACACCAACGACCTAACCAACAATACCAATGAGTGAGAAAATCGTCGTCGGATTGGACATAGGCACAACGAAAGTATGTGCCGTTGTCGCGACATCAGATGAGCTGGACCGCGTCCAGGTCCTCGGGGTCGGTGTGGCCGAATCCGAGGGGCTCAATCGCGGCGTCGTGGTGAATATCGACAAGACCGTTGCCGCGGTCCGTGATGCGATCGAGGAAGCAGAGCGTATGGCCGGGGTCACCGTGCGCAATGTGATCGTGGGTATCGCCGGTGATCATGTCCAGAGCTTCCAGTCTCGTGGCGTGATCACGATTTCCGGTCGTGACGGGGAAATCACCGAAGGCGACGTCCAGCGTCTGCTCGAGGACACGACGCACGTAGCCATGCCCGCCGATCGCGAAATCCTGCACGTCATTCCGCAGGAGTTCATCGTGGATGGGCAGGACGGCGTGGCTGATCCAGTCGGCATGAGTGGCGTGCGCCTCGAGGCGAACGTGCACATCATCACCGGTCTCGTCTCGGCGGCCAAGAATATCTACCGCTGTGTGGAGAAAGCGGGCTATGAAGTGGCCGACATCGTGCTCGAACCGCTCGGTTCCTCCTTTGCCGTGCTGCACCAGGACGAAAAAGAAGTCGGTGTTGCCCTGATTGACATCGGCGGTGGAACGACAGACATCGCCGTGTTCGAAGACAACACGATCCGCCACACAGCCGTCGTGGCCGTGGCCGGCAACAAGGTCACAGACGACATCCGCAAAGGCCTGGGTGTGATGCGCGATCAGGCCGAAGCCCTGAAGTGCGAATTCGGAACGGCCATCGTAGAGATGGCGCCGGAAGAGGAAATCGCCATCCCGGGTGTTGGCGGGCGCAATGAAAAGCGGGTCGGACGCTCGACGCTTGCCCAGATCATCCAGCCGCGCCTAGAGGAAATCCTCGAGATCGCTGCCATCGAAATCAAACGTAGTGGGTTCTCCCGTCATCTATCCGCCGGGGCGGTGCTGACAGGCGGAGGATCCATGACCAAAGGAACGGCCGAATTGGCCGCAGAAATTTTGGGAATTGACGCACGTATCGGACGGCCGATGGGCTTGACAGCCGGCCTTGTCCAGGAGGTGTCTGATCCCAAATACGCAACCGGTGTGGGGCTCGTGCTCTACGGACTCCGCCCGGAAATGATTGGAAACACGCCATTCAGGACGAATCATCTCGACGCGACGGATCCCTCGGCCGGGGGAGACAACGTCGTCGGGAAGATCAAGCGCGCCATGATGGGGTGGTTCAATGAGCTCTGATCGGAGCAAACGTTCGGACTGGCCGCTCAACCGGACCGGACATCATACAGCCAACATGTTCTTCGGAGAAATCAATGGATAACAACTTGTTCAGCAGCCATTTCGCGTTCGATGACGCGGCAAATGAAGAAGCCAAAATCTGCGTCGTCGGCGTGGGTGGTGGCGGCGGCAATGCCGTCAACAACATGATCAGCAAGGGGATCACGGGGGTGGACTTTTATGCCATCAACACCGATTCCCAGGCGCTCGATGCCAACCTGGCACCGTTCAAGATCCAGGCTGGTCGCGGCCTGACGAAGGGTCTCGGAGCTGGTGCACGACCAGGGATCGGCGCGGAAGCAGTCGAAGAGAGTCGTCATGAACTCGAGGAAGCCCTGCGTGGCTTCGACATGGTGTTCATCACGGCTGGCATGGGCGGCGGCACCGGTACCGGTGGCGCCCCGATCGTGGCTGCCATCTGTAAAGACCTCGGCATCCTGTCGGTCGCCATCGTGACCAAGCCATTCGTTTGCGAAGGTCCTCGTCGCTCCAAGTCGGCTCAGGCAGGCATCGATCTGCTCAAGCAGAACGTCGATACCTTGATCATCATCCCGAACGAGCGTCTCCTCGACATTGCCGGGGAAGACACGTCCATGCTGGAAGCGTTCGGTAAAGCTGATGACGTGCTCTACAATGCCACGCGCGGGATTTCGGACTTGATCACGGTCCACGGTCTGATCAACCTTGACTTCGCTGACGTCAAGACGACGATGCGCAGCGGTGGCACGGCCCTCATGGGTGCGGCTATTTCCGCTGGCGAGAATCGCGCCGAGCGCGCCGCGCGCGAGGCGCTGTCCAGCCCGCTGCTGGATGGACTGACCATCAATGGTGCCCGCAACGTCCTGGTCAACATCACGGCCGGCCCGAGCCTGGGTATCCGTGAGGCGACACAGGCTACGGCCATCATCCAGGAAGAAGCGGGTGATGATGTGGAAGTCATCTTCGGTACCGTGATTGACGAGAACATGGGCGACGAACTGCGCATCACCGTCATCGCAACCGGATTCGAGAAAGCCACTCAGAAAGCGCCGAAGCGCCAGCAGAAGATTCTCGACGTCACGCCGACCTACACGCAGAATCCGATTCCTTACAAGGGAGAGGAAGGGCTGAAGACCCTCGATACGCCTGCGTACGAACGTCGCGGTTCATCCCTGAGCGTGGGCTCGGGTGACGGCGATGGTGGTCCGAGCGAGACCCCTAGTGAATCGCCGACGCGGGTCCGTCTGCTGAAGCGTGACGAAATCGCTTCCTCCGATGAAAGCGATGAGTCTGACAATGAAGTCCCGGCATTCCTTCGCAAGATGATGGACTGACGGAGACCAGAGATTCGAAGTACAACCGGCGTTCAGCACCTCCGAAGGCGGTTCGCTGAGGTGTGCTTCGATGGAGATCGAACCCTCCACTGACGGCTTTGAGCTGTGACCGACCCCTGAGCAAGGTCGGTGGAGCCTGATGCTCGTGGGCTGTAGGAGTATCAGGTGTGGTTGGTTCGGTATGGAGCGCGCGGGCCCCCGAAAGGGGGCCCGCGCCACTTTTTTAGTCCAATTGGTGCAGGTCATACCAGCCGAAATGATCAATATGGACGTCGATCGTTCGAGGGCTGGTAACGGACGATCCCCTATTTTGCAGACACCAGATTCGCATCAGGCATACTGCTCTCTCCTGGCTCGCTCCCCGAACACTTCAGACACACCTCAGGCACCCCTGAGACCCACAGCCCATCCACCGGCCGCACGTAGTCCATCGTCACCTGTGATCCGACGCGTCAACTTTCTTTCTCGCACTTGCATCGGCATTCTCGTGCTGCTGGTGTGGATGGGTATGGATCAGCGCGCCCTCGCGCAGTACGAGCCAAACACAGGGCAAGATTTCTCCGCTGCGCCTGCCACCTTCGCCGGACCCATTATTGGAGTCGATTGGGTGGCGTCAGGCGACTTCATGGATGCAGCGGGCGACCTGGTGGAAATTGCCGAAGTCGGGTTCTCCGCAGTGCGGATGCCGCCGGTATTCGATCGCGAATTCTATGCCTTGGCCGAGTCCCTGGGTCTGACGCTGTTCATCGAGCTGCCGATCACCCAGCTTGGTGCTGGAGCGCTCACCCGCGAGCTGGCCACGAGCGACTCCCTGCTCACACTGCTGTTCGAGGCCGGAAGGGGATATGCCTCCGCCGGCCCGATCGGTATCACGCGTCTGTCCGATACACGATCGACCAGCGCGTGCGACGCGATAGACCGGGTTGCGGAGCGCATCAATCAGGAAGGAAGAGAGGCGTACTACACGACGCAATTCGGCGAGGGTGATCGCTGCTACGCGTCGGTGGACTTCGTATTGGATGATCATCTTTCACCTTTCGGTGATCTCGAACGTCTGGATCGGGCCGTTGAGCGCGCGGGTGCTGAATCGAGCATTCGCCGCGGGGTGGCCGGCCTGGGTACGGCGATCACGCGGCCTGATGCACAGGGTTGGGCCGTTTTGGGCAGTTCACATGCTCAAGCCCGTTTCATGGAGGATGCCTTGAATCGGGTACGAGGCTCTTCGCTTTCCCACGTATTCGTGCATCGGTGGCGCGACCAACCTTCGGGTGCAGCTGACCTGCCCGATCCATGGGGACGTGACTACGGACTGTACACGTCTGAATCTGATCCACGGCCTGCGCTGCAGGTCGTGCGCGGGATCCTGCTTGGTCTGCAGGACACATTTGCCTTCGACCGGGGAAATGAGTTGGAAGAAGCTCGACCCTGGTTTTCTGTATTGGGGTGGCTCATGCTGTCACTGGCTGCCCTGATGTACGCGGGAAGTCCCCGATTCCGGGGAATGATTCCGCGCTACTTCTTCGCCCACGGCTTCTTTCGAAACGCTGTCCGTGAAGCGCGGGAAGTGCTGCCGCTGACCAGCACAGCCATTCTCACGGTGACCGGGCTTTCGATCGGCCTTATCGGGTCCTTCGTCATCATCGGTCTGAAGGACCTTCCGTTGGCGGTTCACTGGCATCGCCTTTTGGGCGAGGGGACGAGGGATTCCATCACCTCCATCATGAACGCGCCGTTTGTGCTGACTGTACTGATCGGAAGTGCAACCCTCATTTCGACGTCCATTTGGATGGGGATCTGGATGGTCGTCACAGGTCGCCGAGCCCGATTGCTGCCCAGTCAAGCACTCATGCTGGCCTCCTGGCCCCGCTGGCAAGTGCTGATTTTGCTACCGCTGGCCATGACATTGCAGGCAACCCAAGGCAACCCGGCCTGGTCCATTCTGCTGCTGGCAATGGCCTGGATTGCCACGGCCTTCTGGGCCACGATCCGCACGTCGTACGATCTGTTCAAGATCACAAACGTAGCCCCATGGGTCGTCGGAATCGTGTGGCTGGTTCACCCGCTGGTTGTTGGCGCTGTAGCCATGATCGGATGGTCACTCTTCAACTGGGATCAGGTCCGATTCGTGTTGCACCTGCTCCAAGTTGGGTAAACAGATTGATTGGGTAGCGGATCGCTATCGCTTTGGGTGGACGGACTTGACCGGGCAGCACTCTACGGAATCTGGCTTGGCACGGGTTTGAATCAACCGTTTCTCAGGAAGCACTGACGGATACCGATACATCGGTCCGCTCTCCATCGCCGCTGACACCCCGCTGACTGAGTTCGGCCTCCCAAAGCCGATCGGCCAGGTCATAGAACGGCTCTTTGTGATGGATCCACCCGAAGTGGAGGGCAAAAGGCGTGACCCACATGAAGTCGCCACGACCCGGGAATCGGGCAAACATGCGAACGAGGGCGTCGCGAATGCCGAGCGCGGGCAAACCGCGCAGACCATGGACGAAGTCGTCTGCATAGTGACGGCAGCGAACCGTGTTGAAATCGGCATCGTGCTCGACGAAACCCTCAATGAAGTCCAACTGGGGACTGTCCTGACCCTGAAACCAGTCAAATATGGGCAGGTCGAGGTAGCTCATGGCCATGGCCAGGCTCCATTCACAGCTTTCTTCGGAGCGTCCCTCGTCGAGGCGACTACGGAAATGGGTATCCCGACGACGAGACAGGAAATCCCGCGCGGCCGTCATGGCTTCCGAGACCGCGCGTTCGCCAGAGGCGTAGATCATGCCCGCCTGGACCCGGGGGAGGTAGGTGAGGCCGAAGCGCCGCATGGTGCGTCGTCGCCGATCGAACAGTTTGTCGACCAGGATGCCCAGGCCTTTGGGTCCTCCGAACCAGAAGTCCGCTTTGTGCAGACCGGTTGCGGTGAAGTCGTATGCCGAAAGCCTCGTCCAGAGCGGATTCGGATTGCGACACCAGACGATGTCGGAGTCCACGTACAGGTTGCGCTCGAACGGCCGGAATCGATCCAGATGGTGCTTGAAGCCCACGATCGACTGGTGATCCTTCGGCAGCTCCTCAAGCACGGCGAAGAGGGAATCCAGTCCGAGTTCGCGCAGACGCTTGATCTGGCTCGGGTCTGCGTACAGCGCTACAGGGCGGTCCGTGTCATGACGCCGAAGCGTAAGAACCGACGCGACCGCGTGGCGCAGATACTTTTCCGTTCCGTAGGTGTGGAGTACGTAGCCTTCCACGTAGCGAACCCGCAATGGACGATGAGTGACCCTGAACGCATGAGAACGCGACCATTGGGGGATTGTTCATCGCCTCAGACTCAGGTTTCAGAGCGGTTTCGTTCGAGGCGCTTGTTCAGGTTGTCCATCAGCGCATCGAAGCCGCGCTTCCGGATGTAGGACTGGAAAGAGCGGCTGTATCCTTCCACCGTGCTGACCTCATCGAGAACCACGTCGGTGGCTAGCCACGCGTCAGAACTGCGCTGCAGGGCATATTCGACAATGGTCGGCACGTCCTTGTACACGGTGGTCGTGACAACGTGCGCCTTGTCACCCGTGACGGTGATGTCTTCGTAAGTAACCTGAGCCCGGTAGATATCCACGTCGGCCAAGCTCTGATAGCGGACGATTTCGGCAAAGACGTCCACAAACTCCTGCTGCCGCTCGGCGGTCAGCTCGTCCCAGTGACGTCCGAGGGCTTCGCGACCCATGGCCCCAAAATCAAACATGTTGTTGACGGCTCCGCGAAGGGCGTCCATTTGGGAATCGCTCAGTTCATCATCGTCGCCCATGATCTCCTTGATATCGGCCTCGCGCTCGAGGAGCATGGTTCGAATGGCTTCGCTTTCGGAAGCCTGTTGGGCTGCGGCCGGCAGCACGACGGTGGTGCCAAGCAGAAGCGTCAGCAGGGCAGCCAGAATGTATACTCGGGTGGACATCATCGTTGGTGGTTCGGGCCATTGGAGCCCGTAATCGGTGATTGGTTCGGTTCTACCGGACTATAGTCCAAGTAGCGTGCCATCCTGCAAGGCGCTTTTCAACTGGCCAGTCTGGCGCAGCAAACGGATGACGGCCACATTGTAGTCGAATACAGCCTGCTCGCGTTGCGCCTGCAAGCTCAGGTTGTCGCGTACGGCCCGCACCAGGTTTTCCGTGTCTCCCAGGTCGAGGTCGAAGTTGATCTGTTCGTCCCGCAACCAGCGTTTCGAAATCAAGAGGGCTTCTTCTCTTGCTGAGACCGCGGCCTGCGCAATCAACACCCGGCGATAGGCTTCTTCGACCTCGAACAGCACCAGTTGGCGCAGGGCCTCGGACTGGGAACGCACTTCAAGATGCTCGGCCTCGGCCTGACGAACCTTTGCACGCGTCTGGCCCAAGTTCAGATTCTGGCGAAGGGCCAGTCCGGTCTGGACTCCTCGAGACAGAAAGGGGTCGCTGACATAGGGATTGCGTTGGCGTTCGCGGTCAGCTGCGTAGGCCCACTTTCCTGAGATTCCCAGAAAGAGCTTCGGATAGTAATCCGAGCGGGCTACTTCGACCAGCGATTCGCGGGCCGACATCCCGGCCTGAGCCTGGGCCAATTCGGGGCGGTCTGCCAGCGCAAGCGCTTCCCATGTCGGAAGATCACGCAGTTCGATCACGATCGGATCCAACACTTGGGCGACGGCTTCGACCGTTTGGCCCGAGGGCAGAAAGAGCTGTCGGGAGAGCGCGGCGCGCGCCAGCTTGCGGCTTTCCTCGACTTCCACGACGCGCTGAAGAAACTCCTGCTCCGTGATCTCAACCTGAAAGAGGTCTGCGTAGTCCACGTCGGAGGCGCCCTCCTCAAGCAGTCGATCGATTTCGTCTTTCGCCTGCTCGACAATGTCGCCGGCCTCTCGGGTCAGGCGCCCCAGTGCGTCGGCCAGCTGAAGGCTGTAGTACAACTCTGCTGAGCGCTCAAGGACCTCGTCCTCGGTCATGCGCACTCCAGCCACGTCGATGGCGACACCTGCACGAGCGGCATCGATGGAACTCCCCAGTTCACCCCAGGTCCAGATGGGCTGAATGGCTTCAAACTCGATACGGTTGAACGGTGAGAGATCCTCCCAATCGTTGCGCACATCGGGGTCGAGGTAGAGTCGATTGGCAGGCGTCCCATTCGGATTGTCGATCCCGGGAGCCACGGCATGGGCCGTGGTGGCTGAGAATTCCGTCAGAAACCGCGATGCGTGTGCCAGTGACAAACGCGCATCAGCAAAAGCGCGCTTGGCTTCAGCAGCATCGACTTCGGGACTGATCTCGAGGGATCGGGTCATAGCGGTGACCAGATCCACTTGCATCGGCTCGGCGTCCTGGCGCGCAAATGACGGCTGCGCGAGCAGTAGCCCAGCGAATATCACGTATAGGAATGTGCGCACGAGAGCAGGGGAAAAGGAAGGCAACAAAACGGAACGGGCTCGAGACCAAACAAACGAACAGCAAGCGCGGGATGTTCTTGACGCGAGCACCCGGCCTAGAGTAACTTGCGGCTCGCTCTTTGCAAATCGTTCGACGGACGCAATTGGCCAAGGTCAATTGCAGGGAATCCGGGCCAGAGACCAACACTCTCTGGGTAGCCGGAGCTGTACCCGCAACTGTGTGTGATAGGTCACACCCCGAAGATGGAACGACCACTGGTTGGGTCTGCGTGACTGCAGATCGCCGGGAAGGTCGAATCCAGAGGGGCGTGGGAGAACCATCACGAGTCAGGAGACCGGTCCCTCGAATGGTGTCCAACACCTCCGGGATAAGAGGTACTGGCACCGTCGAATCATTTTCCCGTGTCCCGAATCGGTGGATACGGTTGATGTCCGTCGGGTCTGTGCCTTCCTCATCTGAGCAAGTTGAGGAATCTGAGGTACAGACCCTTTTTCATGTTCGGTCATCGCTTTTTGCAGGTCGTTGCCTGCTGCTTTTGCGCGCTTGTCATAGCGAGCCCGGTATTCGGGCAGGCGCAAGATTCGGTCGTGGTGCTGCCTACCATCGAGGTAGAAGCTGCGGCTTGGGAGCAGTCCATTCTGTACGGCGCTACCCGGGTTGACCGCCATCGTCTTTCTGTCAGCACTACCGGAAACGCACTCCGGATGCTGCAATTCGCTCCGGGGCTGGATCTCAGACAAGCTGGCCCAACAGGAGCGGCCATGGCGTCCCTAAGAGGCCTGGGTGCTGCATCGACGCGCATCGAACTCGATGGCGTGCGCTTGATGAATCCGTCTACGGGCTCTTTTGACCTGTCCGTTCTACCTCCTGCCGTACTCTCTTCGGCGCTCATCTCAGGGGCCTCGACGTTCACTTCAACTGCTTCGGCGCCGGGCGGCACGATCTCTCTGGATTCAGGTGCCGCGACGACCTCCAGCGTGACCTTCTCCACGGGCTCGTTCGGATCGTTGAATCTGAACGGCGAAGGAAACTGGAGTAGCAGTCATCGCAGCATCACTTCATCGGTGGCCACGACCCGATATGAGGGCGATTTCCCATACCAAGATCCGCTTAGCTCCACTCGCTCGCAGATTCGCAGGCTGGATAGCGATCGCCAATCCATTTCAGGATTCCTATCGGTTCGCCAAGAATGGCCAAGCGGACCCAACGACGGCGAATCGTCGGCATCGTCCCACCCCGTCGCGTTGCAAGTCACGCTACTCGGTTCGGAAGTCAATCGAGGCATTCCAGCACTTGCCAATGCCGTAGCTCCGGGCGCGCGACAGGATGACACATTTGTCCTCGCATCCGTCGGGTTGAGCGGTTCATTTGCGGATATGCCGATAAACGTCCGGCTCTCGACTACCCGGTCGACGTTTCACTATCGCCCGGAACGAACCGATTCACTGCGAAGCCGGGTCGCCGAATACGTCTGGACGACTTCGGCTTCAAGGGTGCTGGGCCATTCATGGATTGCAGCATTTGACGTGGAGGCGAGGCATGCACGAGTCCACAACAGACAGCGCACCCAACAGAATGAAGCATCCGCACGGCTCTCGCTCGAGCGTGTTGTTGATGTGGGATCCATCGCCCTCAAGATGCAAGGAGTTCGGCAGCGTTCCGAGGCATCGGTACCGGTTTCTGCACCGACATCAAATCGTACGCATCAGCGGATCTCTCCCTCCCTCCACCTTTCAAGTCGGTCTTGGGACAGGCTGCTCACGGGCTTTTCGCTCGGCACCGTGTACCGCCTGCCCACCTTGAATGAGCGATTCTGGGAGCCCGGCGGATCGCCAGATCTCGAACCAGAAAAGGGCTGGCAAGCCGAAGGATTTGTGGCCGCCACGGTAGGTCCGGAAATCGCGCCCATCCGCGCTCGTTTGACGGCATTCATGAGTCACATCAACGACCGGATCAGCTGGCGGCCTGCACTCTCCGGCAATGCACGCCATATCTGGACGGCAGACAACATCGCTCAGGTGCGAGGTCGGGGTGTGGAGATGGTATTGGACTGGGAGCCGGCCACACACTGGAAGGTCTCGTCCTCTGCCGCCGTGATCGATCAACGAGATCACTCCAATCCTCTGGCCGCCTCTTACGGCAATCGGCTTCGATACACGACCCCTCACACGGGCGGGTTCGAGGTGGAGCACAATAGGGATCGATGGGGCGCCTTTATCGCATGGCACCACACGGGTAGGCGATTCACGGCCACCGACGAATCCCAATGGCTGGATGCTTTCTCCGAACTCGACCTGGGAATGCAAGCCCGACTACGATTCGGAAAGGTCCCGATCCGCGTGGCGACCAGTCTGCTGAATGTGACCAATCGATCCAGAGAATCCTCTCCGTGGATGCCCATGCCGGGCCGGGAGTGGCATTTCTCAATCACGCTACTTCCGACGCCCCTTTTCAAACGGCCTCATTCCTGAGGGCCGAGCTCTCCTTTAAACCTGTTCCAATCTCACCAACCCCGCTATCATGAAACCCCCGCACTTCACTCGCTTTCTGTCCTTCCTGGTACTGTTCGCTCTCGTTCTTTCCGGCTGCGACGTTCTGGGGGGCGACGATGACACGTCACTTCCCGAAGCGTCTGGCGTGATCGTGGCCAACGGCGGCAATTTCTCTGACCAGAACGGACATCTCACGTTTCACGACCCGGAAACGGCCGCGACGGTTCAGGGTGGCTCGCTGGCCGGATTCGTCCAGGGCGTGGCGATGGATGGTGATCGCGTTCTTGCACTCATCAATACGTTCGGACCCGGCAGGATTGATGTGATGGACGAATCCGGCCAGTCAACGGGCGTGCAATGGAGCGGGTTTGACAGTCCTCGGGATCTCGTTCGGGTGGACGACCTGATCTGGGTCAGCACATTCGCTTTCGGGTCTCCAGGAAACGCCATCGCGCTGGCTGAAGACGGCTCCATCGCGCGCTCCGTTCAGGTTGGCGAGGTGCCGGAGGGCATCGCTTACTGGGAGGGTTCTGTCGTAGTAGCCAACAATGGCTCACTGGGCGCCGGGACGACCCTTAGTCGTATTGCCGCGTCTGGAGGAGATGCAACTTCAGTCGAAACTGGCTGCGATGGGCCGCGGGATCTCTTCACAGGAGACGATCGCCTGATCCTGGTTTGTTCAGGCAAAACCGTCTATTCGGCTGACTTTACCCAGATTCTGGAAACCACTCCCGGACAAGTAGTGATGTTCAACGAAGACTTTGTCGTCACGGACAGAATCGTTCTCTCCGGTCAGGCGGGTTCGACAAATGGCACGGTCAGCGCGTCGTACTCGGAGGCCACCGATGAGCTATTCGTCATGCTCTCATCCAGTGAACAGCTCGTCGTCATTGACGTTGATGACGTCCGGGTTACAGACACACTGGACCTCTCGGGTCGTGCCTCGCTCATCGGACTTTCGGGCGTCGCGTATGATGCAGGGCGTGACCAACTCTATGTTGGTCGTTTTCCCGTGTCGAGTGCCGGTCGATTTCCGGACTATGCAGCCGCCGGAACGGTCGAGATTCTTAGCCGCGACGGCACCCCGATTTCGAGCTTCCCCGCAGGAGCCTCCATTTCCTCCATCACCTTGAACTGAGTCTTATGGCCTCGGCCGTCTGTATCGATCGATGCATTTGCAGCAAGGTCCCCTTCACCGAACTCAAAGAGGCGGCGGAGCGGACTGGTGCGGATACGATTGAATCGCTGCAGGCCGTGCGGGAATTTGGTGTCAATTGCCGGTTGTGCCACCCTTACGTTCGCCGCATGCTGCGCGACGGAACGACGGAGTTCCATGAGATCCTGCGAGACGAGTAGTCGCTATCTGGCGTGACGCGCCTCGATGGTGGCCAACCGCTCGTCAATTGCCTCGCGTGAGAGCCAGCGACCTCGGACCATCACTCCTTCGTGGTCTGCGATATGCGCAACGTCCTCGAGAGGATTGTCATTCACGAGCAGCAAGTCGGCGCGGTGGCCCTCGGCGACCAAGCCAAACGTGTCCTTGTGGGCGAAGTACGATCCCACATGGCGCGTGCCGGTGACCATGATTTCATAGGGTGTCATGTCCGCGTCCGCCATGACGAGCAGCTCACGATGAAGCGAAAACCCAGGCACGGAAAACTGCTGAGGCGCATCGGTGCCCATCAGGATCCGGGCCCCAGCGTCTGACAACGCAGCCAGCACCTGCATGCGAGCGTCGATGACAGCCTGATTGCTTGGAGGCACGAACTGGGCCGTGGCCCGGCGCCCCCGGTATTGATTCGACCACGAATCCACGGCTGCTTGCGAGACATACTTCAGCTCATCGTAGGACTGGAGTTCGTCCAGGGGAGTGGTCAAGAACAGGGTTTCCCACAGCGCCATGGTCGGAACGACCCAAGCGCCCTTGTCGATTGTCTTCTGAACCAGCCGGTTCAGTTCCATAATGTTGATCGGTGACTGTCCGCCACCGAGCGCTTCGACGTATCCGTCAACATGGTCGAACGTCTCCTGACCCATGTCCAGTGCGTGATCCAGGCCCACAGCGGCAGGTACGTGACCGCCGAACGTGATGCCGAGTTCATGGGCCGTTTCCGCCATGGCGTCATATTGGGGCACCGACAGGCCAGGATGGATCTTCAGCAGGTCCCACCCTTCATCCACCTGCTGCTGGACGCGCTGTACCGCCTGCTCGGGGGTAGAAACGGTACTGCCGTTGAAGCTGGGCCCTGCCAGATACAGCGTGGGCGACCAGATTTCGCCAGCGTTCGCACGCGCTTTCAGATCCAGCTGCCCCGGGTAGCCCAGCATGCCGCGGACGGTCGTGATACCATTGGCCGCATAGAGAAAAAGCGTCTCCTCAATGGCTGACATAGGTTGCGACGGAGGGGGAATGTGACCATGCATCTCGGCGAGGCCGGGCATCAGGTACTTTCCCTCACCGTTGATCACGGTGGCATTGGCCGGGATCGTCACGTCGGTACTCGGCCCGACTTCCATGATTCGCTCGTCTTCGACAAGGACCGTGTGACGCTCAAGGACACGCTCTGAGTCCATCGGGACGACGTGTACATCGACGAATGCGGTGACGCTTGATTGAGCGTGGACGAGTCCTGGCGCAACAAACGTCAACAAGATGGTCAGGCAGACCAGGCGAGGTAGTCGAAAGCAAAAGGCTGGGCGGGATTCCATGGCAACGTGACGGGATGACGGGTTTTACATGGGGAGGAAGGGTTCTGAACGGGAGAATCCGGGTGGAGATTCACTTTGGGCCCCACGGAGCGGGCAGAGCGGAACCGACCTACACGGGCGGAGTGAACACGAGAACGAGGTTCGCGCGTCTTCATGCATTCCGTACCACATCGCCTGTCAGCCTTCCTGCTGACACTGGGCATGGCCTTATTGCCAGCCGACGGGTTTGCACGGCAGACCTCTGAGCCGGTCGTTGTTTCGGCGGAGCGCATCGAGCGGCTATCCGCAAGTGCAACAGCTTCTACAGTGGGTTTCGACGAACTGGTCGTCGGGATGCCCCACGGGGTATTCCAGAGTGCATTCCAGACAGGATCCCCGTCCACGCTCGAGCCGCGATCGAACAAGGCCACCGGTGTAGCGCGTGTTCGCCAGGACGCGTTCGACGTTTCGTTCTATCACTTGAACCTCAATCTGGACCGCCTGCGCGACCCGGAGTTGATGGGCCATGTTCGGGTCAGCGGGCAGGCGACTGCGTCCATCGACACGGTTGACCTCGATCTCGATGCAAACATGGAAGTCATGATCGTACTGGCGAGTGACGGCCGATCGCTTTCCTGGGAGCACTCACCGATTCAAAGTCCGAACAAGCTGTTCATCGTACCGGAGGGTGGGCTCGAAGCCGGTCAACAAGTCGGATTCGATATTGTCTACCGCGGCAATCCGGAGTGGGATGACTCGGCGGGCGGATACGCTTCCGGAGAACGACACGAGGGAGATGAGTTCATCTGGACCCTCTCCGAGCCGTACGGTGCCTCGGCCTGGTGGCCGACAGAAGATCATCCGGTGGACAAAGCCGACTCCGTACGGGTCACGCTGACGGTGCCCTCCCACATGATGGCTGCCTCGAATGGATTGCTTGAGTCCGAAGTGGCCCACGAAAACGGCACGACCACGTTCGACTGGATGCATCGCTATCCCATCGCCACGTACCTCGTCTCGATTGCGGCCGGAGAATACGATAGACATGTGGACGTCTACGACCGCCCGTTCGATCTCGCGCAGGAATTCGGCTCGGCGCGGTTTCCCATCGAGAACTACGCCTTCCGAGACATACCTGCGGTCGAGGGGATCAACGCGGCCAGTGGTTGGCGCCTGACTCCGCACGCCATGGCCATACAGGAACGCTGGTTCGGGCCATATCCGTTCGCGGATGAGAAGTATGGCAACGCCCATGTCACGTTTCGTGGGGGCATGGAGCATCAAACGCTCAGTTCGATGGGAAACATCGGCATTGAGTTGATTGCCCATGAGCTGGCCCATCAGTGGTACGGCAATGCCGTCACGCCGGCCAGCTGGCGGGATTTGTGGCTCAATGAGGGCTTCGCCACGCTGGGGGAGATGCTGACGTTCGAAGCCGATACCGACTTCACTCCAGTCAGGGATATCCTGTTCGATATCTACTACAGCCGGGCCCTCACGGCCGAGGGGTCCTTGGTTTTGGCCGACACCAGCGATGCATCCGACATGTTCACCCATGGTCGCGTGTATGCAAAAGGGTGGATGGTGCTGAGGATGATTCGAAAGCAGGTTGGTGACCCGGCTTTCCGATCCATTCTGCGTGCGTGGGCAGAAGCGCCCGAAGTTCGATATGGAAACGGAACGACCGAGCAATTCAAGCATGTCGTCGAGTCCGTGACCGGTCAGGATTGGTCCGTGTTTTTCGAGCAATGGGTGACTGAGGGAGCGGGTGAACCCCGATGGCGCATGGCCTGGGAGGACATTTCGCAGGGCTCCAACCACGCGTTGCGGGTCGAGTTGGATCAGATTCAGACAGGGACGGAGTCTTCGGTGCAGGCCTTTCAGGTTCAACTGCCCCTCTGGGTCGAATCTGATCACTTCACCTACGAAGTCCTGGTCGACGTCTCGGATCGGACGCAGGTCATCGACATCCCGCTACCGGCTCGCCCGATTGGGGTCCAGGTGGATCCTGAACGCTGGATCCTTCGCGGCGAGACCGCCGTGATTTCCGGCACGGATGTCGAGTGGGTGTCACCTCCTGAGTGGGAAGTCGTTGTGGCACCCCATCCCGCACAGCCAGGCGGTCCGATCACTATTCGAGTGCCCTCGCTGGGACAAGCACGGGGCCATGATGCCATTCAGTCCGCTGGCAGCGCCGTCCTGTTCGACATGATGGGGCGACGGGTCTGGCACACCGAACTTGCGGTCGGCCGGACCGAGTATCGCCTTTCCGTTCCTGAGGTGGCGGCCGGCCGCTATCTTCTGCGTGTTCGTGCTGGCAGGATGGTCAACGAACAGCTGATCATCGTTCAGTAGCGATACGACTGTCTCAAATCGCCGATACCCACCTTCATCTTCAGACGATGTCGTTTTCGATTCGCCCGGCCACGCCTTCCGATGCTCCAGATCTCGTCAGGCTGATCAACAGCCTCGCCGAGTACGAGCGCCTACGCCATGAGTCCAATCCGGATGTCGATACACTTGCCCATCAGCTTTCAGAAAAAGCGACTCCCCGAATCGAAGCACTCGTGGCCCACGAAGGAAGCACAGGAAAGTGCATCGGGTTTGCACTGTTCTTCCACAACTACTCGACCTTCCTGACCAACTTTGGTCTGTTTCTGGAAGACCTGTTCGTCGAACCCGACTACCGGGGCAAAGGAGTCGGGCTGGCGCTGTTCAGGAAGCTTGCAGGTATCGCTCGGGATCGCGGCTGTCAGCGACTGGAATGGAACGTGCTGGACTGGAATGAGCCGGCCATATCCTTTTACGATCAGCTCGGCGCAACCATGCTATCCGAGTGGGAGACCATGCGGCTGAAGCGCGCGGAAATCGAAGCCTTGGCGGGGACTGGCTGAAGCGTCAAGGGGCCTCGATGGGTACGATCTGCCCCTCGCATGTGATACGCTCGTTTGGTCCTGGCTCGCGCGTGGGAGCATCCGATACACCAAGGGGAGGATCGCAGTCCTTAGGCACATAGTGCGAGTGATTTCCATGCGGTACCTCGAAGTACGGCCTTGAATCAAACGTACCGATTGAGTCGATCGCTACGAACAACAGAAACACTCCGATAACGATCAGAAGGATTCTGCGAGCTGGCGTTTTCATCGCTATCCGGTCAGACTTCGGGATGGGAGCGAGGCGCTTTCGAGGCCTCTATCGTCATTCATCTACCCCTGGCGACGGTTCGGGTTCTCGTTCCGACCGTTTTCCACTGCGTCGTATTATCGTGCGCACGGTGATCCTGCCGGCGCTTGTTGCGTATGGGATCGTCGTCTTGCCCCAGACCCACACTTCCTCCCGTGTCTTTCCGACACCCACTCCACCGATTGCTCCTGATCGGCCTGGTCGTATTCGGCCCGGTCTTGTTGGGTATAGGCCTCGACTCAGCACACGCCCAAGTCCTGCGCGGACGGGTCATCGACGCGGAAAGCGGTGACGGACTTCCCGGAGCTACGGTGCTGGTCATCCGGGGAACCGAGCGGGTTGCAGGCAATGTCGCAGACGGAGATGGACGATTCCGATTTTCGGGACTTGCAGGAGGGACGTACGTCTTGGAGGCCTCTTTCGTGGGCTACGAGGTGAATCGGACGACCGTCCAGCTACCGGTCGATGAGCCCGTCGAGATTCGTCTCGCACCGACCCGGACGCTGCTTGAAGAACTGATCGTGGAGTCGCAGCGTGAGGATTCCGAGCGGTATGTCGCCGGTCTGGAAACGATCCGCCCTGGTGATCTGGCGCGCGTACCCATGCCGGACGTGACGTACGACCTGGCCGGCTATCTGCTGACGCTTCCCGGAGTGGTGGCTACTGGTGATCGAGGCGGTCAGCTGTTTGTTCGCGGTGGTACGCCGACCCAGAACCTTGTGCTGCTGGACGGCATGCGCATTTTCCAGCCGTTCCATGTGGTCGGCTTCTACAGCGCATTTCCTGCCGACATCATCGCCACGACGGATGTCTACGCTGGCGGCTTCAATGCCCGGTATGGAGGTCGCATTTCGTCCGTTATTGATATCCGCACGCGAAACGGAAGCAAAGAGCACGTTTCCGGATCTGCCTCGATCGCTCCGTTCATGAGCGGGATTCGACTCGAAGTGCCGGTTCTGAAGAACGAGGCCTCCCTCGTCCTTTCCGCTCGCGAGTCCATCATTGATCGCGTTGCGCCACAGCTTCTGGGCGAAGAGTTGCCCTTCCAGTTTGGAGACCGCTTTGCCAAGTTCCACGCCTATCTGAATCAGACCTCAAGCGTGGCGTTCACCGCCTTGAGGACGTCAGATACGGGGTACCTCAACAGCGGTGACGATTCGGATGTCCTGGCCGAAGTTCGCCGTTCGACATGGAAGAACGAGGCCTACGGAGGCCGCTACCTCTACATCCCCGAGGATGCTGCGGTCATGTCCGAGCTCTCTGTGTACTACTCCTCCCTGGAGAGTCGGTATCGCCAAACCGAGGATGAGATCCGGGTGGCTGACGTCTCCGAATTCGTGCTGAATATCGGATTCACCTACCTGCTGGGCGCCAACCAGATCAACTTCGGCATCTTCGGCAACACCAACTTTTTCGACTTCAGTCTCGGCCGCGGGCGCAGTCAGGTCAGTACCGGTGTCAGCAGTGGGGGTGGATTCTTCGAAGCGCGTTGGGTCCCGAGTGAATACCTGCAGCTGGAGCCGGGTGTCCGCATCGAGGCATTCTCGAGAGGGCTGCGCCGGACGATCGCTCCGCGTGCGCGGTTGCTCTTCTTGCCCGGCGGAACGGGCAGTCGCCACAAGCTCAGTCTGGCCTGGGGCCGTTATCACCAGCAGATCGTCGGCCTGAACAACGAGCAGGATGTGTCCGATGTGTTCACTGTCTGGACGGCCTCGCCACGCGGAACGCCGGTTCCTCGGGCCATCCATTACATCGCGGGATGGCAGATGCGTCCGGTTCGGTGGTTGGAGCTTTCTGTCGAGGGGTACCGCAAAGATCTTTCAGATCTCTCGTTTCCCGTTTTTTCTGACGAAGTCGGTGTACTGGCCGAGTTCTCCCAGGTCAACGGGCGGGCGGAGGGCGTGGACCTGAAAACCGAAGTCACAACACGTTGGTTGTATTTCTCTGCCACGTACGGCCATTCCAAAGTCGACTACGTGCGACCCGTCCAACGCTCACGCGCCATTTTCCTGGCGGGCACGGGTCAGTCGATCCTGCTACCCAGACTCGAATTCAATCCGCCGCACGATCGTCGCCATCAGCTAGGCGCCACGATGCGGCTCACGATTGGATCGTGGGCATTCGGCAGTCGATGGCAGTTCGGCTCAGGCCTTCCGTTCACACAGGTCAACGGCTACTACACCGGCTTGGAGCTGGACGAGCCCGCGTCAGATCAGTTCTTGGATGATGTCGGTACCACGCTCGTCTCTCGTGCCCAGCCCTACGGCGGGCGCATGCCCACGTATCATCGACTGGATGTGACACTTGAGCACAAAGTGCTGCTTCGTCAGGCAGACCTCACCTTCCAGGCCGGCGTCATCAACGTCTACGACCGCGCGAACATCTTCGAGTACAACATCTTCTCGGGTAGCCGTGTGGATCAGCTCCCACTCATCCCGAGCATGGGCATCCGGGTGGACATGCGATGATGCGAACCCGCAGACATAGCTGGACGCTGAGCAAGGCGAACGGATACGGCGCGATCCTGCTGGTCCTGTCCTTGATGCTCGTTTCGGCGTGTGACAACACCGTGGAGCCCATTGCCGAAGACCGGATCGATGCGGTGGCCGTCTACGGATTCCTCGACATGCGTACTGACCGCCAGGTAGTCCGGCTCGAGTCTCTTCGCTCTACCATTCTGGATCAGACTCCGGAAGCCGGTGACCTTCGGGTTCGCAGTATCAAAGTGGGCACGGCGACCTTCCAGGAATGGAGTGATTCGCTGGCTACGAATGAAGCCGGCGATCCGATCTCCGTATTCGTCGCCAACTTCACCCCAGAAGCCGGAGCCGAGTATCGGCTGGAGGTCTCACGGGATGGCGACATCATTGCGGAAGCCCGAACACTTGTCCCGGAACAGCCACGATTCTTGATTGACCCTGCAGAGGGCGATGAGGACAATCGAACGCAGACGCTGTACCTGTTGGGTATCAATGGGGCTCCAGAAATCGTATTCGTCCACTACACCGTGATCGATATCGGGGAATCCGAGCCAGAGACGATTTCCGTTTCTTACGGGCGCCTGTCAGAAACACCGATTACGGAGGCGAACCTGAAAGTGAACTACTGGTCGGATCGGTTCAATGTGATGAACCAGCTGGGGCGGGATCTGGATGAGTCCGGGGTTCAATTCAGACGTATCGAATTGAGCTTTGATTTGCCCGGTCCAGAGTGGTTCAATCCGACGCAAACTACTGTCTCTTCCGGACTCGGATTCTTCGGCTCCGTGGGGCAATATCGCTACACCTGGGACCTGGATGCCGAGACCGTAGCGGCCATGGGATGGATCGATTCCCAGTAAGGGAATGTGAGCCCCTTTTGAGTCGTCAAGGGTAGGTCGAGGTTCGGGGGAATTACCCTGATCCCGCCTACTTTCTGACATCGTCAGACCGTACCTTTTCGGCTTTCCCGACCAACACCCCCGACTCATTGCAACCGCTTCTCCGCGTTCCGCTTCCGGTTCGTCTTCTCATCATCCTGTTGCTCTTTGCAGCAGGTCCCGCTGCCGCCCAGAATGGTACCATTCGCGGCTTCGTCACAGACGCTTCCGACGGACAGCCCTTGCCGGGTGTGAACGTCATCCTGACCAACGCCGCTGGCGACCTCTACGGGAATGCTTCCGACACCGATGGCTTCTATGCCATTTCCCGCGTCCCGGCTGGTACGTATCAGCTCCGCGCTACCTTCATCGGGTTCACTGACTTTGAGCAGTCCGTCACGATCGTTGCCGGGGAAATCCAGACGCTCTCCATCGAGATGGACGTCGAGGATACCGAGCTTGGAGAAGTTGTGGTGGAGGGGGCCCGTGAAACGGCTGGTGCGGCCAACGTCACAGCCGGTCTGCAAACCGTTCGCCCGGCAGACATCTCGCTGGTCCCGGCACCAGACATTTCTGCTGACCTGGTCAACTACCTGACGGCGCTTCCCGGCGTTGTTTCTCAGGGTGACCGAGGCGGTCAGCTGTTCATCCGGGGAGGCGAGCCCACTCAGAACCTGGTGATGCTGGACGGGATGCAGATCTTCCAGCCGTTCCACGTGGTCGGTTTCTTCTCGGCCTTCCCATCGGACATCATCAATACAGCGGATGTCTACGCTGGCGGATACGGGGGCAAGTTTGGAGGTCGTCTGTCTTCGGTCATCGATATCACAGCGCGAACCGGTAACAAGCGCCGGGCCGTGGGTGCCGTTACGATTGCTCCATTCGTGAGCTCGGCACGTCTCGAAGGCCCCATCGTCCCCGGCAAGGTGTCCTTCCTGGGTTCCTATCGCAGATCGGTCATCGAGCAAGGCGCCGCCAAGCTGATTGATGAGCCGCTGCCGTTCAAGTTTGACGACGCCTTTGCCAAGATCCACGCCAACCTGGGCAAGAGTGCCCAGTGGTCCATTTCGGGCATTCGGACCACGGACAATGGTCGCCTCGGCATCAACCCGCTCAACGAGGATTCCGATGGTATCACCCAGGATGAGGTGAATTGGGAAAACCTGGCTGTTGGCTCCCGCTTCCTTTTCCTTCCAGCCACCCTTCCCGTATTTGCCGAGATCGTGACGAGCTACTCGTCGCTGGTCAACGAATTCGGGCCTCCAGGCGACCCGCTTCGCTCCACCGAGGCGAGCATCTTCGCCTTCCAGGCCAACGTGACGCATTACGTGGGCCCGAACAACTTCAACTGGGGGATCTTTCTCAGCTCCTCACAGCTCGACGCCAATCTGGGCGGACTCTTCCAGAATGTGCAGCTCCAGAAGGAATTCATCACGGAAGTGGGTGCCTACTTCGAGCCGGAATTCAAGCCGGTTGAAGGCCTCAATATCCAGCCGGGTGTTCGCCTGCAGTCCTTCCCGTCGAAAGGGGAGACCTTCCTCGAACCGCGCTTGCGCATCGTCTGGAATCAGGGCATCCACCGAATTTCGACCGCAGCCGGCATCTATCACCAGGAGATTACCGGCCTGAACGACCGCCGTGACGCCGGGGACATTTTCACCGCCTGGACGGCCGCACCTTTCGGATCGATTCCGGAGGCACGTCACCTCATTGCAGGTTATCGGATTGAGCCGGCCAGATGGGTACGCCTCTCGGCGGAGGGCTTCTACAAGGACCTCCAGAACCTGAATGTACCGGAATGGACGGCCTTCCCGCGGTTCACCACGAACGTGCAGATTGCTGACGGGACGGCACGCGGCTTTGACCTGCGAATGGAAGTCGGAAGCACGGAAAAATTCCAGGCGACGGTCAGCTGGGGCCGCTCCGAAGTCGAATATAAAACCACAGCTCGTGCCCTGCAGCTGCTGACGGGAGACGACGCGGTGGCCTACGCTCCGCCGCACGACCGCAAGGATCAGCTCAATGTGATGGCAAATGTGGTCATCAAAGGGGTCAATCTGTCGGCTCGCTGGCAGTTCGGTTCCGGCTTGCCTTTCAACGAATCGCTCGGGTTTGATCGCTTCGTGTTGCTCGATTCGCTCGTGACCGTGACCGAGGTGCCTGGCGAAGAGCGCGTGCTTTACGGCCGCCCATACACAGGCCGCCTGCCTACCTACCACCGTCTCGACCTTTCCATGGATCGCGAATTCCGGGTAGGACCTACGACGTTCCTGACGATCCAGACCGGATTGCTGAATGCATACGATCGCCGCAATCTGTTCTATCTCGATCTCTTCACGCTGCGTCGCGTCGATCAGCTGCCCCTCATCCCGACTGTGGGCCTGAAACTGGAGTACAAATAATGGAAACAGGTACCCGAACAGCGACCCACTCCGCGCCTCAATCTGCTGGCTCCATGCGAATCCGTCTGACGTCCCTTGCGCTTCTTCCCATCCTGCTGATGACTGTGGTCTTCGGCACCGGCTGTGAGGACCAGGTCAACCCGTTTGTCGAAGAGGATCGCTACTTCACGATTTTCGGCTATCTCGACACCGCATCTGATCAACAGTTCGTGCGGGTGATTCCGCTGCGAACAGACTTTGCCGGTCTTGAAGCTGGCACGATCGACGCAACGGTTACGAGCCTTGAAGTCGAGTCCGGACAAGTCATCACCTGGCAGGACTCGGTGGTCACGTACGACGACGGATCCACAGGGCACGTATTTCACGCTCCATTCCGACCCATTCCTGGGTGGACGTATGAGTTGACCGTTGCCCGGGAGGATGGCAATCGCGCGCAGGCTTCAACCACCATCCCCACCGTTGCCGGTGTGGAGCTGGATGAACCGACGATCTCCGTAGCCGCCGTATTCCAGAAGATCCGCTGGACGGATGTGGACTTCCCGCCATTCCGTGTGGAAGTGTGGTATCGATTCCTCAACTCCGCACCTGGCCGACCCTTCCTTGATGCGGTCATTCCTTATGGCAACGTCGGCGATCAATTCGGTCAGATTGTTCAGGGTGACAAATGGGAAGTCCTGGTTCGCCTGACGGATGACAAAGAAGATGTCACGCGGGAACTGGGCGTTTCTGATGACGCCGAGCCATTCCTGATGTCGGTGGGCATGCGCCTGACCATGACCTCTGATTCCTGGCGACCTCCTGATGGCGTCTTTGACCGGGAGGTCCTTGTCCAGCCGGGTACGTTCTCCAACGTGGATGGCGGATTTGGCTTCTTTGGCTCGGTCAATCAGTACACCTACGAGTGGACGCTGGAGCCCAATATCACCTCGTTGATCGGCTACACATATCCCGGGAAGCGTGACCTGACCTCCGACTGATTTTCCTGGTCTGATCTCCCTGGACTGATCCTCAATCGGTCTGAACGCGCGGCACGGCCTGCGCAGGAATCACGCGGGGCTCGAACCCCTTGCCGGATCCACACCCCACACAGGATTCACATCATTGTGCGGCGCGGAAAAGAACTTTTCCGCGCCGCTTTCAGTATTCTCAAACTGGCGCTGGAGTCCCGTTTCCCGCGCCAACCGGCCTGTCCGGTAAACGTTCTTTCCCCACCCCAACCCGCGGATACATGACCAAGGCTGATATCTGGATGAACGGTGAGTTTGTCCCGTTTGACGACGCAAATGTCCACGTTCTGACCCACGCCATGCACTACGGCACGTCCGTGTTCGAAGGCATTCGGTGCTACAAGACGGACAAGGGATCAGCCATTTTCCGCCATCCTGAGCATATGCAGCGCCAGATCGATTCGGCGCGCATCTACCGGATGGACCTGGGGTACACGCGGGAAGAGCTCGAGCAGGCCGTCATTGACACCATCGTGCGGTCGGGACTGGAGGCGTGCTACATTCGCCCGCTGTCATACCGCGCCATGGGACCTATGGGAGTGAACCCATACAACAATCCCGTGCACACAATCATTGCCGTGTGGGAATGGGGCGCCTACCTGGGACCTGAGGCCCTCGAGTTGGGTGTAGACGTACACGTCGCATCCTGGAATCGCATGGCGCCGAATACCTTCCCGTCCATGGCCAAGGCTGGTGGAAACTACCTCAATGCCGGATTGGTCAAGATGGACGCTGTGCTCAGCGGCTTCACCGAGGGCATCATGCTGAGCGTGGACGGCCACGTGGCTGAGGGTTCAGGCGAGAACATCTTCGTCGTAAAGGACGGCGTGCTCTACACGGCTCCGGTCGCCACGTCCATCCTTCCCGGAATCACGCGCAGCAGTATCGTTCAGCTCGCGAAGGACATGGGACTGGAGGTTCGCGAAGGACTCATTCCGCGCGAAGCCCTTTACATCGCTGATGAGGTCTTCTTTACCGGTACGGCAGCTGAAGTCACGCCCGTCCGTTCGATCGACCACCATGTCATCGGATCCGGTCGCCGGGGTGAGATCACGGAGCGCATGCAGACCGCCTTCTTCGACATCGTGCACCATGGCAACGACCCGCACGGATGGCTGACGAAGGTCCCCGTCGGGATCTAGAACTCGTAGAGGACGATCGTCAGTGACCCTTCCTGTTCGCCCGTGACCAGGATGTCGAGGCGCCCGTTCCCGTCTGAATCGAACCAGTCGAGGGCACCGAAGAGAACACCTCGCAAGTCAGAGATCTGCAGGAAGCTTAGGTCGATGTTCTCGAACACCTGCAGCTTCTGCCCTTCCGGGTCGCTCAGATCTTCCTGACCCCACGTCACGAAGTCCAGGTCGCGGTCGCCGTCCATGTCTCGGAACATGGCACCGCCGCCGAACAGGCCGGTGAGGCCTGAGAGGAAGCCGTTGTAGGTATTGCTTCCCTGATTGCGGAAAACATGGGTTTCTCCGCGAAGGATAGTTGGGGCCAGCTGGCCGCCTGATACGATGATGTCGGCATCGTTATCGAAGTCGATGTCGCCGAAAGCTGCTGCAGCGAAATACAGTTCTGGAAAGCCGGCTTCGACCCGCGTGAATCCGGCATTGCCGTCATTCTCGAAGAGTCGAACGGTGGGTCGGCCCGACGAGGTAAACCCTCCGACGATGAAGTCCATGTCGCCGTCCTCGTCCATGTCCGAAATGCCTAACGACGAAAGCGCCAAGGGTTCAAACGTGGTGGGTCCAGGAGTGAATGAGCCGCTGCCATCACCCAGCCAGACGCCCATAATCAGGCCGTTGTCCGACTCCCCGCCGAGCACCACGTCCATGAGGCCATCACCGTTGAAATCGGCCGCATCGGCTCGACTGCGGTGCACACCTGGAAGGCCGGAGGTGCCGTTGACGAAAAACGTCCCGCCACCGTTGATATAGATGTCGGTGGCCGGCCGGAAGACTGTGGACGTGGTCGTGGCCTCCTCAACGGCCAGACCCGTGACGAGGATATCGGGCTGTCCATCATTGTTCAGGTCACGCCAGACGACTGAACCTCCTTTGAGGTCGCGCTTTGGAAAATCCACGCGCTGATAGATGGCGTCGATCCGGTCGCTTGCCATTGGAATCGGCGTTACCCGTCGCTCAACGAACTGGTACAAGGCAGCGTGCACGTCGCCGTTCTCCAGTTCGCCCGTGAGGAATACATCCTCATCTCCATCTCCGTCATAGTCTGCGGCCGCCAAGGCGCCAAAGCGCACAGGGGGCATGCCAATGACACCGGCAATCTGCCGTTGTCCGAATGCTGGCAGCGCCAACAGCAAGCAAGCGACCAAGGCCATCCATCGTTTCGACCGGGAGGCCGTCACCGCAGGTCTCAGATCCATCGTCATTGTCCTTAGCGTACCAGAGTCATGGTGCCGGTAGCAGAAGCGCCGTCGGCCTGGATTTCGTAGAAGTAGATGCCCGAACTGAGCTGCGAACCGGCACCCGAGCGGCCATCCCAATCCAGTTGGTGTTGCCCCGGTGGTCGGACACCGATGGTGGAAGCGTGGACTTCCTGTCCCAGGACACTGTACACCCGGAAGCGAACCGTGGCTGCTTCGGGCAGGTCATACCGGATGGTGGTTCGCGATGTGAACGGGTTCGGGTAGTTCGTGTGGACCGCAAACCGGGTCGGAATCGAGATGTCGGTCTCGGTATCGGTGGACAGGCTGCCGTTTACACTGAACGTTCCTTCGGCTGCGAATCCAGAAGCCAGGAAGGCATTGTTCACGGCCTGAACGCTCCAGTAGTACGTTCCATCCGGAAGGTTGGCCAGCAAGAACGTGTCCGAGATGGATGCATTTCCAGGGCCGCTTGTCCACTTGCGACCGGTGCTTGGATCAGCCATGGCTGAAACCACGTCGGAGGCGCCAGGCGTGGTGCCTACACGGACGTTGAACGTCTGCTGGACGTGGTCGTCGCTCGCGGTGGCTTGCCAGGAAAGGAGAGCCTGTCGGTCGTCCACTTTGGCCGTCAGCGAAGACGGTGCGCCGGGCAGCTCGGGAATGACCTGGCGGTGGTTCTCATAGATGTTGGTGATCGACGGCCCGAGGCTGGAGCTTCCTGTCGAGATCAGGTCCAGGTCGCCATCGCCATCAAAATCACCGAATTCGGCATCTGCAAAAACGGCACCGACCAGCAGGGAAGCGGGGATGAACCCGGCTGCGCCATCATTGCGATAGATACGGGCTGCGCGCCGACCAATGGCTGCTTCGGCGCCAAAGACCAGCAGGTCCAGATCGCCGTCGTGATCGTAGTCACCCCAGGTGACGTCGCCGGCAAGAACGCCGGGCAGTTCGTGGGAGGAAGGCGTGAAAGATCCGCCGATGTTGTCCCAGATCTGAAGCTGCCCCTCGAAAATCAGTTCGGAAACGCTGCCTCCGGAGACGACCAGGTCCAGATCGCCGTCGTCGTCATAGTCGCCGAGGTCGACAGAGGAAAACGCGACCGTTGGGAAGTTGCCATCCACCGCCGTGAACGCGCCGCCATCGTTGCGCAGTACCTGCGTGATGAAGCCATTGTCCGATGCGCCGGAAATCACTACATCGGCGTCCAGGTCGCCATCGATATCTCCCACGGCAACATCTCCGTAGCCGATGCCGGTCAGAACGTCCGTGTGCGCGTCGAATGTGCCATCGCCGCGGTTGTATCCGATCACCGTCGTGCCGACATCATCCGACGTCACCCCGGTCATCACTACGTCCATGTCCCCATCGTTGTCCAAATCGGCCCATGCGGACGAAGCCGAGTGCAGGTCTGGCAAACCATGCTCTTCAACAACTTCCACCGGTCCGAGCGACTGTAATCGGTACAGACGTGTGGACGCCACATACGGCCAACTGTCCGTCGTGGAGCCTGCAACGAGCACGTCGAGATCCCCGTCCCCATCAATATCCGCGAATGAAGAGGTGGAATAGAGAACCTGATGGAAGGGACCGACCAGGGCATCGAAGCGATGCAGGTCATCCTGTTTGCCCTGATTGACAAAAAGGTGGGTGCTGGCTTCAACTCCGGTCGAACCAGAGAGGAGCAAATCCAGATCGCCGTCCCCATCGAAATCACCCCATCCTGCTGATCCATTCTGGATGGCAGGCAGGTCATGGGCCGAAATATTGAACGTGAACGGTTGGGTAACCGGTTGGGCCTGCACGCTGACTGCGAGCACAAAGCACAGGGCTGCAGTCAAAAGAGCGGGGCGAAAACGGACCAATGGGGCGGTGGCCATGTGGCAGGTCGGCATGTCGAGTTCGAGAGGGCGTCCGGGATTGGACGAATCCGTTGAGGGCGTCATTCCCGCGTGCCTGATTTGAGCCTGGTCCAGATGGTGAGAACCTGAATGGACTTCGCCATCAGCAACGCAAAGAGTGAAGCCCCGGAAACTAACAATACCACGTCTCGGAAACCGCTTCCGGACAGGTCATTCTGCATGCCCGCCAACGGGAAATGCCGAGCTCACGGATCACGGGCAAGTCAGACCGGCCGAACGGACGTTCCTTCTTCGGCGGCGTGGATCAGTTCTTCCGCCAACTCATGCCCGAGATACCGATCCATCACCCAGTGGGCGCCGTAAATGACGGGCGTGATGACCACGGCAATGATGAACTTGTAGGAGTAGTTGAAGAGCGTGATGGCGACGATCTCGGCGAAGGCAAGCTGACCCCAGAACGCAACCGTCAGCACAATGAACGTGTCCAGGAATTGCGATCCGAACGTGGATCCTGTGGCGCGAAGCCAGAGATGCTTGCCTTTGGTCAGTCCGCGAAGCCAGTGGAACAGGGTGATGTCGGCCAACTGACCGATGGTGTAGGCGACCAGACTTCCGAAGATGACACGCCCCGTTGCGCCGAAGACGGTATCGAATGCTTCTCCTGGCACCGGGGAGATATCCGCCGTGGGAACGGCCATCGCCACCTGGAGCAAGCCGAATTCGAAAATGATCATCGTCATCCCGACCCATGTCACAAACCGGATTCCGGGCTTGCCGAAATACTCGTTGAGCAGGTCGGTGATGATGAACGTGATGGGAAAGGCAATGACACCAGCGGTCATCACCACTTCATTGAACTCCATCCCCAGGATGGTGACCGTGAACGGAAGCGTGAATGCCGTAAAGAATTTGCTGGCGGTTGCCTCGGCAATGACCAGCGCGGTCAGGAAGATGGCCGTGCAGACGACAAAGAGTTTCTGCGGACGGGACAGTTGGTAGGCTTGTCTCATGGCGGGGATGGGGTCACGGGGTCCGAAAAAAAGGACTCGGTCGGCTGCGAATGCGCTCGACGCACAGGGAGATCAGTCGTACGTATCGGCTTCATCCACGAGGGCTACGCCCAGCAGGAAGCTGAAGGTCGACCCTTTGCCGAGTGCGCTGGATACAGCAAGCTCTTGGTTGTGGGCAGCCAGGATGTGTTTCACGATGGAAAGCCCAAGCCCTGTTCCGCCGGCTGAGCGGGATCGGCTTTTGTCGACGCGGAAGAACCGCTCGGTGAGCCGGGCGAGGTCTTCTTTCGACACACCCACACCCTGATCGCGTACCGAGAACTCCACGACTTCTCGTTTTCGCCTGGAACGAAGTCGGACCGAAACGACCCCGCCCTCATTCGAATATTTGATGGCATTGTCGACGAGGTTGACGACCACCTGCCGGATCTGGGATGGATCGCCGTAGACCGGGGGCAGCTTGCTCTCGATGGACTTCTTGATCTTGATGGAACGCTCTTTTGCCTGCGGCTCGACAGACTCCACCACATCGTTGACGAGGCGCTTCATGCTGAAGGCGGTCTTTTCCATCTCGAGCTGACCGGTTTCGAGCCGGGCAATCTCGGAGAGGTCTTTGGCCAGATTGGAAAGCCGATCCGCATTGCGAATGATCTTCTCCACGAAGGAGTGCTTCACTTCGGGGTCGTCCATCGCACCCTCGCGCAGGGTCTCGGCAAAACCTCGGATGGAGAAGATGGGCGTCTTCAACTCATGCGAAATGTTGCCCAGGAAGTCCTTCCGGTAGGTCTCCATCTTCTTGAGCTCGGAAAACTCCCGCTCCAGGACACGGCCGGTCCGATAGACCTGACGGATGATGTCGTTGAGCTCATCGCCGCGCTCTACCTGAGCCAGATCCAGGGTCTCGAAGTCGTGCTTTCGGATGTTCTTCAGGACCTTTCGCGCCAACTCCAAACGGGAGGAAGCGTGATAGAAGGTGGCGATGTAGGCGCCCAGAAAGGTCGTTGTCACGGCGATCACGGAGACCCAGATCGTCCATGGCGTCCAAAGCAGCGTGAGAAATACGCAAAGGAACAGCATGCCTCCTCCAGCCGACAATCCAATCTTCAGCGCCAAGCGATGGCCCAGCGGAGACGTGGACGTATCGAGCATTTTGCCGATATCAGGAGCCGGCTGGGCGTCGGCCATGGAAGCGGTGGGGATGACTGGAGAAGTACGACCTGGCGAAGGTCGTGGAACCGAGAATTCAGGTGTACTGGTCCGTGAATCGGTAACCGACACCTTTGACGGTTTCAATATAATGCTCGCCGATTTTCTCTCGGATCTTGCGCACGTGCACGTCTACTGTGCGGTCGACGACATAAACATCGTGGCCCCAGACCTGATCGAGGAGGTCTTGACGGGAAAAGACGCGGCCGGGTCGGGAAGCAAAGAAGTACAGTAGTTCGAACTCTTTGCGGGCAAGGCGGATGGCATCTTGCGTTCCCTCCCTGCGGACTTCAAAGCGGTCCCGGTCGATTTCCAGGTCGGCAATACGCAAGATGTCCACGGGCATCTCGTATCGCTTGGCGCCGCGAAGCAGCGCCTTGATCTGGCTGGTGAGAACGGGGATGGAGACCGGTTTGGTCAGGTAGATGTCTGCTCCGGCATCCAGGCCCTGGACCTGATCGGTCTCGGCACTACGCGCAGTGAGCATCAGGATCGGAATGGCACGGAGCTTGGCGTGTTCGCGCAGGCGCCTCGACGCCTCGATTCCGTCCATCTCCGGCATCATGATGTCCATCACGATCACGTCGGGAATGGACTCCTTGGCCCGTTCGAGTGCCTCGACACCATTCTCTGCGCAATGGACATCGAATCCTTCCTTTTTCAGGTTATACTTGACCAGCTCAAGGATGTCCTCCTCATCGTCGACGACGAGGATGAGCGGTGAGCTTCGGCCTGAGATGGGTCCGGTCATTGGACAGGGATTCAATGCGTGCCAGGGGATCCGCAAAAGTAGCGGGGGGACCCCGTGGGGCAGTTTATCGCAAGGTTAACAAACCTGCCGAATTAATTCTTCAAATCGAACTCAAGACCTTTTCGAGCCCATGCAATCGTCTGAACGGAAACTGCGTTACGCCATGGTTGGGGGAGGCCCCGGAGCCTTCATCGGAGCCGTCCACCGCATGGCCGCTGAGCTGGACGGGCACATGGAATTGGTGGCCGGAGCATTCTCCAGTTCCGAAGAGAAATCCCGGCAGGCTGGCGAGGAGCTGTATCTGGATGCTTCCAGGGTCTATGGATCCTGGCAAGACATGATTGCTCAAGAGGCCGCTCGCACCGAGGACCGGATCGACTTCGTCAGTATCGTGACCCCGAACTTCCTGCATCACCCGGTAGCGAAAGCAGCGTTGGAAGCAGGCTTTCATGTGGTCTGCGACAAGCCCATGACGATGACGGTCGAAGAGGCCGAAGATCTCTGCGAAACCGTGTCACGCACCGGCCGCGTTTTTGCACTGACGCACAACTACACGGGCTATCCCATGGTCAAGCAGGCCCGTCACCTGATCGCGTCGGGTGAGTTGGGCGACGTCCGGAAGGTAGTCGTCGAGTATCCGCAGGGATGGCTCTCCACGCTGCTTGAGGCGACGGGCCAGAAGCAGGCGGCGTGGCGCTCGGATCCCGAGAAAGCGGGCGCGTCGTCGGCTCTTGGTGACATCGGTACCCATTGCGAAAACCTGGTCCAGTACATCACCGGTCTGGAGATGGACGAGATGATCGCTGACCTGGGTACGGTCGTGGAGGGGCGCGCGCTCGAAGATGACGCAGCCATCCTGATACGGTACAAGGGCGGCGCGAGAGGCATTCTGTATTGCTCACAGATCTCCCAGGGAGAGGAAAATGATCTCACGATCCGGGTGTACGGATCCAAAGCCGGGCTGGAGTGGAAACAGGAGCACCCGACCTGGCTGTACGTCCGCAGCCAGGACGGCCCCGAGCAGATTTTCAAGAATGGAAATGGATACCTGGCAGATGCCGCAAAAATGGGTATGCGACTTCCCGCTGGTCACCCAGAAGGCTTCATCGAGGCATTTGCGAACATCTATCAGGAAGCTGGCCGTGCGATTCGAGCTGTGGATGCCGGTGATACGCCAGACAATCCTGACTATCCGACCGTGCAGGATGGGGCCCGCGGTGTGCACTTCATTCACACGGCCATCGAGAGCAGCAACCGCCGCGCTTGGGTGGATGCATCGTATGATCCGCCAGCGTGATCGGGTACTCCCGAAAGTTCACTCGTTCGTATCCTGAGTTGCGCTGAAAGCCCTCTTTTTTCCGATTGCGACCCCATTCAGTCCAACTACCCATCATGTCCCGTCCCGTAACCCTGTTCACTGGCCAATGGGCCGATCTCCCTCTCGAAACGCTCGCCGAAAAAGCCGCTTCCTGGGGCTATGATGGGCTTGAGCTGGCCTGTTGGGGCGATCATTTCGACGTCCAACGTGCGCTGGCCGAACCTGACTATTGCCAGGGTCGCCATGACCTGCTGGCCCGCTACGGTTTGAAGGTCTGGTCCATCTCAACGCACCTCGTTGGGCAAGCCGTCTGCGATCGCATCGACGCGCGTCACAAGGCCATCCTTCCTCCGCACGTCTGGGGCGACGGCGATCCGGAAGGTGTCCGCCAGCGGGCCGCACAGGAAATGAAAGACACGGCGCGCGCGGCGGCCAAACTGGGCGTGAAAGTAGTCAACGGATTCACGGGCTCATCCATTTGGCACCTCGTCTACGGATTTCCACCGATTCCGGATGGCATGATCGACGCCGGGTATGCCGACCTGGCCGTTCGATGGAATCCCATCATGGATGTCTTTGATGAGGTCGGCGTGCGATTCGCGCTGGAAGTCCATCCAGCCGAGATCGCATTTGACATTGCCTCGGCAGAACGGACCTTGGAAGCGATGGCTCATCGCCCGTCATTTGGCTTCAATTACGACCCGAGTCACTTCGGGTATCAAGGCGTCGATTATGTCGCGTTCATTCTCAAGTTCGGCGACCGCATCTTCCACGCGCACATGAAGGATGTCTGGTGGTCGGACCGGGCCACGGAGGCGGGTGTGTTCGGTGGCCACACGGCTTTTGGAGATGCAAGACGGCACTGGGATTTCCGCTCGCTCGGTCGAGGAAGCATCGACTTCGAAGAGATCATCCGAGCCTTGAATCGCATCGGCTATGATGGTCCGCTTTCCGTCGAATGGGAAGACATCGGCATGGACCGGGAGCACGGGGCAGCAGAAGCATGCGAATTCGTGCGGAGCATCGACTTTGCTCCTTCCGATACCGCATTTGACGCAGCGTTCTCTGAAGACTAGACTTTCGACCAAAGGCTGACGATCGGCACCCTCAACACGACCTGACTACGACGATGGACGATAGACAATGGATGGTAACGACAGGCCTCGCTGCCGTATTCGTCAGCGCATTCCTGTATCTCCCGGTTGTAGGCGGCTTCTGGACGTTCCTGATCCTGGTAGTCCTTCAGGGCATTTATCTGGGGTGGCAACCGGTGCCAGCCAATCAGGCCAGATTGGGCGGGCTGGTTTTCGTGGCCATGCTGTGGATCGGCCTTCTGCTGTTGGGATTTGTGTTTCGCGAAGACGGGCCGGGCAATCTCTGGGGCTTGGTCGCGATCCTTGGATCAGCTGCTGGTTTGGCGGCCATGTGGATCTCCAGAGAGATCCACTTGCACCGCAAGAAAAGCGACGACTGAAGCCGCACATCGTTGACGTGCTGATCGTCGACGTCTTCTGCCCCATTCAAATCATTACCGAGGAGCTCCATGTCCGCTTCGACTCCCGTCGCGTCCTGGTCCGCGCTTGCTGACCGTGAACCAGCGTATGCCCTGGTCTCGGGCGTAGATCTGGTCGTTATCCGATTTGATGACAACGTATCTGTTCTCTACGGACGATGCCTGCACCGCGGCGCGTTGCTATCGGATGGATTCGTGGATGGTCAAAATCTGATCTGCGGTCTGCACAACTGGGATTACCGCGTAGATACAGGAGTAAGCGAATACGCCAACAATGAGGTGCTGGCCAAATTCACGGCCGTCATTGATCAGGCGTCTGACCAGGTCCTCGTGGATGCCGACGAAATTGCCGCCTGGGCGAAGGACCACCCTCAGCCCTACGACCGCGACGAATACCTCGGCTTGTACCAGGACGTTCACGGTACGCCGGAAGAACCACACAACCGGCATATCCAGCAACTGGCTCGTGATGGGTTGTCCTCAGTGGGGCATCACGGCCCTGTTTCGGCCATGGGCGTCCCACTGACGGAGCTCCCTCGGTGGGACGACCTTCAGATCCTGACAGCCCAGTTGTCACGAAGACCCTTGGCTGACGATGCCGCCATCAACACCTCCGTGGTGATCGGTCCTCGGGCCAAGAAGCCGCTCACACTTGAGATTCCCCTCTTCGTTTCAGACATGAGCTTTGGGGCGCTGAGTGAGGAGGCCAAAGTGTCCCTGGCAACGGGCGCAGAGCTTGCGGGCACAGGTATTTGCTCGGGTGAAGGGGGCATGCTACCTGAGGAAAAAGCGGCCAATTCGCGGTACTTCTACGAATTGGCCTCCGGTAAATTCGGCTGGTCCCTGGACAAGGCTGCCTCTTGCCAGGCATTCCACTTCAAAGGTGGCCAGGGCGCAAAGACCGGTACGGGCGGCCACCTCCCGGGCGAAAAGGTGATCGGGAAGATTGCCGAGGTGCGCGGACTCGAGGAAGGCACGGCGGCCATTTCACCGCCGGCGTTTCCGGATCTATTCACGGCCGCGGATTTCAAACAGCTGGCGGATCAGGTGCGCGAGGCAAGCGGCGGCATCCCCATCGGGTTCAAGCTCAGCGCTCAGCACATCGAAGATGACATCGATTTTGCGCTGGAGGCGTCCGCCGACTACATCATCCTGGATGGACGCGGTGGGGCGACGGGTGCAGCGCCCGATGTGTTCAAGGACAACATCTCCGTACCCACCATGGCCGCTCTTGCGCGGGCGCGCGCCCACCTCGATCGGGTCGCTCCGGATGTGACCCTCATCATCACCGGAGGGCTGCGCAAGGAAAGTGATTTCGTCAAGGCGCTGGCACTGGGCGCGGATGCCATTGCCGTCTCGAATTCCGCTCTGCAGGCCATCGGCTGCCTGGGCATGCGTGCTTGTCATACCAACAATTGCCCTGTGGGCATCGCGACTCAGAAAGACCACCTTCGCTCCCGTTTGGTCGTGCAGGCATCCGCTGCGCGATTGCGTAACTGGTTCATTGCAACCGTTGGACTGATGAACGTTCTGGCCCGTGCGTGCGGCCATGACTCGCTGTCCGGTTTCAATTCCCGCGATCTGACCAGTTGGAAACGGGACGTGGCCGAACTTGCCGGAGTGCGGTTTGCCGGCGTGGTCGCCCAGGCGTAACCCGTCACTCCGCGTGCAGGTGCTCGATGGGATTGGATAGCGCTGCCTTGAGGGTCTGCGATCCAATGGAAACAGCTGCAATCACGAGCAGGATTCCCAGGCCAAGACCGAGCGTCCCGGGCCCTGGATTGATGCGATAAGCAAATCCTTGGAGCCAGTCATTGGCCAGGAACCACCCGATGGGTAGTGCCAGCACCGTGGCGATCCCGATCAGGATCAGGAATTCTCGAGACAGCAGCAACACAACGGTCCGCGCATCCGCGCCGAGCACTTTCCGGATACTGATCTCCCGGGTCCGACTTTCGACGTTGTACGAAGCGATTCCGAGCAACCCTAGACATGCAATGATCACGGCCAAAAGGGCGATGAAGCCGATCAGCCGATACATGTCCCGGGTCATCAGGTTGGTGAAGTTCTCTTTCAACTGAACCTCGAACTGGGCCATGTCCACGGCTCTTGGATGGCCCATGGCTGTCCAAGCTTCCCGGATGTCCTGCATCCCTGCTTCCATCCGGCCCGGGGCCAGGCGCACGTTTGCCCATCGGAGATTTCCTGGATCGTAAAGGAAGATGTATGGTGCCATCGGATTGGACAGATCATCGGCGTGAAAGTCCTTGAGGACGCCCGCAATCTGCACGCGCGTCGAGTCCCCCATGATGAACGTTTTGCCTACGGCTTCCACTGCTGAACCCAGCTGCAACTGCGAGAGGAGTGTCTCGTTGACCACGACAGATCGGCTGTCCGAGAATGGTGCGGTATCCGGAACGTTGGATCCAGCGAGTAGCGTCAATTCCAGATTGTCGATCAGGTTGGCGTCGATGCTGAATTGATACCCCTTGACGTTATCGTCATCGGCGGCGCCGGGAACGGACACCCAGACGTCTGAGCGGGATCCCATCGCTGGAATGATCGACATGCCAGAAACGCTCTCTACGTTGGCACTTTGCGAGACACGCGCTTGGAAGCGGTCGAAAGGCACGTCGAAGAGCCGCACATTGACCACGTTCTCTTCCTGGAATCCGTAGTCGCTCTGCTGCATGTAGCGGGCCTGCCGCACCATGGTGACGGCAATGATCAGGAAGACGAGGGAAATGGCGAACTGGACCACGACCAACCCCTTTCGAAGCCGGGAGCCGTTTCCACCGGAGATGGCGGCCAGTCCTTTCACCGCAATGGCAGGACGGAAACGCGATAGGAACAGCGCAGGGTAAGCACCGGCAATTATGGCCACGGAAAGCGTGAACAAGGCGAAAAAACCGTACAGACCCGGATCTCCCGCCCAGTCGAGGGTCAACGACAAGCCAGCCATTGAAACGAATGACAGGCTGTTGAACGCCGGGACGAGCCATTGGAGCAGCACGATGGCAAAGAGTGCGCTGAGCGCAGAAACCACAACGGTTTCGAAGAGGAACTGGGAGGAAATATGGGACCGAGCCGCGCCGAATACTTTGCGCACACCCACTTCCCGGGAGCGTTTCAGTGAACGGCTGACTGTCAGACCGACATAGTTGAAACAGGCGGTCAACAGGATCACCATTGCCAGGGTGACCAGGAACCACGCCGCTCCTCGAGGCAGGTTTGCGCCCAGTTCGTTGCCCATCTGGACACCAAGGCTGATGTCTTCCAGGGGTTGCACCACGAGGTCATGGAGCTGGTTGTTTTCGAAGCTGGAGAAGTGCACCGGAATGAAGTCCCGGACGGCACCCTGGACATCGTCAATTCGGGTGTCTTCACCCAATAGCGCGAAGGTGTAGGAGCGATAGATCGAAGCGTACCAGAGGCTCAGCATCTCCGCCTGATCGGGATCACTTTCGAGAGAGGCGTACGATGCGATGGCGGTAACCGGGATGATCGACGGATAGTCATCGCGTTCGAGGACGCCGGTCACCGTGTATTCCCGGTCTCCCACGACGGACATGGTCTGCCCGAGAGGATCCGCACCACCAAAAAATTTCTTTGCTTCGGCGGGCGAGAGTACGATCGAACCGGGCTCGGACAGGGCAGTGGCGGGGTCTCCGGACGCAAGGGCAAATGAGAACAGATCAAAGAATCCGGGGTCGGCCCAGAGACCATTCAATGGAAGACCCGTATCGCCGACTTGAAGGGTCCCACGGAAACCGTCGCGCAACCTTGCCACCTTCTCGACGCCGGGGATGGATGATTCCATCAGGTCTGCCAAGCTGGCTGGACTCGTACCGTAGAGGGCATTGGACCGGTTGAACGAGGCCTTGAAGTCCGAATAGACGCGCACAACCCTATCGGAGTGCTCGTGGAATTCATCCGTGTGTTCGGATTGGCGAATGAACAACATCAGGATGAGTGCCACGGCCATGCTGAACGAAAGTCCAACGACATTGATGGACGTGAACGCAGCATGCCGTTTCAGGGACCGGACGGCGACGAGGAAATAGTTGCGTAGCATGGAAGGCGAAAGGAAGAAAGGGGCGGGACGACGCTGGCGACGAAAATGGACGCGCAGCAGGGACAATCCATCGAACCAAATGCGAAGTCCTGCGAAAGGCGCGTTTGCGCGAAGGGCATGCAGCTCCGCCAGATCACCGCAGAATTCCTCCACGAGCGCCTCGTCACAGAAGCGCTCTACCAGCCAGATCAGCAGGCAGGGAAGTTGTGGCGTGGCCGGGTTCACGAGAACTGGAGATTGGTGCCCAGTCTGGGAATGCTATCCCAAAGCTGATTGCGTAGCGAACGCGCCGCCCGAAGGGCTTCAACTCCGGCACCAGTCGCCCGGAAGAGCCGCTTGCGCCGGCCACCGCGGGTGGCACTGGCGCCTCCCATCTCGGAGTCCAGGAAGCCCTTATCCTGGAGTCGATACAGGGTCGTGTGGATCGCTCCGAGGCTGACCGTTCGTCCACTGACTTCCACCAGGTGCTGGTGGACGCTGACGCCGTAGGCATCATCGCCCAATGAGCACACCGTGAGGAGTACCAGTTCTTCAAGCGTTCCGAGTTGTTCTGGGCCGGGCATGGTCGCGTGTTGGATGGAATTGCAGCAGGTACGGCTATTACTTTTACAAAGTTACAAGAAATAGCCCAGACCTGTCATAGGGCGCTTGAATCCCCATAAATGCCTCTCAGCAACACAATACCCAGTCGTGTGTCCCGTTAATGCGATATTGCCCGGGAAGTGAAGACACTCGAGCAGCGCAGTCGATCGTGAAGACGCATTACGTTCGTTGCTGACCAGAACCGCCCCGTCATGTTGATCCGTCATTCCCGCCTGGCCATCCGCTCATTCATGAAGCGGCCCCTCCACTCATTCATCAATGGGTTCGGACTCGCCGTTGGCCTGGCGTGCTTCGCATTGATCACGCTTTTCGTCCAGGACGAACTGAGCTACGACACCCATCATGAAGATGCTGATCGGGTCTACCGGGTAACATTCCTTGGGCAGCCACCTACGGGAGGAGAGGATCGGTTTGCCGTGGTTTCGTCGCCGGTGGGCCTGACCATTCGCAATGAGGTGCCCGGTGTGGAATCGGTTGTACGAATGACCAGCTTTGGAGCCAAAGTGCTCAAAGATGGCCAGTACTTCTTCGATGATCAGATGTGGTACGCCGAGCCGGAGCTGTTCGACATCTTCACCATGCCTGTTGTCGAGGGTCCGGAGGACGGGCACCTGGTGCGACCGGGCACGATGGTGATCACGGAATCGACTTCTGAGAAGTACTTCGGCAGTCATTCGGCCGTCGGACAGACGCTGGTCCTGAATGACTCCCTCAATTACGAGGTGACGGCCGTTATTGAGGACATGCCGCGTACCTCGCATATCGAGGCGGACATGTTCATCTCGTATGCCACCCGACTGCAGCGCGTCCCCGAAGACAATGCGTGGCTGAACCTCGGCCTGCTGACGTATATCAAGACGGCTCCGAACGTAGACTTTCCAGCACTCGAAGAACGTATCCACGGCCTCCCACATGAGTACTTCGGCGAGCCGCTGGATCAGTTCGGATTCAAGGCCTTCCTCAATTTGGAGCCGCTGTCGGACATCTACTTGCGTTCGGATCTGGATGCGGGGATTGGACCGACCGGAGACATGACCCAGGTCTGGGTCTTTTCGGCTGTCGGCATCTTCATTCTCCTCTTGGCCGGCATCAACTTCACCAACCTGGCTACCGCGCGCTCCATGGAGCGCGCGCGGGAAGTGGGTGTGCGAAAAGCCATCGGTTCGTCTCGTGGTTCGCTTATCGCCCAGTTCGTGGGCGAGTCCGTGGTGCTGTCCTCTTTGTCCCTCGTGCTGGGACTCCTGTTGGCTGCCGGTGCGCTTGGTGTTCTGAATGACATTGCTTCCAAGTCGCTTTCCCGCGTCGACCTGTTCGCTCCAGAACTGCTGGGGATTCTGGTTCTCGCCGCGCTGGGCAGCGGCATACTGGGTGCGTTGTACCCGGCGTTCCTCCTTTCCGGATTCAATCCGGTGGACGTATTGAAAGGCTCCAACCACAGCACAAAGACGGGAGCTATCGTTCGAAAGAGCCTTGTCGCGTTGCAGTTCGCGATCTCCATCGGTCTGATTGCCGGGACGATTGTGGTCCGTCAGCAGCTCGACTTCATGCAGAATCGTGCGCTTGGTTTTGACAAGGAGCAGATGCTGGTGCTTGATGTGCAGACCACGCCCCGCAACGACCTGCATCCCCGCGTTGAAACCGTCCTCAGCGAATTCGGAGCCCTGTCCCAGGTCCAACAAGCCAGTTTCTCGGCGAACATTCCGGGTCGGGGAGCGGGAAGGCTGTTGTTCTTGACCGAAGACCTGGCTGAAGACGATATCCGAAGCGCGGCCAACCTGAATGTGGGCTACGACTTCTTCGAGAACTACGGAATCGAGGTGGTGGCCGGTCGCTCATTCTCCCGGGATTACGCAACCGATCTGGACGATGCGCTGATCATCAATGAACAGTTGGTCCGCTACGTGGGATGGTCGTCCCCCGAGGACGCCCTGGGCAAGCAATTCACGCTCGGTGGCTCCGGTCGACGTGTGATCGGTGTGGTGGCGGACTACCATCACCAATCGCTGAAGACAGCCATTCAGCCGACGATGATCTTTCCGACAGATCGGGTGAACAACTTCCTCTCGCTCCGCATCGCAGGGCAGGATGCGCAGGCCGCTGTCGAGGCCGCCACATCGCTCTGGGGGTCGCTGTTTCCGGCTTACTCAGCCGAGTCATTCTTCCTCGACGACGATTTCAATCGGCAGTATCAGCAGGAGATCAGATTGCGCAACGTGTTCTCCATCTTTGCCGGACTCGCCATTTTCATCGCATGTCTCGGCTTGTTCGGCCTGGCATCCTTCACGGCTCAGCAGCGGACCAAAGAAGTCGGCATCCGCAAAGTCCTTGGCGCCTCGGTGGGCTCGCTCGTGACCCTGCTTTCACGGGAGTTCGCGATGCTCGTCGTTGTGGGCCTCCTGTTTTCGATACCGGCTACGGTCTACGGGTTGAAACAGTGGCTCGAGCCTTTCCCATATCGCATTGATATCGCCTGGTGGGTGTTCGCCATGGCCGGCATGGCCGCGCTGATCATTGCGCTGTTCACGGTCGGGTGGCAAGCGCGTCGGACGGCCTCCGCAGACCCCGTCGAGTCGCTGCGCTACGAGTAGGAGTCGGGCGCTGGCGATTGGGATCAAGCTTCCTCCTTGAGAAGCGGGCCATTCGGAGTTGTTGCATAAAGGGGATTCCCCTATCTAGGTGGTTTCGATTCTTCCGACCCCGAACCCGCCCTCAGCGCCCTCTCCCACCATGTCACGCACACTCCGGCCGCACGTACGGGATCTATGTATCTCGTGCTTCTTCATCGCTCTGTTTTTTGGCTTTTCGAACCAGGCCTTCGCCCAGAACCTCACGGCTTCGGGCGCGAGCCACGCTCCGGTCAACGGCTCGTGGACGGCTGGTGCGGCGGTCGATGGGAAAACCTCGTATACCAACGGGTCACTGACAACTCGGTGGAATGCGTTTGAAACAGCATGGGTCGTGATCGACACGGGTGGTCTTCCTGAACTTTTTTCAGCCTATTACTACTCATTCGACGACACGGTCACCCCGGTTGGCGCCACGTTCAGCACGTTCGGAGCATTCGGCCCAAGCTACCCGACGTTTGCCGCGGCGGCTGGGCCGACCGTTTCGTTGAGCGTCGACAACCCGACGATTTCGGAGACCGGTGGCGTTGCGACGGTCACTGCGACCATTTCAGCGACAGTGGGATCGGATGTCACGGTCAACCTCGGATTCACGGGTACCGCAGCGGCTGGGGACCGCACCACCAGCGCCTCGTCCATCACCATCACATCCGGTCAGACCACCGGGACGATGACCATCAGCGCGAACGCGGATGCCACCGACGAGGCTGATGAAACGGTGATTGTGGACATCACGAGCGTCACTGGTGCCAGCGAGAACGGTGTACAGCAGGTCACGACGACCATCGATGATGACGATGGACCTCAGGTCACGTTGTCGGGCAATGCTGCATTGACAACGGGAGCCTTCAAGTCGATGGTAGAGAATGGGGGTACGGGCACGGTTACGGTCAATATTCCCGCGCCCAGTCCGCAGGACGTGGTTGTGACACTGGCCTATTCCGGTAACTCCACGAACGGCGTGGACTACAATGCCAGCGCTTCGACCTCAGTGACGATTCCTGCCGGCAATACGTCCGCCAATACTGCCGTCGGCATTACAGCCACCGATGATGGCGCGAGCGAAGGGACCGAGCTGATTTTTGTGGACATCACCGCTGTCGTGGACGGTTCAGAAAGCGGGACGCAACAGATAGCATTCGGTGTCCTCGACGACGACTTCTCGCCGACCGTCGCGCTGACCCGGGATGTGGCGTCCATTGCTGAGGCAGGCGGCGTAGCCACGTTCACGGCCTCACTGAGTGACTATTCCGCCAATACGGTCACCGTGGGATTGGGCGTGGGTCCGGGAGAAACTGCAACACTTGGTGTAGACTATGCGGTCGGTGGTCACCCGGTCAGCATCGCGCCCGGCTCGGTCTCCGGAGCGATGACCATCACGGCTACGCAGGACACCGTTGATGAGGACGATGAACTGGTAGTGGTCGAAATCCGAACGGTGACCAACGGAACGGAGAGTGGCACCCAGCAACAATCGACGACGATCACGGACGATGATGCGCCGCCGAATGTGACGCTGTCGATCGATAAGGCCAACATTTCCGAGGCGGCCGAAACGGCCACCGTGACCGCCACATTGGCTCAAGCAAGTGAACGGGCCGTCACAGTGGATCTCGGATTCACCGGCACCGCCATGCACCCTGCCGACTATGCGCGGAGTGGCGTACAGATCGCGATTGCGGCGGGCAACACGACCGGAACGGTAAATGTGACTCCGGTCCAGGACACGACGGATGAGCCCGACGAAACGGTCATTGTGGACATCACGGGGACGACCAATGCCACCGAGGCCACGGCCCAGCAGGTGACGACCACGATCACGGACGACGACGCTCCCCCGACGGCTATTCTGAGTCTCAGCAGTCCCACAATAAATGAGGACGGACAGGACACTTCGACACTGACGGCCACGCTCTCTGAGGCCAGTGGCAAGGATGTCGTCGTCAAACTCAAGCCGGTCGGGGGAACCGCGTCATTCGCCTCGCAGGCGAATGATTTCTTTTTCGATCCGACAGACGCTGGCAACGCGAACTTCAAGTTTGATCTGGGCACGCTCGGCATGTCCTTCGAGATTCCGAAAGGCGAAACGACAGGCACCGTCAAAATGAGTGCATTCGAAGACAACATCTACGAAGGCACTGCCAACGAGACTGCCATCTTCGAAGTGGACGGTCCCGGTTCGACCGACGTGACGGCCGGCGCTCCGGCTTCGGCGTCCCTGGACATCATAGACAACGATGACCCACCGACCGTCACCATTTCGACCAGTGCTGCAGAGGTTGCCGAGAAGGGAGGTCTGGTACGTGTAGGTGCGAAGTTATCCCATCCCACTTTTGAAGATGTCACGGTTCCAATCAGCCGCGATGATGCTGTGGGTACCGCCTCGACAGATGACTTTGGTCAGCCGGCAACCCAGGTCGTTATTGATGCCGGGGAAACGGAGTCACAAATGACCGTCTACGGCATCGATGACAACCTCTACGAAGGCCCGGAAGCGATCTTGTATGGCGTGTTGTCGGCTACCGGGGGAGGCGCAACGGTGCCCACACCTTCATTAGCCGCAATCACCATCACCGACGACGAGACACCGCCCGCGGTCACTTTGGCAACCAGTGCAACGGAGATCGCAGAGAAGGATGGGTCGGTGACGCTGACGATCACCCTTGCGGAAGCGATGGAGCGAGATGCCACGGTAAAGCTGGCATTTACCGGCACCGCAACCGGGCAGTTGGCCGCTGCCGGCAAGAGCACGTCGAACTCCCATGATTTCACGTGGTCAACCGATGCCGTTTCGATCAAGGCTGGCGAAACAGAGGGAACGGTCACCCTCACGTCCGTCGACGACACGGACGGCGAATTCCCGGCCGAGACCATCATCGTGGACGTGGATCTTGACGGTTCCAACCACGTGGCAGAGCCTCAGGCCCAGCAGGTCACAATCACGATGATCGATGACGACAATCGCATCCCCGTCGCCACAACGGACAACTTCGAAATGGACGAGGATAAAACCGCCATTTTCGATGTTCTGGCAAACGATACGGATGAGGATACCTCAAGCCTCATCATTACCGGCGTGGATCAAACCGAAGAATTTGAGACGTATGGTGGAACGTTCAAGCAGTTCACCAACATTCGCATTATTGACGGGAAGAAGATTGAAGTAACAGCTCTCCCGGATTACGCCGGTCCAGCCAACTTCCAGTACTGGATCAAGGATGATCAGGGAGCCGAATCTGAAGTGGGCTTGGTATTTGTCGACATCAAGCCTGTCAATGACCCTCCCGTCGCCGAGGAGATGACGGCCACAGTCAAAGGGGGCCAGTCCGCAACGTTGGATCCGATTGGAGCTGGACGGGTGACCGACGCGACGGATTCACCCTCATTGGCACGCTGGGGTGAACTTGTAGACGCGTCTGCAACGGGCGCCAGCGTCATGCACAACGTGGCGGTGACCGGAATCGCCAACGCTGCGGAAATAGTTGATGGATTCCAGTTTCGACTGCCGGGCCAGAACCCGATGTACACAGCAGGTGGCTCGGTCACCATGAATACCGACAACACATTCACGTACACCGCGAGGACCCTCTTCGAAGGCACGGACTCGTTCTACTATTGGGCAGCTGACGATGGTGGTGGGGGATTCCTGTATTCCGCCGCGAAAGTGACCGTGACCGTACAGAAAGCCGATGGGTTGACTGATATCGCTGCGGGGTCGAATGCCGGCCGTTCCGTGCTGATCCAACCACAACAAGGACAAACGGTCTCACAGGTAGTGGCGTCTGAAACCAACCCGGATCCGAAAGGCGAGTTACCCAAGGGGGCCACCCCTGAACTCGGATTCCTGAGTTTCAATGTCAACCAGGTGGGAAGCGATGGCAAGTCTGTCGTGAGTATCCAGTTGCCGGAGGGCGTGAAAGTCGATGAATACTTCAAGTTCGGAGAATACTACATCCCTCCAGAACAGCCCGCCAAAGCCACGCGAGTATGCTGTGACTCAGCATACCCTTTCGTTGATCTTGTGTATCCATCGTTTTTTGGAATCTGGGTGGAAAATCGTCGAGAGCCCCGGGGACCTCGTGATCAGAAGCTCAGACTCCCCAACGCCATCTATGCGATCACGTCAAATGCCGTATATCAGATCGGGTTGGACGAGAATCCGACACCCAAGGCGATCGGAGATAAAGCGTTCGCTGGTCTTTCAGCTATCACGTCGACCGATGCGTCGGCAGAAGGGCAGGTTGGGTGGCCGGGAGGGGGCGACCCTAATTTTGACTACAATACGTCAGTGCTGACCGTTGCGGAGACGTTGGGAGCGGAACAGTCGTTGACCACGATCGACGGCAATGGAAGGGTATTCAAGAAGAGCCCTGGTGGCAAAAGGATAATAGACCCGGCAACCGGTACATTCCGGGACGCGCCGAATAACTTGTTGACTGCTGCTATTGGCGTACCGGGAGCCGGGTTTGGCAGGGTCACGGAGGTCGATGGATCACACTTCCTGGATTTTGGCAGTCTGCGCGTCTATGAGCGAGTCAGGGAGAATCGTTCAGGTTTTGTGTTCGGCCACGTGAGGTCCATCACGTCCCTGTCCTTTGTGGCCAATGGCGGCATGGCTGTTGGGGGCGGGTACGCCTATATCACTCGCCCCAGGGATCACCGGATTGTCAGAATCGATCTGTCGACGGGCCAGGAAACGGTGTTTGCCGGGTCTACAAACGGGTTCAAGGATGGCCCAGCATCCGAAGCCACATTTTCATCTCCGACGGATATCGTGTATGCCTCCGGCGATCTGTATGTGACTGACCAGGGCAACAATGCCATCCGAAAAATCGATGAGTCCGGGAACGTATCCACCTGGTACAAAGGGCTCAAGTCTCCGTCCCGTCTAAGCAACAGATCTGGGGACCTGGCTGTACTTGCAAGCGATGGCATCTACCTGGTTGAAAGAGACTCCGGAAAGGAGCTCTCTGGCTGGTACAGCTTCATGTATCGAGAAAGTGATCAAACAGGCGCGATCATTCATCCGGAGGTCAAGAACGATCAGGGTATTGTCACCACGCCGGGACGGATTGATTTGCACTTCCGCGATGGGGCCCGTGGAGACCATGATCTCGTGGTGAATGGCGTGATCGAGGACCCCGGTATGCCTGTGATCTCGGATAACACCGTTCCAATGGCTACGGCTGACAACGCAACCGTAGAGGAGGATGGTCAAGTCGACATTGACGTTCTGTCGAATGACTCGGATGCGGACGGTGATCCGCTGACGGTAACCATCTCATCACCACCGCAAGCCGGATCGGTTGAGGTCTTGCAGGATGGCTCGACACGGTACGTGCCGTTTCCTGATTTCAACGGAATTGATCAGTTCTCGTATGAGGCATCGGATGGAGTCGGTTCGGGATCCGAAGCGTTGGTTACCGTTTCCGTCACCGCCGTCCAGGACGGCCCTCTTGCTGAGGATGATCAGACATCCGCTCCCATCTCGGAGTGGGTTGATATACCCGTTCTCGACAATGATCGGCACCCTGAGGATCTGCCTGTCCATTTCATCCGGATTGGCTCCCCGTCCAGAGGAAAAGCCGTGGTATTGACCGACCAATCCATCCGCTACATACCCGAAGTCGATTTCGAAGGTGAGGATTCTTTCGAGTATGTAGTAGCCGATCAAAACGGACTCCAGAACCAAGCAACCGTCCACATCACCGTTGCCGACTTCAGTGGGGATGATGCATTCACGCAGTCCTCTTCGACGCTCCAGGGTCAGTCCATCACCGTCGTGGCAGCGCAGCCCGAGGAAGTCGAAGGTCTGATCATTCCCCCGACGTTCCTGTCACAGGGAGAGCACGGCTCTGTCGAATTTGACAATGAGTCGGGTGTCTTGACCTATACGCCTCAGATGGACTTTGTAGGGCAGGACCAGTTCTCGTACGGCTTCGGGTCCGGTGAGGAAGGGTCCCCGACCATTGACTATGCGGTCGTCATAACCGTCTCTGACGTGAATGAACCGCCGGTATTCGGCAGCGGCCAGGTCATTGCTTCGACTGGAGGACCTGTGTGGGTAGGAGCATCACCGGCATCCGATCCGGCTGAAACGACGGACGGATTCCGCATCACGCTCGCTCAAACAGCCAGTGACCCCGAACAGAGTGAAGTGACCTACACGTGGGAATTGTCTGATTCGGAGACTTTTGAGTCCATCATGCTATCCGTCGATGGTGATTCAACCGGATTCAGCCTCACGTGGCAGGACCTGCTGAATGTGGTCCCCGACTTGATTGCTGGCTCGGAGGTGACCCTGTATCAACGCGTTACTGCGTCGGATCCGGAAGGGCTGACATCGACAAGTTCGCCGCAGGAAATCGTGTTCATTCGGGGCGCATTCACCTCCCTTGAAGACGAATCTTCAATCCCCACGCAGTTCGAACTGGCGGGCAACTACCCGAACCCGTTCAATCCGCGGACCACGATCCGATTCGGCATGCCGCACGCGGCAGATGTACATCTGGCGGTGTATGATGTCTCGGGTCGCCTTGTCTCGACGCTGATCGACGGGCTCCAGCCCCCCGGTTGGCACGAGGTGTCGTTCGAAGCGTCCGATCTACCAAGTGGTGCATACATCTATCGGCTGACGACACCAGACGGCATCTTCAGCCAGACGATGATGCTGCTCAAATAAACCCTCATCGTGTCGCCTCCGTTCGTACTCTTGGGAAGCCGGGCTCCGCTTGCGGAGCCCGGCTTCGTTCATCAGGTCTTAGTTCGCAATACATCCACTCAATCCCGGCCATTCATGCGTCGCCTGTTCCTGCTCGCAGTCTGCTGTCTTATCGCCCCATCCTCCCCGGCTCAGCCTATGGTTCATGAGAACGGGCTGGAGATCACGTCGACAGCATTCCTGGTGGACGGAGTCCGAATGGCGTTCGATCCGCTTTCAGAGCGCCTGATTGTGGCCGGTCTGGGTGGGCAGATTTCGTCATTCGATCCTTCTCCGTCCGATCAAAGAGTCACTCCGCTTTTCGATAGCGGTATCCACGGCACTCCGAGTCCCCTGATGGGGCTCGCCATTGCTTCGGATGGAACCATGTATCTGGTAGGGAACGATACCGGATCGCAGGATGGATTCAACATCGGAGTAGTGCGGCGCGGTACACCAACTGGAAGCGGAGATTACACGTGGTCCACGGTGGCTACCACCGCACCTTTCCCGCGCTCCAAGACGCCTTTCGATCACAACCTGAATTCGATCGTCCTCAGTCCAGACGAGACGCAACTGTTTCTCAATAGCGGGTCCCGTACAGACCATGGAGAACTGCAGGAGAGCAATGGTCAGTTTCCGGGAGTCCGGGAAGTCCCGCTGACATCGGCCATCCTTCGAATACCTGCTTCGGCGTCGGATCTCTATCTCGAGGACGATGAAGATTTCCTGGTATCGAACGGGTACCTGTTTGCTGATGGGACGCGCAATACGTTTTCGATGGCATTCGACGGCTCGGGTCGCCTCTTCGGGACGGAGAACTCGGGGGATCGTGACGACATGGAAGAACTCAATCTCCTTGAGGAGGGCAAGCATTACGGATTCCCGTGGCGTATGGGATTGGGTGAGACTCCCATGCAATTCCCGGATTACGACCCGGCCGCGGATCTGCTGCTCAATCCCCAGTCGTTTGCTGCACAGAACAACTATTTCTACAACGACCCAGCGTATCCCTCCCCGCCGCCGGGCGTCACGTTCACAGATCCGGTGCTCAACGTGGGAACCGTTGCAAACCTGTATCGGGACCCATCCACGGGCCAGATCCGTGATGCCGATGCAACCGGCCAGCCGATCGGGTCATTCACGCCACACCGGTCTCCGCTGGGTCTTGTGTTCGACGTGGATGGTGATTTACCGGCACCTTACACAGGCAACGGCTTGATGCTGAGCTGGACTGGACCGGAAAGTGATCTGTTGGGTCCTTTCATTGGAGAGGGCGAGGATCTTCTCATGCTGGACATTGAAGTCGCCCCGAGCGGACCCACCCTTCAGGCGACGCGGCTGGCGTCCGGGTTCCAGAATCCGATCGATGCGGTGCTGCTCGATGGCGCTCTCTACATCCTGGAATGGGGCTCCAATGCTCGTGTCTGGCAGTTGACATTCCCCTCTTCCACGGCCACAGAGTCAGCGCTTCCTTCGAAAGCACCTACGCTTTCTGTCTATCCCAATCCTACACGGGACGAACTGACCGTTCGCCTGGAAGAACCGGACAGCATGGCGAGCGACGTGCAGGTGCTGCTGTATGCAGTCGATGGGCGTGAGGTCATCCGGTCCAGGATATCACGCCCTGAATCTGGACTGTTTTCACTTTCTGTCGACGGATTGTCAGCAGGGACCTACTTCCTGGTGGTGCGCGATGAAACCCATGCGCTCACCAAGCCGGTCATTGTTTACTGAACGCAAACGCCGGATGATGAGGTCATCAGAGCCTTGAAACGCTCGACTCCGCCTACCAGAACATCGCGTAGAGGGCGGCCGTGATCCCGAGGATGCCAAAGGAGGCTAGCGTGAAGATCGGATCGCCGCCCATGCGGATACCTCCGAGGTTGATGGCCTTCTCGCTGTCTTTTCCTTTGTTCTCCATCCTGGAAAGGACCACGATCAACACGACCGAAATCACGAACACCCAGCCCATCCGGGACAGGAACGGAACGTCGGGGGTGAGGAATTTCATGGCCGTTGAGAGCGGAATCGACAGGATGGCCGTCCAGAGTGCCGCGTTGGCCGATGCTTTCTTATAGAAGAGCCCCATCATGAACACCGCCAGAACGCCAGGGCTGATGAAGCCGGTGTATTCCTGGATGTACTGAAAGGCCTGATCGATCTGTCCCAGCAGCGGGTAAGCAGCCGCGGCTGCTACGACGATGGCCACAACACTGACGGTTCGTCCTACCTGCACCAGGCGATGCTCAGGGGCATCCACGTGCAGGATCGACTTGTAGATATCCATGGTGAAGATGGTCGAGGTCGAGTTCATCATGGATGCCAGCGAAGACACGATGGCGGCTGCCAGTGCGGCAACGGCCAGTCCCGTGAGACCGGGGCCGAGGTACGTGCCCAGGAGCCAGGGATACGCCTGATCGGCCTTGTCGATGGGAGCGTCCAGGGCGTAGGCCACGATTCCCGGAATGACTACGATCAGCGGGAGGAGAAGCTTGAGGTAGCCCGCGAATGCAAGACCACGACGGGCTTCTTTGAGGCTCTTTGCAGCCAGAGCACGCTGAATGATGTACTGGTTGCAGCCCCAGTAGAACAGGTTGGCGACCCACATGCCGCCCAGCAGGACGCCGAGGCCCGGTAGCAGATCGTACGCATCCTGGGTAAGGCCGGCGTCATCGGTATACATGAGTTCGCCCTCGAAAAGGATCATGTTGAACCGGTCACCGACGTCCGTGAAAAGCTGTGAGAATCCGGCGATGACACCGGCGTCTCCACCGTAGGCATCCAGGGCGAGCCAAGTGGTCAGCAGGCCGCCACCGATGAGCACGATCACCTGGACAACATCTGTCCAGGCCACCGCTTGAAGGCCTCCATAGACGCTGTAGATCATGGCGAACAGGGCCAACCCGATGATGCCTGTTGTCAAGGAAATGCCCATGATGCCGTTCAGGGCCAGGGCGCCCAGGTAAAGGACACTGGTCAGGTTGACGAACACGTAGACCAGAAGCCAGAACACGGCCAGCAACGTGCGAACGCGGCTGTCGTAGCGCTTCTCCAGGAACTGGGGCATGGTGAAAATGCCCTTCTCGAGGTAGATGGGGAGGAAAAACCATGCAATGACGAGGAGCGTCACGGCAGCCATCCACTCGTAGGTCGCGATGGCCAGCCCCACCCTGAATCCCGAGCCGGACATTCCGATGAACTGTTCGGCCGAGATGTTGGAAGCAATCAATGAGGCTCCAATTGCCCAGAAGGGAAGGCTCTTTCCGGCCAGGAAATAATCGGTCGATGTCCGTTCCTGGCCTTCCTTTCTGCGGGAGACCCAGAGTCCGAGGGCGACGATGCCCAGCGCGTAGATCGTGAATACGAGATAGTCGAGGCCGGTGAACTGCATGAGCGTGGCGCTTGTGGATGATCACCCCTTCAGGATGGCGTCTGATGGACGCGGTCGGGGATGCGCAAATGTAGGGTATCGAGGCTACCCCGTCACGCGGTGGCGACCTCTTGGATCAGATCCGGTGGCGTCGAGTCGACGCGCCTTTGCTCAGCTCCTCACGCGAGCACGAACGAAGTCCTCTGCCAGGATCCTGTCGAGAGTGTCGACCAGGCGGTCAGCATCCTCGTGATTGAACACCATGGGCGGCTTGATCTTGAGGACGTTGTGCAGCGGTCCGTCCGTGGAGATCAGGATGCCTTCCTGGCGCATGCGATTGGCGACGTAGGATGCTTCCTCGGCAGCAGGTTCGAGCGTCTCACGACTGCGGACTAGCTCGACACCGACGAACAGACCGACTCCGCGGACCTGACCGACAATGGTATGCCGGGTCTCGAGAGCCTTCAGGCCGGTCAGAAGGTGTCGACCCACATCGAGGGCGTGTGCCTGCAATTGATGATCCTGGATTTCGTCCAGCACGGCCAGGCCAACGGCGCAGCTGGCCGGATTGCCGCCGAAAGTATTGAAGTACTCCATCCCATTGTTGAACGCATCGGCGATGGCGCGAGTCGTGACCACCGCACCCAGCGGATGACCGTTGCCGATGGGTTTGCCAAGCACGACGATATCGGGATTGACATGTGTGGCCGGGTCATCCGTTTCGTGGATCTGGAAGCCCCAGAAGTGGCTGCCGGCGCGGCCCATGCCAACCTGGACCTCGTCAGCAATGAACACGCCACCGGCTTCGCGGATGGCATGGGCCGCGCCGGCGAGGTATCCAGGGGGCGGTACGATCTGTCCGCCGCATCCCGGAACGGATTCAGCCATGAATGCGGCGATGGATCCTTCAGCCGCGACCGAGCGAACGGATTCCGCGTAGGCCGCACCCGTCTCTGCTGTCATGCCCCGATGCGCACCCCGGAACGGATCGGGCATGGGGACGACGTGCGTGCCAGCCGGTCGACCGGAGCCACCTTTTCCGTCGAATTTGTAGGGGCTGATGGCAATTAGTGACGACAGGTTACCGTGATAGGCCCCGTCGAGCACGATCATGTCGCGCTTGCCCGTGTATGCCCGGGCAAGCCGAATAGCCAGGTCATTGGCCTCCGATCCCGAGTTGACAAAGAAGACCACGTCGAGTCCGTCGGGAAGCAGATCTGTCAGTCGCTCACCATACTCGAGAATGCTCTCGTGCAGGTACCGGGTATTGGTGGTCAGCGTCCGCATCTGTTGATGCAGTGCATTCACAACCCGCGGATTGGAGTGTCCGACGTGAGGAACGTTGTTCACGGCATCGAGGTAGGCGCGGCCCTCTGAATCGAAGAGCCATTGCATGTGTCCTCGGACGATGTGCAGTTTCTCGCCGTACGAAACGCTGAGCGCGTCGGAAATCACCTTGGACCTTCGAGCCAACAAATCGGACGTGGATGGCCGCGCCGGGGTCTCACACTGTGGACCCAGGCCCGGGAAATCCCGTGGACTCGGCGACAGACTCAACCACACCGCGCGCTGCCCCGGCGCGGCCACGCCCGGGAACGTGGCCTCCATGTCCAGTCGATCCGTGATCACCTGGAAGTGCAGGTGCGGCACCCAGCCCCCGTTTTCTTCGAAGGGTCCGAGCTCGACAAAGGCTTCGCCGCCCTGGATGGCCTGACCTTCGCTCAACTGCTGGACCGAGGCGTGGCTCAAATGTCCATAAAGCGTCCAAAACACAGGGCCGTCGTCGGGTCGGTGCTCGAGAAGGACGCATCCGCCGTAGTCGTAGGCGTCGTGGTGGATGCAGAACGAATGCACCACGCCATCCATCGGGGCGTGGACCGGTGTGCCTTCTGGTCGAAAAAGGTCTACTCCGATGTGGACGGTTCGCCGCTCACCCGAGGCCGTTTCATATGCGCTGCCGGTGTACGCCAATCGAGGCTCATCCCAACGACCGATGCCGACGGCATCGCCGCACTGCTTCCAGATGTCTTCGGCTGCATGGCCCGGCACGGTGATCGAATCCGCACCAAAGTCCAGGCTGGCCACCGAAAAATCGAATACCACCGGATCTGCCGGGCCGCCATCGTCCGTTGGGTTCACAGCGGGGCGAACCATTTCGTGCAGGTCGTCTGCATGGTTCGCCAGCCACTGGGTCACCGCCGTAGCATCCGGAACAGGATCCCATCCAAGCGCGGCGCGGAGGCGGTAGTGGACCAGTCGTGGATGTACCTCGCGAAACGCCTGCAGGGTGCGCCATGCGTCCTTTTCCGAGATCGACAGATAGTCGTTGTCCGGCTCGGCAGCGCGTTGCTCGGCCGACATGCACACGCTGATGCACAGTCGCAACGAGACCAGCACGAAGAAAGCCTCAACCTCGAACGGATCGAGCTCCGCCTCGCCATGATATCCTGCCAGCACTGCTTCGAGGGCTTCAACAGGGTCGGTACAGTGGAATGCCAGGTAGGCGGCCGCGATGGCGGGGTCCCCGACGCGCGCCGACCTTCCCATATCCCCGAAATCCAACAAGGCGGTGACATGCCGTTCGACTGCCTTCGCATCCCCAACCAGGACATTGTAGTCGTTGGCGTCGCCGTGAATGAGCTGGTGAGGGAGCTCGTGTCTGCGCGGCTCGAGCATGTCGCCGTAGAGACCGAGGAAGTACTGAAGGAGTCGCTGCTCCTCATCGCCCAGCAGCTCGAGCCGGGATTCGATGGTCTTTCGCGCCCGACACAGATTCCAAGGAAAATCCGACGGCGCGGCACGACCATCCATGGATTCCAGAACGCCACCGACCCGGGCCAGAAGCGCTCCGACCTGCTCCATCATGGATCGTGTGATCGGGTTGGCGTCTCCGAGCGGCGCGCCGTCGAGCCACGACACGAAGCGGACGGCATGGGTCTGACCGTCCAGCTCGACAGTGTCGGTACCCAACACGTCCGCAACAGGTAGTCCGGCCTGGGACAAGGCCTGCATACTCTCCGCCTGCAACTGCAAGAATCCCGAATCTTCGCGGGCATTCGAGATCTTGAGGACCCCCATGGGTCCGTTCGCGTCGCTCAGTTTGAAGTTGAGATCCCGATCGCTGGGAAGCGGAGCCGCGGTCGCGGACACATTGAACAGCTTCAAGGCCAATTCAGCAGCCGAAGCAGCGTCTATATCAGGACGACCTGGCAAGCGGTTGGGCATGAGGTGGGTGGTTCAGGGGACTGAAAGGCGTCCAATCAATTGAATCGATCAATCCGGAATGCGGAAGGGTTCATTTCCGGGGTGGTGCCTCCCATCATGTCCGCAATCATCCGGCCGGTGAAGGGGCCGAGGGTCACTCCCAACATGCCGTGACCGGAGGCGACCCAGACATTGTCCATCCCTGGAAGGGATCCGATGAATGGCAGACCGTCGGGCGAAGCGGGTCGCAGTCCCGCCCACGTTGGAATCGGGCGAACATGTTCTTCACCACAATACAGTTCGGCATGACGGCGGATCGGCCCTGCGCGTCGTTCGTCGACAGACAGATCATAGCCCTGGAGACCCAGTGTACCCGAGAATCGGATGCCACCGGGCATCGGAGTAATGGAGATCTTCTGATCCGTGACCAGGCAAGGCATGTGCATACCGGTATCCACGCCGCCGTTTTCGGCAGATGGGATGGTTACGCTGTATCCCTTGGCCGGTTGAAGAAGCAGCTTCGTGCCCAGCCCCTTGGTCAGTTTTGGCGTCCATGAACCGGCGGCAATCACCAGTTGATCGCCCTGGATGACCGCATCGTCCGTCTTCACCCCAACGAACTTCTGTCCGCTCTTCTGGAGACCACGTACGTTTCCATCAATGATCGATACGCCGAGCGAGCGCACATGGGCATCCATCGCCCGCAAGAGCCCTTCGGGATCAACGCGCGCATCCTGTTTGAACAGCACGCTCCCTGTGAAATCAGTCTTCAGCGCCGGTTCAAGAGACCGCGTTCCAGCCTCATCGAGCGTCTCAACGATCAGTCCTGCTTCGTCTGCGATTTCGGCAAGCTCTAAGTTCTCCTTCCGAGCCTTTTCGCCGTGATGCAGCATGAGTAGGCCGGTCTTGGCCAGGCCTGCTCCCTCAAATCCTGGCAGGGAGCACCAGTCCTCGAGAAGACGCAAGCTGGACAGGATGGAATCCCGCAGCACGGGAATGCCATGGTCCACATGGGCCTGCGTGCAGTGGCGCTGAAAGGCCCAGAGCCATTTCATGAATGCCGGATCAGCCGACGGCTTGATGTAGAGCGGGCTTTCCGGATTCATCAGCCACTTCATGCCCTTGGCGATCACACCAGGTGCAGAAAGCGGGACTATGTGACTCGGAACGATCATACCCGCATTGCCCGTAGAGGCAGATTCCTGATAACGACCGCGGTCAATGACGGCGACCCGCGCGCCCTGGTCGGTCAGCGACTTGGCACACGAAAGGCCGACGATCCCGCCACCCACTATCACTGCGTCGAAGCGCTCACTCATCCGATTTTTCTGATTTGATGTGTACTCCGACCCGGACCGTCACACCACGGAGAATCCGTGCGCGTATGGGTCATCGTCGTCAATGATGATGTGATTATAGCCCATGATGCGTGCCCATCCTTCAATGCTCGGGATGATGGCATCGAAATCTCCAACGCGCGTGGTGTCTTCGACTTTCCCGATGAAGCGACTTCCGATGATGCTTTCGTGTACGAAGGTGTCGCCTTTCGCGAGCTTGCCATGGGCAGCCCATTGGGCCATGCGGCTACTCGTTCCGGTGCCGCAAGGAGAGCGATCGATGGCCTTGGAGCCGTAGAAAACCGCGTTCCGTGCATCGGAGCCTGGTTGCTTCGGCTTACCCGTCCAGAGCATGTGACTCATTCCCTGAATCCGATCATCTTCGGGATGCACGAACTCATGGATCTCGTTGATGCGATGGCGAACGACCGGGCTCCACCGAATGAGATCTCCGGCGGTGTAGTCAGACAGGTCGGTATAGTTTTCCTGGGGATCGACGATGGCGTAGAAATTTCCGCCGTACCCGACATCAACCGTGATCATGCCGAGATCCGGACACTCCACCTTGAGTCCTTCGACATACAGGAAGGATGGAACGTTGATCAGCTTCACGCTCGCGACCCGGTCGCCGTCCATCGTGTAGTGCACATCGACCCGGCCTGCGGGCGTATCGAGTCGCACGTGCCCGGGCGTTTCGGGGGTGACCAAGCCCTCCTGGATCATCACGGTCACGGTGCCGATTGTGCCGTGACCACACATCGGAAGGCAGCCGCTCGTTTCGATGAACAGCACGCCAATGTCACAATCCTCGCGCGTGGATGGATACAGGATGCTGCCCGACATCATGTCGTGTCCGCGAGGCTCGAACATGAGGCCATTCCGGATCCAGTCGAACTCCTGTAGGAAATGCTGACGACGTTCGATCATCGTTGAGCCTTCCAGTTGCGGTCCGCCAACACGCACCACCCGTACCGGATTTCCGCACGTGTGGGCGTCTATGCATTCAAAGTGATGGACGGCCATTCAGCCTGAGGAGTAAGGTGGATGTGGGCGGACAAGGGTCGAACACCCGGGACTGATCAGAGGTCCAGTGCTTGCCGGGCAAACGACTCGAGGTAAGCTATCAACGCATCGCACGCATGTCCAGCCTTTACCGGGTCGGCTTCCGCGATATGCCGGATGACATCAGCATGAAGGGAGGCGCTCTTGTTCATGTCGGCTCGGTGTTGATGAACCATCCAGAAACGGCGGCAGTGCAGGTGCAGAGGGGCCGCGGCGCTTGTGGCCCATGGATTGCGCGAAGCCGCTTCGATGAGCTGGTCCGCTTCCCGATCGGCTTTGAGGAAGGCAGCGATATCGTCGTCGCAAACGGCCTGCTCCATCTGGCTGACGCAGTCTCGCAGTGCTTCCTGTTCGGCTGGGCCAATGCGACGCGCGGCCTGCTCCGCAAGGAGCCGATCCAGAACGGCACGCGTATCCAGAAGATTGAAGTAATCGACCGCGTCGATTTCCATGATCCGCAGGCCGCGCCTCGGCTGAACTTCCACCATCCGATATGAGGCCATGCGCTGGAGTGCCTCCCGAATGGGCGTCCGCCCGATCCCGAGCCGTTCGATGAGTTCTCCCTCGGAAAACGTGTGTCCCGGGGGGAGTGAAAGCGTGACGATCAGCTCCTCGATCCGATCGTAGGCCTCATCGGCCAGCGACCGAACGCCATTCCCATACGTCGGTGCATGTTCAGTCATGACAGCATCATCCCGGACGAGTCCGCATCGGGCGGGATAGTCCTACACGTAGTCCGACACGTCGGGACGGTTGTCCAATCCTTGACGGATGACAGCTTGAACACGTTCGCGCTCTTCTCCGACCAGCGGAAGACGGGGCGGGCGCACCGTTTCGGTACCCAGACCCGTAGCGACTTCGGCGAGCTTGATGTTCTGGACCAGCTTCACGTTGACATCCAGATCCAGAAGCGGCTTGAACCAGCGATAGATTTCTCTGGCTTCGGCGATGCGGCCGGCCTGGATCAGGTTGTAGATGGCCACCGTTTCGCGCGGGAAGGCACAGACCAATCCGGCGACCCAACCCACCGAACCCATGAGCAGGCTTTCCATGGCCAGGTTGTCGACGCCGGTGAACAGCTGGTACCGATCGCCGAGGCGATTGATGATATCGGTGACGCGTCGCACGTCATCCGAAGATTCCTTGATGGCGACGAACATGTCCTCTTCGGCCAATTCCTCGAGCATGTCCACGGTGCAGTCGACCGTGTAAGCGACCGGGTTGTTGTAGATCATGATCGGCTTGCCCGAGGCCTTGGCAACGGTCCGGAAGTGGGCCAGCGTTTCACGGCGGTCGGCCGGGTACAGCATGGCAGGGAGAACCATGAAGCCCTCGGCACCATTGACTTGTCCGTCTTCGACAGCCCGACAGGCTTCCGCTGTGGTGGTGAACGCTACGCCCATCAGGACGGGGACCCGACCGTCAGCGACTTCGACAGCCACGCGCAGGACTTCCTGCTTCTCTTCGAACGATAGCGTGGACGATTCACCCAATGAGCCGGTGGTGATGATTCCGTGCACGCCGGCATCGATCTGCGCTTCGACGCCTTTCTGAATGCCTGCGTAGTCCAGCGAAAAGTCTTCCTTGAATTTGGTGGTGACGGCGGGGAATACGCCTTTCCAATCGGTGCTCATGAGCGAAAACAGGTTGGTGGGATCTGACGTGCCGCGTTTGTATAGGGCGGCCGTGAATGATGTGGAGTCGCATCGCGTCGTATTGCATCGCGAATTCGACCTCGTTCTCTGATATATTACTGATATATCAGACACGGGGCAACCCCCACGAGGTAAGTTCGCGCGACACCCAACCGACCGCTTTACATGACGACTATCGACATTCTGGACATTGCCGGCACGTTTGTATTCGCCATCGCCGGTGCATTCCGAGCCACGCGACACGATCTGGATCTGCTGGGGATCATGGTCCTCGCCGTCGCGACAGGTGTGGGCGGCGGAATGATTCGGGATATGCTTCTAGGTGCGACACCCGTGGCAGCGATCCAGAGTGAACTCTACCTGGGAGTCTGTATCGCTGGAGGTCTCGTGGTCTTCTTTGCATCGGACCGTGTGGCTACACAGTGGAATCGCGTCATGATCATGGATGCCATCGGCCTCGGTGTGTTTGCAGCGATCGGAGGAGCAAAAGGAATGACTTTCGGGCTCGGCCCCATTGGGGTGATGATCATGGCGGCGCTCACAGCTACGGGTGGCGGCGTCGTAAGAGACATGCTGGTTCGGGAGGTGCCGGCCGTCATTCGCCACGATTTTTACGCGACAGCCGCCCTGATAGGTGGAGCGGCGCTGCTAGGGGCTGATGCGATGGGCCTTCCAGGAACGTGGCAGATCACAATCGCCGCGCTGGTGACGAGTGGACTTCGATTTTACGCGATGACCCGGGGAGTCGGATTACCGAAGGCCAAGGTGGGAGAGACCGACTAGCGAAGGTATTTCCGTCTCGACGCTTTAACGGTTTGGCAGAAACGCACCGCGGCCCGGCTCCTTGTTGGAGCCGGGCCGCGATGTCAGCGTCAGTTGACGCACTCCCTCTACCCAGGAAGTTCAGTGGTGGGGGGTGC
>JANQQV010000001.1 GCA_028284865.1 Rhodothermales bacterium | reverse complement strand
TCGTCTTGCCGTGGTCAACGTGACCGATCGTACCGACGTTCACGTGAGGCTTGTTACGCTGGAAAGTTTCCTTTGCCATGTTGGAATACCTATTGGAGTTGCTACCTGCAGGTGTCTCATTAAATAGTGGTCCTGTTTGGACCGTCAGGTGAGAAAGGCCAACTCTGGCTTCTCTCCCGCCCTGCGAACGATGCCGCGAGGCGCACGGTGCTTTTCCGAACTTCTGATCCCGAGGCGTTGAGCTCGACACTCCGGGGGATGCACAGTCCAGCATCGTGTTTGAGCCTCTTCCCGGACTTGAACCGGGGACCCCTTCCTTACCATGGAAGTGCTCTACCGCTGAGCTAAAGAGGCACTGCGTCGGGTCGACCGGCCCTGCTGCCGAACAGAGGACCATGGAGCGGGAGACGAGATTCGAACTCGCGACCCTCAGCTTGGAAGGCTGATGCTCTACCAACTGAGCTACTCCCGCTTACGCAGTCTGCTCAGCGCCTGGCGCATCGCGCACGGCGCAGTGCAGTGTGGACGGGGGAGGATTCGAACCTCCGAAGTCGAAAGACACTGGATTTACAGTCCAGCCCGGTTGACCGCTTCGGTACCCGTCCAATATGTATTGCGGACCACCTGACGATGAATCCGATCAAGCTTATCGATCAAGGAAACCTTGACCAATCGAGCTGGCAGAGGGACTCGAACCCCCGACCTGCTGATTACAAATCAGCTGCTCTACCAGCTGAGCTATGCCAGCGAGACTCCTATTGGAGACGCCTTTTCTGCCCTCGTCCTCAGCGTAAACGCGCCATGCCTTGCCGCGTGGCCCGATCGCACTGTGGTTTTTGGACAGACACAAAAGTTAGGGAGGGCCCCAGCGCAAGTCAACTCTCTGCGTCATGAACCATCCGTGAAACTGTTACGCCCCAAAACCCGACGTGAGCCGGCTCCTGAGCCTCATTCGTCGTTCGTTGCCCGGCTTCGTCGGAATCGAATCAGCTGGACGACGACGAATACCGCAATCAGCGCAAGGACGAAGCCTCCCCATGCCTGCAAATACCCACTAACCACTTCCCAGTTCTCTCCGACAATCACACCTGCAACGGTCAAGAGGACACACCAGGCCAGGGAGCTGATCGTGCTCCAGAACCAGGTTTTGCGGGCATCCATGTGGGCCATTCCAACCGTCAACGAAATGACGGATCGCAATCCGCTGAGGAATCGGTTCGCAGCGACGAGGAAAAAGCCTTGCTTCTTCAATCGGTCTCGAACGGTCACAATGCGGTTCTTGGGAAGCCATCGGTAGCGCTCAGGATCGAGGAGCCCCACACCAACCTTGTGTCCGATCGCATACATCGTCATGAAGCCCAGGGTGCCGCCCAGTGTTGCTAGAAGAATCACCAATGGAGCGTTGAGTAGCCCCAATCCAGCCATGTAGCCGCCAAACACGACCACCATATCGCCAGGAATGGGAGGTACCACGTTTTCCAGCCAGGCAATTCCGAGCACGATCCCATACGCCCAGATCGGTGGCAGGGACGCCATCCATTCCACGATTTCGAGCAGCAAATCGCCCATCAGGAAGCCGAATCGATCAAGCAGACCGCGTAAGCGGCCATTCCTTCCTTCGTACCGACGAAGCCCAGCTTTTCGGTCGTCGTGGCCTTGACCGAAACGGCGCCAACGTCCAGGCCAACGCCCTCAGCTATGCGACGTCGCATCTCGTCAATGTGAGGGCGCAGCTTGGGCGCTTGAGCAGCCACCGTGGCATCCACATTCACTAGTTGAAACCCTTCTTTGCCCACGCGACGGACGACCTCCCGAAGGAGCTCCATGGAGTCGGCTCCTTTGAATGCAGGGTCCGTGTCAGGGAAATGGCTGCCGATGTCGCCCATGGCTGCAGCGCCCAGGATGGCGTCCGTGATGGCATGCAAGAGGACGTCAGCATCGGAATGACCGTCCAAGCCAACTGAATGGTCAATGGTGACTCCACCCAGAATCAGGGGTCGTCCCTCTACCAATCGATGCACATCATAGCCGAAACCTACACGCATGAGTCAACGGGTCTCCTGCCCCACAATCTGTTCGCGCTCTTCCATGGCAAGCACTTCCTTCCAATCGGGCCAATACCGGACGGCAGTCTCCCAATCTTCGGGCGTTGTGATTTTCATGTTCATCGTGCTTCCCGGAACCGGCACAACCGGGTGACCAAGCTGCTGGACCAATTGGACATCGTCGGTTGCCGACCAACCTTCGGATTCCGCTTTCTGGTGAGCTTCAACCAGCCAGGACGTACGGAAACCCTGCGGCGTCTGGACCCGAACGAGTTCTTCGCGGGGCACGGTTTCACCGAAACGCACTTCGCCGTTTTCCGCTTCAATCCGGCGGACGGTATCCGTGATTCCCAGCGCCAATGAAGCCGCTCCGGTGGCACGGGTCTGATCGATCACCCGCTGTACGGATGACATGCGTACGAAGGGGCGAACGGCATCGTGTATCAGTACGACATCGACCTCTTCCGGGACGGCAGCAAGTGCCGCGTGCACCGATGCCTGGCGCGAATCGCCACCGGCGACCACATTCAACAGTTTCGTGATGCCAACGCGACGCAACTCGACACCCAACGGCTCGACGGCATCAGACGGCGTTGCGACGATAATGTGATCCACCTGAGCATGCCGCTCGAAGACCAAGAGAGTCTGAACCAGTACGGATCGGCCTCCCAGGACGCGGAACTGCTTGCGGTGTCCTCCCAACCGGGTACCCTGACCCGCAGCTGGAATGATGACCGCAACCTGTCCGTTCGATGACATGGGAATGGTGTTGATGGAGGAACGTCACGCCAGCGACGCCCTGTTCGAACTCATCAGACGATGAGCATGGCATCGCCGAAGGAAAACAGACGATACTTCTCCTTGATGGCGACGTCGTACGCTTCGCGCATGAAGTCATACCCAGCGAACGCGGCGATCAGCATCATCAGCGTGCTTCGGGGCATGTGGAAGTTCGTGATCAGTCGCTCGGTGATGTGGAAGTCGTAGGGCGGATAGATGAATTTGTCAGTCCAACCAATATTCGCCTTCAGGTTGTAGGCTGCGGACAGGCTCGACTCGATGGCACGAACCACCGTCGTTCCCACGGCCGTGACCGTGTTGTCTGACGAAGCCAGTGCAACATTCGCGCGCTCGGCGACCTCCGGCGTGACATGGTAGAACTCGCTATCCATCCGGTGCTTGGTCAGATCTTCGACCTCAACAGGGCGGAATGTACCGAGACCCGTGTGGAGCGTGACAGGCAGAACATCGACTCCTTTCTTCTCCAGCGAACCGATCAGCTCGGGCGTGAAGTGCAAGCCAGCCGTCGGAGCGGCAACTGCACCGCGTTCCGCAGCGAACATCGTCTGGTACCGCTCCCGGTCCTCAGGCTCGACGTCACGCTTGAGATATGGCGGGATCGGAGTCTCCCCGATCTCGTCAATCTTGTCGTAGAGCTCTTCGTTGCTGCCTTCAAACACGAAACGGATCGTACGTCCGCGCGATGTCGTGTTGTCGATGACCTCGGCGATCAGGCCATTCTCGAAGTAGAGCTTGTTGCCGATCCGGATTTTCCGGGCTGGATCAACAATCACGTCCCACAAGCGGCTTTCGGGATTCAACTCACGCAGGAGGAAAACCTCGATACGGGCACCCGTCTTCTCTTTGTTGCCGAACAGTCGGGCGGGAAACACCTTCGTGTTGTTCACGATCATCACATCGCCCTTCTTGAAGTACTCTCCGATGTCGGAGAACGTGCGATGTTCGATAGTTTGGTCTGCCCGATTGAGCACCATCAATCGCGACGAATCGCGGGGCTCTGCGGGATATTTGGCAATGAGGTTCTTCGGGTACTCGTACTTGAACTGGGTGAGCTTCATGCGGCCTTACGGGGCTTGATGGGATCGAAATGTGACGGGAGGAAAGGGCGGGTGAACCTCCCCAAAAAAGGACCGCAAATATAGGGTCGTTTCCAGCCCAGTCCAAACGGATTCGACCTTCACAATCGGAGGTTCAGGGCCAGAAAGGTAGCTGAGACGGCCAATTTCGGGCTTTGCGTTTCGGTGCCGCCAGCAGGCATTGAATGCAGTACGTTGTTGCTGTACTATCCAATCCACTCGGCTTCGGTTTTTCTACTTCTTGACTGGTGAGTGACCAATCACTCACGCCCGGTACCTCTTGACCCAACTCGGACGGCATATCACTCTTCCGATCGTGGCCTGCCTCTTCCTGGCAGCATGCGATTCAGGCCTTCAACCGCCTGAAGATGATGGCACGGGGACGATCCAGGGCACCATCGTGTACACGGACAGCTGGCCATCAGAGGCCGAGTTGGAAGATCTGCGCTTCATCGCCATGCGATTCGTGCCTCAGGACACCACTGACTTTTTCCGTCTGAATGAAATGGCCATAAGCCAGGGATTGCCGACAGGAGTGGATCGACACGAATTCAGGCTCGAGAACGTCCAGGCCGGCACCTACTTCTATTCTGGTGTTGCCCAGAAATATGGACCAGAGCTGCTCGATTGGCGACCAGTTGGCCTGGTAGAATCGGATGGAGGCGTATTCACCGTTCCCCGCGGCGGCACGGTCACCGTTTCGGTGGTTGTTGATTTCGATAACCCGCCGCTTTTCCCGCCTCGATGATGCATGCACGGTGTCATATCGCCCGATTGCTGAGCAGCTTGATGCTGGTCGCAGTTCTGGGGTCCAGCTCGGCATGGTCGCAACAGATCGAAGGTCGGGTCACGGATGAGGATGGCTTGCCACTGCCCGGCGTCAACGTTCTGGTGGAAGGCACCAACCTGGGCACGGCGGCAGATCAAGACGGTCGGTATCTGCTGGATGGCCTCGATGCGGGGACTGTCGTACTACGATTCTCGGCGATTGGTTTTTTTACCCAGACGCAGACGGTTCGCATCGTCCCGGGAGCCACAACCATTGTGGACGTGGTGATGGCCTTCAAGACATTGCTCTCGGACGAAGTGGTGGTCACGGCATCACGTCGAGAACAGCCTGCGCTCTCGGTACCGGTTTCCGTTTCCGTGCTTTCTGCTGAAGACCTCAGCAGCCGTAACACCGTTGTGCTCGACGAGGCCCTGCGAACCGTATCCGGCGTCAACATCCTGGGCAATCAAATCAACGTCCGGGGATCAAGCGGATTCGCGTACAACACAGGTAGCCGCGTTTTGCTGATGCTCGATGGGATGCCGCTATTGACCCCCGACTCGGATGGCGTGCCTTTGGAGGCGCTACCGGCGACCGAAATCAAGCAGATCGAAGTCTTGAAGGGTCCGGGATCAGCCCTGTACGGGGGCGGCGCCCTCGGCGGTGTAGTCAACGTAATCACCCGGGACCTGCCCGACGTTCGCCAGGCCACCGAAATCCGGTCATTCGCTGGCGTCTGGGATCCGGTTCGGCACGAGGTCTGGCGAAATGGTTGGGTTCATGGCGACGAATACCGGCCTTTCTGGGGTGTATCCGCTTCCCACGCCCGGCGCTCCTCGCCTTCGCTGGCGTGGTGGACCAGCGTGACATTCAGGCGAGATGCAGGCTACACGGCGCTTTCGGGAAGGGACGTGCTCCATGCATTCGGTAAAGCCGCATGGCAACCCACATCATCGCTTAGGGTGGAGACGCTTCTCGGCATCATGGCCCGGCAGCGAGACAACTTCATTTTCTGGGAATCGGCTCGCAACCCGCTCACTCCCGGGCGGATTTCCTTTGGTGACACACCAGACCCCGCCTCCTCCCCGAATGGCGCTCCCGATGATTTCGTGCGGCAGATCTCGTTTCTGCCTGTCATTCGACATTTCGTGAACGCGTCATTCTATCATGAGCTGCGACTGCGCGGATTCGGGACCCTCGTCCAACCCATCGACGACCAGACGGGCCAGCGCAAAGACATCCAGGAAGGTACCCTCGGTGCTCGATACGGCGGCGAATGGCAGGCAAACTGGATCCCCTCTTCCAGTCGACGTGTGACGCTCGGTCTGTCCCGCGACGCCTTGACCACGAAAAGCTCCTTCTTTGTGACCAACGACGGTGATCGCCTCGGTGGTCAGCCCGAGATGGCCGCTTTCGTCCATGGCGAACAGCAAGTCAACGAAGAGTGGCAGCTGGTTGGCGGCCTTCGACTGGACCACTATCGGATTGACGCTTCGGATTCCGAGGCCCGCGTGAGCCCCAAGATCAGTGTCGCCTGGACGGGTTGGACCAACAACACACTCCGAGCGGCCGTCGGGGACGGTTTCCGGGTGCCTTCATTCGCCGAACGATTCACGGACAACCGGGAATTCCTGCCCATCATCCGGAATCTGGAGCTCCGACCTGAAATCAGCCGCAGCTTCGAGATCGGGTGGCGGGGCGTTTCGCGGGAAGCATCGTGGGGTGCCGTTTCGTGGGACCTGTCGCTATTCCACAACCAGTACGAGCGCTTCATCGAACCCCGGCTGGTGCCTCAGGAGCAGGCTTTCCAATTCGTGAACCTGGACGAGGCCACCATTCGCGGCAGCGAAGTCATGCTCGAGTGGCAAGCGGTTCGCGGGACGTGGAAGGCTTCGCTTGGCCATACCTGGTTGGCCACGGAGGAAAATGATACGGGCGAACCCCTTCCCTTCCGGCCAGAGCATCAGATCGTGGGCTCCGTCGAAGCAACTGTCGCAGGCGGACTGAGGGCAGGCGCCGACTACCGATTCTTGAGCGAACCTGATCGGATCGAGACCGATTTCGCCCGTTTCGTCACGGATGCCGACCAGATGGTGGACACGCGCGTGCTCGACGTGCGCGCATCGTACGATCACGGTTCATTCCGATTCGGCGTTCTGGTCCAGAACGTGCTGGAATATCACTACGTCGACCGACCTGCCATCCTGGGCGAACCGCGCCGATTCACCATTCAGTTGACCTGGAAGCAGTGATCTCGCGCAGGCAAATTACCAGCCTTTCGCTTCCCGCAAACGTGTCACGTGCGCCGTGTGGTGCGCCCCATGCCATGCGTACATCTGCAGTAGCATGTCCAGGCTCATCGTCCCGTTTTCCGGGTGATCCAGTGTTCGAGACCAGACGGAATCACCGAGTTGGTTCAACATTGCGTTTAACATTGAGACCCAGCGGCGATGGAGTCCGTCGAGTAAATCCAGTGAAACACCGATGGGCACGTCGAAGGTGTCCGGCAGCTTCGCCCAATCCGCTTCGTTGTAGGCCGTTATCCGCGGATGATCCTCGGTAAGGGCGAGACGGAACCGGATGAAGGCGTTTGCATGGCTGTCAAACACGTGGTGCACCAGCTGACGCACCGTCCACCCTCCCTCGCGGTAAGGCGTGTCCAACTGCTCCTCGTTGAGGTCGTCGCAGGACGCCCGCAAAGCCGCAGGCAGGGCAGCGATGGCAGAGATACATGCCTCACGGTCGCCCGGACCGAATTCAGAGGCGTAGGTGAAGGGTCCGATCGGGTAACGCGGATCAGAGAACGTGGCGGAAGCTTCTGACATGTTATTCTGAAGGAGTGGAAATCAGAAGGGCTTTGTAATACCCGTCCAGGCAGCCAACAGGATCAGCAGGATGGCCACCCACCAGCCGATGCCGGCATCAAAGCGTCTCGAGATGGTTGGAAATACTCCCAGGATGACGAAGAGGACGACTTTCAGAACCACCCAACCCGGCCAGGGCCACATGATTCCAAGGCGAGCGAGCATGCCGAATCCGGCCAGAAGCAGCAAGAACGCGCCGATGCCATGCACGATGGCGAGCATTTTCGGACGATCACCGCTGCCCGTTTGACGATGGATCAGCATGCCGCCGAGAGAGGCGGTCAGCAGGACGAGTCCGACGATGTGCAGGACCAGGTAGAAGGTGTGCGACATGAGATCGGGGAAGATTGGTTTCCGGGGATGGGACCTGATGTCAAGCGAACGAGCGCCCATCGCACATCAGGCCTTTCCGGAAAATAGGTCCGGGCGGTCATGGATTCGTGAAGCGGCCTCAAATACCGCACTGGCCAGCTTGGGGCCTGGATGAAGCCAGATCAGCGGCTTTCGGACCACATGCACCTCAAAGGATGCCTCCTTCCCGTCCAGTTCGCGAATTCCCTCGATCTGCGATCGTCTTTCCGCATCGCTCCCCGAAAGGACAAAGAGGTGAGCGATGGACATGGTAGACAAAGCAGGCAGATCAACCTCGCGTGGTTCACCTCCGCTTGTGTTCAGAACGTCGCGACCAGCTGCTCGATCGATGATATCCGGCACCCAGCCTCCCGGAGCAAACCAGCCGGAAGGTGTCTCTACCACCACGGCCACGGGCGAAAGGTCTTCGGGCGGGGCGGCGCGCTCAATGCCGATCTGTTCACGAAGCTGACGGAATCGGGCCTCCTGATGCCCCAGAAACGCCATGACTTGAGCGAGCCGCCCCGCCCGTCGCCCCAGATCCATCACTTGGGTGAACACCTGTTTTAACGTTTGCGGCTGAAAGGGCCGTTCTGCATCTGGCTGATACCCCGACGCATCGAGTACCTGAAGCCAATCCTGCTGGGCTTCAGGCCAGGATCCAGGGTGCCCAGGAAGACGCTCGAATGACATGGCGGCAAGGGATAAAGGGAGCGGCTATCGGATCGGCGGGCGACGCAAGTGATAATCCGTCGATTGCTGCCAAGCGTCAGCCACGGCAAGAACCAAGTCGTCGCGATACAGTCCGCCCAGAAACGTGATGGACTGAGGATTCCGCCGTTCCGCAACGGTGGCGTCTTCCACCTCGGCAAAGTGATGAGGCATCGTCACGCACGGATGTCCGGTCAGATTCGAGATGGACAATCCAGGGTTGCCAAATGAAGGCATCACCAGGACGTCGACCTGTTCGAATAACTTCGTCATCTCACGCATGAGAAGGGTTCGAACCCGACTGGCATTCACGTACTCGACCGCGGGTACGAATCGAGCGCGGCGGAACGAAGTCGGCCACGCGCCGGCGTCCTGACGTACCAACTCGTCGTCTCGATTGGAACGCGTCAAATGATCAAAGGCCGCTGCCGCTTCGACGCGGAGCATCAAGATCAGTGGTGACGGATCAATTTCAGGAAAGGAAACGGGTTTCAATGAATGACCCGCGCTGGACAATTGGTCGAGGACGGCCTGGTCCTGTTCGCGATCAAACGCCCCGTCCAGGTACCCGATGCGAACGTCGTGGACGTTACGGGAGATGGGCCAGTCGAACCCTGTCGTGACCGTATCGGGTTCACCCGGATCGTGGCCGTGGATGGCGTCGAAGACCAGCGCACAGCCCGCCGCACTTCGACACATCGGACCCAGTTTATCCATGGTCCAGCTCAGCGCCATGGCTCCGTTGCGGCTGACGCGCCCATACGTTGGGCGGTGCCCCGTTACCCCATTCCGGGTGGACGGGGACACGATCGATCCAAGCGTTTCCGATCCAATCGCAAAGCCCACCAAACCGGCTGCTACAGCCGCACCGGGACCAGCCGAAGAACCACTCGATCCGCGCTCAATATTCCATGGGTTGTTGGTACGCCCACCATACCAGACATCACCCATGGCCAATGCTCCAAGGGTGAGTTTCGCGACCAGAACGGCGCCGGCCTCGTCCAGCCGCCGAACAACCTCAGCGTCGGGGCCCGATGCTCGGGACTGGTAAGGCGCTGCGCCCCAGGTCGTTGGGTATCCCTCCACATCTAGAAGGTCTTTTGCCCCCCACGGAATCCCGTGAAGCGGGCCTCGCCAGGACCCGGCATCGAGCTCGGCATCGGCCGCAGCCGCCTGCCTACGGGCTCGCTCTTCTGTCAGCGAAACGACGCACTCCAATACCGGGTCATATTGTTTCAGCCGTGCCAGGTAGAGCTCGGTCAACTCCATGGACGTCACCTTACGAGACCGCAAAAGGGCGGCCAACTCCGGTACTGTCTGGTAGGCTAGGGCTTCGTCGCTAGACGGCCTCTCAAGATCTTTCGAGGGTTGCCATGCAGCGGGCACGCGCGCAGGAAGACTGGGTATCGAAACACCGGAATAGCGCAGGTCGAACCGGATAGACGGGGGAACGCTGTTGGGCAGATCCACCGCCCGGATGGCATCATAATCGGCAACTGCTCGCTGCAATCCTTCAAGCATCAACTCCCTTTCCTCCGCTGTGAAGGAAAGGCCGGCCACGGTTTCGGCCGCCTCGATGGTCTCCAGCGTGATATCACCAGCTTTCGAGACGGATGTCATGAAGGCATCCTGACCCGATTCTGATGGAAAGAGTTCGCTTGGGGATACGAAAGAGGCAAGTCCAGCCAGGGAGGCCGATTCGATGAAGGCGCGACGAGATAGCATGGCTTTTCGATTTGGACGAAGCGATGTCCAGAATCTACGGGATCCTTACTCGACCGGCTCGAATGCGTACCCGCGCAATCCTATCTCACCCACAGACCCATCTGGCCCGAATGGCGCGAAATACAGTCCCTCCTGGTCGCCCGTCACAAGCGTCCCCGCCTGCACCACGCCGGACACTTCTTCCTCGTATTCCTGCTCGGGATTCCGAAGGATCAGCGTGAACCGGTACCGCATCGGTTGATCCGTCTCGTTGCTGACTTTCAGCACCACACCATTGTCCGCTCGCCCGTTGGCCGCATAAAAGATGTAATCCACTCGGATACCATTTACGGCAATGACAGGGCGCCAAGCCCAATCAGAACGAGTCGATACTTGCGTCGCCGCGACCGAGTCGGGCACCGCTTCCTGGGCATTGGCCGGCAATGCCCCCCAAGTCGCCAGCATCGCTACAAGGACGATGGCTAACTGGCGAATCGGATCAGGCCAGGACGTTCCGGACGTGTTTCGCGACGTTGGCTGCGCTGAAACCGAACTGTTCGAACAGCTCTTCAGCAGGTGCAGAGGCGCCAAAGTGATCGATGCCGACCGACGAGCCCTGAGGACCGATCCAGCGCTCCCAACCCATCGTGATACCTGCTTCGACCGAAACACGAGCTGTGACCGATGGCGGGAAGACTTCACTCTGATATGCTGCGTCCTGTTTGGCAAACAACTCCCAGCTTGGCATGGAAACGACGCGAACATGAACGCCCTCGCCAGCCAGCATCTCTGCGGCTTCGACGGAAATCGCGACTTCGCTCCCGGTTGCCATGATGATAGCGTCAGGTTCGCCTGCCGTGTCTTTCACGACGTACGCGCCTCGCTTGACCTTGGCTACGACGTCAGCCGTATCGGGGTTCAATGTGGGCAGATTCTGGCGGCTGAGGGCAAGCAGCGTGGGACCCGTCGTGTTTTCAAGCGCCGCCACCCACGCTCCAGCAGTCTCAGGACCATCTGCAGGACGGATGAACGTGCAATTCGGAATGGCTCGGAGCGCCATGAAATGCTCAATCGGCTGGTGAGTGGGCCCGTCTTCGCCCAGTCCAATCGAGTCATGGGTCAGGACGTACACCACCGGCTGCTCCATCAAGGCGCTCAGTCGAATGGACGGACGCATGTAGTCCGTGAAAACTAGGAACGTACCGCAGTACGTGCGGAGGCCACCATGCAACTGCATGCCATTGCAAATGGACGCCATGGCATGCTCGCGGACACCAAAATAGAAGTAATTCCCTGCCGGAGTGTCCTTCTGGAAGGCCTCACGGCCTTTGATGTCCGTCTTGTTGGATCCGGTGAGGTCGGCCGAGCCACCCAAAAGATTTGGCATCGACGCATCCAGGGCAGCCAGCACCTTTCCGTTGGCTCCACGCGTTGCGATGGCCGATCCTTCCTCGAAGTCCGGCATCAGGCCTGTCAGGTCAGCAGGCAGCTCGCCACTCATCCAACTATTCCAGGCAGCAGCCAGGTCTGGATGCGCCTCAGTATAGCGGGTCATCATGCCTTCCCATTCAGCGCGAGCAGTGGCACCACGGCTGGCAATCTCATTCATGTGCTCGCCCACATCACTCGGGATGTGGAAAGACTCGGTAGCGGTCCAGCCCAGGCGTTCGCGGGTCAATTCAATCTCGTCATGACCCAGGGGTGAGCCGTGAGAGGAAGCCGTTCCTTCCTTGTTCGGGCTTCCGTACCCGATGATGGTCCGCACCCGAATCAGCGTTGGCTTGTTCGTTTCGGCCTTTGCTTCACGAATGGCCGCGTCAATGGCGTCGACATCGTTGCCATCGGCAACGTCCAGAACCTGCCACCCATAGGCTTCAAAGCGGCCGGTGGCGTCCTCGGTGTACGCCAGGTCGGTGGACCCGTCGATCGTGATACCGTTATCGTCGTAGAGGTAGATCAACTTACCCAGGCCATAGTGCCCGGCCAGGGATGCCGCCTCGTGCGAAATCCCTTCCATCAGGTCTCCGTCGGAGACGATCGCAATCGTGTGGTGATCCACCACGTCGAATCCGGGACGGTTGAAACGGGCAGCCAGGAATGCCTCTGCAATGGCCATTCCTACTCCATTCGCAAATCCCTGACCCAGCGGACCGGTCGTGGTTTCAACGCCAACAGTGTGGAAGTTTTCGGGATGGCCGGGCGTCTTGCTCCCCCACTGGCGGAACTGCTTGATGTCATCGAGCGACAACTCGAAGCCACTCAAATGGAGCAGCGCGTAGAGGAGCATCGATCCGTGTCCGGCCGAGAGAATGAAACGGTCACGGTTTGGCCAATCGGGGGCTGACGGATCAAGCGCCAAGTGCCGGTGCCAGGCCGCATAGGCCATCGGCGCCGCACCCATGGGCATGCCAGGGTGGCCAGAATTCGCCCTCTGGACAGCATCTGCGGCCAGAAAGCGAATGGTGTTTACGGAGCGTTCAGAAAGGGATGTCCGGGAAGCGGCGGAGTCGACGGGAGCGGCAGAGTCGTGGGGCATTTCCAGATGAGCAAGCGGAGTGACGGCAGTGCGGGCGGAAACTACAAAAGCCCCCTGCGCCAAACGCCCATCGTGGAAATCTTTCCGAAGCCTTTTTGGGAGAACGCCGTGCGCCCACGCCGGTGGGCATCACCCACGCGCGTCCACATTACCCCGCCGGGCCGGCATCATCCGCCGATGGCGGTATAAACCACCCGCTTCGGCTTCACCCGGCTGTGGCGGCCTCAGCAATCAGCTCGTTCAGACAGAGCCGGGATTTCGAATCGCTGGCCACGTACCGACCATTGATCATCACACTCGGAGTACCCCGCAATCCGGTATCGACAATCTTCTTGCGACGCTCCAGGATCTGAGGCTGGTTCAATCCTCGCTCAAGACGCTGACGAAAAATTTCTGGGTCCAGTCCGATATCAGAAGCCAGAACGGTCAGCTCCTCCATCGACATACCACCTTGTTTCTGGTGGGCGTACTGAGCTTCCAGCATTTCGAAGTACAGACCGTCCTGTGCAGCTACAAACAGCGCCTCAACCTGCATGAGTGAATACTGCCACAGCGGGAATGGGACCATGTAGAAATGAGCATGCTGGCCGCTGTCTTCCACGACCTGTTTCATGATCGGGTGGAATGTCGCGCAATGAGGACAATTGGGGTCGAAGAACTCAATCACGGTGACGTCCGCATCCAGATTGCCCATGTACGGATCCGAAATCGAAATCAGGGAGGTAAAATCCTCCACCGGGGCTAACTCCTGATTGTAGGAGCACTCGTCAACAGCGGTCTGCGGTGGGACATCGTCCGTCAATACAAGAGGGTTTCCGAACGGGACGACCGAGAGCAGAAATACGCTGAGCAGCGCGGAGAGACTTGAAAGTCGAAGCATCTGTGGAATGGGAGGATCCGTGTGGGGTATTACGGCGAGTACCCAAGCTCCGTCAGAATGATCCTCACGGCGGATTCAAGCCTTTTCTGCCTCAATCGCGGACGGTTTTCATAGATTGGGAAGTGAACACGCACCAACCCGATTCAGAGCTCGTTCGAGACGTCTCGCGTGCGGGCCATGAATCCGGACTACCGCCATGCTCGATCAGGTTTCTTTGAGCGAATTGCTTCAGAATGAGGTGTACTCCGACCTCTTCCTGACCGTCGGAATCATCCTGATCGCGTTCATCATTGTTCAGGTCAGCTACCGACTGTCGCGGAAGTACATCCACTCCCCTGAACGGATCTACCGCTCGACCAAGTCGGTGCGCCGATTGGTCGTATTCCTGGCCGTGGTCTCGATAGCCATGGTGTGGTCACCTGGATTCGGAGACCTGCTCACGATCCTGACGGTGATCGGAGCTGGTATGGCCATCGCGCTCCGGGAGGTACTGCTCTCGATCGGTGGATGGGCGCGCATCAAGCTCATGGGGTCTTTCAAGGAGGGCGATCGCATCGAAATCAATGGGGTTTCGGGTGATGTGATTGATATCCGGGTTCTTCGGACCTCGCTGATGGAGATCAGGGGCTGGGTGGACGCCGACCAGAGCACAGGCCGCATCGTCCACATCCCGAACAGCTGGATCTACCTCTACGCGCTGTACAACTACACGCGCTCGTTCAAATTCATCTGGAACGAGATCCCGGTCACGGTGACCTTCCGAAGCAACTGGCGTGCGGCTCGGGACATCATGATGAAATATGCCGAAGAGTCTGCGGCCATTGTGGAACAGCAGGCTCGCAAGGAAATTCAGGAGATCGATCGCGAATTCCTGATCCACTACTCGATCCTGACACCGTTCGTGTACGTACGGATCGTCCCGGACGGGGTCCAACTGACGTTGCGGTATCTGTGCGAAGCCCGTATGCGAAGGGGAACAGAGCATGCGCTCAACCTGATGATGCTGGATGACTTCCGCGTTCACCCGGATATCGAACTCGCCCACCACGCTCTGAACATGCGTCCACCCGACGCACGGCAGTTCAACGATCTGCCCTCAAAAGACGACATTCTGCCGTAGTTCATGACTTTTGACGTATTCCAGGATCTGGTAAACACGAATCGCCAGGGAGATGACCGGATCATTGTCCCGGTCCATCGTCGTCGTAGCGCGGACCTGCTGACTCCGGTGAGCGCGTTCCTGCATTTGCGCCGAGGCGCCGACATGCCATTCCTGCTGGAATCCGTTGAAGGCGGCGAAAAGCTGGCCCGCTATTCCTTCCTCGGGCGCGATCCCTATCGGGTGGCCAAGGCGATGGGCAATCGGACCGAGATTTCGGTCACTGGCGAGGAAGCACGCATCGTCGAGGTGGATATCTTCGACGTCCTTCAGGACAGCATCGAGGAGTATCGCGAAATCCAGCTCCCTGATTTACCCCGACTCACGGGAGGCGCCGTCGGCTTTTTCAGTTACGACTGCATCCGGTTGATCGAGGAGATTCCCGATCGTCACAATGCCGATATCGATGTGCCAGATGCGCTTTGGGCGTTCTACGACACGATTTGTGCCTTCGACCACGTCAAACACCAGCTTGTCCTGATTCGTGCGGTGTTTGTCGATCCCGATTCGGACCTGGAAGCTGCATGGGAGGAGGCGAAGCAGGATCTGGATGCCATGGAAACCCTGTTTTCCGGGGCTTCACGACCTGAGACCGGCACGGTAGCCTTGCATGGGGACATGCAATCGAACATGACTCGGGAAGCATTCGAGCAGGCGGTTGAGAAGGCTAAGCACTACATCACTGAAGGCGACATCTTCCAGGTCGTCTTGAGCCAGCGTCTCGGATCGCCCTATTCCGGCGACCCGTTCAATCTGTATCGGGCTCTGCGACAGGTCAATCCCTCCCCATACCTGTTCTATCTCGATTTCGGTGACTTTCGCCTGGTCGGAAGCTCGCCTGAGGTTCTGGTTCGTGTTGAGGAGGGTCGGGCTGAATTGTTGCCCATTGCCGGGACTCGCCCTCGCGGTGCATCCCATGATGAAGACAGTGCCCTGGCTGAGGATCTGCTGGCCGACCGCAAGGAGCGGGCAGAACACCTGATGCTGGTCGACCTCGGACGCAATGATCTGGGTCGCGTCAGCGAATGGGGTTCGGTCGATGTCGAACGCTATGCATTCATCGAGCGCTACTCGCACGTGATGCACATCGTGTCGTCTGTGGCTTCCCGCCTGAGGGAGGGCAAGAACGCGATGGATGCGCTGAAAGCCTGTTTTCCGGCTGGCACGGTCTCTGGAGCCCCAAAAGTGCGGGCCATGGAGATCATTGATGAGCTCGAGACGACCCGCCGAGGACCTTACGCAGGTGCCGTCGGCTACCTGGATTTCCGCGGCAACCTGGACACCTGCATCACCATCCGGACGATGCTGGTCACCGATGACATGGTCTATTTGCAGGCCGGAGCGGGTATTGTCGCTGACAGCGTCCCGGCGAGCGAATACGAGGAGACCCTGAACAAGGCTCGAGCCCTTCGGACGGCCATGAACGTTGCGGCCTCCGACCTGCTCTAACTCGGATCTTGCGCGAGACATCAGCCGAGTCAAGGTGTTCTCGCGCGTTCAGGAGCCCAAGTTTTCAATCCAATGTTCAAGCGCAGCAGACGCGTTCGTGGGTATCTTCGTGGCCCCCAGATCTGTGACTGGCAACCGATTTCATGAGTGACTCCCCCACCGATCCGAACGCATCCTTCCAATCCGTAGTGGTCTCCGGCATCCAGCCGTCGGGTACCCTGCATCTGGGAAACTATTTCGGTGCGATCCGGCAGCACATTGAGCTGCACGCTACTGTGGAATCGTACTTCTTCATCGTCAACTACCACGCCTTGACGACCCTGCACGATGCAGAGGCGCTGAAGAAGTACTCGTTCGACGTCGCGCTGGACTACCTGGCACTTGGATTCGATCCGGACAAATCCCACCTGTTCCTTCAGAGCGATGTACCCCAGGTCAACGAGTTGGCATGGATTTTCTACACGCTCACGCCGGTCTCCCAGCTTGAGAAAGGCGTTTCCTACAAGGACAAGGTGGCCCAGGGCCTGCCAGCCAACGCCGGTCTGTTCAACTATCCGATCCTTCAGGCCGCCGACATCCTTGTGTATGGCGGTACACGTGTACCTGTTGGTGCGGATCAGAAGCAGAATCTCGAGATCTGTCGCGATCTGGCCATCCGTTTCAATGATCGCTTTGGACAAGATGCGCCGGTTCTGCCGATTCCCGAGCCTTACATCCTTGATGAGGTAGCGGTGGTCCCGGGCGTGGATGGCCGGAAGATGTCCAAGAGCTACGGAAACACCATCGGCATTTTTGACGAGGGCAAGACGCTCAAAAAGGCGGTCATGAGCATCGTCACGGACTCCACCCCACTCGAAGAGCCCAAGGACCCGGAAACCTGCAACGTATTCGCCCTCATCAAGCTTTTTGCTGACGATGCGAAACGCGAAGAGGTCGCCGCTGCCTACCGTGCTGGTGGATACGGATACGGGCACGCGAAGAAAGAACTCCTCGGGTTGATCAACGAGACGTTTGCCGAGGCCCGCGACAAACGGCGGGAACTCGAAGCCAACCCATCGTATGTCGAAGACGTCCTTCGGGAAGGCGGGCGCAAAGGCCGCGAACAAGCAGAAACCTACATGGAGCGAATCAGGGAGGCCGTCGGCCTGATTACGACCTATTAGTCGCACACCCCGCATGATTCTCATCATCGACAACTATGACAGCTTCACCTGGAACCTGGTCCACCTTGTGGCCAAGGACACGGATGATCTGCGCGTTGTCCGCAATGACGAGATCACAATAGGGGAAATCCGATCCCTGAAGCCCGATGGCATCCTGATTTCGCCAGGACCTGGCCGACCTGCCGATGCAGGAATCACGTGTGATGTCATCCGTACGTTCGGCTCCGAATTCCCCATTCTGGGTGTCTGCTTGGGACATCAGGCCATCGGCGAGGTCTTCGGTGGCGAAGTCACCTACGCCCCTCGACTGATGCACGGAAAGACGAGTGAAGTCCATCATGACGGCAAAGGAGTCTTCGCCCAGGTTGCGGATCCGTGTACGGCCACGCGTTACCACTCGCTCGTGATCAATCCCGAGTCGATGCCCGACTGCCTGCACGTGAGTGCCAGAAGCGAGGACGGGACGATCATGGGTTTGCGTCACGAGAATGGACTTGTCGAAGGCATCCAATTCCACCCGGAGAGCCTGCTGACCGAAGAGGGGCCGGCCATGGTTGCCAACTGGATGAACCGCGTCGCCTCCCATCGTCAGGCATCAACAGACCCCGTCTGATCGGCCATGAAAGAACTTCTTACTGCCCTGGCTGAGCACAAACCCCTCAGCCGGGAAGACACGTCCCGCGCCATGTACCTGATGCTCTCTGGAGAGGCCTCCACGGAGCAGATAGCTGCCTTCCTCCTGGGACTGCGCGCACGTGGAGAAACACCCGAAGAACTGGCCGGGATGACCTCGACTATGAGGGAATTCGCGGTTCGAGTCGACGCGCCGGACAATGCCATCGACATCGTCGGGACTGGCGGCGACAGAAGCGGATCGTTCAACATCTCCACCACCACGGCATTTGTTTGCGCTGGAGCCGGCGTTCCGGTTGCCAAGCACGGCAATCGCTCGGTATCGTCTACGTGTGGCTCGGCAGATGTGCTCGAAGAGCTGGGCGTGGCTACAGAACTGGGCAAGGAAGGCATCGAGTTCTGCCTGGAGCATGCAGGCATGGCCTTCCAGTTCGCTCCCTATTTCCACCCAGCCATGCGGCACGTTCAGCCTGTGCGCCGTGCCCTCGGTGTCCGGACCGCCTTCAATATCCTCGGCCCGATGTGCAACCCGGCCGGCGTCAAGCGTCAGCTGGTTGGAGCGTTCAGCTGGCATGTGGCCGAGTTGATGGTCCGCATCCTGAAGACACTGGGAAGTGAATCAATCGTCTGCGTGCATGCCGAAGACGGAATGGATGAGATTTCGATCTCCTCGCAGACCCGGATTTTCCACTTTTCGGGCAAGGACGACCCGATCAAGGACGAGATCATCACGCCTGAACAATTCGGCTTGATCCGTGCCGATCACGCCGCCATTCGCGGTGGCGATGCCAAGGAAAACGCCGTCATCCTAAGACATGTTCTGGAAGGCAATCCAGGCGCACCCAGAGATATCGTCCTGATGAATGCCGCGTACGGATTGCTGTGCGCTGGTGTGGTCGGTTCTGCGTCGGAGGGCATCGAAAAGGCAGCCGCGAGTATCGACTCGGGCAATGCTCTCAATACGCTGGATACCCTGATCCGGGTGAGCCAGGAAGCTCCACGGCTGGCCTCTTGACCATGCTGGACTATCGCGATACCATACTAGGGCGCATCGTCGACGATACCCGCACGATCATTGCGCAGCGAAAGAGTGACGTTTCAGTGGCAGGCCTGGAAAGCTATCCCGGATTTGAACGCGACACGCTTTCCCTGATTGATGCCCTCAGGCAAGATGGATTGTCCATCCTGGCGGAGATCAAGAAAGCCTCGCCTTCAAAAGGTGTCATTCGAGAGGATTTTAATCCACCGGCTCTAGGGTTGTCCTACGAATCCGGCGGTGCCGGGGCGCTTTCGGTTCTCACCGAGCCGCTGCACTTCCAGGGGCATCCTGACTACCTGAAGCAGGTGCGCGCCGCGGTCAGCTTACCTGTGCTCCGGAAGGACTTCATCATCGATCCCTATCAAGTTTTCGAAGCACGCGCCTGGGGCGCAGATGCAATATTGCTGATTGCTGCCTGCCTTGAAGAGTCCCAGTTGGCCGAATTGCACGCGGCCGCTTCGGAGCTCGGCCTGGACGCGCTGGTGGAGATTTACGACCCGCGTGAGCTCGACCGTGTCGATCTGGACACCGTTCGTCTCGTTGGCGTGAACAGCCGCGACTTGCGGACGTTCGAGGTGGATCTGATCAGCGCCATCGAGACGTTGACCATGCTGCCTGATGCACTGACACGGGTAGCCGAAAGTGGTCTCCATTCCGTCGATGATTTCCGCAAGGTTCATCAGGCGGGTATCGACGCTGCCCTGGTCGGAGAATCATTCATGCGAGCAGCTGACCCCGGTCAAGCTGTTGCGAACGTGCTCGATCAACTGTCATGACGCACATCAAAATCTGCGGAATCACCAATCTGCCCGACGCCCGGTATGCTTCTGGCGCCGGAGCGGACCTGCTGGGGTTCATCCAGCACGAACCCAGTCCGAGATACGTTGAGGCCGGCCTCGCCCGGGACATCATTGCTTGGCTGCACGGCGTGGAGTCGGTCGGCGTTTTCGTCGATGCTGAAGCGGATACTGTCAATCAGACGGTAGCCGCTACCGGATTCGACTGGGTTCAGCTTCATGGCAGCGAATCGCCTGCATTTTGCGAGCGAATCGAGAAGCCTGTGATCAAGGCGCTCCGCATTTTCCCGGGGACCTCCGCCAGCGAAATCGAGCTGGCGCTTTCGGCCTACGCCGATGTGGTGGATCGTTTTCTAGTCGACACGGGTTCGGCCACCGCCGCCGGCGGAACGGGTGAGGTGTTCGACTGGTCCGTCCTGAGTGGTGTGGAATTTCCTAAACCATGGCTCTTGGCAGGCGGTCTCGGGCCTGACAATGTCCACTTGGCCCTCGAGCAGCTGGATCCCTGGGGTGTTGACGTAGCCAGCGGCGTTGAGGAAAAACCCGGGCAGAAAGATTTTGAGGCGATCGACCGTTTCGTCAGATCCGTACACGGAGAAGTCGCCAACCGTTGAACATGGCGTCGATTTGCAGCGGCTCGATCAGAGGATCCTGACTCGACCGACCCGACGCAAAGCGTAGTCCCCCGCCCCATATCCATTCATCCAATCACTCAGACCATTCCGTATTCCGGATGATTGAAGAAACACTGACCACAGCGCAGCCCGATGCTCGCGGCTATTTCGGTGATTTTGGGGGAGCCTTTGTGCCAGAAATCCTGGTGCCTGCCCTCGAAGAACTCACCGAGGCGTTCAGCGACGCCAAGAAGGACCCAGCGTTCCAGGCCCGGTACCATGGATTGCTGCGCGATTATGTGGGTCGGCCTACTGCACTGACCTTTGCCGAGCGCCTCACAGAGCGACTCGGCGGCGGTCGCATTTACCTCAAACGTGAGGATCTCTGTCACACCGGTGCCCACAAGATCAACAATGCCATCGGTCAGATCCTGCTGGCTCGACGTATGGGCAAGACGCGCATCATCGCGGAAACGGGTGCTGGGCAGCATGGAGTCGCGACGGCTACTGTCTGCGCGCGCTTCGGCATGGAATGCGTCGTGTACATGGGTGCCGAGGACATCGAGCGGCAGAAGCTGAATGTGCATCGCATGCAGTTGCTCGGTGCCGAAGTGCGGCCCGCCACAAGCGGTTCGCAAACGCTCAAGGATGCCACCAACGAGGCCATTCGTGACTGGGTCACCAACGTCCGGGATACCTTTTACATCATCGGCTCCGTCGTTGGACCGCATCCCTACCCGGCCATGGTGCGGGACTTCCACACCATCATCGGGGAGGAAGTGAAGGTCGATCTTGAGGACAAGGAAGGTCGTCAGGATCCCGATATCCTCATTGCGTGTGTGGGTGGCGGCTCCAACGCCATCGGCATCTTCCATCCGTTCCTGAACAATCCGGATGTGCGCTGCATCGGCGTTGAAGCCTCCGGAGAGGGCCTCGATGGGCGTCACGCCGCTACGTTGACACTTGGAAAGCCGGGCATCCTGCATGGAGCCTTGAGCTACCTCCTCCAGGACGCCGAAGGCCAGGTGGATCTGGCACACTCCATTTCCGCCGGACTCGACTACCCCGGTGTCGGTCCCGAGCATGCATGGCTCAAACAGACCGGCCGCGTAGAATATCTCTCGGCCACTGACGACGAGGCCATGGAAGGAGTCAAATTGCTCTCCGAGACGGAAGGCATCATTCCGGCGCTGGAAACGGCGCACGCAATTGCGGGCCTGGCCCGGATCGCACCGGAGACGTCACCAGATGAACTCATCGTGCTGAACTGCTCTGGACGCGGGGACAAGGACATGCAGACAATCGCGGGGGCACTCTGATGGCTGTAAACGTCGAAAGTCGCCTGTCAGCCCACCTGCGTGGCCTTGCCGAACGCGGCGAAAAGGCTTTGGGCATGTTCATCACCAGTGGCTTCCCTGATCTTAATGCCACCCCGGATCTGCTCGACGCCATCGACGCCGGGGGCGCCGACTTCATCGAGCTGGGCATGCCGTTCAGCGATCCGCTCGCAGAAGGCATTCCGATCCAGCGATCCAGCGCGCGTGCGCTGGAGGCAGGAGTCACGATGGCGAAGACACTGGAGTATGCCCGGGATTTCACCTCCAGATCGGACACCCCGCTACTACTCATGGGATACGGCAATCCGGTGATGCAGTACGGGATCAGCAACTTTTTCCGCGATGCCCGCTCTTCTGGAGTAGAGGGTGTCATTCTGCCTGATGTGCTCCCCGATCCGGAATCACCGTTTTTCCGCTCGGCAGCCGAACATGGCGTGGACACCGTCTGTCTGGTTTCCCCTACGACGCCCACCGCCCGACTTGAGCACATTGATCGTCTTTCATCCGGATTTGTCTACGCGGTCTCGGTCACCGGGGTCACCGGTGCCAACACCGGGGATGCGTCGCCCATCCTTGACTACCTGCGACGTGTCAAGCAAACGGTCCGGGAGAATGCGCTCATGGTTGGATTCGGAATCCGGTCCGCCGAAAACGTCCGGACCATGGTCTCGGAAGCGGACGGCGCCATTGTGGGCTCGGCACTCGTCAATCTCGTCGCAGATGTCTGGGACGGCGAAGCGGGATCCCGTGCAGAACGACTGGCGGCTGTCACTGCATTTGTCGCGGATCTCAAGAGCGGAACCCGTTCCTGACGTTCTGTCGCGTTCTTTAAACCCCGATCCTGGCTACCGAACCGCTGGGGCGGTATCCGTGTTGAAGCACAACTGATTTTCCAATTCCTGACGCCCATGCGCACTGCATCCAGTCGTTCCCTGATTCCATTCCTGCTCCTTGCCACCCTGTTTCTGGGTGTCGGTTGCGAAACGCTTGAGTATCGACCTGCAGCGGTTGGTCGCGAGGGCGATGTCGTGGTTGTTACCGATTCGGCGAGTTGGAACGGCGCATTGGGTGATGCCATCCGGGGCAACGTGGCTCCTTACCTGGGGACGCTTCCTGCTCCCGAGCGGGCCTTCCATCTCCAGCGGATGACGCTCACGTCAAACCGGATTCTGGACACCATCCAGAAGCAGAAGAACATTCTGGTCGTCGCGCCGCTGGCCGATTCGACGCGTGAAGCGGAATTCCTTCGCTCGCGATTGGACGCCGAGGCGCTCGCAGCCATTCAGAGTGGTACGGTTACCATCGTTCCGCGCCGTGATCTCTGGCGATCAGGCCAGCAGGTCATCTATGTCTTTGGACAGACCGCTGAAAGCATCATTGCAGAGCTGGAAGCCCGTGGCGAAGACATCCAGTACCAGTTCAATGACATCACCCGTCAGCGTGTGGAGCTGGACATGTTTGAACGAGGGCGGCAGTTCGACATGGAGCAGGCGCTTCTCGACAAGCATGAGTTCAAGGTCAAAGTCCAGCACGATTACTTCTCGGCCATCGATACCACCGACTTTGTTTGGCTGCGCCGCGTGGTCGATCAAAACTCCTGGCGAAGCCTGTTTGTCTACTACATCGACGATTTCAACCCGGCGAACTTGAATCCGACCTGGATCAACGCTGCTCGCGATCGTCTGACCGAGACCCATATCCGGGGCAACGTGGACGGCTTCGTGATGATCGATTATCGGCGCGAGCTGATCAGCGAGAACATTGACTTCCTCGGTCGTTACGCATTCGAAACGCGTGGCCTGTGGCACATGGTGGATCGCGAAGAGGATGGCGACCTGACCGAATGGGGCATGGGCGGACCGTTTGTCAATTACACGTTCTACGATGATGACTCGCGTCGCCTGTACATGATCGACGGAATGGTCTTCGCGCCAGGATTCGACAAACGCGAATTCCTCCGTCACATGGAGACCATTGCCCACACGTTCCAGAACGCGAACGACGTCATGGCTGCCGAGACGGAAGCCAACGACGTGGCCGCTGATTGATGGTGACTCCGTCGTAATGGTTGAATCCCGTTCCCTACTGATCGTCGCCTTGCTGTGCACTCTGATCGGGTGCTCGGCTCCCGACGATCCGCTTGAGACGACTTTGACGGCGGCAGATTCCGCTTTCGCCGTGCTGCTCGTCGATCTGCACGGTGCGGATGTGGACGCGCTGAATGCCATGGAAAACGAGGTGTTTGCCCGGGATGATGCCCGAAGGGACTCAGTCCTGCGGGCCAACGGCCTCGACGAGACGTCCTTCCAGGAAAAGGTGACCGCACTGTCGAGCGACCCGGAGCGTCTCGTGGCCATCTACGATCGAGCCATCGACATCGCGGCCATCCGCTGATCCTGCCACTCCGCCAAAATGTTTGGACGGCATTGATCACAGTTGCCGCACCTTTCCGGCGCTGCCTCACCGAAGTATCCCAACACGCCCCAGTTGCGGCATGCTTGTCGATCCAGCCACCGCACCATCGCCCTGAATCGCGCCCGGCGTCTGAAATCCGTGGCCCGGAGCCCGCTCCCGAACAGGGATTCCCGCGACGTTCGCGCATCAGGGGAATCGAAAACAATGGAGAGGGCGGGCCGGCCGTCCCGGCCGGCCCGCCCGGCTTCCTGATACCACGCTTCGAGCGAATCGGAGATACCGACATGAATGACCAGTCTGACATCCGGCTTGTCGATCCCCATCCCGAACGCATTTGTAGCTACCACCACACGCGACACGCCGCGCAGCCATTCCCGTTGAACATCCAGGCGCTCATCGGCTGGCATCCCTGCATGGTAGGCTGCTGCGCGTATACCCCGCCGGCGCAATTTCTCCGCCCACACCTCCGTCCCTTCGCGCGATGTATCGTAGACGATAGCCGTTCCAGCCTCTTGTGCGAGCAATGCGACAACCTCCTGGGTCGGATCCACGCATCGTTTCACGACAAACGATAGGTTGTCCCGGCGAAAAGTCGCCATTGTCCGAAATGGCTGGCGTAGGCGCAATGAGCGGCAAATATCTCGAGCCACTCGCGGAGTCGCCGTTGCTGTCAATGCCACACATTGCAGCGGCGAGCCGTGCAGTTTGAGTACCTGTTCGCGAAGTCGGAATATCTTCTGGTAAGCAGGTCGAAAGTCATGTCCCCAAGAGGAGATGCAATGTGCTTCGTCAATCACCAGGAGCCGAGGCCGTGTTCGGGAAATGATCTGAGTCAGCAAACGGGTACCCACCCGTTCCGGAGCGAGATACAGGATGAAGGCTGCTTCCGCCTCAATCCTTCGAATCAGGAACGCACCCACGCCCGGTTCAATCTTGCCGCACAATGCGAATGAGGGGACGCTTCGGCCGGCCAGCGCCGCGACCTGATCCTGCATCAGGGAAACGAGCGGGGAGATGACCAGTGTCAAACCGCCCCGTACCAGTGCTGGCACCTGGAAAGTGATGGACTTCCCTCCTCCCGTAGGCATCAGGATCAGTCCGTCCCGGCCGGACAGGATGGCCCGAAGCGCGGGAATCTGGGCAGGCCGAAAATCGGCATAGCCCCATACAGCCTGAAGCACGCTCCGAGCGGCTGGCAGATCTTCTTTTTCCGAGACTGGTCCGGACGTCAGCTCAGCGTCACGCGGTTGATCGAATGTGATCCCTGATGGATCGGGCGACTTTGGAAACGGGCGAGGCATCGATGTCCACAGCTATATGAGCCTGTTCGTACATGTGCTTGCGCTGTTCCAGCAGGCTGCCCACACGCTCCCGCAATGCGTTCGCCGTCAGCTGCTTTCCATGGTCGTCGTACAAGAGTGGCCGATCCCGCTTCGAGTTCGCCAGTCGGCTGGCCAGAAAAGCGGCAGACCCGCGCAGATAGACCACCGTCCCGTTCGCCAGACACCATGCCAAGTTGTCGGGATCGACGATCGTACCTCCTCCCAATGAGACCACCACGTTGGATCGCTCACGGGAAAGGTGCAGCTGCGCTTTCTCTTCACTGCGGAATCGCTCTTCGCCGTAGAGTTCGAAGATCGCCGGCACAGAAAGTCCGGTGGTCCGCACGATTTCCTGATCCAGGTCAAGCACGTCATATCCTAGACCCCGAGCCAGCCGGGGTGCAACCGTCGACTTGCCCGATCCCATGAAGCCCGTCAGAAAGATCCTCTCAGTGATCACGATTCGCTACCTTTGCCGCAGATTCCCTTGAAGGTACGCCGCAACGAAGAAGTTCGAAGAAGTGCCCACCTATCGTCTGGACATAGAGTACATCGGAACGGACTGGCACGGATGGCAGATTCAGCCGGAAGACCCGACCGTTCAGGGAGCCATTCAGGACGCCCTCAAAACGGCACTGCGATTCCCGATTTCCATCACGGGATCAGGACGCACGGATACAGGGGTACACGCCGCCGGACAGGTTGCCCACTTCTCAGTAGACGCGGAAATTGACACATTCAAGCTGCTTTCCTCCCTGAATGGATTGCTGCCGGATTCCATCGCAGTGCGGGCTCTTCAACCTGTCCGCAACGATTTTCATGCCCGCTACGATGCGCGCTCGAGACAATACCGGTACCGGATAGGAACGCTGCCATTCGCCTTCGAAAACGCCATCCGGTTGCATATCCGACCGGCCCCAGAACTCGACCGCATGAATGCGGCAGCTGCACACCTACTCGGCCGACACGACTTCTCTTCATTCTGCCGAACGCAATCCGAAACCGAAAACCGGGTTTGCACCATTGACTACGCCCGTTGGGAGGCGGTCGAAGGCAAAGAGGGTCATTCGGACTTTGTCATCCGGGCCGACCGGTTTTTGCATGGCATGGTACGCGCCATCGTCGGCACGCTGATCGAAGTCGGTCAGGGCAAACGCGAGCCGGAGGATGTGGTGGAGATTCTCAGGGCAAAAGACCGAACCCGAGCTGGATTCGCGGCTCCTCCTCATGGACTGACCCTGGAAGCGGTCTCATACCCCGACGATTCGCCCTTGGAATCCGACCACCCGGCACCATAGGTCATTCCGGACTGCCCGTCTGCATTATTCTTCGAACATGTCAAATTTGACCAACATCATTCTGCTGGTACTCTGCGCCACGCTCACGGCGTGCGACCGCCCTTTTCAGGAAGTCGGCGCTGCTGAGGTAGCGGTTTTGTCACCTGATGTGACGCAGGCCCTCGATACCGACCGGGTCATGCTCGAACTGGAGGTGACCAGCGTCCGCGACGTCTCAAGCGTTTCTGCAGGGTCGATCGAGTTTGCCAATCCCAGCGGAGATCGCTGGACAGCAGAGCTCGACCTCAATCCCGGATTGAACCGATTCCTGATTGAATCCGTGGTCGAGGACTCCCCCACTTCCGTGGATACGGTAGACATCCTTCACGTGACATGGGAAGTAGAGTCCACGACGGGTCGCCGTCCGTTGTTGACGGGCATCGGCGGACATACAGCCAGCGTCACCTCCAACGGGGACCTGGTCCTCATTGGAGGCAGCGTCGTGCCCGGAGGCCCGGGAGGATTTGACGCGTGGACTTTGAGATCGGGGTCCGATCGATTCAGCCCCGCCCGCGGACAGTCCGTTGCACCACGTGTCGGCCACTCGGCCAACATGCTCCCAGACGATCGCATCCTGCTTGTGGGTGGCGGTGACTTCGGAAATATTGAGTCGACCGACCAGCTGATCGAAACGGCTGAGATCTACGATCCCGAGACCGGCTTCTTCACGGAGATCCCCGTGGAAGGCCCACCGATTCGTCGGATGTATCACTCTTCCGTCCTCCGGAATATTGGAGGAGAGCTGTTCCTGGTTGTCCTCGGAGGTCGCGGAGATATCCGTTACACCCCAGAACCCGAATTGGGCATTCGCAGGGATATGCGGACGTTCCAACTAAGGAATGATTCGCTCATTGCCCGCTCACCGGCCATCGGCCCGTTCATTCTCCCTGTTGCCGGACATACCCAAGAGCCGCTGTTGACCACATCAGGCGCTCAGCCCGGCCAATTTCTGGTCACAGGAATTGTCCTGGATGAAAGCGAAGAGGGCACGTCCCTGGTCGTTGATTTCGATGCGCCTGCCGGCATCGAACTATCCGATTGGCCTGCAATGAACACGCCCCGTATTCGACATGCCAGCGTGGCGTTCGCGCCCGGCCATATCGCGCACTTTGGAGGGCGACCGCTCGAAAACGACACACCCCTTAGTTCGGGCGAAATCCATGTGGAATCCGCAGAGCGTTCTTTCAGATTCCCCCAAGGGCTCCAGAACGAGATAGTGCCCCTTTTTGGCAGTTCTTCGACACTGATGCCCGATGGGCGCATCGCTTTTGTGGGTGGGTTCGACGCCGCTGGAACGGGCCTTCCGGTGGTGAATTTCGTATCATTGCGCGTGCAATAGCACGTCTGGAGCGGCCCGCCATAGCCCTCAATGTCGTTCCTCCCAGGACACCCATCTTCCTGGAATCCAACCCCCACCCAAACCCATTGCTTCATGCGCCCAGTCACCTTCGGCGTCCAGTCCGAAACTGATCATCTCCGCCAGGTCATTGTGCACACGCCCGGTGCAGAAATGGAGATGGTCTCTCCCCTGGACCGTGAAGCGCTCCTGTTCGAAGATATTCTGTTCCTGAGTCATGCCCGTAAGGAGCATGAGCTGATGTGTGCGGTCTTCGAAAAGGTGATCGGAGAGGAGAACGGCGTCCTCCAGATTTCTACACTCCTTCGGGAATCATTCGATCAGGAGGAAGCCCGCTTCCGGTTTGTCGAGTTGCTCTGCGAAGCTTCTCATGGAAGCAACCTGCAGGCATTCGAGGCCGACCTCAAGCGCCTCTCTCCCGATGAACTCTGCCACTTCGCGCTGACTGGTGTGTCGCCGCTGAAGATCGAAGCCCAGCCCATCCCGAACTTGATGTTCATGCGGGACCTGGCGGCCGTCGTCGGCGATCACATCGTTCTCAGCCACGCAGCTACGTCGGCACGCGCGCGGGAGAGCATCATCATCAACGTGGTGGTGCATCATCACCCGTCGTTTGCTGACTGGAGCGACCACATCATCAAGCTTCCAAAAGGTGTGACCTTTGAAGGAGGTGATTTGTTGGTGGCATCCGATGACACGGTGATCATCGGTAATTCAGAGCGCACCTCATTTGGAGGCCTGGTTTCTGTTGCTCGCGCCTTGTTCGAGCGGACGCAGATCGAAAATGTGATCATGGTCAGCATGCCGCACGAGCGCTCGTGCATGCACCTGGACACCGTATTCACGTTCGCATCGCCGGACGAGTGCGTGGCCTTCCCTCCACTGATTGGCCTGCATGGCCTGAACAATGTCGCCACGCTGTCCCGAAACGGAAGCGATGTATCGCTTGCTGCCCGTATGTGGGAGACCCTTCACGAGGCTCTCGAGCATCACATGGGCCATGAGATGCTGTTCATGCCTTGTGGTGGTGCGGATCCACTTGGACAGCGACGGGAGCAGTGGACGGACGGCGCGAATCTTTTTGCGGTCGCCCCTGGAGTCGTACTTGGATACGATCGCAACGAGCGTACCTTCGCCGAAATGGCCGAGCAGGGTTACCGGGTCGTAACCGCCGAAGGCTTCCTGACCTACCACGAGTCCAGCGATTTCGTGCCGGGCGAGAAGATGGCTATCAAGCTGGATGGCTATGAACTGTCCCGCGGTCGAGGAGGACCTCGATGCATGACCATGCCGATTCACAGACAGTCCAACGGATGACGGCTCTTGATCAGCTCATGGCCGACCATCGCCGCTGGATGAAAGTGGCTATCCGGGAGGCAGAGAAGGCGTTTGAAGCAGACGAGGTACCTGTCGGGGCCATCGTGGTCCAGAACGGGATTGTCGTGGGTAAGGGGTTCAATCAGGTCGAGCGCCTGGGAGACCCAACGGCTCATGCCGAGATCATCGCCATCACGGCGGCTTGCGACCGCCTCGAGTCCAAGCATCTCACCGACGCCACGCTCTACGTCACCCTGGAGCCGTGCCCGATGTGCTCTGGGGCAATCGTTTTGGCCCGGCTCAAACAGGTTGTTTTCGGCGCGTTTGACGACAAAGCGGGTGCCGCGTCGACGCTATACAATATTCCACAGGACCCACGACTGAATCACTACGTTGATATGGTTTCCGGCGTGGAAGAGCACCGCTGCGCGGATCTGCTTACCTCGTTCTTCCAGAAAAAGCGTGAACGGGACCTCCCTCACGGCGCGTAGAAGATGCAAACAGATGTCGTCATAATTGGAGCGGGCCCTGTGGGGCTGGCGTGTGCCATAGAAGTGCAGCGCTCTGGCCTCTCGTGTGTGACCGTCGACAAGGGCGCCTTGGTCAACTCGTTGACCGGCTATCCCACCAACATGGAGTTTTTCTCCACGCCTGACCTGATCGAGATCGGTGGACACCCTCTCGTGAGTTCGCGCTACAAGCCGATCCGCGAAGAGGCGATCGATTACTATCGACGCGTTGCGGAGAACGAAGAGCTGGAGCTGCTGCTCTACGAGCGGGTGTCTGATCTTTCGGGCGAATTCGGTCGTTTCGAACTTGTGACGGACAAGCGCACCATCCATTGTGCAGCCGTCGTCGTTGCCACGGGTTTCTTCGATCAGCCCAACATGCTGAATGTCCCAGGCGAAGACCTGCCGAAAGTGACCCACTATTTCCGGGAGGCATTTACCTATACCGGTCGGGACGTGTGCATCATCGGAGCCAAGAATTCAGCTGCGCTGGCCGCTCTGCAATGCCATCGTCGCGGAGCCCGGGTTACCATGGTCATTCGCGGACCTGAGGTTGGGCCGACCGTCAAATATTGGATCCGACCTGACTTGGTCAACCGAATTGCAGAAGGCTCGATTAAGGCCCACTTCAGTGCTCAAGTGACTCACATTCACGAGGATCGACTCGAGGTGAACACGCCCGACGGCCCGATCGAGATCAAGAATGACGTGGTGCTCGCCCTGACAGGGTATCACCCTGACTATACGTTTCTGAATCACCTCGGCGTCGCGATCGAAGACGATGAGACGGATACACCTTCGTTTGACGCTGATACGCATGAAACCAACCGGGAAGGCGTGTTCATTGCAGGAACGGTCTGCGGTGGCCGCCACACGAGTCGGTGGTTCATTGAAAATGGTCGCCACCACGCAGCACTGATTGCCACCGAGCTTTCAAGAAGACTCGAGCCGTTGAGCGAGTCTGTTTGAATGAAGGTGACCGGAATGGAGCTCTCAATCCTTCCCCGGCAGTCAGCTTTCTGACGCATTCATGACCAACCAAAACCATATAGTCCCCGCAATTCTGACGGCCGCGTGCTGTCTGATGAGCTGGCTTGTGGTGGTCCCTGATGCTGCGGGTCAGGTGTTTGAAAACCGGACATATGACGCCGGTCTCGACGCGATGTGGCAAGGGCATGGGGTCGGAACTGCAGACTATGATGGCGACGGGGATCAGGATCTGTATATCGCGGCCCGGTGGAAACACGATCCGTTCAACCCACGCTCATGGAATCGCCTGTTCCGGAATAATGGAGACGGCACATTCGAAGATGTCACCGCGTCCGCCGGCGCGCAGGTGGATTTCCTCCCAGATCTCCCGGCGAAGGTCTTCGGAAACAAGTTCTCCGTGGCCTGGGCGGACTACGATCGCGATGGCGATCCGGACCTGTTGCTGACCCATGTCGGACCAGAAGTGCTTTTCCGGAATAACGGTGATGGCACGTTCACCGACGTGGCGACCGATGCCGGACTGAACCCTGCTGATGGCACCACAGATGATTTCGAGACGGCCGGGGCCACCTGGTTCGATTTCGATCTGGACGGATACCTTGATCTCTACCTCAGCTCTTGGAATGGGCCCAATCGATTCTATCGAAACAACGGAGACGGGACGTTCGAGGACATCAGCGAGTCCACGGGCATGGATCTGGAAGACCGGACATGGATGAGCATGTCCTGGGATGTAAACAGGGACGGATGGCCAGATCTGTATCTGGCGAATGATTTCGGCCCAAACACGCTGTTCATCAACCTCAAGAACGGCCAGTTCGCTGACCGCACATCCGAATGGGGTCTCGGCGACCCGGGCGAAAGCATGGGCCTCGCCCTTGGAGATGCATCCGGAGACGGCTTTCCAGACCTTTACGTCACGAACAATGCAGTTCGCGGCGGCGACATGCTGTTGAATACGTTCTTCCTGGGCGCAGCCGTAGGGCCACTAATTGACACGGCTCAGGCAGAGGGTATTGCCAACACGGATTGGGCCTGGGGAACGGAGATGTTCGATGGCGATCTGGACGGCGACCTGGACCTGTTCGTGGTAAACGGTGCGCTCATCGAACGGGGTACGCCAAACCGCTACTTCAAGAACAGAAAGGCGGATATCGGCGTTTTCCGTTTTGAAGATGCTTCGGCAAGCAGCCAGGCTGACGGACGTGCTGAGTCGCACGGTCTGCTGGTGTTTGACGTTGAGAATGATGGCGATCCGGATTTGCTTATTACCAACTGGGATGAGCCGCTGTATCTGCTTACCCATCCCGGCACAACCAACACTTGGCTCAAAGTCGGGCTGCAGGGTTCGTCGGCCAATCTTGAAGGCTTCGGCTCCGAAATCACGCTGTTCACGGCAAAAGGCGAACAGAAGCGATTCCACAACGGGGTAGATTTCCTGGGTCAGAACATCCAGCCGGCCATGTTCGGGCTGGGGTCATTGACATCTTACGATGCCATCGAAGTGATCTGGCCAGGTGGGATGACGGAACGATGGGAAGGCGGCCCAGCTTCCACGTTGCGCACGTTGGTTCAGGGCACGGGAACGCTGATTGCCACGAACACGGAAGAGCTCTCATTACCAGAATCCTCGACGGCCGTTTATCCCAATCCGGCTCGAGACCACGTTTCGTTCATCCTTGAATCCGTCCCGGCTGATTCTCCCTCGGAATGGATTCCAGCCAGTACCGATTGGGCACAGACGTGGACGGTTTATGATGCGCTTGGCCGACGTATGGCATCCGGTCAAGCTGGCTTTGGCCGACAGGAGATTCGATTGGATACGTCCTCGTGGGCCGCTGGTCTCTACCTGCTCAAAGTTAGCGTAGCCGGCAGTTGGTCCGACGAAAGCAGACCGTTTGTGGTACTCGGATACTGACGGTCGGTCGACAGACGGTGACAAGTGGCTTGGCGTCGCGTTCAAATACCCTGCCGACGCAGACGCCTATAGCGCCTGCATGATCTGTGTCGCCAGCGGATGACTCGCATCTATTGATAGGGCTCGGCGAGCGCTACGTTCCGCCTCTTCGTAGCGCTCAATCCGGAACAGGGCCAAAGCCAGTTTCGCATGGATGTCAGCCGAAGAGGCCATCAATGTTGCTGCCCTGGAGAGGTATTCAACCGCCTCTTCCTCGATTTCGAGGTTCAGGTAAAGCGACCCCAGGTTGTCGAGAGCTTCAGCATTCTCAGGTGCTCTCTCCACAGCCGTCAGGAGGACTTCTCGTGCCTGGCTGATCTCGTTTCGTTGCAGATGAACCAGACCGAGATTGCTCAGGGACGCACCATCCATCGGATCCAACTGGATGGCCTGTCGGAGATGTGTCTCCGCCTCGTCCAGCAACCCCTGCTGCAAGGCCACGGTACCCAGATTGTAGTACCCCAGGGCATTCCATGATTCATCCGCGATGACCTGACGATACTCGCCAGCCGCGTCGTCTGCCCGCCCTCGAGCCTGAAGGAATCGGCCCAGATTCAGCCGGATGTCTGTCAACTTTGGCTGAATGCGCAGTGCCTCTCGGTAGAGACGTTCAACCCGGACCGGATCGCGATCACCAACAAACTCGTAGGCCTGTGCGAGTGCATTCAGTCGTTCGGCTTTGTCAGGCTCCAAACGGACTGACTCCTCCAGTGAGGGAATGGCCTGCTCGTACCGCTCCTGGAGCAGATGCGCGTAGCCGTGAAGGTACACGGCTTCGCTCAGTGTGTGCCCGTCTTCGAATGCCTCGTCCAGTATGGCAATCCCCTGATCCAGGTATTCCGGATCACCGCCCTGGTATCCGCGGGTGATGTACGCCATACCTTCGTAGACACGTCCTTCGCCGCTACCAGAACGATCCCGTTCAAAGTAGGCGGTCAGTACGTCGGCTTCTTCAGAGCGCGCTGGCTCCATTTCTTCATCTTCAACGACGCGAATGTAGTGGTCAGTGAAGCTGGAGTGCGGAGCATCAATCGTCCCGGTCTTTGGCATGTGGCAATCGATACAATTGGCCTCAACCGTATGGGTTTTCAAAGCGGACCCGGCGTCAATGCCGGCGAGGTCATCGCCGGCGTGACAGGTCATGCACGTCACGTTGAAGTATGCATCACCCGCCGAACGGAAGTCTTCATGCGGATTGTGACATGTCGTGCATTCCATCGGCTGTGGGGTATTCAACGTCTCGATGAAGCACGCACTTTGCTTCATGCGTTCCGCCTGGGAGATGACTGAAATACCTTCGCCTTCTCCTTCCACGTGCTCCAAACCAGTGTAAAGGGCGATGTAGTCTCCCAGGGCACGAGACGGGCGGAAGGAGTAGGCATCCTCACCGTCACGGAGCAACGACACGGTGCCGTTCAAGTGGCACTGCTGGCACACATCCAGACGCCTGTCCAGCGAGAGATGTACTGGATTAACAATTGTGACATCTGGTTGCCCATCTGGTGGATCAGAAACCAGTCTAGCGTCCACATGCTCAGATCCGGGACCGTGGCAACGTTCGCAGCCGATGCCGGAAGGCATATCGGTGTACATGCCATTTGTCTGGATGACCGGCTCCGGGTAGCTGTTGTGACAGGCCATGCACCGATCGGCAATCTTCCGATCGAAACGTTTGTTGGCGATCCGGTAGCCGGGGCTGAAGTCCCACTTCCCTTTTTGAGTGTACCAGGTTATCGGTAATTCGTAGAACCAACCGTCCTGCTCAGTCAGATACGTTCTGGCCGATGTCCCGGAGCCAACTACCCATTCAAGGGGACGAGCGAGTTCGTGAATCCGGATTCCATCATCATCAAGCAGGAATTCAATCTGAACGTAGCCTGAATCGGTGGCCACGTTCTCATAATGAAGGCCTGTTGTGGAGTCGACTACGATCTCACCACCGAACGCTTCTACAGCAACGTCGGCCGAATGCAGATACATGGAATTGGCCATCCCATGCTCCTGATAGCCACGGTAAGCGTCTTCATGGCAATCGAAGCACGCCGCATCACCTACAAACTCCGCTTCATCTCCCAGATTGAGGAAAACAATATCAGCTGACCCGTCAGCCCCGGATACGTTCGTACCAGATACATCTGCACCAGATACACCTGCACCAGATACATCCTCCGAATCCGAGGAGGAGCACCCAATCGCAATCAGGAAAGGCGTCATGACGACAAACGCAAACAATGTCCTGCGCCAGAAAGTCATCCTGCAGATGGTCCGAATTCTTGATGATCGAGCGAAAGGTACATCCCGGGCGTCATGCTTTTCGACATACCAAATGCCGCTCAACGCATTGCGCGTAAGGCATCACGCATCACGATATGTACCAAAACAAAGCGGGGCGGATCGTTTGCGATCAATGATCGCACGATCCGCCCCGCAATGTGGTAATCAGCTTACGTCAGCTGATCAAGCTGTGACGGTCTAGAGACCGATAGCAGCCGTGATCATGGAGACGTTGCTGAAGTAGTCCGTCGAACGCAGAGCGTAGTCGACCTGCAGGCGCGTGCCCGACAGATCCAGGTCTACACCAGCA
>JANQQV010000027.1 GCA_028284865.1 Rhodothermales bacterium | reverse complement strand
GATGCGCACTTGCGCATCGCGGGCCTTCTGTTTTCACGGAACCGATCGCGATTCAGCCTCATTTCTTCCTGCTCGTTGTCACCCCCAGCTGGCATAGCTGGCCTATATTCGCGCAAACCAAAACGCACTCTTGCCCCCACCATGCGCCTACTTCTTTCCCTACTCATTTCCTTCTTGCTCCTGGCCCCCGGCCCGTCACAGGCCCAGGACGATCCAACAACCGTCGGCGACATCAGCTACAGCGCTCTTTCGTGGCGGAATATCGGCCCGGCATTCACCTCCGGACGCATCGCCGACATCGCCATCAACCCCGAAGACCCCGAGACCTGGTATGTTGCGGTGGGTAGTGGCGGAGTCTGGAAGACCACCAATAGTGGTACGACCTGGACGTCCCTTTTTGACGGTCAGGCTTCCTACTCGGTCGGCTCGGTCACGCTTGACCCCCAGAACCCGAACATCGTCTGGGTTGGATCGGGAGAAGACACAGGTGGGCGCCACACAGCGTACGGCGATGGTATCTATCGCTCGACGGACGGCGGAAAGACCTGGAAAAACCGCGGTCTGAAAGAGAGCGAACGCCTATCGACCATCTGGATTCACCCTGAAAATTCAGACGTGGTCATTGTTGCCGCCCAGGGTCCGCTGTGGAGCAGCGGTGGCGAGCGTGGACTCTACCGGACCGAAGACAGCGGCGAATCATGGACGCGCGTCCTCGGTGGCGGAGACTGGACGGGAGCCACGGATATCGTGGTCGACCCTCGCGATCCTGACGTGATGTATGCAGCCACGTGGGACCGTCACCGGACCGTTGCGGCCTATATGGGTGGCGGCCCGGGTACCGGGATCCACAAGAGCACCGATGGCGGCAAGACGTGGACCGAACTGAAGCGTGGCCTGCCTTCGAGCAACATGGGCAAAATTGGTTTGGCCATTTCGCACCAGAATCCCGACATCGTCTACGCGGCTATCGAGACGGACCAACGCACAGGCGGTCTGTGGATGAGTGACAATCGAGGTGCCAGCTGGCGCAAGATGTCTAATGCGGTTGCCGGGGGTACGGGCCCTCATTACTACCAGGAGCTGTATTCGTCGCCCCATCACGAAGGCCGCCTCTATCTGATGGATGTGCGCGTCCAGCAGTCCAACGATCACGGCGAGTCGTTCTTCCGTCAGAATACCAGAAACAAGCATGTCGACAACCATGCGCTTGCCTTCCACCCCACCGATCCTGATTACCTGCTTTCCGGTACGGACGGTGGTCTCTACGAGTCCGTGGACGGCGGTGACACCTGGCGCTACATCGACAACCTGCCAGTCATCCAGTACTACAAGATTGCCGTTGACGACGCGTACCCGTTCTACAACATTTACGGTGGCACGCAGGACAACAATTCTCACGGCGGTCCATCGGCAACGGACACGCGCGAAGGCGCGGGCAACCAGGATTGGTTCATTACCCTCGGCGGTGACGGCCATCAGTCAGCCACCGAGCCGGGCAATCCCAATATCACCTATGCCCAGTCCCAGCAGGGCAACTTGCACAGGATCGACCAGATTACGGGCGAATCGACCTACATCGTTCCGCAGCCCGGCCCGGGTGAAGGACCCGAGCGATACAACTGGGATGCTCCGATCATTGTCAGCCCGCACGATCCGGCCACCATCTATTTCGCCTCACAGCGCGTCTGGATGTCGACCAACCGCGGAGACAGCTGGACAGCTCTTTCTGGCGATCTGACGCGTAATCAGGAACGCTTCGAGCTTCCCATCATGGGACGCACGCAATCGATGGACAACCCGTGGGACATCTATGCGATGTCGGTCTACAACACGATCACATCGATTGATGTCTCCGCACAGGATGCCAGTGTGATCTACGCGGGTACGGACGATGGTCTGCTTCAGATCACGGAAGACGGAGGCGGCTCCTGGCGGGAGGTGGAAGTCGGTTCGATTTCCGGTGTGCCAGCCACCGCGTTTGTCAACCACGTGTATGCCGACCTGCATGACACAAACACAGTCTACGCAGCGCTCGACAATCACAAGTATGGCGACTTTGAGCCCTACCTGATCAAGAGCACCGACCGCGGTCGTTCCTGGGAGATGGCGACGAATGGCATCCCTGAGCGCACGCTGGTCTGGCGATTGGTCCAGGATCATGTTGAGCCCAACCTGCTGTTCGCGGCAACGGAGTTCGGCGTTTACTTCTCGCCCGACCGAGGCGATCAGTGGATCGAGCTCGGTGGCGGCATGCCGACGATTGGTGTGCGTGACATCAAGATCCAGCAGCGCGAGGACGACCTGGTCGCAGGTACGTTTGGCCGTGGCATTCTGATTATTGACGACTACAGCCCGCTGCGTGAAGTTTCTGACGATATTCTGGCCAGCGAAGCACACCTATTCGGCCTCCGCGATGCCAAGCAGTTCCGCTATCGCAATTCAACCAACGGCTCCGTAGGTGATGATGAGTTCCGGGCACCGAATCCGCAGTACGGTGCGGTCTTCACGTACTACCTGAGCGAAGGCTTCGAGAGCTTGAAGTCGCAGCGTCGCAAGGCGGAAGGGAAGATTGAAGATGGCGAAGACATTCCGTTCCCTGGATGGGATGCGCTTGACGCCGAACGCCGCGAAGAGGCCGATCGGGTTGAACTGCACATCCGCGACGACCGCGGTGATGTCATTGCACGCGTCTCTGGCCGCGCCTCCAAAGGGCTTCATCGTACGGCCTGGAGCCTGCAGCGTGATGCGCTGGCCCCGGTCACCGTCGGGCGAAACAGTTTCGCCAGCAGCTCGCGGGTAGAGCCGGGTACGTACACGGCAACACTGGTTCGCGTGGAAGATGGCGCCGTGCGCGAGCTTTCCGGCCCGGTATCATTTGACGTCGCTCCGCTGCGTGAAGGTGCCCTGCCAGGTGCGACCTCGGCACAGTTCACAGCTTTCCGCGAGCGTGTGGAAAATCTCCGCTCCGACATGACCTTGTTCTCGAATGCATTGAGCCGCGCCGAAGCCCGTATCGAGGCGCTGGAGTCAGCACATGATCGCGCGCGTCAGCCAAGTGCTGACCTTGCAGCGCGAATCGACGCCGTTCAAGAGCAGCTCTATCAGCTGGATGTCGCACTGTATGGCTCGCCGACCAAACGCTCGATGCGCGAACGCACACCACCATCGATGCAATCACGCCTCTCCGTGGGCGGTCGTGGCCTCAGCACAGAGTACGGCCCGACTCAGATGCAGCGTGACTCAGTCGACATCGCTGAAAATGAGTTGCAACAGGCCAAAGAACAGGTCGAGGCCATCGCTGCCGAGATCCTTCAGATTGCTGAAGAACTTCCGTCCACGGATGCGCCAGTGGTCGATCTAGGCAACTAAACGATTCCAGGCTCTTACGGACAGCGCCCGACCTCTCTGCGAGAGGTCGGGCGCTTCAGCATTCAATCGGAATGTGCTTTGTTCAGCGCTACGCTTTCAACAACTTGAAGGCGTGATTCCAGGAGTTATTCAGAAAGCCTGGTATGCACCATAGCATTGCCAGCGGTTCAATGGCTCGCGCCGCTTCGACGCCGCCCATATCTTCCACTTCCCATCCAAATGACTCCAGGATGTCATTCACGGCTGCTTTGGCGCTATCATCATTACCGCAGATGAACATGGTCGGCGCACCACCCTCAAAGGACGGATTGACCATGTGGCCACTTCCAACACAACTGAATGCCTTGACGAAGTTCGCATCAGGGCACTGCAGCTGAAGGCGCTCCATCAACGATTCGCCATGCGTGGTGAAGTATGGCAATACACCGTTCTCCGGACCCGTCTCGTTGATTGGATTGGAGGCGTCAATGACTGTCTTGCCGGCCAGCGCATTACATCCAAATGCGGAAACGACATTTTCGACCGCACTTCCTTTCACAGCCAGTACAACGATGTCGCCAAAGTTGGCCGTGGCTTCAAACGAACCCACTTGCGCAGAAGGGTGCTCGGCCGCCCATTCGGAAAGACCCGATGGATTGCGCGTCCCGAGCATGACATCAGATCCTTGCTCAATAAATCCTGCTGCTAGGGTACGCGCTACAGTTCCAGATCCAAGAATGCCAACATTCATGATTTCGATTGGGATGGGTGTGAGTCCTTAGGTAGAGATCCAGCACGTGACGAGCCTGATCGTTGCTGAATACTGACCTTTCGTGCAAGGCAGCCTGAATCAATTACAGCCAGATTGGGGCCGTCAGTCACTCGCGGTTGTGCCTCGTCGTACCGCGTACGGGATTTACTCCGGGACTTCGTCCCTCCGTCAGTCGGCCCTCCGGGCCTCGTGTGAACCCGTTTGCCGGGTTCTTCATATCCTGCCGCAAATAACAAAAGACCCGACCGGCCTGAAGGCCAATCGGGTCTTTGTGGTACCGCGTACGGGATTTGAACCCGTGTTACCGCCGTGAAAGGGCGGCGTCCTAAACCCCTAGACGAACGCGGCATCCTGAGCTCACGGTGATATCGGCTATCCGATATTTCGGAGCTCTTGGGGTGATCGAGGGGATTTGAACCCCCGACCTCCAGGGCCACAACCTGGCGCTCTAACCAACTGAGCTACGACCACCATGAAATCATAGACTAGAAATATAGTGCGCTGCCTGAATACGGTTCAACCCGAGAAACATTGAACTTTTGGTTGGGATCTGACACAGCTACAACTGAAAGCGCAGCAAGGCCAAGCAAGCTTCCGACGTATCCCCCATCCTACCGGATGACGATCACCTTCCCGACCGATGTCCCTTCGTCGTTGCGGCCGACCGCAATCACCAAATACACGCCTGAATCCACCAAATCGCCGTACTCATCCCGCAAGTCCCACCGCGTGCGGCCCCCACGTGCCTCCATGCGACGAACCAGGTTGCCAGCAACCGTGACGATACGGATGTCTGTCGCTGGCACAAGCCCCTCGACATAAACACTGGGGTTTTGCTGATCCGATATACGAATGGGATTCGGGAAGACGATCAGATCGCCTGCCTCCTGCTGCGGCGCAATCGCGTCCGAGGCATAGGACACCAGCCCGCGATCCGTTGAGAAAAACACATCTCCCGAGGCTCCATTCACGTCAACCGACAACACTTCGTCCGAAAACAGCGGGGAGTTCTCCGCAGTGAAGTGATGCACGAGATCGTACCCCCCTTCCACTGACTCAATCAGCCAGGCACCATTGTTGGTCGCAAACCAGATGCGTCCTGCGGGATCCACGGCGATGTCATTCACGGTCAGCCCGAACAAGACAAACGTGCCCAAGCTTCGGTCGGCCCACTGAGGCCAGATCGGAATGGCTGAAGCGTCGCGCGCAACGATCCCTGTGTTGATGAAAAACGCTGGGCCACTATCGGTCCCGACCCAGACCAGTCCATCCCGATCTTCAGCAACCGCGTTCACACTCACGGAAGGCAATCCTTGCCCCGCGGCTCCCTGAGTGTCGAAGTAGCGGAATTCGTCATCGGAAGCGTTATCCGGAATGCCCGTTTCGAGCACCATCAATCCTTTCTTTTGCTGGAAGTTGGTCTCCCTGCGGATGATCACCCATTTCTGATCGAAGGAATCGATGAAAATGCGTCCGTAAGCCGTTGAACTGGACAGCAATCCTTGACCAATCTTGGGGCCAAATGCAGTCCAGTCCCCTGCCGCTGTCCTGACATGCAGCGGCCTGGAAGAGGCGCGTGTCGTCACCCACATGTTGCCGAGACGATCCTCGTGCACGCCTCCCACCACGACGAAATCACCGGTACCTGACGCGGGCAGCAAGGACGAGTTGTCCGTTCCATAAAGTGTGACATCTCCGGCGGGATCAACATGGGCAACGCCTCCACCTTCCGAACCGGCCCAACCTGAGCCGTCGCTCCCTGCGTGGATATGTACGAATGCCCCTTTGCCCGACAATGCAGGCGTTCGGGAAGATGAGAAGGTGGTCCACTGTCCGTCCGTGCCCAGACGGTAAAATCCGGTTCCAGCTTCGTTCACACCGGACAGCCAGATATCACCATCTCCAGATACGGACACCTGGGAAAACGTGCCGTCAGCGGGCCCCTCGGGCAGCCACTGGTTGGACAGTACGATTGGACCTTGGGATGGGTCAGGAAGCGACAGTACGCCAACACCTTCCTTTTCGTCCGCGATCCAGAGCTCATCCGTCGTTGTGACATCAATAGCGACGGGAAATCCGAATCCTTCCACATTGTGCGCAGAAGGTGATCCACCCGACCGAATGAAAGCGACCGTGAACGTTGCGCTACCCGCCAGAAAGCCGTTACCTGATTCCAAACGTGTAACTGGGCGGTTGGTGACTCCGAGATCGCCGAACGCATTTGCGCTGCTTCGCTCCCAGATGCCTTCATCCGTCCCGACATACAGCCTTCCGTCCAGCACACCCAAAGACAACGCTTCGCGCCGTTCGAACCCGGAACCGACTTGCTCGACCTGCCACGATGCTGGGTCCTTCAGATTTCGTCCGTCAAGAGGCGCGTGGGCGATTCCTTCGTCCGTCGCAATCCACACAACGGACTGGCCGAATAGCGTCGATTCCACCAGGACATCGTGCACCGGCTGGCCCACGCTCATTCCTCCGAATCGATCGTACGAATCCCGAACTTCGTTGCGAACCGGGTCAAATACCACGACTCCAAATTGAGTTGCCACGAGGAGCGAGTCTCCCACCGACCGAATCCGACTAATACCGCGCGAGGGATATTGCTCGGCGCGAGCGATATCCCGGAATGTCCTGACGGTATTGCTCTGCCCATCCACACGATCCAGCAATCCATCGTCATAACCCACCCAGATGTAGCCGCGCTGGGTATCAGCGTCCAGGGCTGAAGCGCCGACATTGGACAGACCGTCCACGACGGTCAACCGGGAAAAGTCACCTACCGTCGGATTGATGGAATAAATGCCTCCACTCGTAGCCACCCAGACACGGTCCCCGGCGACAACCAGGTCGGTCGCCTCGGTAAACGACGTATGCGCAACCCATTCATTCAATGATTGCGCGCGACCCTCAGTGACCATCAGCGTGCTGACGAGCAGAAGAAGCAGGAGGCGATTCAAGATGGAATTGGAGATTGGCGGGGTTGCTGGTTTCCCTGTCGGGCGAACGAATCGCAAACGCGGCGAATGGTCATTGGGTTCGAATGGCCTCGAGCAGAGCTGGCTCTGGGCTGAACCAGCGTGCGCCGAGACCTTGCTCGCCATGCCCATCCCGGGCATGATAGTCGGATCCGCCGGACTTCAAAAGGCCAAAACGGGTCGCCAAGCTGGCGTAATACTCTTCAAGCATGGAATCATGGGATGGATGGACAACTTCAATCCCGTCCAAGCCCGCAGCAACCAGTCCCATCACCACTTGATGAGACGCATGATGTCCCGGATGTGCCATACAGATGACTCCACCCGCCTCGTGGACAACCCGGATGGCCTCCGCGCCAGGCGGCAGCGGTTTCTCCACGTACGTATCGGTGCCTTGAATCAGGAACCGCGAGAACGCTTCATCCATGGACGACACGGCTCCGTGCTCGATCAATACCTGGGCAACATGCGGACGTGCCCAAGAAGTCCCTGTCGAAGCAGGAGCGAGTGAGGCGCTTCTCGGGATGGCGCCCGCATCCTTCAATCGCTCCATGAAGGACTCCGCTCTCTGATTCCTGCGATGCTGCTGCTGGTCCAAAAATGACGACAGCGCGTCGTGCTCAGGATCGAAGCCGTATGCCACCAGATGGACTTCATCGCGTCCCTGACGAGCGCTGATTTCGACTCCGGGTACGCATTCGATACCGGCAGAGGCCCCAGCGTCCCGCAATTCTGGCCATCCCATCAGCGTATCGTGATCGGTCAGCGCTATCAGATCGAGACCGCCCGCAACCGCCTCCTGAACCAACGCTGCTGGTTTCCGTCGTCCATCGGACGCGGTGGAGTGCATGTGGAGATCGGCGCGCATGGGAATGGGAAAGGCCAGGCGAACGGGATGTCTGAAAGTGCCCGCTGAAACCCCGTCTGGGGCTGGTCGTAACCGGGCCATCGCCTGAACCCGACAGGCCTCTCCCCGTTCCGGTAACCCGGACACTCGCACGGCCCTCCATGCCCGACGCCCCGCTCCATCCAGAGCCGGAATCTGCCCCGGCACCCGTTGCTGGATTGCACGATCCGTCATCTCATCTCGATGATGGCCGCGGCGCACCTACGTTTTCCCTCAGGGGGCTCATTCTCCCATTGGCTCTGGGCCTGGGCGTGCTCGCCATCATTGCGTGGTTTACCTGGGACGAAGGGGCATTCAGCCAGTTCATCGACGCGGTGAATCCCTGGATCATGCTTGCAGCTGTCGGAATGACGGTTGCCCGCGTGGTATTCGGCGGTTGGCGTATCAGCTTCGTTTCGAGGCATTCTCTGGGCTTCAAAGCCGGCGTACGCTGCCAGCTGATGTGGGATTTCGCGTCGAACATCGCGCCCAGTTTTGTCGGAGGCGCGCCGCTGACAGCCTATTACATCTCCCGGGAGTCCCGCGTGACCAGCATGGAGACCAAAGCGTCACGTAAAGGCCCCATCGCCATCGGAGATGCTTCGGCGGTCATGACCTACGTGATGCTGCTCGACCAGGTCTGGTTTGCCCTTTCGGTGCCCGTGATCCTGATTGCTTCCCTGTCGATGGATGTGATCCCGGATGCGGCAGGTCGTCTTGGCCTGTGGACCGCGATGATCTATTTCGTGATCCTGATGGGGTATGCTGGTGTATTCGCGTACGCCACGCTCTTCCGCCCGGAGTTATTGTCCAGGATCGCTTCAGGACTGTTTCGCATTCCGTTTTTGAAGCGATTCCGTTCGGGTGTTCTGAGCGAATTGGAGCAGTTTGCCGCACGTGCCTCCGTCCTTCGTCGTCAGAAAATGGACTTCTTCCTGCGGGGATTCCTGTTGACGACCGGAACGTGGCTGGCCCGCTACTTCCTGGCGGTACTGGTCATCTGGAGTTTTGTCCCTGATGTCGACACCGTTCTACTGATCATGCGCTCCATCGCGCAAACGATCTCATCCCTGATCATGCCGACTCCGGGCGGTGCAGGGGGCATCGAGGGTCTGTACGCGCTATTCTTCGGCGATCTGCTGCCAAGCGCTTCCCTGATCGTCCCCTCGCTGCTGACCTGGCGCATCCTTGGCTACTACATCTTCCTGGTCTTCGGCGTCTCGATTGCCACGCGGCACCTGCAGCGAACCAGCAAGAAGCGGGAAGAGTGATTCTCACGGGGCAGATGCCCGGCACCAAGTGCCGTGAGCGCTGCTCAGTCCCGACCGTAGTCGTCTTCCAGTCGCTCGATGTCATCCTCATCACAGATACCCAGCTGGGTCTCGATGATGATGAGGTTTTCTTCACCCGGGTTCTCGATGCGATGCACGCCTCTGACCGGGATGAACACCTTGTCGCCCGGATTGACTTCCGTGACGCTGTCGTCCAACGTAAACATGCCGCTGCCAGCGACGATCACCCAGTGCTCGCTGCGCTTCTGATGACGCTGCAAGCTCAACCTCTGACCCGGATGGACGATGATCCGTTTGACCCGATAGCCGGGTTCATTCAGGTATTCTTCCCAGCGGCCCCAAGGCCGGTCGTCCGCGTCGATCCAGTTTCCGTCCATGCTCAGGCCGCCTCTACGGCCTTCAGTTCGTCTTCCGCAATTCGTCCAAAGATGCGAAGCCCCGTAAACAGGATGGCCAGGCCGACCGGCAACGAGATCCACCACGGGAAGCCGAATCCGGACGGAATGATACCGACCACAATGGCCACGATACCCACGAACATGGCGTAAGGCAGCTGCGTCCGAACGTGATCGATGTGATCACATCCTGAGGCCATCGACGACAAAATCGTGGTGTCCGAGATAGGCGAACAGTGATCGCCCCAGACCGCGCCGGCCAGAATGCAGGAGATCGTCGAGTACAGGATGTAGTAGTATGTCTCGTCGCCCATCCCATTGACCGTCATCACAGCCCACACGAGCGGAATGACGAGTGGAAGCAGGATCCCCATCGTACCCCAGCTCGATCCGGTTGCGAATGCTGTTGCTGCGGCAAGCAGGAATACCACAACCGGGACGAACCCGGGGTTGAGGGAGTCACCCAGTACGGATACCAGGTATGGAGCCGTGTGCAGCTCCTCGGTGATGGCTGAAAGCGCCCATGCCAGGACCAGGATGATCATGGCAAACAGCATGCTCTTCAGTCCGCCGTACCAGGACTCCACGATTTCGCCCAGGTCCAGAATGCGCTGGGTCGATGTCATGATGGCTGCGACCAACACAGAGACCAACGACGCCCACATCAGAGCGGTGTACGAGTCCGAGTTGTTGATGATTTCCTGCAGGGAATCCCCTTCACCAGTGGCGTAGAGGCCTACCAAAACGCCGCCGACCAGCACGATGATCGGGATGATGGCGTTGATGGCGCGGATCGGGATACCCTCTTTGGGCTTCGTCTCTTCGCCCGAAACGGCGGCTTCGTCGACGTTGGCACCTTGTCGCACTACTTCGCCCGTGGAGCGAGCCCGCATTTCAGCCTGGAGCATGGGGCCGAAGTCACGGCGTGTCAGAGACACCATGAACACGAAGCTGATGGCCAGAATCGGATAGAAGGAGTACGGAATGGACCCAAGGAAAAACGCATAGGCGCTTCCGTCCAGCCCATCCACTTTGCTGATCGCTTCCCCGATCATTCCGACTTCGTAACCGATCCAGGTCGTCACGAGGGCGATACACGCCACAGGAGCGGCGGTGGAGTCCACGAGGTAGGCCAGCTTCTCGCGTGATATCCGCAGACGATCCGTGACCGAACGCATGGTGTTACCAACAACCAGCGAGTTCGCATAGTCATCGAAGAAGATGGCTAATCCCAGCGCAGCAGTTGATACTTGTCCCTTCTGGGGATTACTGGCAAATCGGGAAATGATATTGACCACGCCCTGCATCCCGCCATTCTTGGAGATGATGCCTACCAATCCCCCGATCATACAGGAGAACAGGATTACTGACGCATGTCCCTCATCGATGAACTCCTGCAGGACATACACCTGGAATGTATCCAGCGCGCCTTGAAAAACGCCGCCGATGGAGAAGCCGATGACCGTCATCGCGCCAAACCAGATCCCGGTGAACAGGGCGGGAATCACACGTTTGGTCAGCAACGCCATCCCGATGGCCATCAAGGGAGGAATGATGCTCCACCAGCCGGAAATGCTTCGAGTGGTTTTGACCAGATACGTCTCCCCGTCGCGCAGCAACGTCACGTCTTGCGCCCGGGTACCCGAAACGCGCACCCCTGAAGCCACCAGAACTCCATCATCATTCAATTCGAACGCTGCCGGCTCATTCACTCCGGCTACGGTGTAGTGTGCAGCTGAAAGTGAATCCGTTGCACCCGGATAAAGAACCACGTCAAACTCGATGCCGTCGAGAACGACTTCAGGAATGCTGAAGTTGGTATCCTGCGCATTGACGGTCCCCGCAAACAGCAGGACCAGCATCAAAGAGATGGACGAAAGAAGACGCTTCATGCTCATCTCAGCTGGTTCCAAAAATGCGATCGCCGGCATCACCCAGACCTGGCCGGATGTAGGCGTTGTCATCCAACTCCCGATCCACAACCGCCGTGACCAGCGCCACATCCGGGTGGGAGCTGTGCACGAACGCGATGCCCTCGGGAGCAGAGACCAGCGTCACGAGGACAATCCTCTTTGCGCCCAGTCGCTTCAGATGGGCGATGGCGCCAGCGGCACTCCCACCTGTTGCGAGCATGGGATCAACAACAAAAACGAGCGACTCCTCAATACCGGCCGGCACACTGGAATAGTAGTCGACCGGTTCATGCGTGCTCTCATCTCGGTACATGCCCAGATGTCCGACGCGCGCCTCTGGCAAGAATCGAACGAATCCGTCTACCATTCCGAGCCCCGCGCGCAAGATGGGCACGACGACGACCTGCTCGTCCACGACGTGCCCTTGCGTCTCCTCGAGCGGAGTCGCGACCGTCACTTCTTTCATCCGGAGCTTGCGGAGCGCCTCGTAGGCCAGGATTGATGAAACGTCCCGAAGCGTGCTGCGGAATACGCCGTACGGCGTGTCCTCCCGCCGCAGGACCGTAAGGTCCCGCTGCAGGATGGGGTGCTCAATGATGTGGACGTGGTCCATGATGGAAGGGACTTGGCCCGTTTAGACGTGTCCTTCCGATTCCCACGGCTTCCGCTGGAAGTAGCTGTCCGTGATCTTCTTCAGCAGTCCTGAGAGCAGGATCAAACTGATGACGTTCGGCAGGGTGACCAGCGAGAGCGCTACGTCGCCGAGGTCCCAGATCGTCGTGACGGCGATGACAGCACCGGCAAAGTGGAAGAGCAGGAAGACAAACTTGTAAGGAAGGATGGCCTTCTTGCCCCAGATGTAGTTGGCACAACGGTCGCCGTAGTAACTCCACGAGATGGCCGTCGAGACCGCGAACAGGAAGACGCACATCAGGACGACCCACTTGCCAAGCCATCCCAGGCCGAGCGGCTCGAGGCCTTGTTCGAACCCGAGCGTGGTCAGCGGCGAACTGTTTCGAGCCGCATCCCCATAGAGGACGGTGTACTCAGTACCGTCTGCCGACACCGCTCTCGCGTCAGCGGGGAAGATGGTCCCCGTGAATGGTACGGTCTGAGCTTCATCCGTAAAGAAGCCGTCGACAGAGATATCGTAGTAGGCGAACAGCGAGCCATTGTCAGTCGTCGGGACACCGGCGGCAACGCTGACTTCAGTAGGATCGTCTGCACTCTGGTGCATACCGTCCGCATCGTATTCGACGAAAGAGATGTTGCCATCATCCAGCGAAATCTGGGTGGGGACTTTCGCTTCGAAAACACCCGTGGAAACGATGACAAGACCGGTCATCGTACAGATGATGATCGTATCGATGAATGGCTCGAGGAGTGCAACCACACCCTCGGAAACCGGCTCATCCGTCTTGGCAGCGGAGTGGGCAATCGGCGCCGACCCCTGACCAGCCTCGTTCGAGAAGAGACCGCGCTGGACACCGTACTGGAGCGTGAAGAGGAAGACACCCATTCCCGTTCCGGCAACACCGGCGGATGGGCTGAAGGCTTCGCTGATGATGGTTCCAAAGGCCGGAATAACGTCCTGGAAGTTGACGATCAGGACCAGCAACGCAGCCGTGACATAAATGGCGGCCATGACTGGCGCCAGGATCCCGGTGACGCGACCGATGCGCTTGATTCCACCGATGATGACGGCACCCACGATGGTGGCCGTAACGAGACCGGTGATCCAGGTGTCAATGCCGAAGTTGTCGGCGACCTGGGTAGCGATCGTGTTGGACTGGATGGCGTTCCCCGTGAAGAACGAGGTGATCATCAGCATGAAGGCGAAGAAGATGGCGACGGGCTTCCAGTTCCAGCCGAACACATCCTTGATACCGCGCTCGATGTAGTACATCGGACCACCGGCAACCGAGCCTTCCCACTTGGTTTCCCCATCCATATTGATGCGGTAATGCTGGGCCAGCGTGACCTCGGAGAACTTGGTTGCCATACCAAGCAGGGCCGTGATCCACATCCAAAAGAGTGCTCCGGGACCACCCCAGTGGATGGCGAGAGCTACACCGGCAATGTTACCGGTACCGACCGTGGCCGATAGGGCCGTGGTGAGTGCCTGGAAGTGAGAGACGTCGCCAGGGGTCTCATCCGAGTCATACTTCCCTGTCGTGACCGCAAAACCGTGGCCAAGGCGACGAAGCTGGATGAAGCCGAGGCGGATGGTCAGGAATGCACCTGCACCTAGGAGGCCGACGACCAATATGGGCGATAGAAAGCCGCCGACGATATCTACAAAGTGCTCAATGAATTCCATGGATCAACATGTTGGTTCCGGGGGGACGCGACCGTCAGCACGACGGAATGATTCAGTTTGAACGCCATGGGTCCGGAATGATGATGACGAATCGGACCAGCAGCAAGGCGCTCATGGAAGGGGTCACTCCTCAAAAGGCCGCTTTAAACTGAAGGCGGGCCAATATAACCCGATGACCGGGCGTGAGCAAACCGGTTATCGGGCCCCTTTTTGCCAGTGTGGGACTTACCAATTCAAGCTTCTGACGACCTTCCCCAAGCACCCAAATGGCGCCTGAAGATCACCCTTTCAGCGATCGAGGATCCACTTCAACAATCTGGCGATTCATCACCGCCAATGTCCGAGCCGGGAAGTTGCGAACCAGCCGGTAGTCGTGAGTCGCCATCAGCACCGTCATGCCGCTGCGATGCAGCCCGATCAATAGGCGCTGGATTTCATCGGCGACGGTCGGATCCAGATTTCCGGTGGGTTCGTCGGCCAGGATGATCCACGGATCATTGATGATGGCCCGTGCGATGACGACGCGCTGCTGCTCGCCACCGCTCAATTGATGCGGGAACTGGCGGCGTTTGTGGGACAGCCCCACCCGTGAGAGGACATGCAGGACCTTGCTCTTGACCGCTTTGCCACGATGTCCGGTCACATATTGGGCAAACGCCACATTGTCGAACACATTGCGATCGGGCAGCAACTGGAAATCCTGGAAGACGATGCCAAGCGACCGTCTGAGATAGGGTACTTCAGAAGGCTTGATGGTGTCTGATCGGGCATCGGCTACGCGAACAACCCCCTCGTCTGGCTCCTGCTCCATGTACAACAGTTTCAACAGGGAGCTCTTTCCGCTACCGGTCGGGCCCACGAGATAAATGAGCTCTCCCCTCTCCACGCGCAGCGAAACGTCCTTCAGGACCACCCGGCGATGCTGCTCGGGGGTGTCGTAGGACACGGTCACGTTGGAAAGTTCAATCACCGTCGGTCAGGTAGATGCTGAAGAGGAGCGATTTGCGCAGCTCAATGCCTGCGCCGCCGTTGGCGACGAATATAGGTCGTCCGAGGGATAGGTAGCCGGCCAATCAGAAGGTTGGCCAATCAAGCGCAAGGCAATCAGGAAGTTGGGCGAACCACCCAGTGAATCCGCTCACTCTTATCATGCGCTGGGTCCAGGCTGAAGCCGTCAAACGCATGGATCACTTCGAATCGGTGCCGCTCCAGAAGTTCAAGAATCTGGCTGCGTGTCCAAGCACGTTGACGATGCACCTCGCTGAAGCGTCCGTTCGGACCCTCAATGTCGAATTCGGTCGTATGGATGCCGAGGGCCAGATCGAAATGACTCCGTCGGTGATACCGAATGCCGTCCTCCTCGCCTTCATCCTCGAAGAATTCGGCGTTGTTGATGGAATTGTGGGGCGTACTCTGATCAAACACGAACAGTCCACCCTCGCTTGCCGCGCCGCGCACACCATGCATAAGCAGGTCAACTTCATCCGTCGTCAGCAAGTAGTTCAGCCCGTCATAAAGCAACACTTGCAGATCAAACGGCGCCGCGTTGGAGGACCATTCGCTGGAGTAGTCCAGCTCTTCAAACGAACAGCGATCCTGGAAAGGCTGTAGACGCTGGCGGGCCCTGGCAAGCATATCTGCCGAGCCGTCGGTGACCGCAATGCGCCAACCACTCTGCTCCAACAGTTCCTCGGTCATCAGACCCGTGCCCGCGGCCATTTCCAGGACACGCAGATCCTCCAGCTCCTTGCCGCCGGCTACGGGCTTCTGGGCCCCGGCCAATTCAACCAGGGACATTTCGACGATGTGCAGCAGGAAATCTGCCCACGCTTCATAGTCGACATGGGCCATCACGGCGTCATATACCGTTGCCAGCGCGGAATAGGGAGTGACCTGTTTCATCTTCCTCCCTGATCAGACGATGATGGGACCCCCTCGGCACGACGGCGGGCCACGTCAGCTGCCAATCGAAGGGCAGCCTTGAGACTGGACGGATCGGCACGACCCGACCCGGCGATATCGAACCCTGTTCCGTGGTCCGGTGACGTGCGGACGATTGGAAGGCCCGCGGTCATGTTGACCCCTTTCCCGAATGAAAGCGCCTTGAATGGTCCCAAGCCCTGATCGTGGTACATTGCTATCACGCCATCGACGTTTTTCCATTGACCGCTTCCGAAGAAGCCGTCTGCTGGATACGGACCGGACAGCTCCGCAATCGCTGACAACTGGGTGATGGTCGGTGTGATGATGTCATTCTCTTCCGTTCCCAGGACACCCCCATCGCCGGCATGTGGATTCAGACCCAGAATGGCGATGTGCGGATGCGCAATCCCGAAGTCCTTGCGGAGCGAATCTGCCATCAGTCGAACGGTACGGGATACGGATTCGGGTGTGATGTGTGCGCAAACGTCTGCCAGTGGAACGTGTGCGGTGACCAGTCCGACTCGAAGGCCGCCAGAGACCATCATCATGAGGACTTCCTCGGTCCCCGTATTCTCGGCGATGAATTCGGTGTGACCGGGAAAGTCGAAACCTGCGCGCGCGATCACCTCCTTGGAGATCGGGCACGTGGTCATGGCATCGACGCGTCCTTCCTGACACAGGGTGATCGCGCGCGCCACACTCTCCATGGCCAGTCGACCAGCATGATGATCGGCTCGGCCGGGAAGCAATTGATAGTCCGGGTCGCGGGAGACGACCTCGACGGGTACGTCATCCACCTGGAGTGCTTTCGATTTCAGGTAAAAGGCCAACACATCGGGATCTCCCACCGGGATCAACTCGATGTCTGCCAACAGATCCTCATCCGTGAGGCAATCGGCCAGGATCTCCGGACCTATCCCATTCGGATCGCCCATCGAAACGGCAATGCGAAGCTTGCCGCCGGATGTTTGTCCCGCTCGGAGGTTCTTAGAAGGAATACGAGAATCGGTCATGGGCGACCGTCAGCGTTTCTTTTCAGCGTAGTCCTGGAGGAACTGGACCAGGAGGCGAACGCCGAAGCCTGTGCCACCGACCGTCCGATATCCGCGAGCTTTGTCCAGGAAGGAAGGCCCGGCGATGTCCACGTGAATCCATGGGTAGTCCACGAAGTGCTCCAGGAATTTCGCAGCCGTGATCGAGCCAGCTGCACGGCCGCCGACGTTCTTCAGGTCAGCAACCGTGCTTTTCAGCTGCTCATTGTACTCGTCGAACATCGGCATGGGGTGGACCCAATCGCCTGACTCCTGACCAGCGCTTACCATGGCGGCCAGACGCTCTTCAGAGCCCTTTTCTTCGTTGGTCATCGTCGCAGCGACGATTTCGCCAAGTGCCACAACGGCGGCTCCCGTCAACGTAGCCAGGTCCATCACCAATTCGGGATAGAACGAACCGGCATAGGACAGGGCATCGGCCAGAATCATGCGACCTTCGGCGTCCGTGTTCAACACTTCAACGGTTTTGCCGGAATGCATGCGCACCACGTCGCCAGGTACGTAGGCCGTTTCGCCGGGACGGTTGTCCGTGGCGGGAATCAACCCGATCACGTACAGCGGTACCTCAAGCTTGGCGATCGCTTCCATCGCGCCTATGACGGCAGCTGCACCCGCCATGTCGGACTTCATGGAGTCCATTGATCCCTTGGTGGGCTTCAGGGAAAGCCCGCCCGTGTCGTACACCACGCCTTTCCCGACCAGGATGACCGGACGGCTGTTTCGAGCATGCTCAGGCTGCCATTCCAGCACAGAAAATGTCGGTGGATCCTGGCTACCACGGTTGACGGCCAGGAGGCCGCCCATCCCCTCTTCCTCAATCAGTTCTTTGTCCCAGACCGTGACCTCGTAGCCCGACTTCTTGGCAGACTTCTCGATCGCCTTCGCCAGCAGAACCGGCGTTTTCTCGTCCGGCGAAAGGTTGACCAGGTCTCTGGCTGAAGCAACCGCTTCGGACACGATCCGGCCTCGATCCGCACCGCGCCGAACCTGCTTGTCCTGGTCCGAAGTCTGAATGACCAGACGTTGAGCAACCACAGCCTCTTCCTGCGTCGTGCGGTACCGATCGAACCGGTACGAACCGAGCATGAAGCCTTCAACGAGGGCCTGCGCAGCGCTGTCTCCATCCAGATCCGTTTCCGGAACCGAGATGCCAACCGTCTCCGCTTTTACTCGCGATGCGGCTGCAGCACCAGCGGCAGCGGCATTCCGCAGATCCTCAAGCGAGGTTTCTGACATTTCGCCGATTCCAACAAGGACAATTCGCTTCGCCGTACCCGAGTCGGGATACAGGACCAGCACATCGCCGTTTTCACCCTTGATGTCTGTTCGCCCGCGTTCAACAATCGAACCGAACGCATCTACGAGCGCTTCCAGGCCATCGGCTACGTCTTCCGACGCCACGGGCACGATGAGGACGTCAACATCCAGTTCTGCCAGCGAGATGGTCGAGACTGATACTTTCATGGATTTCGAAGAAGAGTGAATTCAATAATGTGATCGGCGGGGAGGTCGTTTGCTCAGCAGTGCTGGGCGAGCTTGGCTTCGATACTCGAAAGGCTCATTTCCCACCCAGCATCTCGAGGTATGCAGCATCCTCGGAAGAGAGTGCTTCAGATTCTTCGGCGGAGACGGCCAGGAATTTCGGAGCGGTTTCGATGACTCGGTTCACAGTGGCGCGGAGCGCCTCATGGTTGAACGCCCCCGCGGCATTCCGATGACCTCCGCCTCCCATGCTCTGAGCCCATTTGTGCACTTCCCAATCACCCTTTGAACGGAAACTGATCTTGGTCCCCTTGGAGGTTTCTGTCAACATCAGGGCAACCTGCACCCCCTCAATGCTGAGCAGCAGGTTCACGAATCCATCGGTCTCTTCGATGGAAGCCCCGATGTCCTCAAGCATTTGATTGGTCACGTACATCGTTCCCACCGTCCCATCGAAATGCAGCTCCTGGGTGGCCAGGACCGCGGCCATCAGCTTCATGCCCTCGGGCGATTTACGGTCATACACCATCGAGTGCATCCACGCGGGATTGGCGTCAGCGCGCTCGAGGAGGTCTGCGGTCATGCGATGCAGGACGGGTGTGACATTCGAGAAGCGGAACGATCCGGTATCGGTCACGATGGCTACATAGAGCGCCTTGGCGATGTCGGATGTAATCCCCGCGAGATTCCAACCCGCCATCAACTCATAAACCAGTTCACCGGTAGATGATGCCGATTCCCGTCGGTGGCTCATGTCGAACCATCCCTCAGGATCCGTGTGGTGATCGACCAGGATCTTCCGGGCACTGGACCCCTGAAGCTGATTTCCAGGTGTACCAAGACGGTGCGCCGCGTTGGTATCCACTACCACCACCGTATCCGCACTCGCGATAGCCTCTACGTGTTCGAGCGAATGGTCATAGACCTGAACATCGCCAACTCCAGGAAGCCACTCCAGGTTGTAGGGCACTGGATCGGAATTGAGCATCCAGACCTCTTTCCCCTGAGCCTTCAGGAACGTGCCGAGCGCCAACTGGGACCCGATGGCATCCCCGTCAGGACGGGTGTGCGTGGAAATGACCACGCGTTGCGCATTCTTGAGGACCTGGATGATGTCGGCGACCATGTCGGCGTGCTGAACAAGATTGGAGTTCCGGGGCGAGCGCTGCCTTTCGCGGCAGTCTGCATTTAACCCGTTCAGGCCGTTCAGGTTCGGGTCTGGACGCAGGGAAAAACCAGCCGAGAACCAGCAGCCGGCCTTGTGAGGGTATCAACCAGATCCGGACTGTTCGCTCAGGGATACAGGCGATGTGTCACCCACTCTTCTCCTTCCCGCTCGAAGATGATGCGATCGTGCAAGCGGAACGGACGTCCCTGCCAGAATTCGATCCGGGACGGAATGACCCGATACCCACCCCAGTGATCAGGAAGCGGGATTTCGCCGGTTTCAAACTCCTTCTCGTAGTCTTTCACCCGTTGTTCGAGCGTGGATCGAGCATCCAATTCGGACGACTGATCCGAAGCCCAGGCACCGATCTGGCTTCCGCGCGGTCTGGAATGATAATAGGCGGACGATTCCTCGCGGGATACGCGCTCGACCCTCCCTTCGACCCGAACCTGACGCTGCAGAATGTGCCAATGAAACAGCAGCGAGGCGTGCGGATTCGCCTCCAGCTCAATGGCCTTTCGACTGGTGTAGTTCGTGTAGAAAACAAAGCCATCCGAATCCGCCTGCTTGAGAAGAACGGCCCGAGCAGAAGGCTTTCCTTCCGGCGAAGCAGTAGCCAGTGTCATCGCCTCCGGCAAGAACAGTCCGGACTTTTTGGCCGCTTCGAACCACGCATCAAACAGGCGAAACGGGTCGGTATCGGACTCGGCATCGGGCATGCCGACGACGATCCCGGCACCGGATGTCATCAGGGCTCGGAGATTCTTGAGGATGCGCATCAACGTATGGGAGGAGGTGGCGAACTACTGAAAGAATATTGAACGCCGGCGGCCCTATCAGGATGCTGCCGGATTCTTCAGTTCACCCTGTTCCAAAAGCATTTCACGATCGGCCATTTCCGCGAATTCGCGATTGTGGGTCACGACGATGAAGGTCTGCCCCATTTCGCGGCTGAGACGCAATAACTCGCGATGCAAGGTATCTGCCGTATTCTCATCAAGATTGCCGGTGGGCTCGTCGGCCAACACGATGTCGGGGCGATTCATGAGGGCCCGAACGATGGCCACGCGCTGCTTTTCCCCACCAGACAATTCGCCAGGACGGTGATCGGCGCGATCCGACAACCCGACCTGCTCCAGCAACTCCAGTGCCCGGGATCGCGCATCGGCGGGACGCTGCCCCCCGACAAGCGCTGGCATCATCACATTCTCTTCCGCAGTGAACTCGGGAAGCAGGTGATGGAACTGGAAAACAAAGCCGATTTGCCGATTCCTGAAAGTGGACAGTGCTTCATCATCATGGGCGAAAACGTCGGCACCATCAACCAATATTTTGCCATCATCGGGCCGATCAAGCGCTCCGAGTACGTGCAGAAGCGTGCTTTTCCCGCACCCCGACTCTCCGGTAATGGCTACGAACTCGCCTCGGGACACATCGAGGTCCAGACCAGACAGCACCTGCAAAGGTCCACCGCCGGCGCCTGCATAGGCCTTCGAGAGCCCTTTGACCTGCAGAATCGGATCCGACGTCGACTCAGTCTTCATCGCGACTGATATCGTACTTACTCATCTTGTTGTACAGATGAGAACGCTGGATGCCGATGGCTTCGGCGGTACGGGAGATATTCCAGTCATTCTGGGTCAATTTGTGCTCGATGAAGAGCTTCTCGGCGCTGTCCCGGAAGTCCGCGAACTGATCGAAGCGATCCAACAGACCGACGATCGGATTCCCCGACGCTCCACCCGGATGGACATAGCGCTCAACATCCAGCTCCGTGATGCGCTCTCCCTGACTGAGAATGGTCAGTCGCTCCACCACGTTATGCAGTTCACGCACATTGCCTCGCCAATCGAAATTCCCCAGCGCCGTCAGTGCGTCCCGCGTGAAAGGTTTGGGTTCGAGACCGTTTCGCCGCGCAATCCGCTCAGCGATGTTCTCGGTGATGACAGGGACGTCGCCGCGACGCTCGCGGAGCGGCGGGACATGGATCAGGATGACGGAAAGGCGATGGTAGAGATCTTCGCGGAACTGATTCTCCTCGATCTGCGCCAACAAATCCTTGTTGGTGGCAGCGATGACGCGCACATCCACAGGGATTGATCGATCGCCGCCGACGCGCGTGATCGTGTTCTCCTGCAGCGCGCGAAGCACCTTGGCTTGTGCAGAAAGGCTCATGTCCCCGATTTCGTCGAGGAAGAGCGTTCCGCCGTGGGCCTGCTCGAACTTGCCGATGCGCTGCTTCGTGGCGCCCGTGAAGCTGCCCTTTTCGTGACCGAACAGCTCACTCTCGATCAGCTCTGACGGGATGGCCGCACAGTTGACCTCCACGACCGGCCCTTCGTTGCGGTGGGACAGTTTGTGGATCCATTTGGCAACCAGCTCCTTCCCGGTGCCCGCTTCGCCCGTGACCAGCACGCGTGCTTCGGTAGGGGCGACGCGCTGGATGGTCTCCTTGATGGCGCGAATACCAGGGCTCTCGCCGAGAATGGGCGTCAGTTCACCCGAGACTTTCTCGACGATGGTCTGCCGCATCCGCTTGTTCTCGGACTCGAGCTGTCCGCGATCCATCGCGTTGCGGAGCGAGAGCAGAAGACGATTTAGATCCGGCGGCTTCTCGACAAAGTCGAAGGCTCCCAGCTTGGTGGCCTCGACAGCCGTTTCGATGTTGCCGTGACCTGAGATCATCACGACGGGCACATCAATCTGCTCCTTGCCCATCGCCGCAAGGACTTCCAGTCCATCGACCTTGGGCATCTTCACATCCAGCAGGACCACATCGAATCGGTCCTTGCGCAGTTTTTCCAGCGCGGCCTCTCCGTCTTCCGCCTCGTCGACGGCATAGTCCTCGTATTCCAGAATTTCGCGCAGCGTCCGGCGGATGCTGGCTTCATCATCGACTACGAGAACGACGGGTACGGCCATGTCAACAGGCTGGTTGGAGGTCAGCTACTGGCTTGGAGCTTGGCAAGCTTGAATTCAACCGTGCCTGCAGCCTGGGAATCCGGGTAGTCATCCTGAATCATTTCCAACGCATCGATGGCATCGCCCGAGTTACCAGCCATTTCGTATGCACGAGCGGCTTTGGACAGGAACATGGGGGATGTGATGTCACTGCTGAACACGTTGGCAGCCCGCATGAACAGATCGCCGGCGCGATCATGATTGCCCTGCAGTTCGTGGATGGCAGCTTCGCCAGCGAACGCGGACGCTCCGATATAGTCGCTACCTTTTGAGTAGGACTCGAACATTTCAAGCGCGCGCTCCATGTCACCGATCCGGAAGAGAGCATCTGCTGCATAGAACGTGGCCAGGTTGCCCGAATTCGTTCCACCGTAGGAATCCACGACGTCGAGGAGGCCAAGGAAGGAGAGGTCTCCGTCAAGAGCAGCCTGATAAGAGCCGGCCTCGTAGAGGCGAACTGCTTCCGCCATTTCGGAAAGAGCCTGATCGTTGCGATTACCCTGGTACCAGTTCCAGGCGAGGATCAAAACAACCAATGCGACAATACCGGCGGCTGCGCCGATCACCATCTGGCGATTGTTTTCGTAAAGGTCGATGGCCCGGGCATAGAACGTAACGACTGTATCCTCGCGCAATTCCTGGCGACGGGACACTTTCCGGGTTGGGTTCAGCGTTGACATGGATTCCGTTGGCGACTCTGTTGATCAGATGGTGACTTCGAAGGTCAGGTGTCGACGCTGGGCGATGTACCAAGTGTCAGGATCCGGACCGGTGAAGTGGTTTTTCGCAAAGACACGCAAAATACCCCCCTTCAGAACGGGGAGCAACGAATGCGTGGGTCCACGGTGATGTTTCCCCATTTTTTGAAATAGCATTCTCGAACGACCAATCGCCTGGCGTCCGATCCTGATGACGGCATGGACAGGGGACGAGCGTGGATCGTGATTCTGGAACCGCTTTCTTAACCGCTTTTTGGCGTGTGGAAGGTGCAAAAACACGGATCAGTAGCGAGATTCCCTTCAGAATTGAACCGTTCCTCCACCATCTGTAATGAAGGTATTCTCATGGCTATTCGACTCGGAATCAACGGATTTGGTCGTATCGGACGTCTGGTCTTCCGCTCCATTGTCGAGCGCGACTCGGACGACTTCGAATTCGTGGGCGTCAACGATCTGACCGATGCCCGCACGCTGGCTCACCTGCTCAAGTACGACTCGGTACACGGCAAATTCCCGGGAACGGTTGAAGCGGCAGACAACGCCATCATCGTCAACGGAACGCGTATCCCGGTTTTTTCAGAGCGCAATCCTGAAGATCTGCCCTGGGGAGAGCTGAACACGGACGTCGTGGTCGAGGCGACTGGCATCTTCCGCACACGGGAGAAAGCCGCACTGCACATCAACGCAGGCGCCAAGAAAGTCGTCATCTCCGCTCCAGCCAGCGGTGCCGTTGACGCCACCGTGGTTCTGGGTGTGAATGATGAGATTCTGACCGGAGACGAGGAAGTGCTTTCGAATGCTTCTTGTACGACGAACTGCCTGGCCCCCATGGTCAAGGTCCTCGACGACGCCTTCGGGGTGAAGAAAGGCATGATGACCACGGTCCACGCTTACACGGGCGATCAGAACATGGTCGACGCTCCGCATAAGGATCTTCGTCGTTCCCGTGCTGCCGCGGTTTCCATCATCCCGACAACGACCGGTGCTGCCAAGGCCGTTGGTCTCGTGCTGCCGCACCTCAATGGCAAACTGGACGGATTCGCATTACGCGTCCCGACACCTGATGGCTCCCTGACGGATCTGACTGTCGAAGTCGGCCGCGAAACCACGGTCGAGGAGGTGAACAACCTGTTCAAGGCCGCCGCAGAAGGCCCGATGAAGGGTATCCTGGAATACTCTGACGAGCCGCTCGTTTCGATCGACATCGTCCACAACCCCCACTCCAACATCTTCGATGCCCAGTCGACGATGGTCATGGGGTCGCTGGTCAAAGTGGTCGGCTGGTACGACAACGAGTGGGGTTACTCGAACCGCACGGTCGATCTCGTTCTGCGTCTCTTCTCCTGATTGCCCATCCAAGCATGACAACCCTTACCGACCTCGACCTGCAGGGAAAGCGGGTCCTGATCCGTGTGGACTTCAATGTCCCCTTGTCTTCAGCCGAAGACGGTTCACGTACGGTGGATGATGATACCCGCATTCGAGCGGCTCTCCCCACCATTCAGCACGTTACGGGTCAGGGAGGCATCGCCATCCTGATCAGTCACCTGGGTCGACCCAAAGGGGAAGTCAAGCCTGAGTTTTCCATGGGTCCGGTGGGCAGGCATTTGTCCCTGCTCACCGGGCAGCCTGTGGTCATGGCTCCGGCGGTCAAAGGAGATGATGTCCGTGAGATTGTGCGTTCTGTCGCACCTGGAGAAATCATGTTGCTTGAGAACGCGCGATTTGAAGCGGGCGAAACCAGCAACGATGCAGACCTGGCACGTGAGTTGGCTTCTCTGGCCGATGTCTACGTGAACGATGCCTTCGGCACGGCTCACCGAGCGCATGCGTCCACGGAAGGCGTTGCTCACCTGGTGGCTGAAAAAGCACCGGGATTCCTGATGCAGCGGGAACTGGACGTTCTTGGAAAGCTGGTTTCCGCCCCGGAAAAGCCATTTGTAGCCATCGTCGGCGGTGCCAAGGTCTCCGACAAGATTGGCATCATTTCGCGACTGCTCGACTCTGCAGACTACCTGCTGATCGGCGGTGCGATGGCGTACACGTTCCTCCGCGCCAAAGGACAAACTACCGGGACGTCACTCGTTGAGGAAGACCGGATTGATCTGGCGAAGGACCTGCTGGCAAAAGCCGGAGACCGGATCCATCTACCTGTCGATCATGTGTGCGCTGCGGCGTTCGACAACGACGCCACGTCGAGTGTGGTCTCGGGAGACATTCCTGACGGTCACATGGGACTCGACATCGGGCCTGCGACGGTGGCAGACTACAGCTCCATAATTTCAGGGGCGAAGACCATCGTCTGGAACGGTCCGATGGGCGTCTTCGAGATGTCCAATTTTGCCAAGGGTACGCATGCCATTGCCCAAACAGTGGTGGATGCCACGGACAACGGCGCATTCTCAGTTGTTGGCGGCGGCGATTCAGTAGCTGCCATTGTGGGCGCAGGCATGGCGGATCGGGTGACGCACGTCTCCACAGGCGGCGGCGCCATGTTGGAGCTGCTCGAAGGCAAGGAACTGCCAGGGGTGACGGCTCTCGGAGCGTGACTCGTGTCACGTTCGCCCCGCGAACGTGACCACGCGTATTCTCCGGGCCGGTCTCGGTGGGTCTGTTTGACGATTCGGTGGCGTTTCTGGCGCCTTGTGCATCCCGCGAGGGATTCTGGCGTAAGTTTGCCCCGTGTCCTCCCCCGTCATTGATATCGTCGACCTGCACAAGACGTATGCCTCCGGCGTGCGGCGAAAGAAGGTCGAAGCTCTGAAAGGCGTCAACCTCCAGGTCCCTCCAGGCGAAGTCCTGGGTATTCTTGGACCGAACGGAGCAGGAAAAACGACGCTGCTCAAGATTCTGCTTGGCATTGTCCATCCCACGTCTGGCGAAGCACGCTTGTTCGGCCAGCCGGCCGGAGACCCTGCTGCTCGTCGGCGCCTGGGCTATCTGCCCGAAAACCATCGCTTCCCGACCTACCTGACTGCCCGCCAGACGCTGGATGTCTACGGCCGGCTGGCCGGACTGGCATCAGACTACCGCGGCGAACAGATTCCACGCTTGCTCGAAGAGGTTGGTCTTGCCTCCTGGGAAGACACGCGCGTGGGCAAATTTTCCAAAGGCATGATGCAGCGCCTCGGCCTGGCTCAGGCGCTTATGAATCGTCCGGAAGTTGTTGTGCTCGATGAGCCGACTGACGGTGTGGATCCGGTAGGACGCCGCGATATCCGCGACCGGCTGAGATCGTTGAAGCGCGCTGGAACGACCGTGGTCATCAATTCCCACCTGCTCTCTGAAATCGAATTGGTGTGTGATCGCGTGCTGATCCTGAACAGGGGAAGCATCATACAGTCCGGTACGGTCGACGAACTGGCTCGGCAAGGAACGGGCTGGCGCGTGGAAGTCACGCAGTTGCCGGACGGGTTCGATGCCTCGGCTTTTCATGCCGAGATTGAAGAATCGGGGCGTTCGTTGATTGTAGAGGACGGAAAGCCGGAATCGCTGAATGCGTTGATTGATGCTCTGCGATCCCAGGATACGCTCATTCTTAGTGTGGAACGCCATCGCGCATCTTTGGAAGCCGGCTTCATTGACCTGATCACGGCTGAGGAGGGCGGATCATGACCACCTTATCCGGTTCGCTGCTGCTGACATTCCGTGAACTGTGGGCTATGCGCCTGACACAGGCCATGCTCGCCGTTGCCACACTTGCCTGGCTCCTGCTTTCATTCGCGCTGAACATGGATGTCGTGGAAGGCTCTCTCGCCGCCGTACGCATTTTCGGACTCGAGTCAACGCCGTCTGACGGCGTGTACAATGAGGAGACCGGCGAATGGGTCAGTCAGGCGCTCAGCCTCGACAAGTTCATGATCGGAATCAACACGTTCGTCTTTGGCGCGGCCTATTTCCTGGGCACGCTGCTGGGACTTTTCGCCACCATGCCGCTGATCAACGGATTTCTTGAGCACGGCCGCGTGGATCTCCTGCTTTCCAAACCGCTCTCCCGCCCTCGTCTTCTCCTGGGGCACCTTGCCGGAGTCTGGATTACGGTTTTCCTGTTGTCCGCCTATCTCGTGGGCGGCGTGTGGCTGTCCTTGTCGGTCAAGACCGGCGTTTGGATGCCACGTGTACTGATGGCCATTCCCATCATCACTGTCATGTTCGCCGTGATGTACTCGGTCATTTTGACTATCGCCATTGCTACCCGATCATCCGGCCTGGGCCTCGTCATCACCTACGGCCTGATCTTCTTCTCCATCATGCTGGCCTCGCATGAACAACTCGTTCCCGTACTGTCCAGTACGGCCGCGGCCATCTTCATGACGTTCTACCACGTGCTGCCCAACTTCATCGAAGTGGTGACCGTCCAGGCGCAACTCGTGGAGGGAGAGGCCGTAACGACGTGGTATCCGCTTATCTCCTCCCTCATTTTCGGAGCTGTACTCCATGGCATCGGATTTTTCTGGTTCTCACGCCGCGACTTCTGAGTCGCCCATCCTCACTTCCCCTGCGGACTACGAAATGTCCGGCATCCATCGTGCACGTCGTGCCATGGGCATCGCTTTCTTCCTCTGTGCTGCCCTGATGTTGACCCTGACCGGGTGCGACTCAGAGGCCATGCTGACAGCAGACTCCTCCGACCGGGATACGGCGCTTCGCATCTTGCAAACGGATTCCCGCATGCTGGCTTTTGCCGATGTGGAAACCCAGATGGACGCTTCCATGCGGATGATGGGTGATGATGCTGACTATCAGGCCATGGTTGAAGAAGGTCTGCAACAGGTTTATGAAATGACCGGTGTCCGCGTCGACGAGGATGTGCACAGCGTTTTTGTGGCCATTGATGACTTCTCGGACGACGCCAACGGTGGCGTGGTGGCATTTGTGGACTTTGACCAGGACGAAGTAGCTAGTCAGGCTGCGTCCATTGACGAAGTGGAGCGTATTGACTCGGACTGGCCGGTTGATGCATTCGTCATCGATGGCAAGAATGAGGAAGCCGCGGTTGCCTTTGCCGAGGGCTCACTCGTATTGCTGGCTACCGATGTTGATCACTTGCGTCGCATGCTGGACCGCGCATACGGTGACAGTGGTCCTGTTTCGCTTGATCCGATGCTGGCTGAGGTGGCGGATCGCGAATCGTGGATGATCGTCCGCGGCCTAGACGATTACACAGAGAACATGTCCATGGGTGATGTGCCTGCTGATCTGGCCATGATGCAGCCACTGCTGAGTAGCCTGGAAAACATGGCCGTCGGATTTGACCAGGATGGAGACTCCATGTCAGCCGAAGTCCTCATTCAGCCGAATGCGTCTGTTTCCGTAGACGACTATGCCAACCTGCTGACGGGCATCCGTGCGATGATGCGCCTCCAGTTCCGCGACCTGGATGTGGCTTCCGAGATGGTTGACCGCATCGATATTGAAGCCGACGGCGAATGGGTCTCGCTCGAAATGGAGATCGATCGTGAGGACATGGAACGCCTTGAAGAAGAGCTCCGTGAAGAAATGGGCGGGCGATTCAACTAGGGTTGGGTTGCCAACCGGGTGTTGCTAGATTCGTCGTTCTGGCCGGAGCGCTTCTGTCGTTGCTACCGGGCCATTTTCAGAAGATGAATCCAGCACACATCTATGGCGGTCTCCCCCATCGTAATCAGCCAACTGTCCCAGCTGAACTTTGGACCTGAGGATCTTACGGTCATGCCGACAGCAGACCGGATGATCATGACCACACCTGATCATTTCGAGATCAGCTATGTCATAAACCCGCACATGGCGGGAAACATCGGCAGCGTGGATACGCAGCGAGCCCGCCAGCAATGGGATGAGTTGAAATCAGCGTTCGAGGCCTGTGGCACCACGGTAGATGTCGTGGAAGGCATGCCCGGACAGCCCGATATGGTCTTCTGTGCCAACCAGACCCTGCCATTCCGGCGAGAGGACGGCGGGAAAGGGGTTGTACTCAGCAAAATGCACGCTTCCCAGCGCGCCGGCGAGGTCACCCATTTCAAGTCCTGGTTTGGCGAACGTGGATGGGAGATCATCGATGATGTCTTCCACGGCGAGACTGACTTCGAAGGCATGGGCGATGCACTCTGGCACCGCGGCAAGCGTCTCTTGTGGGGTGGACACGGATTCCGGACCGATCTTTCGGTCTACGAGACGATCAGTGGTAAACTCGATACGCCCGTCATCGCCCTTCACCTCGACGATCCGGACTTCTATCATCTCGATACCTGTCTGTGCATCCTCGATGAGGAAACGGCGCTGATCTTTGGGCCGGCTTTCGAGGCCGAGGGACTGGAGATGATCAGACGCTTTTTCCCGCGCGTCGTGGAAGCGCCAGAAAACGAAGCCCGCGAGTTGTTTGCCTGCAATGCCCACTCGCCTGACGGCAAGCACGTCATGATTCAACGCGGTTGCGTGCAGACGAACGCCGCCCTGAGGGACCTGGGCTTCACCGTGATCGAAGTGGACACCGACGAATACCTGAAGTCAGGCGGTTCTGTCTTCTGCATGAAGCTGATGACCTGGTAAGCATCGCTGTCCGGCTCTTTCTCTAGCGGAACGTCACCTTAGTCGTTACCAGCAGGTGACGTGTGGCTGCCGGAAAGAACTGCGGCCCGGTAACGGAGACATTCCCGTAAGTCAGTACCCGGTCGTTCAGGAGATTGTTGATGTCCAGGCCAACTTCGACTCGATGACGGCGCTCGACCCGATAGCGAATGCTCGCATCCACGAGGACATAAGGATCCACTTCCAGGTCGTCCTGCGCGACGCCTGCGGCGTCGCGCCCATTGCCATTATCCACGAACTGGCGACCGACCCACGAGCCCATCAGCCCAACGCTCAGTCCTTCCTGGCGCCAATCCAGGGCCAGATTGCCGCTGCGGGATGGAAATCCAGCGATGGTGTTGCCTGAGCGATCCAGCGGCTGGACGCCAGTGGCTGTCGTGACGAACTCGTCGAACTCCACGAATCGGTTTCGGGAAAATGTCGCATTCCCGGAGGCTGTGAGCGCCGGGTTCAATCGCCATTCGCCATCGAATTCCATTCCCAGATGGCGGGTGCGATCGGCATTCCCGGTACGGGGCACTCCGAACTGGTCCAGACCGCCACTCGGGACGATTTCGTCCTGGAATTCCATGACGAACGTTCCTGCCACCAGCTTCCACTGCTCGCGATTCAATCGAACGCCCAGCTCCAGATTCAGGAGGTGCTCCGGAGTGACGAACGCTTTGTCCGTATTCAGATCGCCTGAGGCATCCACTTCGAATTGGGGGATGAATCCATTCCCGGCTTCTTCTCCATCATAGAGCGTCTTCATCCGGGGCTCGCGGCTGGCCAAGGCCAGGCTGGCATACCCACTGAATGGCTGCTCGGGTCGCCACGTGACACCAACACGGGGATTGAAAAACATATAGGGCTTCGAGAAAGACGTTCCGAAGAAGGCCTCATCGTGGACGCGATACTGACGCCACGTCGCCTGGAATTCACCTTGCACAGCCCAGCGATCTTCCCAACGTTTGAGATGAGATCCGTAGACGCTGGCGATGGCCTTTTCGCCCCGGAACGAATACACGCGTACATCAGCGTCGGAGCCAACAATGGAAGCCGGCAAGCCGTTGGATTCCTGAACCCGGCCCCAACGCAGGCTGCGGTGAAGTCGCGCTTCCGCACCCAGGGTCGTGGTCGTTTCATCGCTTTGCCAGGTCATTTTCGGCATCCAGCCCACCTGCCACTGATCCAGGTACGCCCGGAACAGAACCGAAATGTCTGGCCGGGAGATGAACAAGGGTGCGCTTTCCAATCCTGACTCGACAATGCCCCCCGGAAGCCTGAGGTAGTCAGCGCTGCGGAAGGTGCCGCCAAAGTCGAAATACCCCTCGCCCTTGATCCAGAACGCGGTCTGATTGAAGGTGAGGCCATCCCGGACGTCCCATTCGTGGTGAATTTCAGCATGCGGCTGATGGAAGTTCTCCGTGTCCCGATCGAACGCAGAGAAGTTGTAGCGACGGTCAATCGTCCCTCCGAATCCGTCATCAATGGTCGCTTCATTGGCGGCTTTCGGAATTCCCGCGTAGGCCAAGCCATCTTTCTGTGGCCCACCAAATGCCTGAATCGTCACCGAACTACGATCTCCGTATCGGGTAACGCCGGCAAAGAAGCGCCAGAACTCGCTCCAGGACCAGTCGCGATAGCCATCTGATTCAAGACGGCTGAGGCGGCCGAAGGCAATCCAGCGGTCATTTAGCAAGCCCGAGTTCACTTCCGCCGTGTAGCGACGAGTCCCGAACGCACCCACACCGACGTGGGCAGATGCATGGAAATCGGAGCGATAGGGCATGGCGCGCAGGTTGATGGCGCCACCGATGGCCGTCGGCCCGTAAACTGAACTCCCTGCTCCGCGCTGGATCTGGATATCCTGAACCGCACCCTGGATATCGAAAAAGTTGATCCAGAAGACATTGAATTCTTCGGGGTCGTTCTGTGGAATCCCGTTGATAGCTACGGCCAGACGACGCTGACCGAAGCCGCGCATGCGCAGCGTTGAGTACCCGATCGCGTTGCCGTTTTCCGAGGAATATGTGATCGCTGGCTGACGGGCCAGGTGCACGGGCAGGTCCTTCATGTCCGGCTGGCGCTCGAGCTCAGCCTGCGAGATGTTCGTAACCGTAACCGGTGTAAGCCCTTCGCGGGCGCGCCCCGAGCTGACGACAACCTCCTCAAACGAAACCACATCTGATCGCATGACGATGTTCAGTTCGAGGTTCTCATTCGTCACGGACAGGGGCAACACGCGAGAGCCGAAGGCCACGTGCGACACGTGCAGATCATAGTCGCCAGGCTGAATCGACGCGAAAACGAATTGCCCGTCTTCGTCGGTGACCGTTCCTGCTCTGGGTTGACCGGACCCACGAACAAACAACTGAAGCGTCGCCGCTGTTATGCCTGTACCGCTTTCGTCCACAACCTGGCCGGACAGACGCACTTCTTCGTGCAGAAGATCGCTTGAGGACGCGGGGGCTCGCTCGGCAGAGGCCAAGGGCGGCATTGCAGCGAGCATCAGGACGAGTAGCACGGAGCAATACGTGCAATACGCGCGGACATTCAATCGGACTAACATGACGAAAGGGATGTTGAGGGCAAGGTTGGCTCGAACACCAGGCCAGCCAATACGCCCGGATGATCGGGCAAGGGCAGACCGCGGGGTCCATTCGTCGGGAGGGCGTCGCGCACCATCATGAACAGGTCGAAGCCTGTCGTCCGTTTTCCTTCGCCGGCATTACCCGGACAGGTTCAAGGGGTATGATCTCAGCCGCAGCGGCACCCCCAACGATGAATTGAATATACGACTCTCTGCGCGGGCACCCTCGCTGGCAGCAATCAGCTGGCTCCGGATTCCTCTTCTTTTCGTCCGAGCCAGCGATTCCAGCTGAATACCCCCACAAAGGCCATCAGGAATACGATGAATGCCATGGCTCCATTGCTCCAGGCGATGCTGATCTGCGTCCGACCGATTTCGGTGATGACCACCTCCTGCCCGCTTCCCTGCAGAACCGTCACATCGAGGGAGTCCGCCTCGACACGATGACCGATCGAGTACGGAAGGGCCAGGCGCGTCTTTTCGAAGCTTGTCCCATCTTCCATGTGGACCAACAGGTCCAACTCCACGTGCGTTACATCTTTGCGGTCCGACCGCTCGTATCGGGTGACTTCAGCCATTGCGGCCTGCCCATTGTTGAGAGTGGCTGTGAGGTTGAAGGCCGTAACGAACTGGTGAACAGAAAGGGCCAGCAGAACCACCGGGACAACCCAGGCGACGCGCGCCACGCTTCTGGAAGGACTGGAGGACATGCGATTCGGTGTTGATCGAGAGTCGGATGACGCATCCAACCGGACGTCGTAGGGTCGGATTCCGATCCGCCATGAAAATGGCGCCAATCCGGAGTCGAGACGTGTTCAGCTCACGACGTCAGGACAGGTACAGGTAGGGCTTCCAGGTGCTTTCCAGCGAGCCCACGAAGTCACGGATATACATCACGTAACTCGGCCGGAACGGCTGCCGGGCCAGCTCCATACCGGCCTCCTGGGGTGTGCGATTACCTTTTCGATTATTGCACGGGACGCATGCCGCCACCAGGTTGGTCCACGTGTCCTTCCCACCCCGGGACTTGGGCATCACATGGTCGATCGTGATCCTGTCCGGCGAACCACAATACTGGCATCGATTGCCGTCCCGACGGATGACATTCTTTCTGGTCAACAGGACCCGCTTGTACGGGACGCGAACATAGGCTTTCAACCGCACGATACTGGGCCAGGGCACCTTACGACTCGGACTGCGCACAAAACGGGACGCTTCGGCCTCAATCAGCTCGGCTTTTTGCAGCAGCAGCAACACGATGGCCCGTTGAACGCTGGTGATGGTCAGGGCCTGATAATCCTGGTTGAGCACCAGAACATGACCTGACATGGCAGGGCTTGTTGGAGCAGGACCCGACGGGAATGGACCGGCGGGCTCCAGCCCGGAAAGACCATCTCCTTCGAACGAATGGATGACGCTCGGGAAATCAGCAGACAAGGTGTACCTCGCTCAGTTAATCGCGACCCGGGAGCGGGCCTTTCCAGGTCATCTTCCTGGTTGCAATAACGGGTATCAGGTGCTTCCCGGACAACTGACAAACATCGTCGGTCGTAAATAACGCAAATCCAATCGATTGCGTAAAGAGCAATCGACGAACGGCAGCAACGGGATAACGGTTATTTAACGAGTACCGATGCTCCGGCATGAATCGAGCTCCCTACCGGAGACGCCAGCGCATTCATACCCACCATCACTTTCCCTTCGCGTCTGCGATACGTGGCCAGCGTTGCCGTCGGCTCCTTGGACCGTTCGCCGGTCTCTTGGTCCGTCGTGATTACAACGCAACGTGCACACGGCTTGACGACATCCAGTCGTACCTCTCCGGTGGACATCTCCTTCCAGCCATCCTCCTCCCACGGTGCCGTGCCACCAACAATCACATTCGCACGAAAGCGATTCAATGGGACTTGCACTTCGAGACGGGTGTTGAGCTCGTCAATGGACGCCTGTCCCAGTACCAACAGCGGAAAACCATCCGCAAAGCTGACTCGCTCGTTTCCTGACGCGTAGGCGGGATCGGCAAACCGATCGCCTACCTCGGGCATCCATACCAGCCTGATATCCTCTCTCAAAGCATCCGAGAAGAACGCTCGTGCTTCGGCTCCAACGTCGACGGCCGCCGTGACATCATCCCAAACCTGTACCCGCAACGACGCTAATGCCCTGTCGTTTTCATCTTCGCGCTCGAGCGGGACCTCGAGGACGCCCGCATCGGAATGCGATATACGAAGTGTTGAAGCTGACCCACCCTCCTGCTGGACGACTTCAACACCGAATTGAGTCAGTTGCGGATGGAATCGCTGGGAGATGAAGCGATCTTCCGCGTCTACCAGCATATAGCGTCGGTCTCCAGCCAGACCGAATGGTGTCACCCGCGCGGCGTCAACCTCGACCCCCTGCAGTCCTTTCACGGGATAGATGTGCAGACTGGCGATATACGGGGTGGGTCGCATTTCAGGCTAAATCAGTCTCGTGTGGGAAATCCAGGCATGGCCGCGTCAATGGCGCGGACGGCATGGTAGATATAATCGGCTGCTGATTGGAAGAACTCGGGATGGATGGCTTCAAAATCATCGCTGGGGTTGTGATACCCCGGATGATCTTCCACGCCAAAGTAAATGAAAGGGATACCCGCGCGGTGGAAGAGCGCATGATCTGAAGAGCTTGTCCAATCCATTTGCGTCGTTCCTGGACGGTCATGGCCGAACAGCAACTCCATCGCATCGGAGTGATCCACGGCCTCAAGGACGGGGCGCACGAACGTGTAGTGCGACGTTCCCGCTGCGTAAATCTCTCCAGCCTCGCTTCGGCTGATCATGTCCATGTTCACATTGAATCGTACATCTAGACCCGTGAAGCATTCGGAGTTCACGAATTCCCGCGCTCCAATGAGTCCCTGCTCTTCAGCATCAAATGCCGCCACAATCAGGTCTCGTTCCAGGGGCTGCGACTGAACCAGACGAGCAATCTCGAGCAGCGCTGCCGTGCCGGAAGCATTGTCGTCGGCCCCGTTGTAAATCTCGTCATTGAACACGCCAAGGTGATCGAAATGAGCAGTCAAGGCGATCGCTCCGGACCCGGGAGACGTGCCGGGAATCCGCGCGATCAGGTTGACTGCGTTTATCGTGCCTTCGCGACCTTCAAACGAGAAGGGCTGGTGCATCTCGCTGCAGGCAGGGGCCAGTCCGATTTCCTCGAAGACGCCTTCCAGATAACTCCGGGTCATTTCTCCGCCATCCGTGCCTGCTTTCCGTCCTTGATATCCATCCGAGGACAGGATTTCGACGTGTTGAAGCAAGCGCTCCCCATCAATCGCCAGGTCTAGTGTTACCGCGTCGTTGGACGGGTCAGAGGACTGGCCACAGGCCGTGGCCACGAGAACGAGCGGAATCAGCGCTATGAGCGCAATGCGGAATGAACGGGGAAACAAGAAAGAATCAGCCATGACCAACGGGCGTCCTGCGTGACAAAAGAGAGATGGCAACCGGTGCTGAGGAAAGGTAGCGCTACGAAATGTCATCCGCCCTGAAATCATTTACTGCGAGCGTTCTACCGCGAATGGTCCTTTCCGGACGAATCAGATCGACAGACTGATCGCTTTCGTAGGTTGTGCCCCGTTCTCCACGGTGGACTCTTCCCAAGAATGAATTCTTCCTCGCCAACTCCAGCAGTCGCACTCGAAACGACCGTCCTGTCCCACGGATTGCCCTTTCCGGCCAATCAGGATCTCGCAACGTCCATCGAGTCCGTTGTCCGTGAACATGGCGCGCAACCACACACGGTGGGCGTCGTCGATGGACGCGTGAGCACGGCTTGCACGCCCTCGGAGATCCAACGCTTCTGCTGCGAAAGCGGAATCGAGAAAGTGAGCATCCGAAATCTGCCCGTCGTCGTTGCGAGAAAGCAGATGGGAGCGACCACGGTAGCAGCAACGATCCGCCTCGCCCGTCAGGCCGGCATCCGTGTCATGGCGACCGGGGGGATCGGCGGTGTCCACCAGGACCGGCTCGGAAAACCCACATTCGACGAAAGCGCCGATCTGACCGAATTGTCGCGGTGTCCCGTCACCGTGGTATGCGCAGGGCCAAAGGCGATTCTGCACCTGGAAGCCACCAGGGAGCGCATGGAGACGCTTGGCATCACGGTCGTTGGGTGGCAGACGGATTCCATGCCAGCGTTCTATTGTGGTCGATCCAATTTCGCCGTCGATGTCCGCTGCGACACGATTGACGAAGTGGCCGGGATCGTGGCGGCAAGGGATGCCCTTGATCTGCCTCAGGCTATTGTCCTTGCCGTCCCGTTGCCGGATGAAGCGGCTCTACCATTCGAGCGTGTTTCTGAAGTCGTATCCAATGCTCTGTCCATGGACACCGCCGGTGATCTGGCTCCCCACGAAGTCACTCCTTTTCTGCTGGATGCGGTCCGAAACGAGTTGGGTGATCAGGCCTTGGTGGCAAACGTCGAGCTGCTCAAACAGAATGCTGCAATCGCCGCGCAGTTGGCAGTTCATCTCGCCGCCCTGCCGGACCATGGTGCCGATTGAGTCAACTGACTCGTTGAAATTGAGCGGACTGGCCGGGATTGGTCAGGGCTTCACCCGGGACGATTCTCAGCCGAGTTTCCCTTTCAACCCGCCCGCTGCGCGCGCATCGAGGAGGTTGGAGTCAAACGAACGGACACGACGTGTGCGTGACTCGAAACGCTCGACGGCCAACTCCAGCAATCGCTCCACCAGCTGATGGAATGGAAGGCCGCTTGGCTCCCAGAGGTAAAACGACAGCGATCCGGGAATCGTGTTGATCTCGTTGAACCAGACTTCGCCCGATTCATCATCCATGAGGAAGTCGATGCGAGCAACGCCGCAACCATCCATGGCGTCGAACACGGATTTGGCCATGGTGCGGATCGTGTTTGCGGTTTCCTCAGGGATCGGCGCGGGAATGATGCGATCCAGTGATGCCATTCCGGCCGCAGAATCGGACTTGCTTCCCCCCGATCCGCCGCGCAGGTACTTGTCTTCGAACGACAGGGTATCGTCGCCGGCCACGGGCTCTTCCAGCACGGAGACCCGGTTGTTTCCCGCCGATCCGAGGACCGAGCAATTGATCTCCCTCAAATTGGGGACACAGCGCTCGACCATGACGGACGCATCGTAGCGGAAAGCTTCTTCGATGGCTCGTTCAAGCTCAGCGCGGTCATCAACCTTGGCGATTCCAATCGAAGACCCCAGCCGCACAGGTTTGACGATGGCTGGATATCCGATCGCCTCCTGGATTCGGTCCAGTTCGCGCTCTTCCGCCCCGATCCATTCGGTTTCCGTCGTCTCTACCCAGTCGACCACGGACACCCCGGCCGATCGACACAGGATTTTCGCCCGCACCTTGTCCATTCCAACAGCGGACGCCATGACACCAGAGCCCGAATACGGCACCCCGCACGCCTCGCAAAGCCCTTGAACACCGCCGTTTTCGCCGGACCCACCGTGGAAGGCGAGCAAAACAGCATCAACCAGTACGCCTTCCTTCCTGCCGAAAGTGGGTTGATTCAATGGGACCAAGCGCAGGGAACGGCCCGGACCGGGTGCTAGCGCCATTTCATCGGCTCCCGCCTCCAATGCCTTGAGGTCTTTGTACGCCGAGATGTCGGCCAGCGAGTCGCCGGTGAACCAACGCCCTCCTTTCGATACGTACACCGGCAGGACGTCCCGACCATTTTCCTTGAGGGCTGCGACAGCTTGCAGTCCCGTGATGACGGACACTTCGTGCTCAGGTGAGGGGCCACCGAAGAAAACGGCTGCGGGATATCGATGCATGCGCGGAAAAGGATGATGCTTGCCGAAAATACGAAGGAGTCACAGCCAGAACCGAACCTTCGGTTGCACCGCCCGATAATGGCCCCGATCTTCGGGCGCCTCCAGGAGTTGCGGCTTCGGGAGGACCTTTCATTCCAAGCACCGTCTCGATTCCGTGCGCCTCGCACTCATTTCCGATATCCACTCCAATCTTCCCGCTCTTGAAGCCGTCATGGCCGATATCGATCGGGAGAAGCCGGATGGTGTGCTTTGCCTCGGCGATGTGGTTGGATATGGTGCCGATCCGGCACCGTGTGTAGCCATCGTGCGAGAGCGTTGTCACGCAGTCGTTCTGGGAAACCATGATCTGGCCGTGGCCACGGGCGACGGCATCGACATGCTCCCAGCCCATGGGCAGGTTGCTGCGGATCACAATGCCCACCTGCTGGACGATGACGCGCTGCAATGGCTTGCCACGCTTCCGCTGACGCGCGTTTCGCACGGTGTGACACTGGCCCACGCATCGCCCCAGTTTCCGGAACGATGGATGCGGATCGAGTCGTTTTTTCTGGCTCAGGAGCAGTTCCATCATTTCGAGACGGATATCTGCTTTGTTGGGCATACCCATCTGCCGGGAGTCCTGTCCGAAAAGCTGGGTGTGCTGCGCCCTCGCCCCGGTCATCGCTTCATCATCAATACGGGAAGCGTCGGCCAGCCTCGCGATGGCGATCCACGAGCGTGCGTCGGGTATTTCGATACCGAGACCTTCGAATTCGACCTTCGCCGCATCCCCTACAACGTGGATCGGGCACGTCAGCGCATTCGCGAAGAAGGGCTCCCTTCTTCATTGGGACGCCGCCTCGAGCGTGGTAACTGAGCAGTTGGGACCTCGGGCGTGATCGACCTGGGGCCGCATCAATGGCCGAATCAGCTGTTATCGACCAGCTGACCCTTGTTGTAGGTCGCCCAGGCCTTACCCACCATCTTGTCGCCAACGAACGGCGTATTCGTGCTCTTCGAGTGGATGTGATCCTTCTCAAACGTCCACTCCGTCGTGGCATCAAAAATCGTCAGGTTAGCGTCGGCGCCTTCCTCGACCACCGGGATGGGAAGGTTAAGAATCTCCCTCGGCGCGACAGTCAGCTTTTGAACAGCGTCCTGCATGGAGAGGACACCCGCTGCGATGATCTCCCGTCCGGTGAGTCCCCATGCTGTTTCCAGACCCAGGATGCCGAACGGAGCCGCAACGTACTCGACTTCTTTCTCGAATGAGGCGTGCGGCGCATGATCCGTGCAGATCACGTCGATCGTTCCGTCTCGCAAGCCCTCCTTGACGGCCTCGATGTCCGCGGCGGTGCGCAGCGGCGGGTGCATTTTCGTGTTGGTGTCAAAATCGCGCTTTTCCACCTCTTCATCGGTGAGCGTGAAGTGGTGCGTGCAGACCTCCGTCGTCACAGGCAACCCTTTCGCCTTCGCCTGACGAACCAGATCGATAGCTCCGGCCGTCGAGATGTGGGCGACATGAACGTGCCCGCCCGTGTACTCTGCCAGCAGGATATCGCGGGCGATCATGATCTCTTCTGAAATCGTCGGGATGCCCGGCAGTCCCAGTCGGGTCGATACTTCGCCTTCGTGCATGTGCCCTTTGGGCCCAAGAGGCAGTTCTTCCTCGTGATTGATGATCGGCTTGTTCAGCATGCGGCTGTATTCCAGCGCGTGACGCATCAAACCGGTGTCCTGAACGGGGTCTCCGTCATCAGAGAACGCCACGGCGCCGCCTTCTGCCAAGTCTGCCATCTCCGCCAGACTCTCGCCTTTGCGGTGCTTGGAAACACATGCGATCGGATGAACATCGACCGGCGTCCCTTCGGCGCGCTCGATGATGAACTCCACCACGTCCCGTGTATGAATCGGAGGATTCGTGTTTGGCATGCAGGCTACCGCCGTGAAGCCGCCGAATGCCGCGGCGCGACAACCCGTATCGATGGTCTCTTTGTGCTCGAACCCGGGTTCGCGCAGGTGGACGTGCATGTCCATCCATCCCATCGATACGAACTTGCCGGCGGCATCAAACTCAGGTGCTCCTGCGCCGTCCAGATCCGAACCGATGGCTGAGATCTTTCCGTCCCGGATCAGAATGTCCGCTTGTTTTTCTGCTCCCGTTTCAGCGTCGAGCAGGGTTCCTCCCTTGATCAACAGGTCAGGCGTGGGGGTGATCGTCATGGCGACTTTGGGTGAAGGATGGAGTGGTGCGACAAGCGTTGGGACAAGGTACGCAGTGCATCAATCCGAATCGGGCGAACAGCATGGAAAACCGGTGGAGCCGAGGGTAGATTGCCGACTGCAAGAAAGACGTAGTCCTCATGACCTCTGATCAAACTTCCATGTCCATTTCTGATGCGCCGGCGAACACGCAGGCCATCGTCCATCTGGATCGGCTGCGACACAACGTGGCCATCGTTCGTGATGCGATGCCGGGGCTCGACTTGATGGGAGTGGTCAAGGCCAATGCGTACGGGCATGGGGCGAAGGAAATCGCGCGAGAGCTGGTAGACCTGGGGGCACCGCATCTCGGGGTCGCGACGGTTCCAGAGGCGATTTCGCTGCGAAAAGCCGGCATCGAAGCCTCGATCATGGTGTTTGCGCCCATTCGAGAGGATTGGGTGGCTGCGGCGACGGAATGGTGCCTGGACGTGATCGTGGATGGACCTGAAAGTCTATCTGCGGCGAAGCAAACCACGGGACGCTTGCGATGCCATTTGAAAGTGGACACCGGAATGGGGCGATTGGGGCGCTCGCCGTCCGAGTCGGTTGCCGTACTGCGTGGCATCGAGCTGGCCTCCAATCTGGACCTGGGATCCGTCTGGACCCACTTCGCCCGCGCCGATGAACCCGACTCTGACTTTACGGATCGACAGCTTGATGCGTTCGAGGCGTTCATTGACGATCTCGGCGGCGCTCCCGCGCCGTTGCACGTCGCGGCGAGCGCCGCCGTGTTCGCCCATCCAAGAAGTGTGGATGCCTCGAAGTACGGAGTGGCTCGCGTGGGAATTGCGCTCTACGGCCTTCTGGATCTGCCCAGTGAATTTCGACAAGGTGAATATCGACCAGGTGGGGATCGACCAGGATTCGGCCTTCGCCCGGTCATGGACGTCGTCAGCAGGGTCACGTCCCTGAAACGAGTCCCAGCGGGGACTCCGATATCGTACGGGTCTCGTTGGAGCGCGCCCACCGATACCTGGATCGCGACCGTGGGAGCCGGCTATGCCGATGGCGTCTCCAGGCTATTGACGAACCGAGGGGAGGTTCGAATTGGAGCACGTCGCTTCCCCATTGCAGGGACGGTTTGCATGGACATGTTCATGATCGACATCGGGCCGGATCGTGGAGATGTCCGCGTTGGAGACCCCGTGCTCCTTTTTGGTGAGGACGGCCCTACCGCATTTGAAATAGCCGATCTGACCGACTCGATCACCTACGTCCCTGTTTGTGCCGTATCCGAGCGTGTAGCGCGGATTCACCAAGCCGGATAAGGTCCGTTCGTTGCCGAATGGCACGTCCATGAGCGGGTAACCTTTCCAAATGTGAAGACACTATTAGATGAAATTGTATATTTGCTCCCCTCAGGGGATTGTTGCCCATCCGGGGTAACCAGCAATTCCGCTACAAGCATCACACCGCTGTTGTCATGGCAAGCACTTTTGACCCGTCCCAGTTGCATATCCTCCTCGTTGACGACGAAGAAGACGTCGTAGAGGTGGTCTCCCACTTTCTCGAGCAGGAGGGCTTCAATGTCCACAAAGCCTACTCGGGCAATGATGCACTGGAAAAAGCCACGCCGGAAATCGATCTGATCGTTCTGGACATCATGCTTCCAGAAATGGATGGTTACGAAATCTGCCGGCGCTTGAGAAGCCGGGTCGAGACCGAAACCATTCCGATTGTATTCCTCTCCGCCAAAGGCGAAGAAGACGATCAGATCAAGGGCCTCATGCTGGGGGCAGATGCCTACCTGACCAAGCCGGTCTCTCCACAAGTGATTGTGGCGCACGTCAAAGCCGTGCTTCGCCGCAGTGGTATCGAGGAGAGCCGCACGCTGCAGGTCAAGAACCTGACTATCTACGAAGACGAATACCGTGCTTCGCTCGATGGTAAGGATCTGGGTCTGACGCTGACCGAGTTCGAACTCGTTCGCTACCTCGTTCGTCACCCGCGTAAGGCGTTCACCCGCCAGCAGCTTCTCGAGACCATCTGGAAAGATGCCATGATGGTGACCGAGCGCACGGTGGATGCCCACATCAAGAACCTTCGCGAAAAGCTGGGTTCGTTTGCACAGCACATTCAGACTGTCCGCGGTGTCGGTTACCGCTTCGTCGAAGAAGGCGCACCGGACGAAGGCTGAATCTGAACCCGCCCCCTTCCCTGGGGCCTGTCACCCATGTTTGAACGCCTGGTCGAGCGCATATTCCCGACGCGCGCATCGACGCAGACGTGGATGATCCTCACGCTTCTGCTCGTGGTCGGCATTGCCGTCGCGGCCGTGGGGCTGTACATCACGTTTGTGCTTCGCAGCGAGGTCCAGATCACGTATCAGCAGACGATGCTGCAGCAGACGTCGCGCGTGACCTCCATCATCGAAGCCGAGGCTGATCCCGCCAAGCGCCTGGAGCAGATCCAGACGATGACCCGCTTTGGCGATCTGCGGATCACCGTGGTTCAGGACACCTTGCTGATTGATGTGGACAAGGGTGTGCTTCGGCAAGACGCAGATGTCTTGGCAGAGCCGGAAATGCAGTTCAGTGGCAACAGCGAACTCAATTTCGTTCGCCGGGATGTAGGCAACCGGACGATGTATTTCACCGCGGTCAAGCGCGCTGATACGGGGATGATCGTCCGTGTCGCTCAGCAACGTCCAACGTTGTTCGGCTTGATCGGACGCCTTCAGTTCACCCTCATCGTAGCCATGGTGATGGCCTTGCTGCTGGCTGTGTTCGGCAGCTGGATTGCCGCACAACGGGTGACCCAACCTCTCGTGACAATCAGGAACTCGGCGAAATCCATTTCAGAGGGAAAGCTGGACGAGGAGATATTCGTGGACTCGCGTGCCGCCGAATTCCAGGATCTGGCCAAGAGTCTGAACCTGATGTCAGACACCTTCAAGGAGAAGATCGACGAGCTCCAGAAGATGGCAGCGTTACAGAACGAGTTCATCGGAAACGTCTCGCACGAAGTTCGTAATCCGATCTTCGCCGTAGGTGGATACCTGGAAGCATTGGCTTCCGACGGCTTGGCAGCGGACAAGCGGAAATTCTATGCGGAAAAAGGCCTCACGAACCTCGAACGGCTCAACAACCTGTTCTCCGATCTGATCGAGATCGCCCGTCTGGAGTACCGGGAAGACCTCATCAAGCCTACTGTCTTTGAACTGTCCGAGCTGCTCGACGAGGTCTACGAGATTGAGAAGTCGAAAGCCGAAGAAAAAGGCATCGAGCTGGTCGTCGAGAATCCAGTCGTTCTGGTTCGCGCCGATCGCGCCCGTATTCGACAGGTACTGATCAACCTGACGGACAATGCCATCGCCTACTCCGACGAGGGCACGGTGCGCTGCCGCTACCGCCGCCACCTGGACAAGGTGCGCATCGAAGTCGTCGACACCGGTCGCGGGATTCCGGAAGAGCACCTCGAGCGCATTTTTGAGCGCTTCCATCGCGTCGATCCGGATCGTTCCCGCAAGAGCGGTGGAACGGGTCTTGGTCTGAGCATCGTAAAGCAGATTCTGGCGGCACACGGAGAGAATATCTACGTGGAAAGCACCATCGGACGCGGAACGCGATTCTGGTTCGAACTCGCCTACGAAGAAGCAGAAGCACTGGACGGCGAAGTCTGACCGCATTGCGGCTCACGCCCATTCTGTGTCAGCGGGCGGTACGAACGCTTGGCTGAGGCCATGAATAGGACTCTTAAATCACCCTGAATCGGCCTTATTGAGTCCTGAAGGCCGTTTAACGGTGTTAATTTTTGAGGCCAACTTCACGGATTTGCGGTCGGCGGCAGCAAACATTTTTGTATCCTCTTCCGTAGCAGAGCCTGCCTCCACCATCTCCCGGACACCTCTTCCCCGAGTATCATGGCAAAAGCCTCCAAATCGAAGAAAGCATCTCCTGCGGGAGATGGCGCAAGCCCCGACGTGGAATTGGCGGCCAACGGCCCCACTCCACTCTTGTTTGACGGCGATTTCGACGTTCAACCAGTCGGCCCTGCGGATTTCGATTCGGAGAAGTTGCTTGGCATTTACGAAACGATGCTGACGTCGCGTCGGCTGGACGAGAAGATGTTGACCTTGCTCAAGCAGGGCAAGGGATTCTTCCATATTGGTTGCGCTGGCCATGAAGCCACGCAGGCCGCCATCAGTACGCTGAGCCGAGCCGGAAAGGACTGGTTCAGCATGTATTACCGGGACATGATGATGTATCTCATGCTCGGTGGCTCGTCGGAAGAGGTGATGCTGCATCACATGGCCAAGGCCGATGACCCGAACTCGGGCGGCCGTCAGATGGCAGAACATTTCAGCAACAAGGAGCGCAACATTCTGCCCATTTCGTCATCGGTAGGCGCGCAGTTCCTCCCGGCTGTCGGAACCGCCTTGGCCCTTCAGCGGGATGGTAAAGACGCCTATGTGTACTGCTCCTGCGGCGATGGCGCGACCTCCCAGGGCGACTTTCATGAGGCACTGAACTGGGCCGCTCGAGAAGCCGCTCCCGTCCTCTTTGTGGTCCAGGACAACGGATACGCCATCTCGGTACCCGTCAAAGACCAAACAGCAGGTGGCTCTGCCTACAAGCTGGCACGCGGATACGAAGGGCTGGCACGTATCAAGGTTGACGGAACGGACTTCTTCCAGACCTACTCCGCGGCTAAAGCTGCCATCGAGCACATTCGCTCTGGCAAAGGCCCCGTATGTCTGGTCGCTGACCTCGTTCGCCTTCTCCCCCACTCCTCTTCGGACAACCATGCGAAGTATCGCACCCCTGAGGAACTGGAGGCAGAGAAGCGCGAAGATCCGATCCTCCAGATGGAAAACCGCCTCATGGAGGCAGGGATTCTCACTCCTGAAAAGATTGAGGAGCTCCGGAAAGAGGTTCAGAAAAACGTGGATGCTGCCGCGAAGTGGGCAGACGAACAAGCAGATCCTGATCCTTCCACAGCGACGGATCACGTCCTGTACGAAGGCGATCTGGACTTGGCTTTTGAAGCTTCCGAACCGAGTGGTGAGCCGATCGTCATGGTCGACGCCATCAACCACGCCATGGTTGAGGAGATGGAGCGCAACGATCGCGTTATCGTTTACGGCGAAGATGTTGCTGGTGGCAAAGGCGGTGTGTTCACCGCAACCCGCGAACTGACGGCCAAATTCGGTTCGGACCGTTGCTTCAACTCACCGCTGGCAGAAGCTTCCATCATTGGAACAGCTGTCGGATTCTCATCGGCCGGCTTCAAACCGGTGGTTGAGATCCAGTTCGGTGACTACATCTGGCCGGCCTTGCAGCATCTGCGCAACCAGGTTGCCTCCTACCGCTATCGCTCCAACGGCGAATGGGGATGCCCCATGGTCGTACGCGTGCCAGTTGGTGGATACATCCACGGTGGACTCTGTCACTCGCAGAACATTGAGGCGTTCTTCGCCCACATGCCGGGCTTCCAGATTGCCATGCCTTCCACGGCGGCCGACGCGAAAGGCTTGCTGAAGGCAGCTATTCGCATGGAAGACCCGATCCTGTTCCTCGAGCACAAAGCGCTCTACCGTTCGGCGGCAGCACGTAGCCCAGAACCCGATCAGGACTACCTGCTTCCTTTCGGAAAAGCACGCATCGTGCGGGAAGGCACCGACCTCACCATCGTGACCTACGGCATGATGGTCCACAAGTCGGTTACCGTTGCGCGCCTGCTGGAGAAAGAAGGTGTATCTGTGGAGATCATCGACCTGCGTTCGCTGCTCCCTGTCGACATGGAGACGGTGATGGCTTCGGTTCTGAAAACGAACCGCGCGCTCGTCGTCTACGAAGACCACGAATTCGTTGGATATGGTGCTGAGCTGGCCGCGAAGATTGCCGATGCGGCCTTCGAGCATCTCGATGCTCCGGTTCGACGACTGGCAGGCAAGTTCTCCCCCGTCGCCTTCGCCGATCCCCTTGAGCGGGAGCTGCTGCCGCAGGATGAGGACATCCTGAATGCAGCAAAGGGCGTCCTCGCTTACTAGGAAGCACTTTGGGTGCCTGCAGCACACGCTGTCGGCCCTGAACGCGAATGCCGGGTGAATCCTAGGCCTTGGACAGGGCTGCCTCCAGGTCCCGAATGAGATCTTCCTGCGTTTCGATGCCGACGGAGAGTCGGATCAATGCATCGTGGAGACCTGCTGCACGTCGTTCTTCCGCCGGAATCGAGGCGTGCGTCATGGTTGCCGGGTGATTCATCAGGCTTTCAACCCCACCCAAGCTTTCTGCCAGCGTGAACACCTTCGTCGAGGACAAGACGCGGTACGCCGCATCGATACTGTCGTCGGCAAGCAGGAAAGAGACCATTCCGCCGAATCCGTCCATCTGTCGGGCCGCCAATTCGTGCCCCTCAAAAGAGGCTAGTCCGGGATAGTACACCTGACCCACGCGAGCATCAGCCTCCAGATACTCGGCGATGGCCTGCGCATTGCTGCAATGCCGCTCCATCCGGACATCCAACGTCTTGGTCCCCCGCAACGTCAAGAAGCAATCCATGGGGCCAGGTACGGCGCCGGCACTCTTGACGAGGAATCGAAGCTTGTCGGCCCACTCGTCACTGTTGGTGAGCACTGCTCCTCCGATCACATCCGAGTGTCCACCGAGATACTTGGTGGTGGAGTGCACCACAAGGTCAGCTCCGAATTCGATGGGGCGCTGCAAGATGGGTGTGGCGAACGTGTTGTCTACCGCCACGGCGATTCCGCGCGAGTGGGCCAAGTCCACGAGCGCCTTCATGTCGACCACCCGAACTAGCGGATTGGTGGGGGTTTCGATCCAGAGCAGTTTGGTCTCCGGTTTCAGGGCCGCTTCGACTCCAGCCACGGTGGACATGTCGACGAAGTCGGAAGTGATTCCGAACGGCCCGAACACTTGACGGAAAAGGCGATACGTCCCTCCATAAAGATCGTTGGAGGCCAGAATGTGGTCTCCAGGGCGCAAACAGCGTGCAATCGCATCGGTCGCAGCGACGCCGGAGGCAAAGCAGATGCCATGCGTGGCACCTTCGAGCCCCGCCAGATTCCCCTCCAATGCCGTACGCGTCGGATTGGAGACCCTGCCATACTCAAAGCCCTTGTGGTCGCCAGGCGAAGCCTGTGCATAGGTAGACGTCTGGTAGATTGGCGTCATGACAGCGCCCGTCGATGGATCTGGTGCCTGGCCAGCGTGCACGGCCCGTGTACCGGGGCCCATGTGCTTCATGTCGTCCGCGTTCATGCGAATTCAGGGTAGAGGGATGAGAATGTGATTCCGGAGTGGCGTCCGGGAATAAACCACGCGGGCCCGGGCTGCTCACAGCCCGGGCCCGCCGGTAAAGTCAATCAACAATGGTCAATAGAACCATTAGTTGTCAGAGTAACCGGCGCAATCCGCAACAGACTGTGCCTTGTCCGTCTGGTTGGTCTGTGCGTAGGACTGATACAGCGCACGACACACATCGCCGACATCTTCGCCGTTGGCTTCAAAGAGCTCTTTGGCCTGCTCCAGCGGTGCAACAGCAGCCTGGAAGTGCATGCGACGCTCTTCGACTTTAGCATCGATGGCAGCCTCTGCGGCTTCGATCTCGTCGTTGCTCATCGAATCCCGGTTTTCACGGAGTTCGTCGTCCATGTCCGAGATCTCGCTGTTGACATCGACCGCCTGGTTGATGTGTGCTGCACCGATGTTGTAGTACGCGCTGCTATAGCTCGCATCCAAGGAGATCGCCTCTTCGAGCTGCGTGATGGCCTCGTCGTAGCGACCCACCTGAATCAGCAGGGAGCCGTAGTTGTAGCGGAAGAGGGCATTGCCCGGATCACGCTCCACGGCCGAGCTATAGCGCTCGAGAGCCTTGTCGATCTGGCCCGTCAGCTGGTACGCGTTCAGCAGTTCGGTCTGGATGTCCACATTCTCAGGGTACATCGCAGCGGCGTCCTCAAGCAGACCGACAGCATCGTCAGAACGATCGTTGGTCTGGTAAAGCTGAGCGAGGAAACGGTAGGTTTCCGGCTCCGTGTCGCCAGCTTCGAGTGCCATTTCAAATGGCCCGATTGCGCTTTCCGGCTGGCCACCGTTCATGTAGGCATACGCCTCGTTGACGTAGGCGCCGGACGAGTCCGGCTGAATGACACCGGCGGTGTTGAAGTACCGGGCGGCGACCAGGAACTGGCTATCATCGTTGCGCCCACGGTTGAACGCCTGAATTCCGCGCTGGAATTCGTTGGCGAAGGCAAAACGCAGCGAGTTCGTGACTCCTTCCGTCAGCAACGGATCGTACTCGACGGCAGACTCGAACGCATCGAGCATGTCCATGATGGTCGAGATGTGCTCATCCTGATCCTGCGTGGCGAATGCTTTCTCAGAGAGCACGCGGCCTTTCAGCTCGTAGGCTTCTGCATTCTGTGGGTTGTTCTCGAGAGCCGTCTCCAGGTTGCGGAGAGCGCGATCGTAGTCCTGATTACGCAGGTCGAGCTTGGCGCCCTCTACGTTGGGATCGCTTGAGCATCCGTCTGCGCCTGTGATGAGAAGCGCAGCAAAGATGAGGCTCAGAAATAGGGGAAATCGATTCATGACGTCCAGATTGAGTAACGGGTATCTTCGTTATGTCAGCAGAAAACCTGCTGTTGGCCGTGAAGAGATCCTCGAGAGGGCCTCGGACTGCGGTGGACCGGTCCCCGGAGCTGCCAACGGCGCTCCGTCACACGGTGGGGTACATTTCAGTATGATTCCTCAAAACGGCCCGTAGAGGCACATTTCGCAGGTTGCAAGGTAATATTACCCCTGAGTTCATACAAGGTTTAATACCAAGTTCTTAGTCTGGACACACGTTCGAAGCTCAGGTTGCCGTCAGCCAGCAGATCATTCCACTTCAAAGCGAAACCGTCTCCATTCATGCCACTGTCCGAGCCCTCCCATCCGCGGAACTCCAGTGTCAAGACGCTGCTCAACGGACTTTTCGACTATGCCGGCCTTTTCCCCCCGGCAGCACTGCCCATCGACCAAGCGATAGACGAGTACCTGGCTCACCGGCATGAAGCCGATGACTGGATGCTTGGCCCGTTTGTCATGACCTCGGCACATTGGGCACCCTTGCTTTCCCTCGCCGAGAAGCTTTCGGTTGAATCGCCGCTGCCTATTCAGCTGCTCCCACCCCCTTCTTCTGATGTTGCCTCCACGGCTGCCGTCCTTCAGGGTGCGCTGGATGAAGCAAACAACCATATCGACCAGCTCGGTGGAAAAGCCGTCATCGCCGGCTTTGAATGGAAGCTTCCGCCGGATGCATTGCTTGAAGCATCCACGGCAGTGATGGCGATCTCAAAAATCGAATCCGTTTTTGAAGCGTCCGCCTTTCAGGATCGACCCAGGTACCTGGAGATTGTTCGCGATGAAGCCTTTCTTCGCCAACTCCCCCTGTACTTCCTGGCCCTCGGCGCTCAGCAACGACCCGAGCGTGTCCGCGCCAAGATCCGCTGTGGCGGCATGAAGCCAGAAGATTTCCCCTCTACTGAAGAGTTGGCCGGCTTCCTGTATGCAGCCCTTCGTACCGGGTATCCATTTAAGGCCACGGCCGGCCTGCATCATCCCCTTCGCCACTTCAATCAAGCCCAACAGGTGATGATGCATGGCTTCATGAACGTCTTTTTCGCCGTCACAATCGGGCGGTGTGAAGGGCTGGATGCGACGGGGATTGAAGAGATTCTGTCCGACACCGAGCCGTCCAACTTCGTATTCACTGAATCAGGAATCGAGTGGAACGGATTGAAGGCGACGACGACGGAGTTCATTCGGGATCGTCGTAGTCTCGCCCTGTCCATCGGAAGCTGCAGTTTCGATGAGCCCCGTGAAGATCTTCGAGCCCTGGGTTGGCTGACTACCTGATCGATCCGCAAAGCAAAGGTGCCAGTCCAAATCAACTCTCACCAGAATCCGTGTCCGTACCCATGACTGCATTCGTTGACATTCCTTCAGGAAGCGACTTTCCCCTTGAGAATCTTCCCTATGGCGTGTTCATCCCAAGCGGATCCGATCGTCCCCGTCCCGGAACGGCTATCGGCGATTGGGTGGTCGACTTGCATGCGCTTGAAGAGGCCGGCTTGTTGGACACGGCGGTGTTCTCCTCGACGACCTTGAACAATTTCATGGCTGCGGGTCGACCCGTCTGGAAAGCGGTACGTGCACGTTTGCAGCATCTGCTCTCGGCGGATTCTGGTGAACTCCGTGACAATGAAACGCTTCGCTCGGCCGCTTTTCATCGCCAGTCCGATGTGACCATGGTGATGCCGGCTGACATTGGTGATTACACGGACTTCTACTCCTCGCGCGAGCATGCCACGAACGTCGGGACCATGTTTCGTGACCCGGACAACGCTCTTCTTCCCAACTGGCTGCACTTACCGGTGGGGTATCACGGACGTGCCAGCTCGGTTGTGATTTCAGGCACAGACATTCGCCGGCCTCAAGGACAGACCAAGCCGGGCGACGGACCGCCAGTATTCGGACCCTGCCGCCTGTTGGATTTTGAACTGGAGCTTGGCTTCTTCACGGGCCCCGGGAATGAACTTGGCCAGCCGATCACAATCCAAAACGCCGCAGACCACATCTTCGGCTTCGTCCTGGTCAACGACTGGTCGGCACGCGATATACAGAAATGGGAGTACGTGCCACTTGGGCCATTCCTTGCCAAGAACTTCGCGACCTCGATTTCGCCGTGGATTGTCACGCTCGATGCGCTCGAACCCTTCCGATGTGCCGGACCGGCTCAGGACCCTGAGCCCCTTCCCTATCTGAAAGGATCAGGCGATTGGTCTTATGACATCGACCTTGAGGTTGGCATCCAGCCCGAAGGATCAGCGGGCGATGACGTAGTCTGCCGATCCAACTTCCGGTACATGTACTGGAACATCTGCCAGCAGCTGGCCCATCACTCCGTAACCGGTTGCAACATCCGGCCGGGTGACCTCTTGGCTTCGGGCACGATCTCCGGGCCGGACAAAGGCAGCTACGGTTCCATGCTCGAGCTCTCCTGGCGAGGCACGAATCCCATCCCCATGTCGGACGGCAGCGAGCGCAAATTCCTGCAAGATGGCGATACCGTCGTCATGCGAGGAGCCGCCAAGAAGGATGGTCTACGGATTGGGTTTGGCGAAGTCAGCGGCCGGATTCTTCCTGCCCACAAGGGTTGATCGCTTCTATTGACGTTCTGTCAGAGCGGATGAAAGGATGTCAGGTGGTAAAGCCACCAGTGTGTCGATCTGTCGGAAACGGCCCTGACAGCCTGTATGGGCCATTCTGGATGCTCTGACGGTCTGTCCGAAGCATCCTGTCGAAGCGGCAGAGAAGTGGTGTTGGCACGTGCGTTGCAAGGGAATGGGGCGAACTTGTCCGGTTCGGCCCGGGACGGAAGATCATCCGTCTGGATGGTCGCTGAAGGATCATCCCGGGATTACCGGCCGGCAACGCATTAGTGACAACAACACGTATCGCCCCTCAGGAGGTGCTTACCATGACCAAGCTCGTACACTTTTCTCCCCGCGCTGACCTCTCACGCATGCAGCGGGATTTCGACTCTCTTTTCAACACGTTCTTTCCTTCGGCCAACACCGAGGACGGCAACGATGAGCCGGTATCCTGGCACCCTCGCATCGACCTGGTCGAAACGACGGATGCATTCGAACTCGCTCTGGACATCCCGGGCGTAGCCAAGGATGATCTCACGATCAATCTGCACGACGGCGTACTCTCGATTTCTGGCGAACGGACGGCTCGCAACGTTGAGGAAAACGATACGGTCGTTCGGCTCGAGCGTCAGTCGGGCCGGTTCTACCGCTCATTCACGCTCTCGAACAAAATCGATGAGTCGAAGATCGAGGCTCAGCAGGAAAACGGAGTCCTGATGGTGCGCCTTCCGAAGCTGGAAGAATCCAAGCCACGGAAGATCTCGATCAAATAAGGAGATGAGAGCAACGCGCGTAATCCACGAACATTGCGCGAGCTGCTGATCTGAGCCTTTTCAAGCCCTCGAATCCTGCGCGGCACCGGGTGACGGACCGGTGCCAGCAGTCAGGAAGACGCACTCGAGGCACGCGGGCGGGCACGCAGGTGACAGGGGGTCACCAGCGTGCCCGCCCGCACGATTTATAGCCGTTGGGCCTGAAGTTCGGCCCCGGAATCAGGCGAGCCACCAATCGGCAACGTGAAGCGCATCGTAGTTCCCTCTCCAGGGGCGCTCTCTACCTCCAGCCTGCCATCGTGAGCCTCGGCTACGGCCTTCGCAATGGCGAGCCCAAGACCTGTCCGTTTGTGTCGCGTGTCCCGGGTGCGTGCATCCGAACCCCGGTAGTAGCGGTCGAAAAGGCGCTGTTGGTCTTCTTCGCTCATTCCGACTCCCTGATCTGAAACGCTCATGGTGAGTTCTCCCGCGACCATGTTGGCCCGCACGTTAAGGCTCACCTCAGACCTCTCAGGTGCATGCCGGATAGCGTTTGAGATCAGATTGCCGAGCAGCCGGATGAGGCGAGTCCCATCCGCATGCAGAATGGGGAGATCGTCATCCAGGTCGGCCTGCAAGACCACTTCCGCTTGCGAAGCCGAGGCAGCAAACATGCCCACAACCTCGGAAACCAACTCAGCTGGAGGAATGGGTTCGATACGCAAGAGGGAGGCATCCCCTTCAAGCCGGGAGAGCTCAAACAGGTCGTCGATCATCCTGCTGACATGATCAATCTGCTTCTGTGCCGTCGTCAAGGATGCAACAGCCTCGGCATGTCGCCCTTCGGATTCGAACCGGTTCGCTTCTTCAATATGCAGTCGGATGCCGGCCAATGGCGTTCGCAGATCGTGTCCCACATTGGCCACCAGCTCGCGTCGCATTCGGTCGGTTGCACGCAAGGACTCTATGCTCTCTGCGACCCGATCGGCCATTTCGTTGATGGATCTGCCCAGTACTGCTATCTCATCCTCTCCCTCAATTTCAACCCGGTTGGCCTGCCAGTCCCCGCCCATTTCCGAAACGACCGCCGCCATTCTCCGGATCGGCCCCACCAGCCACCAGGTCAAGATGCCGCCGAACAGCAGAGCCAGGACCACAGCCAGTATGGCAATGGCCCGGACCGACTTACGGAAGGCTTCCTGACTGGCTGCCAACTCCAGATCCAGCGATCGGGTCAGAGGCTGTACGACCAAAAGACCCGCCGGGAATCCGCCGGCGTCAAATAGCGGCGCGGAAGCAAAACCGCCTTCCACGTCTTCGTCTGACAGGTCGATGACCACATCATCGTACGCCTCTTCCAGCTGCACCCATGAGGGCTCATCCCATGAGGAGTCGCTCGAAGAGAACTCGATCGCAAACCCCTCCGCAGATGGCCAAATCGGGTCGGCAGCCGTGCCGTTCAGGTCGATCAGAATGAGCGGATCAGGAAATCGGAAGCTCAGATCCAGCCGAAGATCTTCTTCCAGGCCATCAACCCCATCTGCGAGCCCATTGGTTCGTCGCTCGATTTCCTCAGCGGTGGCGTCGATGCGCGCAGCCAACGCTGCCGATGCCAGGGTTTCCTGTGCACTACGTGCATACCAGATTGTGAATCCAGCTGCGACAGCAACCACGACCAATTGAAGGGCCACAAGCGCAGGCGCGACTTTCCAGAACAGGGATCGTCGCACCGTCATGGAGATTCGGACGTCCGTTCCGGCTTGACGAACTTGTAGCCCACTCCCCAGACCGTCCTGATCATTTCAGGATTGCCCGGATCCTTTTCGACCTTTGAGCGCAGTCGCTGCACATGGGAATCGACCGTGCGGTCATAGCCCTCATAGTGGAGGTCCCACACATCCTCGAGGAGCTGCATCCGTGTGAACGGGCGCTCCGGATTGCGAGCCAGGTAGACCAGCAAATCGAATTCGAGCACCGTCAGGCCAATTTCCGAGCCGTCTGACGTGACTATGCGCTTCACCGGGTCGATGGTCAGGTGTCCGGCTTCGATGACCTCCATGTCAGCCTGGGGCGCATCGCCCATCGCTTCTTCGGTGAGTCTGAGCCGACGCAATGCGCTTCGAACGCGGGCAATCAATTCGCTCAAGCTGAAAGGCTTGGTCAGGTAGTCATCTGCACCGACTTCCAGGCCCACCACCCGATCCATCTCCTCTGTCCTCGCCGTGAGCATCATGATGTACAGGAGCGGATGACTCGAGCGCAGTCGGCGACACACTTCGAGCCCGTCCATTTCCGGGAGCATGATGTCCAGGAGCACCAAATCCGGCTCTTTCTCCGCAACCTGCTCCAGTGCCTCAGGCCCTGTGAACGCGGTACGGACCTCGTAACCCGATTCGCGCAGTCGGTTACTGACCACGGCTGACAGCTCTTGATCGTCTTCGACCAGCAGGATGTCCGGTGCAGATGTCACGGATTTCTTTGAGCGCGTATGGAATGCAAACGTGAGATGAGGAAACGGGCCCGGGATGAGGCAACGGACCCATGTGCAATCAAATATAGTCGGCCCCACCCCGTCAAGATACCAGCGCCCTCCATTTCCATACTTTCGTGACAACTGTGGGGAACGGTCGCGGTATACTTGCTGTGCGGAATCCAGAATTCTGCTGCTTTTGTATTCATGAGCGACTCGTTCAATTCCACAATCACTCCCGCCACCATCTGATCGAACTGCTACTGTCGATGAAGCCTGAAAAATGGACGTTTCCGTACCTCGGGAGCGAATCATATCGCAATCGCACGCTGATTGCCGTCCTTGTGACGGCGATCATTGCATCGTGTGGCTTGACGATGGTAGCACCGGCACATGCACAGGATTCCGGTGGTGGCGTTCGAGGGGTGATTTCAGGGGCTGATGCGGATGCACTGTTCGTTCGGTGGTTGACCGACCAACAATACCGGATGGCTCGCGTGGAGGCCTTTGCCATCGAAGCCGATGTCGACCACTTCGTGGATTCGCCAACAGGCGAACAGGTGGCGAACTACGGCCTTCTCTTTCGGCGCACTGAAGATGCCGACCAGGGCCGTGGCGAGATTCGGTATTTCGTCATCAACGGAGATACCCTCGATGTGTCTGAGCGACGCCGTGTCGAACGCATCATTTCGAGTCTGGTCACAGAGGAGTTGGGACCCATGCTGAACGGCCTGAACCTACCGACGCGACTGCTTTCCCGTGTGCGGGAGGTCGGTGACCCTGTACGACTCCAGCGTGACGGTGTCTCCATGGTGCGATATGTTTTTGAGTTGAGACCGCCTGAGCGTAGGCCAGGACTGAATCCTTCCATCCAGAGACGCCCGGGCAGCCCTCCACAGGGCGCCCGGAGGCCGCCTCTTGGACGAACCCCAATGGGTGGTCCCCCTACTCAAGCGCAGCCGCAGATGCCGCCACGAATTCAGGTCTTCATTGAGGAGTCCACTGAACGTCTCGTAATGACCCGGTTAACGGCTCGCCTGGCGGGAGACAGACAGCTGACTTCCGAGACCCGATTCCACTCCGTACAGGGAATCGATATCCCACTGGAGCGCAGTGTCTGGGGAACGTACCCGATGCGTCGTCGGCTCAGGACGGTAACGGTGGCTCTGGAGCACGAGACCCAGTTTCGCGTGACCAACCTGGTCGTCTCCGCAGAGTAGCTCCGTTGGCTGGAACTTCGATCAGGCTGGCGCACATAAGGATCGCTTCAATCAGCAACCGCATCCTGATTCCCTGAGCCCCTTTGTCCGATGAATGATCTCCGATTCACGGAGTTTGTCGCATTCCTGAATAGTCGGCTTTCTCAGCCGCTGCCCGGACAACCTGCGCAATTTCAGATGGCTCCGTTGTCAAGACGCCAACCGTCTCGTGCATCGACCGAAGCCAAAGACTGTCGGGAGGCAGGTGTCCTGGCGCTTTTCTACCCGGACCAGGACGACCGCCCCCATCTCATGCTTACTCGGCGTCCGGAAGCGATGAACAAACACGCAGGCCAGGTCGCCTTTCCGGGTGGCCGTCGAGAGAGCGGCGAATCACTCGAGGAAACGGCTCTGAGAGAAACCGAGGAAGAGGTCCTCGTGGCCGCTTCGCAGATCGATGTTCTGGGAGAACTCACCTCACTCTACATCCCCCCATCCAATTTCTGTGTACACCCATTCGTTGGGGCCATTTCCCACACACCTGACCTTTCCGTGCGAACGGAAGAGGTAGCAGACATTTTCGGCGTTCCGCCTGTTCACTTGACCGATCCTGCCATGAGGGCTTCAAAGCCCATGGAACTGGGTGGAATTACCCGAGACATCCCCCATTTCATGCTTCAAGGGCATGTGGTGTGGGGGGCAACAGCCATGATGATGGCTGAACTGGCGGCCGTTCTGAATCCATTGGTACTCGAGTGGGAGTCGCTGGTCTGAAACCGGATTCCCGATCCGAGAGCGACGCCGCTACAGGCCCAGCTGGGTAATGGCGTCGGCAACCATCCGGCTCGACGTGTCCGATGATGTTGCCTCGGCGTAGATACGCAGCACGGGCTCCGTTCCTGAAGGACGAATGAGCAGCCAGCCGTCTTCGGTGTGGTACTTGAATCCATCGATGGTCTCGGCCTTGGTCACAGGCTTTCCAGCCACCTCGGAAAGTCCACCGTGCTCCGCCAGACGGATCAGCACAGCTTCCTTTCGCTCCGCAGACGTGTGTTTGTCCGTCCGGGAAAAAGCGTGCTCCCCATAACGGGCGTGCAGATCACTGACGAGTCGGGACAACTGCTTACCCCGCTTGGCCATCATTTCAAGTATGACGAGGCCGATGAAAATGCCGTCGCGTTCTGGCACGTGACCCATGATGGCCATCCCGCCGGACTCTTCACCACCGACCAGGACGTCTTCGGAAAGGAATTCGCCTCCGATGTACTTGAACCCAATCTTCGTCGTCGTAAGCGAAAGACCGAGATCCTCGGCCATCTTGTCAAGCATCGTGGTCGTCGAGAACGTCTTGACGATCCGACCAGTCAGCCCTTTGTCATTGTGCAGGTAGTCGACGAGCAGCGCCAGCAGGTGGTGCGAGTCGACGAAATCGCCTTTCTCGTCAGCCATTCCGATGCGGTCGGCGTCGCCGTCATTCGCAATGGCAGCATCACATCCATTCGACGTGATCACGTCACGAAGCTCGTTCAGATTGCGTTCGATCGGCTCGGGAGGCGTGCCTTCAAATCCTGGGTTGATCGCGTTGCGATGCTCCAGGACCCGATCCTGGCCCATCAGCTCTGACAGGATTCCCTGTCCTGCGCCGAACATGGCATCGTGCACCACTTTGATGCCCGCTTCCCGGATGGCGTCGATATCCACAAGGGAACGCACGTGATCGATGTAGTCCTGACGGAGTGCCTGCTCCTGGATGAGCCCTTTCTGCTTATAGGATTCGAGGCTCTCATACAGATGCTCCTCGAATGGCTGAATACGGCCCTCCACATCGGCAATCATGTCCGGGAGTGCGGGGCCACCGAAGTCAGCTTTGATCTTGAAACCGTTGTACTCAGGCGGATTGTGGGATGCCGTGATGACGATACCAGCCTGGTGACCGAAGTGCTTCGCGCCCCACGAAACAGCCGGCGTCGGGGCATGCGTATCGGAAATCACCACCTTGACGCCCATACTTGCCATTACACGGGCTGAGTGGACCGTGAAATCACGACCCCGGAATCGCGTGTCATACCCGACAATGACGCTCGATCCTTCTCCGTAGGTGTCGAGCACCCATTCTGCGGTGGCACGGGATACCCGCTCCAGGTTGTCGAGAGTGAATCCGTCGCCGATGATGGCGCGCCAGCCGTCTGTTCCGAATGTGATCAAGGAGCGCTTGTGGGTCATGGAAATACTGCGTTGAAGGTGGGTCTACCCCGGTTCGGGGCGAAGGTCACGTTTAGAATGGTCAGGTTGCGGAATGTCAGATCCAGGAATGTCAGGTTGCTGGATGCTTTCGGGCTGAGCCCGGTCTGGATTCAATAAGCTCTCGTGCGGTGCGAAGGGCCCCTTCGGTTACCTCGGCGCCGCTGATGAGTGCTGCGATCTCCTCGCGCCGCTCTGATTCAGAGAGACGGTGCATGGCGATTCGCGTCCGGCCGTTATCGACCGACTTGGAAACTTTGAAATGCGCCTGCCCGGCTGCCGCTACTTGAGGAAGATGGGTAATCGCTATGATCTGATGATAATCTCCCAGCGTGAGCATACAATCGCCGACACGCTGCGCAATGGCACCGGAAATTCCCGTGTCGATCTCGTCAAAGATGAGGATCGGTAAGCGATCGCTCTTGGCCAGAATCGACTTCAGCGCAAGCATGATGCGAGAAATTTCTCCGCCAGAGGCAACCTGCGCCAGCGGCATCGGCTCAACGCCCGGGTTGGTCGAAATGAAGAAAGCGCACCGGTCCATGCCATCTGCCGAAGCCGCGTAGCGTTGCCCCTCCTGAACGATCCATCCCGCCTCGTCTTCTACAGCTGTAAGGCGCACTTCGAATCGGCTGTCCGGCATACCAAGCGTGGCCAGCTCAGCGACGATAGCCGATTCAATCTGTGCGGCCACGGCCTTACGTTTGGCCGACAGTCGTACCGCCACGTCCGAGAGATCGGCCGTGGCCGCCTCGAACTCGCGATCCAATCGGGAAATGGCCCCTTCGAAGTCAGCAGCCAGCTCAAATCGCTCACCGATGTCCTCCCGGTGTGCCAGCACTGACTCGATCGTCCCTCCGTATTTGCGTTTCAGCTTGTCAAAGTCGATCAAGCGGTCCCGGATTTCATCGAGGCGACCTGGATTGAACTCAATGCGGGAGTTGTAATCCTGCAGGAATGAGGCCGTCTCGCTGACGGATATGTGGGCCGTGGAAATCTCCTGAGCCAGATCATCGAATGCCTCATCGATCCGGCCCAGATTCTGCAGTTCATTCCTGGCCCGGACCAGCAGATCGGAGATGGCAGACTCCGAGTTATAGAGCAGTTCAAACAGTGAGGAAGTGGCCTCGAACAATCGCTCGGCGTTCTCCAGAATGCGTCGCTCGGATTCGAGCGCGTCTTCTTCCCCATCCCTTGGAGCTACGGCATCGATCTCGTCGATCTGAAAGGCCAGCAGCTCATGCTCCTGCTTCAGTTCGCGTTCACGAGCGAGCATCGCATCCCGTCGAGATACGATTTCCTGGACCAGCGCATACTGGACCTGATAGCTGCGGACCAACGATTCAAGTCCACCAAAACCATCGACCAGGGTCACGTGCTTCTCTGTGCGCAACAGTGACTGGTGGTCATGCTGGCCGTGTAAATCAACCAGTTCGCCAGCTACCTGCCGAAGCAATCCCACCGTTGCCGGCGAGTCGTTGATGAACGCGCGGCTGTGCGATTCGCTGACTTCGCGACGCAGGATGAGGTGCGGAAGTACGTCGATCCCGTTCTCATCCAGCAGCTGACGAAGCTCGTCATCAAGATCAATCTCGAATTCGCCCTCAATGACAGCCTTTCGGGCGCCAGCTCTCAGGGTATCAGTCGATGCCCGATCACCCAGGATCAGTTTCAGGGCGCCTACGACGATGGACTTCCCTGCTCCGGTTTCGCCCGTCACGATGTTGAGGCCGGCGTCGAAGGCGACCTCAAGCTCCTCGATAAGGGTGAAATCCCGGATGTAAAGACGTCTCAGCACGTTGGTGGCTGGAAAAACAGAATGTGACGGACAGGAATGCGGAGTTTACGCCCTGCCGTGACAATGTTTGTACTTCTTACCGGAGCCGCAAGGGCAGGGATCATTCCGACCCACTTTGTCTTCCGCCGTAACCGGAGCGGCCTTGGCCGACGGGTCCTTGCCCGCAGCCTGGTTGCTGTTTGATCCTACGCCGTACGAACTCTGAGCCGTGTCGTGGCGCGTACGCGCTTTCGACGGATCCAGCTTGCGCGGCTGGCTGCGACGAGCGGTTGACGAACCCTGCTGGTTATTGACCAGCGGCCCGCTTCGGAAAATGAAGGAAACAACCTCCTGATTGATGGTCTCGATCATCTCTGCAAAGAGCTTGAACGCTTCCATCTTGTACTCGACCAGCGGATCACGCTGACCATAGGCTCGAAGCCCGATCCCTTCCTTGACCTCGTCGAGGTTTCGAAGGTGCTCGGTCCAATGGCTGTCAATGAGTGAAAGAGACGCAACGCGCTCTAGCGCATCGTTGGCTTCCTGCCCTTCACTGGCCACAGCATCCTCGACCGACACCACGGCGCGCATGATCTTGCGACCATCGGTGAAGTCGATGTAGACCTTTTCCGGCTTGTTTTCCTGGTCCGATTCCGAGAGCTGCTTCATGCTCTCGTAGAAGGGACGTGCCAGCGCTGCCCGCTTGCGCTCGTACATCTGCAGGGCGGCGTTGAAGATGTCTTCGGCTACGCCATCATCGCCGAGCTTGTAGAATCGCTCCCGATCCATGTCCCAATCCAGGGCCAGGATGCGGAGGAGATCCTCCTTGAGCTCATCGAGATTGCCTTCGCCGTGATGCTGCTGGACGAGTCCGTCAATCAGCTGTCCGACCTGGTCTTCGATATCCCCAGCCAGGCGCTCTCCACCCAGCGCATGATTGCGTCGATCGTAAATGACCGCGCGTTGGGCATTGAGCACGTCATCGTACTCAAGCTGACGCTTCCGGATGGAGAAGTTGTTCTGCTCCACTTTCGTCTGCGCACGCTCAATGGACTTATTCACCCAGGGGTGGGTGATAACTGCCCCTTCTTCCAGGTTGAGTCGGTCCATGACTTTGGCCACTCGATCCGACGAGAACAGGCGCATCAGGTTGTCATCCAGGGATACATAGAACTGACTCTCTCCCGGATCCCCCTGACGACCGCTTCGACCACGTAACTGCAGGTCGATGCGGCGACTTTCGTGACGTTCGGTACCGATGATGGCCAGACCACCCGCATCGAGGACGCCAGGGCCCAATTTGATATCCGTTCCACGACCGGCCATGTTGGTGGCGATGGTGACGGCGCCTGTCTGTCCCGCTTCGGACACAATCAGGGATTCCGCTTTCTGCCGATCCTGCTTGGCATTGAGCACGTTGTGCTTGATACCAGCACGGGTCAGCATACGGGAATATGTCTCAGAGGCTTCGACACTGGTCGTACCCACGAGCACGGGCTGCCCTTTGGCATTGTACTCCCGGATTTTCTCAATGACGGCCGTCAATTTTTCCCGTTTTGTCCGGAATACCAGATCGTCGAGGTCCTTTCTGGCGATAGGGCGGTTGGTCGGCACGACCACGACCTCCATGCCATACGTCTTGTGGAATTCTTCCGCTTCCGTCTCGGCCGTACCGGTCATCCCGGCCAGTTTGTGGTACAGACGGAAGTAGTTCTGGAGGGTGATGGTGGCGTACGTCTGTGTCGCCGCCTGGATTTTCACGCCTTCCTTGGCCTCGATCGCCTGATGCAGACCATCAGAATACCGACGACCGCCGAGCACACGACCCGTGTGCTCATCAACGATCATGATCTTGCCTTCCTGGACGATGTACTCGGTGTCCTTCTCGAACAGGATGTAGGCTTTCAGAAGCTGCTCGATGGCATGCAGACGGGCCGCAGCGGCGGAGTAGTCCGTGTACATCTGGCGCTTCTTCTCGATCATCTCGTTCTTCAGAACGCGAAGATCGTTGTCCAGCTTGTTCGCCCGTTTCTCTTCCGTCAGGCTGGTATCAGCAGCCAGGGTCTCCTGGATTTCCTTGGTCCTGGCCTCTTCCTCATTCTCCAGGTTGACCGTGATCTCGCCCAGGTCCGGGAGGATGAACAGGCCTTCGTCGCGACCGGCGGCGCGGCCAATGAACTCGCGACCCTGCTCGCTCATTTCAATGGAACGCTGCTTCTCGTCGTACGCAAAATGCAGTTCTGCGTCCACGAAAGGCATGTTCTTGGCATTGTCCTGCAGGTACAGGAATTCCGTCCGCTGACGAAGGGCTTCAACACCCTGCTCCTGAAGCAGCTTGCGCAATTTCTTGTTGCGTGGGTATCCGCGATGGGCGCGAAGAAGAGCCAGTCCCGCTTCAGACTCCAGTTCGGAGGCCAGCTTGTTATCGCCCTTTTCGATTGCTTCGTCACGCTCCTTGAGCTTGCGCTCGGCTTCGGAGACGAATCCGGCAGCCAGCTTCTGCTGGGAATAAACCAGACGCTCGACCGACGGCTTGAATTCTTCGAACTGGCTCTCGTCCGACTGGGGTACCGGACCCGAAATGATGAGCGGCGTCCGCGCTTCGTCAATCAGGACGGAGTCGACCTCATCCACGATGGCCATGTGATGACCGCGCTGCTGGAGGTGCTCCGGGTCATTGACGAATGAGTTGTCGCGCAGATAGTCGAACCCGAACTCGTTGTTCGTTCCGTAGGTGATGTCGGCCAGATAGGCGTCCTTGCGACCTCCGGTATGGGGCTCGTACTTGTCGATCACGTCGACTTTCATCCCCAGGAATTCGTAGACCGGGCCCATCCACTCGGAGTCACGCTGGGCCAGGTACGGGTTGACCGTAATGAGGTGCACGCCCTTTCCGGCCAGCGCATTCAGGTAGACCGGGGCGATGGCGACAAGCGTCTTGCCTTCACCCGTCTTCATCTCTGAAATGTTGCCCTGGTGAATGGCCACGCCGCCAAGCAACTGGACGTCGTAGGGGACCATGTCCCACTTGATCTTCTGTCCGCCGGCTTCCCATTCGCGGCCTTTCATGCGCCGACAGGCATCCTTGGCGACGGCGAAGGCCTCCGGAAGCATGTCGTTGAGGGTCGCTTCCAGCGTATCGCGCCATTCCTTGTCCAGATCGTCCAGCTCGTCGTAGAGGTCCTGACGATCGCCAGCGGACATTTGATGCTCGCCCTCCTCATCCGCTTTGATCCGCTCTTTCAGCTGGCGATTGATTTCGTCCCGATCCGACTCGATGTCCTTGAGTGCTTCGCGAATGCGACCCCGGAATTCGTCGGTCTTGGCCTGCAACTGCTCATCGGTAAGCGATGCAAGCTTCTCGTATTCAATATTGATCTGTTCGACGATCGGCCAGAGCTTGTTGACCTGGCGCTCCTGGCTGTCGCCGAAAACCTTCTTCAGTAAGTTGAGCATGGAATGTTGTTTTGGACAGGCGGTTGTCCTGTGCTCGATTTGTAGGCGCTTTTGCGCAGTCTCCGTCCCTGACATATCGGCAGGGATCCGGTAAACTTTCGTCCGAACCCTCCTGTCACAAAAAGCGGGCCGGAAAGCTGAAAGATACAGTTTCGCTCACACGCATCCTCGCTTGGCAACGTTCCCGTTCACGCACGTATTCAAGGCGCGTTCGTATTGCCCCACGTTCCGGAGAACCCGCTGACGGGGCACCTGTTGAAGGCCTCGAAATCCTTGACCTCAAGCCCCGCTGCACGCATCTCGTGAATCCTTCCGTTCGCATCTTCCGATGGCTCCCGCTACTGATGGTTATGGCTGTTGGCATGAGCAATTCGGCAGCGGCGCAGATCGAAAACTCGGGATTCCCTGTCCTGCAGCTTGAGCCTTCTGCCCGCACGGCAGCCCTGGCCGGTTCTTCGACAGCCCTGCTTGACACCGGCTCGGGTGCTCTTTTTTCGAATCCGGCACTCGTTTCGCCCGAGGCCGATGGTCATGTCGAGTTTTCCTACCTGAATCACCTCTCGGACATCAGTGCCGGCTGGGTGGCTTACGGCAGGGACATGGGACTGCTGGGGGCCTTCTCCGCAGGTATCCGATACCTGTCATTCGGTCAGTTTGATGAGCGGAATGATCTGGGCGAAAAGGATGGTAGCTCGTCCGCGGCGGATGTCGCGCTGACAGTAGGCGGTTCGCGTGCGTGGCAGTCCGGCTTGCGCTACGGTGCGGCGATTTCGTTGATGCACACGTCGCTCGCGTCCTCATACAGCGCCACCGGCTTTGGAGTCGATGCGGGGCTGGTCTTCGATGATTCGACACGGCGCCAATCCTTTGCGGTGTCCATCCACAACCTCGGTCCCGTGTTGTCTTCCATCGGGGAACGCTCTGATCATCTGCCAGCGGACCTTCGAGTAGGATACACCCGGCGACTGGCTCATCTACCCCTACTGGTTTCGGTAACAGGATATCGGCTGCACGCCATGGATGGTGGTCCGGATGATGCCGGCGCGATTGCTCGCATTCTCTATCACACACGCCTGGCTGGCGAATTCCAGTTCAGCGAGGCCTTCCAGGTGCGGTTCGGCTATGACCATCGTCGCCACGACGAATTGAAGGTCAAATCCCGTCTGGACATGGCCGGGTTCAGTACCGGCGTTGGCCTGAAGATCTCCCGATTTGCGTTCGATTACGCTTTGAACAGCTGGTCATCGCTGGGCGGACTCCACCGGATCACGATTGCGTCCGCATTCTAACAGGCCCCTCGCAAGGGGCCCATTCAGCATTCTCTACGCAGGTCGATTGCGCAACTCGTCCCGGATTTCGCGGAGCAACGTGACGACCTCTGATGAGGATTGGTCTGTCGCTGGCTGAGTCGGAGTCGATGTCGAGGAGCCATCCGAGGCATGTTCAAGCATCCGGTCGCGCTGCTCCAACACTGTATCCCGAAAGGTCTCGACATCCTTGATGCCGTGGAGTTTCACTAGGGCACCTTGCGACGTCGAACCAGCCGTCTCAATCGAAAGGGCGTGGACGTCAAAAGCACGCATCAATGGACCCTGGATCATCCCCAGATCCGTGATTTTGTCAAGAGGAATCGTTTTTTCAACACGAACGAGGAGTCCCTTGCGAACAATCAGATTGCGGCGTGTCAGTGTACACTCCATCCGATCGAGATAGCGGCCGGTCACCCAGAGTCCGAGCAGCCACCAAAACGGCAAGAGCGGAATTCCGATGATGGTGACAAGCAGAGAAAACGTTCCACCCAGGAGCCAATACTTACGCACATCCGGATTGAATTCGGCTTGCCGAAGCACTTCCGTGGTCCGGGTTGAAACGGGAGTCGTTGCGGCGGGAGTCATTGCGGTCATGAGTCGTCCTCTCCTGTCAATCGTCCTTGTTGACGAAAATAGATCATGGTGGTGTCGATGGTGCCGTGGCGCATGCGCTGCTTCACGGTCTCAACGCTCAAGCCGTCGTTCAGCCAGATCAGTGCAGCCGTGTGTGTCAGGCTGTGCGGGGTAATCCCCTCGCGCTTGATCCCGGCCCGTTCCAGATGATGGTTGATCCGGCTGCGTACCGAACGGGTGTTGAGTCGCTTGCCCTCACTTCGATGTCCATGGGAAACGAACAGCGGATCTTCCGGGCGAATACGGTGCCGCGTATCCAGATAGAGACGAACGGCATCCATCACGGGCGGATCGATGGGCACCTGCTGATCCTTGACGGTTCTTCCTTTGCCTTGAATGCGCAGATACCACCCCATCAAGGTCTGCTCCAAGTCCTGGACGTTTGAGCGAACGATCTCAATCTCGCTTAGGCCAGCAAAAAGCATGGCGTGGACGATCGCGCGGTCTCGCTTGGCAATTTCCTCAGAAGAGTCTCCCAAGTCGTCGACCGCCTTGAGTAGCTGCTTGATGTCGTCATCGGTGAGGAACTGGCGCGAATGGGTTGCCGGTCGCCGATTCCCTTTCACGGACTTGGCCGGGTTCTCTGCCAGCAGTCCAGAGTCTGTCATGAACTGACACAAGCGCCGAACAGCTGTGAGGTAGGTGGAAACGGAGACCTGGTGCAGGCCCTTCTCCTCCATCAAATACGTCTTGTACGCTTCGATATCAGACGTTCGAAAGCGACAGGCGCCCTTCCCGCGAACGAACCATCGCTCAAATTCATTGAGGGAACGGCGATACGTTCCCACGGTCTCTTTGCTCTTGTCTTTGAGATACTCTTCGAGGAATTCCTTGACGAGGGCCTGGAATTCGCTCAAGGGAAGAGCAATACCTGCATCAGGATCTTCGACCTGAACGGTCGAAGGAGCGGTCGATTCGGCCATGGGACTTCGGGGTGTGCTGACGGCAAACCGCTATTCCCGATCGAGAGAAGCTGTCTTGGACCGGACACAAACCGATCATGGGCCTGACAATGCCACCTCTTTGCAATAACGGCTATGCAAAGAAACGGTGGTTTAGCCGAGAATGTCAATAACGGACATTCAAACGCGGGCCTAGGAGGCCGCCTGACGGTTCAGACATCCGTTGCAGCCTTACGTGCGCAGATCCCTAGCGCAGCTCTCCGTGCGGCCCGAAGGATTCCATGACATCCGTATAGCGACGCAGGAACGACGACGCCATGGCTCCATCGACGATGCGGTGATCGTACGAGAGGCTGACGTACATCATGCTGCGGATAGCGATGGTGTCTCCGATGTTCGGATCCTCGATCACAACCGGGCGCTTCTTGATGGCTCCCGTTGCCAGGATGCCGACTTGCGGCTGATTGATGATCGGTGTACCCATCGTTGATCCGAGCGAACCCACATTGGTGACCGTGAACGTTCCGCCCTGAAGCTGATCGGGAAGCAACTGCTTGCTGCGAGCCCGATTGGCCAGATCATTGGCGGCGTGCGCTAGTCCAATCACGTTCATCTGCCCCGCATTCCGGATGACTGGAGCAACCAGCCCCGTCTTGCCGATGGCAACGGCGATACCCACGTGATAATCTTTTCTGACGTGGATTTCCTGTCCTTCGACGGAGCTGTTCAGGATCGGATGATCCTTCAATGCTTCAACAGCAGCATACACGAAGAATGGCGTGTAGGTCAGCTTGATGCCTTCCCGCTGCTGGAATGCGGCCTTGTTAGCCTCCCGGAAACGGACCAGATTGGTCACATCGATCTCGGCGAATGATGTCACATGCGCAGAGGTCGACTTGGATCGCGTCATGTGCTCGGCAATGATCTGCCGCATGCGATCCATCTTGATGATCTCGATGCGGGATCCACCGTCAGCTGCGACCTGTGTCGGCTCAAACGAGACCGTCGCGGCAGGAGCAGGCTGTGGCGTCGCAGCAGGCGCTGGCGCCGCAACAGCGGCTACCTGTGGCTGCGAACCGCGCTGGCTGACATAGGCCATGAGATCGGCCTTCGTAATACGATTCTCGCGCCCCGAGCCTGAAAGCGCCTGCAACTCCTGAAGCGAAACGCCTTCTTTTTCTGCGATCGAACGAACCAGCGGGGAGAAAAACTCTCCCGACGGACCAACTCGTGGAATCGGAGCGCCATCTCCAGCGTGTGCAGGTACGGACGGCATGGGTGCAGCGGGTGCGGGTGCAGCTGCAGGCGCCGGAGCACTTGCCGGCGCGGGAGCCGCGGGAGCGGGTGCTGAGGCAGCTGCTCCGCTGGTAGAGCCGATCACCGCAATGCGGGTACCAACATCCACGGTGTCCCCTTCCGGCACCAGAATCTCCTGGACGATGCCCGCGGCGGGCGAAGGGACTTCCGTGTCCACCTTGTCGGTGGCAATCTCGAGGAGTGTCTCGTCGAGTTCGATTTCATCACCGGGCTGCTTGTGCCAGGCAATGACCGTTCCTTCCATGATGCTCTCTCCCATCTTGGGCATGAGCACGTCAACGCCTTCGCCGGAAGCGGCGGGTGCCGGCGTAGGAGCTGCTGCCGGAGCAGGTGCCTCGGCGGGCGCTGGTGCAGGCTCCTCAACAGGTGCAGGTGCAGCCGGAGCCGGAGCCGGAGCCGGAGCCGGCGCTTCCGCAACGACTGCCTCGGACGCTTCGGTTTCGATGACGGCGATGATCGTGCCGACATCCACTGTCGCTCCCTCTTGCACCTTGATTTCGGTCAGGACCCCGGCTGCCGGTGAAGGCACTTCCGTATCCACTTTGTCGGTACCGATTTCGAGGAGCGCCTCATCCATCTCCACCGTATCGCCGGGCTGTTTGATCCATTCGATGACGGTGCCTTCCGTGATACTCTCGCCCATCTTGGGCATGGAGACTTCAACCTTGGCCATGGGGATATGCGCTTTCTGGAAAGAGTGGTAGCAGGTTGGACGACGAATGGCGTCCGAAAGTCTTGAAAGACTCTCTTGATACGCTCAGGGGCTGATCGGTTTCTCGAATCCCGAATCGGAATTCAACCGGGAAACCGATCAGCCCCTTCGCGGGCCGAATCAGGCAATCAGCGGAGCGATGACAAGTGCTACGACCGCGATCAGCTTGATCAGGATGTTGAGGGAAGGACCGGAGGTATCCTTGAGCGGATCACCAACCGTGTCACCTACAACGGCGGCTTTGTGGGCATCGGAGCCTTTACCGTACTCCTTGCCGTCGACCGTGACTTTGCCCTCGATCATTTTCTTGGCGTTGTCCCAGGCGCCACCAGCGTTGGACTGGAAGATGGCGAAGAGAACACCGGAAACGGTGACGCCAGCCAGCAGACCACCGAGCATGTTCTTGTCGATGAAGCCGATGACGACCGGAACGAGAACAGCCAGGAGACCAGGGGCGACCATTTCGCGGATGGCGGCTTTGGTCGAAATCTCGACGCAACGCTCGTGATCCGGCTTGGCCGTACCCTCGCGCAGGCCCGGAATCTCAGCGAACTGACGACCAACTTCCTTGATCATGTCACCAGCAGCACGACCAACGGCGCCCATGGCCATGGCCGAGAAGACGTATGGCAGCATGGCGCCAAGCAGGAGGCCAGCCAGGATTTTTGGATTGGCCACGTCGATATTCTCGACACCAGCCTGCTGCATGAAGGCAGCGAAGAGACCCAGAGCGGTAAGAGCGGCCGAACCAATGGCGAAGCCTTTACCGATAGCAGCTGTAGTGTTACCGACTGCATCGAGCTTGTCGGTGCGCTCACGCACTTCTGGCGGAAGCTCAGCCATTTCGGCGATACCGCCGGCGTTGTCCGAGATCGGACCGTAAGCGTCAACGGCCAGCTGGATTCCCGTCACCGAGAGCATACCTACAGCGGCAATCGCGATTCCGTAGAGGCCGGCGAACGTGAAGGCACCGATGATGCCGAGGGCCAGGATGACCGCAGGGATACCCGTGGAGTACATGCCCACACCCAGACCGGCGATGATGTTCGTAGCTGAACCCGTAACAGACTGACCGGCAATACCCGTAACCGGCTTCTTGTCCGTAGCGGTGTAGTACTCGGTCACAAGGCCGATCATCGTTCCTGCAGCCAGACCAATGAGAACCGCCCAAAAGACGCCCATGGCGGTGTAGTCCGTTCCGCCGACGCTCCAGGACTCAGGCAGCATCGTCGTAATGATGAAGAAGGACAGGACGGCCATCAGACCGGCAGCACCAAACTCGCCAATGTTCAGGGCGTGCTGTGGGTTGCCACCTTCTTTCACCTTGACAAAGAAGGAGCCAGCGATGGAAACCAGAATTCCTACTCCTGCGAGAACGAGCGGCAGGATGACAGCGCTGAGCTCACCGAAGCTTGAGTCGGCCATCACGCCCAGGAAGGCGGTACCGAGGACCATCGTACCGATGATCGAACCTACGTAGGACTCAAAGAGGTCAGCGCCCATTCCGGCAACGTCACCCACGTTGTCACCCACGTTGTCGGCGATCGTGGCAGGGTTGCGCGGGTCGTCCTCAGGAATGCCTTCGTAGACTTTTCCGGCGAGGTCAGCTCCAACGTCGGCGGCTTTGGTGTAGATACCACCACCCACGCGAGCAAAGAGAGCGATGGACGACGCGCCCAGGGAGAAGCCTGAGATCACGCCGATCACCTTCGTGATTTCCCATGTTGTTACGGAGTCGTAGGCGATGAACAGGCCTCCAAGCCCGATCACACCCAGACCAACCACGGACAGTCCCATGACGAGACCACCCGAGAACGCAACGTTGAGGGCTTCGCCCAGTCCGGTGCGGGCCGCGTTCGTCGTGCGAACGTTGGCCTTTGTGGCAACCGTCATCCCGATGAATCCGGCAAGCGCACTACACAGCGCGCCCACAATGAACGAGATGGCAATCATCCAGGAAGAGCCTTCCTGACTGGCGTTGGCGAAAGCCAGAAGCACAGCGACGACAACAACGAAGACGACGAGAACGCGGTATTCCTGACGAAGGAATGCGCGGGCGCCTTCAGCAATGGCAGTGGCCAGTTCGGCCATGACGTCTGTACCGACATCCTGCTTGTTGATCCACTGTGTACGGGTGAACGCATACAGAAGGGCCAACAAACCCGTGACCGGTACCAGATAGGTGAGCGTAGTAATGTCCATTTGGAAGGGTATTCCGGATGAGTTTGGGGACGTTCCCGCGGCGGGGTCAGTCCAGAAAACATGAATCCGCGAAAACTACCCCTTGAAGGCCTCTTTTTGTATTGGTTAATCAAGAATTCGCTGGATCAATTCGATTGAATCCAGAGAATTCGGAAGCGCTTCCAATGAGGCCTTAGAACGGGGCTAAAAAATCGATCTAATGTCGGACGCTGGAAAGGCCTCGGAGCTACCCGTTGAAGCGGTTCATGGCGGTGACGATGCCATCTGTCACGAAGGTGAGCGCCGCATCCCGTGCACTTTCAATGGCCGGGTCGATCAGCGTCCGTTCCTCTGAAGAGAATTGCTCAAGGACATACTCGGCTTGACGCCCCTGACCGAAGTCATTACCGACACCTATGCGCATGCGGGGGAAATCATCCGAGTCGAGCCAGTCAATGATGTCATCCAACCCATTGTGGCCACCCGTCCCCCCTTTCTGTCGAATCCGGATGACACCAGTGTCGAGATGAATGTCATCGACGACGACAAGGATGTTTTGTGGATCCACGCGATTTCGGCGAAGGAGCTCGTCAACAGCCAGTCCGCTCCGGTTCATATAGGTCTGGGGAGCTGCCAGAAGCAGCTTGCGACCCCGCCAGCGACCATCGGCAATCGTGGACCGGCCTTTGTCTTTCCAGTCGGCGTTGATCCGGTCGGCAATGGCCTCAACCACTTCGAATCCAATGTTGTGGCGCGTGCCTTCGTACTTCATCCCCGGATTGCCCAATCCGATGATGATGCGATTGGAACCGGCTCCTTTGTCCTTTTTGCGCGAGAAAAATCCCATGGGTCCTGGGGGGTTGTTGACTCAAGTCACGATCTGTTCGCAAATCTGGCCACAGACCTGGCCGCAGATCTGGTCGTGTATCTAACAAAGCAAAAGACCGGAGCCTCCTCATGGAAGCTCCGGTCCCACTCCGACCCCGAAGGGCAGGAAAAAATGAGAGGGTTACTCGGCGGCTTCCTCTGCGGCGTCTTCGCCTTCTCCACCTTCACCTTCTGCGCCTTCACCTTCTTCATCCTCATCCTCATCGATAGCGATGACCTGACGAGGACGACGTATGGAAACCAGAGGTGAATCCTGGGGAGCGAGGATCTCGAGTCCTTCGTTCTCCATGTCGCGCACGAGGATACGCTCACCAATCTTCAAGTTGGTGACGTCGACGGTGAACGACTCGATCAGGTTTTTGGGCAAGCAGCGAATGGCAATCTTGTGCACAAACTCCTGCTGGATTCCACCGTTGCGGACGCCACGAGCTGTTCCCTCGTAGTGGACCGGAACCTTGATCTTGACCTTTTCGCCCTCGTGGAGAACGACAAAGTCAGCGTGGATGACACGATCCGTAACCGGATGCATCTGGTAGTCCTTGAGAACGCAATCGTACGTCTTGCCGTCCATGACGACGTTGACGCGATGGAACTTGTTCGTGTAGATCAGGTCGCGCAGCGCCAGTTCGGGGACCTGGAAGGAGCGAGGCTCTTCGCCGTGTCCGTACAGCACGCATGGGACTTCTTCAGCCTTGCGGGCAGCACGAGCGGCCGTCTTGCCTGCTTCGCGCGCTTTGGCTTCGAGCGTGATGACTTCCATGACTTGTTACCGTTGTGTGTTTCGTTGAATATCAGGAATCGAACAGGGTCGAGATCGATTCATCCGTGTAGATGCGGCGAATGGCGTCCGCAAAAATCTCCGAGACGCTGACCACTTCAATCTTGTCGAGGGTCCGTCTCAGCGGAATGGTGTCCGTTACAACCAGCCGGGAAATGGCTGATGCTTCGATACGGTCGTACGCTGGGCCAGACAGCAAGGGGTGCGTACCTGCAGCCAGGATTTCCAGTGCTCCTGCTTCACGCAGCGCATTCGCAGCGTTCGTCAGCGTACCGGCTGTGTCGATCATGTCATCGATGAGAAGAACATTGCGTCCCTCCACTTCACCGATGATGTGCATGACCTGAGCCACGTTCTGGGTCGGGCGACGTTTGTCGATGATGGCCAGACCAGCCCCAAGCCGTTTGGCGTAGGAACGGGCCATCTTCACGCTGCCCACGTCTGGAGCGACGACAACCAGGTTGTCCAGCTCCAGCTTACGGAAGTAGTCCGCGAAAATGGCTGAACCGTAAAGGTGGTCCACAGGGACATCGAAAAAGCCCTGGATCTGCGAAGCGTGCAGGTCCATGGTCAAGACGCGATCCACCCCTGCTGTGGTCAGCAGGTTGGCCATGAGCTTGGCGGCAATGGAGACGCGTGGCTGGTCCTTCCGCTCCTGACGCGCATACCCGAAGTAGGGGATCACAGCGGTGATGCGACCGGATGATGCGCGCACTGCAGCGTCCACCATCAGGAGCAACTCCATCCAGTTGTCTGCCGTCGGATGCGTACTCTGGATCAGGAACACATCGCAGCCACGGATCGACTCCTCGAAGTGGACATAGATCTCTCCGTCAGAGAAATCCTTGATCTCCACTTTGCCCAGATCCTGACCGAACGCCTGCGCGATGGAATTCGCGAGCGCTGGATTGGATCGTCCGGCGAAAAGCTTGATTTGTGACTGGGTCGACATGGACCGATTCAGGTGTCCTGTGTTGTGTGTCGGCTGGTAGAATGCAATCGCACCCACTGCAAGCCTGAGTTGCCCGGGGAGGACTCGAACCTCCACCGACGGCTCCAAAGGCCGCTGTCCTGCCATTAGACGACCGGGCAATGTCAGAAAACCCGAAGGCATCCAACACCCTGTAACTCCTTGAATCACCCGATAATCGAGCGAAGGGTACAGACCTGAAAAAATAGGGATCGAACAGACCTAAGGCAACGACATCGCCCTTCTGAGGGAATCAATGCACAAAATTCACGTCCGATACACGGCCCGTCCGCCACTCGTTTCCGTCGGTGAGCGGACGATGAGGACTTCTCGGATCCTAGCGATCGCTCATCCCGTGACGATCCATGATTTCCCGTACGGCTTCGATGTCGATGGCTTCGATGGTTCCGCGGTGACCTTCAACGGTCGTCGCGCGGAATAGAGCGTTCAGGATAGCCTCTTCAGTGGCCTCCACGGCAGCCTGGAAAAGCGGAGACATCTGACCGTTGTCGAGTCCGTTCGTGGGATTGCGATCGCGCCCCCGGCGCACGTCTTCGGCGGTCGAAAACGCGATCATGTAATCCCCGCTGCCATTGGTGGCGGGTGATCCCGAACGGCCGATGGCCAGCATGGCGCGAGCCGCCAATCGCTCCAAATTCCGATCGGAAAGGGGCGCATCCGTTGCCAAAACAACAATGACGGACCCGTCGGCATCTCCCTTATCGACCACGTTCTTCATGAAGTACTGTCCCAATTCCTCCCCCACCGGGACGCCGTCGACGCGCAGGATACCGCCGTAATTGGTCTGCACGAGTGCGCCCAGCGTGTATCCACCAAGCTGCTCGGGCAGCTGACGAGAGCTGGTACCGATCCCTCCCTTCCATCCGAATGAGACCGTGCCGCGGCCGGCACCGACACTGCCTTCATCAACCGGTCCGGTGCGCGCCGTCTCGATGGCCTGCCGGATCGTATGCGCCCGCAGGTGCCGGCCGCGGATGTCGTTCAGGAATCCATCATTGGTCTCTCCCACGACCGCGTTTACACTGCGCACCCGCTCATTGCCGGGCTGATCGAGCGTCCACGAAATGGCCGCTTCCATCCCCTGGGGCACGGAAAGCGTATTGGTCAGAATGATCGGCGTCTCGATTTCGCCGAGTTCGATGATCTGGGTGGTCCCTGCAAACTTCCCGTAGCCATTCCCCTGATAGAAGCCGGCGGGCACTTTGTCCTGATACAGGTTGCCACCGTGTGGGAGGATGGCTGTCGCACCGGTGTTGACCGAATCCCCTCGGACCATGGTCACGTGTCCTACGCGAACCCCTGAAACGTCGGTAATAGCATTTAACGGACCGGGCGTCAGAATGCCAGGGGCAATCCCTAAGTCACGGGTCCGCGGCCGGTCATTGCTTTCAGCCCGAGACTCGACCGTGATGCTGACCGAAGAGCTGCTTTGGGCACTGGCTGGCGCCGCTGTCCACGCAACAACCAGAAAAACGGCGAGAATCGAAGCTGACGAACGAAAAAGAGGCATGGCAGGAAAGACGTTGGTCTTTGCGGATAGCGGGTTTGTCTGTTCAAGTTGTCTATTCAAACAACGAGGGCGAATATAGTATCACGCCCGGCTTCTCAGGCAGCAGCTCAAGCAGCCTCTCAAGAAGCTCACGCAGTCCCCAACGCAGCTTCAAGAAGCTGTTCGCGAGCCTTCATCCCTCAAGTCATCGCCGCATCAACCCATGTCTGACCCAACAGCCAACGCACCGGTCACGATCGGAATCCTGGGAGGCATGGGCCCGCAAGCAGGAATCGACTTGGTGGACAAGATCACCGCCCAGACCAGGGCCGTGAAGGATCAGGATCACTTGCCTGTCATCCTGCTCAGCTGGCCCCAAGTGCCGGATCGCACCGGCTGGTTGGCCGATCCGTCCTTGCCAGACCCGGCGCCCGTCATCGCAGAGGGATTACTGACGCTGGAACGGGCCGGCGCCGGCGTAGCTGCGATGGCCTGCAACACCGCGCACACACCGGCCATATTCGATCGGGTAAGGTCGCAGCTCGAGTCCGCCGGCGCCGGCCTCCGAATATTCCACCTGATCGAAGAAACCGTCCTCGGAATCGCTCGACAGTTGCCAGAGATCAGGAAAGTGGGCATTCTAGGCACCCACGGCACGCTTTCCAGTGGGCTCTATCACCACGTCCTTGACGAACACGGATTCGAGACCTTCTCCCCATCTGATACGAACCGCCTCTCGAACGCCATTTACAGTCCCAATACAGGCATCAAGGCGTTTTCCAATCCGGTTACCGAGACCGCTCGCCAAGAAGTCCTCTCGGCAACTCGCGAGTTGATCGATCGCGGCGCAGAAGCTGTCATTCTCGGATGCACGGAATTACCGCTGGCTGTCCCGGAGCCTGAATGGAACGGTATCCCCTTGATCGATCCGGCCAGTATGCTGACGCGATCATTGATTCGTGCCGTCGCCCCCGACCGACTGGGTTGAAGCCTCGCGTGTCGCGTCGAGCAGGCGCCCGGCTACTGCGCTTCAACAGCGTTGTGCGGAATCATGCCCGAGCCGGCGCCGTTCGAATCGAACGCATTCCACTTGCTCCACTCCGCTGCTAAACGCATGTCAGACGACCAATCATCCGGCTCACCCAACGCCAAACGGGCACTCGAAATCCGGGAAGAAATCCTGGGGCTGTTCCGCAACAACGGCAAGCGCACCTTTCGCCCGAAAGAAGTCGCCAACAAGCTCGGCTATCGGGACAACGAGGACTACCGTCTCTGCAGGGCCTTGCTGGAGGAATTGGAGTCGGAGGGGCACATTCGCCGCATCAAGGGCAACCAGTTCGGACTTCGCCCGAAAGGACAGCGACTCGAAGGACGCCTCATGGTCCACCCGAAGGGGTACGGGTTCGTGCGCGTCGAGGGTATCGCCGAGGACTTTTTCGTGCGGGCCCGAAGAATGGACACGGCCCTGGATGGCGACCTGGTGCGGATCGGTCTGGCTGCACGCAAACCCGGAGATGAACGAAGGGAAGCTGAAATCCTCCAGGTTATCGAACGGGGACGCAAGACGGCGGTGGGGACCTTCGAGCACTCGGGCTCTTTTGCCGTCGTGACACCTGACGATCGGCGTTTGACCCACGACATCTTCGTAGACCTGGATACGGTAGGCGAAGCCCGCTCGGGCGACAAGGTGCAGGTCTCGATCGATGCCTTCGAGCATCGCGGTGGTGCGCCCCGGGGTCGCATCCTCAGCGTCATTGGTTCATCAGATGACCCGGAAATCCAGACGATCGCGTTGGCCATGAGCATCGGCGTCGATGTCGATTTCCGACCTGAGGTCCTGGCCGAAGCCGAGCAGATCCAAGAGCAGATTCCCGAAAGCGAGTTCAAGCGCCGGGAGGACTTTCGCGGGGAAACCGTGTTCACCATTGACCCGGTGGATGCCAAGGACTTCGATGACGCCCTGCACCTGAAGGAGTTGCCCAATGGCAATCTAGAAGTAGGCATCCACATTGCCGATGTCAGTCACTATGTGGCTACTGACACGGAACTGGACCGGAGCGCCGTGGAGCGCGCGACCAGCGTCTATTTGGTCGATCGGGTCATTCCGATGCTCCCCGAGCATCTTTCAAACACGATTTGCTCGCTGAATCCGAATGTGGAGCGCCTGACGTTCTCTTGCGTCGTAGAGCTCGATCAGGAAGTGCAGGTAGTCGGTTTTCGGGTTGTCGAAAGCGTGATTCGCTCCGCTCACCGACTGACCTATGAACAGGCCCAGGATCTCATCCTAGGACTGAAGCCCGATCACGAGCTGTCCGCTACGCTGGCCACGCTGAATGACATGGCCAAAACGATGCGCGAGGCCCGTTTCAAACACGGCTCCATCGACTTCGATATCCAGGAGGTCCGCGTCGAGCTGGACGACTCGGGCCGGCCTGTTCGCATTGTCCCACGTGAGCGACGGGACGCCCATCGGCTCATCGAGGAATACATGCTGCTGGCCAATCGGCTGATTGCCGAGCGCTATGGAGAAGGGCAGCCTTTCGTCTTCCGCGTCCATGATCCGCCGGATGCCGATCGAATCACCAACCTGTCCGAATACGTGCGCGCATTTGGCCACGAGCTGCCCCACGAGAACGGACACGTGACTCCACGAGCGCTCAACCAGCTGCTGCGATCCGTTGCGGGCCGGCCGGAGGCAGCCGTAATCGAGGAGGCTGCCCTACGGAGTATGTCGCGCGCCCGATACGACACCAGCAATGCGGGACACTACGGGTTGGCTTCCGAACACTACGCCCACTTCACCAGCCCCATTCGACGCTATCCCGACCTGATTGTCCATCGCCTGATCAAACAGCAACTGGACGGAGAGCGTCGCATGCCCACGGATGAGCTGGGCGCGCTGGCGAAGCACTGTTCCGAACGCGAACAGGTCGCTACCGAGGCCGAACGTGAATCGATCCAACTCAAGAAAGTGGAGTACATTCTCGATCACCTGGGCGAGGAGCACAAAGGCGTAATTTCCGGCGTTTCCCGATTCGGGGTCTACGTGGAACTCACCGAATTGCTGGTGGAAGGCATGGTCCACGTCCGAGACATGGATGGCGATTACTACGAGTACGACGAAGGCACATTCAGCCTGGTTGGTCGCCGCTCCGGTCGCCGATATCGGCCTGGAGACGAAGTACGCGTGCTCATCGTGTCGGCAAGTGTCGAGAATCGGGAAATCGACTTCGAATTCGTCTGAGTCTACCTGAGGGGTCTACCTTAACCTGATACCCGGTTTGGACGAAACAATGAGGACGTTCCCCTCATTGATCAGCAGCCATGCTGTCCCCCCAACGGACATACCCTCTCCTGGCCCGAAACCAGGTCCGCGTGTCGCTGCGCCAGATGAAATCCCAGCAGGGATGGTTCATGCGCATCGTCATCGGAGTGATGATGGTCTATTCGGCTTTCATCCTGCTGACGCTTGGACTCTTCTTCGACCGGTTCTCAGCCGAGCTCTGGCCTGAGCAAACGCCGGTGGAAATCGTCAACCAATCCCTGCTGGCGGCCTTCATCAGCCTGTTTTTCATCCGTTTCCTCTTTCAGAAGACCCCACGGATGAAAATCGTCCCGTATCTGCATCTGCCCATCCGGCGGGGTAGTCTGGTGGCGTTCTTTCAGGCCGCTTCCCTGCTTTCGATCCACAACTTCTATCCCCTGCTATTCTTCGTCCCGTTCTGGTGGCGGTATGTGGTGGCAGAGGGATCGATGATGGGGCATCTCATGTGGATCGGAGCCATCATGCTGCTGATCCTGGCCTCCCACTTTGCCAATCTTCTGCTGCGAGGAGTCCTGCGCCAGCGCGCTGGACTGTTCTACATCTGGATGTCGCTGTTCATTGCCACTGCCTTTGTGGACGAGGCAGCGGGCATCGGATTGCAACAGCGCCTCTCCTCGTTCCTGTTCTCCCGCATTCTTTCGGGAGAAGCCACAGGACTGCTGCTGCTGATCGCTTTCACTGCGTTCGCCATCACGGCCTCGACCATCAGCCTGGCTCGTTCACTGCGTGGGTCAGATGGCGGCCAGTCGGCCCAGGCCCGCGTCCGGTCTTTCGAAGTGCCGGAAGAATGGGGCTTGCTGGGACAACTGGTTCGCATCGAATTACTGTTGATGTGGCGAAACCGGAGGCCGAGGCACTACCTCTTTGTGTCGCTCCTCTTCTCGACCCTGTATCTGGTCTTTATGCTCAGTTCGGGCCAAGCGCTGGGTGGCGTCGCCTTTTCGGCCTTGCTGGGCCTGTTCGCGTCAGGAGGTTTTGCGCTCAATTACGGCCAGCTGATGTTTGGCTGGGACTCAACGCACTACCAGGCCTATGTCTCTCGAAATGTGGCCTTCCCGTCGCTGGTGCGCGCCAAAGTGATCGTCCTGCAGCTCTCGTGTCTTGGGCTGTTTGTGATGTCGCTCCCCCTGTTCATCTGGCTGCGACCGGATCTAGTAGCCCTCCACTTTGCCTTCCTGTTCTACAACGCGGGCATCACGACGGTGCTGGTGATGGAGCTGGCGACCCGTAATCGACAACGGGTGGACATCGGGCGCAGCGGTGGATTCTTCAACTACGAGGGTTTTTCGGCCCGGCACTGGCTGTGGTTCATTCCGACCGCCCTGCCCCCCGTTCTGTTCTTGCAGGTAATGAGTAGCTCGCCGAGACTGGGATTGACCATACTCGCTACCGTCGGATTGCTCGGCGTGCTGTTTACCGGGCTCTGGACGCGCTATTTTGCCAATGGACTGAAGTCCAGAAAACATGCCATGCTGGAGGGGTTTGCAGGACGTGCGGGTTGAAATGAACAAGGTTGTCAAGAAATTCGGCGCCAAGAAGGCGCTGGACGTACCGGCATGGCTGCTGGAGGACGGCGAAGTCGTCGGTCTCGTGGGCAGCAATGGGGCAGGCAAGACGACGTTCTTGCGCATCCTGCTTGATCTGCTAAAGGCGGATCACGGAAACGTGCGCATGGATGGCCGCAACGTGCAGCAGGACGCTGGCTGGCGGGCGCGCACCGGCTCTTTCCTGGACCGCTCCTTCCTGATCGAATACCTCACGATTCCCGAATACCTGGAATTCGTCGGAACGACATTCGGCATGTCAAAGCGGGAAATCGCTGCAGGGCTGGAGCCTTTCGAGTCATTCCTGCCCTTGTCTCGCATCGACCGCAAGCGCCTGATTCGCGATCTATCGACCGGAAATGCAAAAAAAGTGGGCATTCTGGCGGCGCTATTCGTGCAGCCCGAGTTCGTCGTGCTTGATGAGCCCTTCGCCAACCTCGATCCCCCATCGCAAATCCGGCTCAAGCAGCTCTTGGTCGAGATGGCAGCTGATCCGGGCCGTAGCATGATCATCTCCAGTCATGACCTGGGTCACGTAACGGAGGTCTGCGGGCGCATTACCCTCCTGCAACACGGAGAGATCAAGCGTGACGAGGAAACGGATGCGAAGACGCTGGAAGAGCTGAACGCGTGGTTCTCGGACGAGGGAATTTCGTCAGCTACCTGACCCGCGCGTCGGGTTCGGATAGCCCTTGAAAAGGCCGATCAGTGCTTGGGTCCTGCCATGGGGCACGCATGACACCGGGACTCGGTACGCGCGTCCTGATGTTGGTCAGCAATATCCCACGTGGATCGAGGGCACGTCGGCGTCGGCGAAACGATCGACTCTTGCGCCTGCACGGACCCATCACCCGAAGGGCTACCCGGCTTCAGGGTTGCAAGACCCGCGCTGTCACCCTGCAGGCTTTCCTGGACCAGATCGGACAGGCACTCGATGAACAGCGGGTGGCAATTCAAACCCGAAGCCACGTGATAGTGTGGAATACCGGCCTGCTCAGCGACACCGCGCATGCGAACATCCAGCAAGAATGCCGTATCGAACTGCTCGGTAACGTGATCCACCGGGACCACGAGTACGGCTCGCGTGCCCGTCCGGGCCATGCGACGGATGCGATCCTGAAGGTCGGTGCTCACTTTGTCTCCCCAACTGCCCGATCGCACGAACGACATTGAGAAGGCTCGGTCGCGACCCCGCATGTTCATGATGGCATCCACGGTATTGTGGACGAGGCAGCAGTAAGGATCACGATTCTTGGCGTCGTGTCCGGCTGGAATACCATGCGCGGCGAACAACAGCTCGACGTCCTTGCGGATATGCTTGGGGAATCGCTGCAGCGCCTGTTCTATCCGTTCATTCAGCGAACGGAGGTACTTCTCGCGGCTGGCAAACGAACCAACGGCGACGGTCGGACGCGTATCGATGTGGCCCGTCTTGATGAGTGCTTCCCACGTAGCCAAGGCACGACCCGAGGTTTCGGTGGCGTACTGCGGAAACATGGGCAGCAGGACAACATGCGTGACGCCGTCAGCTTCCATCGCTTCTGCCGCGGCTTTCATGTCCGGAGTCCCAAACGGAGAGGCCAGATACGTGAAGAAGCGAACACCCTCGGGCAATCCGCCCATGGACTTGAGCCGACTACCCAGCTCGGTGCACTGCTCTCGGTTCAGGCGAATGATGGACGATCCGCCCCCGATCGAGGTGTACTCGGAGATGACCTGGCGAGAGAGCAATCTTGCAGATACGCGTGACTGCAGGTGTCGGAACCACAGACGCAATCCGGAGCGGGCTCCGGGTGGCAGCATGAGACGGTGGTACAGATAGCCGAACACATCTTCCCGCTTCTCCGGAGCACCTGGGACGAGCAAAACGACACCCACGCGGTCTCCGGGACCCGGACGAACCGGCTCCTGAGAGAAGAATCGCCCACTGAAGAGGCGTTCATCGCTGGCGTATGCTCGGGCCAGATCGCGTGGCGACATGGTCGGAGAAGGGATTGACGAATTATTGCTCGGTTGGAGCGACCTGATTCCGGGCACGAGTTGGTCCCGGGCACTGACCCTCCAACCAAAATCTACAGACTCATATTGCCGACCTGTTTTCAGGAAATGTGAAGCTGGAGGCTATTCGGAGAACCTTCACCGGAATCACTACAGCAATTCACAGCCCTGCGGCTTTTCGCCCGGAACGCGCCTTAAACGGGCAATCAGGAGGCGATATTTCGTCAGGATCCAGCTGGCAACTGCGGCAAATCGTCAGGGTATCCACGCCCTGTTTTCCAGTCGTCCAGCCAAGACGAAGCCGCCACTCGAATGACTTCCGGCCACGAGTCAGGAAGCTGAGAAGTCCACCCCATTCGCGTCTTCCGAGTGGGGTGATCCACGGCCAACGCCGCGGCATGAAGGGCGAGATTACGACCGTCGAGCTCCGAAGTGGCCCCGTAGCGCATGTCCCCAACGAGTGGTAGTCCACGTGACGCACACTGCACCCGCACTTGGTGCGGACGGCCAGTATGCAGACGGATCGAGAGCAATGAAGTCCCGTTGTGAAAACTGACCCGGGTCATTTCCAGCGAGGCGCTCTTGGCGCCAGGCTTGCTCGCATTCACCACGCGAACGTGGCCGTTTTCCTTGATCAGATGATCCTCCCACTGTGCACGCTCAGGCGCCTCTCCTTCCACCCATGCCAGATACTGCTTCTCAACCGTACGGTGCTTGAGTTGGTCGGTCAGTCGGGCGGCAGCTTTGGATGTCCGTGCCAACACCATCAACCCTGATGCAGGACGATCCAACCGATGCACCAAGCCGAGATAAACGTTTCCTGGCTTGTTGAAGCAGGCGCCAACCCAGGACTTCATTTCGGACAACACATCCATATCACCAGTCCGGTCCGCCTGGGATAGCCATCCGGCGGGTTTCTCGATGACGAGCAGATGATTGTCGACGTATCGAACGGGTATCATTCGCCCAGACCGAATTCGGCCCGCTTCTTCTTCGTAAGCGAGGCCACGATCAAATCATACGAGTCATCGACCCACTGGAAAAGCTCTCGATCAGGCACTTCACCGTCGCAGATGACGGTATTCCAGAGCTTCTTGTTCATGTGGTAGCCAGGAATTACGGAGGCATATTGCTCTCGCAGTTCGATGGCTTTCTCCGGGTCGCACTTGAGATTGATCCGAATCGGAATCTCATCGATCGCAATCAAGGCGAACATCTTCCCTGCCACCTTGAAGACGAGCACGCCCTCACCGAAAGGAAAACCCTCCGTGACGGCCTGTTTTGACCCGCAGTATGTGTAGATTCGCTCCAGCATCCGGTATCTGTCATGTGTCGCTTCCGGCCAGCGACTAGCCACCACCAATCCCACACCAGCTCGTGAAACATCAGGAAGCCGCGCAACTGGGATTCGGTGGAGAAATATACCGCAAGTTGCTCCATCTGCTGGCGTTGGGATATCCGGTCGGCTACCTCCTGATCCCGGATCCATGGGGACTGTGGGTCATGGTTGCCATGAGCGTCACAGCATTGACCGCAGACTGGCTCCGTTCGAGGCATGCCGCCTCTCACGCCTTCATCGATCGCTTCTTCGGATTCATGATGCGCGAACGGGAGCGCGATGTCCTGAACCAGCAAGCTGTATTCAACGGTGCGACTTGGGTGACCGTCTCCTTCACAGTGCTCATCCTGCTGTTTCCGGTTGACGTCGCCATCGCGGCCTTCGCCGTCTTCATGATTGGTGATGCCGCGGCCGCCATCGTGGGGCGAACATTCGGGCGCACCACTTGGGCGCGGGATGATGCCACCATGGAGGGATCCGTCGCCTTTCTGGTATGTGGAGGGGCCATGGGCTGGCTGCTGGTCAGCGGCCTGCTCCCCTGGCCGGTGGTTGAGATTCCGGTGATGGCCGTGTTGGGGGCCGCACTGGTCGCCATGTTGCTGGAGGCCGCTCCCTTGCCCCTGAATGACAATCTGATCACACCGCTGGGAGCCGCCGTGACCATCATGGGTATCATCACCTTATGGCCAAGCTGACTCAAACAGCCCTCAAGCGGATTGCCGGACTCGAGGCATTTCCGCAGCCGGAGTATCTGAAGACCCGATACCCGGTTGTGCTCATGCATGGGTTCGGGTTACTGGCCTTCCTGGCACGTGGGGGCCATTTGCACGAGGAGGCGATGCACCTCCGATTGCACGGCATTGCAGCCTTCGCGCCAAATGTGAGCCCGTATCACATCATTCCGCAGCGCGCGGCTACGTGGAAGAATCGTATTGACGTGATCCTGGCGCAGACGGGTGCCGAGAAAGTGAACCTGATTGCTCATTCGATGGGCGGTCTGGACGCACGCTATCTGATTTCCAAGCTGGACATGGCAGAACGAGTGGCCAGCCTGCATACCATCTCTACGCCCCATCGAGGCTCGTCGCTGGCTCAAATGGCCCTCAAGCAACCTGAAAAGCTCAGGGAGCTGGTCCGGAATGCGGCCAATTGGGTCGGCGAGAACGTGATGGAGATGGAGGCCGACTTTCACGCGGCCGTTGAAAGCTTGACGCCCCGCGCGGTGACCAACCAATTCAATCGGGATGTCCCTGATGCTGAGGGCGTGTACTACGCGTCATGGGCAGGAAGCGCCGGCAAAGGGTCTCTGAACTCGATCAATCCGGTGTTTCGCCCGCTCAATTCGTGGCTGTATGGACGCGAAGGCGTAAATGACGGCATCGTATCGGTCACGTCGGCCACCTGGGGAGATTTCCGTGGCGAAATCGAGGCCGATCACTTGCAGCAAGTCGGGGTCGACGTACTCGCCGGGTCGTCCTTCTCGTCGAAAGATTTCGTGACCATGCTGGCCCGGGATTTGGCCGAGCGTGGATTCTGAATGACTGATCCGCGAGATTGGTGCTGGATCAGGTGCCTTATGACCTGAGACATTGTTCATTCGCGCGCACCCAACCCACCGACTCCGATGAGCCGCACCCTCCCTGTTCTGCTGGTTATCGCACTTCTTGCCGGCTGCCAGTCCGGTTCTGCCGACCTCGTCTTGCACAACGGCGATCTTTGGACCGCGAACCCTGATCAACCTCAAGCAGAAGCCGTCGCCATCAAGGACGGCCTGATCCTCGCCGTGGGGTCGTCCGACGAGATGCTCGACTTGGCCGGGAGGTCAACGCAGGTGATTGACCTGGAGGGTGCCTTCGCCACGCCCGGATTCAATGACACCCACGTGCATTTCGGCTCGGCCGCACGCTTCCTGGAATTCAACATCATGCGAACAGGCACGCAGGAGGAATTCGCGCAACGTGTTGACGACGTGCTATCCCGCCTGGAGCCGGGCGAATGGATTCTTGGCGGCATGTGGGGCGCCTACGACCAATGGACGGAAGGAAGTTCAGGAGGCGAGGCCAGGGAGCCCTTCAAACCGGATATGTCGTTGATCAATGAACGGACGGCCGAGTATCCGATGTTCATCCGCAAGTTCAACAACTCGGAGTTCGCGGCGAATCGAACGGCAATGGAATTGGCCGGCGTGGATATTGAAAATCCTTCGGCCCCTGGAGTAGCGTTCGAGCTGGACGAGGACGGACACGCCACGGGTATCATGCGCGGATTGGGCGTTCGTGCACTGTTCGCTGACCTGACACCAGATGACTTCAGCATGCAGCGTCGGATGAACCAGACCCGCAATGCCCTGGAGGTAGCAGCACGTTTCGGGGTCACGTCTTTGAGCGACATGTCGGATGACACCCAGCTCGAGATTTACCGGGCACTGGTCGAAACGGACGAGCTGTCGCTGCGCGTGCACTTCCGGTATTTCCTGGATCGCTGGTCTGAATTGCAAGCCGACGGCATCGGGGTGGGCTCGGGCGATGAGTGGATTCGTCTGGGTGCCCTCAAAGGGCACATCGATGGCATCATGGGGACGTCTTCAGCTCGATTCTTTGAACCGTACGATCACGATCCTACCAATTATGGTCGCTGGCGCCAGCTCATGGTCGGCGAGAACGGCGAGTTTGTCGAAGGACAATTTCTGGGCTACATGCTCCGCGCGGACAGCTCGGACCTGCAGCTCTCGATCCATGCCATCGGTGACGAGGCGAATCACCTCCTGATGAACTACCTCGAAGACCTGAATCGGGTCAATGGCGAACAGGAACGTCGCTTCCGACTGGTCCACGCGCAGGTGATTGCCGATGCAGATTTCGAGCGCCTCGGTGATCTCGGCATCGTCGCCGAGGTCCAGCCATTCCACCTCTCCGACGACATGCGGTGGATGGAAGAGCGCATTGGCACGGAACGCAGCCGGGGTGCTTACGCCTTCAAACGCCTGCTCGACGGCGGCGCGGTTCTGGCATTCGGATCCGACTGGCCGGGCACGTCGGCCGCTGAGTATCCAATCAACCCCATGCTTGGTCTGTACGCGGCTACGACGCGACAGACGCTGTCCGGTCAACCAGAGGAAGGCTGGTTTCCGGAAGAACGCATCTCGCTGGAGGAAGCGCTGAAAGCGTACACGATCAATGGGGCTTACTCAACCTTCGAGGAAGACATCAAAGGGTCTCTGGAGCCGGGCAAGCTGGCCGATATCGCGGTGCTGGACGCGGACCTGTTCGAAATCCCTCACGAGGCCATCAAGGACGTAAATGTCGACATGACGATCGTAGACGGCAGAATCGTGTACGACGCACGCTGAGAACCGCGGGGAGGCGATTACTCGATCATCAGATCGCCGTAGGAAACAAGCTCTCCCAGGCGATCGAAAATGAAAATCCGCACCAGGCCTGTCCGGTTGAGCAAGGCTGGACTGAAGCGGAATATGTAGGCGCCCGGGTCACTGGCGTCGAGAATGTCGTCAAGTGTCCTGAGATTATTGGAGGCGTCGCGAGCGCGCAATGCCAGACCACCCTGGATCGAATTGAATTCCAGAATGGTGACCGGGATGGTCACGAAATCTCCGCCGACCGGATTGGGATAGGCCGGGTCGAACCGCACCTTGCCGCCGTAAATCGGCGCTACTCGCCAATCGTTCTCATCATCCTCAATTATGCGGCCGGCTGCATCGGTCTGGGCGAATCCACTTGGAGTGGCTCCAGCTTCCTGAACGAACTCGTCCTGCTGCTCTTGCGAATCGCATCCGGCCATCACCATTGCGGACACGACGATGAACGCGAACGCGAGAGGAAGCCAGAATCGGCCGGAAAAAGAAGAGCGATGCATGCTGTTGAGAGATCGATTGACGGACCGATGGCCGGTGCAGTGTCTGGCATCAGAACGATACCAAACCCTTGGCGTACCATCGCCCTTCCTTCCCGTTCCCTTTGCCCACCAACGCTCGCCGGCTTTCAGCATGGCTCTCATCCACGCTTCCGGACTGGATGTCGCTTTCGGCGATAAAGCCATCCTTCATGGGCTGGATTTCGAGATTGAGAACGGGCAATGGACGGCACTTCTCGGGCCCAATGGCAGTGGGAAAACCACGTTGTTGAGGGCGATTTCGGGCCTGATTCCGTTCTCAGGGACGCTGAAACTGGATGGCAAGGATATCTCGGCATGGTCGCACCGGGCGTTGGCCCGACGGGTAGCCTTCGTGCGCCAGACCCACACCATTTCATTCGATTTCCGGGTGATGGATCTGGTCTTGTTGGGGCGTTCGCCTCACAAATCGATGCTATCGGTGTACAATCATTCAGATGAACAGCTCGCGTCTGAAGCCCTGCAACGTCTCGATCTGACCGGATTTGAACAGCGGTCTTTTCATTCCCTCAGCGGCGGCGAGCAACAGCGAGTGTTCCTGGCGCAGGCCCTGGTCCAGGAAGCCGATTTGCTGATTCTGGATGAGCCGACGACGTTCCTGGACGTCCATCACCAGTTCGAATTCCTGGAGCATGTCCGGACGATGGTCGAGGCTGGGACAACCGTGATCGGAGCCATTCATGACCTGGAGTTGGCGGCGCGATTTGCGGACCGTGTCATGGTGTTGGATCGGGGGCACTTGAAGGATAGCGGAGCCCCAGCCGAAGTCCTGACAGCCGAACTATTGGCGAGTGTTTTCCGCATGGAGGCTCGTGTGGAGTCACACGCGGACCGATTCGTTCGTATCGACTACGCGCGGCCGCTGTAATAGACTGGCCTCGTCTCGCGTCTGACATGGCGACTGAGCGTTTCGTGTGGAGTTTCGGTATGGAGTGCCGAGAGCACCGAACCGCCCCTCTCTCCTCGCGTTTCGGGAAGTCTGTTGGATGGGCTCCACGGAATCCCCAGCTCCGCATCTTTTACTTGCATCAGGTCCCCCGATGAAGATCTACACCCGCACCGGTGACGACGGATTGACTGGCCTCTTTGGCGGCCCGCGCGTTTCGAAAGACGACCTTCGTATCGAAGCCTACGGCACCGCCGATGAGTTGAATTCAGTGCTGGGCACCGCGCGGGCCGCACTTGCCGCGCACCGCCCGGGACCTTTTGACGAGCCGGAGCGCACGGGAGAAGCGCAGGCTCAGTCTCCATCGTCGCACTGGACCTTGGATATGGATGCATGGCTGGAGCGGATCCAGAACGAGCTTTTCGATCTCGGCGCCGATCTGGCTACGCCTCTCGGATCCAAGGCGACGGTCCATCGGATTGAACAGGCATGGATCGATGACATGGAGCAGACCATAGACAAGTTCGAAGAACCACTGGCCCCGCTGACCGCTTTCATTCTCCCTGGCGGCAGCGACATCGCGTCCCATCTGCACGTTGCCCGGACGATCTGCCGTCGTGCCGAGCGCCGAGTCATCGCGCTGGCCCGACGGGACGATATCAACATGCAATGCGCAGTGTATCTGAATCGGCTTTCCGATGCACTTTTCGTCGCCGCACGCTTGGTCAATCACCTGCTGGGTGTGGAAGACCACGCCTGGACGTCCAGCACCAAGCGCTGAATCCGGCCTGAAGCAGAAGGGTCTGGCACCGACCAAGGAGCCGAACCATTCAAGCTGGGCACAGTAGCGGTCGATACTGGTTGATAGGGCATTAATCCCGCGCCCGGGAACGCTTGAAGACCCGAAGGCGAAGAAAGCCACGGTTTTCGGTATATTCATGCGCCCTGGTCACGCGTGCGATGAATCCTGACGGCCCTCGAACCGTCTGAACTCTTTTCGACTTCACCATGCGAGATCGCCCTCTACTTGTTATCGCTCTGCTGGTTGCTGCGGCTACCGTGCTGCTCCTGCGCTCCTGGCAGACTTCGGATGCGCCTGCCATAGAGCAAGAAACGCCCATCCAGACGGTCTCCCTGACTACCGATGAGTTCGGTATGCCGGTCTCGGAGTTGTCTGTCATAGAGTCGACCGTTCGTCGGAACGAAACGTTCTCCGATCTCCTCACCCCGTACGGTGTCGAATTCCAGCGGATCGTGAATCTGGCCCGTGATGGACGCGACACGTTTGATGTTCGTCGCCTGAAATCAGGCCGCCCGTATCGCGTCTATACGGATTCATCGGGCGTTGGGCGCTACATGGTCTATCAGCCCAATTTGGCGTCGTATGTGGTCTTTGACCTGGGCGAGGAGCCTTCCGTTCGTGTTGAAGAACGCAATGTGGTCGTTCGCGAGCGTACGATCGAAGGCACGATCGAGGAGTCACTCTACATGACGCTGATCAACCAGGACATCCATCCTACTGTCGCCAATCGCATGGCCGATGTGTTCGCCTGGCAGATCGACTTTTCAAGACTACAGAAGGGCGACTCATTCCGCATCGTATTCGAGGAGCAGTACGTCGGAGATCACCTGTTCGATATCGGAGAAGTCACGGCGGCTCGATTCGTCCACATGAATGAAGACTACTACGCCTTCCACTACCAAAACGGCGATGTCGACGAGCACTACGACGAAACAGGCAAGAGCCTGCGCAAAGCATTCCTGATCGCGCCTGTTGAGTACAAGCGGATATCCTCCGGCTTCACGTATCGCCGATTCCACCCGGTACAGAAGCGCTACAAAGCCCATCTTGGGACGGACTACGCTGCCGATCCCGGAACGCCCATCATGGCTACGGGCGATGGTGTCGTGACCGAAGCCCGCTACGGTCAGTACAATGGCAATTACGTCAAAATCCGCCACAACGGAACGTATACGACCCAGTACCTGCACATGCAGAAGATCAAGACGGGGATTCGCCCGGGCGTCCGCGTGAAGCAGGGTGATATCATCGGATTTGTGGGGTCCACAGGCCTGGCCACCGGCCCCCATGTCTGCTATCGATTCTGGAAGGGCGGCGAGCAGGTTGACCACCGAAGAGAGAAGATTCCCTCGGTTGGTCCCATCCCCACCCAGTATTTCGCTGACTTCAGTGTTCAGCGCGACGACATGATGATGGCGTTGACCTCGCCGCTCAACCCGGGTATCGACCGGAGCTATGCAGAGCTGCTCAAAACACCAGAGGCGCTGACCTCTCCGTGATCAGCGCCTCCTGGCTTGATTTCAGGCGTTGCTTTACCGTGCAGCGTTAGGCTATTTCTTGACGCCGTACACCGGATCCGGAGCAGGTGCTGGTTCGCCCCCATTCCACCCGCGTGGTTCGCGGAGTGTGAACGTGGTTTCTGCTTCCGCTCCAGCCATCTGGTAGCGAACGGTGTACGTTCCCGGCTGCAGGTAGAAGGCACCATTGTCGGCCATTTCCATCCCCTCGCCAAACGTCTCGGCACCATCTTCCGTGATGGAATAACCGTAAGCCACCCGATTCAGACCATAGGCCAAGTCGATTTCGAACGATTGAAGCACATCGCCTTCGTCGTTTTCAATCTGCACCGTCGCCGAACCAGCTTGTGCAGCCCATACTTCGAATTCAGTAGAGGGCTCATTGACTGGCGAATAGGCGCGCGACCTGCTTCCCCAGCTGCTGCTCCAACCTGAGGAGCCACCATCGAACGCATGCAGCGTGCTGGCCATCAGATCGCTGTCCAGCGGTGAAACCGTGGCCAGATCGACTTGCCAGATGGAACGACCATGGGTGCCAACCAGCAAATGATTATCCCGTGTCTGGATCTTCAGATCGTGAACGGGCGCGAAAGGGATGCCCTCTGACAAACCATGGAAAGACTGTCCCCGGTCGAGTGAGACATACGTCGCGTGATCCGTACCGACGAACAGGAGATCGGGATTGTCATGATGCTCTACTATCACGTTGACCGGCTCGGCGGGAAGATCCATACCGAGCTGCGACCACGTCGCGCCGTAGTCTTCGCTGACGTAGACGTAGGCATCGAAGTGATCCCAACGATATCCGTTCAACGTCGCATAGACCCGACCTTCAACATGTGATGAAGCCACAACGCGGCTCACCCACATGTCCTCAGGCAGCCCCTCGTCGATACGAGTCCAGTTGACGCCACCATCCTTCGTGACGTATATGAACCCGTCATCCGAACCGGTGTAGATCAACCCAAAACGCAACGGCGACTCGGAGATCGAGGTCAGCGTGCCATAGGGCACATCTCCAGGGCGTCCACCGCCAGTCAAATCAGGCGAAATCGGCTGAAGGTCTTCTCCGCGGTTCATGGACCGGAAGAGACGATTGGCGCCGTAGTAGAAAATGTCCTGATTGTGGGGTGAAAGCAGGATCGGCGTTTGCCAGTTGAAACGAAGGGGTTTGTCGCCCAGCTCGTGGCGCGGGCGAATCGACATTCGCTCACCTGTTTCCAGGTTGGTGCGGGAATAGAAGCCGAACTGCGAGCCTGTGTAGACAATCTTGTTGGTCCGGGTGTCGACCTGCACCTGCATGCCGTCTCCACCGCCCAGGCGATCGTACGGATACTCGCCTTCCGAAGTCCAGCGCATGCTGGCCCTGTAGGTGCTCGGCCCCATCCACGTGCCGTTGTCCTGAAGCCCGCCGTAGACGTTATACGGCTCGGCCATATCGACCTGGATGTAGTAGAACTGACCTACGGACGGAATATTCAGCTTGGACCAGCTCTCACCGGCATCGTAGGACATGTTCAGTCCACCATCGTTGCCGTTGATGATGTGTCCCGGACGATTCGGGTTCATCCAGAGAGCCTGATGATCCGCGTGGACGTGCGGTGCACTGATGCTTTTCCACGTTTCGCCACCGTCGTCCGAGCGCAGGATCGGAACGCCCATTGTGTAGACCTGATCGGGATTATCCGGCGCGACCCGGACTTCGCCGAAGTAGTACCCATACGTGTTGTATACACCTTCGAGATAGCCGTCATGCGTCTTGCGCCAGGTCGCGCCGGCGTCATCGCTGCGGTACAATTCCAGGCCGATAACTGGTGTATCAAAGAGCTGTGTATTGGCGTCATCCACGAAGTCGACCAGCGCAGCCGGTTCAATCTCACCACGCTCCACCATGCCCGTAACCGTTTCGACGTCATAGCGGCTTGGGAATCGCTCCCGTTCCAGATAGTCACCGATGTCCGCTTCGTCGAGACGAAGGAAATCGCGGGCACTCATGGCTCGCAGGTCAGCACGCGTCAGTCCTTCGACATCTGCGTCGCGGGCATCTTCACCTTCCCGGCGATACTGGTTGTCCAGCGCGGCATAGATGATGTTCGGGTTGCCCGGATGCACGTCCAGACCGATGCGACCAACGCCATCACCCGTAGGAAATCCATTGCCATCGATACGGCTCCAGGTGCGGCCGCCATCGGTGCTCTTGTAAATCCCTGACCCCGAGCCAGACTCGACGAAATTCCACGCGCGACGATCGCGCTCCCACATGGCCGCGTACAGGATATCGGGATTGGTTGGGTCCATGACCAGATCAACTGCCCCGGAGCGATCGTTGACGTAGAGCGTCTTTTCCCAAGACTGACCGCCATCCGTGGACATGAAGACGCCGCGTTCTTCGTTCGGTGAGTACAGTGCACCGAGAGCAGCAACCCATACCGTATTGGTATCGTCCGGGTGGACCAGGATGCGACCCGTGCGCTGCGTGTTGGTCAGGCCCATATGCTGCCAGGAAGCACCCCAATCAGTGCTCCGATACAAACCGTCGCCGGCATAGGAGGACCGGCTGGAGTTGTTTTCGCCCGTACCGACCCAGATCGTACCTGTGTCCCAATCGGCATGGATATCACCAATCGTCATGGTCCCAAGCTCGTCGAAGATGGGCTCGAAGGACTGGCCGTTGTTCCAGGTGATCCAAAGGCCTCCGGATGCATAGGCGACCAGGAAATGGCTCGGATCTGCAGCGTGTGCATCGATGTCGGTCACACGACCCGACATCACCACAGGGCCGATGTTGCGGGCCGGGACACTGGCCAATGGAGAGCCTCCAAACAGCTGGACACGGTCGGCAAAGGCCGCCTCACGGACCTCGGCGGCCGACGCGGCCACAACGTTGTCCATAACCGGCGTCAAGTTCTCACGTTGGGCCGAGGCCGGGAGCGTGACGAGGACGAGCAGAAGAAAAAGAAAAGCACGAACGAGCATGGTGGGAGGATGGGCTGATGTCGTTTGCGAAACAGAACGACTAACATACTTCCCAGAATGCTTTGCTGCCGCCGGGGAGACCCCCAAACCACAGAGACGCGAACGGTCTACTCGTCCGATTCCGAAAGCACGTCGACGAGCGATGCCCTGGAGATATTTCGCCCTGAAATGAAAATGACCACAGGACCCGAGGACTTGGGGATGCGCTCCTGCAGGCACGCAGCAACCGCCACCGCACACGAACCTTCCATGATCACCTGGTGGTGATCCACCATCCATCGCATGGCGTGCCTGAGCTCCGCCTCGGAGATGGTACATACGGCATCCACACGTGATTTGAGTACGTCAAATGCATTGGGGCCAATCCCTCCCTCCAATCCGGAAGCCAATGTGTGGATCGGCGGCATCTCTGTGACGGCATCGCCCAGTTCAAGGCTCTTGAGCAGTGCCGATGATCCAGAATGCTGGCATGCCACGATGGTCGAAACCGGAAGAGTTTCTTTCATCCAGTACGCGAAACCGGCAGCGTGTCCACCGCCTCCGACAGGCATGACGAAGGTAGTGGCACCCGGGACCTGCTCCGCGACTTCGATCGCGATCGAGCCTCCGTTGGCCGCCATTACGAGCGGGTCGTTGTAGGCACTGATGAAGGGAATCCCCAGGCGCTCGGTTTCCTCCAGCGCCCAGCGCTCGGTTTCATCGAATCCCGGGAATGCGCTTTTGCGAACGTCGGCCCCATCGCGCTCCATTCCGGCCACTTTCACCGGGTCGACGGAGGCCGGGACAAAGATGGTCGCCTTCATTCCGAGCTCCCGGGCGGCATGAGCCAACCCACGCCCGTGATTCCCTGCAGAACACGTGGCAACGCGGTCGCGACCTTCCTGATGCATTCGATGCAAGGCGAACAGCGCGCCGCGCGCCTTGAATGAGCCCGTGACCTGAAGATTCTCCAGCTTCAGCCAGACCTCCATCCCGAGGCGCTCGCTCAGATCCGCAGAGAATTCCACCGGCGTACGGCGAATACGTCCCTCAAGGAATGAGGATGCCTCTTTGATCAACGCAAGGGAGAGCAGAGGTGACGGGTGCATGGGCGAGATGACTTGTGGATGTAACGACGCATGTTGTCGCGACGCCAATCTAGCAAACAGGACGAGTAGAGACGGCACCCCTATCTTCCGCTGGACGCATTGAGAGCCCCATGACCCCACTCCAGTTGTTCGAGCGCCAAACGGCGCACTTCAAAGCGAACCCGAATCCCCCGCTGGCCCATCGAATTCAGCGCCTGAAGGCATTGCGGGAAGCCCTGTTGGAGCATGAACAGGCGTTGACCGAGGCGCTCTGGAAGGACTTCTATAAACCGCCGTATGAGGTTGAGGTCACGGAATTCCTGACGACCTTGATCGAACTGGATCACACGTTGCGTCACCTGGCTTCGTGGATCAAGCCTCAACGCAAGCCGACTCCTCTCGTGTTGATCGGGACCCGCACGGATGTGCATTGCTACCCGAAAGGCCCGAGTCTGTTGATCGCGCCGTGGAATTATGCGGTATTGCTGACGTTGGGCCCGGTCATTCACGCTACGGCAGCAGGGTGCCCGTTCGTCGTCAAGCCATCAGAGCACACGCCACATGCAGCGGCTTTGCTAACGTCCATGATCGAGTCCATCTATCCCCCCGATGAGGGAGCGGTCGTGATGGGTGGCCCTGAGACAGCAACTGAACTCCTTGCACTCCCATTCTCGCATATCCACTTCACAGGCAGTCCGCGAATCGGGCGGATCGTCATGGAGGCCGCGTCCAGGCATCTGGCTTCGGTAACGTTGGAGCTCGGCGGCAAATCGCCGACGTATGTGGATGTCTCGGCGGATCTGGAAGCCGCCGCCTCTGGAATTTGCTTTGGCAAATTCTCGAATGCGGGTCAGACCTGCATCGCTCCGGATTATCTGCTGGTCCACAAAGACATCGCGGCCGACTTCACCAGACATCTGACGGATGAAATCGCTCGTGCCTATGTCCCGGGCGCCGGCGATGCCGATTTGGCCTCCATTGTGACCCCCACGCATTTTCGGCGTCAGACCGAATTGATTGATGACGCTCGGCAGCATGGTGCCGACATCCTGACGGGCGGAGGTGCAGACGCAGACTCGCGGCGACTCGAGGCCACGGTGATTCTCAATCCTTCGGAAGAGACTCGTGTCATGCAGGAGGAGATCTTTGGTCCGATTCTGCCGCTGGTCGTCGTGGACAACGTGGAGGACGCGCTGGAACGGATCAGTTTGCGCCCGAAACCCTTGTCGACTTACGTCTACACGAAGGATGATGCTGTGGTCGATCGGTTCTCTCAGTCCGTTCGCACAGGCGCTGTCTGCAAGAACACAACGATGCTCCAGTTCGTCCAGCCGTTCGGTCCTTTCGGGGGCGAAGGCAATTCAGGCATCGGTCGTTCACACGGCGAAGCGGGATTCCGCGCCTTTTCGAACGAGCAGGTCGTCCTTCGACGTCGATGGGGATCGTGGATCCTTCGACTCGTGCAGCCGCCTTACAGTCCACGCTCGAGCTGGATAGCCCGGGCGTTCCGGAAGTTCACTTGATGGGGATGCGGCCGCTTAACGCGGACCCATTCGCACGCCACCATCCAGTCGGATCGTCTCGCCGTTCAGTTTGACGTTCTCGATGATGTGGTGGGCAAGGAACGCGTAGTCGGAAGGCTTGCCGAGTCGCTTCGGGAAGGGAATCTGGCTGCCGAGGGACTCCTGAACTTCCGGCGGCATGCCGGCCACCATCGGCGTTTCGAAAATACCCGGCGCAATCGTGACACAACGGATGCCGTTGCGTGAAAGGTCGCGAGCGATCGGCAGGGTCATCCCGACCACGCCTCCTTTCGACGCTGAGTAGGCGGCCTGCCCAATCTGACCATCAAATGCGGCTACCGAAGCCGTGTTGATGATTACTCCGCGCTCTCCTTCTTCTTCGGTCGGCTCGTTGTTCGACATGGCTGCAGCAGCGAGACGGATCACGTTGAAGCTGCCCACCAGGTTCACGTTGATGACCCGGGCAAAGCTTTCGAGGTCATGCGCACCCCCGCGGCCGACCGTCTTCTTGGCGACCAGAATCCCGGCACAATTGACAACACCGCTCAATCCGCCAAACGTGTCATACGCTGTCTGAACGGCTGCGGAGACACTTTCCTCGTTGGTGACATCGGTCTGAACGAAAACAGCGTTTGCGCCTAGTTCATCCGCCTTCGCCTGACCAGCTTCCGCATTGATGTCAGCAATGACGACATTGGCGCCGTGATCGATCAGTCGTTTCGCGGTGCCCGCACCAAGACCGGACGAACCGCCGGTCACCATGAATGTGTTGCCCTGAACCTGCATGATAGCCTGCTGGGATATATTGGAGACTTCGATTAGACCCTCAAAGTACGTCCGTGCGGTTTGAAGGGCTGTCGAAATACGTCGCGAGAGGCATCATTGCACGTAGTGTCTCGTTGCAGCGCTTCCTCGAATCCGAACGCAGCAGATCACCCGGCCCCACATGGCATACGCCATCAAAGAAATCTATACGACCCTGCAAGGCGAAGGCTACCACACAGGTCGCCCGGCGGTATTCGTTCGCTTTGCCGGGTGCAATCTGTGGACCGGACGGGAAGAAGATCGCGCGGACGCCGTCTGCACGTTTTGCGATACGGATTTCGTGGGTACGGACGGCCCCGGGGGTGGAAAATTCAAGACGGCCGAAGAAGCGGCCACGCGTATTCAGGCAATCTGGAAGGATGCGACGGGAACGGATCACCCATTCGTGGTCTGCACCGGTGGAGAGCCTCTCCTTCAGCTGGACACGCCGCTTATCGAGGCCCTACACGACAGGGGCGCCGAAATTGCCATCGAGACCAACGGGACCATTCAGGCGCCTGAGGGCATCGACTGGATCTGTGTATCGCCAAAGAAAGACGCTGAAGTTGTTCAGACGTCGGGCCATGAACTGAAACTGGTCTGGTTTCAACCTGAAGCTCCCCCGGAGCGATTCGCGGACTGGGCGTTCGAGCACTTCTTTCTCCAGCCCATGGACGGCCCGGACGTGGAGCGATTCACGCAGGAAGCCACGCAATATTGCCTCGAGAATCCGCAGTGGCGTCTCTCAATCCAGACGCACAAGTTGCTGGGCATTCCGTAGCGGGTCAGTGGACCGAGAGTTCGGTCAAGGTCGTGCCATACGTCGGAGGTGCATCAACTGGATGACCACCCGAAAGGCCGATCAACCGGATCGCTGTTGTCTCCACCTGGTCGAATGTGACCAGATACGTGACGAGTCCAGGCTGAAGGTACTTGGAAGTACCCGAAGGCGGCTCGGGTGAAATGATCAGCGAAGGCACCGGCTGCCAATTTCCATCGACATCCCGATACTCGATTCGTGGATCCTTGAACCATCCCCACTCCTCTCTCGGAAAGCCGACCGTGAATGTCACGTTGGTCGCTGAAACGACATCGTCCCAGGTATACCCGTAAAAGTGCTCGATGGGCTGGGTGGTCGTTTCCGAGTAGAACGGGCCGTCAAGCTCGCCATCCCGCAGCAGTTCCAGTCCCGATGCATCCAGTCCAATAGTATCCAGTCCATTTGCATCCAGTCCGACTGCATGGGTGTGATGGAGAATCTGACTGGCAGATCGGGCCAGGTTTTCAGGAAGGACGTGTATCAAAACCAAAGCGGTGTCGAGGCCAGCCGCCAGTGCAACTTCGACCGTACCAGCTTCAGCAGCGACGCCGACGATTCGCGCGCCTTCCCGGTCGAGCCATGATGGTAGCGTAGACCCGAGCGCGAGATCATCATAAGTCGAATAGAATGACACGTCCACCGAGTCCCCTACCGTGACAATCTGCGCAGGTGGAGGAAGTACCTCTTCGGGAGCGACGAAAGGCTCTGTATTGTTTACCAGGAGGGTTGGAACGCCATCCAGGCGCGTCGATCGCCCGCCGATCTGCTGAACAACGCGTTCACCCTGTTCGACCAGCCGTTGAATCTGATCCTCAATGGACGCATCCGGCAAATCGTACCGAGAGACATTGATGTAGCGGTCATTGAAGGGCTTCTCCCAGCTTGAGACCGGATAGAGCAGCTCATCAGGCAAAGCATCGAGACCATACGCCAAGCCCAGCAAGCCAGTCAGCGTGGCCGCCTGGTTATCTGCATCCCAACCCATGGAGCACGCCAGATCAAGCGTACGCTGAACGTCGCCTTCGCCGTAGAGAAGAGCCAGAACAGCCGCTGCGCCATTGAGCGTCGCGTCGATGGGCTCCCATCCGTACTCGTTGTACGGGTGGCGAACATAGTAGCGATCGCTGAGGACCTGCCGGGCTGCCTTCCAGTCATCCGGGTGCTCTTGATACAGGGCTTCCATCTCCTCAATCACCCCCCGGAAATGGCTGTCCTCCGGTAGGGCCTCTTTACCGATCTCGATCAACCTGAATACGTCGGATTCGAAAAAGGCCTCGGACAACATCGCTGCATAGAACATGGCCGGCTCGATCCCGAAGTCGTCATTCGTGATACGCGCGGCCCAGGCCGTCTTCCGCACGGCATAGTCGGGCATTCCGGGTGCAGTTACCGCCCAGATCTCGTTGATCAGTTGCGGATCGATCTCGAACCATCGAGGATTATTGGCCTTGCTGCCCGTCGCCGGCGGATGATAGCCGTGATGCATCAGCGTCAGGGCCACCCGGTTTGCCGCCCAGATCCGATCCCTGATGTGGTCCATCCAGGCCTCGCGCAGCTGACCATAGGAGGGCTCTACACCATGCTCCTCCATCAGAAGGAGGTACATGTATTCCAGGTCCGTGTCGTCGTCCGAGAAAGCACCATCGACTTCGATCGCACGGTCCAGCGCCGAACCGTACCCCAGCGGGAACGCATCTGAGCCCGGCTCTTCGAGGTACTGGAATTCGTGCGACAACCCATAGATGTTGCCAATCAGCTGGCCCATCCAGAATCCGGCTACTTTGTCTTCGTATTCCGCGATCGATATCCCCCGAATGTCCGTGTTGAAAGAACAGGAGGTGATCAGCAGGATCGGAAGCAGTGCCAGGATTCGCTTCATCAGTCCGCAGCCTTTCCGTGTTCAAGGATCAGAAGCCCCAAGGGCGGGAGATCAAGCTGTACCGATGCCGGTTGTCCGTGCGTCATGTCCTGACGAGCGTTGATGGACCCGTACGTGCCGGCTCCGCTGCCTCCAAAGGCCAGATCGTCCGAGTTGAGTTTGACCTGCCACTCTCCGAGGTGCGGTACGCCCTGCTTGTAATCCGGACGGGGAACGGGGGTGAAGTTGTAGACAAACAGCAGCTCTTTGCCATCCTTATGTCGCACGTACGAGACAACCGTGTTTTCCAGGTCCGAAAAGTCGATCCAGTAAAATCCGTCACCGCCGTCGTATTGAAGCACGGGTGACTCCCGGTACAGTGTATTCATGGCCTTCATCCACTGGGCAACGCCTTTGTGGATCGGTTGATCGAGCAGCCACCAGTCCAGTCCCGTGTCATGATTCCACTCGGAGCTTTGGCCAAACTCGCAGCCCATGAACAACAGCTTCTTGCCCGGGTGACCCATCATGTGGCCAAAGAGCAAACGGAGGTTCGCCGCCTTTTGCCAGTCATCACCCGGCATCTTGCCAAGCAAAGAGCCCTTTCCATGCACAACCTCGTCGTGTGACAGGGAGAGCATGTAGTTCTCGGCCCACGCGAATACGAGCGGGAAGGTAAAGTTGTGGACGTGGTAGCGACGATGGACGGGGTCTTCCTTGAAGAACTCCAACGTATCGTGCATCCAGCCCATGTTCCACTTGTAGAGGAAGCCGAGACCGCCCGCATACGTAGGATGTGACACGCCAGGCCATGCGGTGGATTCTTCGGCGATCATCATGGCCGAGGGATGCCGTGAAAAAACGGTTTCGTTGATCTCCTTCAGCAGGCTCATGGCCTCGAGATTCTCCCGACCACCGAATTCATTCGGCGTCCACTCCTCCCCACGCGAGTAATCGCGATACAGCATCGAGGCGACCGCATCGAAACGCAGGCCATCGATGTGATATTCATCCAGCCAGAAGAGTGCATTCGAGAGCAGGTAGTTGCGCACCTGCGGACGGGTGTAGTCAAACACCAACGTGCCCCAGTCCGGGTGATGGCGCATGACCGGGTCCTCGTACTCGTAGAGAGCGTCGCCATCGAAGTTGACCAGTCCCTGCGGATCCGTGGCGAAGTGCGCTGGGACCCAGTCCAGTAGCACGCCGATTCCCTGTCCGTGCAGGTAGTCGACCAGGTACTTGAAATCATCGGGCGTTCCATAGCGGAAGGTCGGGGCGAACGGGCCGATCACCTGGTATCCCCACGACCCATAAAACGGGTGCTCCTGGACGGGCAGGAATTCCACGTGGGTGAACCCCATCTCATTCACATGCGCGGCCAATGGAGCGGCAATGTCGCGATAACTGAGTGAAAGGCCATCTTCGCCTTTTCGCCAGGATCCCAGATGGACTTCGTAAATGGAAACGGCCTTGTCCAGCGAACCCGGCCCTTCCCTGTTGGCCATCCAGTCGCCGTCGGTCCATTCAAAATTGCGAGTCGGAACGATCCCTGAGAGCCCCGCCACATCGTCGCCCGTCATGCTGGGCGGCTCCATTTCGAAAGCGTAGGGATCGCTCTTGTCCGTCCACCAGGGTCCTTTCCGGATAGAGAACTTGTACTTCATACCGGGCTTGGCGCCGCGGACGAAGATCTCCCAGAATCGCTCCATCCCCGAGCCTTGAGGTTTCATGACGTGGGCGCCGCGGGCCCAGTCATTGAAGTCTCCAATCACGCAGACCTCATCAGCCCGCGGCGCCCACACCCGAAACCAAGTACCCTGACGATTGGGATGGGCGCCGAAAAGCTCCCAGGAGCGCTCGAGGCGACCTTCTCCCCAGAGATAGCGATCAAATGCGGATGCAGCGGGCATGTACAGGTAGTCGGTGTCGTAAGTGTGAGCGGAGAAGTCGCAATTTACCAATCCCTGCTTCACCCGTCCCGGCCGGGAGCGCTTCCGGATTCTTGAATTCAGTATGGGGATTGAAGGGCCGGGCACTGCCCTCGTCGAGCATGTTCGATATCGTGCGATCAATTCGCGTGCTTGGGGATCGTGCTCAGTGCCTTCGGGTATACGGGGGCCGCTTCACTCCCTGCTATGTCGACTCTCCCCGGAAAACCCTGGCCGCTTGGTGCGACTCCCGTCAAAGGCGGGGTCAACTTTGCCGTCTTCAGCGCGCACGCCACGCGCGTCAGCCTGTGTTTGTTTGACAGCATCGAAGACGCCCATGAGCGCCACGAAATCGACCTGAGTGAGCGAACGGGCAACATCTGGCACGGCTTCGTGCCCGGTCTGGACATCGGTCAGTTGTACGGATTCCGTGTCGATGGCCCGTACGAACCCGAGCGCGGGCATCGATTCAATCGAAACAAGCTGTTGCTCGACCCTTACGCGCGCGACATCGCCCGAAAACCGGTCTGGGACCCCACCATTCTTGGGTATAACCCGGGACACGATGACACGACCTTCTTCACAGCTGACTCAGCACGAACGGCCGGTCTTGCACGTGTCGCTCCCCAACACATCGCATGCGAACTGGAGCACGGTCCCGAGATTCCCTGGGAGCAAACCGTCATCTACGAGACGCATGTGCGTGGGCTGACGATGACCCACCCTGACGTACCTGAGCACCTGCGTGGAACGTATGCGGGCCTGGCCACGGAGCCGGTCATCGACTATCTCAAAGGCCTCGGCGTGACGTCCGTGCAGCTTCTACCGGTTCAGACGAACCTGCACGAACATCACCTTGACCAGCAGGGCAAGGTCAACTACTGGGGCTACAACACCCTGGGCTATTTCGCTCCGGAACCCTCGTATGCAGCCCATCCCGAGGCCGCAGCAGTCGAGTTTCGAACCATGGTCGACCGACTTCACGCCGCGGGGCTTGAGGTCATCATCGATGTGGTCTTCAACCATACGGCAGAGGGTGGCCCGATGGGGCCGACGTTGTCCTTCCGCGGGCTGGACAACCTGAGCTACTACCTCTCGCGCGAAGACAACCCCCGCTATCTGCACAACTACACCGGAACAGGGAATACCCTCGATGTAAGACAGCCCGTCGTTATGCGGCTCATTGCCGACTCGCTGCGGTACTGGGCCGGCACACTTGGTGTCGATGGATTCCGTTTCGACCTCGCCACAGTGCTGGCTCGCGCGGGTCAGCGTGTCGACATGGATGGTCCGTTCTTCATCCTGCTCCAGCAGGATCCGATCCTGCGATCCCGAAAACTGATTGCCGAACCCTGGGACCTGGGACCCGAGGGCTATCAACTGGGCACCTTCCAGTCTCCCTGGCGGGAGTGGAATGGGCGGTATCGGGACGATGTGCGCATGTTCTGGACAGGCGAATCGCTGTCGAAATCAACCTTTGCAACGCGTCTGAGCGGCAGCAGCGACATCTTCGGACTGCGTCGTCCCTCCGCTTCGATCAATTTCATCACGGCCCACGACGGATTCACGCTGAATGATCTGGTCACGTACGAACAGAAGCACAATTGGGCCAACGGAGAGGAAAACCGTGACGGTCACGAGCCGAATCATTCCAGGAACTGGGGTGTGGAGGGGCCGACCGATGATCCGGTGATTGCCGCCCGTCGCCGGGCAGTACGTCGCAGTCTGATGGGTACCCTGTTCCTGTCCCAGGGCGTACCAATGATGCTGGGTGGTGACGAGTTGGGCCGCACTCAACAGGGCAATAACAATGCCTATTGCCAGGACAACGAGATTTCCTGGTACGACTGGGAATCGGTCGATGAAACGCTTCTTGCTCAAGTGAAGCAGTTGATCGCCTTTCGAAAAGCCCACCCGATTCTCTCGCAGCGACGTTTCCTGGGAGCTAAGGGATCGGCCACCGCACACTGGTGGCACCCGTCCGGTCGACCCATGCAAGAATCTGACTGGAAAAATCCACACGATCGAGTCCTTGGACTCCAGTTGATTTCCGCTGACAAAACGGACTCCCTGTTCATGGTGATCAACCCGATCGACCACCCGGTCACTTCGGTCTTGCCCCCTCTTCCGGAAGCCATAAAAGGATCTTCCTGGGTAATTGGAGAGCCGTTCCAGGACGTGAGTCGCTTCGAGAATGGGTTGCTTTCGCTGGATGGCCTCAGCGTCAGCGCGTTGATCCCCGCCTAGGCCACCTGCCTACGCGCGTCCTGTCTCCTCGGTCAGGGACGCCAGGCGGGCGCCGACGCCCGCGTCGAGGGCTCCGGGCGCGAGGCGCCATTTCCAGTTGTTGTCGGTTGTACCGGGCGTATTCATGCGTGCGTCGGCGCCCAAGCCCAACAGATCCTGCACTGGTGTAACCACGAATCGCGCGACCGACTTCATCAGGGCTTCCAGTGCCTTCCACGGCAGCTGCTCAGCTTCTTTTCCTTCTTCCAGGCCGAGGTACTCGGTACAGTAGGCTTTGGCCCGCGCAATCTGATCAGCATTCTGTGTGCTGGCCGTCTCGGTCCACCACCCCATCAACGTGTCGTTGTCATGCGTTCCCGTGTAGGCAACCAGCGGCTCGTCGTAGTTGTGGGGCAGGAATTCATTCGTGTCGTCCGAATCGAACGCGAACTGGAGAATGGCCATGCCCGGGAAATCGAATCGTTGCATCAGGTTCGTGACACCGTCAGTGATGACGCCCAGGTTTTCAGCAATCAGTGGGACTTCGCCCAGATTCTCTTCCAGTTTCTCGAACAAGTCCGGACCGGGGCCTTGGCGCCATGAACCATTGATGGCCGTCTCCTCGCTGGCCGGCACTTCCCAGTAAGCCTCGAAGCCGCGGAAGTGATCAAGCCGCACCAGATCGACTAGCTCCATGATGCGCGCCATGCGGGACGTCCACCAGGCGTATCCAGACGCTTTCATCGAGTCCCAGCGATACAGCGGGTTGCCCCAGCGCTGGCCCGTCTCAGAGAAGTAATCCGGTGGTACTCCCGCGATCGTGGTAGGATAACCGTCCTCTTGCAGGGTAAACAGGTGGCGATTGGCCCACACGTCGGCGCTGTCCTGTGCCACGTAGATCGGCAGGTCGCCAAAAATGCGAACACCCCGCTCGTTGCAATACGTCTTCAGGTCCGCCCACTGCTGCTCGAACAGGTATTGCGAGAACTTGCGCATAGCAATCCGATCGGCATGCTTGTCTTGATAGGCCAGCATGGCTGACGGCTCTCGATCACGCAGCTCCGGCGTCCACGTCATCCACTCCTTTTCCTCGTGGTCGGACTTGATCGTCTCGAAGAGCGCCCAGTCTTCCAACCACGACGCATGCTGCTGGCAAAAGGCGTCAAAAGCGTCTTTTTCTGTCGGCGAAGCGCTGCGGGAGAATCGATCCCACGCCGTGCGAAGCAAGCCCATCTTGTAAGCGCTTACACCTTCAAACTGAACAAAATCCGCCGGAAAGTCGGGGATATCGCCAAGATCTTCGCGTGTCAGCCACCCATCTTCCAGGAGACGGTCCGGTGAAATAAGCATCGCGTTTCCCGCATACGTCGACGGAGCAGCGTACGGAGAATACCCATAACCGGTAGGAACCAGTGGCAGCATTTGCCACAGCGTTTGCTTGGATTCCGCCATGAAATCGGCGAAACGGTACGCCTCAGGGCCTAGATCGCCGATTCCAAATCGCGAAGGCAGTGAGGTGATGTGCAACAGCAATCCGCTGGCACGGGATGAAGATGTGGAGTCCGACATGGACGGGACCGCAACGGTCGACAACAGAATGGAAGCGATTACATACCCTGCGAATTTAGCATATCAGCCCTCAAAATTCCCACTAGAATGGGGGTCTTGGTGAAATCAACTGACCTTGGAGTCCGCGAGCCGTCTAGCGTCGACGAATTCAGATGCCGGCAACCATGCATGTAACCTGCCTTCCTTCGACAGCGTACCACGTCTCTCCGAACGCACCAGCGACCATCGAAATACCCTGCCCCATGAAGGAGCTTCTGTCCATTCTGACGCCGACCGACTATCAATTCCTGGCCGGCATCATGGAGAGTCCACTCAACCAGACAGATGATGTCGGCTTCCAGGAACGGGTGGCTGCGCTGGAGGCCGAGGATTCCGAAGCGAATCGGACAGCAATCGAAGAGCAGTTCGAGGCCGAATTCCGCTATCTAGGTTCGTCTGAAATCATGTACGTCTTCCGCTCCATGACGGGCGAAGAACGCGGTGCCCCTTTCCAAAGCATCGTTCGGGACGTGGCACGTTCGCTTAAAGTGGACGCGAACCTGCTAGGATCTGATCGCGAAGTCGTTGAGCGTCTGGCCGAGTCTTACGCCACCCAGCAATTTGCAGACCTGCCTCCGGAAGAGCAGCAGAAAATGCTTGAAGACCTGGGCGTTGAAGCGGACAAAGCGAAGGCATTCATCGCGCGGTCTGCGGGCGTATTCGCCCTGCCGATGTTGATCGAGGCCTTCAACATTGTCGTGGTCCAGGGACTGATCAAGACCATCATCTTCGGAACCATCGCCAAGATCATTGGCTCGCAGTTGGCCGGTCGGCTGTTCGCGTTTCTCGTGGCGCGGATGCCTTGGTGGGTCTCATGGATCGGACCAGCCGCATGGACGCTTTCGCTGGGCTGGACTGCTATCGACCTTCAGGGTCCTGCAAAGAGAAAGACCATTCCGATCGTCCTGTACCTGGGTCTGTGTTCGCTTCGCGAGCGCCACGCGGACCAGGACTGATCAGCCCCGGAATCGACTGTAGACCCGCGAGATTACGGACGCGGCCTCGGAAGCTTCGATATCGGGTAATTCAGCGGAACGACCCGCAGAAGCGCCAGCCGTGTCAACGTATATGGATGCCAGGCCCAGCCTACGCTGGAACCAGTTCGCATAGAAGCCCGCTGTTTGCAGCTTGTCGACGGGTACCATCCAGGTCAGTCGCCGGATAACGCCTTTTCGCATGGCGACCCACGATTCATCGTCTGCGAAACGCATTCCCCGATAGCGGAGTAGTGCCCATCCCATGAGTAGAGGCACCACCGCTGCCAGCCACCAGATGGGTGTCCACCAGATCTGGATGACTCCGATGATGACCAATAACACGAAGAGCGAACGCGCCATGAATCGGCGGATGGTCAACGTGGAGACCGGAGTCCAGGTATCCGGGACCGCTGGCGAACCGACGGCTTCCAGAATCGCGCTGACTTCCTCTTCCCTGCCAAACGGTAAGGCGACTTGATATCCACTCTGGTTCAGGTTGATGCCCATCGTCTGCACCTCAAGCCGATACCATCCGAAGGCTTCCATCAAGGGATTCGTGCGCAGGATCCACGACTGAATGCGAGAAAGCGGAATCGTCCCCTCCTTCAGGGTCAGCAAGCCATGGGAACGGTGAAGCTTGTCCCCGATCAATTCCAATTTGAACTTGTGGTAGCGATTGATGGTGACCAGGATGCCTGTCAGCCACCCCAACATGATGGCTCCGAAAGCCCCCAGCACCGCTGCGATGATTGGTGAGGCTTCAATACGGGCTTCCAATGGCTCCAGTGGACCGCGCATCAACCACGAAAACAGCAGGGTTGGATCGGGTTCGATGTACTGGAGAAATGAAAAGATGACGGCCAGATAGACCATTGAAAACCGGAATGCTCCGGCCATGATCACCCGACGTGTGTCCAACTCAATAAGGGATAAACCGCTGCTTGCGGCTTCTTCCGTGACATTGTCTTCCGACACGGAATCACCGGCCGGATCCATGCTGGCAAACGTGTCGTCGCTCGAGGACTCTTCAGCTTGCAATGCCTGCTGTAGATCGCGAACCACTGTTCGGATCGCGCGCGCTTCGTCGATGGAGACGTACTCCAGCACTCCTTCGGCCGTTGCGCTACCGGCCGTATACACGATGACTTTTGCCGTCCCAAGAATCCTTTGCAGCGGGGCCTGCTCAATCTCGATGTTCTGGATCCGTTCAACCGGAATATTGCGACGCCGCCGTGTCAACACACCTGAGTGGATCACCAATTCCTCCGGCGTGATCCAATAGCGGAAGCGTAGATAGTGGAGCGCAATCCACGGCACGATGAACACGAGGTACATGGCCCCGAAGATCAGGTTGAACCAGGCCGTGGAATCTCCCCCGCGCATCACCGGAAGCATGATGAACACCAGGGCCGGAAGGCTCACGATCACGCGTTGCACCATGGTGAGCGGGTGCAATCGTTTGGGCTCCATCGCAGGAGCAGCAGCCTGGTTCGTTGGAGCAGGGACCGGCGTCATGTGCTGATCAGACGGAGCTTCCATCAAAGGGCCTGATCCGTGATGAACTGCTTCATGTCATCACGCAACGACTCGGCCAGGTCCTGATGCAGGCCCGGCAGGATCACGTCGCTGGACCGAGTCCCAGCTGTGTGCACGATCAGCTTGGCCACGTCGAATTCCCGCTCGAAGATGTCCTGGGACACGTCCAGATGCTGGATGCGGCGAAGTGGAATGATCGTGTGCACGCGATTGAAAATGCCCCGGACGAGCAGCAGCTCTTCCTCACGCAGCTCATACCCCCAGTACCGGTATCGCAACGGCGGCAGCCACCAGGAAATCGAAAAAGCGAGAACAATGGCCATTCCTGCCCAAGCGCCGAATGGCAACAGACGGTCGGACTGGAACGCACCCAGAATATCCCAGATGAGCACCGCCAGGGCCAGAATGCCGAGGAAGATGCCGGTCTTCAACCTCCATACTTTAACGATGGAGCCGTCCAATGACGTCAGATCATCGAATGACACGCCCGCAAAAGGTCGATGATCGGAAGGCGACGAGGACGTGTCTTCCTGATGCTGAGTGGGAAAGGTTGATTCCAAAACGAATGGAGCTGGATGGTGGCTCTTGAGATCGCCGGGACGTACCGAACGTTACCAGAATACGCAATCTGATACCACCTGTTGCCGCTGCTCACAGTCACAGTCACAGTCAAGATCCTGGGCCGGCTTGCAGCCTCAACAGCATGTCCGAGTAGGAATCCTGCATCAGATCATCACCTGAAACGAAAAAGTGCTCCATGAAGGCTTCGCACTGAGCTTGTAATGCAGACTCGGAATGGGATCCGTCTGCATCAATCGCTTCGATCTCCAGAAATGTACCAAGGCCCTCAACCGTGTCGAGGTGAATCTTGACGTTGTCGACGAAGTGGATCTCGCGAAGCTTGTCGACTACGACCAACACGCCCAATGCGCGAGACAGCACATCCTTCAGAGCCGGATCAGGAGCCACCCGATAGAGCAGGACATCTGAAGTCTTGGGACCGGATTGGTCAGCCCGCTGATAGTGAATCAGGCTGTTCTCGATCGTTCCTTCCCGCAGCTTCAATCGTCCCACGGGGACATGAAAATACGTGTCAATCTGGCGGTCCAAACCAACCAAACGCGATTCGAGACTCTTCAAGACATCGCGCACAGCCTGATGGTCGGCACAGCGCGCCTTGATCTCAACATTGAGCCGGAATCCGCTGTTTTGCAGATCCGTATCGGCAGTACTCATCACAATTCGTGATCTGGAGTGGCGGGGAAAGCGCGCTAGAGGCGCGAGAGCTCCTCACGAACTATAGCGCGGATGATGTCAGTATTACGCCAGGCTGCAACCTTGCGGCCATTGATGTAGAGGGTCGGCGTGCCGGAAACCTGAGCCACGCGGCCTTTTTCCCGATCCGCTTCGACGCGGGCTTCCACTTCTTCGCTGATCATGCATTCTGCGAATTCCCGCTCGTCCCATCCAAGGTCGGTTGCGATTCGCGTGAACAGCGTAGGCTGTAGTACCGCCTGGTTCTTGAACACTTCGTCGTGGTAGGTCCAGAAGTCGCCAAAGCGCTCCGCGCAAACGCTGGCTTTTGCTGCATTCATGGCCTGGCTGTGGATCTGCGTGAGCGGGTAGTTCATGAAGACGAGTTTGACGTCATCCGCGAACTCGAACAGGGTCGGGCGAAGGTGGAAAGCACTCTGCTCACAGGCGGGGCACTGGAAATCGGCATACTCAACGATGACGATGTCTGCATCCGGATTGCCCCAGACCGAGGCTTCCGGGTCCACCTGGACGTCATACACCGGGCCACGGAAATGGGCGGTCACTGATTCACCGACATTCACATTGCCGGTGATCCCACGCGCGTGATTCAGCGCCCCGGCATAGCCGATTCCGAATACGACCAGCACGAAGACACCAACCTTTACAATCTGGGGATCAAAACCCGTGTCGCTCTCGGCACCCTGAACCCGGGCGATGTAGTCCTTGATGAGGGCCACGAAGCCGACCGGGCTGTAGCCAAGCCCCATGGGCAAGGTGGCCAGCAAGCCGAAGTTCGCGACATACATACCGATGCAGACGAGGCATAGCACGCTCAGCTGGACCATGTGGTACATCTTCAGGAACGAGAAGAGCACTGCACCAACGGCCAATACGGCCGACATCGCAATGAAAGAAGCTGGCTGACGCGTCTTGGCCGAAGTCGCGCCAAATACAGCGGACAACCCAGCGAAGGCGTAAAACAGGAATCCAAACCAGGCCACCGGCACACCAAACTGCTTGGCGTAGGAAGACGAGTTGGCCACATCACAGTTGATCCAGTCGTTGAGCGAGCATCCGCTGGCCTCGACAATGCCCTGAGCCTCGATCGTGAAGGTCAGCTGCGTTGCATAGAACGCCAGTGCTGCACCGACACCCGCGAAAGCAGTAGCAATCCAGAGTGCGGTTTTATTCAGTTCGGGCTGGACGGCGCGGCGTGCGCGCTCCTTGCGACGGTTGGTCTTCGCCATGGTTCGGAAAGACGGTTGGTTGAATGTGGTTGATTGGGAGCGCGAACGCCGCGCCCTTCAAACGGCTCAGCAACGAGTGCAAAAGCCTCTAATTGGTCTTCGGGTCTACCGAACGCCGCATGAAGGCTGCGGATTCCCCGCACAGACATCGAAATTCTTCGGACTGCCGCACGGCATCCGGAGCGAGCGACCGGTCGATGGATTCGAATCCGAGGTGCCGAAAGAAGTCAGTCGCCGATTCGGTCAACAGATAGAGATCCTCCATGGTGGTATCCATGAAAGACCGGATCAGCTGGCCGCCCAGACCTTTTCCCCGCCATGCATCATCTACAACGACACTTCGCAGCAATCCATCGCGACCTGCCGAGTCACCACCCTGATGCCATTCGATCACGCCGGCAGCGATGACGCGGCCTCCATCATCCCTGATCACCTTGAAGTATTCCAGGATCGGGTCCACGCCTTCTGTTGGGAGACCCGCCTCGGTCAGCATCGATTTGATGCGATCCCGATCCGATTCCCGAGCGTTCTCGACGAGGGCAGAACTCACCGACCCCACCCCTTGTCAATCGCTCCCATGATGTCGGGAGGCGTCCATCCTGGCGGCTTCATCCATTTCCCGTCCTCTCGACGGTAACTGCCTTCGCCGAACTTGCGCAGGTTAGAGGCATCCACTTCCTCGAGAACGGGTTCATCGTCCACGCCGAATGCGATCAGTGTTCCGATGGTCACCACCGAAATATCTGCACAGCCGTCGACAACTTCTTTCAGGTCTACGGCATTCGGAGCCGCATAGCCCAGGCCTTCCTCGGTGATTTCATGGCCGTTCGTATGGACGGTCACACCCATCGCGGCCACAGTTTCAAGCGCTTCCTCAAGAATCAGTTTGGCGCGCAGAATGCGGATCTTTTCGTCCGGGACGATGGCTCCTTCGGGCGTGTCCTGCCCAACTTTCTGCATGAATTCCTTGACGCGGTCGTAGTGAGGTGTCGGCATGATCTGGGGATTGGGTTTCAGAAGAGCCGAAAACTACCGGTCGCATGACCAGAAAGCGAGGAGCAGTTATCCACGAAGCGCTTCTCAAACCGCGGCCGGTTCATTCGCCATTATTCCTGGCGCCAGGTCCCGAGTGGCGCCATGCGTGAACCCGGCCACACCCGTCCCACTCCAAACAACACCCGTATCCCGATCCAAAGCCCGGTCACAGCCCAAATCAAAGGGAGCGACAGGCCCATCCATGCGGCCAGCACATAGAGCGCGCCGACACTGACCCCAGTAGCAACGACGGTTGCGTTTCGAAGGAAGGCGAAATCGCCCGTTCCCCAATGAATCCCGTCGGTCCCGAAAGCAAGCGCGTTGAGAGGCTGAAAAAGCAGAGCCAGCCACCACGCCGATCCGAAGGCGAGTACGGCGGTTTCTGGGACGAGCAGACGGGCAATCCAACCTTCTCCCACCCACATGACGACCATGAGCACGAAGCCGAATCCAAAACAGAATTCTAAGATCGTCCGGGCGACGCGACGGGCAGTGGCGGTCCGGTCATTCCCCGCGAAGTAGGCGACTAAGCTCTGCCCCGCGATTGCGAAGGAGTCCAGAAAGAGAGCGGTGAACAGCCAAAATTGGCGAATGGCCTGATGGGCGGCGCCGGCTTCTGCGCCCAGTTTGGTGGCCTCGCGCGTGCCGACAAGCAGGAAGAGCGTAAGAGCGCCTGTGCGAAGGAACAGGTCCCACCCCACCCGGAAGAGGTGTTTGGCCTTGTCGGCATTCCAGACCACACGCGCGCCGAGTTCGCGACGAACCACCATCCACGTGGCGACAGCACCTACCCACTGCGCTATGGCTGTCGCTGCAGCTGCCCCTTCAATCCCGAAAGCAGGGATGGGGCCAAAGCCGAAAATCAGCAGGGCATCCAGTTTGATGTTCAGCACGTTGACCCCGACGGCGATCCACAGGGGGATCTGCATCCGCTGTACGCCCCTCAACGCCCCGAAACCGGCAATGGTGACCAGGATGGCCGGAGATCCCCAGAGGCGAATCCCGATGTAACTGTCAGAGGCCAACCCAATGTCGCCCGTGGCTCCCAATAGCCCGGATACGGTTGATATGAACGGCCACAGGAGCAAGGCCGACCCGACGCCTATCAGGAGGGACAGCATCATCGACAACCCGCAAATCGCCCCTCGCTCAGCCGACTCGCCCCGCCCATCTGCTTGGGCTACATCTGTTTGTGTGGCTACTCCCAGGAAGTTGAAGATCCAGAAGACAGACGACAACGCCATCGTACCCACTCCCAGTGCGGCCAATTCCACGGCACCGAGACGCGCTACAAACGCCGTATCAACCAGGCCCGTGATCGGCTCCGCGACCAGCGAAAACAGGACGGGGATGGACAGCTTGAACAGCGTGCGCCGGGGCGCTTTCTCGAACGCGTGTTGTGACAAGGGAGATCGAAACGAAAGGGGTGATGGTGAGCGCCGCAAGTTCGCCCATTTGAGTACGGGTTGAAAAGGGTCGGGCGGTTTTCGATGTTTGTCCATCGGCTGGCCGGCCGATGGTCTTTTCCCGCCATCAAGACAGGTGCCGCCCGCACCTCGCCACCCTGACCGTCATGCGTTATCCGCCCTATCGCATTTCAAGTCCCGCAGGCGCTCTTTTCAATGTCGAGCGTCTCCGTGCTCTGCTCGTTGCCTCACTAATGGTTACAGCCTCTTTGGCCATCACGCTTCCGGCATTCGCGTCTTTCAACCCAACAGCTCCGCATTTCACCCCCGATCGAGCATCCTTGTCCGGTGTGGTTATTGATGACGAGACCGGCATCGCTCTTCCGGGGGCCAACGTGCACATCACGGGGCGCGCCACGGATGGCCGGTCGATCGATACGGGGATGGCGACGGACGAAAATGGTCGTTTCGATGTCGAAGTGCCTGCCGGCGAATATCGCCTCACGGTGTCCTACGTCGGGTTCGAAACGTGGACCCGCGAAGATGTAGCGGTGGCTGTGGATGCGGTCAGGGAGTTTTCGATTCGGTTGATCCCGAGTGGACAGCTCATCAATCCAATCACGGTTACGGCCTCGCGTTCACCCGAGAAATTGCTTGACGCACCGGCGGCCATAACGGTCCTGGAACCGAAAGAACTGCGATCGCGGACGGCACTGACGGCCGCCACCCATTTGATGTCTGTACCGGCCGTGGACATCGTGAATACCGGAATCGTCTCCTCCCGCATCGTCGTTCGCGGATTCAATGACAACTTGGCCAGCTCTCTCCTGACCCTGGTTGACAACCGGATTGCCCGAGCTCCTTCTGTCCGGCTGACGGCGCTTCAGTTGATCCCGATGACAGAGGGGGACATCGAGCAAATTGAAGTCGTGTCCGGCCCCGCATCGGCGCTGTATGGCCCGAACGCCGCCAACGGTGTCGTGCACATGATGACTCGCAGTCCGTTTGACGCCCGCGGCACCTCGGTGACCCTCGCAGGCGGACAGCAGGATATCAAGCTCGGCTCGTTCCGACACGCGGGCACACGTGGACAGCGGATCGGATACAAATTCTCGGGGCAGTACTACACGGGAGACGAATTCGAGTATCGCGATCCCGAAGAGATCGCTGCTCGTACACTGGCCATCCAGGAAGGCGCCCTGACCGACACCTTGAAGATTGGCCAGCGGGATTTCAATGTCCGAAATCTGGCCTTTAACGGAGCCGTCGAGATCCGGGACATTCGCGGCGGCACCTTGTCGTTCAACACCGGCCTGACGCGTGGCGACAACATTGAAATCACACCCACAGGTGCCGCGCAGGTCAATAATGCCCGAATGGGATATGGGCAGATTCGATACCAGCGAGGGCGACTTTTTGCTCAGACGTACGCCAACCTCCTGAACTCGGGTGACTCCTACTTCCTGCGCACGGGAGAACAATTCCGGGATGTGTCAAAGATGGTCGTGGCGCAGGTGCAGCATTACAGCACGCCCAGCTCGCGCCTTCAGTTCACTTATGGATTGGATGCCTTCTACACCATGCCTGAGGGCGAGGGAACGGTAAATGGGCGCAATGAAAACAGCGATAACGTTGCCGAGATCGGCAGCTATGTGCAGGCCGACTGGGATGTGCGCACCTGGCTGTCGTTGGTGGGCGCGGCGCGCGTCGACTACCACGATCGCCTCGAGCGCACCACGCTCTCTCCGCGCGCCGCGCTCGTGCTAAAACCAAAGACAAATCACACTTTCCGCGCCACATACAACCGCGCGTTCAACACTCCCCTTCCCAACGACCTGTTTTCGGACATCGTCGGCGCCCGCGACCTCTTTACGCTCGGCCAGATGGAGCCGCTCCTCGGCTTCGCGCCCGAAACGGATCTCCGCGTCCAGGGCATGCAGCGCGGGTTCTCGTTCATGCGTTCGGCCGACGGTCGCCCTCAGTTCCGATCCCCGTTTGCTCCGCTGGACCCGCGTGGCCGGAGCGAATCCGACTTCATCGACCTCGATGACCCGGTATTCACCAATGTAATGTGGTCCGTGGCACGGCAGTCAGCGGTGGCCGGACTCGCGCAAACGCTGGCTGACGACGGCGTCATCCCATCTGGTCAGGTCGATGCGTTTTCTGCCGCGCTCGACGCCGTGCTCCCCGAGGCCGTGACAGACGTCCAGAACGTGATGCGCCAACTGAATCTCGATAGCCAGTCTTTTGAGGATGTCAGTAATGCGCGGGACGTTCCATCGCTCGACATCACCCGGACGCGAACGATCGAGTTGGGCTACAAGGGCCTTATCGGCCGCGGACTGGTGATTGGTATCGATGCCTACCGCAGCCAGGTATCCGACTTCAAGGGCCCCTATCTCGTTGGAACGCCCAATGTCTTCCTCGAGGGCAGCACCCTGAACGCCGCCCTGATCCAATCGGTGGGCGACGCGCTGGCCCAGGCTGAGAATGCGAGTGCCTTGGAGACGCTTCAATTGCTGGATCAATCAGGCCAGATCTATGCCAACGGAGACGGCGATCCGACGCGGGAAGTCGCCTTCCTGCTGGCGGCCGGACTGGCGGGAGCCATCCCGTTTGGTACCGTATCGCCCGTGGAGGCCTTCGATCCAACCGCTGTCATGCTCGTTCGCCGCAACTTCGGGGAGGTCACGATCAACGGTGTCGATGCCAACCTGATGCTCTTCCTCTCCCGCCAGCTGCGGCTTGGCGTCATGGGCTCATGGCTCAGCGACAATTACTTCGAGAATGTCGACGGGGTGGCAGACATCTCCCTCAATGCCCCGCGCTACAAGACCGGATTCCAGGTCTTTTATGATGGGGATGAAGGGGACTTCGGAGGTTCACTGCGCGCCCGGTACGTGGACGGATATGACGTGCGAAGCGACGTGTATGTGGGCGCCGTGGAGTCCTACTTCGTCGTGGACGCTTCGCTCTATTACAGCGTGCCGTTCTCCAAGGACACCATGGTCAATCTCACCGTCCAGAATCTGACAGACAACCGGCACCGCGAATTCGTGTTCGTGCCCGAAATCGGACGCGTGGCGATGCTTCGCCTGACCCACGAATTCTAAGCTATCTAGGAGTCGCCCAGCGACCTGATCCATTCCACCGTTCGACGAGCAAACGGGGTCGAATTTTCCGGCCCGAGGGCATCACCCACGATGACATGCATGTTCTCGTCGAGTGCGCGCAGCACACGAATGCTGTCTTTCGGAGCCGTCATTTGCGCGAACAGATCCTGGGCGACAGGGGCCGAGATCACTCGATCATCCGGTGAATAAAACATCAGCGTTGGCGTGACCATGTCCTCGAAAGGCAGGTTGCGCACAACATCTGTGAGCGATACGACCTCCAACAATACCCTGGAGGGATACGTTTGCGATCCAATCATGGCGTGACGTTCGTTCTGCGGCTCCCAGGAATACGTATCGCCCTGCACCATACGCAGCAGCACACTCCCCCAGGGCCACAGCAGCATCTCGGATTCCGGGTTGGCGACCGTGAAGTTGGGACTGATCCAGATCTGGGCCTTCCATTTTCGGCGCAAATCGGGGTCAAGCGCCGCGGCTGCAGCCAGCGTGGCGCCTGTTGAGAGACCGATCACGATCAGGCTGTCGCCGATAGCTTCACCAATTCGGATCGCCTCTGCAGCACTTTGATACCATTCTTCCGCTGTGGACGCACCCAGATCGTCCCCATCCCGGCCGTGACCTGCCAAGCGGGAGTAGTACAGGTTGGCTCCAAGCTCGGCGGCGATTGAATCCGGGTAGGGAGCCGCCTCAAGACGACTGGCCGAAAAGCCGTGCAGGTATACGACGGCCAGATCGGTACGCGCCTTCGAACTGTCGGACCAGACGATGCCCTTTTCTTTTCCCGGCGTCACGTTTCCCAACTGGGCTTCACTCGCGGCCAGCCATTCGTCGAGCGGCTCGCCCAAGGATGGCTCGGTCCAGGTGAGATCAGTCGATGCCCTCGGCCCCGCAAAAACGAGCAGGACCAAGGCAAGAAAAACAAGAAGTGCAGTCCATCGTCGGGACATGAGGAACGGAAGTCAGGGAACGAGGTTGAGAGGCCGCTCTTACCCGCATTCCCCAGGACAGATTCCTGGTGACGTGAGTTGGGCATCTCGAACGCGACAGATGTATCAACTCTGTCTTCGCCCGTTTGTATTTGTATCCTCGCCGATCCTCCCGCGTCTTCCTCCTTCCTGATGACGAACCCGCCCGCAGCCGCTGAATCATCTTCCTTTCTGAAAGGCGTTTGGACCGCAGCGGTTACGCCGCTTGCAGCGGACCTTTCGGCTGATGCCGGCAGACTGCTTCGGCACATGGATTGGCTGACGGAGAAAGGATCCCACGGCACGGTTTTGTTCGGTACGACCGGAGAAGCGACCTCGTTTTCCATCTCGGAGCGGCGGATGCTTCTGGACGAATTGGCAAAAGCGGGGGCAGATTTCTCTCGCATCATCGTCGGAACGGGACAGACCTCGTACACCGATGCTGCCGAGCTGACACGTCATGCGCAGGAATTGGGCGCAAGAGCCGTCCTGCTGCTTCCGCCCTTCTACTACAGCCCTGTGAGCGATGATGGCCTGTTCGCCTTCATTTCCCGCATGCTGGAGAACACAATTGCGGATCAGTCCCGACTCGTGCTCTATCACTATCCGAAAATGGCGGGCACGGGCTATTCGATTCCTATCATCCACCGATTGATGGAAGCCTGGCCCGAGACCATTGTCGGCATCAAGGACTCGAGTGGCGACACGGACAACCTGACCTTGTTCTGCAAGGAACTGGAAGGAGTGGGTGTATTCAGCGGCTCTGAGGCCTTGTTGAGCTATGCACTTGAAGAAGGCGGAGTGGGCTGCATATCAGCGACGGCAAACGTGACGTCTCGGTTGGTACGCGAGGTCTTCGACGGCGACAAGTCAGCCGCAGATCGAATGATCCGTACGCGAAAGGCGCTTGAAGCCCTGCCTTTCATTCCCGCACTGAAGCGCATCCTGGCCGATGCCCTCGAAGAGCCGGCCTGGAGAGCATTACGTCCGCCGCTCATGCCGCTCACCCCTGCCATGGAATCGCGCATGGAAGAGATTCTGGACACCGTGGGCGTTCTGCCGAATTTCCGGGCTGAAGACGGCGAAGACGCGTCAGGCAGCCTGACGACCTGACGGGCATTCGCACCTGGTCCTCAGTCTTTCGAGGTAGCCGGATTTGCGATCAACGGCGGCAACTGGAACGACCTTGAGGACTCTCGTTCTGGGCCGTATTCTTCAGCAATCATCTGCGAAGCACGCCCGACGCTGCCAGGCGGTCACCCCACCGTTGGCACTCCCGCCACTTCTCACTCCGGGCTTCTTTTCATTCATACCCAGATTCCATGCGTAATTCCCTACTGCTGTGTGCAGCCATGGCCCTGTTGCTGACGTCTTGTACGACGGTCAATGTGACGGACCCTGCTGCCGCTACCGTCGATCGCGGTGGCTCGTCTGCCTCGGCTCAGACCGCTGCAAAACCTGCGACTCCTCCAAAGCCCAAGTCTCCGTTCAAGGAGTGGAAAGAAGTTCTGAAAGACACCGAAGCGAAGAACGGTGTCTTCAACGTGCACATGAAGCGCGACCTGACGATGTATCTGGAGATCCAGCCTGAGCAGCTTGGAATGGATTTCGGCTTCATCAGTCACTACTCCAGAGGTACGGGTGTATTCGACATACATGACGGCCTCGCCCTCGGAGATACGCGCATGATGCGTTTTGAGCGTGTTGGCGACAAAGTCTATTTGCACCATGTGAACACGCGCTTTACGGCGGAAGAAGGCTCGCCATTGCGCGTCTCGCTTGATGACAACGTGGGCCATTCGATCATTGGTGCCTTCTCCATTGAAAGCGAGCACGAGACGTCGAAGGCATTGCTCATCAACTTCGGAAGTTTCATCGTTTCGGACTACATGAAGCTCTCCGAGCGCATCAAGCCCTACTTCGGTGGCCGACCCGTCATGTTCGACAAGAGTCGTTCGTACGTCTCCAACGTGATGGCATTCCCTAAAAATGTGGAGATCGACGCCCTGCTGACCTTCAAGCCCAATGGCAATCCGGTCACCAGTTCAGCGGGCGTATCAGATGCTTCATCCATCCCGGTAGGTCTTCGCTACTCATTCTTTGCGCTTCCGGATGACCCGATGCCTCGACGCATGGCGGACGAACGCGTCGGCTACTTCACCGATGCACAGCGCGACTTCTCCAAGCTGACGGACTTCAATCAGATGAACCAGTATATCAATCGCTGGCGTCTGGAGAAGAAGGATCCTGATGCCGAGCTGTCGGACCCGGTCAAACCGATTGTGTTCTACATCGATCACACCGTACCTCACGAGCTCCGCAAGTGGGTGAAAGAGGGCATTGAGGGCTGGCAGAAGGCCTACGAGGCGGCTGGCTTCACGAATGCCATCATCGCCAAGGAAGCCCCTGACGATTCGACCTGGAGTGCCGAGGACATGCGCTACTCGACCGTTCGTTGGAGTGCGGCCCATCAGATGGGCTACGCGATTGGTCCATCCCAGACCGACCCTCGTACGGGCGAAATCCTGAATGCCGACATTCTACTCTCTTCCGTATTCATGCGCGGATGGGGCACCGAATGGGCAGATCTGGCCGGTCCGAATGGCATGCTGAAGAAAATGCAGGACATGCAGCACAAAATTGATTTGATGTCACCGGATGCGAAGGATCAGCTTTGCATGGCTGAGCATGGCAAGCAGTTCGAAATGGGATTGCTGGCCACGACGCTTCTGGCTGACGGCCTCATGGACACAGTTGGTGCCGTTCCCGAAGAGTTTTATGGCCCAGCGCTCCGCGACCTCGTGCTGCACGAAGTTGGCCATACACTCGGACTGCGTCACAACTTCCGAGGCTCGGGTTCGATCGACTTCAATCGTATTCACGATTCCAATTACACGACTGAGAACGGCCTCACACTGTCCGTGATGGACTATGCCGGCTCAAACATCAACCCGGATCGTGCCAACCAGGGCGACTACGTAAATATGGAAGTCGGCGCCTACGATGTCTGGGCGATTTCCTACGGCTACACCCCGGATGACGACGTCGCTGCCGACATCGCTCGTCAGGCCGCCGATCCGTTGCATGCGTTCAACACCGACGGCGATGGCAACGGTATCGATCCGCTGACCAGCGTATGGGATCTGACATCCGATCCGATGGCCTATGCCGATGAGCAGAGCGAGTTGGTGGATGTTATTGCGCCGGTGATCGAAGAACGACTGATTGGCGATAACGACTCCTATGCACGCCTGCGCAGTGCCATGAATGGCCTGATGTTCACCAAGTACCGTCAGTTGTCGACGGTCGCAAAGATGGTCGGTGGATCGCACTTCGAGCGAGATCGCAAAGGCGACCCGAATGCGGCCATGCCGCTCACGCCGGTTTCTGGTGCAGAGCAGCGCGAAGCCGTGGCGTTCATCCTGGATCGTGCGCTCGATACGTCCGAGCTACCCATCAGCCAGGATCTGTTAAACAAAGCCGTCCCTGGCCGCACCGATGACTGGAACTCAGGCTTTGGTGTCAGCCGCTACGACACGCCGGTCTACGAAACGGTTAACTCGATGCAGATGATGGCGCTCGGCGCGCTGACGGATCGTCGCCGCCTGGCCGTTGTGATCAACACGGATCTGCGTCAGGACGACCCGTACACGGTTGAAGAGCTGTTCTCAGACATCGATGATGCGGTGTATGGCTCGCTGACCGGACTGGATCGTTTCGAGCGCAACCTGCAGTTGTCGTATGCCGACCATCTGGGTGGCATCATGAACAACCTGCGTCCGTCACCTTTCGTACCGAACGCACCTGATGAAGCTCGCGCGCTCGCTCGCCTGGAGCTGACCGAGCTGGCTGAGGCGGTCGAAGGTGCCATGGGTAGCGCCTCCTCGCGCATGGACCGTGCGCACCTGATGGAGCTTCAGGCGCGCGTGGCTGCGCAGTTCGACTTGCAAAGCACGCGCGACGCGGAATAGTCCTCCGGAACTTTCGTGACGTCTTCGCGGGCGGCGGGCATCGTTCTTCTGTCGAAGAA
>JANQQV010000011.1 GCA_028284865.1 Rhodothermales bacterium | reverse complement strand
AGAAGCATCTACCGTAGCGACGGCTTCGTAGTCGAGGGAGAGACCATTGCCGCGAACTTTGGTGACGTTCGTGACCAGATCAACAGCGTTCGAAGAGAGGGCCAGTTTGCCAGCGGAAGAAGCGCCCGAAGGAGCTGCCATGGTGGCATTCAGCGTCAGGCCAGTCGGCATGTTCGAGTCGAGCTCGGCCGTGATCTTCTTCTGCGTACCGTTCGTCGTCACGGCGTAGGTACCGCTTGCGGTAGCGGCTTCAGGAGCCTGACCAGCCGTTGCCTGGCTGATGGTCATGTTGATGTTGCCCTGTACGGCGATGACGGCGATTTCAGAGACATTGATAGTGACCTGCTGGGTAGCGACGTTCGACTGAGCGAAGGAGGCGGTGGTAGCGAAGAGAGCGAGAGCGAAGAAGGAGAAGAAGCGTTTCATGGTATCGAGTGGGGTAGAGGTTGGTTTGTCGTGACGGGCATCCCGTCGTTGGTTGGTTGCCCACTCTCTTGCAAGGCACGGGCCAAAACGTTGGCACGACCCTCAAAACCCTCCAAACGGCCCAGAATAACCGATCACGCATCCATGCCAACCGAAAAAGTGTTTCGGCAGCGAAACAGTAGCGGTGCAAGGGCACAACAAAAAGGGCGGGTCGGCTATCGCCGACCCGCCCCACGCAGACGTTCAAAGTCTGAAAGACCTAAGCGGAAGCAGGATCAGTCCAGTCGCTTGATCCGCAGATTCCTGAACCACACCGCGCCGTGATCGCCCTGGATAGCAATGTGCCCGGTATATGTCGTGCCGTACGACGGGAAGCCCGTCCACTTGGACTCGGCCACTGCTGCCATGTGGGCCTCGCTGCCTTTTTCGTACTCAACGACCATCACGCCATTGAGCCAATGCTGCACGTTGGCGCCATCAACTACGATCCGTGCCTCGTTCCACTCCATCGCCGGACGGGTGACGCCCTCGCTCGGCGCCTGCACATCGTAGTTGGAAGCCGCGCTGTTCTTGTTAACGGCTCCGTCGTTGTAGGCCGCGTCGTCGAGCAGCTGATACTCGGGACCCGTCATCCACGGGTAATCGCCTGCGGCCTCATCCACGTGCCACATGACGCCCGAGTTGCCGCGCTCTTCGACTTTCCACTCGAACTCGAAATCGAAGCTGGTGAAGGTTTCTCGCGTCACGATATCCATACCCGCCTCGGGTACGGAGGCGTACATCGCGCCATCATCGATGACCCATCCTTCCGGCATGGCTTCCTGTTTGTAGCCGCGCCAGTGATCGAACGACTCTCCATCGAAAAGGGAGATCCACTCGGACTCAGTGGCGGCAGCATCATCGCTCATGGCTTCTTCGGTTTCAGCCGGCTGACACGCGGTCAAGGTGAGCGCAAGGCCAGCGACAAGAATGAGAAAACGGTTCATGACAGGTTCTGGGAAAGGGTTGGTGGACCGGGATGCGAGCATCGTCCGGTCACATCATGAGTATTCGCTGGCCAGTTCATCGTGGCAGCGGTTGAGCAGGTCGAGTGTGGCGGAAATGCCTTCGCTTTCGCCCATCTCGGTGCCCTCGTATTCGATGCCGACGTAGCCGCGGTATCCGGCGTCGAGGACGATGCGCATCAGTCGCATGTAGTCTTTTTCGCGCTCATTGCCTTCCTCATCGAAGTTGTGGCTCTTCGCAGAGACGGCTTTGGCAAACGGCATCAACTCTTCCGTGCCCTGGTAGATATCGTACCAGCCACCCCACTCTTCGCCCATGTTGAAGTTGCCAAAGTCTGGCAGCGTACCACACATAGGATGATCCACGGCGCGCATGACTTCAGCAAGCCAGGCACCATTCGACGACAATCCGCCATGGTTCTCGACGATGACATTGATGTTCGCCTGTTCGCCGAATTCAGTCAATCGCCGCAGGCCATCTGCAGCTAGGTCACGTTGTGTGTCCCGATCTCCACTGCTCTGGGCATTGACGCGGATGGAATGACACCCAAGCTCGCGCGCGATCTCGACCCAACGATAATGGTTTTCAACCGCCTGAATGCGAGCTGCTTCATCGGGATCTCCGAGGTGGCCTTCGCCATCACACATGATGAGGACATTTGTGATGCCTTCGCCTTCGGTCGTCAATCGAAGCTCTTCGACATAGCGCGGGTCGCGGCTTTCATCCCTCATGAAGGAGTTGACGTACTCGACAGCGGTGATTCCCCAGGCCTGCTTGGTCATCACAGGAAACTCGAGATTGCTCATTTCGCCGGCGTAGAGTGCTTTGTGCAGCGACCATTGAGCAAGCGAAATCTCAAACAACGGCGCTCCCGCAGCTGGGGCCGGCGCCGCACTGCCATCAGCGACCGAATCGGGTTGCGCGCATGCCATCGGGAAGAGGCTCAGTCCGGCAGCTCCGACGGCACTCGTTTTCATGAAATCGCGCCGGTTGAATCGTTTGGGATCGATCATACAGAGACCTCTTCGCGGTCTACTTCGTCTTTGAAAGTGAACGTAAAGAACAGCATGATGGCGCCTGCAAAGGCCGCAGGAATCCACCAGAAGGACTGCCACTGATCCGGCGTTAGTGCATCGGCACCAGCCAGGAAGGAGTTGAACACGTTGCCAGCGATCTGTGCGCCAATGAACATGCCAAGGCCATACGTGACGAGAACGAGCATTCCCTGCGCCTGTCCGCGGATGTCAGCAGTGGCCTTCTTGTCGACGTAGATCTGACCCGTCACGAAGAAGAAGTCATAGCAGATGCCGTGTAGCACGATGCCCATCAGGATCATCCAGAAGATGCCCATCGGAGCGGCAAGGGCGAAGAAGGCGTAGCGCAGAACCCATGCGCCCATGCCGACGACCAGCATCCACTTCACACCCAGCCGGCGGAAGAAGAAGGGCATAAGGAGCATGAACAGGACCTCACTGACCTGACCCAAGCTCAGGGTGGCAGCCGGGTTCGAGATTTCGGCGGCGTTGACGAAGATCGGGGCGAAGTTGTAGTAGGCCGCCAGCGGGATACAGATCAGGAACGAGCTGATCAGGAAGATCATGAAGGGGCGGCTCTGCAGCTGCTTCAAGGCGTCAATGCCCAGGATATCACGTGCCGAGAACGGCTTGCCGGGAGCAGCCGGCGGTGTGTGCGGCAGTGAGAAGCTGTACATCCCTAGCAGGATGGACGCGATGGCTGTCGTGTAGAGCGGGTAGGCCGTTTCATCCGGCAAGCGATCACCACCTACGAGGGCCGACAGCCCGAACGAGATGAACAAGCCGGCGACGATCCAGCCGATCGTTCCAAAAACGCGGATGAGCGGAAACTGCTTCTCCTGATCCTCGATGTTGGCGAACGCGAGCGTATTCGACAGGCCCAGCGTCGGCATATAACAGAGGTTATAGAGCAGCAGCATGACGATGAACACCGTCGGGTTGCCCGTCATGGCAGGCGTGAGAAACATGATCACACCACCCAGGATGTGCAGCACGCCAAGGACCTTCTCGGTCGCGAAATACCGGTCCGCCACGAGGCCCAGGAAGAAGGGCGCCACAATGGCTGCGATCGGGTTCACGGTGTAAGGCCAGTGGGTGAGATCCGCCATTCCCTCGGCGGTCATGTAGTTTCCGATGGTCACGTACCATGCTCCCCAGATAAAGAACTGGAGGAACATCATGACCGAGAGACGGGCACTCGTCGAGGAACGGCTCATGGGTGGTGAGGGCAGATGGGACGGGCGGTTCGATTAGCCGGATGGCTGGCGAAGGCACGGGACGTGATCTTCGCGATCGACCTATTTACCCCACCCGAGTCGGAATCTCAACCACAACCGGTTCGGAAAACCCGGCGGTCAGCGTACAAACGTGTAGCTGTACTTCATCACCAGGGTCCGCGCATTCACGAACGGCGGTACCGGGGTGCGATCGAAGCGGTTGAGATTCAGCCCCTCATTAAAGACCAGGTAGAGGTCATTGCCTTCGCGAGGGTTGTAGCGAAGGCGGAAGTTTCCCAGCGCGAGCTCCGCGTCAGAGCTGTACTGCACGAAACTGGAGAGCGACAGGGCGCGATTGAGCGTCGTTTCAACCTTGAACCGGAGCGTGTGGGCATTGAAGGTCAGGTCCCTGTCATCGAAGGTGATGCGGTCGAATTGGTAGGTACCCGACAGCGCCAGCACTTTGGATACGTTCCAAGAGGGGGAGCTGCTGAAAGTGGCCCGACTTCCCCCGTAAAACGAACCCAGGATGACCGAGCTCTGGGAGGTGGCTGCCTTCGTGGTCCAGGATTCAAATCCAACCTCCGCCTCGACGTAGGAATACCGCCCCTTCTTGATTTCGATATCGTCCGAGAGATCAAAGGGTTCTTCCAGGACATCCACCATCCAGGTCGTTTCCAAAGAGACCGTGGCGTCGGTCCAGCTGACGGCAGACAATTCTACTTCGAGTTCGCGGGTTTGGAGGCGGCCCGACGCGTTGGACACGTAGGTCACGAGCTCCGCCTCACCTTCCAATCGTTTGAACTGACCACCTTCAACGCCGACCTGTCCATAGCCGAGTTCGACCCCGTATTGGGAGTAGTCTTCGCGTTGTTCGAAGCCCAGATCGGGCCGATAGTCTTCTCCGGCGCGATTGTATTCGAAACTGTAAACCGGACCTTCCAGCCGCTCTCGTCTGAGATGGGCACGAACTCGCGTCGCGTCGATACCCGTTTCCGTCTCTTCGTCGAAGGTGTGGACTGCAGCAAGCGTAAGGAAGTCGTCTCCCCGCAACCGGAAGATTCCGTCCGCGCCCAGTCCAATGTTTTCGCCACCTTCGGTATCCAGACGCGAGGTCACGATGGCGCCAGCGTATGACTGATTGTTGATGACCTGGCGTCTCAGTCTCAGGACACCAAAGTTTTCGCTGGGTAGATCACCAGCCTTGGCCGACTGCATGGTCAGCGCGCCCACATCCCATCGCCCGACGCGCCCAACGAGGCGAGCGCCACCGAGCAGCGTGACCATATTGCCATCATTGATTCCGATGCGCCGCGTGTAGAAGAGTCGGTTCGAATCCCCGAAGTTCAGCTCAAAAGATGCCTTACGCTCCTGGAAGAACAGCCGCTGTTCGGGGAAGAAGAGCGAGAACCGGGTCAGGTTCACCTGCTGATCGTCCGCCTCCACCTGGGCGAAGTCCGTGTTTGCCGTCAGATCAAGCGTCAAATTGCGGGTGAGGCCGACTTTGAGATCCAGACCGACATCCAACTGTGGTTCTTTCTCGATGTCGTAGTCGGTTTCGCGATCGTTCAGCTCAGCGGCTTTGCTGTGGCCTGCCAGGATGTACGGCGTGACATATACCGGTCTACTCGATTCGATGCCTTCAAACACGATTTCCTGGCTCTGGGAAGGCTTGGCAAAGCTCCAGAATCCCCAGTCCTGTGGGCGCTCGGGGTAGGTATGATGTTCTCCGTTCCGACCGATATACCGATAGACCATGAGTCCCATCGTGCTCATGTTTTCCTCCGTATTGAATCGAAGGCTGGTCAGAGGAATGCGCATTTCTGCAAACCATCCTTTTTCGGTGATGGTGGTTTCCCCATCCCAGAAGGCATTCCATGAGCTGTTGAACGGCGCATCGCCTTGAGCATCGTCGAATATGGCAACGTCCGTTCGAACTCCCGCCGCAGAGAGAATGAACAAGAGACTGTTTTCGCGGTCATTGAAGGTATCCAGACCAACCGCGAATTGGTCAAAGTTGGCTTCCCAAGCGTCTCTTTTGAAGGTGGTCGCCTGGATCGATTGGGCCTCTGAGTCCCAGCATCGACACGACAAGTAGATTGCCTCGTCATCATAGGCGATGCGGAATTCCGTCTCCTGCGTCGACTCAGCGCCATAGGACGGGCCGTAGACGTACCACGACATGGGGGCGATGGCATCCCAGGCCGCCTCGTCCACTCGCCCGTCTATTTCAATGGGCCCGGAAAGCTTCTGGATGCCAACGGGTCGATCACTGCGGTAGTCGTGATCATCAAAGGTGGCCAGCTGCGCAGCGGCCGGCAGACCGATCAAGAACAGAGCGGCCACTAAAACGGGAATACGGAACGTCAAGGACAAGGCGGGTTGGCGAAAATGATGGCCAAACATAGCCCTTTTCCGTCACATTCCCGGATCCGCCCCCCTGATCCCGACAGCCCAGGAACGAGGAGCGCGTACGATGCTCAGTCGGATCCGGACAGAAATGCCAGAACGACCTCCCATACAGCGTCTGTTGCCGCATTCGTTCGCTCAGCCACCAGTACCGAGCTGCCATGCGAACCACCAGGAGAGACGTAGGTGCGATGCCCCATCTCCTGGAAGGCCTCCAGATCTCCGGCGACAGATGCAATCGCCGCCTCACGCTCAGGCCGAACCATCATCGCAGGAACAGACACATTTGCCGCATACTCCCTCGGTTGGCAGGCTCCCATGGGTTCGCCGCCGGCTGGAGAAAAGGCGATCACGCGATCGATATCCTCGGGATAGTCCGCAGCCAGACGCAGGACCAGCGTAGCTGAATAGCTCGAGCCCCAGGCCACGATGCGCCCAAATCCTTGCGTGCGGGCAAACTCCAGTGTGGCTTCGAGATCCGGATAGGCGTCGCAGTACGAGTATTCGACTCCCTTGTGAAGCGCAGCCACGGTGCGATTCACGCCCTCGAACACGCTGCCACCCTGGCGTTGGTCAACAGAAATGACCGCGTAGCCGGCTTCGAGCAGTTTGGGGATTATTGGAGCATATTCGCCGCGACCGTCACCGCCGCCCTGGTGGAAGGCCAGGATGAGGGGAGGGCGTTTGACGTTTTCGGGTTCATACACATCGCCGAAAACGGTCAGTCCGTCTGCCGTCTGGATTTCAAACGAACGGGAGGCCTCCTGCGCCAGGGTCGTCCCTGTGAACAGGATGCCGGCAAGGCCCAGCGAGCAGGCCAGAAGGGTCAGTCTACGGTAGCTATGCATTCGACTTCCACGGCCGCCCCCAGAGCGAGACCATCAGCCCCGAAGGCGCTTCGTGCGGGTTTGTTGTCCGGGAAATACTCAACGTACACCTCATTGAACGCGCCCCATTCGGTGATTTCGTCGATCATGACAGTGCACTTGACCACACGGTCGAGGGACGAATCCCAACGCTCCAGTGTGGCTTTGATGTTCTCCATGGTCTGGCGGGATTCGCCCTCAATGCCCCCTTCAGCAAGCGTCCGGGTCCCGGGGAGGATGCCGATCTTGCCCGAGAGAAACAGAAGGTTGCCCACGCGGACCGCATCCGAGAAAGGTCCAGGTTCTTCCAGTCCTTCCGGATTGAGAAACTCGACGAAAGGTCGGTCTTGCTCTGCATTCGAGGCGTGTTCTTGGCCTGAATGGTCGGATTCACAGCCTGAAAAGACGAGAACAAACAAGAGGAAAAAGGCGGGGAGGCGGGTCATGGGTCGGGAGTGCCTGTTGGAAAGGTCGAAGCAAGATCACAAAGGAAGAACGTCAGGTCAATCCAACGGGCTAATGGACGACGGTAAATCGTCGAACCCCGGTTACCATGCCGGTCTGGATGCGGGCGAAGTACAGACCCGCCGGAAGCAGCGAAACGTCGAGTTGTATGGGTCCCCCTGATCTGAACCGGTCCTTTCTGTGGACGCGACCCATGGTATCGATGATGGTAAGCTCGAGCGCGCCTTGCAAGTCATGACGGATGGTGATCACGTCTGATGCCGGATTCGGGTATGCCTCCGACATCCGGAGGTGGGTGCGATCAGGGTCGAATCGAACCGGAGCTTCCGTCGAGTACTCCAAAAGCGTTTTCGCGTTGAACTTCAGAATGGTGGCGCGCTCTCGCAGGGTGCGGATGGATTCCAGATGATCCTGCTCGATCCCGAATACGAAGGCCACAACGAAATCGATCGTTTCTCCCGGCTCGAAATCAAACGGACCATGAGACAGGACAAGACTGAGAGCACGGGAGTCGAGCGGCGTCCCATTTCCATCGACGTCATAGGCGCTCCAGAATGATCCGGTCAGCGGATTGCCAGAAAAGGGAAACCGGGTCGTGGCTTCTCCGGGCCTGGGCTGGTATGGCTCCGTCGAATGCCCCGGGTATCCCATCCCCCACAGACCGCCTCCAACCAGAACCGGGTTACCGTTCTCAAACAATCCACTCATGAGATTGCGAATCGATTGCGCGCGCGGCTTGACGCCGAATCCGATATCGTCGCCGTGAGGGGTCATGATGGCGTGCAGCGGAATGTCTTCTCCATTCTCCCGCCGCGCGCGGATGGACAGCACCCCGAAGGCAGGGTGGACGTCCGGATCGGGACCGTTTGACGGCCGATGCCACACATTGTCCTTGAAGAAGTGATACCCCATTCCAAGAACGGAGTCTGTTGCCGTTGCCTCGAAAGGGCCATTGAGTTCCACCATCCCGTCCTTCCAGAGCCCGACAAATGCGTCGGTCACCGGCACAGGGTTTGCATTGGTGATGCGGTAGTGGACGAAAAGAGTCTCTCCAATCATGTCCGTCCGGTCGAACAGGAACGGAGAAACCTGAACCTGAACACCTACCGATCGCCCGTCGTAAGGGCGTGGTCCACCATGATCCGTCAGGGTCCACCATAGAGCACGATCTCCCCGGATCAAGGGGCGATCACCCTTTTCAGGGTCAAACGACTGATCAGATTCCGTCGAGGAGTACGGTGCCCCCAGATGCGTGGGCCAGGATCGCACCCGCGCATTGGGCTGATCGGTGCCCAGCATCTCTGCCTCCGATCGAGTCAACACCCATACGCGATTCCATTCCTCACCATAATCATCACATTTCTGACGATCTGAACCGGGCTCAGGCAGTACGCCAGGCCAGTAATTGATGAATGACCAGGAGTGACCGGATACGCGCAGTGAGTCATGGACATTTCCGCTGACCCAGAGCTTGGTCTCGACGGGCATCAAATAGTCAGGGTAGCCTGGCAGCGTGAATGAAGCGGGGAGGTCTCCCCATCGCCGGAAACCGCTTCGATTGACCGCCTCCACGCGAATGGCCCCGTTATCCAACGTTGCAGTGGCCGAACCCGGCTCACAGGTGTCGATATGGATCTGACGCGCATCGACGGCCATTACGAGCACGCACGAGAGCATCGCGATCAGACAAGTTGCACGGGAAAACATACAGGCAAAGTATGCCGGGACCAGCTTGCTGCATGAGAGGATTCCTCGAACGCGCTTGTCGGGTCGGGGAACAGCTTGAAACCACTCGCTAACGGTAGCTGGCGGCCCTCATACCCTGGTGACACGCATTCCCCAGTCGAGAGTGGTGCCGTTTTAGCGCCCGTTCGCCATCGCCATGTAGTCGAGGGCCAGACTGACGTAGGCCTTCAGACCAAGCTGCATGCCGTCCTCGTCGATGTAGAAGTCGGGTGTGTGATGGCTCACACTTTCGTCTGGGTTGAGGTCGTGTGGTTTGCCACCGACGAAGACATAGAGTCCCGGGACTTCTCGGGCGAAGTAAGAGAAATCCTCAGCGCCGGTCACTGCGTTGATCAGCTTCACGTTCTCAGTGCCTGCAATGCGCTCGAGCGTGGGCAGCATCGACGCGGTCAGGTCCGGGTCATTGTAGGTCACCGGATAGTGGGCCGAGTAGGGCAGCTGGATATCCGCCGTTGCGCCATTGGAGGCTGCCGTATGATTCACGATTTCGCGGAATCGGCGATGGAGCGTTTCTCGCATCTCGACATCGAATGTGCGGATTGTGCCCAGCATTTCGAGGTCTTCCGGGATGATGTTCGAGCGAACACCTCCATGGATCGAGCCCACTGTCACAACCGCAGCGGCCTCGGTCAGCTCGAGATTCCGGCTCACGATGGTCTGCAGATTGTTCACCACCTGGGCAGCAGTCACGATCGGGTCGATGCCCAGCCATGGTGCGGAGCCGTGCGCCTGCTTGCCATTGAGGACAATGCGGAAATCATCCACCGCAGCCATCATACCGCGGGGGCGGTAGCTGATCTGTCCGACATAGGTGCCTGCGTTGATGTGCAAGCCGAATACGGCGTCTACATCGTCCATGACACCTTCCTTGACCATCAACTCGGCGCCACCTTCCTCGCCTGGAGGAGGACCTTCTTCAGCCGGCTGAAAGACGAATTTGATGGAGCCGTGCAGCTCATCCTGCATGCCCGCGAGGATTTCGGCGGCTCCCATCAACATGGCTACGTGGGTGTCGTGTCCGCACGCGTGCATGACGGGCACCTCCTCTCCGCGGTAGACACTCACGACCTCGGATTTGAATGGAACGTCAACGCGCTCCTTGATGGGCAGGGCATCCATGTCTGCGCGAAGGGCGACCAAGGGTCCGGGATGAGCGCCGCGAAGGATTCCGACTACACCCGTATGCGCAACTTCCGTCTGTACTTCCAATCCCAGCCCGCGCAGGTGCTCGGCCACGATTCCGGCGGTCCGGAATTCGCGATTGGACAATTCCGGATTCTGATGGAAGTCCCTTCGCCATTCGATGACGTCGGGTTCGATTTCGGCGAACAGGGTTTCGAGGTTGGCTTGCGAATGGGCCGGTAGGACGACCGTCACCGAAGCAACCATCGCTAGGCAGAGCAGCAACAAGAATCGGCTGATCATGGGAGCGATCTCGGGATTGATTTCGTGAGCGCAGAGATTAGTGAATCAGTGCGATTATTGCGCTCATTTCGCCCGGACCTCTACTCTCCCTTGAGCCCAGCCAACGCCCGTTTAACGTCATTGCGCCCGGGATTCAACGCCAGCGCGGCTTCATAGGCCTGGATGGCGCCAAGCGTGTCTCCGAGCGCTTGGTAGGATTCCGCCATTCCCGATTGGATGGCATCGGACGCAGGGAAGCGTTCCGCGTTCATCATCCAGATGGCGATCGCATCCTCGTGCCGCCCCTCTTTGGCCAACTCTTCGGCGACAACGTTCGTCTCCCATTCCCGGAAATCATAGGCTCCGGAATTGTCGTAGTTCTCCTGCAATTCAGTCAGCTTATCCCGAGCGGCTTCCGGACCGCTTTCGTGCGTTGCCAGCAGCAGTTCCTGCCACAGCAATCGTGGTTGCAGCGTCCCTCTGTGACAGGTTTTGCAAGTGACCTCAACAACCGGATCGGCGCGATCGGCCAGTTCAGTCAGGAATTGGCTGTTGATGGCATCCGTCATGAACAACATCACCCGAGCCTTCTCCTTGTTCGGATTGGCGTCACTGGCAAAGTCGAAGCCTCGTCCATCAGTCCGCTCTACGTGACAATGCTCGCATCGTACTCCCAGCGCGAACGAGAAATGACGCATTTCAGCAATGATCTCGCCACGTGTCATGTTGGTAGGGTAGTACTCCAGATTCTGCGGGCCATTTTGGGCGATGGCCGGTACGGTCAGGAGAAAGCAGGTCGCTAGGCCTGCCAGACGGAAGAACAATGGCATGGTCGAAGGAGAAGCGTTAATCAGGAATTGACTTTTTCCAGCTTGACGGCTGTGCCGTAGGCAAGCAACTCAGCGGCACCGGACATGACCTGACTCGTGACGAAGCGCACATTCACCACGGCGTCTGCGCCGAGATTTTGGGCGTCCCACTCCATGCGCTGCAAGGCCGCGTTGCGCGCCTCGGTCAGCATGGCGGTGTACTCCTTGATTTCACCCCCAACCAGCATGCGCAAGCCGGCAAGGATGTCTTTCCCGATGTGTTTGGCGCGGATGGTGTTTCCACGGGCAATGCCCATGGTGTCCGTGATACGATATCCGGGTATGGAATCGGTCGTTACAATGATCATGGCGAATCAAGAATCAGGTGGATGAGGGCGGACGGGGAATGTCTTCCCGGAGAGCGGCATCGGCGTCCCGATCACTCCAGCGCTCGGCAATCAATGAGATCATGAGGACGGTGAGACCCACAGCGGCGATGGCGAATCCGATCTGAAGCGGGAAGGGCAGCAATTGGTAGTGCTTCAGCAATTCCCAGACCGGATCGATGAACCAGGAGAGGGTGATGAGGAAGCCCAGCACCATCATCGCGAATCCAGTGCGACGGATCCATTTGTTCATAGTGCGATCCTCAATTGATGTGTCACAGATTCCTGACTTGGGGCTACTCCCACGTCAGGCTATTTCGCGAGCCAGGTCGCTTCATCGCGAGCGTCCTGAACACGTTCGACAATGAATGTCCCAACCACGAGGACGCCTCCGATCAGCATCATCACGATACCGATGAAAACGGGATCCGGCAACTGCAGGCTCAACAGGAATCGCCAGGTCCGAATCGTCCCCTCCCAACCGATGTACAGGCCGCAGAACCAGAGGCCCCCTCGCCACAGAATCCATCCGAGCGTGGTGCCCTTCGAGGAGGATTGGTCGGCGGGAGCAGTCATGAGGCGTTCTCGGTGAGAGTCTCCTTTGTTGACGGTCAGTCGGCAGGCGGTGTTGCGCCGGAAGCCTGATCCATGCCTTCATCAGGTTCGCTCTGCACGTCGTTTTCGAATGCCTTGGCTATTTCCCCTTCACGCATGGATCTCGGCTTCTCACCCAGGCTGTCTGAGAACATCTCGCCGTAGATTTGAAGGGTCCCCAGGAAGAGGGCAGCCACGATGGGACCGATGATGAAGCCCACGGCTCCGAACATGAAAATCCCACCCAGGGTGGAGATAAGGACCATGATATCCGGCATGCGAGCGCCCTGTCCGACCAGGCGAGGTCGCAGGAAGTTGTCGACGGTGCCGACCACGATGGCGCACCACAACGTGAAGGCAATCGCCGTTCCAAAGGGTCCTGTCGAAAAGAGGTAGACGGCCGCTGGGATCCATACCAACGCCGATCCCACTGCGGGAATCAGAGAAAGGACGATCATCACGGTTGTCCAGAAGGCCCAACCCGGAATGCCCACCAGGAGGAAGGCGAGACCTGCAAGACCACCCTGGATGATTCCGATCACGAGTGAACCTTTGAGAACCACAGAGGCAACACCGGCAATCCGGTCTACCAGCTCGTTTTCGAAAGCCTCGGGCAGAGGGATGTAATAGAAAATGCGATCCAGGATCTTGGGACCATCCTTCAGGAAGAAGAACATCGCATAGAGGAGCACGAAGACCTGCAGGGAGAACGCGGCCGTGCCGCGCGTGACCTCAACGACGCTGTCGGCAAGAAAACGACCTGCTGCGGCCGTGAACTCGCTCAGTTTGGCGAGAAGCTCGCCTTCCTCTGGGAATACCGTCGCAAGGAACGGGAATCGCTCCAGAATCTGATCCCAGGTACCGAGTTCGATGATCTGGTTTTCGATCCAGGGCCGCGCCGCGCTGCTGATCTCAACCGCCTGATTGGCAACGATACCCATGAAGGCAAACAACGGTAGCCCGACGGCGACGATCAGAATGAGCAGTGAAAAGGCTGCTGCCAGCGAATGTCGTCCACCGACCCTGCGTCGGATGACGCGATGCATGGGCATGGCCATAGCCGTGAAAATGGCCGCCAGAAACATCGCGATGAGGAAGCTTCGGACCATCCACAGGAACAGGATGGAAATCAGGATGACCGTTACCAGCAGGAAGCGGCGTTGGGATCGATCCATGATCGTAAGCATGAGGGACCTCGGAATGGGCTGCGGCGGCAGCGGTCAGGTTTCAGGGCCGAAGTGACGATCAAAATAGGGTTTTTGATGACTTTCGCATGGTGGAAATCACCCTCGTTCCGTGTAGGGGGCGGCGCTAGTTTTCGATAAGTACCCGGGGAGCCCCTGTCCCGGACGTCAAATCACCTGATCGGTTTTTCATGAAGACATCCAATCCGCTCGGTCGCCTGTTCGGCAAAAACCCGTTCACAGCAGTCAATGAGCACATGCTTGCCGTGTTGGCTTGCGTGGAAGAACTGCCTGCACTTTTCGAGGCCCTGGAATGCCATGACAAGGACGCTGTTGTTCAGCAACAGCGGGTGATCTTCGAGCTCGAACAAGATGCGGATCGTATTCAACGCAACCTTCGTCGTGAATTGTCGCGAACCACGTTTTTACCTTTTGACCGACGTGACTTGCTGGACCTGTTACGGATGCAGGATCAAATGGCAGATGATGCTCAGGATATCGCTGGCTTGGCGTACGAACGATACATGGCTGTTCCTTCCGTCGTCCAGCCGCATCTGCGGCCCTTTGTGGATCAGTCCGTGAGGACATGCCGGATGATGGCTGGAATCATCAGTGAACTTGAATCACTCGCGGACTCAGGCCTGTCAGGCCCGGATGCCAACCGTGTCATCGACATTGTCCATGCGCTCTATGATCAAGAGGACGCTGCTGACGAGGATGGCATCAAGATTTCAAAAGCGCTTTTCGCTGAAGAGGACAAACTCGACCCGATCAGCGTCGTGTTCTGGTACAGGATGTTCCAGATGATCGGTAGCATTGCGGACCATGCCGAAGTCGCAGCGGAGCATCTTGAACTCATGCTGGCCACCCGCTGATCGCCAAGGCTCGTGCTTTTTCGATCACGTGCTCAGGAATAGGTCCAGCACGTTGTCGATGTTCTTGGTCGATCCCCGGTAGAATTCGGTGTAGGTGCACCGTGCGCAAATGACCGCAGTGAACTTCCGGTTCTGGATGTCCAGCAAGCGGGAGAGACCTTCCCCGGTCGTACGGATCGTGTCCGTTTCGAAGTGGCGATAGCTACATTTGGGGCAGGTCCAGGCTTCGTGTTTCATGTCTTAACGGGTTCGGGTATCCGATGATGAGTGCAAAAAGAGTGCAGATATTCAGTGCTACGGGGCGATGGAGTGCTCGTTGCGGATTCATCATTCTCGTGGCTGGACTGGTCTTTTCCCTGGACGTGATGGCGCAGGAGGTGATCGTCTACGGAGGCAGCGGTTCGCGCCGAGGTGCTGACGAATTCCGGGAGCGGGCGTCCTCGATCGATGTCATCGCGCCCCAGGTTTACGCGGTTGATTCCCTTGGCAATGTCCGTGGCGGTGTACCGCAGCGACTGCTCGAGGACGCCCGCGAAACGAACACCCGGCTCATGCCGCTCATCATGAATCCAGGGTTCAATCAGGAGATCATCCACGCGTTGCTCAACGACCCCGAGGCCCAGCAAAGGACGATTGATTTCATGGTCGCTGAAGGGGTGGAGTACGGCTACTGGGGCTGGCAGTTCGACTATGAAAACATCGACAGCAGCTACAAGGATCGCTTCACCGAGTACTTCCGGAATGCGGCGAAGGCGCTGCAGGCCAATGGGATGACAGCATCAGTAGCTGTCGTTCCCACCAACGATCAAGCGGCTGAACGAGGCTTTTCGCGCTACATGCAGGCCAACTGGAGAGGCAATTTCGATATGCCTGCGTTGGCCGAGGCCGGGGACTTCATTTCGCTCATGACGTATGCCCAACACGGCGGGCCAACGGCTCCTGGGCCCATCACTGGACTTCCCTGGATGCGCGAGATGCTCGATTACGCGCTGGATCAGGGCGTCCCGATCGAGAAAATCTCGATCGGCCTACCGTTCTACTCTGGATACTGGCACCCGGACGAGTTTCCGAATGGAGCCGTTCGTGTCAGGGGCAATGAAGTCCAGTTTCGCCGGGCCGATTCATTGCTCGCGGCCCATAATGCAGAACGCATCTGGCTCGAAGAGCACGGAGTCACCTACGGATTCTGGCCCGAGTACGGCGTCTTTCACTGGGTCTTTCTGGAGAATACCCGCTCGATGCAGGCAAAGCTCGATGTCGTAGCCGAGTACCCCGGACTCAGGGGCGTTTCGATCTGGGTGCTGGGCGCCGAGGATCCCGGGGTCTGGCCGCTACTCGACGCGGCATTTCCCGAGTAGTCGATTACGACAGCCCGACGTGGGACGTCCCTTCATCGGCATCATCCAGAAACGCGATGGTGCGTGATTCCGACCAGAGGCCGCTGTCGCGAGACAGGCTGCCGCTTGTCATGAAGCCGACGTGGCCGCCGGTTTTTGGCATTTCCAGCGTCACGTATTCAGAATCGGCACATGCCTCCTCAGGAAAACACCCAGCCGAAAGGAACGGGTCGTCCTTGGCATTGAGCAGGAGGGTCGGGACCCGGATGCCGGGAAGGAAATGCATGCTGCTACACTCAGCCCAGTAATGCTGAGCATCCCGAAAGCCGTGAAGCGGGGCCGTGAATCGATCGTCGAACTCATGGAATGTTTTCATCTCATCGATGCCATCCAGGTTGATCTCGTTCGGAAATTGCTTGGCCTTCGCCCGCATCTTTTCCCTCAGCGACCGCATGAAATTCCACATGTAGAGTCGGTTCTGCCGCTCGGCGAGCACGTCTGCGCTTCCGGCCAGGTCGCAGGGTACCGAAACAGCCACTGCTCTCTTGATGCGCGAAGCCAAGCCCTCTTCGCCCAGGTACTTCAAGAGCACATTCCCTCCCAGGCTGTACCCTACGGCTTCCAGATCGGAGAAGCGATTGGCGAAGGCGTCCACGACGACTCGCACATCCTCGGTGGCTCCGGAATGGTAGGAGCGAGGCAATCGGTTGGTTTCGCCTGAGCAGCCTCGAAAGTTGACGGCGATTGCGCTTCGACCAGTTGCCGCAGCTGCTTTGGCCATTCCGCGGATGTAGGTTCGCGCCGTCGATCCTTCCAGGCCATGGAATAGCACGACGGCTCGATCGCTATTGTGATCCAGCACGTCGACATCCAGAAAGTCATCATCAGGCGTATCCAATCGGATCCGCTTCCAGACAGGTGCGGATACGGAGCGCACTTTGGCCGCCACGATTGTATGGACGTGCGCATTGCGCAGCCAGCCGGGAGCCGTGTACGATGAAGCGATGAGGGGCATACAGCAAGGGGTAGCTACCCGTCAAACCGGGCAGCTTCGATACGGGATTGGCGCGAATCCGTTCGCCAGCGGAATCGATCCAGGCGGGTGTCTTTCTTCCCTTCCATCATGTTTGCAATCAATCCGCCCATGATGGGAGCCATTTTGAATCCGTGGCCGCTTCCGCCAGATGCGACGGACAGATTCGGGATCTGAGGATGGCGGTCGATCCAGTAATCAGCATCCATCGTGTCGGCGTACAGACAACGTCGCGTGTAGACGATTTTGGCGTCAGCCAGATCGGGAAGGGATGCAGCCAGAAAAGCTCGCAGCGAAGTCTCGTCGTCATCCAGGACTTCGCGTGCATCGGATACCGGGTCAATCGTCAGCCCCGTTCCGTGCCGTCCGATCTTTACCACATTCTCCGACGGGTGGGTGGCAAAGCCGTACCAGCCCGTTTCCGCAATATCCGCGGTGAAAACCGTGAATGCTGGAGGGGTGAACTGGGCAGGATTCGCCGGTCGAAGATGAAAAACGGGGTGTCCCGAGGAGCGGAAGAACGGATCCAGTTCCGGGAGAAGTTTCGTGGTCCAGGCGCCACACGCCAGCAAAGTGCGTCCGGCGTGAAGGCTCGTTCCGTCTTGTAGAGCTACGCCTTCGCATCGTCCGTTGCGCATCAACACGCTCGTGACCGCTCCCTGGATGAATCGAACGCCTCGCTGGAGGGCCAACTCAAACAGTTCTCCGATCAATGCCCCACTCTCAACCCAACCACCTCGTTGGTGGAAGAAGCCGTCCGCATATGCCGTCTCATTCCAAACGGGAAAGCGCCGGGTCAAATCGTCAGATTGGATACGCTCGGGTGAGTGACCGCGCTCAAGCAGCATTCGCCAGGAATCATGCTCGAAACTGCCCTCAGTCATCATAGACCGTGAAAGCATGAGCACACCGGTCTGGTGGTAGAAGGGTCGGGATAGACGCTGATTCCAGTCATCAAACCCGTCCATCGCTTCCTCGGCCAGCGCCATGAAGAAAGCGTCGGACCCGTACTCCATCCGGACCACTTTTGAAATGTCGGTCGAGGCGGCCAAAACGAACGGAGGTGGCCCTTGATCGACAAGGGCCACCTCGTGTCCACGAAGGGTCAGTTCCAGCGCCGCAGTGACGCCGAACATGCCGGCTCCAACAATGATGATGTCGGGCGCCGGCGTCATGATCAGGAGGCTTGCAGGCGATCGAGTGCTGCGAGGACCTCTTCGGAGTGTGGAGTCGGATTGACGCCGAGGAACACCTCTGCGACTTTGCCTTCCGGGTCGATCACGAAGGTATTCCGTGCCGACATCTTGACTTCAGACAGGCCGCGAACGGAGCCGTATGCGGTGGAAACCGCAGCATCCGTATCGGACAGAAGTTTGAACGTCAGGCTTTCTTCTTCGCAGAAGGAAGCATGGGAGTCAACATCGTCGACGCTGACACCGAGGATGGTTGCGCCGCGGGCGATGTACTCATCCATGTCGCGCTGGAAGTTGCGAGCCTGGATAGTGCAGCCACTCGTGAAGTTCTTCGGGTAGAAGTAGAGTACAATCCACTCACCCTGCATTTCGGACAAGGTGACTTCGGTGCCTTCGTTTGAGACAAGGGTGAAATCGGGGGCGTCGTCGCCAACAACTGGCGGATCATCGTGGCTGTTGAATGCAGCCCAGACAAGGACGCCCAGACCCAGTACGACAACGAGAGAAGTGATTTTCAGATAGTTCATGACGGTGGGGAAGTTGAAGGTTCTGGAGGCTGAGTACCTGATGCACCCTGATTCGTTTCACCCCTGCCAAACCCCGAATCCCTGTTTTCTCAGTCGCTCGGCCAGATACTCCTCAATTTCAAGCGCATCACCTCGAGAGGGAATGGGATTGTACTGTTCGAAGATGTCCGGGCGAAGCTTCAATCCGTACTTCTTCGCATACCGATTGGCTTTGTAACCCTGCTTGTGCTGGTCGAATCGCTCATCCGGACTTCGCCAGCTGCTGCCCACGTAAAAACACGGCGTAAGTGCTTTCATGCCGGGATTCGCCTCCCGAAAACGGCTGATCTGACGGACCGCCGGATCGAGCTCAATGACGTAAACGTGGTATCGGCGCGGCATGGGGAAGCAGTGGATCTTCTCAAAGATAGCCGTAGAGAGTTGTCAATCGATCGGAGTTGATGGGCAATTGCATTCCTGTCGTAGATTGGAAGCCTATCGAGGATACCCATGGTCGGACGCACGATAAAGCACTACGAGATTGAAGCCGAGCTCGGGCAGGGCGGCATGGGTGTGGTGTATCGCGCCAAGGATACCGTGCTGGAGCGGACCGTCGCGCTGAAATTCCTTCCTCCGATGTTTGCCAAGGATGACGATTCGCGCAAGCGATTCGTGCATGAGGCAAAGGCGGTTTCAGCCCTGGATCACCCCAATGTGGCGGTTGTGCATGAGATCGGGGAAGGAGACGATGGGGAGATGTTCATCGTGATGGCCTTCTACGAAGGGCAGACGCTGGAGGACATTATTGCGGACGGTCCGGTCGATCTGGATGATGCGGCGCGGTTCGTTCTGGACGCGGCCCGCGGTCTGGAATCAGCCCACAAAAAGGGCATCATCCACCGAGACATCAAGCCGGGCAACATCATGGTCACAGAGACCGGGTTGCTCAAGATTCTGGATTTTGGGTTGGCGAAGGTCCAGGATGTGACAATGACGATGGGTGCGATGTCACTCGGTACACTGGCCTACATGAGTCCCGAACAGGCGCAGGGTCAGCTGGTCGACGAGCGCACGGACCTCTGGGCGCTGGGCGTGGTGTTCTATGAGATGCTGGCCGGCAAGCGTCCATTCGATGGACCGTACGATGCGGCCATCCTGTACTCGGCGGCGAATGAGGACCACACGACGGTCAAGGCGTGGCGAGAGGATACGCCCGATCACCTGGTGGCCATTGTGGACAAGCTGCTGCAGAAGCTGCCCGAGAATCGCTACCAGTCTGCCACGGACCTGATTGCCGACCTCGTAGCGGCCACGGCCCCACCCCCAACCGTGATTCAGCCGGTTCAGGAGGTAGAAGCTCCGCCGGGCACTGCTGCGGATCCCCAGACGACCTCGTCAGGCCCGTCTGACCCCATGCCGGTTATCGGAGCTGGACAACCCACATCGGGCATGTCCATACAGAAAGCCATCTGGCTTGTGATTATTGCGGTGGTTGTCCTGGGCACGTTGGTAACCATGTGGGTCTCGATCCAAGGCGATCCGGTGTCAGATGACCCGGGTGTCGAAGCCGCGATGACGGACCGCGAACAGGCCCAGCAGTTCTTGCGCGCCGGGATCGATCGTTTGAATGCAGGGCAGTTTTCCCTGGCGCTGGCAGAAATCGAGCGTGCGATTGCTGCCGACTCGACGTATGTCTCGGCGTGGAGCTCGCTCGCAGCGGTGTATTACCAGCTGAGCGACTTTTCGGCTTCTGTTCGGGCTGCACAACGAGCGATCTCCATGGATCCGCAAAGCACAGGCGCCTGGTACAATCTGGGCATGTCTCTGGCTGAACAGGATGATCTCGACGGGGCCGTACAAGCTCTGGAAACAGCCACACAAATCAACAGCGGTTTTACCCAGGCATTCAGCGCGTGGGCTGACCTTTTGATCGAGGCCGGCCGGCCTGAAGATGCACTTGTTGTTTTGGAGCGAGGAGGCGAGACAGCAGAACCCGCCTTGCGATTCATCATCTACAAAAACCAGGGCAAGGCATATCTGGAGCTCGGTCAGCTGTCCGAGGCCATCACCTTCCTGGAGTCGTCATTCCGTTTGAATGCTGAGTGGTCCGAGACCATCCTGCTTCTAGCACGGGCCTACGATGAAATCGATGACGGCGATCAGGCAGAAGTTTACTGGGAGCTGTTCCTCGAAGTGGAGACTGATCCGGTACTTCGGTCAGAAGCGCGCAGAAGGCTGGGGTTATAGGGATCGAGATTGTAGCGACCGAGACTGTCGCGACCCGGATTGCAGCACCTGAAATTTCTGCGACCAGGTGATGTGACAAAGGGTTCGGGTTCCACCAAATGCAGCGGGGGATGATGCGTTCGCATCATCCCCCGCGTTGCTTTCTGGCCAATGGACTTTGGTCCGTGGCCTTGGGCTATCGGTCGACGGAAGGGGCCGTCGACCAGACCCTACTTGATCAGCATCATGCTTCGGACCTGGTGATGCTGGCCGGCCTGTATCCGGTAGAGGTACAATCCGGAGGGCAGCTGCGAGGCATCGAAGCGCACGCTATGCGTTCCTGCCTCAAGCGATCCATCGACCAGCGTCTTGACCCTGCGGCCCAGGGCATCGAATACCGTCAGCTGGACATTGACAGCCTCGGGCAAGTCGAATTCGATAGTCGTAGTCGGATTGAACGGGTTCGGATAGTTGCCGCGCAGCTCGAACGTGGCCGGGAGTTCGATGACTGGCTCTTCATCTTCGATCAGGAGTTCGTCATCGGATGGTACCCAGCCCTTGCCGGCCGCGTCCGGGAGGTATTTCGCCACACGATTCCACGCTTTGCGGAAATCGGTGATGGCTTTGTCCCAGCGCTCCTTGTCAACGTCCTTCTGACCGTTGGCAATGTCCTTGCGGGCGCGGTCGACCTGACGCTGACAGGCGCGACTGTTTCCGCATGCGGCTTCGGCGGTATCGACAGAGATCACCGCGATCTGATAATCCAACGATACCAGGCTGTCGATGGCCGCCTGCAGGATATCCGCCGTCGGGTCGTCGACATCCTTCAGCAGGTCGTCGAGATCCTTGACGGCATCCCGGTCGGTATTGAACAGGTCGTTGCCCTCCTTGCGCTCGGGACGAACTGCCGTCACCCACTTGTCAGGGTTGGTGTTGTAGGAGAGCTCGGTCAGCGTGTCGAAGAGCTTCGAAGCAACCTTGTTGCTCTTCTTGCTCTTGTCCGACTTACCGGACTTATCCGATTTATCTGACTTGCCGGATTTGTCAGACTTATCAGATTTATTCGACTTGTCTGATTTATCGGATTTGTCAGACTTGCCGGACTTCTTCGAGCTACCGCCTTTCCGAAGCTCTCTGCCCTCGTAAGGATTCACCTTGACATCGCCTTCGTCGAATTCACGCTGATGCGCTCTTCCACTCTTGTCGCTCTGGTTCTGTGACCCTTCATCCGGGATCACGACCGGCTCACCAGTCAGGGCTTCAACGATCGAAACCAGGTTGGCCACGATTTCCTCACGGGTGTCGTGCACGCCGTCGATGTTGAACCATTCGTACTGATCCAGCGGAGCGAGATCGGTGGCGTCATCGATGCCATCGCCATCGGTGTCCGGGTTGTTCGGATCCGTGCCAAGGTCGGCTTCCTGGAACGCGAACAGTCCGTCGCCATCGGCATCAACTTCGGCGATCAATGGATCCGTACCAAGGTCGTTGACCTCCTGACCATCCGGGAACGAATCACCGTCTGAGTCGGCGTTGTTCGGATCGGTGAGCGTATCGTTCACCTCTGTGCCGTCGTCGAGACCGTCACCATCGGTATCCGCCACCGTTGGATCGGTCAGCGTGTCGTTGACCTCGTCGCCATCGCCAAGACCGTCGCCGTCGGTGTCAAAGGCCGACGGATCCGTTCCGAGACCACCTTCCTCATCGTCGCCGAGGCCATCTCCATCCGAGTCGGTGATGGTGTTGATCTCGTTTTCGAAGGAGATCACCGTCACGTCGTTCGAGCCGGAGTTGGCGACCAGGGCAACCTGGGCGGCGGCCGAGAAGACGACTGCTTCCGGATTTTCACCAACCGAGTAGGCCGTCACGGGCTCAAAGCTCAGCGTGAAGCCGGCCGTGGCCGAGTTCGCACTTGGCGTGTAGAGCGACGTGATCGAGTAGACCTGGACGAGGCCCTGTTCGAAGTTGGTCACGTAAATCAGACCACCATCCGGGCTGACCTCGACTTCGCGAGAATTGGATTCACGACCCAGTCGAGCCACGGCCTGGAAGCTGCTCGTGCTGTTCAGATCCGGAGGAATCCGATAGGCCTCGAGCGCCCCCTCGAGCGTGGTCACGAAGACCAGGCCACCGTCAGGACTCAGCTCCACATCGCGGGTCGAAGATTCGCGGGTGATACGGCGCGTGGCAGCATCTTCGTCAGCCGAGCCGTTCTCATCCAGCAGGAGCACGCGCAGGCCGAGTGTCTCCGTCGTGAAGAAGAGCGAGCCGCCGTCCGGTGAGACTTCGATGTCGCGGGGGTTGGAGTCCACGCCAATCTTGCGCGTTCCGCCGTCGGGTTCCTCCTCGACGTTACGTTCATTGATCTCGACACCGATTCGTGCAATGGCGCGATCCGCCGAAGGACTGTCGGCTTCGATATCAATGATGGTGATTTTCTTGGAGGTGTACTCCGCCACGTACAATCGCTTACCATCTGGGCTGACGGCCAGACCGAACGGATTGAGGCCAACCGGGATGTTCTTGATCAGGGTCGGCGCATTGACGTCCGAGATATCGAGAACGGAGATCTCGTTGGACCCGAAGTTCGTCACGTAGGCACGCGTTCCTTTCGGGTTGATCGCCACTTTGAGTGGTGAATCACCAACCGTCACCCGTGCACGGACTTCGCCGGTCTCGACATTCAGGATGGACACGGAACCGGCACCCGAGTTGGTGACCAGTGCCGATCCACCGTCGGGCGTGACTTCGACATCACGCGGTGCGCTTTCCGCCGTCTTGCGGGCAACCGCAGGATCGACCAGTGGAATCACGTTGTAGAGCTCCAGGCTGATCGAGCCCGACTGCCCCCCTGACGTGATGGTTACATCGCCAGATATGGCTCCGTCGGGTACCACCGCGGTCAAGGTGGACAGTGTGGACGACTTGATTTCTCCCGGAACGGTGCTGCCCGAAGCACCTGTGAACAGGATGCTGTTCAGGGCAGGATTCGCGTTGAATCCTTCACCGCTGAACACCACGATGCTTCCTGGGATGGCTACGAGCGGTGAGACCGTTGTGACTTCAACCGCACCCGGCTGGGCCGCCGTCTGGAACGGGATGTTGAAGCCCTGGATGGCATTTCCCGTGGCGTCCGTGATCTGGCTGCTGAAACTGGCCGTGAAGCTGTCGAAGAACGCCAGCGGGGCATCCGGACGGAAGACGATACGCTTACCGTCGTTCAGCACTTCAACCGTTCCAGCGACATTGCCACTGTTCTGCCCCGTCACGGTGACGCCTCCATTCGTGCCGTTGACCTCGGGCAGCACCATCGGCTCGCTGAAGTCGGCGAATACAGACAGACGAACTGACTGGTTGGACGAGTTTTCAGCCGGACCAAAATCGACCCTCGTCGGATTCTGATCAGGGACCGTGTCGAACTCGATAGGAGCAACCGTGCCAATGACGTTTCCACCACCGGCAGCTTGATCACGAACCGTGGAAGCGACTTCAACGCGATATGTTGCGCTTTCAGCCAGCATGGCGTCAGGCGTGAAGACGGCTACCCACTGCGGGAGGGCTTCAGCCAACGAAGTACGCGGGAAGGACCACGTGCCTGCCACATCCATGCCGCATGTCGTACCACCATCAAGCACACAAATGGTCACGCCGTTTTCGATCGAGTCGAAATCCATCGGCTCGTCGAATGAAAGGGCGATGCTCGTGTTCGGAGCCACATTGACACCGTTTGCAGCTGGTGTGGTGGTCAGAAGATTCGGTGCGACCTGATCTTCGGGTCGTGTCGTGAAGGTGGACGTGAAGGGTGCACCCTGCACATTGCCTTTCTCATCCGTCGCTCCTGTCACGGTCATACGGTAGGCCGTGAAATAGTCGAGCTGGGTTCCTGCGGTCAGGTCGAACGTACCGACAACGCTGGGCGCGTTCGGGACCTGCACGATTCCTGAAAGGGCAGGACCTCCCGCAACGGGTTCAAGCGTAATGGCCAATGCAGAAGTTGCCGGGCTCTGGACGGGCTCGGAAAACGTGACCGAAATGCTCGGTCGAATCCGTACATCCGTGGCGTTGTTGCTCGGCGAAGCTCCATTGACCGTCGGTGCCACGTTGTCCAGGTTGGTCGTGAAGTCGATTCCCGATACATCCTGTCCAGGGGCAACCGTGACGATGGCAGCGACGTCTGTCGCTTCCAGGCCGCTCTCATTCACGCCTGACCACATTTCCTCAGAGAACTGCGCATACTCCGTGATGGAGGCCAGATAGGGACTGACCGTACCCGGTACCATGCCCGGAATGTTGTCGACGAATCCATCCAGTGGCTGGATGCTGATCTCGTAGTCGCCAGCGGGGACACCCGGGATCAAGAAGTCGCCGTTTTCATCCGAGTAGGCATGGATGCGACCTCCCGTCGCCGTGTTGCGGGCCACGACAAGGACACCACCGAGCAGACCGCCTGCCACAGCACCTTCACCGTCCGCGACGTTTCCAGCGATGCTTCCCAGAGAGGCTGCCGAAGCGGATGGGTAGCGATGGCTGACCCAAGCGCGATCATCCACCTCCAGTGACCGGTAGGACTTGCCAGAGGGAATGGAGAAGAACATGGTCGATGATGCGATACCGGAGTGACGCAGCCCCATCACGTGACCGATTTCGTGCATGGCAACAGCCTGCACATCCCAGATACCGGGATTGGCATCGGTGCCCAATCCTTCGTCCGGATTGGCCAGTAGATCGCGGTTGAAAACGATATCTGCACTGAGGATGCGAGCGTCACCGCTGGGGGCGACAGCCAGAAGCTTGGAGGCTACGGCGAGTGTGTTGACCGAGAGCGGGAATGCGTCTGAAGACTGAGTGATCAGGTTGACGCCATCCTGCAGAGCGGGCTCTGTCGTCGAAGTTGTACCGCCTAACAAGTTGATTTTGGTGGACGTGAGCGCGGTGGGCACCTGATTCCATGCAGCAAAGGCGGCCTGAATGGCCTGCTCCATGCCCGGGATTCCGGAAACGGCCGTGCTGATCTGGAAGTCCAGTACATCACCGATCACGATGATCTGGTCGGCCAGAATCGTAGCGTCCTGAGCCTGCTGAACGATGGCTGTTCCAGAGAAGGCAGAAGTACTGCCATCTGCATCGGTGGCCGTGGCGATCAATACATCACCTGCCTCGATCGCACCACTGTAAGAGATATCAAGACTGGTCGTGCCGGCTCCGACGAACTGGCGGCCCAGGAAGGTCTCTCCCTGGGAGCTGGTGGCGTCGGCAAGGAAGAATTCTACGTCGGCACCGTTTGGCATAGGAGCATCAAACGAGACGCTGACAAAGCCGAGGTTCGAGGCCTGTCGAACAGCACTAGCCAGATCCGGGATGCTGCTTCCATCATTCCCACCATTGTTCAACTGGATACCACCCGCGCCGTTCGACGACATGGTGTTCTCCGAGATGGTGTTCTCGTTGGATGCAAAGTCGTCGACGCGGACACCCGCGCCGCTGTTCGACGAAATCGTGTTCCGGAAAACGACGTTAGTAGTGCTGGCAGCCTGGAAGACCACGCCTGCTCCGTTCGGTACAGCGGATCCAGTAGGCGTCACGCCAACGAAATTCTCGGTGATGGTAGCTGTGGTTTCAGCAGCAAGCACTTCAATCCCCTGGAGGGAGGCGCCACCGACCACATTGGATCGCAAGATGTTCTGGGAACCGGATCCGATACCGATGCCGATTTCGTAGACACCAACGTTTGGATTCAGCGCAGCACCACTGACTGGTGAAACACCGATCCAGTTGTTTTCAACGACGTTCTGCGATCCACCGAAGACGGAGACATTCTTGCCGCCGCGCGATCCCGCGAGGATGTTACCGTCAGATTCTGAAGGGCCACCAAGAGTGAGACGCTCTGTTCCGGTGAGCGCATCTACTGCTTCGCCGCCGTTGTCGCGCGTCGTGACGAGATCAGCGTCAACTCCGATCGCATTACAGGATATGGTCATATCGTCGGCATCATCGAGGACGATTCCGGCGAATGGGAAGGAGTGAATGACGAGGCCCTTGACCGTGGAGCCTCCGGCAGAGGAAACGAACACCAGTCCGTTCTCCGCAGCTCCGCCGCTGTTGATGTCGCCTTGAAGGACAACATCGAAATTGTGCTCCGCCACGCTACCGCCGCAGACATCGCCGCCATCGATCACGACCGGATCAAACAGGGCTGGCAGTGGCGACGTGATCTGGATCACGTGAGGACCCGGACCGGGGATGTCAAATGTGATGACATCCGGACCAGCGCCATTGGCGGTGGCATTCGCCGTGTTGATGGCTTCCCGGAAGGATCCTGGCCCAGCGTCAGCAGTCGAGGTGACGGTCAGGCTTTCCTGTCGAACTTGTACGGCAACCGAAAATTCCGAGGTGTTGCCAACGCCGTCCGTAAGCGTTGCGATGAGGAAGTCTCCTTGCTCGATGCCTGTGGCGGCGAGATCAGTAATGACAACTACTGCAAATCCACCACTGAGCGCGGACTGATCGAAATAACGTTGGCCCTCCTGTCCCTGCGCGTCAGCCTCAAAAAACTCAAGAGTACCGTCGCGTCCTCCCGAGACAGGAATAACGAGATGGCCATCGAGTGAAATGCGGGCGTCTCCGATGACCGGTGTTCCGATGCCGTCGTTCGCGTCCGTGCCCGCGCCGGGGCCAACCCCATTGTGGGCCACCAGGTTTATGCCCGGATTCCCGTTGCCGAACATGCTGTTTTGGCGAATCTGGTTGCGAAGCGGACTGAAGTCGCCATCACCCTGCGTGATGAGGATACCCGAACCGCTGTGTCCGGCAATGATATTCTGTTGGAAGAGGTTGTCATGGGCACCCTTCTGGACGTAGATCCCGTTCGACCCACTGGGAAGCGTGGTCGTGCCTGTGTAATCCGTGCCTATCCGGTTGTTGATGACCGACCAATTGCGCGGGCCCTGCGCGGCATTGGCGTGCGTAATGGACAGGTCCCGCCAGGTGGCGCCGGCCATCACGTTGTCCCGCACCTCTACGAAGGTGGCCTGGTTGCTCGAGATGCTGTGGGTCGTGCGACCGGTGGTGTAGATCTCTGTGCCATTGGCCTTCAATCCAAAGTAGTTGCCCTGAATCAACGGGCTGGTCACGCTGGGCTCTTGGCCTACGCCACCCATGATGATGTTTCTGTCGGCCGGGTTTGGCCCGCCGATCTCATCGTCCGCTCCTCCTGCCAGGCGGATTCCACCGGTCCCGAGATATGTGACGCCATCGTGTCCGATGTAAGACCCTTTGACTTTATGCCCACCACCGGCAAGATCAATGGCGCGTCCCGGTGCGCCGTAAATCACGAGGCCTCGAATCTCTGATCCAGAGTGGCCACTAACCGTCAAACCATTTCCTGAGCCTTGTCCGGAGCCATCGATGTAGATGCGGATGTCTGCATCGAATGGCTGGAAGGCCGCTGTCGTATTGGTCGAGGAACCAGGCTGCGAATACCCGTTGATGATGACCGCTTCCGACATACCAGGGAGGGCAGAGGTCGGAGCAATCGTGTGCGGTCCGGGCCCGGGGATGTTGAAGGTGATCTCGTCAGGGCTACCGCCATTTGGTGTGGCGTTGGCAAAATCGATGGCAGCTCGCAACGAGCCAGCTCCCGAATCATTCGTATTCAAGACCACCAGCGGATCACTGGCGACCGGAATCGTGGCGCTGAAGACGGACGTGTTGTCCGTTCCGTCGGTAAGCGTGGCGACCAGAATGTCACCAACGCTGACACCCAGGGCGCTCGCATCCCCGAGATTGAAGAGCTGTTCGGATCCGGCCGTGGAATAGGGAATCAGGTTGCTGACAAACGTTTCGCCTTCACCACTGCCCTGGGAGTCGGCCTTGAACAGTTCAACCGTTCCATTGCGGGCGGCCGTCACATTGATAGTCAGCTCGCCACTGGCATCGATATAAACGGCGCCCCACGAAAGGGGAAGGATGCCGCCATTGGAACCAGCGCCCAGCTGGATGCCGTCAGCTCCGTTGGAGAAGATGCTGTTCTGCGTGATCTGGTTGCCGTTTGCTCCCGGCTGCACCAGAATGCCAACCCCGTTGTTGCTGATCACATTGCCCGGTCCGGCAGTACCGTTGTTTCCGAACATGTTGATGCCACGAGTGCTCGGAAGGGACTCATCCCCCGGGCCGATGCCGATCCGGTTGTTGGTTGCCGTTCCATCTTGACTGAGCAGGATGCCCTCAAAAAAACCGCCAACAAGGTTGCCTTCGACAACACCTGATGCACCGGACACGATACCGATCCGGTTCTCATTACCCGGGTTTGGGGTCGTGTGAGGAGAGATCTGGACGGTCACGTCAACGTCGACACCAGCGTAGTTGTCTTCGATGGTGTTGGTCGTGCCTGTCTCAACCCGAATCTCGTCGTAAGAAGAGGCGACAACGATGTTCTCCCGGACATCGTTGTTGGAGCCCTCGATGAAGACTCCGGCGCCGGTAAAGATTCGTCCGTTGGCTCCTGAGGAGCCGCGACCGTCGGCGTCGGTTCCGACATAATTACAGGTGATGACGTTGTCGTTGCTTCCCAGGCGAATACCATGCTGTGGAAACTGCTGAACCACGAATCCCGTGATGGTGGAGTTTCCAGCAGTGACGTCGAAGCCGACATCACCGCCCGTATTCAATGCTGAGCCACCGAGTACCACCCGGAGTACACGGTCCCCAAATCCGAAGCTGCCACAGGTGGCATCGCCCTGAGATGTGGCATCGATGACAACGGGGTCCGCGATCACCGGAAGCTCGGTTCCGAGAAAAATTGTGTGGGTTGTTGAAGCACCCGGAATGTTGAAAGAGATGACATCTGGACCGCCACCGTTGGGCTGGTCATTGGCGTAATTGATGGCCGAGCGGAGCGACCCGGGACCGCCGTCGTTCGTGTTCACGACGACAAAGGAGTCTCGAGTGAGACCGTCATTCAGGAACAGTGCGTTGCTGGCACCGGCGTTCCCAGCGATGATATCCAGGCGACCATCTTTGTTCATGTCCGCCGCCGTAGTGTGGCGATTACCACTCGGACTCGAAGCGACTTCGGGGAAGGCGCCAGTACCGTCGCCATACGCAATGGCATTGAATGGCCCACCATATCCCCAGCGATATCCACCCACCAGGACGTCCTGATTACCGTCGCCATCCACATCGCCGGCAGTAATGTCAAAGCGGACTTCACCATCTGAACCGGACTGGATCGGGGCTGAAAACGTCCCGTCTCCGTTGTTCAAATACGAGTGGAGAAAGTGCGTGCCACCGTTGTCTGAAAAGGGAGCCGAAGATCCGACTACGAGATCCAGGTCACCATCGTTGTTGAGGTCGGTCGCGACCAGTCCGTTCGGATTGAACGGTCTCGGACCGAAGCCCGCTCCTGCAGCAAAACTGAAGGTGCCCGCAGCAGTCGTATTCTCGAGCGTGGTTGAAGAAGCACCCGTAAAACCGTCAACGAACACAAAATCGGGCAGCGCCGAACCTGCAAAGTCGAAGACTTCGACTTCGGAGCTCTGGACACCAAGACTGGTTGCCGTGAAGTTCAGGAATACTGTGGATACAACTCCTCCGCTCACATAAACCTGGCTCTGAACAGGTCCAGACGTGTTGGCCACGACGATGTCCAACCAACCGTCGCCCGTGACGTCCACGATGTTGACATCCTGGCTACCCCCTTGGATGCCATCGGCCCACTGAAGCGTGAAAACGCCCGAGCCATCGTTGAACCATACACGGTTGTCTTCGCACGTGTAAGTATTGCAGTTGAAGTTGTTTGGGTAAGCATTGACCGTAACGGCATCGAGATCACCGTCGCCGTCAAGGTCACCAAGGGCAACGTCAATGGTCGTTCCCGTGACGAAGTTCGGCTGGGCCAGTGGCGTCAGATTACCATTGCTGTCGCCGAGCCAGACGGAGTTCACGCCCCCTTCGACAGCCACAAAAATATCCTGATGGGTATCGCCGTTCAGGTCGCCTACAGCAATCGATCGTCCGCTGCCAAACTCAAACGATGCTGACTGGGTGAACTGTGCCTGCGCCGGCAGAGCAAGGAGGACAAAAAGAGATAGAGCTGAAACGAGTTGTTTCATCGGAGTCTGGGGGAGAGGAGGTGGTTGCTGACACGCTGGACAGCAGAAAAGAGGCGGCTTCCTGAATCAGGCAGTCGGGAAGAGGAGCTTATTGCCGGTCGCGCAGCTCCTTGAAGCGGAGCTTGAAGTCGTCGAGCGGGATCAACTGATCGTCGTTTGCCGAATGCTCGTGGGTGTCTTCGACTTCAAATAATTCCATCGTGCCACCCACCATCTTGATACCCGTGCTGACATTCCGGGTGACGGGGAGCTTGCCGTGCAATCCGCCGGATACCACCAGGATGCCGCTTCGGTGGCGCTCTACGAAGACGACTGCTTCCTCATTCACTTCGAAGTGGGGCATGTCGGACACTTCATGAATGGTATCGCCGACGCGGCCACCAGGAATGATGATCTCGGTCGTGGCTGCAGCCTGGCCCTGTAGCTGGTCATCCACGCGCAGAACAACGCGTGTGAGGATGGCCGTCCGGTCTTCGTTCCAGAAGCTCTCTGTTTCGACCGCCTGGGCGACGACGACGGCTTCGGACGTGTTGGACAGGGATTCAATCGAAGTGCGAAGCTCCTGGGCGGCCGTCTGCTGTACACCAATGGTGAGCAGGAGCGCCAATAATGCGCTTCGCAGTGCGTTAGTGGGAGTCATGTCGGAGTAGGTAGAGGTGGGATTCCTGGTTCAGGGAACGAAGAAAAGCGGGGGATTAGCGGGGAAGCGTTTTTTGGGGCCGTCAGTCGGTGGCGCCGGTGAAAATGAATGGGGCCCAATGGAATGGGTGCGCCGTGGACTCGTCAGCCAGCAGGGATTGCTTGGCTGACTGGATGGCTCTGGTTTTGGATTGGCCTTGAGCGATCAGATTCTCATAGAATGCCTGCATGAGCGAAGCCGTTGATGAGTCCGAAACGCTCCACAGACTGACCACCAGCGACGATGCACCGGCGTACATGAATGCGCGTGTCAGGCCAACCATCCCTTCACCCTGGATCAGCTGCCCAAGGCCGGTTTCGCAAGCGGATAGCACGACCAGGTCGGCATCGAAGGACATATTGAAGATCTCCGATGCTTGAAGGAGGCCTTCTCCTGGGGTTTCGCCCACGGAGAGTGCCAGCGCCGAGTAATCAGGACGATCGTCGTCGATCAGGCCGTGCGTCGCGAAGTGTACATACCGGTAGGAGTTCTCCAGGACGGCCCTACGAACGGCCGATTCCGTAGCGTCCTGCCCGGTCAAAGTGACAGTGCGTGAATCATCAAAGAGCCCATCGATTCGGTCGACTTCCTCGGCTGTGAAGGGGAGCTGCTCAAGGGTGGTGCCACGCAGGTTCGACAGGGAGTTCGTCCCACCAAAGTCAGGGTTACCGACGGCAAAGAAATCCATGGTCGGCTCTGGACGTTGGCGCTCAGCGAGTTGTGCCCATACGGTGGCCGACGGAACGTAGGCAAATTCCGCTGCTTCGAGCAGATACGTATGACCTGTCCATGAATCGCCCGTAGCAGATGTCAGCGCTTCGAAGGGGAGATAGTTCAGGACGTCATCCGGCATGATGATGACCCGGTTGGCAGCGTCTACGAGATCGGACATGGGTTCGATCAGCGTGGCGTATAGCGTGCTGGCTGATTCACCGTAGGCAGCAGCAATCATCGCATCCGGATCCTCGAGCGCCAATCGCAGGACATCGATGTTTGATTTCAATTCGCTTCGAACTGGTAGCAGGTGAATCGAGACCTGGTCCGGGCCGATGGCCCACACGGTCGAACTCGAATCTCCGACGGAATAAGACAAGGCCAGTTCGCCGGGAGCCAGACGCGCCTGCACCGCATTCAGATCGGCCGGCTCGGGGTAGCGAAGTTGAGCATAGGCGCCATTTCGTTCGCGGAGATCGCGCTCGACACGGTCAAATTCCACTTCCTGTTCGCGAATCATCTCCTTCAGCTCGGCTCGGCGCTCTCGATCCGTTTCGACCGTCAGCTCATCGCGAAGCCAGACCAGGTTGTCGGTCAAGATCTGCTGATCTTCCAGAAGCTGGGGATCCACACCGGCGTCGATATCCGCCAGAGCTTCAGCCAGCTGATCGACAAACGCACGGGCCTTGGCCTGCTCGGCGAAGGCAAAAGCAGCCTCCGTCCATTTCTGATCACCGGTTTCAACTGCTTGCCGCGACATGAAGTCGACGACATCCTCGAACAGATACCGGGTCTGTGCCAGATAGCCGGCTTTGTCTTCTTCAGCACGTAGCAGGCCACGAGCAGACTCAAGCGTTTCGACGGCTTCGAGGTACCAGGTCAGTGCTTCATCAGCGCGTCCTGCCTGTTCCGCTGCATCACCGAGTCCGAACAGCGCTCCCATCACCAGATCCGGCACCTCGTAATCGCGTGCGATGTCGAGAGCCAATTCGAAGTGCTCCATTGCCGCCTCAGGACCCAGGGAGCGAAGCTTGCTGTTGCCGAGGCCCGTTTCGATCGTTCCAAGGCTGAGCGTATCTGAGTACGCAGCGGCCATGTCCCTTGCCTGTTCGAGCCAGTCTATGGAGTCCTCGTACTGACGCGTTTCGTAGTTGGCGCTTCCGAGGTTGATGAGCGTGTTCAATTCCTCATCAACGGCTTCCAATTCCTGGAAGGTTGTACGGGCGCGCTCGAAGTACGGCGTGGCGCGCTGAGATCGTCCCATCCAGATCATCACAACGCCAATATTGTTCAGGGCGCCGGCCAGCAGGTCGGGAAACCCGTTGTTCTCTGAGAGGGCAATGACATCCTGATAGTTGAGAATGGCATTCTCATAATCGCCGAGGCGACGACTCACGACGCCGATGCTGTTCGTGACGATGGCTTCTGCACGCGGATCATTGATGGCCTTCAGCTCATCCTTGAGCAGCAGCATCTCCAGCAACGCTTCCGAGTGGCGCTCAAGCACATCCGTCAGGACACCAGCGCGGTTGTTTCGCTGTGTGATGTAGCGGGCGGTATCACCAACAGCCAAATACAGCTCTGCGCCTTTGTCGTAGTAATCGATCGCGCTCTCGAAGTCACCGAGACCCTCGTAGGAGAGGGCGATATTGGGCAGCGTGCGACTGAGTGCAACGGAATCCCCGATGACCCATCGGATGGATTCGGACTCGAGGTACACGTCAAGCGCCTTGCGGTAGTCGCGGTCAATGGCTCGGTGGTACAGCCCGAGGTCATTGAGGGTGTTACCCATCAGCTGCCGATCATCGATCTGACGGCGCAGCTCCAAGGCCTGCTCGTTGTAGGTCAAGTACGACGGCCGGTCGAGAAACCAACTGACATAACCCAGTTGACCCAAGGTGGCGGCCAATCCAGCCGTGTCTTCGATCTGTCGGTAGAGGGATTCGGCCTTAATGAGCTCAGCCCTTACAGCCTCCCGCTCCGCCGAGGCGCCACGCCGAGCCACGGCATGGGCGTACATGCTGTCTGCTTCCAGCTTGACGAGGCGATCTGCCGCTGAAAGGCCACGAGCGAAGACGACCCGGGCGTTAAGGCTGGATTCGCCATGGGTGGATTCAAAGGCCTGGGCCAGTTGATCGGCCAGGTCCAAAGCTACAGCATCATCCTCTGAAAGAGCATCCGTGATCCAGGCCTCAACGACGGGCTTGACGTCCAGGCGATGTGCACGAATCAGCTGCTCAATGACTTCGGAGTCTTCAGTGTAGAGGGCTCGGGCCAACTCCAGTTCGAAGTCCTCGTCTTGCGCATGGGCAACGAAGGGAGTGATCAGTGCAAGAAATGCGAGACATATGCCGGAAAGACGCATCATTCCTCGGATCGGAGTTCGGCTGCACGTTCTATCGATTCGATGGCATCTGCGACGCGACCGACTTCCGCATACAGAGAGCCAAGTATCTGGTGGACGTTGGCAGAACCGGGATGCAGCTTGGCAATGTGTTCGAATGAGGCGATGGCGCCACCGTACACCTGATGGTTGGCTTGCAACGTACCCAGGAAGAATCGGTAGGAGTCGCCGCGCTGGTCAGGGGCGTATTCTGCATCCAGCTCCGCAAGCGCGGCTTCGAACGAAGCTTGCTCGTCTGCCGACAGCACCTGGAAGGACACGAGTTTGGAGTCCTCGCTGTCCATGAGGTTTTCACCCGTGACACGCCAGAAGTACGTTTCTCCTGCTACGAGTGCCGGAGCATCGTCAGGATAAACGATCTGCGTTTCCTCCGTCTCCGCGCTCCAGAGTTCTCGACCGGCCACCTGGAGGGTGACGCGATACATGTCGAATCCGTCGAGGGACTCCCAGTGGAACGTGGGACGATCGGTAGCCATCCGGGTATTGATGGGCGAGACGACGCTGATCGCATCGCGATTCAGGCTGTTTCGAAGGCCACCCAGCACTTCAATTTCGCCTGCGCCCGCGCGGTGCAAGGTCAGGTCCGTATCACTTGAGATGACTGATGAAGACACAGAGCGGGAAGCACCGGGAGCAGCACCACCCACGGTGTATGTGTTGCCTCCTGAAACCGTCATCAGGTTGTTGTCGGAGAACAGGAGAACGGCCTGGGCCTGAGCAGCCGTGCGAATGCGGTCTCCAGCATATAACGGTGATCCCCATTCTGCAGAACCGAAGGAGCTGGAGCCGTTGCGAGCCAATTCAACCGTGCCCGCGACCTCGGTCAATACGGCTACACGGTCCTGGGCGAGCGCAGGCGTAAGGAGGGCGAACGAAAGGAGGCCTGCTGAAAAAAGGCGCTTGAATGCAGAAAAAGCCATGATGCAACGACGTGGGTGGGTGCGTAGAATTACGTAAAGTACACGAGACGTACAACAGGGTTGGATCGGGTTTCACGCCGCTCGTCGCGAATCCCCTCAACCACCGATCAAGAGCCTTCTCAGCCATGCGATTTCTTGAATTGAAAGTCCCTCCAGTCGCTGTCGGGGCGCTTGTTGCCGCAGGAGCCTGGGGCGCCGACAGAATCGATTGGATGACGTGGTCGCACGCGAGTTGGACCACGGTTTTGGCGCTGGTTTTCGCGGCCACGGGATTCGTGGCCGCGGTTGCCGGTGTCATTTCGTTCAAGCGCGCTCGTACTACGGTAGATCCTTTCAATCCCGATAAGGCTTCGGAACTGGTAACCACCGGTATCTACGCTTACACACGTAATCCCATGTACCTGGGCATGTTCTTGGTCATCATGGGATGGGCAATACGAATGGATGGACTACTGCCCATTCTGGTAACGCTGCTCTTTATCCCTTACATGACACGCTTTCAGATCGCGCCGGAAGAGTGGGCCATGATGAGCTTATTCGACGGCGCGTTCGAGGAGTACCGAAGCAGGGTGCGCCGTTGGATGTGATTGAAGGTTCGGTATGCCTGGTTGGTGCCGATCAAGACCCTTGTTCGCTGCCGTATCAATGGGGACGATTTCTGTAAACGCATCGCGGCCCGGCTCCTTGTTGGAGCCGGGCCGCGATGTCAGCGTCAGTTGACGCACTCCCTCTACCCAGGAAGTTCAGTGGTGGGGGGTGCTCCGAGTGCCGCCTTACGGGGCGGCTTCGGATCGGCCGGGCTTACGGGCCCAGCGAGAGTCTTAGTTGTTCGTGATCGTGTAGGTCACGGTGCGGACGACGCTTTCAGGAGAAGCATCTACCGTAGCGACGGCTTCGTAGTCGAGGGAGAGACCATT
>JANQQV010000003.1 GCA_028284865.1 Rhodothermales bacterium | reverse complement strand
GGGCTTCGTTTTGGATGGGATTCGCCCTAGATGGGGTTCTCGAACGCAGACAAATCAGCTATCCGGCGTGCCACCGTACATCTCCGGTATGGGTCCGCCGGAGTAGGTTTCGTCCCATGCAATGCCCGTGATCCACCAACGATCGGCATTGTAGACCAATTGGATGGAGTTGATACCGAACTGGGGGATGAGTTCACCATCGACGTACTTCTTGTAGGAGCTCATCACATTGGCAATGTTGCCATACTGATCGATCTGCGTGTGGTAGCCAATCTCATGGAATGAACGACCGGCATCCTGCAAAGGCTTGACAGCTTCGTCGATCCACTCCTGGAATTCGTCGAGGCTCAACGCGTCCAGGGAGCCCTGGCGCTGCTCGATATTTGGGATGAGAATGGCATTGGGGTGAAACAAAGATCGTATGCGATCCCAATCGAATTCCTTGCCATCCTCAGTGCCATAGGCGTCGTAGAGTGCCGTCACAATATTCTCGACGGAGTCCACATCACCGGGGCGAGCTTCCTGCTGCGCCCAGGCTGGCAGCACCATAAAGAAGGTGAGCAGCAAGACAAGCAGGGACGACTTCTTGAAAGAGGTTGTTCGATTCTTGGGCATGGGGCTATCGTTATTTAGGGTCGTTCCATCGATAGACGGGACAATCAAATCCTGTGTTTCGGATGACGTATCGATTCGTCCTCAATCAACTCGCAAGACCACCGCTGGCACTACCTTAAGGAGCTTCCTCGACTGAAGAGACAGAGAAAGGATAGCCACGGCAAACACCAGGATATTTGCCAGGACATACGGCGCGATGCTGTGCGAGACATCAATGGACGCATACCGCATAAGTGTGTTGGCAAACGTGAAATAGGACAGCGGTGTGGCTATTGCCGTCGCAATGCCAAGCATAACCAGGAATTCCCGATTGGCAACCAAGAGCAGATGAGAAGCCGTGGCCCCCATGGACTTCCGGATGCCGATTTCCTTCATCCGATTGGCGGCACGCTGCGAAGCCATCCCGAATAGGCCCATACACGAGATCAAAAGCGCGAACAAGGCCACGTAGCCCATGAACACCGACAAACCTTTCATTGATTGCGCCTCGAACACTTCGCTCTGCGGATAGTGTGCGAAGGTCACTTCTGGAAACTTCGATCGCCAGACCTCTTGCATCGAGGCAACCACGGGAGCCAACATGTCAGAATCAGCACGGACAGCCAGGCTGGTGAACGAAGCGGCAGGTACCACCGCAAAGATCACGGGCTCGCTGGTGCTCGTATAGGGACTCAGCATAAAGTCGTCGACCACGCCAACCACGGTGTACGTGTGATCTTCAATGCGAACCGCCTGGTCCAGCGGGTCCTCCCAGTCCATGGCGGCAGCGAAGGACTGATTGACAACTATCGACGAGGAGTCATCTGCAGCAAACTCTTCCGGGAATCCACGCCCTTGCCTGGGATACAGACCCATGGTCTCCAGATACCCTGGTCCAATGCCGTAGAAGTAGCTCTTCTTCTCCTCACCATCAATCCAAATGGAAATCCGTCGACGATCAGCTCCGACATGGTCTCTCGCGCCGGCGACAGCCTCGACATTGGCCAGCTGTGATACGCCGTCACTCAGTTGAGCGTAGTGCTCGGCATTGATGACCGGGAGAACAACCAATTGGTCGGGTTCATATCCCCAGTCGACGGCCGTCAATCGATCATCAATGGACCATGCAAACGTCGCAAAACAGATGGTGACGATGGTCAGCACAAACTGGACCGTCGTCAGCACGCGCGTCAGCGCCTTTTTCTCGCCCAGTTTCCGACTCCCTCTCAGGATCTCGACAGGCTGGAAGGACGAAACATAGAACGCCGGATACGCGCCTGAAATCACCCCCACCACTACCAGCAGTCCAATCAGAAACAGCCAGAAGGCCCCCAGTCCGAAGTATCCCGGCTGGATTTCAAGATTATGGTGGACCATGCCATTCATGAACGGGATCGTGATCGTCCATGCAATCAGGATGCCTGCACAGAGGGCGAAGAAGCAGATGAGCAGATTCTCTGTCAGGAACTGCTGGACGAGCTGCTTTTTCATCGCGCCCGTCGACTTACGAACCCCGATTTCGCGCAAGCGGCGAGCTGCCGAGCCAAGTGCGATCGTGATGTAGTTGAAGCAGGAAATCAACAGCATCAGCGCGCCCAGGATGCTGAACATGGCCGTTTCGATGATGCGAGGCGCCATGATTGCCCGATCCTTGATGAGAAAAGCCGTCAACCAATTGGGATTGCGAACACTGTCCAGGAAGTAGCTTTGTATCTGTTCGGAGTCCAGGCCCGCCGTTTGCGGCCTGATCATCGCATCGAGTTGGGACTCGACATAAGCCACATCATTCTCATCACGAAAATCGACGAAGGTCCAGGTCTTGGCTTCCCAGTCATCAAGGCTTTGCAGCCCGGCATCCAGCAGCTTCTCGTATCCGAACAGGAAGTCGAACGTGAAATTGGCTCCGATTGGAAAGGCCTCAGCAACTCCACCAACCACGAACATCTCTTCGCGACCGTTGGCGAACCGGATCACCAACTCGCGATCCAGTGCGTCCTCCAAACCAAAGTACTTGGTCGCCATCGCATCGCTGATGATCACGGATGATGGCTGATCAAGAGCGGACGGATCCCCGGAGACCAGCGGGAAGGTGAACATCTCCAGGAATTCCGGATCGGCGAACGATGCACGTTCGCGGAACGCAATGCGCTCGGCACGGACACTGACTGCTTGCCGGGAATAGCGAACGGTCCCCTCAATTTGCGGGTAGGCACCTTCCAGAGCTGGTCCCATGGGCACCGGAGAAGTACCCCATTTCTGCCTCATGCCGGGCAGCGCTTCGATGTCATCCGTCGTGTGTCCGATCAGATAAACATTGTCCAGATTCTGGTGAAAGCGGTCAGCCGTATTCAATCCGTAGACGAACAGGAAGATGGCGATGGCGCTTCCAATGGCTGCCGCGAGGCCCACGATATTGATCGAGGATGCGACTTTGCTTTTCCTGAGATTGCGCCCTCCAACCAGCAGGTAGCTTTTGAACATCAGCAGGCCCCAGTACGCCTTTTCGAAGAGCTGATCGGGGATGAGGCGGAGCACCTGACCACGGTACCACCAGTTCGCGCGCGAACGGCCTTTCTCCTCTACGACCGCATGGTAGAATTCCTCGAAGTCTCCGGCATGCGTGTTGAAGTGGTCCGCGACGAGCCAGTTCAGCATCCAGGCGGCAATGACCGGTGGCCTTGAACGTCTATTGTTGTCGCTCATTTCGAACCTCCAACAAGGGCCAGACCGTTGACTCCAGACCACATCGACTCCTCAACAGTGCGGATGTCAATCAGTGCTTGACGACCTGCAGGCGTCAACTCATAGACGCGTTTGTGGCGTCCTCCCCTCTGTGCCTGAGGTTTGGTCAGTGTCGACGTGACGAGACGTTTCTTGGAAAGCCGGTTCAATGGGGTGAAGACGGAGCTCAAGGACCACTCGAAGCCCGTGCTTTTCGAAACCTGCTCGCGAATGGTGATGCTATAGGCCTCTCCCTGGAGCTTCCAGATGGCCAGCATCACGTACTCTTCCGGACGGGTCAACAAGTTCATGCGGGTATCGCTTCGTGCTGGGTATTCGGGTCGATGGCGTGATTTCGGTCTAGTTGATGACCGGAATCTGAGGACCGACTCCCGATTATTTATCCAAAGTGAAAGATATGCTACGGAGCTGATCCGATTTGTTTCACTTTGGATACTTTCTTGTTCGGGCAGGGCTCTCTACCTATTGAGAATTTCCCAACCATGAGCACTGCAATTCCCCTAGAACGATAGGCCCGAGCTGATTCCGATCAGCGGCAGGAAATGCCAGTTCACCCGGTAGAAAGGCGTAAAACCAAATCGAAAAACCGTCCCTCCCGGTACCTGATACCGGTACCCCATCGAACCGTGCAATGTGAGAGCCGAGTCATCTGGAGCGAAGTCCTTCCATGGGATCGGATGCGTGCTGAATCCGACACCCACCTCCCAGTTGGTGCGGCCGCCGCCGAAGGGACTGAGGTAGTAAACCATCAAACCGGGAGAAGGCAGCGGCGAGTGACGATAGTAGCCCTCATCATCCAATCCATTCAGCTCGTAGTCCAGGGCCGTCAAGCCTGTCGACATGCGCCATTTACTACCAATCGGCCAATCGTAGTTGACGGAAATGAACCCCTTGCCGCCCAGCTCGACAAAAGCATATCGGGACGATTCGGGCTCTGGATCCTGGGCAAGAACTGGCCGCGCGAGCGTTGTCGTCAGAGCGATCAAAACCAGATAGACCGGGAGTCGAGTGATCGAGTAATCTTGCAGTCCTGACATGTCGCACCTCCGCAATGAACGGTGTGCTACAAGATCATTGCAGACTTGCCAATCCAGTATCCGGAATCACCCGAATCGATCGTCAGCCGATCCTTGACCTGCAGATACTGCTGCTAGTCCCAATCTGCCAGAGCAGCAACTGAATCAGCCATCAACGTTCAGAACACTCTTATCAATCCGCATCGTGACCAGCATATGCGGCACATCGACGACCTCGGCAATCTTCAGATGAGCGGCCAGCGATGAAAGGACATAGGCCTCGGTACGCGTCATGCCTGTGACATCCACGATGTAGTCAACCATTGCGCGGGTGGCCATGATGGCGGCATCGTCAATGGTCTCGCCATATCCGGTCACGGAGTAATGCGATGGGCTTTCATATTGCGGCGAAGGCATGTCGCGGCCTGCCTTGATCAGTTCGATCTCGAAGATCACCCGCAGATCACCTTCGATGGCTGTTCCGGAAATCTCGCCGTCACCCTGGGCCACGTGAGGATCCCCGATTGAGAACAACCCTCCTTCAACCAGGACGGGGAAGTACGTGGTCGTACCCGTGACCATGTCGCGATCGTCCATGTTGCCGCCATTGTGACGAGGCGGAACGGTCGACCAGAGCTCCTCGGTATCTGGCGCCACGCCCATCACACCAGGAAACGGACGGAAGGGAATGGTGATGCCCGGCGCATATTCCAGCTCCGTTTGCCCTTCCTCGAATTCGAAGATCCGGATGTACGGCTCAGTGAACTCGTCCGCCAGGAAGCCGAATCCAGGAAAAACAGCCGACCACCCCCAATCCTGGACTTCGATTTCGTGCAGGGTCACAGCGAGGACATCGCCCGGCTCGGCCCCGTTGACCGCGACCGGTCCAGTCAGCGCGTGGAATGGACCGATAGCCAGAATGCCTGGAAGGTCCAACGCCTTGGTTGCGCGGGTCACATAACCGCCGGACGCTTCTACCAGATATGCTTCGATGATGGCCCCGGAATCCACCGTGAGAACCGGCTCGAACGTGCGGCTCCATTTGTTATGCCCGTTCTCGTGCGTAATCGAGTATTCCGGCTCAGGTACTGGAACGCTCGAGGCGACTTCGTCGGCAGCAGGAGTAGTTGAACAGGCAGTGAGACCAACAAGCAGAAAAAGGACCAGGAGGCGATTCATGGTGCGTCGAGAAGAATCCGATGAGGGAGAGTAAGCGATTCGAATGTAGGATCGTGAACCGGGAAATGGCAAAGCCCGCTCGTCCCTGGACATGCATGGACGCGACAAACGAGGCACCGATCTGATTTGTAATGCGCGCCAACCCTTTTCGGGCGCAACCTGTCAAAGATGTGTACGTCTTGAGATGCAGAGCGGTCATCACCCGCCCGCTCCTTGCCTACCCAGCACCGAACCCCCTGCCGATGCTACGCAACTTTGTAACGATTGCGCTCCGCAATATCCGTCGACACAAAGGCTACGCCGCCCTCAACATTCTTGGCCTGGCCGTCTCGTTCACCTGCGCCTTCCTGATTGTGCTTTGGCTGCAGGACGAGGTCAGCACCGATCGCTTCCACGAGAAAAGTGACCGGCTCTATTCGGTCATGCGCCATTCCACATTCGGAGGCAATCTGGGCACGACGCAGTCCATGACCAAGCCCTTGGCGGCCTACATGCGGGACAATTACCCGGAAGTCGACGATGCGGCCCTGTTGAGTTGGGACTCTTTCGTTCTGCTTTCCCGCGACGGAGAAGCGTTCCGCACAAATGGGCGCTGGGCCGGAAAGGCGTTCTTCAGGATGTTCTCGTATTCGTTGATCAAGGGGAATCCAGACACCGTGCTGGAAAATCCCGAGTCGATTGTCCTGTCGGAAGCCTCGGCTATCCGGTTTTTTGGGGAGGACTGGGCAACACGGGATGATGTGCTTGGCTCCTTGATCACCATCGACAACCGGCTGGACCTCGAAGTCACGGGCGTTTTCGAGGATACCCCCTCCAACTCCTCGTTGGACTTCGAATTCATCATCCCCATCGAGGAGTTCATCGCGCGCAACGACTGGGTCGAGCGATGGGACAATAACGGCCTGACGCTTTTCGCGACCCTCGTTCCAGGCGCAGATCTCAATGCGTTCAACGCCAAGATCAAGGACGTCATTGACGAGCATCAGGACTCGTACGAGTCGGAAGTATTCCTCTACCCATACAGCGACCGCTACCTTCGCTCCAATTGGGATAACGGGGTGCAATCCGGTGGTCGCATCGAATACGTCCGTCTGTTCGGCATTATCGGAGTTTTCCTGCTACTGATTGCCAGTATCAACTTCATGAACCTGAGCACGGCTCGTAGCGCCCAGCGCTCCCGTGAGATCGGAGTCCGCAAAACCGTGGGCGCTTCGCGGCAATCCCTCGCCTGGCAGTTCATGGGTGAATCGATCGTAAAAGTATTGCTGGCCTTCGTGGTCGCCATCGCTTTGCTGGTCGCTCTCATGCCCGTGTTCAACTCGCTGGCCAACGCAGAAACCAGCATTGCTTCTCTCCAGCCGGTGGTGTGGTTGCAGTTCCTGGGAATCGCGCTTCTGACCGGCGTTCTGGCAGGGTCGTATCCGGCACTCTATCTGTCCGGGTTCTCGGTGACCGGCGTCTTTGACCAGCGCGTAGCATCATCTGGCAAAGGATCCGGCCTGCGACGAGCACTGGTTGTACTGCAGTTCGCCTTGTCCATCATCCTGATTGTCGGCACGATCACGATCTACCGCCAGCTCGACTTCATCATGTCGAAGGATCTTGGGTTGGACAAGGACAACGTGGCCATGGTTCGTCTGGAAGGAGGCGTTCGCGATCAGTTCGACACCTTCAAGCAGCGCGCACTAGAGATCAATGGTATCGAGTCCATGACGCGGTCAAACAACAGCCCGCTTCAGATCGGAAATGACACGATCGGCGTGCTCTGGGAGGGCAAGGATCCGGACGACAACCAGTTGTTCTGGAATTCCGCCGTCGGGTACGACTTCGTTCAAACCATGGGCATCGACATTTCTGCGGGTCGTGCTTTCTCTCGCGACTTTGGATCGGATTCGACCAATTACCTGGTGAACTGGCGCGCAGCCGAAGCCATGGGTATGGATGACCCGGTCGGTCAGCAAATCACGTTCTGGGGCGACGAGGGGACTATCGTAGGCGTGATGGAAGACTTCCACATGACCTCGATGTACCGTCCGATCACCCCGGTCATTTTCCGTCTCCGGCCAGAGCAGACCGGAATCGTGTTCATGCGCATAGCTGGTAGTCGCACCAATGAAGCCCTGGAAGAGTTTGGTCAGCTGTATGCGGAATTCAATCCCGAATACCCGCTCAACGTCCGATTCATGGACGAGGAGTTCGAAGAGTCCTATCGCACGGAGCAGATGATTGGATCGCTGGCAAACGTGTTCGCCGCCATCGCCATCTTCATCGCTTGCCTGGGCTTGTTTGGACTGGCCTCGTTCACAGCCGAACAGCGCACGCGTGAGATCGGCATCCGCAAGGTCCTGGGAGCATCGGTGCCCCATGTGGTCACGCTCCTTTCCCGGGAATTCCTGGTGCTCGTCCTGATCGCCTTCGTCATCGGTGCCCCGATTGCATGGGCCGTGATGAACAGCTGGCTGGACATGTTTGCTTACCGCACGGAGATCGGCTTTGGAATCATCGGGTTGACGGCTTTCATGACGCTCTCGATCGCATGGCTCACGGTCAGCTACCAGTCCTTCCGAAGCGCGCTCAGCAACCCGGTGGACGCCATCCGGGCAGACTGAGTCGAATCGGTCATCTCGGCGGGAGTGAGATGTGCAAATGATCGGCGGTCCCGCTGTGCCGCAGCGTGCGGAATCCGAGTAGCTTGAACCACGTCTGTGTGGTCCAATTCCGCCATTCGGCTCGTCCGACCGTTCGGAGATCGAGTGCGTGAACGTATCCGTCTGCCTGTTCGAAATGCAGCGATGATTCGTTGACCGGCAGCCCCATGCGCGCATAGTCCTCTGCCGTTCGTCCCGTGTCGGTGACCACCGAAGAGGCGTCCAGCATGAACAGCGTTCCGCCTGAAAGCCTTAGCAAAGGATGTAGGGACTGGTAGGTGCTGCGGATATCTCCTGACTTGACGTTGTCCACCGAGATGTAGAGCAATGTGTATGCGGCAAAACCAGCCACCATTAGCATGAGGCCTCGCGCCCAGAACCGATTGACCTTCCACCCGAATCGGCGGACGATCCACCAGCTACCACCGATCAGAATCATCGATGATACCAGACCCGCAGCGAGGATACATAGCCACACCGGCCACGTGGTCTCGGCATAGAGTAGCGTGGATCCGCGTAGCAACGCTATAAAAGGGAGCGTCAGAACAAGTACAGGTGTCGCGATCCAGCGCCACAGCCATCGGCCCATTCCGTTTCGATTGGGACTCTTTTGCTTGGGTCCTCTAGGCTCGGAACGTTTCCTGCCAACGGGAGCAGACGAAGTCGTTTGCCCCGACAATCGCTGCATATCCGCCAAGGCCCGATCGATATCCTGAATGGCTGCCATGCTGATCGGTACGGGGTTGGCGCTCGGCGGTTGCTGCTTGACGCGCAACGGCACAGAAGTCAGCAAAGGGAAAAACCGGCGTGCCACTCTCGCACATATTGATCGGTCGTCCTCTCGCAATTACCCTGTCAGAGTCACCCACACGGTTCGCACCCATCCAGTTGAAAGACGTCATGTCGCAGAAAGAACCCGTCCACTATTTCGAACTTCCCTCTCGTGACCTCGATGCGTCCAAGGCATTCTTTTCCAGCGCGTTCAATTGGTCATTTGTCGACTACGGGCCGGACTACGCCGCCATTCTGAATGCGGGTCTGGATGGTGGATTCTATCGGGCTGACATGAACGCGGACGCCGACCAAGGAAGTGCACTGATCATCCTGTACAGCGAAACGCTGGAAGACGCCCGAGCCCGTGTCCTGGATGCTGGTGGAACCGTCAAAAAGGACATCTTTTCCTTTCCGGGTGGACGCCGTTTTCACTTTGTCGAGCCCAGTGGAAACGAGTTTGCCGTCTGGTCAGATCGCGAGGAAGATGGGGCCGTGATTGGCGAGGACTAGTTGCCCGGGATTGCAAGCTTAACACGAACGGTCCCACAACCAGCATCACTCAAAGCCGCTACCCGCCATTGTCTAAAGGAGCTGCAAAGCCATCCAGGAAACAGCCCAGGCGCATAGCAAGCTGAGGACACTGCCCGTCACCGTGTATTTCCTTCGCTCAGGGTCTGTCACGCTGGTCGGTCCAACCAGATGGGATCCAATTTTCAGGACAGCATATCCGAGAGCGATCCACCACATGCCCCAGACGATCGAAACGAACGTACCCATCCGCTCAAGCATGCCCACGACGGCCCCGCGTTGACAAAACGGATCTGCCTTCGACATCGACGGTGTCAACCATCCCGTCAGATACACGCCAATCATGTACTTGAGCGGTTTGCTGACAATGACCAAGCCAGTGATCACGACCAGATTGGTCTCCAGGAATTCAGGCAGTAGAGGGTACTGCTCTCCTCTCCCAATCCACCAGATTACAGAGGCGACCAATAAGTGAAGGAACTGGTCCAGGAAGAACCATGATCGCATGCGACGGGAATCTGAAAGCGTGATTTTCCCGACGTCAATCGCTGCGTGTGTGATCAACGTGGCGGCAGTGATCCACGGCGTCTGTAAAACCAGGTGGACCAACACTCCGTGAATGAGGATGTGGACCCAAATGTGCCATGATCTCAATCCATGACGCTCCTTTCCTTCTGCCAACAGACTGAATTGCAGCAGGAAGTCCGCCGTGAAGTGGACCAAAAGAAGTTTGACGAGGAGCGAGGTATCCATGGGTTCTACGCCACCAAGATAGCTCAGGTCAAACGCGGATACATCCTGCGCTGGTTTGATGACGATCCAAGCAATGTCGTCGCATTTTTGCTCTTGGTCACGTTACCAGAATAAAGACCGAGCAGGAGCATGCATCAGAAAGTATTCGACTATCGTCTGCTGAGGCTCATAATGGGCATCATCGCGTTTTCGCTTCCATTGATCGTGGACGCATTTTCTACAGGCGAGCTTCCCTCCATCAGCGCTTCGTATCACACCGAATCCAGAGACCCGTTCGTTGGACTGTTGTTCGTGGTTGGCGCGTTGCTCTTCGCGTACCGTGGCCACAATGCCAAGGAAAACCTCGGCTCGAATGTGGCTGCACTGGCCGCCATCGGCGTTGCACTATTCCCGACAGCTGACCCTCCCGGTTCTGGTCGGTGGGTTGCCATGGTACACTATGGCTGCGCCATCATCCTGTTCGCGATTCTGGCGTGGTTCTGCTTTGGACCATTCAGAACCCGAACCAAAGGAGCGACTGGCAAGAAAGGTCGACGAGCCCGCATCTATCTGATATGCGGGGCTGCGATTGTCGGGGCCATGGTTGGCTTGCTGCTGGCAAAACTGATGTTGCCTGCTGACACCGTCATCCAGTTTGAGCTGACATACTGGGCCGAGTTCATCGCTCTTTGGGCGTTCGGCATCGCGTGGATAACAGCCGGTAAAGTGGTTCCTTTCTTGGTGGATGCAGACGAATCGCTGATGCCGCAGGCTCAGGTGTGAACAGCCATCGGGACTCCAGATTCCTAGCTGATGCGCTCCATTGATGGAAGCGCTGACTTGAGGGGTCGACGATGTGGTTTGCGGCCTGACTCGGATTTCTTGGGAATGGATATCCGGAACGTCGACCCCTCCCCTTTGGTCGAGGTGACTTCCAGGGTACAATTCATCATGTCCGCCATCCGCTTGGACAAGGCTAGTCCCAGCCCACTTCCCTCGTGTGAGCGGGATGTCCCTTGGGACTCCTGGCTGAATTCTTCGAACAAGTGAGGCAGGAATTGTGGGTCGATGCCCCGACCTGTGTCCGATACGTCTATTCGAACGCATGAAGCCTGTTCAACAATCGTCACGTTCACTCCACCTGATTCCGTGAACTTGATGGCATTGGAGACCAGGTTGTTGAGAATGCGGGCGAGTCCCGTCTGGTCAAACGATGCCGACACCTCTTGCTCGGGAAAATCGACTTCCAACGCGATGTTCTTCAAGGACGCCAGCGGTCTGAACAACCGGACGGCTGCGAGAGCCTCTTCGGTTACACTGTTTTCCCGGATGTGCATCGTCATGCTGCCCGACTCGAGCTGCGCGAGATCCAGAATCGAATTGAGCGTCTGTAGCAAACGTTTCCCGTTGTTTTCGATCAGACCGGCGAACTCGCGCTGATCATCGGGCAGTTCATCGTGAATCACCTGCGCGAATCCAATGATGCCGGACAGCGGCGTGCGGATTTCGTGACTCATGTTTGCCAGAAATGCGCTTTTCATGCGCGCCATTTCTTCGGCCTGCTCTTTAGCGGAAATCAGATGCTGCTCCATTTCCTTGCGGTGGGTCACGTCGTGGAAATTGCCCACTACTCCGACGATATCGCCGCTCGAATCCCTCAATGGACTGAGCGTTGCGGCGTACCACATCGCTTCATCCGCATTCTTGCGCTCGAAAAAGCGGTCCTCGAATCGGACCGTGTGTCCGTTCAAGGCCCTTCGCAGCATGATGCCAATCATGCGGGCTTCTTCCTTGGGATAGAAGTCAGTAAATGACCGTCCGTAAGCCTGCTCTGCAGAAATGCCGGTCGCCTCTTCCACGTATTGATTCCAACTCTGCACGCGGAGTGATTCGTCAAATACGACAACGCCCTCCTGAACACTGTCCACGATTGTCTGGGTGTAGCGATGCGCGTTTTGCAACGCAGCTTCGGCCTGTTCGCGTTCTTTCACGTAAACGGACACCTGGCTGATCGCTTTGGCCAGTTCTCCGAGTTCATCCGTGCGATTGATATCGATAGAGACATCTGTTTCGCCCTGTCCAATCTGACTGGCCGCGTTCCGTAGGCGCGTCAACGGGGAAACGACATGATGTGTGGTGGCGAAAGCGATGGAGATGCCGAGCAACCCGGCCAGAATGACGGCCATCAGCGCACAGCGCTGAAAGAGATCGGCCTGCGCCTCAACCTGAACCACGGCCTCGTCGGCTACGGCGTGGAATGCGCTGCTGTAGTCATTGAGCCGACTCGCCAACCGATCAGACTGACCCAGCAGATCCACCAATACCATGAAGTGGAGTCGGTAGGCGTCGGCTTCTGCCTGAATCTGTGATTGCAGGTCTTCAATGATGACCGACGCCTGATTCAGTGCCTGTATCTGGTCGATCGCCATAGCGACTTGAGCCACGCTCTCTTCTCCCGCACGCATAATGAAATTCTTTTCGCTTCGGCGAGCGGAAAGCATGGCAAGCAGGATGTCGTCTCGGCCCGCTTCCTGAACAAGCGCCTCAATGGTATGCGCACTGGCCCGGAATCGACCTTCCGCTCCGGAATTCTCATCCAGTCCCCTCAGATCCAGAACGCGTCCCAGATCTCCAAGCGTGGAGCTGTATCCGGAGAGGTGAGCCTTCAGCAATCGCCGATAGTGCCTCGACTGGAGCCCCGAAACCAGCGAATCTGCACGTTCGACCGCATTGACGGCCTCCGTCATGGTGGACGGATGACGTGTGCGTTGAAAGTCGGTCCGATGCTGATCCGCTTCGAGGAACGCCTCCGAAACCTGGTGCATCGTGTGGCGCTCCTGGAGCTTTCCAACGGAGAATACTTCCAGCACGAGAACTGCGACCGATGAGACGACGACCATGGCCACCAAACCAATGGCGCGGCCATAGAGGGACTGCAACAGTCCCCTCATCCGACTTACAAATCCCTGGAGGGCAGACATGTGCGTGAAAGAGTGAGCGATTCCAAGCAGGTTCGGTGTATTCAAACCTGATGTTCTCGGTATCGGTCGTTCACGCTCGTATTAAAGCGTTTTCAAGCCGGACTGGCCTGCCGTTTGAACGCTCAGAGTAGGTTCAATCGGTTCATCAAGTCGTCCTTGTAGGACGCGCCGACTGGGATCACCTTCTTACCGATCAGGATGCTTCCATCCTCGATATCCTCAATCTTATCCATCCGAACGATGAATGACCGATGGACACGGGCGAATTCCGTCTCACTCAAGCGGTCAGAAAGTCGCTTCATCGTGCTATGAATGAAGAAGTCCTGGGACGGCGTGTGGATCAGCACATAATCGCGCTGAGCTTCGATCCATTCGATGTCCGCCAATTGAACCTTCATCAGACGACCATCGCTCTTGACGAACACGTGGTCCGGAGCGTCACCCGGGTCGATGCGGCTTTCCAGAATGGAGCGACAGCGATTGACCGACTTCAGAAATCGCGCAAACGTCACAGGTTTGAGCAGGTAGTCAACCACATCGATCCCGAATGCATCGACGGCATATTCGGTTTTGGACGTGACCAGAACGACCAGCGGAGCATTTTCCATGGTCTCCAGCATCTCCAGGCCGGTCATCCGGGGCATTTCGACATCGAGGAAGACGATATCGGCATTTCCCAACTCCGTGCTCGAAATGGCAGCGGTGGCCGTCTCAAAACTGGCAAGCAGATTCAAGTCAGGAACGTCTGTCACGAAGTGCTCGATGACGGTGCGCGCAACGGCATCATCATCGACAATCACGCAAGAGTATGTGGTGGATTCGGGCATGGACGTTTGAGGCTTGCCGAAGATACGCTCGTGGCAATAACCCCCCAACCAACGAGGTCAGGAGACTATTGGCTTCCGCCGCCGGAATCGACAAATCCGACAAGTTCGGTTTGCAAGTGCTCGAGCGGCTCAATCGTTGATTGTCCCATTCGGATGATTTCCTCGTCACTCGTTTCTTCCCGGCCGATGGCCACACAGATCTCCTCGATGGAAGACGCGCCTACCATCCGGAGACTGGCCAGCAGTTTGTGGGCCACAAACCGCACACCTGGAGAATCTTTTTCATTCACCGCATCCTGCATGGCAGCACGCTGCTCGGGGAGTTGCTCGGACAGAATTCCGACGATGCGAGCCCTCAGAGACTCGCTTTTCCCATAGTTCTCCTCAAAGAACGACCAGTTTGTCAGCGTTCCAGAAGAACTGCTTGAGGACGCTGAGGTAGGTTGGGCATCGTCGGGTTCAAATGAATCATCATCGCCTGCCTCGATCATTCGAATGATGCGGTCATGCAAGTGAACCGGATCGAATGGCTTCATGACGAAATCATTCATTCCCGCATCATAGGCCCGATCGCGCTTCTCCCTCAGCGCCGAAGCAGTCAGGGCAATGACCGGTAGGTCGGCCGATGAGATTCCCAGGTCCTCCCGGATGCGACGGGTCGCTTCGAATCCATCCATTTCCGGCATCTGGATATCCATGAGGACAACGTCAAACGTGCGCTCGCCTAGAATAGCGAGTGCTTCCTTGCCGCTTGAGGCGATGACGACGAATGCATTCCAATTCTCCAGCATCTCCCGAGCTACGAACTGGTTCACCGGGTTGTCTTCGACCACGAGAACGCGCACTCCCTTCAAGCTCAGGTCGGTTGAAGAGGATACGCGCTCGCGGGCTTGCTCGTCATTGGATTCTGTCATCGGGATGATGACAGTGAAGACCGATCCTACGCCTTCTTCGGATTGCAGCTGGATCTCTCCGTCGAACGCTTTTACCAGCTGCTTGACGATGGGCAGGCCCAGGCCAGATCCCCCGTAACGTCGCGTTGTGTCCGAGGAAGCTTGAGTAAAGGTGTCGAATATGCGATCGTGGGCCTCCTCTGGAATTCCGATTCCCGTATCGCGCACCTTGAATTCGATGCGAGCCTTGTCCTGCTCCAGATCCACCAAGGACACACTGAGCGTCACGTCCCCGCGAGAGGTGAACTTGACAGCGTTGTTGAGCAGGTTGGTCAGAATCTGCGTGAGGCGGACCGGGTCACTCTTCACCCATTGCGGAACGTTGGGCGCTCGGTCCAGGAGGATCTTGAGCGGCTTCTCGGTACCCAGGTATCGAGCGCGATCAATGACCTCGCCAAGTACATCATGCAAATCAAACGTGACCTCCTCCACCTCAAGAAAACCGGACTCGATCTTCTGGAAGTCAAGGATGTTGTTGATCAACCCCAACAACACATCGCCCGCACGCTGGATGTCGTGGATGTACTTCTGCTGCTTTACAGACAGGTTTGTGCGCTGCAAAAGGTGTGAGATTCCGATCACCGCGTTCATGGGCGTCCGGATCTCATGGCTCATGCTGGAAAGGAATCGGGTTTGCGCAGCAGCGTAACTCTCCGCTTCCTTGCGCGCTTTCTCCAGGGCCTCCTGACTCTCTTTTTGCTCAGTGATATCACGGGCAAACGCGGTAAACTGAATCCCGTCTTCCGTCTTGATCTGGGTCAACGTCAGCTCGATCGGAAATTGGTGCCCTTCCTTGTGCAAAGCCGGGACCTCGATGCGCTGCCCGATCAGTTTTGGCTTTCCCGTGGCAAGCAGCCGATTCATTCCAAGACGATGCGCCTCTCTCAGTTCAGGCGGAATGATGAGGTCGGAAAGCAATCGACCGAATGCTTCCTCCATGGAATACCCGAAGGTCTGCTCAGCAGCCGGGTTGAATTCAATGACGTGCCCGGTTTCGTCGACGGAGATGATGGCGTCGAGGGCACCATCGAGCATGGCGCTCTGGATTGCCTGGCTCCGGTTGACCGCGCTCTGAGCCAATTTGAGGGTTGTGATATCCCTGGCAATGGCCTGGAATCCGACGATTTCATCGTCTTCTTCGATGAGCACAAGGCTTTGGCCCACCCAAGCCAGATCATTGTTCTTCTTCTGGAACTGGAATTCGAGATAGGTGCTCGATCGGCGTTCTTCGTATTGCCGTCGGTAGAACGTGGAGACCCGGTTCTGGTGATGCTCAGCCACGAGGTCATTGAAGCTCATCGATAGGAGCTCTTCCTCATCGTATCCCGTCAATTGCACAGCAACGGGATTCACGTAGGTGAAGAGGCCCGACCGATCGGCTCTGAAGACGATATCCGACGCGTGCTCAACCAGTTGTCGGTACTCTGACCGACTGGCTTCCAACGTCCTCATGGCGCGGATGTGGACGATGCGGGCAGCACCAAGGGCCGCTACCGTTTCGAGAACGGATTGGTGATCGTCATTATAGAACCCGGCTCGGTGATCTTCTGAATCGACGACGCCCAAGCATTCGCCTTGGTGAATCATCGGGACGGCCAATTCCGACATTCTGGGTTGGTCATCCAGGATGTAGCGGGAATCATTCGAGACGTCATCAACCCGCTGCACCTCACCGGAAGAAGCTGCAGTTCCGACGATACCCTGGCCGAACGGAATGACGATCGGATTCAGGATATCAAAAGCGACAGGGTTCTTGGGGCCGTGGGCAGCCGCCTGGATGAGATCATCTCCTTCGGCGTCCTTCAGGTAGACGACACAATCTTCAAAGCCAAGGTGTGCAATGGCTTGCTTGGCAATGGACCAGGCCACGTCCGATTCCGTCTCGGCTTCGAGAAGGAGGTTGGCGAACTGATTGAGTAGCTCGAGCCGGTTCTGTGCAGTTGAAGAAGACGCCGACATCAGGTAGGGAGGAAATGGCTTGGGAGCCCTTTCCTACCCAGCCCTGCGTGCGCGGATCCATGCAGCGGATTGATTGCCACGTACGTGGCGCCAAAGCCCGGTCCATGCGGCTGCATTCATCATCAGGAAGTACAGTGGCGTGAACAACCATTTGCGGGCTTTACTGCTGTTGCGCGACGTCCACCCCCAGAAGGCGGCAGCGTAGAAGGCCACGTGCAACAGGAGGATCCCCGCATACCATGGGGACGAAACAGCCAGCCAGGCATTGGCGAACAGCATGATCGGCAGCAGGAATGGCGCCACGGCCCATCGAAGCATTCGATGCGATACGTATTGGAACGTGGCTGTGGGATGTCTGAAGATGTTCAGCATGCCAGGTAGACGTCGCATGGACTGGAAGCCGCCCGCGCAAATGCGCGTCTTGCGTTTCCATTCATCCGCGAGCGAAGCGGAAGGCGCTTCGAGTGCCCACGCATCGGCCACATACGCTGTCCGGTAGCCCCGGTCCACGATACCCAGCGTGATCATGAAGTCGTCCAGGATCGTGTCCTCCGGAACGGGTTCGAAAAGCTCGGTTCGGACTGAAAACAGCTCACCAGCGGCACCGACCACCGTATGCAGCCGGAAGTCCATCTTTTTGAGCAGAGATTCGTACTTCCAGTACAGCCCTTCCCCGGCGCCATGAGCCTGGTCTGTATCGACGAGGCCGACACGCTTTTCTCCGGATACTGCTCCTACGCTGGGGTCAGCGTACGGAGCAACCAGACGTTCGAGGGCTTCGGGATGCAGATGCGTGTTGGCATCGGTGAAGACGACGATGGGAGACTTGATCATCGGCATGACCCGATTCAAGGCCGCAGTTTTACCGCGGCGCGCGTCCTCGTGGTAGACGTCGAAATCCGTATGCGTCCGCAGCCACGCTTCGGAGCCATCATCAGACCCATCGGTAACGAAAGCGACACGCAACTTGCTGGCCGGATACGTCAGGCCGCGAATATCGCGAACCTTGGCAGGTAGAATCGAACGTTCGTTCCAGGAGGCGATGACCAACGTGACTTCCGGTAGCTCCTCGGGAGTCTGCGTGCCAGAATGGACGCACGCCTTTGAGGCTGAAAGGTGGCAGTCAGCACGCCCGCAGTCCCCTTTCCAGGCAAAGCGGAGGCCAATCAAAAGCGCCACTAAGACGCCATAGCCGAGATAGGTATAAAAGATGAGGCTGAACGAGCCCCAGAAAAGCCATTCCATGATTACGCTGCTACGGAATTGACGTCAGCACCTGCCGACGAGGTTGGTGATTGTTCTGGTGATGGGAGGCTTCGAATCGGTCGGGCCGGGACGCCTCCAACGAGTGTGTAGGGCGGTACATCCTTGGTGACAACGGCGCCAGCTGCGACGACGCTTCCCCGGCCAATCCGGACGCCTTTAAGCAGTGTGCATCGCGTGGCCAACCAGACGTCGTCCTCCACGATGATGGGTGCCGTAGGTGACTCTGATCTGTCTTCCACGCCGTGATAGTCGCAATCCATGGCAATCACGTGGGGTGCGATCTGCACCCGTTTGCCAATGTGGACCTTTTCGCGAGCACTCAGCACCACCCCGTTGTTGATGAACGTGTCTTCCCCGATTGTCAGCTCGGCGCCTTTGCCGGCTGAGAGCTGAACCCGGTGAAGGAAAGAGTGGATGGAAACGTTGTCGCCAATCCGGACCCGCCCTTTGGCGGAGACGTGCGGATTACCCCTGAGACGCACTCTCGGCCCATCGAGGGTGCAGCCCCTCAAAACGATGCGGGCCCGGATGACGGCAACAAGTGATCGGATGATCTTCATGGTCATGGGTTAGCCAAGGAGCCTGAGAACAGGCTCTTGAGTCGTATTCCAGAGAACTAGGCGGCCTTCGAGACCGACGTGTCTTCTTTCCAGAAATCATAGAGGCGACGCGTGATCTCGAACTCACCGAAGCGACTAGGCTCGCGTGCTCCTACTTCCTGGACCCACTTGGCCATTTTTTCGAGGCCGGTGGTCAGTGGCACGTTCTTGCGCATGTCGCCGAAGATGCGGTCGACTTTCTCATGCGACGTGAAGGCGTGCTTGACTTCATAGCGCTCTTCGAGGTGGATGATGTTCGGCTCAACACCCATCGAGTAGGCGACTTCATTCGCCATTTCGAGAATCGAGTATGGCTGATCAGCGCCCACGTTGATGATTTCGCCCCAGGCTTCTTCGCGCTCGATGCTCGAGGCGATGATCGGCGCTACGTCAGAGATGTAGCTGAAGGCACGGGTCTGAAGACCGTCTCCAAAGACCGTCATCGGTTCGCCGCGCAGGATCTTGTTCATGAAGATGCCGATCACGTTGCGGTAGCGATCAGACGTGTTCTGGCGCTCGCCGTACACGTTGTGCGGGCGGATGATGACGAAGTTGAGACCAAACATCTCGTGTGCTTCAGCCAGATCCAGCTCGGCTGCGTACTTCGCGTTGCCGTACGGATCTTCTGGCATCGGCGTCATGTCTTCGCGCATGGGAACCTGATTCGAGCCGTAGACGGCCATCGAAGAGGTGAAGGTGAAGCACTTGACCGTTCCGAGGCGGACCGAAGCATTGATCAGATTGACCGTGCCGATGAGGTTGTTCTCGTAGTTGTAGCGACGGATGAAGTGGCTCAATCCTTCGGCTGCGTAGGCTGCCGTGTGGATGACGTAGTCAAAGCGGTAGGTATCGAAGAGCTGGTCGACCAAAGCGTGATCCGTGATGGACCCTTTAACGAAGGTGACGCCCTCAGGCACGTTGTTGATGAAGCCGCCAGAGAGATCGTCGAGTCCGACGACCCGGTGTCCTTTGGCTAGAAGCTCGTCGGCGACGTGGCTTCCGATGAATCCGGCGGCGCCGGTTACCAGCGTGGTTGGCTGTGTCATTGTAGTGTTGGGTTTGGTTGTGTTGGTGGCGCCCGCCGGGCACCTCAGTTTCAGATAGTGGGATTTTAGCGCCGTTTGGAGGGGTTTCAGGTCGATCTTCGACGAACCCCGGGAATCTTTCGACGAATGCCGTCCAAAGGACTGACCGACGTCAGGCGACCAATCGGAGGGCAGATTTATTGCCAGCAACCTCGGCGTAGACGCTGCGCAGCTGGTCGGCAGCCGCGTACCATGAGAACTTGCGCGCGCGGTCGCGACCGCGCTGGCGAAGCGTATTGCGTAGCGACACGTCGGAGACTAGAATGCTGATCATCCGCGCGATGTCCTTGGGCTGCTCCGGGTCAACTAGCATGGCGGCGCTGCCGGCTACTTCCGGCATGGAAGCCCGCGTGGACGTGATGACCGGCGTGGACGCGGCCATCGCTTCGATGATGGGCAGGCCGAAGCTCTCCCTCAGCGATGGATACAGGAATAGCGTGGCATTGCCGTAGAGATGCGGCATGTCTACGGGGTTGATATACCCGAGTCGCTTGATGTGCGGCTTGATGTGGGTCAGGCCAATCTCTTCAAGTACCCGATCGATGCGTTCTTCGGGCAGATCTGCGACCACCAACGGCAGCGGAGTAGGCTCGGATGCCGCGTACTGCGCATACGCCTTGATCACATTGGGCGTGTTCTTTTTGGGGTCCGTGTTGCCCAGAAAGAGCACATATTCCTTGGGAAGGCCGAGCCGACGGCGCACTTCCATGCGCTTCCAAGGCGGCACGAAATCAAAGAATCGCTCCGATACGCCGTTGTGGACCACGTCCAGCTTGCCTGCAATTCCCGGGATGCGATCCTGAATGCGATTCCGTTCAAATTCCGAGACGGTGATCACACGATCCGCATGCTTCATGACGTGCGGCACATTCCAACGACGGTATACATGACCGAGTCGCTGGTAGGCCGAAGCCGTCTTCATCGTAGACAGGGATTGCTCCAGGAAGATGATGTCATGCACCGTGACCACTGTCGGAACAGGTACATGAACGGGTGCCGTGTTGGACGTGCTGTGGAGCAGGTCCACACCGTGCTTGGCGACGGCGCGTGGCAACTGGATCTGCTCCCAATCCGCATAGGTGATGGCTGGAATCTCCACGATCTCCAGATTGCCACCGGGCTTGAGGCAGCCTTGATCTTCCCCTGGCCGGGTGAAGACGATGTATTCGTTGTCCGGATCAATCTTCCGGAGGGCTTTGATGGACTCCAGCGCCACCATATCCATCCCGTGTTTATTCGGGCGGTACAGTCGCTGGGCTTCGATTCCGATGCGCATGGTCATGAGGATTGGTTTGAGGCGTGATGGGTGGTGTGCACGAACGATCGATTCGCCCGCACACTGCGCATCAGGCCGATGAGGTAAGAGAAAAGGACGAGGGGAAGCGCCAGCAGGTCAGCAAACCGGATTCGGCCGTGAGCCGCTGGCAGGGAAATCAGGAGTGCGGCTACTGTACCGAGGAATGCCAGCAGCCACGGCAGGCTTGCAAGTGGACCGGCAATCAGAAATGAGAGAGGTACCATCGAGGCCGTGCCTGCCAGAAGCAGAACGCGGGGGGGCAGAATCATCTGGAATGCCTTGTCCGCGTAGGCCACGTTTCGCTCCTTGACCAGCAAGTGGAAAGCGCTGCACACGTGCAGGCGCGCATAGTGCCATTGCGCTCCCATCCACCGACTTCGTTGGCGGGCGAGGTTCGCCGAAGAGGACACTTTCTCGTCCAGGACGACCGCCGCCTCGTCGTAGAGGATGGACTCCCCGCGACGCGTCAACGTCAATTCAAGCTCCTTGTCGAAACCACCAATGGCCTCCGAGGCCATGATGAACTTTTCGAACAGCGACCACTCAAAGGTCATACCCGAGCCGGTGAGTGCTGAGGGCAGACCCAGCACCTGGTGACCACGGCGGAATATGTTGGTATTGAATCCTTCCGTAATGCCATCCAGTCGGGCAAAAGCGCCCTGCTCGTTCTTGGGTGCTCGCAGGCCCTGAATGACCCGGAAACCGGCTTCAAGCGCACCATTGGCGCGATTCAGGAAGCCTGGCTGCATCAGGTTGTCCGCATCCAGAATGGTGATGGCATCATAGCCATCGTCGGCCAGCTGCTGGACTGCAGCACGGAGTGCTTTCACTTTCGTGCTCTTCCGAAATTCAACGGGAATGACCCGGACGGGAAGCTGAACCAATCGCTTGATCGTATCCATTCGCAGACCGTCCGCAATCACGATGACGTCGAAGCGATCGGACGGATAATCCTGGTGGAGAGCTGTACGAGCGGTCTCGAGAATGACCGTGTCTTCCCGGTATGCGGGAATCAGGACGGCCAGCTTTCGGTGAAAACGCGGCGTTGGGAAACGGGGGTGTTCATACCGCAGGCCGCTGATGGCAAAAAGCAGCAGGTAGACCGGGAAGAGAATCGCGAGAAGCCCTAGACCGAATAGAACCCAGAATAAAAGGGCGCTCATCATACCGCTACCCTCCTGTCCTGAGCCGTTTCAAGCTGTTCATTGCGCATGACGCGCCGAGGCTTCAGGTGCCACGATGCGCCGCGAGCCAGGGCAGCCAGATGGCTGAATTGGCCCGCAAAGAGGTGGCGAGCGGCGTGTACCGGTAGAGACACCAAGAGGACGAATGCCATCGCAACCAGGCCTTTGACTCCGCTCACATTTCTGCGCAGGTAGTTGATACGGTTGCGCGTCATGAACTCGGTTTTCATCGGCGAGGCCTTTCCGACCGTGATGGACTCCTTGTGCATCACGAGGGAGTTGGGGACATATCGGATGGACCAGCCGGCGCGCCGTGCTCGCGCACAGAAGTCGAATTCCTCGTAGTAGATGAAGAAGTCCGTTGCCAACAGGCCGATCTCTTCGAGCACGGCGCGCCGGATCATCATCGCGGCTCCGTGCGCCAATGCCACTTCACGGGGCGTATCGTGTTGACCACGATCGATTTCGCCGTGACCCGTCGTGCTTCCGCGCATCGTCCACTCCGAAATGCCATCACAGCCGGCATACTGAATGCGCCGGGGATCTGAGTAGTAGCGAATCTTCGGGGATGCAATGCCAACGGTTGCCTGCCTGTCGAACAGGTCGACGAGGGGCGTCAGGAAATCGGAGGGTACCTCTGTATCGTTGTTGAGCAGCAACACGAGTTCGCCGCGCGCTTCGTGCATGGCCAGATTGTTGCCGCCGGTAAATCCGACGTTCGTGCCAGAAGCGATCAGTCTGATCCAGGGAAACGCAGCCTGAAGGCGGGCTCCTTCCTGGTTGTCAGAAGCTTGATCCACGACCAGCACTTCGTAGGAAGGGCCGGTCAGATTGGCCAGGGTGCTCAGGCAGGCAGCCGTCACGTCGAACTGATTCCAGTTCAACAGGATGATGGATACCCGGGGTTTCGAAGTGTTCATTTGGGGACCTGGTAATGGTTATTGGTCCCAAATTCGGCACGTTTATCCCCTTGCCCGGGCGTGTTTCGACGAACCCGTCGATTCCTTAGACGAATACGACCCGGTTCGCTTTCAATCCGGCGACGATGTCTTTTCCTACGACTCCTGAAGCAATAGCCACCACGTCATGAACGCCGTCGAGCGAACCGGTGAAGTCCGGGGATGCAAGGCGGATTCGACGCAGCGATGGCAACACGGGGTAGCACGTATAGCCGCACTCAGTCAGCAAGGAAACCGCTGCATTGTCGTCGTACCGACGATTGTGCTGCGCCTCAAAGAAAACCACATCCGGCTTGCGATGATGAAAGAACTTGAGTGCGCCTCGAATAACCTCCGACTCGAAGCCTTCCACATCCATTTTGAGGAAACGGATAGGTCCGTCAGACAAGTCTTCGAGGAAAGGGCCGCTTTGCTCAACCACAACTGGAAGCCTTGCGTCTCCCTCTCTCCTGCGTACCACGGAGGCCGCACCGGAATTGTCGTCCGGAATGCTCAATGTCATCACCCGGTCGAGGGCGCCCAGTGCTGTCTCGTGGACCGAGACATGGGACTGGTGGTTCTCCTTGAGCGAGCTGCGAAGCATTCCGGCGAGACGTGGCTGGGGCTCCACAGCGTCGACGCGACCCATGCGCCCGACCATCTCTGCCGCGTACAGCGAAAAGAGACCAAAATGTGCGCCTATATCAACAACATGATCACCCTTCCGGATGATCAGGGACGCAAGTCGCGTCAGTTTGGGGTCGAGATCGCCAAAGAGCCATGCCGCGCGTCCGACGTGGTCGTGGGCCGGAGCTGTAAACGAGCAACCGTTTCGGAGGGCGCCACGAATGGTGGCCTCCGAGCCGCGATCGACCATACGCTGGATCCAGGGCAGGTTGGCGATTCGTCCATAGCCATTCAGAAACGGATAGGTGCGGGCGATGGATTGAATCATGAGGTGGCCTCTTTGCGGGATCGGACGAGGTAGAGCAGGGAAATCGGAATGATGATGCCGGTCGGAATCTGGCCGAGTACCTGATTGCCATATGAAGCCATCAGGATGCCGGTGAACCCGGACAGCAGTGCGAGCATGAGCTGGCGGCGATCAGGATCGGCTTCAGCGCGGATTGATCGAATGGAAAGCAGTACGAGCCAGGTCAGCATGAATCCGTAAAAAGACAATCCGACAATGCCGTACTCCGCCCAGATCTTGACGTACCATGAGTCCAGCGCCAGATCTGCCAGGAACGTACCCGGCGTGAATCGCTGGCCCCAGTATCCGGCACTGCCGACTCCGCCCCCGAACGGCTTGTCACTCAAGTACACTGCCAGGCGCGCTTGATTCTGCTTCCGGACCTGAAGGGATGCATTGTCGCTCCCTTCCACGACGGCCGTTCGCATGCGGCGGACCTCATAGATGTTCTGGCCGATGAACGTGTATTTCAGTCCGCCATAGACGGTCCCCATGAGGGCGAAACCGACAAACAGCAACTTCCAGTTGCGGCACATGATCAGGTAGGTGAATCCACCGATGGCGGGTACCGCCATCGCGCCACGCGTACCGGAAATCAGGAGTCCGAGAATCGACAGAACGGCGACCACTCCCCAACCCAATCGGGACTTCAACGAACCCTTTCCAAGCGCCATGATGCCTGCAAGTACGGCCGTGTGGCCTTGAGCGGCACCGAACTGACCAGAGTCCGAGTAGAAAGAGAAAACCCGCAGTTTGCCGAAAAGCATATGGGTTGAATAGTTGCCAGGAACGGCTAGCCAACGCTGCTCGAATGGATCGAGTCCGATGATTAGCTGCTTGAAGCCCCACAACGTTCCCAGGACGGAGAGCCCCACCCAGAGGATCAGAAAGCGCTTGAGAAAGACCTGGTCAGGCTGCATCAGATAGCCGATGCCCACAATCAGAAGCGGGTACAGGGCAACGCCCCGCATGGCATAAAACCAGGCTACGGGATGTCCTCCCACTGGATTGGCGAGCTGAAGTACTGTCATTCCCATCCATGCTGCAAATGCCACTGGAAGCCAGGCGGACACGCCTCCTGGTTCAGCCTGCTTGCGTTGGAAAAGGGCGATCAAAAGGCCAGCGGCCAACAAACCGTCGACGGCCAATCCGGTTGGCGCAGGGATGTAGCGACTCATGCCTGCAGCAAGAAATCCTGCGATCAGCGCAGCATGAAGGCTCCATTGCGGGTGGCGCACCAGGAAGCCCAAAACCAGAATGGCGATGGGCGCTACGACCGACAGGGCCAGGCCGAGGAAGCTCAGCAGAACCGCTGCGCCGGAAACGACGGCGACCAGCGAGCCAAAGAGCAGCAATGACCCCAGTCTCCCTTGGCGGGCGCGGATGTGCAGGGCCTCATGCATGGCGCCGCGCACCCCCGATGCCTGATTTCGTCAACTGCATCCGCAAATAGGATGGCATCAACCAGTAGCGCAGCACCGCGCGTGCGCGGCGCCATGACAAGCGAGCCATCGGCTGAATGACAAACCATCCTGTCGCGAGCCCTACTAAACTCATTCCGATCGTGACTGCGGCAACACCGCCGAGCGATCCCCAAACGGTGAGCACCCAGATGTCCCCTACGATGTTGCAGGCCAGCATGACCATCACTTTCGCCAGGTTGACATCGGGACGGCCCAGGCTGTCCAGCCCCAATCCGATCATGCGATCGACGGGAAAAAGGAACGCTGCGACGACAAAGACCCGAATCACAGGTACGGCAGCCAAGTAGGCTTCGCCAGCCATGACTTCGACAAGAGTCCCTGCAAAAAAGAACAGCAATCCGGCAGGTAGGATCAGAGCCAGCACATAGCCGCCGGACACCCGCTCGATGATGCGTCCGACGCGCGTAGCCTCACCGCGAGCGCCGGGCCCCGCCATGAGCGGGTAAACGGAGGCGCTTAGGGCTCTCAGGGGAAGGTCCAACACTTCAACGGCCTTTTGAGCAACACCGTAAATGGCCACGGCCGTTGCATCCAGCATACCGCCGATCAAAAAGGTGTCCGAGCTCTTGAGTAAGGACGTCCCAAGCGTGGTGGTCATCGAATAGCGACCAAACCGCGCCAGTGCAACGATCCGTGACCGCGATGCCTGAAGAATTTCTGAAAGACGAATCCATCGCATGAAGAGGACGAGCGAACCCGTCACGAGGCCCGCCGCAACGAAAGAAAGGCCTGCAGTCACCGGACTCAATACGCCGGCCACGTGAAGCAGGATGGTGCAGGCGAGCATGATAGATCCATTCAATGTCCGGTACACCAGGACTCGATCGAAGCGGGATTCAGCCTGGGCTTGCCAGGTGAAGTACTGTCCCGGAAAGGATGCCACCAGCAAGGCTGGCCAGACCCAACCAAAAAGCTGATGATGTACGGTCAGAATCGAAAGCAAGCCAGTCGCAGACAGGACGACGAGAAGCGAGGAGATGACCACTGAGCTGACCCATCCCAGCAACTGAGCCGACCCGCGCACTTCGGCGGCCTGCTCACCTTCGACGCCATTGACTTCCCGGACCATTCCAGGCTGCAGGAACCCCGATCGAATCATGTCGACCATCGTGGCAGCGGTGATGAACAGGATCAACACGCCCAGATTGTCGGGGCCCATCCAGCGGGCGTAGCAGATGAACGTGACCAATCCGAAAACGGCTGAGACGCCCTGAACCAGCAGGGCATGGACGTGACTGGATCGGAGTCCGGATCGAATCAGCCGCGATATGCCTCGGACGCTAAGCCGCACGGCGTTCCCCGATCTGAATAGCCTCAATCTGCTGGGCTGCGATGCGCGAGAACTGTGCCGCGCGTACGCTCCAGCTGTTCAGTGAAGCAAACGACTTGCGCGTCTGTCGGATATGCGCAGAGTCATTGGTCAGGGCCTTGTCGAGCGCTTTCACGAACGCCGAGGTAGAATCCGCTACCCCTACCGCACCTTCCAAATCGGTGATCCGGGCAAAGTCGGTCATGACAACAGGAAGGCCCGCTGCCAGGTACTCGTTGACCTTGATGGGGTAGATGAATCGGGTGAATTCGCTCTTGCGGAACGGTATGATCCCCGCATCGAAGTGTTGCATGATGGCGGGAAGCTCCTCCGGTCGAGCGGGACCGGTCAGGATGATGTTGTCATGCGTGCGAAGCGTCTCGACCACCGACATGTCCACATGAGGACCGACGAATTCGAATGTCCAGTCTGGGCGTCTCGATGCCATTTCAACGACGAGATCGGCATCCACCCGGGCGTCGATACTCCCCACGAAGCCGATGCGAGGGGCCGAAGATTGGACGCCATTCAACCGCGCTACTCGTAGGTGACCAATTTGCTCGAAGAGTGGGAAATCGACGCCATTCTTGACGACATAGCACTGATTGGCCCGTCTCTCTTTGGCTTCCCAAAGCGCATCGGAGGTGGTAACCACCGTATCGACGACTTCCAGGTAGGCTTTTTCTTCATGTGCTCCGTGACGACCGACCCAGTTGGCTTCGGAAATCTCGTCATAGCAATAGTAGATCGTTGATTTCTCGCCAAGTGTGCCTTTCAGCTCGAGTCCGATGCCTGGCTGGAATGCGTTCACCACGATGGGCTGATTGAAACTCAATTGCCTCATCGCCTTGCGAATGCTGCGCGCCATGAGCCATCCATTCACCTTGCGTAGCGAGGCGTATAGTTTTCCATGCGGAAGGGCATTTATGGGTAGCACCGGCGGCAAGGTCAGGACATGGATATCTTCCCCTTCCCCGCACTCAGGCTTCCGAAGTCGGGATTCCAGACCCAGCATGCGTCGAAGCGGCACGGTCTTTTTGCCAAGAGCACCACGGATGGCGTCCATCCATGTGCGCGGGTAGTCCACATAGAGAACCCGGTTCGTTTTGGAGAGCCGACTCATCAGGTGGACGGTCGACTTCATGTAGTCCCCTTCCCAGGATGGGAGGGCGACACAGACAATATGTTCGTTGTTCAGGGATGCGGACATGACAGTGTTCAACTGAAGTTGCGTTGGAGCAGTCGCTTGGTGCTTCTGCGAAGGAATGAGCGGCTCTTGTTCATTTCGCCCATTGCCGACTCCAGGCGCTCGTTTTTGACGGCGTTGAGGCACATCATGGGTTCGATGCCGGCCAGGTCACGTGCAAAGCGCAGCGTGGACTGTTCCAGCTCGGTCCAGAGTGAGTGGGCGCGGGCGACCCAGAGAACGATATCCGCCGTTTTCAGGAGTGAAACCGGAATTTCATTGTCCCCGAATGCGGGTAGCTCCATCAGGATGACGACCTGCTGCCCAGTCGGGAGCTGCATCAAGTCCTTGATGTGTGAGGCACGAGCGTATTCGCCGTCGATGTCATAAGTCGAGGTTGCATTTTCACTCGACTCGGGATCCTCTTTCTCCTGACCAGGAGACACCATGACGACCGAGCGACCGGAAGCGCCTAGCTGGCGTGCCAACAGACGCGCCGTAGTTGTTTTTCCATCGCCTTCACGCGTGGAGGCCAAGCAAATGAGATGGGTCTCTTTTTCTGGATCGCGAGCCATGATGGTCTTGAGGCGAGCTGCCAGCACCTTCACGCTCTGATCGAGATCCTTGTTGGTGGTTGGGTTCGCGGGATCGAATTCTGGAAGGAAGCCCAGGACATCCATTCCGGTCCGCTTGCGAGCCTCAGCTGGGGAGCGAAGGCTCTCATCGAGCAGCTCAACCGCAACGACGGCGCCCACACCCAGCATGACTGTGACGATGAAGGCCGCTGCCATGAGCATGAGAAGATTGCTACCCATGGGCTCGTGCGGGTACGACGGTGGGTCAAGCACATCCATGGAAGAGGACAGCTCGATGTTCTGCTGGCGCATCCGCGCCTGGTTCAAGCTGTGAAGCAGTTCGAGGTATTCACCTTCGGCAACGTCCACTTCCCGTTCCAGCGAGCTGAGCGTGGATCCGAGCGGGGCGAATTCGTCATACACCTTGATGTACTCGGCGCGACGCTGCTGCAGGACGAGCAAGGATGCTTTGCTCTGAGCCAGAGAGACCATTTCTTCGAGCCAGCGCTCGACAAGCTCGGTCTTGACGAGACCCTCCTTCGAGTATCGCGCGTCGTAGAGGTCGGCTACGCTTTGCTGGATCTGCATTTCCAGCGTGGGAAGGATGTTCGTGCCGCCAGCATCAACAGCCTGGGATCCACCCAATGTTGGTTCGGTGATGGCGTAGTTGGCCGTCAGCTCTGCGTATCGCTGACGGAGCTCGACCAGCTGCTGTCCGCGGCGGCGGATTTCAGAGGAAGCTCCGATGCGTTCCTCAAGGTCTCGAACAGCTGATTCTGCTGCCTCAAGACGCATCGTCTCCTGCTGGATCTGCTGATCGATAAGTTCTTTCTGGCCCGCGATGGCCTTCGTCTGTTCATAGTAGTTGATGACCCGGTTTTCGGTACCGAATGCCTGCAGCTGCTTGACCGCAGCCTGAAGGCGTTCTTGCGAGCGTGCGGTTTCCGCTTCGAAAAAACCGACAACGGAGCCGACCTCCTTGCGCTTGATGCGCTGATAGCGCTCGATGAAAGAGTTGTTGAGGATGGTGAGGAAGTCGTGCGCAAAGTCAGGATCGTTCGCCGTGAAGCGAACCTCGAGCAAATCCGACGAGCTGATGCGACGCACGGACAGGTTGCTGGTGAGCGAGCGAATTGAGAACGGACCGTTGTCAATCAGCAGCGTGTCGTAGATGCGACCCGTTCCCATGGCCAGCGAGTCCTCCACAGCCGCGCGTGCTTCCACGCAGTCCGACATCCCCCAGCTTTTCAATCCGCCGATCAGTTCCTCGACGGCAGGATCATTCTGAAGGAGCGGGTACGAGGCGATGCCACATGCTGTGTTTCCCAGCAATTCCTGTGAGACAGTCAGCAGAGTCTCCCGCGACTGAATCGTTGTAATCAGGTTGTCGAATCCGCTGTTCACGACATGGTAGTCGAGACGGGAATCTCCACCTGATTCCAGGTTGAATCCTGACACCAATCCCGTGTAGATCACGGACTCCGACGAGAACTGGTCCGGCTTACCTCGCAATGCGAAGTAGACCAGGCAAGCAACCAGGACAGGCGCGGTCATGAGGACCCACTTGAACCGGAGCAGCAGTCGTATGAAGGAAACGAGTGTCATGGATTGGTGTTGGGAATTTGCCAGCCGAGCTGGCTACGCGAAGGGGTTGATTGAATCGTGTGATGCAAAAATCGGCTCGTATTGAGCCTTGAGAGGGTCCTTTTCTGCGAACCAGGTGATTCGTTCGACGAATCCAGTCATCGCAAGGACGAAAGCGAAGCGCCGATCCGAACCTCGAGCTGGCGATAGAATGAGCGGAATTCACTCGTGGCAGCCAGGTAGTCCGAGTGCGCTTTGGCTTCGATCTCGGAGACACGGGCCAGCTCGGCAACGGTGATGTTGCCATTGGTGAACTCGAGCTCGGCCATCTCCCGATGGATCTGGGATGATCTCCAGGAGTCGGCACGCACGGCCACCTGGCGCTGCCAGTCCTCTACACGGTGGTAGAGCATCACGATGAACTGGACTTCCTCAACCTCCGCCTTCCGGATCATCTCCCGCGAGACTTCCAGCTCATAGCGCATGATCTTTTTCTGAGCGCGCTGCGCGAATATGTCGAACAGGCTGAAGCGGATCGAAGCGCCAGCAGTCGTTCCGACATTGAGCTGGTCCACAGTCTGATTGCCGTAGGTCCCCGCCTGGGTCTGAACGCCGAACGAGATCCCGTCCAGCCAGGTCTTCGAGGCACGGTCCACAAGCTGTTCGTTCTTCCGGAGCAGAGCGCGACGTTCCTCGATGTGAGGAGCGAACGAGCGGGCCTGTTCGAGAACCACGTCCAATGGCGGCAGGACGACGAGGCTATCTGTGACAGAAGCTGTCTGAGCGGCGGCTCCGGTGGGTGTCCCGGCCTGCAGAAGCAGACCAAGGACACCCACGAGAACCACTTTCGAGAAACCGGATGTTGTCATTACGCGGCCTCCTGACGGACAGCGTCGACGGTGCCGACAGATGGGCGGCCGACACTGAAGTAGTCGAGACCGGCTGCGTTCAGCTCGTCTTCCGTGTACAGGTTGCGACCATCGAAGACGACATCGCCACGCATGCGGCGCGCGATAACCGGCCAGGTCGGGCGACGGAAGTGGGACCACTCGGTGGCCACGATCAGGGCATCAGCCTGGTTGGCTGCGTCGGGCAGGAAGTCGACGTATTCGATGCGATCGCCAAAGACGCGGTAGGTTGTCTCACGCGCTTCCGGATCGTACGCAGCAACCGTGGCGCCGCGCTCGAGCAGGAAGTCGATCACCCGGTGTGCCGGGCTTTCGCGGACATCATCGGTGTTGGCTTTGAATGCCAGACCCCAGAGGCCGAAGTGACGACCTGCCAGGTCTTCTCCGAAGCGCTCGGTGACTTTGCTCATCAGCTCGAGGTGCTGCTCACCGTTCACTTCGACGACCGAATCGAGAATGCGGAAATCGTAGTCGAACTCGGAAGCCGTTTTAAGTAGCGCACGAACGTCCTTGGGGAAGCAGCTGCCTCCGTAGCCGAGGCCCGGATACAGGAACTGGTTTCCGATGCGGGAATCCGTTCCGATGCCACGACGCACTTGGTCGATGTTGGCGCCGGCGCGCTCACACAGGTTGGCGACTTCGTTGATGAACGTGATTTTAGTCGCCAGGAAGGCATTGGCTGCGTATTTCGTCATTTCAGCCGAACGCTCGTCCATCACGATGATGGGATTGCCACCGCGTACAAACGGCTCGTAGAGCTTCTGCATGACGGCCGCGGCGCGCTGGTTGTTCGTGCCGATGACGACGCGCTCAGGCTTCATGAAATCGTCGACTGCGACGCCTTCACGAAGGAATTCAGGGTTGGATACGACGTCGAAGTCTTCGCCGGCAACAACGCCGGAAGCTTCAAGTGCGGCGCGGACCTTGTCTGCCGTACCGACAGGGACGGTGCTTTTATCAACGATGACGGTGTACCCATTCAGGTATGGGCCGACTTCACCAGCCACGCCAAGGATGTAGCTCAGATCGGCAGAGCCGTCTTCGCCGGGAGGTGTTGGGAGTGCCAGGAAGATGACGTCGGCTGAAGCGGCCGCGGGAGCGAGCTCCGTCGTGAAGTCGATGGTTTCCTGACGACGCGCCTGCTCAAAGAGACTTTCCAGGCCTGGCTCGTAAATCGGCACCTGGCCGCGTTCGAGCATGGTGACTTTGTTTTCGTCGATGTCAACGCATGTGACGTTGTTGCCCATGTTGGCAAAGGCAACGCCGGTCACAAGGCCGACATATCCGGTTCCTACAACAGTGATGTTCATGATGGTTTTCTCGTGGTTTAGACGTCCTCTGTCTGAAGCAGCGCAGGGACGGTTTTCAACATGATGGTGAGGTCGCCCATGAGCGACCGAGTGGTTGCGTAGCGGTTGTCCAGGGCGATGCGTTCTTCAGCGCTCATCTCCGTCCCTCCTCGCTTGGTCACTTGCCACAGGCCCGTCAGGCCGGCAGGAGCCATGAAGCGTGCAATTGACGTGTCTTTCGTCAGCGCCTGGGCTTCATAGAGCGGAAGGGGGCGGTTGCCGACCAGGGACATGTCCCCTTTCAGGACATTGACCAGCTGGGGCAATTCGTCGAGGCTGGTTTTCCGGATGAAGCGACCGACGCGGGTGATGCGCGGGTCATTCTTGAACTTGACGAAGACGCCTGCTGCTTTCGACTGCTGGATGGTTGCCCAGCGTGATTCGCAAATGGGGCCTTCATCGGACATCAGCATATCGGAGCATGCGGAGCCTTGACGCTGACACGCGGGGCACGACTCGTCGATGACGTCAGTCGTTTCCGCCGCGTATTGATTCAGCGAGGCGAGCTCAGCCAAACGTTGGTCCGCATCCCGGTACATCGAGCGGAATTTGTAGAGGCTGAAGACGTGATAGCCTTTGCCCACCCGCTTCGAAGTGTACGTGGATGGACCCCCATCTTCGATCCGGATGGCCAGCCATACGGCAGCCAGCACGGGCGAGAGCGCCAGGAGGGCTCCTCCGGCCAGCGCGATGTCGATGATGCGTTTGATGCGATCCTGCATGATGTCGGTGTTCGTTCCGGTGAACGTTTTCGTGGATGATGCAGGATACCCTCATTCTGGCCCGTAGAGGCCGGTTCTTCGACCAACGCGGGGATTCCTTCGACCAATCTCACCTCCTCTCCGACCGACCCCTGAACCGCGTGATGCCCGGCTCGACCCATCTCTTCTGGAGCACAATCACCTTGCCTCGGTCGTCATCATCGTGCTGGCTTCGTTAAACGCGTGCGGGGCGCAGCCTCCGGCTGCGCCCCGCATCGGGTTCCTTTTGGCTGCATGTCGACCAGCGGTCAGAAGCATTCAGCCCATTGGTGACTAGAATCAGTCAGTAGCCCATGCAATAACTCTGCAGTGGTCGGGCACGACTATGCGGTTCAATAGAGCTCTCTTTGCGATCGATACCCGCTCTTGTCCAGATACCAGTCGCCGTATTGGGCGCCTCCCGATTCAGTCCACGCCTTGAATTTCAGATGGCCGTGTGTGATCGGGGAATTCTCACGCGGGTAGGCAAAAGACCGTGGGACGTGCATGGCCCACGGAAGGCCCGTCTCGCTGGTGTAATTGAGTGACAGTCCCGAGGCATCATCACCGGATCCCAAGTAGGAGCCGTTGGCCAGGTTCGTGGGACGTCCTCCTGGCAGGTGAACTTCTCGTCCCCTTTCACCGCCCGAAATCAGGAAAATGTTGTAAGGAGCGCTGCCAATACGATGCCGCGGCTGAGGTGAGGTGAACTCGATCTCGATGGTGATTGACTCTGAACCCACACCTGGTGCTTCTGGCTGGGTATTCGCGAAAAAGCCTGGAACGGAAGGAAGCACGTCATAAGCGTTTTCGAACGCGATGATCACCGCTGTAGAATGTCCGGACTCAGTGCCATTCCCATTCAGCCTGGTGTACCCCATTGACAGATTCTGTCCATTGACCGAACGTACCAATGAGGAGCTGATGGGTAGTTCGAATCCGAGACCGTTCCGGTACCCCGCGCCGATTGCGCGAAGGACGAACTCGGCCCGCATGGAAGACACCATGCCGCTGACGTCGGTGACGTAAGCAGTGTTGTAGTCGATCACCAGATCGTTGAAATCATAGTCCCCCCGATTGGGCCACATGTCTTCAAATATCAACGATCCGTAGACATTCCTTCCCGGTTCATACTCGACGAAGGCCTTGTCCTGCTCATAGGGGTACATGTCCTCCGCATTGGGCACCCCATCACCATCGGCGTCGGCTACAGGATCCTTGCCAGGATCCGTAACAGTGCCGGCATTCGAGGAAGCGATGGCGCGGAATGGAGTCGCGGTGACATAAAAAATGGCGTCATTGAAATCGTTGTCACACCAGCCCCATTCGCGATTCACATCCTCAAACCCGATCAGCATCAGTTCGCGGTCAACATCCGACAGCAGAATGGCATGCTGCCTTTTCGACGGATCCTTCTCTGGATTCAGGTCCGGATTGGAGTAAACGGTGTAGTTGCCTCGGCCTACTGAGGGAGGATTGGACTTCCAGCCATTGGACACAATGAACCATCCGATTGACGTTCCCGGATTGAAACGACCAAGATGGACTTTGTCGCCACTTTGCAATCCGCCGCCACTCCCCTGGTAGGAGACGTTAGGGAATACGATGTCGCGAGACGCTATGTCCGAGGGAGACGAGGGTGGTTGACCGGTTGGATAGGTGTAGTAGCCCAGTGCGTTTTTCCAGCCTGCTCCTTCATGCACGAATGTGATCCAGACATCGGCCGTTTCCGTCACATGGATGTCAGTGTCGCCTCCGGACAGGTACTGGGCATTGAAGTCCGGGACAGGATAGCCTTCGGGCAGGGACGCATTCACAGTTGCCAGGAGCCCAGCGTCAATCTCATCCCGTTGTGGCTCGAGATAGTTGGGTACACCCCTCGAGTCCCAGTCGCCGCTTTTCCCCGAAACTCCGCCACCGGCACCTTTGGAAGCGCCTTGACGACCTCCCAATTCGATGGCCATACGGCTTGAGGAAAGGTCATACGAAGTTGAATCAACGAATCCCGGATAGCGAACCACAAGACCTAGTCGTGACCCGGCTTTGGGCATGTTCAGGGCTGTTGAAATCAACCCTGAATCGTCCGTGACCCGACGCCTGACTTCAAACCAGGCGTCATCATCGATACGGTTGAAAACCACCACGGCCCCCTCGACGGGGATATCGGCATTGGTTTTTAGTCGGACGTCTACCTGGACGTCTTCCTCCGTTTCAAAGGCGAATCCTGACGGAACCGTCACATTGACACGTTGGGAGTCTTCTCTGGCGAACGGCAGTTCGGACTCTACGGGAGAAGGTGAATTACAGGCCAGCAGGCCTGCAAGTGGAATAAGGATGAGATAGCGGCGCATGTTTGGCGACCCTTGATGGTGTTCTGGTGAACGATGCATTTAGGGTCCCAACTTCCGCTCTAAAGCAGGCGGAGCAGCAGGGTTTTCGACGAAACCCCGATATCCTTCGACGAATGCAATTGAACGACGACGAATCCCGATCAGGATCAGCCGGCCGTTCTACGAATCAAGTTCTTGACACGTGCAGCCAGTTCTTGCGGATTGAATGGTTTGATGACGAAATCATCTGCGCCAGCTTCAAGCGCCCGGACGCGGTCCTCGCTCTTTTCGCTGCCAGAAAGGACCAGCACTGGCAATCGGTCAAATCCAGCATCAGCCCGGACGATCTCGAGTAGCTCAAATCCACTCATTCCAGGCATGAACAAGTCGAGGATGACAAGCGCCACGTCAGTTTCTGAGCGAAGAATCTCCAGGGCTTCTTCGCCACTCGTCACCTTCGTAGTCTGAAAATTACCTGAAAGAAACTCATCCAGAAATGCGACCATGAGCGGGTCGTCTTCAACGATCAGAATGTGGTGATCCATGAGGAGATATGGTTGTGCGTCCTTTGCACTGAAAAGTACATCTTGATTTACTGGTTCCAATGGACGGAGACGAGAAACCGATACGACCAGTATCGAAAATTCCTATTGATCGATCTCGTGTATCTTCGCTTTTGCCACGTGAATACGCCCTAAGCACGCGACATGAATACCCGAAGCCTGGTCCACGAGGAACACTTCAACCACGACCAGGCAACCGTTTTCGCTCTACTCCTTCGCCCGAGCGCCATTCGCTCCTGGTGGGGCGCCAGCACCGCGATCGTCATGGCTGAAGTCGGGGGCACGTGGGCGGCGACCTGGGGAGATGATGAGGACGCGCCCGACTACATCAGCGTGGCCACCATTTCAGAACTCGACGCGCCGACCTGTCTCGTTCTTACGGATTCACGCTACGTGACGAAAGAAGGTCCTCTACCGTTCGAAGCCAGCTTTGAGACTGTCTTTTCGTGCTCCGCTACCGAAAACGGGACGGTTCTTCGAATCGAACAGAGCGGTTTTCCTGAGGACCAAGACCAGTTCTACCAGAGCTGCGTGCAAGGCTGGCGTGACACATTTGCAGGAATCCGCCGGTACCTGGGCTCCGAATGATTCAGTATCGAGCCCATTTTCTCACCATTTCGTTTCGACATTCGCATGCGCATCTTCCGCTCCCTCATTCCAATCCTCCTTCTGTCAGGTTCATTCCTTATGACCGGTTGTCAGAATTCGCCTTCGTCGATGAGTCCCGAAGCCGTCGAAGCCCGCATTGATTCGATGCTGTCAGAAATGACGCTGGAAGAAAAGATCGACATGATTCATGCCAGCTCGTCCTTCACCAGTGGAGGCGTCGAGCGTTTGGGCATCCCGGAGCTTGTGATGTCAGACGGGCCACACGGTGTTCGCCATGAACATGGTCGCGATTGGGTCAAAGATGAAGGGGTTGCCGACAGCAGCACCTACCTCCCAGTCGGAACGGCCCTCGCTTCCACATGGAATGAGGACCTGGGTTATCAATTCGGCTCTGTCCTGGGTCGCGAAGCCGCGTTTCGCGGCAAGGACATCATCCTGGGACCCGGTCTGAATATCATCCGATCCCCGCTCAACGGTCGCAACTTCGAGTATCTGACCGAGGATCCGTTCCTGAATGCACGGATGGTTGTCGGGTACGTCCGTGGGGTTCAGGACCAAGGTGTTGCGGCCAACGCCAAGCACTATATCGCCAATACGCTGGAATATGATCGCGAATACGTGGACGTCCAGGTATCCGAGCGAGCCCTCCGGGAAATCTACCTGCCCGGCTTCAAGGCGGCTGTTCAGGAAGGAGGCGTGCACACCGTCATGGCCGCCTACAACAAGGTCAATGGCGTGTATTCGGCCCACCACCAGTATCTGCTGGACGACGTGCTCAAGGGTGAATATGGCTTCGAGGGCGCCGTAATCAGCGATTGGAATGCCGTCAAGAGCACTATGGGAGCTGTTCAAGCTGGTCTCGATATCGAGATGGGCTCCGACCTTCCGATGCTCGCTACCGGAAACGTGGATTACAGCAAGTTCTTCATGGGTGACACGTTGCTGACACTTGTTGGTGACGGGTCAGTCGAAGAATCGCTGATCGATGAAAAGGTCCGTCGCATTCTTCGGGTCATGCACCGCATCCACAAGTTCGATGAGCGCCCACCCGGGGCCTATAACACAGCCGAGCATCAAGCCGTCGCTCGGGCTATTGCCGATGAGGCCATTGTTCTTCTCAAGAATGAGGATACGCTCCCGCTTCAGCAGTCCGAGGTCACGTCGCTGGCTGTGGTCGGTGCAAACGCCACACGAAAGCATGCGGGGGCCGGTGGTAGTTCGCAAGTGAAGGCCTTCTACGAGATCACGCCACTGGAAGGCCTCCAGAATCTGTTGGGGAGTAATGTGGACATATCCTTCTCACCAGGCTATGAAATCGAGCGGGAAGGCGGCCCGGATCAAGCCTTGATTCAGGATGCAGCGGAAGCGGTGTCGGGAGCGGACGCTGCCATTTTTGTGGGTGGCTGGATCCACGGTTACTCTGACGACTGGAATGACAATGCGTACGACGCGGAAGTGCTCGACAAACCAGACATGAACTTGCCTTTCGGTCAAGACGAGCTGATCAAAGCCGTTCTTGAAGCCAATCCCAATACCGTGATCGTATTGGTGGGCGGAGGCCCTGTAGACATGCGGGCGTGGCAGCATGACGCCAAGAGCATTGTTCAGGCCTGGTACGCAGGCATGGAGGGCGGCAATGCGCTTGCCGACATCCTTTTCGGCAATGTGAATCCATCAGGGAAGCTCCCAATGACATTTCCGGAGCGGCTTGAAGACAGCGGCGCCCACGCCTTGGCCTCCTATCCGGACGAGAATCTCGTGATCGACAAGACGGACGACATCTACGTGGGGTATCGCTACTTCGACAGCTTCAACATTGAGCCGGCCTTCGCCTTTGGGCATGGACTGTCCTACACCACGTTCGACTTCAGCGACCTGCGTGTCGAGAAGCAGGACGATGAGGTAACCGTCCAGGTAACCGTGATGAACACAGGGTCAATGGAAGGTGCAGAAGTCATCCAGATTTACGTCGAGGATAAGGAAGCCTCTGTGGCCCGACCCACCAAGGAGCTGAAAGCCTTCGAGAAAGTCTTCCTCGCTCCAGGAGAATCATCCACGGTCACGATCGTGCTCGAAGAATCGGCGTTCAGCTTCTTTGACGAGAACGCAATGTCCTGGGTAGCTGAGCCAGGAGTGTTCAGCATTCATGCCGGTAGCTCCTCGCGGGACATCCGGCAGACGGCAAACGTCGAGTGGTAGTTCAAAATCTGGATCCGCCCTGAAACGAAAAGGGGCGGCACCGATTCCGGTGCCGCCCCTTGTGTCCTATCCCATGCGGATGACCGGGCCACTACGTCCGCGGCTGCTGCCGCTTCCCGAACCCGAGAGGCGATAAATGAACTTGAGCATCACGTAGCGTCCGAGCGAATTGATGCGCTGCTCGCGGATCATATTGCCGGTGTTCGTGAAGCTGATGCCTTCATTGCGGTCCAGGATATCAAGAGCGACCAGCTGAATGTCTGCGCGCTGCCCGATGAGTGACTTGGTTACTGAAGCTTCCCAAAGCGGAACAGAACGGGCCTCGCCGAACACCTCCTGCGAATACGTCCGGTAATCCAGCTCTGAGGAAATCTCCCAGGTCTCGCCCAGAAAGAGTCCGGCCCGCGCCGAGTAGGACGAGTTCACGTAGCTCTGATCCTGATTGGGGTTCAGGTTGTAGGCCACGTCGTTGTAGGTGAACGAGCCCGTCACGGCCACGTCGAACAAATCCTTATTCCGATTCTCAAGCGTCAGACGAATCGTGTTGCGCAGCGTCCGGGAGGTGCTCTCCTCGTCATTGATGAACTCGATGCCACGGTTGAACATGGCATTGTTCGACAGATTGAACTTCATCCCCAGCGGGCGAATGGGAGCGCCGAAGTTGACGTTTCCATTGTAGGTCCAGTCACCGTCGGTGTTGACGGAGGTGACCTGCTGAGCCAGTCCCTGACCGATCGTTCGAGAACGGGCGATGTTGTTGTCCGAGTAGGTAGCAGACATCCAAGCAAACAGGTTCACGAATGTGAACTGGTCGAAGTAGTTGTAGCGCAACGAGAATGAGTGCCGATACTCGGGCTCGAGGTTCGGATTGCCAACGTATACGTTCAGCGGATCCGAGTTGTCCGTAAATGGCTGGAGCTCATTCATGGACGGTTCGCGGGTCCGTGTCGAATAGCGGAACCAGACGTCCCGGCCCTGAGCTGGGGACCAGTTCAGTGTTGCACTTGGAAGAACGTGCGTGTAGCCGTTTGAGACCGACACGTTGTTCTCCAGGATGGTGCCCTCAAGAGTGGACTCTTGTACTTCTGCGCCGACACTGACATTCACTTTCTCCCAGTTGTGACGGAAAGTGAAGCCACCTCGGAGATAGGAGTAGGTTCGATCCAGACCTGAGCTGAGCAGATTATTGCGAACCTGCGTCCCCGACACCAGATCGTAGACGACCTGGTCCTTGTCTTCATTGATGGCCTGCCGCTCGGCTTCGAATACAAACAGGTTGTCATCCCCGATGGATTGGGTCAAAGAGACTCGCTGAGTTTGTTGCAACGTATTACCCAGGGATTCCTGGATCTGCTGGATTTCCTCATAGGTCAGCGCATTTCCCTCGCCGGCAATTCCCGTCAGCGACTCCAGGTCTGCCGCGGTCTCGGAATCATTCAGGTTGAGACGGCTCTCAGCGACAACGCTGGTACCATTCTCATTGAGCCTTTTCCGCCACGTCAGGTTGACTTGCCCGCGCGTCTGGTCGCCATTGGTCAGATAGCTGGTATCGCTCGTGTTCTGGATGGCTCCGAGAGCGTCGGTCGTGGAGCGAACGCCGATATTGGACAGATCCGAGTTGCTGATCGTGAAGTTGCTCCTCAGCCGCAGGTCATGCCCTTCCGAGAAGTCCTGATTGACATTCAGGTTCAGGCGATGCGTAAAGTTCTCGCTGAGTTGCGTGCTGTTCTCGTCGGTGTTTGCGGACAGTGTGGCTCCAAGCACCTGCTGGGTCAGCGTGGAGCGGACCTGGCTGTTTTCGATACTTGAAAGGAAGTACGAACTGCGGACTTCCGTGCTCGAGCCGAAATCACGACTCGCGTTGAGTCCGAGGGCCAGGGTTTCCGAGAACCCGTCGGAAAGGTTGCCGCCGATATTGATCCCTCCTCCACCGTCGAAGCGCATGCCGCCGCCTCCCATCATGGCGCCCATGCCTCCCATGAAGCTGATATAATCCCCGAACGAAAAGCCTTGACGATTGATGTTGTTCAGGTTGCCGATGAACGCCAACTGCGTATTCGGAGAGAAGCGATTAATGGAAGCCTGTCCGTCATATCGACCGTCGGCGCCATATCCGCCGCTGGCATTGCCGAAGTAGCCATTCTTGGCGTCTTCCTTCAGCTCAAGGTTGATCGTTTTCTGTTCTTCACCGTCATCCACACCGGTGAACTCAGCCATGTCACTTTGCTTGTCGAACACCTGCACTTTCTCGATGGCATCGGCAGGCAGGTTCTGGGTAGCGATTTTCGGATCGTCTCCAAAAAACTCCTTTCCGTCCACGAGAACCTGCTGTACTTCTTCACCCTGGGCCGTTATGGACCCATCAGCTTCTACCTCGATGCCCGGCAACCTTCGCAGCAAGTCCTCGACCACTGCGTTGGGTCGAGTTGCGAAGGCGCTGGCGTTGTATTCAAGCGTATCCTTCTTGACGACCATGGGAATGTGCTCGGCGGAAACCACCAGTTCGCCCAATTCCTCGGTCTGGATGTCCATTACCATGCGCCCAGCATCGTAATCCGCGTCCACAAGCGAGAAATCCTTCTGGATCGTGCGGAAGCCAACGAAGGTGATCTGCAGAATGTAGTCCCCAGCGGGAACGCGACGGAGTGTGAACTCCCCATCACCATTGGCCGTCGCAAACTTTGTCAGGGTTGAATCAGCGGCGGTGAGGGCGACCACCGTGGCGCCCTGCAGACCCACACCGGATGTGTCAACGACGACGCCAGAGACGTCGAAGCGATCTTGGGCCAGAGCAGGCGCGACTGAGACCAGGGTCAGCAACATGGCGACCATCAAGGAGCTCAGTACGTGGGTGAATTGTGGACGGGTCATCGGTGTGTGGATTGGATGGTAGTCTGTTCGTGCTGCGTCGCGATGAATGATGAACTGAATCGTGATGAAGCGATCAGTCCTGTCGGATGATGAAGCGGGCCCCATTTCGTCTTCCGCCGAATTGGGCTTCCATTTCTTTGCGCTTTTCCTCGACGATATCGTCGAATTCCTCCTGAGTGACCTCTCTTCCGTCGTTGGGCTCTTCAATAGCGCCTTCTTCCAGCTCGCCCATAAGAATTTCCTTCGCCGTAAATGTGGTTCTGCCCTCATCAACAGTCAGCACCAGGATGGCACCCGGAAGTCCACCGAATGGCCCGGGGCCGACGGCAACGGGGATTTCGGGAGCGAACCAGGCCTCCACCGAAGACGAGTCGCGCGTGGCTGTTGCCCTGTGCACGACGTATCCCTCGAATTCGCTCTGTTCGCCGGTCAATTTCCACGCCAGAAGCGGCTGGTCATCCCTGATCAGGAAGGTGCGACCCATGAAGTCACGCTGATCCGTCATCAACCCATCATCGTGATTGATGTAAGTGATGTTCTGGTCGCGCATCCGGTTCATGCGCATGCGCACGCCTCCACCGCCAAAGGAGCGCTCGCGTTCGTTTTCCTGTTCAGCAGCAGCCTGCCACGTAGACTCGATGCCGTTGAACCGCAGAACCATCTGGGTTGTGTTCTCGGTCGGGATCTGGTCACGCATCGACTCCATTTCTGGAGGGAGCTCTATTTCAATTTTGACGACCCGATCGTAGTTGATCGTTCCTTCCTGTGCCGTTGCCGGTGTGGCAACAACAGTCGCAAGGGTGAGAAGTGAAAAAGCGAGTGTCGAGAACAGCTTCATCTCAAAAAGCGGGTTGTGTCTTTCCGGTTTCGGAAAGACGATGGTCTCAGGAGTGTTCTGGCTCACAACGATGAGGGTTCGGACTTTATTGCCGCACCCCTGCGAGGGAGGATGGAACCCGGTTCAGATCACCGTTCCAATTCAGGGTGACCTGCATCTTGACAGACCCCCTGGACTGCCTTCGATAACCGGACTCTTTCAATTGATGATTCGCTTCCCTCGACGGCGAATAGGTCACGCAGTTTCAGCCCGCGAAATCATCTTCCAGATTCGTCCTTAAGACGCGTGGTCCATCCCTCGAATTCCGTGTTGGAACGTTCTTGACACTTTTGTGACAAATGCGGGCTTTCCGCTCAGTCACGGCCGGCTGACGAATGTTCGATTGCTAAAACTACCCGCGATCCTGGCAGGCTCACCATGCGGAATACCCCGTATTTTCGAGGTCCAGTGGGATCCCCCCCTTATATATTGCAGGATTGCCCGGTGTACTGGGTACTCTCTCTGTCGAATTTTCCCAAACCCGACGATTCATGTCCGCTCCCATCACCCTCACCTTCCCTGACGGCTCCACTCGTTCGTATGACGTGGGCGTCACGGGTCACGAGGTCGCATCATCCATCTCCGAAGGCCTGGCCCGCGTGGCCGTTTCCATTGGAGTGGATGGCGAAACGCGCGATCTGTCTCGTGCCATCGAAAGCGATGCCGCCATACAGATTTTCACCCTCCGCGATGACGAGGGCTGGGCAACGTACTGGCACTCGTCAGCACACCTGATGGCTGAAGCGCTGCAGGAGCTTTTTCCGGGCGTCAAGTTTGGTATTGGTCCCGCTATCGAGAAGGGATTCTACTACGATGTCGATCTCGGCGATCGCCAACTGACGGCAGAAGACCTCGAGGCCATCGAGAAGAAAATGATGGAGTTGGCCAAGCGGGATGTGGCCTTCGAGCGTCGCGAAGTCCCCAAGGACGAAGCCATCGCCTACTTCCAGGAAGTCGGAGACGAGTACAAACTTGAACTGCTCGAAGATCTGGAAGAAGGGACCATCTCATTCTACACCCAGGGCGAGTTCACCGATCTGTGCCGCGGCCCTCACGTCCCGAGCACGAAAAACATCAAGTATGCTAAGCTCCTGAACATCGCCGGCGCCTATTGGCGTGGTGATCAGGACCGGAAGCAGCTGACCCGTCTCTACGGAATCACGTTCCCGAAGAAGAAGGAGCTCGAGGACTTCCTTGAGAAGCTCGAACTGGCTCGTCAGCGTGACCACCGCAAGCTGGGTAAGGAACTGGAGCTGTTCCACTTCTCCCAGAAAGTAGGCTCGGGACTTCCGCTCTGGCTTCCAAAAGGCACGATTCTCAGGGAGACCATGATGAACTTCCTCAAGGAAGAGCAGCTTCGTCGTGGTTACCAGCCTGTCATGACTCCCCACATTGGTAGACTGGAGCTGTTCAAGATCAGCGGTCACTATCCGTACTACTCGGACAGCCAGTTCCCACCGATGATGGACGACGAAGAAGAGGGATATCTCCTCAAGCCGATGAACTGTCCGCATCACACCCAGGTGTACGATGCCAAGCCGCATTCCTATCGGGATTTGCCCGTTCGTCTGGCCGAATTCGGAACGGTGTATCGCTACGAGCAGTCTGGCGAGCTCTCGGGATTGACCCGCGTTCGTGGGTTCACGCAGGACGATGCCCACATCTTCTGCCGCCCGGATCAGATCAAAGAGGAATTCAAGGATGTCATTGACCTGACGCTTCTGGTGTTTTCTTCTCTTGGCTTTGAGGAATTCAAGGCCCAGATCTCGTTGCGTGACGCATCGAACAAGGAGAAATACGTCGGCGAGGATGCACAGTGGGATGCTGCCGAGCAGGCCATCCGGGAGGCAGCCTCCGAAATGGGCCTTGAAACCATCGAGGTGGAAGGCGAAGCGGCGTTCTATGGACCGAAACTGGACTTCATGGTGAAGGATGCCCTCGGTCGCGAGTGGCAGTTGGGTACCATTCAGGTTGACTACAACCTGCCACAGCGATTCGACCTTTCGTACACGGGCTCTGATGACCAGAAGCATCGTCCGGTGATGATCCACCGCGCGCCTTTCGGGTCACTCGAGCGCTTCATCGGGGTCTTGATTGAACACTGTGGCGGCAACTTCCCAACGTGGCTGGCCCCGGTTCAGGTACAGGTGCTGCCCGTCGGTCAATCATTCAATGAGTACGCCGAGGCCGTGGTCGAGCGCTTGCGTAATGCCGGTTTCCGCGCCGAAGCCGACCTGCGCCATGAAAAGGTGGGATACAAAATCCGCGGAGCAGAGCTTCAGAAAACACCGTACATGCTGATCGTCGGACAGCAGGAAATGGATGCCGACACGGTATCCGTTCGACGTCACGGTCAGGGCGATCAGGGGTCAGAATCCGTGGATGCCTTCATCGCGCTCCTTCAGGCTGAAGTTACTGCAGCCCTCAGTCGAGAAGACGTAGCGAGCTGATCCCTCCGAGGTCTGGAACCTGAACCAGAACGAAGCCCTTCCGAGGCAGGCATTTTCAGGATCCAAATCCTACATTAGAGGTAGAAATGGCTTGTTTCTGCCTTCCTGTTAATCAACACCCACACAGTCATCGCAAAACAGAGAATTCGAGTGAACGATCGCATCCGGGCCACCGAGGTCCGCGTGGTCGATCCGAAGGGAAATCACGGTATTTATCCAACCGAAGTGGCCATGCAGATGGCCGACGACCAAGATCTGGATCTGGTCGAAATCTCCCCCCATGCTGATCCGCCGGTCTGCAAGATCATGGATTACGGCAAATTCAAATACGAGCAGCAAAAGAAGGAGAAAGAAGCACGCAAGAAGCAGCACACGGTCGAACTGAAGGAAATCCGCTTCCGTCCGCATACGGACACGCACGATTTCAATTTCAAGACCAAGCATGCGAAAGGCTTCCTTGAGTCGGGCCACAAAGTGAAGGCCTACGTCCAGTTCCGTGGCCGTGACATCATTTACAAGGATCACGGAATGGAAGTGCTGGCCCGTTTCATCCAGGAACTGGGTGAATTGGCCAAGATTGATCAGGCCCCGAAGATGGAAGGACGCCGCATGACGACGATCCTCAGCCCGATCAAGAAGAAGTAGCCCATACGGACTACATGCCTGTCAATTCTACCATTCTTGACCAAACGCTCAATTGCGTTAGGTCGAGCAAATTCGTAGTTTTTGAGGCTCAATCGGAATCGCTGTCGTGTAGAAATGCATGTCCAGCGATCGAGAAAAAAACCGCCGGAAGCGCCTTCCGGCCTCAAACAGGCAGTACAATGCCCAAAATGAAATCAAACAGTGGTGCGAAGAAGCGCTTCACGAAGACTGGCACCGGCCGGATTCGTCGCAAGAAAGCCTTCACGAGCCACATCCTGACCAAGAAGTCGCCGAAGCGCAAGCGTAACCTGCGCGGAACGACCCTGGTTGATCCCGTTGACGAGCCGCGCATGCGGAAGCTGATCAACGGCTGACCTATTCGCCACCCTCGCCGCCTACGGGCCGGTCAAGGGTATCCAAGAGCAACCTTTTCGTAGAGTAAAATGCCACGCGCAACTAACAGAGTAGCCTCCCGCAAACGCCGCAAGGCGATCATGGGAATGGCCAAAGGCTATTGGGGCCGCCGCAAGAACGTTTATACCGTTGCCAAGAACGCGGTTGAGAAAGCCCTTCAGTACCAGTACCGGGATCGCCGGGCCCGCAAACGTCAATTCCGTCGTCTGTGGATCACCCGCATCAACGCCGGTGCCCGTCTCAACGGCACGACCTACTCCCAGCTGATGGGATCCCTCCGCAAAGCTGATGTCCAGCTCAACCGTAAAGTGCTCGCCCATCTGGCCATGCACGATCCGGAAGCATTCTCGGCTGTTGTCCAGAAGGGCTCCTGAGCACCTCCTGAATTCAACCTCGATCAGAATCACCATGCTGCGAGCAGCAACGACTGACCAGCGATTTATGGGCCGCCTCGCGTAACACTGTAGCAGGCGGTGCGATTCTTTTCGCACGAGTTCGAAAATCCCGCCTCCTTCTACAGGTCAGGCGGGATTTTTTTTGCCCGGCCCTTTTCGAACCCATCCCTCGTCCCGATATCCCGGAATTTCCGGCCATCACCAACCCGTCATGGATCAGACTTCCCAACCCGGAGCGGCAGCTGCCCACCAGGCCCTCGAAGATCTCAAGGCAGATATCGAAGGTGCTGTATTGGATACAGCTGACGCCATTGACGCGTATCGCATTCGTTACCTGAGCCGCAAGCAGGGCCAGATCACGGCGCTCATGAAGCGCATCCCCGAAGTGGCACCGGAGGACCGAAAGGCATTTGGCCAGGCCATCAACGCGGCCAAGCAGACGGTCGAAGAACGACTGGAAGCAGCCACCGCCGCCTTGGCTGGATCGGCCGCCACTTCCGCGGCTCCAGCGGACCTGACGCTTCCCGGGCGGTTGCAGCCGGAAGGCAGCCTCCACCCCATTACCCAGGCGCAGCGACTGATCACTCGCGTCTTCGAAAACTACGGCTTCGACGTCGCCGAGGGACCGGAGATCGAGGATGACTGGCACAACTTCTCGGCACTGAATTTCCCGCCCGATCACCCGGCGCGTGATATGCAGGACACGTTCTTCATCGAAGACGCCGAGCAGGATCATGGTGGTATTCTGTTGCGCACCCATACTTCGCCGGTTCAGATCCGCGTGATGGAAGAGGTCATGAAAGACGGTGAGCCGCCGATTCGGGTCATCGTTCCGGGCCGGGTCTATCGCAACGAAGCCATCTCCTACAAGTCCTACTGCCTGTTCCATCAGGTGGAAGGCCTGTATGTCGACGAAGGCGTGACGATGGCCGACCTGAAGCAGATCCTGCATGCCTTCGCCCGAACCCTCTTTGGAGAAGACGTCCGCATGCGCTTCCGCCCGAGCTTCTTCCCGTTCACAGAGCCCAGCGCCGAAGTCGATATCTGGTGGAAAGACGAAAACCTCCCGGGCGGAGGCCGCTGGATGGAAATCCTCGGCTGCGGCATGGTGGACCCGAACGTGCTCGAAGGTGTCGGTATCGACTCCGAGAAGTACACCGGTTATGCCTTCGGAATGGGCATCGAACGTATCGCCATGCTGCGCTTTGGTATTGACGACATCCGCATTCTCTACGAGAACGATGTCCGCTTCCTCGAACAATTCAGCTGATCCTGCACCCCAATGATCATCAGTACCAACTGGTTATCCGACTACATCGCCCACGGGCTGTCTGACGACGAACTGTCCGACCATCTGACCATGTGTGGTCTGGAGGTCGAGTCCGTCGATCGCATCGGAAATGACCTCGAAGGCGTTGTGATTGGCCACGTCCTTTCGGCTGAAAAACACCCGAATGCCGATCGACTCTCCGTTTGTAAGGTGGATGTCGGCGAGGACGCACCTCTGAACATCGTATGCGGCGCGCCCAACGTGGCTGCCGGCCAGAAAGTGGCGGTAGCAACCGTCGGGACCACCCTGCATCTTCCCAGCCGGGACAACCCCGAAGAGCGGGTACCCGTCACGATGAAGAAGGCGAAGATCCGGGGAGAAGTATCCCAGGGCATGATCTGCGCCGAGGATGAACTCGGCCTCAGTGGTGCGCACGATGGCATCCTCGTCCTCGACGATGCTGCAGAGATCGGTCGTCCATTCGCGGCCTACCTCGCCGAGCAGGGTACGTCAACGACAGATACGGCCATCGACATCGCCATCACGCCCAACCGGCCTGATGCCATCAGCCATCTGGGAATCGCGCGCGATGTCAGCGCCTTGACCAACAAGGAGATTTGTCGCCCGGCCGTGGCCATTCCCGACGCGGGTGGCTCGGTCAGCCAGGAAATGTCCGTGGTCATCGAGGCGGAGGATATGTGTCATCGCTTCGTCGGAATCATGGTCAAAGGCGTCGAAATCAAGGAGTCTCCGGCCTGGATGAAGCAACGTCTGATTGCCATCGGGCTGCGGCCTCGCAATGTGATCGTGGACATCACCAACTATGTGATGTACGAGTGTGGGCAGCCCTTGCACGCCTACGACGCGGACACGCTTGCTGACAACAAGATTGTGGTTCGCAAAGCTGAAGGTGGCTCCACCTTCACGACCCTGGACTCCAAGGAGCGGACCCTTCCCGATGATGCCCTCATGATCTGGGACGGTCAGCGGGCCATCGGCATTGCCGGTATCATGGGCGGTGAAAACACTGAGGTGACGGAGAACACGACCAATGTGTTCATCGAGGCCGCCTGGTTTGATCCCTCATCGATCCGTCGGTCGGCAAAAGCCCTCTCCCTGCAAACGGACGCCTCGTACCGCTTCGAGCGTGGCGTCGATGCGGAAGGCCAGGCCTGGGCGGCAAAACGAGCCGCTGACCTCATGGTCGAGTTGGCCGGTGGCTCGTTGGTCGACGGCATGATCGATGAGCACCCGGTCCCCTACGAGGCACCCGTCATCGGTTTGCGTTCACATCGCGTCATCGACGTCGTCGGTGCGGAGATTGCTTCAGACGAAATGGCTCGTCTATTGACGGCCATCGGATTCGGCGTGCGCGATTCGGCATCGGACGCGTTCACCTGGGATGTAACCGTTCCCTCATTCCGCCCCGATGTTGAGCGGGAGATCGATCTTATCGAGGAAGTGGCGCGCCTCTTCGGGTACGACAACATTCCGGAGCCAACCCACTCGCGCATTCCCAACTTCACGCCAGGAATTGCCGTTGATCGGCAGCTCCGCGAGCGTTTGCGCGATTTGCTTTCGGGTGTTGGCTTCCGGGAGACGTATACGAACTCGATGCTCCCGCTAGAGACTGCGGAACGCTTCAACGACGCGGCGCTCCCGGGTGGACGCTTCGGCGGTGGCGTAGTCGAGACCCTGAATCCGATCACTACGGAGATGGCTGCCCTGCGGCCTTCCCTGCTTCCCGGTTTGCTTCGCGTTGCCGGGCACAACCAGAATCATGGGCAACAGGCCGTTCGCCTGTTCGAATTCGGACGCGTACACACCAAACGTGCCACGAATCGTACGCTGGTCGGTGACTATACCGAGACCGAAACGCTCATGCTTCTGACCTCCGGTCAGTGGGCTGGTCAGCATTGGCAGCACGATGTGCGAGACGCCGACCTGTTCGACCTCAAAGGGGTCGTGGACCGCGTTTTCAGCGCGCTCGGTCTCGACGCGCCTCGTTACAAGGATCGTGAAGCTTCTGATCTGGTCGCTTGGGGCGTCGATATCCTGTCTGGTAAGCGATGGATGGGTTCGTTGGTGCGCGTCAGTGACGCCATTGCTGACGAATTCTCTCTGCGAAACGATGGCCTCGTTGCTGAACTCGATTTCACAGCCCTGGCTGAAGCAGCCGGAGCGACGATTCTGCCACGGTTCACGCCGATCAGTCGATCCCCGACCGTTGAGCGGGATCTGGCCGTCGTTGTCGATGCCGCGCAGCCTGCTGGCCCCATGCTGGAAGCTATCCGCCGTAGCGGCGGGGACTTGCTCAAGGACGTTTCTGTCTTCGACCTCTACGAGGGAGAGCACGTCGGCGAGGGCAGGAAAAGCCTGGCCTTCGGTCTCCGATTGGGTGCGGATCGCACGTTGCGAGACAAAGATGTGGACAAGGTGATCGCTCGCGTGGTGTCATCGCTCGAAAAGGAGTTTGACGCCAAGCTGCGCGGTTGATACTATATGCGTGAACGCAGCCAACCGGGCTGCGCCTCCACCGCAGACCGTCATCCGCATGGCATCCTCTTCGCAAGATGCTGGCCGGGAAGAACTCCCTGGACAGCAGAGCATGTTCGAGTCAGGTTCATCGGGCTCCAAAAAGTCGACCAAAGGTGGTTCACGACGTGGGCCCAGCCATCTGAAGGGAACGCGTGCGCTTGAACGCTTGCGCAATCGTATTGAGCTGGCCGTCAAAGAGCTTCATCGCCTTCGCGAAGAGAATCACGCCCTGCGCCGTGAGCTTGAGGCGATGCAGCGAGGAGCAGGTGCCGAGATTGAGGGCACGCAAGTCGTGTTTTCCGAATCCGGCGATGATCTCAAGCAGCAACTTGAAGCCTATATCGGCGTGATCGACGGCCTTATCGAGGCCGAGAACGCCCGCATTGAAAACGAGGAGGCAGCCCAATGAGTGACATGACCCCCATCAAGGTCCGGCTCCTGGGCAAGGACTACACGCTTCGAGTCGCGAAAGACGATGAACTGGCCACGCTTGAAATGGCCGAATACCTCAATACCAAGCTGAAGGCGTTCCGGGAAGCCCACCCTGAGCAATCGGATCTGACCGCGGCCATCATAACAGGACTGGCCATCACGGAAGAGCTCTTCGTCGAACGAGCCTCCGCACTGGACCCGGGCGAGCACGTCAATGGCGTTCTGACCGACCTTGAGAAGAAGCTGTCAAAAGCCCTCTCTGCCTGATCCACCAGGTGCCTCCCGTCGCATTTGACTTGCCTGAGCACCACCCTGGTCGTATTGTTCGTACAGGCGCGTCCCGCCTTGACACGATAAGAATCTAACACTTTCGTTATAGGGAGCCCTCCTTCGGGCTTGGACGGCAGGCCCCACCCGCGTTCATCGCGGTCCGATCATTCGGCAGGGGACGTCGGAAGAGACTGAGCGGTACCCATTATTTGGGATTTGGAGATTCTTCCAATTTCGAGGCGGGGGCGCCATTTTTGTATCCGGTCGTCACCAGTGATGGATTATTCGACCCCTGAAAGTGATCGGCTCCTCGGCCATGTTCGCCCTGGATTGCGCTCCCCGCATGTACCAATAAAACATGAAATTGGGTGGAGCATCCGATCCTGCTGAAGAGGTTGCAGTTGGGGTCTATATTTCCACTCCATTCCAAGGCAATTCTGTTGGTAGTTCATGATCGGTACGATCGGTAAGCTTCTGATTCTTGTGTCCCTGGTAGCATGCGTTCTGTCAGGTATCACATTCCTACGCTCCTCCAAGCTGGAAACGCGTGTCGGTGAATGGAAACGGATCGGCCGCCTCTCATGGTGGGTGGCATCCATTGGGACGATCGCGTCATTCGGGCTGTTGATCTACCTGAATCTGACGCACGCCTTCCAGTACGCCTACGTGTACGAAAACACGGCCATGGATCTGTCCACGGACTATCTGGTGGCGGCGGCCTGGGCAGGACAGGAAGGGTCTTTCCTGCTTTGGATTGTGATGAATGCGCTTGTTGGAATCGCTGTCATCAAATTCGCGCGCGAGTATGAGGCGCCGGTCATGGCGATCATTGCGCTATGTCAGGCCTTTCTCATCTCGATGATCGCGGGCCTTCAGATCGGGCCTCTCCCTATCGGATCCTCCCCGTTTGCCACGCTGGCAGAGAAATTTCCGACGGCCCCGATGATTCAGGCCGGGATCATTCCCACTGACGGTCAAGGATTGAACGACCTCCTTCGCAACTACTGGATGGTCATCCATCCGCCGGTGCTGTTCGCAGGATTCGCCTCGATGATCGTTCCATTTGCGTTTGCCATCACAGCACTCTGGAAGCGGCAATACACGGAATGGGTGCGTCCAGCGCTTCCATGGACGTTGTTCGCTGTCATGGCCCTTGGCGTGGGAATCGCTCTCGGTGGATACTGGGCATACATCACGCTGAATTTCGGTGGGTATTGGGCCTGGGACCCGGTTGAGAATTCGTCCCTTGTCCCCTGGCTGATTGGGATCGCCGCCATCCACACGATGATCGTCCAGAAGCGATCAGGGCATAGTCACAAGGCCTCGCTATTCCTGGCCATTCTTGCATACATCCTGGTGGTGTACTCGACGTTCTTGACGCGTTCGGGCATCTTGGGCGATATCTCGGTCCACTCCTTCGTTGACCTCGGCCTCTACAACCAGCTATTGCTGTGGATTCTGACGATGGGGCTGCTCGGTTTCGGCTTCTTCTTTGTTCGCATGGGCGAATTACCGAAGCCGACCAAAGAGCCGAACGTGCTTTCGCGCGAGTTCATGATCTTCGCGGGCGCCATGATCATCGTGGGTATCGCTCTGGTCGTTCTGCTGGGCACCAGTGCGCCGATCATCGGACGCATATTCAGGGACAGTCCCTCGACCGTGCCGATCGAGTTCTACAACAAGTGGTCAGTGCCGCTGACCATCGTTTTCCTTTTCCTGGCAGGCCTCGGACAGCTGTTCTGGTGGAATAAGATGACCGTCGAATCGGTCAACAAGGTGATGTTCCGCCCCATCGTCCTGTCATCTGTTTCGACGATTGCGTTCTTCTTCTTCACGCCGTTCCGCATTCGTGCGGCTGAAGCTGCCGCCTTTGCACAAGCAGGCGCAGACGCTTTGCAATCTGCCGGCTTTGCCACGATCGCACAGACGTGGGCTCAACATGGACCATTCCTGTTGATGTTGATACTCGTATTCGTGGCCTTTTTTGCCTTCTATGGCAATGCAGAGGTGATGTGGCGAATCGCACGAGGAAACCTGAAGTTGGCGGGAGGCGCAGCTACACACATCGGATTCGCGATCATGGTGCTCGGCATCGTGACGTCCAGTGGACTCAATCACCCCATTGGCCGCAACGGAGCTCAGCTTGGAGAAAGCCGGGACAACTTCATCATCGGTCGTGGGGAGACACGGAATATCCAGGGCTACACCGTGACCTACACGGGCCAAGGTGTGGACGAAGAGGGGCTTCCGACCTACAACCTGTCCTTTGTCGATCCCAAAGGGCGTTCGTTTGAAATGCAGCCGGTAGCCTACGAAAGCAACCGTGGACAGTGGATCCAGAATCCGGATCTGAAGGTCTGGGCGGAGAAAGACCTGTTCGTGGCCGTCTCGCCGAGCGTCATGTTCGGCTCGACGCAGGAGCGGGGTCAGATCACGTTGGCCCGCGGCGAATCGGCGTCCCTGGGAGGTGGATCCTATACCATCGAATTCCTTGCGTTCGACCTCAACGTCGAGCACGAGATGATCGGAGACTCCACCGAAGTTGCGGTTGGGGCCAACCTGCTGCTCACGCAAAACGAAACGGGCGAACAGCGCGAGTTGAAGCCGGTGTACATCATCCGCGCCGATCGCTCAGTGGAGTACCTCCAGAACTCATTGGAAGACTGGGGAATCACCGTCGCATTCACGGGCATGAACGTGGATAATGGCTCCATCAACCTCGGCGTTGAAGGCGTTGAGATGCCTCCTGAGGACTGGCTCGTCGTGCAGGCGTATGAGAAGCCATTCATCAGTTTCGTCTGGATTGGTTTCATCATCCTCTCGCTAGGATTCTGCCTGTCCGTATACCGGCGTGCTTCTGAACAGCGGGCCGCCTCGCGAAGGCTCGGAGAGCAGGCAGCGGCCTAAGTCAGCCGAGGGCGTCAAGTCATCAGTGGCACTCAACAGTGACACTGGCCCATTTGGCCCTGCATGGCGCCTTCCATTGGACCCTCTATCCGGCCATGCGTCCCGGGCAGGGTTAAATCGCGTTGTGTGTTGGACGATACCGATAGGTGAACGGTAGTAGCATCTACCGTCGATTCACCTGCTAGAGGTACCCCTTGCGCTCCAGCGAATTGCACATACTGCTTGTCGATGACAACGAGGTCAACAGGCGCGTTCTTGGACACATGCTCAAACGACTTGGGCACGATGTCACAATGGCTGCGTCTGGGCAGGAAGCCATTGATCAGTGTGAGAACGGCACATTCGACTTCATCTTCATGGATATGATGATGCCGGGAATCAATGGGCTGGAAGCAACCCGAACGATCCGCAATGCTGAGGAAGGTCGCAGGCGAACACCCATCGTAGCGGTTACCGCCAATGTTGAGCGGCACGACGAGAAAGCGTGTGCCGAGGCTGGTATGGATGCGTTCATGACCAAGCCGTTCACGCTCGATCAGGTGCGGGCATGCCTGGATCGGTTTTCCCAATCCCGCTTCAGCAATCCCGAATCAGAGGGACTGAACCCGGCTATTTTGAATGCCTTCATTCAGACCATGGGAGCCGATGACCTGGCTTTTGTGCAGGACATTCTTGGTGACCTGCTGAGCGAAGCCAATCGCAATCGTGCTATCATTCAGGATGCTTTGGACAACGGCGATGCAGCTACCGTTGCGCGCGCCTCACACTCGCTCAAGTCTGCGGCATCTGTCGTAGGTGCGGAGCAGCTGGCCGACACGTGTCACCGGTTCGAACGCAGTGCGCGTGACGGCAAGCTGGATGACGTCCGGATGTCGCTCTCGATGTTTGATGGAGCCCTGAATCTGGTTCGCTCCGATATCGAAGCCTTCAAGGCCCAGCACGAATCCCCGGTGCGCTAGCGCTTATCGAGCGAGAATGATCGGGCGAGCGACTTGCTGCCCATCGATATTCACTACAAGCACGTACGCACCTGCGCTCAGTGCAGCAGTATCGAGACGTATCTGGTCTGCTCCTGCTCTTAGCATCATGCTTCCTTTTTGAACCGCTCGCCCCTGCATGTCCACGATGGTCCAGGAACCCGTTTTCGGGCCGACGCTCGTCACGGCGACCGTGACTCCCTGAGAAGCAGCAGCCGGCTGGGGCCAGACACTGTCCAGTGTGACACCGACAGGGGTTTCGAACGCCTCTGTACTGGTGCCTTCGAGAAGCACCTGACCTACATTGACCGACCTGCGCACATGCGCGCCGTCGGTCGCTGCCACCGAGAAGGACCACGGTCCTGTCAGATCTACGCCAGTCGTGTCCTGCTCAAACGCGTACTCCCCGCCTGAGAGCGGCTCCGAGACATGGATCACCTCGCCGGAAGCGTCCTGAACGGCGACCGTATAGGAGATGGCATTCCCCTCTGGATCCGTGGTCTGCTCCCATGAGACCAGCCCTCCGATCGTATCGTCTGACCCTTTGGTCAGAATCGTCATGGCACGGAACGGAGCTGGCGGCTCATTGAAGCCTCCCCCCTTCTCCAACGTGATGGTCTGATTCGCGAAGAGTCCTGTCCAGCGATCTGTGTTGCCATCTGGCCAACGAACAATCACCGAGTCGGCAGTTGTGTGCGTTCCCATGCCGAAGTGCGCCATGTGAGCCATGTTCTGACTCACAAAGCCGTCTCCTGCGGTGATATCGCGCAGCTGAACCTGTCCTTCGTTCCATACTTCCACACGTGCACCTACGGCCTTGGTATTTGGCGCCGGCTGGATGAGGTGCAGAGCCATCCAGTTGTTCGTACCGCCATCGTTCATGTACAAGCGGGAAAACGGCGCACGATCGGCACCGGTGAACAGGTCGACCCAACCGTCCTGGTTGATGTCAGCGACCGAAATGGAGAGGTTGGCGAATACGTCCGTCATGCCCGTCGACGTGAAGGCGTCCGTGAACGTGCCGTCGCCGTTGTTGATCAACACCGCAGGGGCTGAGCCAAAGTTGGCTGAGTAGATATCGGGCCATCCGTCATTGTTGAAGTCGGCGACCGATGATCCATAGCTGTCGTCATTTCCCTCAATCCCGGCAGCCTCAGACACATCCGCGAACGTGCCGTCACCCTTGTTGCGGTACAGCTTGTTTGTGTTCGGACGCGTGTCCTGGAAATTGATGCGCATGTTGGCCAGGTGGATATCCATCCAGCCGTCGCGATCGTAGTCCAGGAAATTGACACCCCAGGCGTTCAGATTGTCATTGATGCCAGCGGCTTCACCGACCTCCTGAAAGGTGCCGTCTCCGTTGTTCAGGAAAAGAAGATTGACAGCCTTACTTGGCGTGGACGAACACGCAGCGATGAAAACATCCAGATCACCATCGTTGTCGATGTCAGCAGTGGCCACGCCGTATGTCTGGATGCCGGTATTCCCGATGCCTGCAGCCATACTGAATTCCGTGAACTGACCCGTTCCATCGCCCAAAAAGATCTGGTTGTTGCCCAGTTCTTCGCCGAAAAACAGATCCAGGGGACCATCGCCATTGAAGTCACCGAAGGCCGCTCCCTGCCCCAGCCCTGCGAAATCGATCCCGTTGGTCGGGCTGACTTCCTTGAGTCGCATGCCCGCGTGATTCAGGAAGAACTTGCTCGAGTCCTCAATGATGTCGAGCACCACGAATTCGGCAAAGCCATCATCGTTTACATCAGTGATGATGGAGCCGAACACACCGCGTCCTTCGTACCCGACAATGGGTGGCGGAAGCGGTCGGTAGGTGATGCCCATCTCCGGCAATGAGGAGACGAACGAGCCGTCTTCCTGCTGCAAGAACAGGTGGCCGGTTTCGTAGATGTCCGGCAGGCCATTGCCGTCCAGGTCAGCAATCGAAGCTGCCCACGAAAAATGCCTGTTCTCGTTCTGCTCATCAAGCAGATCCGAGCGATCGGTGAATGTCTGCGCGCTGACGTGCAGCGGCGCTACAAGGCTGGCAGCGGCCAGCAGGGCGAAAAAGAGGATCTGGCGCATGGAAAGAGGGATTGGTGCGCGCTGAAAAGGTACGATCAATGTTCTTCTGGTATCGACCCATTTGCCCGCGGCTTCAAGCCGCTCAGCGCAATCCGCGTTCAATCGGTCTGCGAGTGGCTCGGCGCCCATCAACGCCCCGTGACTGCCTGCTTCTGCAAAACGCCCCAACCCGCTTAGACCAACGCCCGAACTTGCGTAAACCAAATGGGGCGGCGCTCAAAGAGCGCCGCCCCACCAGATTCATCCAGGACATGTTTGGCTTGATCGGAATGGCGAAACTCCGATCAGAAAGCCTCTCTACTTCAGAAGCATCATCTTCTGAGTGATCGAGCCCGTAGGCGTCGTCAGGCGGTAGAGATACATGCCGCTTGGCAAGCTGGATGCTTCGAACTGCACCTGATGCTGTCCGGCAGCCAACTGACCGTTGACCAGCGTGGCCACACGGCGACCCAGTACATCGTAGACCGTCAGGTTGATCTGCGCGCTCTGCGGCAGGCTGAAGGCAATCGATGTCGTCGGGTTGAACGGGTTCGGATAGTTCTGCTCGAGAGCAAAGCCACTCGGCAGTTCCGCAGCCACCTCTTCAAGGTCCACGCTACTTGCACTGCCTTCGTAGGCAAAGCTGTAGGAAGCACCTGTATCGGTCAGCACGTGAACGAAGCCGTTCGATACCGAGATGTCCATGATGTTGGCACCCTTGAGGGCGAACTCGCTGAGCGCATTGGCCTGCCAATCGAGGGAAGACCAGACGCCCTGACCCCACGTGGATGCGAACAGCGAACCGTTCACGTCAAACGCGATGTTGCGGATCTCCGGCGGGTTGGTCGGGAATGGGAACGCGCTGTTCAGTCCCGTCCAGTTGTCGCCTCCATCAGGCGAGTAGAAAATACCCTTGGCCGTACCCACGAAGAGGTTACCTGAGATCGGGTCGGTCTCGATGTCGAAGATATAGCCGTTACCCAGGTTGTTCAGGTCCGGACGCTCCCATGTCTCGGCGAAGTCGTTCGTGACGTAGAGGCTGTCGCCAAACGTACCAGCGTAGACTTTACCCGGAATCGTCGGATCGGCTTCGAGGGAGAAGGCTGTGTCAGCAGATCCCAAAGGAAGCTGCTTGGACTTCTGCCACGTGACACCACGGTCGAAGGAGCGGTACACATCGCCATTGTTTGCCGAGATATACAGCGTTCCGAGGATATCTTCCGTGATTGCGTAGATCTGAGCGAATCCATCAGGTACACCGTCGGGTGCACCACCCAAGCCACCTGAAAGGTCGACCATGGCACTCGTCCAGGTCTGCCCACCGTCATCCGTGTAGTAGAGCCCGTCAAAGCCCCAGCTGGTCAGCCAGATGCGACCGGCGGAATCCTGGTAGAGGTCTGTGACCACGAGTGGTGAGAAGAGTCCGTCTTTGGCAGGCAGACCTTCACCACAGGAGTACCACAGGTTGCCGAGACCACCGTCCCAGCCTACAGCCTGATTGGTGTCAGGAACGCGGCACAGCATGGAGCCGATGTTGCCTTGAGCAGGATCCTTGGCACCAGCGTAGAGACCGACCATGTAGCGCGGTCCTGCTTCGGTCTGGTAGAACAAGGATGCCTGGATGGCTGCCTTGACCGGGAAACCGAAGACGTCGAGGACGTCAAGGGTCGCCACGTCAAAGTCGTCGGTGTAGGTGTCCGTGAAGACTCCAACACCATCGCCGTTATCCTTGTTGAGGATCGTTGCGTAGTTATTGACGTCTTCTGTGGTGATCAGCGTGTTTACAATGACCTTGTAGGTCATGGTAACCGAATCGCCCGGATCGAACTCAGGAAGTCCGCCGTCAATCTTCCACAGCATGGCGGTATTGCCACCTACGACCTGGACGGTACCGCGGGTAACAACCACACTCTGCTCAACCAACGACAGGCGATGGTCGATGACGTCCGTCACCCAGATCGGGAAGTCGTTCAGCAAAAAGCCCGCTCCACCCGAGTTCGTGACCGTCACGATGTATTCCAGGTCATCGCCAGGATGGGCACCGTCAACGGCGAATCCAACCAGCTCCTTGGTAATCGTGAGGTCATCTGCGAGATCGTCAGCGCTCCATTCAATCTCATCGAAGTCAATGTCCTTGAATCCGAAGCCGGAGAGACCGGAGAACGTTGCTGGCTGAGCACCACCGACCAGGGCCGTCATGGCTGCTTGATCACACGTAGCGTCGGTCAGCGCACAATCCAGGAAGAGGTAGTCGCCACCGAAGTCGCCGCCACCAGTAACAGTGACATTGAAGTCCTTGGATGGGCGAACGACGAAGTAATCGTCTCCTGCGTCTGCTGCATCATTCGACCCGTACAGGTTGATGCTCAACAGAAGGTCAGGCGCTTCGCCGTCTTCAGTGAAAATGGTGAACACGTCATCGTTGTCTGAACCGCCGCCGTCTTCAGCGCCGTAGACATGGACGTTCTTCTTGTTGGCGAAGTTGATCTCTTCGAACGTCGCGTCCTGACCACTGTTCAGCTGGAACGTATCGAATCCAAAGCGGAACGGACCGTTGATGATGTTGATCTCGTTGTTCGTGTCTTCCGGCGCCATGACAGCATAGGCACTGTTGACGATGAGAAGGTCGTCAATAGGCTCGAGGTTGTCGAACGCAACGGAGGTCGTCGTTCCTGCCGTGAAAACTGTCCGGGCGAGACCTGGTCCTACCGCGGGTTCAAACATGATCAGACCAGAATCGGTACCCGTATTCATGATGGTCTGGTTCTCGAGCTGCTCGTCACCGCGAAGAACGATGCGATCGAAGCCGTCCATGCCGTCAAAATCGATACCAGGATTGGCCGCCGGGGTGGGGTTGCCGTTGTTGAAGTCGACAGTGAGGAGGTCCTCTCCTGACGTTCCATCGAGATCAATCTCAGTAACACCGTCTACTGCAGTTGCGTCTCCAAGAGCACCGTCAAACAGGAGACGTGCGCCCTGGCGGACGTTCAAGTCACCCTGGTTGTCGAGAGAAACCTTGTACGATGCCGACGAGCCCCGAGCTTCAACAGAAATCTTGTACTGATCCACCGGCACTGCCGATGTCAGGGCAAGATTCACGATCGTAGCTTCGTCATCCGAGTCGGCTTTGGCTTCGGTTTCGCTCTCGAAGTACATGTCTGAGCCTTCACCAAAGACGCGCGGAAACAGGGTCTTGTAGAAATCGGCGAGCGCAAGCTCAGCGATAGTCGCTTTACGACCTTCGTTCAGGACGTATGCGATGATCTCGCCATTGAAGTTCGCGTTGTCTTCGTTGACCGTGGAGCCACCAATGGCAATGCGAATACCGATTTCTAGATCAGTGGTCGGAGCATGAAGATCGTCTCCTGAGTAGTCGTTACCCGCAATGAGCGCACCATTGTTCGGGAGGGCATTCTCACTGTCCTGAGCAAGGAAGACGCCATACGAGTATTCCTTTCCACCTGGCGTCGTGATGCCCTGGAGCGTCTGGTTCTGTCCCACTTTGAAGTCTTCAAAGGTGTTTCCGTGAATCCAGACACCGCAATCAAAACGATTGATGGCATCACACTTGGATACATCGCCTTCGAGACCTTCCAGATAAATCCCTACACCAGAAGTGACGTTGGCACCGCCGATGTGGGAGCTGTCTCCGAGGTCAAAGATGTAATTGCCCGTGATCTCACCACCAGTCATGGTGTCGGTACCAGACGTGGACTGTGCATCTCCGAAGATCCCGTAAGAGAAGTTGGAGACACCGTCACCAGGCACTGCCGCCATATCGTCGATGGCTTCAATCTTGTTGTTACGGATCGTCCAACGATCCCATCCACCATTGAGAATGACAATCCCTGCCCATGTATCCGTGGATCCGGCAGTGTCTATGTCAATTCCTTCGATGGTCACGTTGTTGGCGCCAATACCGAAGATGTATTCGTGACCAGCACCCGTGAAGAGAGACGGAGTCGCGCGGACACCCGTGCCGTCAACGGCAGAGTGAAACCCACGAATCGTCAGGAAGTCGAGCGTGATGTCGATCATTCCTTCCGTGTACGTATCTGCCGCAAGCACGATGGTGTCGCCGGGGTCGGCCACACTCAATGCATAGGCAATTGTTGCGCACGGAGCACCGGTGCAATCACCGACGTCTGCGCCACCTGAAGGATCAACGTCGCGATCGGCTGCGAATGCAGACGATACAGCAAACGTGATCAACAGTACCGCTGTAGTAAAAAATCTGAGTTTCATGATAGAATCGCTCCCTCGCGAATCTGTTCGTATGAACGTGGTGGAAAACAGCACGCGTGAGACGGGGCGGTTCAGTCCATATCACACGGTCAGCCAGAGGAGGGAACGATCTTTTTTCCGGAATTCGCGCTGGGCATCAGGAGTTGAGATATGTCAGTTGGGAACAGCCTATCTCCTGACCCGACCTGGTCTTATGACATGTCTGCCATCACTTTACAAGTACTTCCCCTTTGCCCACCCGCACGTGAGGACACAAAAAAAGCGGGGCGACGATCTTGGATCGCCGCCCCGCTTCGCAGTTCAGTCAGAATGTGACGTGGGCTTACTTGAGCAACATCATCTTCTGAGTGATCGCACCCGCCGGTGTCGTCAGGCGGTACAGATACATGCCACTTGGCAGACCTGATGCCTGGAACGTCACCTGA
>JANQQV010000026.1 GCA_028284865.1 Rhodothermales bacterium | reverse complement strand
TGCTGGTGTAGACCTGGATCTGTCGGGCACGCGCCTGCAGGTCGACTACGCTCTGCGTTCGACGGACTACTTCAGCAACGTCTCCATGATCACGGCTGCCGTCTCTCTCTGATCAAGCGGCTGGAAATCTTCGGAAGGAAGACGCACACCTTCTTCGATCCTTCCGCATAGTCATCAGGAGTTTCGACTCATCCGTGCATTTCGGTCGGCCTACTGGGCCATGAGGGAGAACAACTCGAAGAACGAGGATGGAAAGCAGACCATCCTGTACGGCTGCGGGCCGGGCGAGAATCGCCCGGCCCGCACTGCTTTGGTCCACAGAGACAAACACGTTGAACAACAGTGTGACCTGCACAGTGATCTACAGTGTGACCAACAGTGTGGCCAACGATGTGACCAACACTGAGACATACTCCGAGAGGAACACCGCGAACTCCGGTTTGGCACACCTGCTGACCTCCGCCGTGTTCAGATGTTAGGTTGGTGTGATGTTCATTGCACGGCGAGGTATTAGTCTTTCGGTTGTAATGTGCTCCCATCGCGCGCAACCCAAGGCGAACCAAACCTGATCGAACCATGAAACGCTGCCTCTTTCTGCTGTTGGCCGCTCTTCTTGCTGCTCCAGCCATCGCTCAAACGACCTACAGTGTGCGTTTCGATTCTGAGTGGAGTGCGGCGACACATCCATCGTCATTCCCTCCCAACCCGCACATGTCGCCGTTGATCGGAGGCACACACGATAGCTCCTACTCCATGTGGGGGCCGGGTCAGACCGCGCGAAATGGCATGGAGATCATGGCTGAATCCGGCGGAACGGCCCTTCTGCAATCGGAAGTGAATGCCCGAATCACGTTTGGAAACGCATTCTCCGTCATCAATGGTGGTGGAATCGGGGTCTCGCCCGGCTCCGTCACGACCACATTCGAGATTACCGGGGCCTATCCCCTCGTATCGCTTGTCAGCATGATCGCCCCAAGTCCGGACTGGTTCGTTGGCGTGCATGATCTCTCGCTGGTGGAAAATAGAGAATGGATCTCCGAAATCACGGTCGACCTGTTCCCCTACGATTCCGGAACAGACTCCGGCTCCGGGTACACGTCGGCCAACGCAGACACGAATCCGGCTGAACCCATCACGGCGCTCACGGGTGGTCCTTTTCTGGTAAATGGACAGCTTCGCCGCATCGGCACGTTCACGTTCACCTGTCAAACGGGCTGCGGCGCAGTCGTCACGGAAACGGAAGATCCTCGCGTCGTCCCACAGGAATTTGCCGTGGGTTCGCCATTCCCCAATCCAGCTGTGGACCAAGTCAGCATTCCGGTAACTCCCGGTGACGCATCGAGCATCACGGTTGAGCTCGTCAATGCGCTGGGCCAGAAGATCACCCATTCTGCCCCCGTCTCTCCCGGTCAGGGTGAGCAGATCGTTCGCGTACCAGTCACGACGCTTGCATCAGGTGTGTGGTTCATCCGGGTGTCAGGAAGCAGTCAGACCACCACGTCCCGCGTTGTTTTGGCGAGATAGGGGCCATCGACCGCAGCCTCACGTACGTTCGCCGGAAAGAAGTTCAGGAATGCCGTCCATGGAGCAGGGTCAATGATGAAACCCTTATCCTGTGAACCATGCATTCGCAAACGATTGACTTCTCATGGCCACTGTCACCCCCTATCTCGTTTTTCCCGGGACCTGCAAGGAAGCCATGGGCTTCTATCAAAAAGCCCTTGGTGGGTCCATCACCATCATGCAGTCATTCGGTGAATCGGGCATGCCTGTTCCACCGGGTTGCGAAGACCGGATCTTCAATGCCGAGCTTCAAGCCGGCGATCTACGCTTGAAAGCGTCGGATGACCTTCCCGGTCACGATGTCCAGATGGGCAGTCACATGTCGCTATTCGTCACTTTTCCAGACGCGACTTCCAAACAAGCAGCCTTCGAAGCCCTGGCCGAGGGAGGCACGATAATGTTTCCCCTGGACGACAACTTCGGCATGCTCAAGGATCCGTATGGCATGCAGTGGATGTTCGTGCACGGGTCGCACTGAGGCACTCTGTGATTCGATTGCCAGAATGGAGCCAAGCATATCCATTCGAAGCCAGATTGAAACGATTTGCTGGCAGAGACACCTAAAGTACTCTGTTCAATCCACTGCCAGCGAGCGCGATGATTCTGGATACCACGTACATGCCTGAAGACAAGATTGCCTTGATCAATGAGAAGGTCGGCGAGAGCTTTTCACTGGTTCAGCGCATCAAGATGGGCGGTGCCGGTTCGCATCGGATGATCATCGACGAATACAGCCCCAACTTCGGTAGCATCCTTACCAGGAATAACAGCACGAACTACTGCAGCATCGAACTGCGGCCCAATGGAATCATCGTACACATCCACAAGCGGCTGAACAGCTACTCCTGGTTGATCCCCTTCCATCTTCTGGCCATCTACAAGTCGAAGACGTACAGCATTCATGCGGCTGGGGAATTCCTGAAGCTTCGCCTGGACAAGAATTATGAGATCAACAGGAAGCTGCTGGACAGAATCCTGCAGAGAAAGGACGAGCTGCGGCAGAATGGGATGATCCCGGTTTGACCGGCAGAGGGAGTGATGGCCACGGCTTGCGAATTGCGAGCCTCTCAGGATCGGTCGGACACAATCAGTCGAAGTCCATCTTCGAAAGCAACGAGACGAGCGTCGCCTGCTCGTTCTCCGTCAGTGGGGACAACATGATCGAGGCCATCTCCCGATATCCATCATTGATATTGGCGTAGGCAGCCTTCCCCCTTTTCGTCAGGTTGATCAACCAAATGCGCCTGTCCTCTTTGGAACGGTCTCGCTGGACGATGCCCTGTTCTTCCAAACGATCAAGCACGGGCGTGATGGCGCTCTGGCCCACACCCAGTAACGTCGCCAGATCTCCCGTTCGAAGGTCCTCCCCACTGCCAATGGCGCCAATGGCCATGATTTCCCGCTTCGAGAAACTGGCACCAGAAAGCGACTGCTCTTTGGCTTCTTTCGCGAAGTAGGCACCCATGTTGTGGATGATCCTCACGAGAGCGTCAATATGATGATCCGTCGACATGATTCGGTTGATTCGTTGCAGGTCAAACCACTCCGATTCGTGGTTGTTTCACATATTTAATAGTTCACTTATTGAAACAATCTATTTCTGAAGCAGTATGCCGCTCAGAACAACACGAATATCGAAACTGCCTGGACCATGCCTGATCGCGCTGCAGAACGTCACAAACGCTCCAAGAGGCGACGTTGGCCTTTCATTCTCACCGGAATTGGCGTGCTCCTGGCCTTGCTGGTCATCGACATGTGGACTCCAATGGGTGCAGCTCCCGACGAAGCTCGCCAATCGCGCTATACCGACTCTCCCCGTTTCAATGCGGGGCGCTTCTTCAATGAACTACCCACACTCAACGAGGACATCACCTTCTCAAGCATGGTCGAGTTTTTCTTCGGGGGTGTTGAAGAACGCAAACCCAAAGAGGCTATTCCCGTCGTTCAACGCACCGCGAGTGACTTCGCGTCCCGCGTGGATGACGTCCGGATCACGTGGCTCGGACACTCCATGTTGCTGATTGAGCTGGAGGGAACTCGGATTCTGATCGATCCTCTCCTTTCGAACCGGGCCTCACCGAGCTCTGTGGTTGGACCAAAACGATTCTATGAGCTCCCTCTTTCTCCAGAGGATTGGCCTGAAGTTGATGCCGTGGTCATTTCGCACGATCATTACGACCACTTGGACATGGAGGCCGTGCAGTACCTGGCCATTCGGGCGCCTCGTTTCATTGTCCCGTTGGGAATCGGCTCCCATCTTGAGTATTGGGGCGTTCCGGCCGATCGCATCCTCGAATTGGATTGGTGGGACGAAACCGACGTGGCAGGAGTCACTTTGACCAGCACCCCGGCCAGACACTTTTCAGGTCGTGCCTTTTCAGATGGAGATGCCACGCTTTGGAGCGGTTGGGCACTGACGGGGGCCTCGCATCGCGTGTACTATTCCGGCGATACATCGATGACACCGGAATTCTTGGAGATCGGCGAACGACTCGGGCCGTTTGACTTCACGCTGATCGAAAGTGGTGCCTACAACCCCGCTTGGGCTGATGTACATCTCGGCCCTGAACAGGCGGTCGAGGCCCATCGCATGGTCCAAGGTGACATCATGATCCCCGTTCATTGGGGCATGTTTGATCTCTCCCTGCACGGATGGACCGAACCCATTGAGCGGATTCGTATCGCTGCTGAAGCACACGGTGTCCAGGTAGCCTATCCCAAACCGGGAGAGAGCATTTCGCCCGGGTCCATTCCTCAGGCTCAATGGTGGCCGGATATTGCCTGGAAGACTGAACAGGAGTGGCCTGTGCGTTCTTCGGGAGTCGAGCCTTTTGTGGAAAACGCTTCCGAACCTCAGACTGAATCCCCGAGAGAAACCACCACAGAATCCACCACAGTATCCACCTCAGAATCCACCACGAAATCCAATGTGGAGTAGTCATGACAGACGCCAACAGCGAAACACGTGAAGCAGGCCGCGTAGTCGTCGTTTTCGGTTCGACCGGGACGGCGGGCGAAGGCGCGATCATGGCCTGTCTGGCCGATGCTCGGATTTCGGAAGTACGAGCGGTCACGCGCCGCCCGCTGGCCCTTTCCGATCCCAAGCTGACGGAAGTCCATTGTGAGGACTATCTGGATCTAGGAGCGATTGAAGATGCGCTGAAAGAGGTCGACGCCTGCCTATATTGCCTGGGGACTTCCGTTCGCAATGTGAGTGGTGAGGACCAGTATCGCGAGATCCACGAAGCCTATCCGATGGCCGCTGCTGAAGCGCTCATTCGCCTCAGCCCGCAGGTCGGATTCGTGTATCTCTCTGGGGCTGGGGCACATCGGAATGCCAGGAGCATGTGGGCCCGCGTTAAAGCCGAGGCGGAAGACAGTCTTGGGGACGTGGGTCTATCGAGGCTTTCTGTTGCTCGCCCGGCGTTCATTCAGGCAAGCTTCCCAACAGGTCCCGGCAAGTGGCTATTGGGACCGCTTCTGGGTCTTCACCCAGCCATTGGCATCAATGCAGCTGAGCTGGGCCACGCAATGCTGGCCGATGGACTGGACAATTCGTGGAGCGGTGTCCGGCTGCACAACAATGCTTCGCTTCGCAAAGCTGCCGGTGTATGACGCGAGCGTTTGAAATGGAGTGCCCTCGGCAGGAATCGAACCTGCGACGCATGGTTTAGGAAACCAACGCTCTATCCACTGAGCTACGAGGGCTATCTTGGGCCGGTAGAAAACCATCGCCCCCAGCCCGGTTCCCGCCCCCATGGCCCTCGATATTGACCAGCTGCGCGCCGACACCCCCGGCTGCGATCACGTCCTTCACTTCAATAGCGCGGGCGCAGGGCTCATGCCCATTCCGGTGCTGGATGCAATGCAGGGTCATCTTGTCCGGGAGTCCCTGATTGGTGGCTACGAGGCCCATCATGCGGCGGATGACGATTACAGGGACACGTATGCGGCCATCGCCGAACTTCTGGGTGCAAAGCCAACCGAAATCGCCCTGATGGAGAATGCCACACGGGCCTGGGATCAGGTTTTCTATGGAATGTCATTCAATCCCGGCGACCGCGTGATCACGGCCCACGCCTCCTACGCGAGCAACTACCTGGCCATGCTGCAGCAGCAGAAGCGGCATGGGATCGAAATAGACGTGATCGGCAACGATGAATCCGGGCAGGTGGACACGGAAGCCCTGGAAGCAGCGATCACCGAGCTTACGCGTCTGATTTGCCTGACCCACATCCCCACGAACGGCGGGCTGATCAACCCCGCGGCGGAAGTGGGCCGAATCGCCAGGAAGCACAATGTGCCATACCTGCTGGATGCCTGTCAATCCGCTGGCCAGACGGACATCAATGTGGAGCGGATCGGTTGTGACTTCCTCTCTTCGACTGGCCGGAAATACCTCCGTGGTCCTCGCGGAACAGGATTCCTGTATGTCCGAACCGAGTCACTCGATCTGATCGAACCGCCTTTCCTTGACCTGCACGCAGCTGACTGGATCGGTCGGAACGACTACAAACTGGCCGACGGCGCGGCGCGATTCGAGAACTGGGAAGGATTCGTGGCTGGCAAGATTGCGCTGGGGGCCGCTGTCAGATACCTGCTCGAGTTGGGCCCTGAGTCTGTGTACGAGCAAATAGCACGCGTAGCGACCCTCCTGAGGACGCGACTCAGCGAAATTCCGGGCGTGACCGTCCATGATCTCGGCCGCGAAAAAGGGGGCATCGTGACGTTCTCTCACGTCTCCACGGATGCGACCCGCATCAAGCACGAATTGGACAGGCGGGGCATCAATACCAATCTCGCCGTGCCGAAGTGGGCTCGACTCGACGCTGAAGACCGCGGATTGCCCACCATGATTCGCTCTTCCGTGCACGCCTATAACACAGAAGGCGAGGTAGACCGATTCGTGACCGCTGTTCGCGAAATCACGGATCGCTGATCGCTTGCGACCAATCGGTTGCACCCACGCGCGTGTTCGGGTAGATTCCTGCACACTCCACCCGGTACGCTTTGTCCAAGACCTCACCAACGACCCGGTCACCCATTTGGGCCTGGGCCACGTTCGACTTCGCCAATTCGGCATTCACGACGCTCGTCGTGACATTCGTCTACGCGTCGTTTTTTGCCAAAGGCATCGCCCCGGACGAAACGACAGGTACTGATCTGTGGTCGACGGGCATCACCATTTCCGCCTTGGTTGTCGCGCTTCTCTCCCCATTCATGGGGGCCATGGCGGATCGAGGAGGGTATCGGAAACGCTATCTGGCCATTGCCACTATTGTCTGTATCCTGGCGACAGTTGGCCTGTTTTTCCCGCAAAAAGGGGATGTCTGGTTTGCGCTTGGCATGTTCATCGTGGCGAACATCGCCTTCGAAATGGCCAACGTGTTCTACAATGCCTTCCTGCCTGACATCGCCCCGCCCGATCGGGTCGGTCGCGTTTCTGGCTACGGCTGGGCGCTGGGTTATGTCGGCGGATTGCTGTGTCTGGTGGCCGGTTTGGTGCTGTTTGTGCAGCCTGACCCGCCATTGTTCGGACTGAGCGCAGAGACAGATGCCCAATTTCGCGCGACCAACCTGCTGGTAGCACTGTGGTTCGCCCTTTTCAGCATCCCGATGTTTTTGCTGGTAAAGGATGAGCCTGTCGCCAATCCCCCTCCAGCTGGTCAGCTCATGCGCGAGGCCAAGGACGATCTGGTTCGGGTTTTTGGCGAGATCAAGAAATACCGTCAGGTCTTCCGCTTGCTGGTTGCACGTCTGATTTACAATGACGGCTTGATCACCATTTTCGGATTCGGAGGGCTTTATGCCACGGTCGTGTTCGACTTCACCCTGGACGACGTCATCGTGTTCGGCATCGCCCTGAATGTAGCCGCCGGTCTGGGCGCGTGGGCGATGGGGCACCTGGATGACTATCTCGGCGGAAAGACGACCATCATCATTTCCATTGTCGGCTTGATTGGAGCCACGTTGTTGGCTGTTCTCACAAGGTCTGTGACCTGGTTCTGGGTCGCCGGTATCGGAGTCGGGCTGCTTGCCGGACCGAATCAGTCCGCTTCCCGCTCGTTGCTGGCACGTTTCACGCCCGAGATGAAGGAGAATGAGTTCTTCGGCTTCTTCGCCTTCTCCGGAAAGTTCACCGCCTTTCTGGGACCCTTCCTGCTCGGCAAGATGACACTGCTGTTCGACAGCATGCGTATTGGCATCGTGGTTGTTGTCCTTCTCTTCCTTGTCGGTGGCGCTTTGATGCTTCGCGTCGATGAAAACGAAGGCATAGAAGCCTCAGGCCGATCATGAGCACGACGGTAGGCGATATCCATCGCTCCCTGGAGGAATGGGCGCCGGCAGCCACTGCACAGTCATACGACAATGTCGGATTGCTGGTGGGTCGGATGAACAAAGGCGTTTCCAAGGCGATTGTCGCCCTGGATGTCACGCCTCAGGTGATCGAAGAGGCCATCGACGGCCAGGCGGACTGCATCATCACCCATCACCCGCTGATCTTCAAGCCGCTGAAACGGCTCACAGACAGCTCGTTGGAATCGTCCATGGCGCTGCGACTGGCTGAGGCGGGTATCGCCCTCTACGCTACGCATACCAATCTCGACGCGGCACGTGACGGTGTGTCCTTCCAGTTGGCGAAGGACCTGGGTGTTCGCGAGCCGGAATTCCTGTCAACGTTGACTGACAGCATCGTTAAAGTGATCGTCTTCTGTCCGGTCGATTCGGTAGAGGGTGTCCGGGATGCGATGTTTGCCGCTGGCGCAGGGCAGATCGGCAAGTATTCGGAATGCTCGTTTGCCAGCGCGGGATCGGGCACGTTCAGACCGGGATCCGACACCAATCCGCACATCGGGCAGACGAATGGCCCACGCGAACAGGTGTCCGAGTTGAGACTGGAAATGGAGGTCCCTCGGTGGAAGCTTTCAGCCGTGATGCGGGCAATGAAAGAGGCCCACCCATACGAGGAAGTGGCGTACGACGTCATCAAGGTCGAGCAAGACTTCCGGGATGCGGGTATCGGAGCGGTAGGGAATCTGGCGAAGCCGGTCACGCTTCGGGAATTCTTGAATGCGACAGCCCACGCCTTGGACAATCCCGCGTTGCGATATGTCGGTGATCCGGATGCCGTGGTGAACCGAGTTGCTGTCTGTGGCGGCTCTGGCTCCGATTTCATTGGACTGGCGAAGGCGGCTGGAGCCGATGTTTACGTCACGGCCGATGTCACGTACCATCGCTATTTCGAAGTGCTCAACAACGATGGCCATCCTTCCATGGCATTGATCAATGCCGGGCATTTCGAAACAGAGCGGTGTACGGAGGATCTGCTGGTAGACTTCCTGACACAGCGCTTTCCAGGAGTTCGTTTCGCGGCGACGAAGCATCGAACGGCGCCCGTGAAAACGTGGGTAGCAGGTAGGGATTGAAGTCGTGTGGCTTCCGGGTGTGAATCGGGCGTGTAGCGTCCTTACACATTCTTCGCAGGCTGCGTGGTGAACTTTATCGGTAAGGGTCCGTTATTTCGCCTTCTGTCCATTCCCGTAAATCTGCAGAACGCGCAGCATGCCAACGATCACAACTGAGCACTCGATTTCCGACCAGCTGGTTGCGCTCATCCGCCTTCAGAACATCGACAGCAAGATCGATCAGATCAAAAAGCTGCGCGGTGATCTTCCAGAAGAAATCAGCGACATGGAAGACGAAAAGGCCGGTCTTTCCACCCGCCTCGAAAAGCTGAAGCAGGAAGTGAAGGACAGCACGGTTGCCGCCGGACAAGCTGAGAATGACATCAAAGATGCCGAAGGCCTGATCAAGAAATACGAAGAGCAGCAGCTCCAGGTGCGCAACAACCGCGAATACGATGCCCTGACGAAGGAAATCGAAGCACAGAAGCAGCGCATCACCGATGCGACTGCGCGCGGTGAGGAGCTCGAGCTCATGAAGCCGGCCATCGAAGCTTCGATTGAGGAAGCTGAGGAGCGCCTGAAAGGTCTGGAAGCCGAACTCGACCAGAAGAAAGGCGAGCTGGCTGAGGTGATGGAAGACACGAAAAGCGAGCAGGCCGACCTCGAGAAGCTTCGCGGCAAAGCCGAGAAAGAAGTTGATGAGCGCTACGTGCGTGCCTACAACCGTCTCCGCTCACGTGTTCGTGATGGACGCGCCGTTGTACCGCTCGAGCGCGGTGCGGCGGCTGGTTTCTCTGTACCGCCACAGCGTCAGCTTGAGATTCGTCAGCGCAATCGCATTGTAGCTTGCGAACACACCGGACGCATCATCGTGGACGGCGACCTGTTTCGCGAAACGGTTGCAGCCAACTAAGGTCCAAGCCACCGATTGACTGTTGGAGACTTGTCTCCTGGACGGCGCCGGGGGAAACCCGCGGCGCCGTTTTTCATTTCAGAGCCGCTGACTGGATCATCGCGCCGCTACCAACCCGGCGGTGAGGAAAGTCCGAACACCACAGGGCACCGCGCTTCCTAACGGGAAGGCGCCCGCTTTCCTTCGGGACGGCAGGCGACGGCACGTGCAACAGAGAGTAGACCAGCCGATGGCCCCTCGGGGCACAGGTGATGGGTGAAAGGGTGGGGTAAGAGCCCACCGGCGATCACGGTGACGTGGTCGGCCAGGTAAACCCCGTGGGGTGCAAGGTCAAGCAGCATCGCCGCCTCGGCGGCAGGACGGTCCGTTCTGAATGATGCGGGTAGACTGCTAGAGGCTGATGGTGACATCAGTCCCAGACAAATGATGATCTCCCTGCCCGTGTGGCCGACAGGCAGGCAGACAGAATTCGGCTTACAAGTCAGCACCGGCCACCTTTTGACACGAGGCCCGGCCCCGAAAGGGCCGGGCCTCTGCCTTTTGGTACCGGCTGAGTCAGCGACTGATTTCAACCGCGAAGCGGTTTGTTCCGGTTGGCCTCTGGCCAGAGGAATGAACCCATCCAACGTGCGCCGGGCCTCTGCCTTTTTTGAGATCAGGGCCACAAAAAAAGGCGCGCCGGCATCCGCCGGCGCGCCTCAAAGTCGTTCAGGCTAGGAGTCGCGAGCCTGATACAGAAGGGCCTGTTCGAACAGGATGAGACCTACTGGTCGCCGCCATCTTCCGTGCCTTCGCCACCCGTCGCAGCACCTGCATCGGCAGGAACAGCACCTTCGTCAGGGGCAGGAAGAACTGGAGCCTGTACAGCACCCGTGTCAGCATTCTGCTGGATGACCGAGCTTCCCTGCGTTTCGGGGCCGATCACGAAGTTGGAGAGGATGCACAGCACGATGAAGGCCGTACCCAGCGACCATGTCGCTTTCTCCAGAAAATCGGGAGCCTGGCGGGAGCCAAGAATCTGCGTGGTTGCGCCGCCAGCGGCAATACCAGCCAAACCACCTCCTTTTCCGCTCTGCAGAAGCACAACGAGGGTCATCAGCACGGCGATGATGGAGATCAGTACGATCAGAAAAGTAAACATGTCCTTACTGGTTGTTGGCGTCGCAAATGATATCGTCGACGCGTACAGGTGTTAGCCAAGAAAGATACGCCGACACGGCAGCAGTTTTCAAGCATCCAGACGGGTTCGCGAAGGATTCAACGGATCCCTATCCTCCAGCAACAGCCTCTACCCACGCAGCGAGGCCATGGAAACAACCGCCATCGCCGCAGTTTCTGCCCTCAACCGCCTTTTCCCGAGCCAGACAGTCGTCCATCCCTTCTCTTCAGCCATCCGCACTTCTCCCTCGCTGAAGCCGCCTTCAGGGCCAATCAGAGCCACCAAATCATCAGAAGGCTGCATGGATGCAACCAGCTCCGGCAGCTGAACCCCATCGGGGCGGGCTTCATGGCAAATAACGCGCTTCTTCGCCTCAACATCGAGCAATGCAGCGAATTCCGTCGGAGCATCGAGAATAGGCAGGCGACTTCTGCCCGACTGCTTCATGGCCGAGATCATGATCTGGTGCAAACGCCGATCCTTCAAACGCGAAGTCTGTGTCCTTTCCGTGATCATCGGAGTGATCCGCGTACAACCCAGCTCGACCGCCTTCTCCAGAAAGGTCTCCCATCGAGCCGGCTGATGCAGAACTCCCAACGCGATGTGCAGACCACCTTCCGGCTCTCCTTCGTTTTCCGTCCGGGATAGCACCGTTCCCGCTACCTGTTTCCCGGCCGTGGAGTCAATCCGCACTCGGTAGGTCCCCCCTTCGCCATCCGTGACCGTGATCTGGTCTCCTTCGACGACGCGAAGAACTTTCAACGCATGCTTTCCTTCGTCCTCTGGAAGCACCACTTGGTCCCCAGAAAATGCCTCCGAAGGCGCATAAAACCGATGTTTTTCTTTGCTCATCCCCTTTCTGCTCTACTGGCTCCCAATCTACAGTCCGAATGACAGACCCGCATGGATGCGTCCCCTACTCCACGTTTCATCCGGATTGAGGGCATACGATAAGGACAATGGTCCAATAGCCGAATCGAACACAAAACCGAATCCGTAGCCGGGATGAACTCCTTCAGAGCGCTCCAGAATGGCAGGCAATGCATCTTCGAAATCGGCATCTACTGCAACCCATCCGGCATCTAAAAACAAGAAGCCCCAAGAGGACCGATCCACGTACCACCGCGTTTCGAGAAAGCCTCGGGCGACCGTAGTACCCTGGAATCTATTCTCGTCATATCCGCGCAGCGACGAAGCTCCTCCCAGGAACAGCAACTCGCTCATATCAGGCCTGCCGGCCCTGATAGCTGAAACGTCCAGCCCGAAAGCCCAGCCCAGACGCTCACCCCGTTTCAGGTACACGTCCAGGTCCAGATCAAAGCGTTCCCTTCGTTCGCTCCTGCTGACAGACAGCGTGTCCTGACCCTGAACCTCCCTGCCCGCTGAAGAGTGGGTGCCTCGTTCGACGGTTGACCGCAAAGCAAGCCCTCGATGAGGAACGGTTGGATGATCAAGACGCAGAACGCGCATGGTCAGTCCAGCGAATCGCGCCGTTGAACGCGGAATGACTTGCGAACCGCCAACGATTTCCGACCCTGCAAATCCAGGTCGCGTTCGCTCCCTGGCCACGGTGGCTCCCAACCAGGTGGACGCATCGAGCCTGTAGCGGACCTCACCGTCGAATCGGGTCCGATTCCATGTGGAGTCCTGTTGAAAGCCTTCCAGGCCCGCATGTATTCGAAACGGCCAGCCAGCAGGAGCAGGTGTCTCGACAGCCAATCGGGCCGAAGCCGTTTGCCCGGGCAACCGATGAATGTGCGCATCCAACATGCGTCCCTTGCCAAACGCGTTGGTCAGCATGAGGTGACCTGATCCGATCACTTGCGAACCACTTCCTCCGGCCTCCGGTAGAGCGCCCACAACGAGGTCGAATTGGCCGGGAGACATCGGAACGACGGGTATCGCGAGGTGAGCAGTAGAATCCGTCGCTAGCTCGAACCTGGGCTCAAAAACCTGCTCGTGCCAGCCCGCACCGCTCAATCGGGTACGCATATCGCCCAGATCCAGGCCCTCGAGCGTCTGTCCGGGGCGCAATCCCAACAGCGACATGACTGTGGATTCCCGCGTTCGCGAGTCGCCATCTAAACGGATGGCCTCCAATTTGGTGATGAGTCCGGGGTCAATAGTCAACTCAAGGAGCAATCCAGCGGAGTCCACCGCGGCCGAGGATATGGCCACGGTCGTAGCCAGATACCCGGCATTGGAGTACGCACGCAGCACGCGATCTACCAATTGATCCAGATTCAAGCGTGAAGCAGGCAGCCCTGTCAAATAGTCGACCGCGGGCAAAACGTCCGGATGAACCCGTGATGGTGGTTCATATTCTGTTTTCGACTCGTTCGTCTCCAGCACCAGAGTGATGTCAGCAATGACAGTCAGCTCACCGGGTGAGGTCCAGACCCGTGCCTCATCGACATCGAACGAATCTACCCTGGCGTCAAAGAATCCTTGCTCATGATACCAGGTGACTAGTTGGGCCTCCCATCGGGCGTGGGCCATCGGTGCCGCTACCGATTCCGGCCATGCCTCAACGCGCGCATCGGAACCAAACTCAATAATCTCAAAAGCCGTCGCCCCGGAAGGATCACTCTGTACCTGCCCCAGGACATCTTGAGTACCACCACCCATCACCCACCCGGCCATCAGGACAATCGCCATTGCCCGGATCCAGATCCTCGAACTCAGGGTATGATCGCGCATCGTACTTCCGATCCTCAACGATATTCCGACCCTCGGCCGGGCCGGCAACGCTAGTCCTCGGCCTACAAACCCATCGAGTGTAGATCCGTTTCGTCAACGTATCGGGCGAGCATCAACACGCACCGATCGCGCGTCGACTACATCAGAACCCTGGATAGTCCGATCGGATTTCGCGCATCAAGTCTACCCCATCCCGGACGGTTGAAATCACCTGAGACTCATTTGACCGATTCCGATCGGTCCGCCCTTGCGGATTGGTTCGGACATCATCGGCGCGATCTACCGTGGCGACAGAGCAAGGACCCGTGGCACATCTGGCTGTCCGAGGTGATTTTACAGCAGACCCGTGTCGATCAGGGCTTGCCGTACTTCGAGCGATTCGTGGAGCGGTTTCCGACTGTCGCGGATATGGCAGCGGCGGAGCTTGACGATGTTCTGCGCCTGTGGGAAGGGCTCGGGTATTACTCCCGCGGACGAAACCTGTATCGAGCATCCCGCTATGTCATTGAGGAGAGGGCTGGCAAGATGCCAACGACGTTTTCTGAGTGGCTGGAAATGCCCGGAATTGGTCCCTACACAGCAGCAGCCATCTCTTCCATCGCGCAAGGCCTTCCACATGCGGTAGTTGATGGAAACGTCATTCGCGTCCTGGCGCGATTGCATGGCTTCTCAGAGCCCGTGGATTCCAACGCATCCAAAAAAACCCTACAGACATGGGCGGATGCGTTCCTGAATCGTGATTCGCCAGGCGACCACAACGAAGCGATGATGGAGCTGGGAGCGTTGGTTTGTGCGCCTCGCGCTCCAAAGTGTGATTCATGCCCGCTGTCTGACACGTGCATTGCATTCCGGGAAGGCCGGCAGGAGTCCTTGCCTGTGAAGCGAAAGAAGAAGCCTGTTCCGCACTATGACATAGCAGTGGGGATCATCCGGAATGAGGATGCACAACTCTACATCCAGCAGCGGGACACCGATGCCATGCTCGGCGGACTGTGGGAATTTCCGGGTGGGAAAGTCGAACACGGCGAATCACCGGCGGAAGCATGTCGAAGGGAGGTGATGGAAGAGACAGGATTGGACGTGATTCCGGTCGAACAGATAGCGACAATCAAGCATGCCTATTCCCATTTTCGCATCACCATGCATGCCTTCGAATGTGCATTGAACGGTACCGGCAAGAGCTCGTCTTCTCAACCACACGCCTGGATTGCGCGGGAGGAATTCGGCGACTATGCCTTTCCAAGAGCCAACAGGCGATTGCTGGAACTGCTGAGTCAGGAACCCGACTGAGGGCCAAGCTTAAGCTGAACACCAAGAGGGCTCTCCATGGATTCTGAAATTCTATTTTGGCTGTTCCTGGCCGTCGTGTACATCCTTCAGGCGCTGGCATCTAAACGCAAGCGACCCCAGAATCCTGTGCCCGAGAATGCCCCTCAGTCTCAGGAGTCGATGCCATCAGAGTTGGAGCAGGCGCTTGGTGAGATCGGTCGTGTCTTGAGAGGCGAAGAACAACCTCCTTCACTGCCAGAGCCCCACTACGAAGTCCCGGAGCCATCGCCGGAGCCGGTCAGGCAACGGATGGAACCCTCACCGGTCCGACGCTCATCGATGATCGAAAAACGTCGAACAAAGCCGCCGGAGATGTTGGCCGAGTCGGTATCCCCCAGCGCTGTGTTCTACGATCAGGCATTCGAAAACCTCAAGGGCGACACCTTCAATGCCCCCGTTATCACGCATGATCACGAATCTTCCTTCAAGGAGCCAGGGGCAAAACCGGACGATTACCGTGTCGTGACGCGACCGAATCTGGCCGATCACATGGTGTCCCGCCAGGCATTCATCGCAGCAGAAGTGTTGGCCCCCCCGCTGTCAAAGCGGAAGGGCCGTAGATAGTTTGCTCGCAACAATTGGGCGTTCGGAGCTGACCGTGCCTAGAGCTCTTCGATCACACTCAGATCAGTTGGCTCGTCGCCACCTTTCTTGAACACTTTCGCGCCGATCGCGCCACCAATGGCTCCGAAGACGGCCGAAATGACGAAGCCAAGCAGAGCATTCAAGAAGTAAGCACCAAACTCGAAGTCAGCCTCGATTTGCGCTTCCATCGCCTCAATCTGCTCAGGAGGCATGCTGCTTCCCCATGTGTTGAGGATGAACTCGGTCATGGCGACATCATGCCGGATGCCTGCCTGGATCAACACCAGATTCAGGATCATGGAGATCACACCGCCGCCGATGGCTGCCATCGCTCCCATCCCCGCACCCGTGCCGGTAGGAATGGTGAGCTCATTGGTATCTGTGTAATGCCATACGGCTACCATGGCACCGGCAATCACGCCCATGCAACACAACAGGTTGATGAGACTGAGATAGGACGTACTCAGGATTCCGGCCACGAGGGCACCCATGAGTAGGGACTGCTTCTTGTCAGGCATAAGAGAAAGGGAGGTTTGTGGGGCTAACTACGGTCAACTTACGAAGATCAGGGGGCGAAGTGACAGTCGGGATGCACCAATTCAGGCCTTTTGTCTCAGTACAGCTGCGGCGAGAAGCATTCCGGCCAATACTCCGAACCACCCACCTGTGATGATGCGACTGACAGGCGTGTTGATCCAGATTCCAACTACATCGCCAGACCAGTCTATGACGCCCGGCAGCGCCGCCAGACCAAGGAGGAGCAACGGCTTCCAGGAAGGTAGGACCCTGCCACGTGAACTCAGAAAAAGCACCGAACCCGCAAATAGACCCACGTAGGCGCCAAAGCATCGGTGACAAACGGCGAACGCCGTGTCATGGATGTGTGGCGAACGACTGAATATCTGGTGACATACAGGGTCAAACGCTGCCATCAAGGCTCCGGCCACCGATTCCGAAACGAAGGGCGGGAGCATTGCCAGTACCACCAACAGCAACAGACCGGAAGAAAGAAACGTCCCGTTGCGAAAGAATGAGGAAGACGGATTGGGCATTCGCTCAGGCTGCGATGTGGGATTGCGGGAGCAGGACACCCGGTTCACAGAATTTTAATTGCTCTGTTCCCCATTGCCGGGCAAAACCGGGATTTTCGGGCGAACAGACGCGGAACAGACACTCAAAAGCCTCGGTTCTAAGAGTCTTCCGAGCGGAAAATTTGCCGCCCGGATTTCTTTTGATTTCGCTTTAGCACTCTCCCACCCAGAGTGCCAAGCAACCCACGATTATCAACCAACATTCATCAGAGGCAGCAACCCATGGCTAGCATCAAACCTCTCGGCGATCGCGTGGTGGTGAAGCCCGAGCCGGCCGAAGAGAAGACGGCAAGCGGACTCTTCATCCCCGATACCGCAAAAGAAAAGCCGCAGCGCGGTACCGTCCTGGCCGTAGGCCCCGGCAAAGTCGAAAACGGCAACAAGATCGACATGACGGTCAGCGAAGGCGATACGGTCCTGTACGGAAAGTACTCCGGCACCGAAATCACGATGGACGGCGACGACGTGCTCATCATGCGCGAGTCCGACATCCTCGGGATCGTAAACGACTAATACGGTCGACCACGCTCTGGTTCGCGACAACCTTCGTCGTCGGACCCTCTGCTAACGCGGCGACCCTGTTTTGTGGCTCGCCCATCGTTCAAGGACGATAACCCAACTACAAACCCATGGCTAAGCAAATCATTTTTGACTCGGAAGCTCGTACCGCTCTGAAGCGCGGTGTCGACCAGCTTGCCGACACGGTGAAAGTGACGCTCGGACCGAAAGGCCGCAACGTCATCATCGAGAAAAAATTCGGCGCCCCGACCGTCACGAAAGACGGTGTCTCGGTTGCCAAGGAAATCGAACTCGAAGACAAGATTGAAAACGTAGGCGCCCAGATGGTCAAGGAAGTTGCTTCCAAGACCTCGGACGTCGCTGGTGACGGTACGACGACCGCTACCGTTCTCGCCCAGGCCATCATGAGCACGGGTCTGAAGAACGTCACGGCTGGCGCCAACCCGATGGACCTCAAGCGCGGTATCGACAAAGCCGTTCAGTCGGTTGTTGCTCACCTGCGCGGCATCTCCCAGGAGATCCAGGACCGTGACAAGATCGCCCAGGTCGCCACGATCTCTGCCAACAACGACGCAGCCATCGGTAATGACATCGCAGACGCATTCGAGCGCGTCGGCAAAGAAGGTGTCATCACCGTCGAGGAAGCCAAAGGCATGGAAACGACGCTGGACGTCGTAGAAGGCATGCAGTTCGATCGCGGCTACCTCTCCCCTTACTTCGTGACGGATCCTGACAACATGGAAGCCGTGATGGAAGACCCCTTCATCCTGATCCACGACAAGAAGATCAGCGCCATGAAGGACCTGCTGCCTGTTCTCGAGAAGGTTGCCCAGATGGGTCGCCCGCTCGTGATCATCGCAGAAGATGTCGAGGGCGAAGCACTTGCTACCCTCGTCGTCAACAAACTGCGCGGTACGCTCAAGATTGCAGCTGTCAAAGCTCCTGGCTTCGGCGATCGCCGTAAGGCCATGCTGGAAGACATCGCCATCCTGACGGGTGGTACAGTTGTCTCCGAAGAGAAGGGCTACAAGCTCGAGAGCACGGGTATCGATGCCCTCGGTCAGGCCAAGCGCGTTGTCATGGACAAGGACAACACGACGGTAGTCGATGGTGCTGGCGATGCTGATCAGATCAAGGCACGTGCCGGTCAGATCAAGCAGCAGATCGAAACGACCTCGAGCGACTACGATCGCGAGAAACTGCAGGAGCGTCTGGCCAAGCTGGCCGGCGGTGTTGCTGTTCTGCGCATCGGTGCTGCTACCGAGCCTGAAATGAAAGAGAAGAAGGCCCGCGTCGAAGATGCCCTGCACGCCACGCGCGCTGCTATCGAAGAAGGCATCGTTCCGGGTGGTGGTGTTGCGTTCCTGCGCGGCATTGCCGGTCTCGAAGGCGTCGAAGTCGAGAACGAAGATCAGGGTATTGGTGTCTCGATCGTGCGTCGCGCGCTCGAAGAGCCGCTGCGTCAGATCTCAGCCAACGCTGGTCTCGAAGGCTCGATCGTCGTTCAGAAAGTGCTCGAAGGCGAAGGCGACTTCGGATTCAATGCCCAGACGGAAGTCTACGGCTCGATGATCGAAGCTGGTGTGATCGACCCGACCAAGGTCAGCCGCACGGCGCTCGAGAACGCCGCTTCGGTTTCCGGTCTGCTCCTGACGACGGAAAGCGTCATTGCCGACAAGCCTGAGCCGGAAGCCCCAATGGGCGGCGGCGCTCCGGACATGGGCGGCATGGGCGGCATGGGTGGCTTCTAGATTGGACTGGTCGGGTCCTCTGGTCAGAGACCAACCGGACCCGACGTGATGGGCTTGCTGAACAGCCGTTCTGCATTCCCAACCAATCCCCCCGCGCTTCCCAGCGTGATTATGCGGGCCGCAGGATCCATCCTGCGGCCCGCTTTGTTTTGGAGCCCCTCCTACCTTGTAACTGGAACAACCCTTCCCCTCCCCACCCTGCATGGCTGATCCGACCACATATCACATCGCGCTGGGTTCCAACCTCGGCGATCGGGTCGAGCATTTGCGCGGGGCTGTTCATGCCATCGACGCTGACCCGAGCTGCCAAGTGGTTGCCGTCTCATCGGTGTGGGAAACCGAAGCGCATGTGAGACCAGGTGATCCATCTCAGCCCGCATTCCTCAATGCTGTTTTGGCCTGCACGAGCTCGCTGGGTCCAGAAGAGCTGATACAGCTGCTGTTTGCCATCGAAACGCAGCACGGACGGGATCGATCAACCAAAGGTCTGTGGAAGCCACGTCCCCTGGATCTCGACATCATCCTCGCAGCCGATCAGGTGGTCCAGACCGACCTGCTGTCCATCCCCCATCCTCGCCTCGACCAACGTCGTTTCGTACTGGCACCCCTCGCTGAAATTGCCGAGGAGGATGTCGTACCCGCTCCCTTTGACAAGCGCGTGGGCTATCTTCTTTCCACCTGTCCGGACACGACAGATATCACGCGAACATCCCATTCCCTGCAACTCGATCCGAGTGCATGAGTCTCTTCGACGACCTTCCCATTGAATCAGCACCGCAGTCCGGCGAAGACGAAACCGTCCTCTGGCCCGAGCACCTGCAGTATGTGGTCATTGAAGGTGTAATCGGAGCGGGAAAGACGACGTTGGCAAAGATGCTCGCAGAGCGCGCCGAAGCGCGTCTGGTGCTAGAGCAGTTCGAAGAAAACCCGTTCCTCAAGCGCTTCTACGATGATCGCGCGCGGTGGGCCTTCCAGACCCAGTTGAGTTTTCTGGCCAGTCGATTCCGTCAGCAGCAGACGCTTGGTGGAAGAGATCTCTTCCACAACTTCGTCCTGGCTGACTACACATTCGACAAGGATCGGATTTTTGCCCGCATCAACCTGGAGGGCGACGAGCTCCAACTCTACGAGACGATGTTCGGCATCATGCAGCCCACGACGCCCGTGCCGGACCTGATCGTGTATCTCCAGGCGTCAACGGATCGATTGATGGCGAACATCGCCAAGCGTGGCCGGGAGTATGAGACGGACATGGATCGGGACTACATCGACAGTCTCAATCAGGCCTACAATCACTACTTCTTCCACTACAATCAGAGTCCGCTTCTGATCGTTAATGCGACGAACATCGACTTCGTTCAGCGACCAGCGGATTTGAATGAGCTGGTTCGCCAGATTGCCAATCTGCGTCACCCGGGTACGACCTACTTCAATCCCTCTTCCACAGGAGCGACGCTGTTCTAGACTTCAGGATGTTGCTCAAGTGGATCATAATGGCTGCCCTGCTCTGGTACGTCTTCAAAGCTGCCGGCAATTTGATTGATGCAGCTCGAGGTGGACAGCAACCGTTGGATGGACAGAATCCTCGTGGAGGTCATCGCGGTCAGCCGTTCGGGCAGCCATCACAGAGCCAGCCCTCGTCCCGCTCTGAAGAAGGACCGGCAATGAGGGTCGTGAAGAAGAGAGGCACCCAATCGCAGCCTTCCACGCCTCCTGATGACGTCGAAGACGCACGATTCACCGATCTCTAGCTATCCGACCAACTCCTTCATGAATCGCTCGCCGAGCGACGTGGCGGCCTCGGCGGACCCTGCTTCTGCATAGACCCTGATGATGGGTTCGGTGTTGGACTTGCGCATGTGCACCCATCCTTCTTCCAGGTCGATCTTGACCCCATCAATCGTTGAAATCCGTTCATCGGCATAGCGTTCGGCCATTCGGGCGAGCAGCGCCTCGGGGTCCATCGAGCCGATATCCGTTTTGAGCTTAGCAATATGGTAGGTCGGCATGTCGGCGACCCACTCGGAAAGAGAACCACCGGTATTGGCCAAGTGCTGCAGAATGAGTGCCGCTCCAACAAGCGCGTCACGACCGTAGTGCAGATCCGGCAAGATGACACCACCATTGCCTTCGCCACCGATGGCCGCACCCACTTCCTTCATTCGTTCGACGACATTGATTTCACCCACGGCTGAGCGATAGACCGATTCTCCGTGACGCGCTGCCACATCCTCAATCGCACGCGATGAGGACAGATTCGTGGCGAATGGGCCGCTGTGGTTCTGCCACCAGAAGTCGGCGGCGAGCACCTGGGTCAGTTCTTCGCTGACGTACACGCCACCGTCAGCGATCAATGCCAATCGGTCGGCATCCGGGTCGACCACCAAGCCGAGATCGGCGCCTTCGGTACCCACACGTTCGATGATCTCAGTCAGGTTTTGCGGCAGCGGTTCGGCAGGGTGCGCAAAGCGTCCAGTTGGCTCGCAGTGGAGGCGAATGATTTGCTCATCCCGAACACCGAGTCGCTGGAGCAACGCGGGTATGGCGATGCCACCGACCGAATTGACCGCATCGACTACGATTCGAAAATCCCGCTCGGCAATCTTTGCAGGGTTGATTCCCTCCAGAGAACAGACCGCATCGATATGTCCCGGGAGGAAGTCAGCGGAACGGCGCTCACCCAGTTCATCCCATGCGGCCCACTCCGGATCACCGCGCTCGGCAAGCTCAATGACCGTACCCGCATCCTTTGGCGAAAGAAATTCTCCCTTTGCATTGAGCAATTTCAGGGCGTTCCATTCCGCCGGATTGTGCGAGGCTGACAGTACGATTCCTCCAGCTGCTTTCTCAGTCAGGACGGCCATTTCCACAGTCGGTGTTGTGGCCAAGCCGGCATCCACGACATGGATTCCCTGGCTCTGAAGGGTCCTCATCACCAGGTCTGCGCATAGTTCTCCCGTCACACGAGCATCTCGGCCCACAACTACTGTTTCTCGCTGAGGATTACCGGAGCGGATCCAATCGCCATAGGCGGAGGCGAATCGAACGATTACTTCTGGGTCAAGGCCGGCACCGAAAATGCCACGGACGCCAGAAATGGAAACAACGAGGGTTTTGGACATGAGAAACTGGGAGGGAAAGCAACGGTGGTTCGAAATCCCGATGCGACGGGAAAGCGGGGTGCTTGGACCGCATTCAGAAAGTAATGTTCGGCAATCGTATCCTTAAGCACATGCAGTCGTAGAACCCGCTTTCAATCACCTACGAGGACTACCACCATGGGAATTCTGTGGATCATCATTGTCGGCTTTGTCGCTGGTGCGCTGGCCAAATACATCATGCCTGGAAAGGATGATGGTGGATTCGTGATGACAACCCTGCTCGGCATCGGCGGCGCATTCGTCGGCGACTGGGTTGGTGGCCTGCTTGGCATCAACCGCATTCTTGACGGCCTACTTGGATCCATCGTGAGCGCCACGCTCGGCGCGCTCATCATTCTGTGGGTCTACAACAAGTGGTTCAAGAAGTAAGTCTGGATCATCGCACGGTCTTCGCGGCGCGAAGGGGCAAGGGGGAATAGCCGCCTGTCCGCGTGAAGGCCTGAACAAATAGCAATCTTTGCCCGCGTTTAGCGAACAGGCGAGTCCTGAACGTCAAAGGGGGCGGTCGCGCAGCGACCGCCCCCTTCTCTTTTCCATGGCAAGCTGTTCTTACTGGGAGTCTGCCGCGTCCAGCAACCGGAATACCACGGTGACAGAGGCACGAACCTCAAGCTCGCCCTGGGCGAAAGCATCCGGATTACCCCCCGTGTCCTTCGACATTGCCGCCATCTCCATGGAATCCATGCGGAAACGAGGCTGAGGAACGGATACTCCCTGCTCGTTGATCTGGATGGCTCGACCCAGCTCACCGCCGAGCTCGGTCGCCATCACATGTGCTTTCTCTTTGGCTCGCTGGACGGCCAGGGCCAGCACTTCCAGCTCCGTTGCAGCCCGGTCGTCCAAGCCGTACTGAACATTGTCGATGCGGTTGGCACCACCTTCAACCACCGCCGCAACAAGGCCAGGAAGGGCGTCCAGATCCCTCACGATCACCTGGACACTTCGAGTCGCGTCAAAACCGTCCTCGCGATAAATGCGCCGATCAGGGTCGTACTCGCGACGCGGCGAAAGCTGCAGGCCATCCAGGCGGATGTCCTTTTCCTCGACACCGAGCGCTCGAACAGCATTCAGTGCAGATGCAGAGGCCGTCGCGTTCTTCGAACGCGCATCATCGGGATGCTCATCATGCGTCACGACTGCGAATGAGAGCGTGGCCATGTCAGGAGCCGTCCGAAGGACTCCCTCTCCAGAGACCGTCACGGTGAACGCTATGTCCTGGGCTGCAGCTGTCTGAGTCGCCGAGGCAAGTGCCACGGCAAGCAAGGCCAACATGACCATGCGAACAAACGCTGATCGTGAATCGGAAAGTGTGTGCTTCTGTGCACACTGGCGGACGAAATGGAAGGCAGCCATCATGGTTGTTTCCTCAATTTGAATGCGTGAAGCCACACCGCCCCTTGAATCGGGTTTGCATTCCCGAATTGTGCAATCACCGTGCCACCTACAAAATGCAGCAACCCGATTATGGGTACAGACGATCCAGCGTTCGTGCAAACGGGATGGTTTCACGAAGATGGTGAATGCCGCAAATCCAGGTCACCGTTCGCTCCAGCCCCAAGCCAAACCCGGCGTGCGGCACTGAACCGTAGCGGCGAAGGTCGAAGTACCATTTGAAGGCCTCCTCCGGCAATCCATGAGCCTTGACCTGCTCCTGCAGGAATGCCAGGTCGGTAGCGCGCTCACCACCGCCAACAATCTCCCCATAGCCCTCAGGTGCCAGGACATCCATTCCCAAGGCAAGCGTGTCATCTTTCGGGTCGCGCTTCATGTAGAACGCCTTGAACACGGCCGGGAAACGGTGGACGATGATCGGGCGATCGTAGTGCCAGGTGATCAACGTCTCATCGCTGCCGCCAAAGTCTGTGCCCCATTCGAAATTCTGAGCCGATTCCAACCACTTGGGCAGGTTTCGCAGCTCTTCTTCGATCTCGTTCAGACGAACCTGAATCTCGATCTCGCGAGCGTCAATCTTGCGTTTTTGCCACTTCTTGGCCTGACCGTAAGCTGCTTTGCCTTCCTCGCGCTCCTTCTCGAGATCGATCTTCTCCTGTTCGTTGGAGGCAATCTTCTCATGGACCATTGTGGCCGTCTTCTCGGAGTGCAGCAGCTCGACCGCCTCGGTGTACGAAACGCGAGGGTAGTCGCCGATGCTTCGTTTCAGCGGCTCAAGGTCACGTTCAAGGACCTCGAGCTCCGTCTGGCAATCGCGAAGCGCATCGCTCACGATGCGTGAGAGCATTTCCTCCGTCAACTGCATGGTGGCATCCAGATCATAGAACGCCATCTCGGGCTCCATCATCCAGAATTCGGTCAGGTGGCGACGCGTCTTGGACTTCTCAGCGCGGAACGTGGGACCAAACGTGTAGATCTTGCCGAAAGCCATGGCCATGGCCTCTCCGTGAAGCTGACCGCTCTGCGTCAGATACGCCGAACGACCGAAATACTCCATTTCAAATAGGGTCGAAGTGCCTTCGACAGCCGTTCCCGTAAGAATCGGCGCATCCATCTGCAGAAATCCTCGCTCCTGGAAGAACTCGTGGATGGACATGATCACACGGTTTCGGATGCGCAGGATGGCCCACTGCCTGCGACTGCGAAGCCACAAGTGACGGTGGTTCATCAGGAAGTCCACCCCATGCTCTTTCGGCGTGATGGGGTACTCTTCCGCCTTCTGGAACAGGGACATCGCTGTCACCTGCATCTCCACACCCCCGACCTGACGTTCGTCTTCCCGGATCAATCCGGTCAGTTCCATCGAACTCTCCTGAGTCGCCTCGGTGGCCGCTTCCCAGCTGTCTCCATCCACTTCTCCCTCATTGACCACGCACTGGCACAAACCCGTGCCATCACGCAAGACGAGGAAATGCAGGCCCTTCGAGCTGCGCTTGTTGTACATCCACCCGCGCAACGTGACGGTCTCGCCAACATGCTTTGAGAGGGACTCGATGGAAGTGTGATCAGGGATCATGATGATGGCTCCTTTGGGGAGTCGTGAGGTGAATTGACGGCCTCTTATGGCCGATCCCGAAAAATACGGCATCGCATAAAACCAGATGTGGGTCGGGTCGCCTTCCGGCGACCCGACCCACACAAATCTCGATGAAAACCAGCGGCTACTGCCGGATTTCCTCCAGCCAGTCCGGTGATTTCCGCTCACCCGTAACAGTCGAGTGAATCAACTCGAATGATCCGAAGCCGTCCAGATCCGAGAAGATGAACTGAGCCTGCCCTTCACCCGGGATGTTGTTGTACTCCCAGATTTCGTAAGGCGAGAATCCGCGATCAAAGAGGTGCGGCTCAATGGCAGTCGGTGCGCCGAAGCGAATGAGCACGTGTCCTCGATCCGTCTTCCACCCTTCAGAGAAGCTGTTCGTGTAGCGATCATTCGCATACTGAATGAGCGAATAGAACTCATCCTGGTATTCGTTGATCGGCGTATTCGGATTGGGGTCACGTACCTGCCAGAACTGCATGAAGAAGCGTCGGCGCTCATCCAGGTCGCGAATCCCGCGAAGGCGGCGACGCTCCGCATCAGTAGCGATGACGTCCACATGCTCTTCCATGCGGTCTAGCTCCTCTTCCGTCATACGTGCGTACTGGCTCGTCTCGAAAGACTCCTCGAGAGATACCACCTGCTCTTCCCGCTGGACGTCCGGGTTGAAGACGAAGAACTTGCGCGACTGCTCGGCAATCGACTCATTGTTTTCGTTCAGGACGGCAATCCGCAGGAAGTATGACCCGCTGGGCAGCTCACGAATATTGAAGGTGCCCACCAGCACATCGGGCGAGCGCAGCGCACGACTCGTTCGGCGCTGGTAGTCTGCCATCGGCTGCGGCAGATTCGCGTCAGAGAGATAGGTGAAGACCGTATAGTTACCGCTTGAAGAGGCTACACCGTCCAGGTTGTAAACCTCAGCATAGTAGAAGAGCGTGTTCAGCCCGGAGCCAAATAGCTGATTGGCATTCGGGCGAATCATCAGGCCATTTTTCCAGAACAGATTGTCGCGCTCCTGGCTCTGCTGGATGGATGAGGCCAGCGTGACATCGGATACACGCACGAGTCCCTCATCAGCAAAGTTGGGTACAAGCACATCGCGCCGCATCTGGACGCCTACACGTTCGGCTGAGGCATCCTCCGGAACGGAAACTTGAAGCTCGTACTCACCCGGCGGAATCGCGGCTCGTACCTGATGCACGAAATGCTGTCCCTCGGCAAGCCCTGTCGTATCGGCCATGAGGAATGAGAGATTCAATTCGTCCTGCCAGACCGGCTCTTCGGGCGAGTCGCTCATGCCTGCCTGTGTCGAGCGAACAACAGCCATCCCAACCGGAAGCTCGGCCAGGAAGCCTTGATCGGTGCCTACATAGTTGAGGGTTGCCGCTTCAAATGACAGATAGAACTCCACCAGCGAGTTGTCCGCCTCCAGGGCGAAGGCAGCGTGGTCCAGGTCAATCTGAACCGGGACTTGCTGTTGCTGCTGGTTGGACGCCATGGTCATCCCAGCTTCCTGAGCTTGCGCACCTGAAACAGAGATCAGGCCGGCCAGCAGCAGGGTCATCATGAAAGGAATACTTCGCATGTAGTTGCTTGTGTGGTACACGAATTCGGAATGCTCGCAATCAGTGTGTACGAGTCCGTGGAAACATCAGGTCTGAATTGGTCGGCCTGTCCGAAACCGGCGGAATTCTGTAGCATGGGGGCAAACAGAACTGCCCAAAGTACAGAGACCCTGACCGGAGGAATTGGTTTCCTGTCTGAACGGTTGCCCTGCCGGGGTGAGCGGTTGAGGTATGAGAAAAATCTCCTAGTGCATCAGCCTCCAGGCCATCCACACAACAACAGGAAATCCAACCCACATGTCGAGCCATACCATTCCTGCCGCATCGTTCCTGGATTCTCCAGCTACATTCGACTCTTGAATGGGGCTTTGTCCGCGCTTCCGGATCAATGCGGTACCCATCAAAGCCAACGAGGTGTATCCCACGCCATCCAGAATCAATAAGCCTGGCGCGATACCCCCCATATACCACATCGTGCAACTGAGGATTGCAGCGGCAATCCAGCATGTCGTAATGGCTTTGCGGGCTTGTGTATCCGACCAGGTCAGTGTCAGGTTACCCCCGCTCAGATTCTCGTCTCCAGCACGATCCAACCAATCGGCGACTATCAGATTCGGAAGGATGTAGACAGCGCGTTGGACCGCGAAAACCACCAAAGCACCGGCATCAACCAACGTTGTCGCATCGGCCAAACCAGTCACTCCTGTAGACCCGGTCATCCCGGTCGTCCAGAAGGAACCGAACAGGACCGCAGGCAGCACTACTCCCCCGCCTATCCAGCACACCACAATCATCGCTGTCTTCAACCAGGCGATGTCCTTGGGACGACGTGCGCCGGGAAGTACCCTGAACGGATACAGGATTCCGATCAAGCCCACGAGAAGCGCGATCCATAGCCAGGGATTCGGAAAAAACACCACCAGGGCCAGGACACATGCGACCAGGAATACTGCGAGGCCCATCAGGACACTGCGGTTCTGTTCGCGAAATGCAACCCGCTCAGGTGCATTCAGGATGTCCTCAGGCGACTCCATGACCAGATGATCCAGTCGATAGATCAGGAATGCACCGACCGAGGAAAGAGTCACGTATTCCCAAGGGACCTGGAATCCGACAAGCGCCGCACTTCCCAAGGTCCATCCGGCCGCTACAAACAGAATGTGGAGATCGCTGAAAACCAGCCATCTCCACATCCGTCGATCAGTCAAATCTGGATCCTTTACGTGAGGGCCCTACTTGATCAGCGTCATCGTACCGCTCTTGACCCACGTGCTCGATGCGCCGCGAGCGAGTACTCGGTACATATAAATGCCTGATGTCAAATCGGCGGCATCGATACTGATCGAGCGATTGGTACCTGCGCTCAAACTCTGAACAGGAACTGAGATCATGGTACGACCCAGCAGGTCCAGAACATCCACCTGAACATCCGCCGTTTCCGGTAGATCGAATGAGATAGTTGTCGTTGGGTTGAACGGGTTCGGGTAGTTGCCGCGAAGGACAAACTCTGCCGGAAGCTCGTTTCCTTCCGTATCGGTCACAGACGCCCTGGTAATGTCAATGGCGTGACCCGAACCAGCGGACAGCGCAGCTCCATCTGTGGAGGTAAGCCTCATGTGTGCCGTTACCGTTCCTCCCACAAGGATATTCCCGGGCTGACGTCCTGTAAGTTCATCATAAAGCTCTGCAGCCCAGGCTGTCGTAAATGCGACACCCGATCCGGTTGTGACCGAAACGTCCATAGCATCAACAATCGTGTTGAAGGTGGAGCTGCCTGATACCTCCAGAACAAGCCTGGTCGGGTCGGACTGGGCATCCACCGGAGACCCTGCCCACGTGACTGAAATCAACTCGGCGGTTGGCTCACCATCAGTGGTTACCGCATTGGGTGCAGAAACAGACAGCACGGACGGAGCCGTGTTCGTTCCTTCCCGGAGTAATCCACGTACTTCGCCCGTCAGATTGCTCAACGACGCGATGGATACAAAAACACCTCCCGACGCAAGCGCACTCTTGAATGATGCTTCAGTGACGCCTTGCGGGTACGTAATGGACGAGAGGTCAATCGTGTTGCTTGATGCGCTTATTTCTCCCGTTCTGAACGCAGGATCCGTGAAGCCAGCAAGCAAGGGCACGACAACCGTTCCAGCATCGTCCAGAGTCCCAATGCCCAGCGCAGCTGACGCGAAGCTGGAACCGAGATTTGCAAACGATCCTTCGATACTGATTTGATTGGCTCCCACGTTGTGCGTCACCGTGACAGAACCCGAGGCACCGGACTCGACCAGCGAAGCAACATGATACCCGGAGAGGAGCGTCTGGTACTGCTTGATTTCACGCACCTCGATGGCAGCTACCGGCGACGTGACCGCGGTTGTGCCGTCACTCACACCAACAACGATATTGAAGCTTCCCGACGGAGCCGCAAGCCAGGTGAACAAGCCAGTCTCGGCATTGATTTGACCCGGGCCAGAAACGATGGCAAAAGTCAGCACATCACCTTCGGCATCCGTGGCGTTGAAATCGAAGACAACAATGTCATTCTCATCCACGGTCTGGCTCGAAAGCGTCGCCGTGAACTGGGGCGGATCATTTACCGGGTTGACCGTAATGGTAACCGTTCCTGTATCCACATTTGAGCCGTCAGATACCGTGTACGTGAACGAATCGGTGGTCGTCTCCGAACCATCGTGGGTGTACGTGAATGAACCATCTGCCGCAAGCGACAGCGTTCCATTGGATACGTCGGTGCCGAGAGACGCCGTGAGTGGGTCTCCATCAGCATCAGTGTCATTCTGAAGGACCCCTTGGCCAGCTGCGACAACCAGATTGCCTCCTTCGTCGACGGCGTACGCATCATCTGTTGCAACAGGAGGATTGGAGATCACCAGTTGCGTGATGGGCAGGGCCGGAGTATGAGCGACCGTCCCTCCTTGTGTGAACTGCATGCCTTGCAATTCCACCACGGATCCACCATCAGTACCATTGATCGTGAACGAGAGAAGGACCAGAACACCATCGCTCGTAATCGCATCATTAGCCGAGGCGAATCCGCCCACACGACCCGGGTTGTTGAGTGCGTTACTGTCGTTGGACTGAACAGACCAACCCGCCTGACTCGACAACGTACCCGTAGACAAGTGGCCGTTGAAGGTCAAGTTGTTGTTGCTGATCGATACGTCGAAGCGGAACGAGCTGAATCCAGTTCCCGGTACGTTTCCGAGATTTACCGGTACGAATACCGTTTGCCCACTCGTACCCGAAATATTGTCCACCGAGACAGTCATTTGAGCATGCGCTGAAGACGCGCCCCAAACGAGCATCAAAGAAAGAATGGCAGAGAAGAATCGTATCTGTCGGATCATACAGTTATCGATGGTTCAGATTGTCGGACCAGGTCCAAAGGCTTTGTATTCACGCCTGAGGGCCAAGTTTCTTCTGATAGATGCATATCAGACTGCATCATTCGCAGTCAGCAAATTGCAAGGTAGTGAATGGAATAGTCGGATGATGCGGGGGTGACCCCGTATTGAGCTTGAGAATATCAAGCGAGATACCGATTGCTTCCCCGCACAAATCCCCGTGTACGAATACCAACGTCACCATCACGCCTGGCGATTCGAATGCGTCCAGCTGTGAACTGAATCCGCCCACGCGACCATTTTCAGGGTTGGCTCGCGCCGTCCAGCCACTTTCTCCTGTGAGCGTCCAATCCGTTTTGATACCCACCAATCTGATCCTTTCGTCATCTGACCGGACGGCGAACTGAAAACTGCTGACTGGATCGAAGCTGCTTCCATCGGCTGTAGACAATTCCACATCAATATGTGTTGTGTCTGCAGCAACCATTGTCGGAGTCAATGAAACCTGTACCTGTCCAAATACAGGGATCTGGGCCATCAGGCTCAGCATCACCGGAAGCAGCACACGCATTAACATCTTCGTAGTCATGAGGCGTCTGAGGTTTGTATAAAACAAAGCGGGCGCGGATCGAATGATCCGCGCCCGCTCACGTTTCTAAACGATGGGTTGCTTACTTGAGCAGCGTCATCGTTTTGACCTGCATGCTGGTGGTGGTTGCACCACGAGCAATGACCCGGTACAGATAGATACCGGAAGACAGGTTGGAAGCGTCAATCTGGACAGCTTGTCCTGCGCCTGCCTGCATGGTCTGAGACGGGATGGCCATGACTTCACGACCGAGAAGGTCGAGAACCTGAACCGTCACGTCTGCCGACTCAGGCAGATCGAAGGAAATGGTCGTCGTCGGGTTGAACGGGTTCGGGTAGTTGCCTTTCAGAGCGAACTCTGTCGGCAGCGCCGCATCCGTTTCAGTGTCCGTGACGAGACCACGCGTCAACGTCGTGCTGGCGGTTGCGCCGGCATTCCACTTGGAACCGTCCGTCGTGATGACACGGTGGTAGAACGTTACCATTCCGCCGATGTCAACACTGCCCGGACTGGACATGGTCAGTTCATCGTACAGCATTGCAGCCATTTCATTGGATACTGCCATACCGTTCGTCTGACCGAAGTTGTCCAGGGAGAACGTGTCTGAGAAGCCGGCGTCCGATGCCATCTGGAACAGGTAGTTGACCGTGTCACCATCAGGATCAGCAACTGGCAGCCAGGATACGGAGAATGCCGTAGCTCCCGGATCGCCAGCAACCGTTACACTCGAAGGTGCAAGGGCACTTGCTTCATTCGGAGCTGAGTTGCCAGCGGAGAGGACCTGACCGCGAACTTCACCAGCCGGGTAAGCCGACGTGTGCACATTCACATAAGCACCACCACCACGAAGCGCACCAACGATATCAGCGTTGCCGGTGATGTCGTAGGAGGTTGTGAAGGAGGAGCCTGTTGGGGCCAGGTTCAGCGTGACACCACCATTCTGACCAACACCACCGAGGTGGATGTGGGCAGCGGTGAGATCACCAGCCAGATTCATGACATTGAAGGTCACTTCAAGCAGATTGTCTGCAGCAACCAGTCGCATGTCAACCATGCCAGAAGCAACGGTAGCCGTAGGAGGAACCTCGTTGAAGCCAGAGAGGCTTGCTTCGAGAAGGTCGACCTGCTTGACCGTTACCATGGCAGAAGTAGTCGTCGTGTTGACACCATCGGTGACAGAAACTTCGACCGTGTGAACACCAGCTTTGCCTGCTGGGTCGAGTGACCAAACACCCGTCGTAGCGTCAATCGAACCAGGTCCGTTGAGGCTGTAGGTGAGTGCGTCGCCATTCTGATCCGTGGCGTCATAGTCAAACGTCACCATACCACCGTCTTCCAGAACTGAGGTGTCGCTCAGTTCAGCAGTGAAGACAGGAGCAAAGTTGGTCGCATTGACCATGAGCGTTGCACTGCGAGGTGCGTAGACCGGGTTACCGGCGTTGAACACTACGTTGCGCAACGTAAGCGGTGCGCTTCCTGCCATTGCAGTAGAAGTTGCAGCCAGCTTGATGAACAGGCCATCGCCGACCATGGCGGAGCTGGCGAAGCCAGCGACGCGATACGTGTCAGCGTCAACATCATTACCGTTGACCGTGGCACCGGCAGATACACCGTCAACTACCACACCGTTAACACCCATCGTCTTGTCGATTGACATGAGAGTCGGGTCGTAATCGATATCGAAGTTGAACGATACAACACCGTCACCAGCGACCAGCGCGTCTTCTAGGTTGAACATGAGTTCAAAGTTTGAAGACTCGCCAACCATGGCATCAGCTACGTTGATGATGCGGCTGGAAACAGTGAAGGAGCTCATCGGATCGCCACCTACAACAGTGGGGCTGCCACCGTTGAAAGCAAAGGTCGTGAGCGTCACATTGCCAGTCGTTCCGTTCGTGTCCAGGCTGAAGTTCAGCTTGACCAGCGTTCCGGAAGCGGAGATGTTAGTACCCTGAGCGAAACCACCGACACCACCATTTGTGGTGTTGGAGTTGACAGAGAAGCCGGCTGCTTCAGAAAGCGTGCCGGATGTGTCGTGGCCGGTGAATGTCACACCGGCGTCGGTCGTTACGAAAAAGCCGAACGACTGGATATCGGTGCCGCCTTCGACACCTGAGATATCAACGGCAATGGTAGCCGTTTCACCGGGACGACCGGTGATGTCATTCGTGGACACAGTCACCTGCGCCGAGCTCGTACCCGTTCCGACCAACATGACAGCCAGGATAAGTGCGGCCGTCTTGATCCACTTGTTAAGAAGCATTTGCATTGGATTCTCGCTCTTCATGGGGTGAGTTGCCAGGATGGAAGCAAGGTGGGCGGGGCGCTAGGCGCCCCGCCCGTTGCCCGATCACTTGACCAGCATCATGCGGCCAGTTTCGACAAGAGTTTTGCTTTCCATCTTAGCAATGACCCGGTAGAAGTACGACCCGGATGCAAGCTGCGAGGCGTTGATCTGAACCGTGCGGTTGACACCTGCGGCAATCGTGTTTGCCTGGAGGGTCATGACCTGACGTCCAATCATGTCAACAACCTGGATCTCAACGTCGGCCGACTCAGGAAGGTCGAAGCTGATGGAGGTCGTTGGGTTGAACGGGTTCGGATAGTTGCCGTGCAGTGCGAACGTTTCAGGCAGTTCAGCAACTTCAACTGCGTCGATGGTCATCGAAGCGTTGTTGTTGGCTGCGCCTTCACCGCCCAGGTTGAACTGTACGTCCGAGCCGTTGAGCTCGATAGCGATATGAGCAATCGTTCCTTCAGCATCAACGGAACCGAATCCAGCGAACGCGATGAGGACATCACCTTCTTCAGAAACAGTGTGGTTGGCAATCCAGCCATCACCCAGTTCTGACGTGACACCAACAATCGTTGCCATTGCAGGATCGATGCGCGTGCTGAAGTAACCAGAGACGACTTCATCAACGTTGCCCGTCAGCTGGACAGGGATCGTGATGATGTTGTCTTCGCGGTTCAGCTCTCCGTAGACAACGTCAACTGCCGGGTTGGCAGCGATCTCATCCTTGCCATTGAAGAAGGCATCGAAGATGAGAGCGGCGTCGAATGGAGTGATGGCTGCGTCTGCATTATAGTCGGCAGCAACCTGCTGCTTGGCAGTCAGCGTGGACAGACCAAGGAAGTGGTTGAGGACTGCAGATGCACCTGCCGGCGAAGCGCCGCCAGAACCGTCAACGTTTCCGAGCTTCGGCGTGACGTCCACGGTGTACGTAGAGGTCATCGATGCACCGAGGTCGTCCGTAGCCGTAACGGTGACCGTTGCAGGAGCGGCATCAGCCGTTACTGCACCACCGGTTACAACGTAGGCAGAGACACCCGTCGCGGTGACGTTGGCACCAGCAACTGCAACCGTAGCTACACCCGTGTCGGATGACGCGGCGGTGTACGTGAAGGTTGCGGCACCGTTACCACCGGAGAACTCACCAGTGACATCGTTGACAACGTCGGCGCCTTCAGCAACCGTCTGGTTGGCCAGGCCACCAGCGGCTACGAGAGTACCGTTGACGGTTACGTCAAACGCACTGTTGACCGAGTCACCTTCAGAGTCAGTGACCGTGACAGTGACCGTTGCCGTTCCAACACCAACAAACGTGTGGGAAACCACACCGCTGGCGCTGACCGTCACCGTGACTACAGCAGCGTCGCTCGTAGCAACAGCGTACGTGTAAGGTGCGGTACCACCGGAGAAGTCACCGGAGGCGTCAACGTCGGCCGAAACCGTGCCGTTGGCTACTGCTACGTCTGCAAGACCGCCTGCTGCTGCAAGGGCTGCATTGACCGTAACCGTTACCGTAGCATCTACGCTCTGGAAGCCGTCGGATACCGTTACCGTGAAGGTATCGGAACCAGCGCCAGCACCAGTAACCGTCAGGTTGTCACCTGCAACTGCCGTCGTGACGACTGCGCCATCAGCACCAGTTACGGTGTAGGTGCGCGTTGCGCCACCACCGGAGAACACCGTCGTCAGGTCGATGACTTCGGAGTTGCCAGCGTTCAGCGTCAGAGCTGCAGGATCAGTGGACGCGAGGTTGGTCTCCAGACCGAAGGTGAAGAGAACACCGTCACCGGAGATGGCACCTTCAGCATTACGAGCTACTGCGATCGGCTCCGTGTTGGAAGCTGCGAAGTTGTCGTTGTCTGATGCATTCGGCGCGGAGAGGATCCAGAAGTTGTTCGTGGAACCGTCTGCGCGACGCATGGCGCGTGTGCGCTCGATGTCTTCGCCAGCGAAGTTGGAGTAACCAGCAGCGCGGAATTCAACGTCGTAGTCGATGGACGGCGTAACCGTCGGTGTCGACTGGACTCTCCAGTGGAATTCTGGATAGCGACCAACATTGAAGTTGTTGCTCTGCAGATCCGTCGTTGCAATAGGCAGACCATTCGTTCCCATCGGCGAGCTGCCAACGTACGTGGCGAGCAGGACCGGATCGGAAGCGAGCTGGTTCGGCGTGTTGAACGTGATGGCGTATGGACGGTAGTTGCCGTCCATGTCGCCAAGCGGGAATTCAACACGATCCGTGGTGTTGCCGGAAAGCGTTCCGTCAACCGTTGCCTGGACGTTACCGAAGATCGATCCCGTCTGGGTCGTACCGTTGCGCTGGAAGCCCTGATCCGTCGTGCTGAGGTGGCAGAGGATCACACGGTTCGTACCCGTCGTGACCGTACCGGCCGTCAGCGTCAGCGGGTTGGTACCAGCTGGCAGCGTACAAGCAGCGTTCGTGTTGTTGTTCGTTGCGTTCAGGTTACCGTTGGCAAGCGTGAGACCGGCAGCGTTGTTCACGTTGACCGGACCGTTGTACCAGAGGCCACCGTCCAGCGTCTGTGCCATCGTACCACCGAAGACAACCGATCCCTGGTTGGCACCAGCCGTGCTCTGGATAGCAGCGGGGTTGCCATTCAGGTCGATAGCTCCTGTGATGGTGATGTTGAACGTCTGTGGATCCAACGTATCAAGGTTCTGAACCTCTACGCTCGTTGCCGTACGGGCAGCGTGGAGCGCAACCGTTCCTCCTACACCGGTCGCCAGAGGCGAGATCAGGAGGTCAGGTGTGTTGGCCGTTGGCCAGGACAGAGCGTCCGTCAGGGTGGACGCGTTGTCGAACGTCAGGTTGTAATCCGTGGCGTCGGCAGCTGTGTAACCCAGGACACCGAGACCAGGAACACCAAACGGGTTGTTCATTCCGGAGCGGAACGTACCGTCTGCCGTCAGAGTCAGGGACTCAGCAGCAGCAGGAAGACCCGGGTTGGCAATGGTCAGACCACCAGCGTTGATGTCGATCGTGTTGACCGTTGGCGTCGCACCGTTGGCGAACGCAGCAGCGGCGTTGATGATCAGCGTATCAAACGTACTGAAGAGTTCAGCACCCGTGAGGGCCGTACCGTTGTACTCGATGGTCGTGGTGTCTGCACCATAACCGATCGTACCGTCTGCACCACCGTCAACGACGTTACCGCCGTCGGCGTCGAGGTAGAAGGTACCGGAGCCGTCACCGAGGTTGATGACACCGGAAGGCGTGCCAGCACCAGAGTTGTTACCGGCCGTCAGGTTGACGGACAGCTCGAGACGGTTGGCAATGGTAAGGACATCCTGATTCGTTCCAGCATTACCGTCGATGAGCATGGCTACATCGAATACGGCGTTCTGGATGACCCACGTTCCACCGTTGATGTCAATGGCACCACCAGTGTTGAAGATGAACTCATCCGTGCTGTTCTGAGCCGTGTAGGCACCAGCCGAGTAATCAGCACCAGCCTGAAGGATGATGTCGACACCGTTGAGGTCAACATTACCAGCAGTCTGAGTGAAGAGGCCCGTTACCGTCAGGTTGTCTGCACCAGCAACAGCGTCTCCTGTGAAGTTGACTGCAGTTGCGTTGATGGTGAGCGTACCGGTGAGGACTTCAGCGCCCTGCACCATGACGTCGGTTCCAATGATGGTCACGTTGTTCGTGATGCCAGCATTGATGTGAACCGTACCTGAAAGGGTCAGCGAGAGGGCACCGGTGAGGGCAGCATCGATGTCCGTCATCCCAACGACGCGCGTTGCGGAGGACAGAGCCGTTGCGGCGTCTACGTCCAGACCAGGCAGAGCCGAGGTCGGCGTGGCTGCACCGTCAAGGTTGGTACCAACCGTTGCAGCACCGTGATCAGCTTCAATCTCACCCGAGGAACCGAGGTTCGCGTTGGAGACAGCCGAGAAGGTACCTGCAGTGATCAGGTTGACCGTGTTGCCGTTGAAATCAAACGTAGGAGCCGTTCCGACAGGAGCCGTACCGACCGTAATGGCAGCGTCTGCACCAACGTTGGACGTCCAGGTAAGGGAACCGCCGTTGGCAACCGTGATGGCGCCATCAACCGTACCCTCGTCACCCGTACCGGTACCACCGGCACCGTCGTCCTGCACCAGACCGATCGAGGCCGTACCATCGCTCGCGATGGTGACCGTTCCGTCGATCTGCTGCATGTTGGTGATCGTGATGGACTCAGCACCCGTACCACCTACGCCGTCACCGACGATCAGGTTGGTAAGGCTGGCGGCAGCAAAAGGAGCAGCCGTGCGCAGCGTGGCCGTACCGGCCATCGTGATGCCGGAAGCCTGTGCACTCAGATCAGCCGTCATCACACCCGTGTTGGTGTGGGACTGGCTGTCACCGGTCAGGATCAGCTGGTCACCAGGTGCACCAGCGATCGTACCGGCGTTCGTTACCGAACCCGTTGACGTGAGGTCGAAACCAGCACCGTTGGTCAGCGTGGCGCCGAACTCGACGTTCACGTTACCAACTGTGGCATTCTTGTCAGTGGTGTAGTTCGTTCCTGCATCCTCGACGTTAAGCTGCGTGATGCCCGTAGCCGACAACTCATTGAGAGCAGCAACAGCGGCACCACCAAAGATTGAGAGGATGTACGTGCGGGTGTCACCATTGAACGTTCCCCCACCTACGATTGCCGTTACCGCTGCTGCACCAGCAGAGTTACGACGCACTTCGGCGAGTGCACCTTCAGGTGAGATGTCAGAACCGACAGGAACCGTGATTCCACCCGTGAAGAGCGTCAGCTCACCGGTGAAGTCAACGCTCGTAGCCGCCGCAATCGTCAGGAGGTTACCACCTCCAACGTTGACCAAGATGTTCGAGATGTCACCGAGACCACCCAGTGTGGTACCCGTTCCTTCGAACGTCAGAGCACCGGACTGCCCAGCGGGCGTAGTGATTGCGCCGCCAACGGTTGCAGTAGCTGCATTACCTGCCATGCGGATGGCAAAGTTGCCAAGGCTGATGGTCGTGTTGGCACCCGTCGTGAAGTTCTCATCGATGAATACCGACTGACCCATCGTAAGCGTACCAGACGTGGCACCAGCGGCAAGGTTGACCGTGAGGTCGTCGATGCGCGTGTTGGGACCAGGAGTGTAGGTAGAGCTTGAAGCCTGGGGAAGGACGAATGCAAGCGTGGCATTGTCTGCGGCGGAGTTTGCAGCAGCATCAGCAGTGAACCCACCACCATTGGAAGCATCGAAGCTACCGTTGACAGTAAGGGTCGTACCGTTGCTGATGGTCACGTTACCAGCGCTGGTGATCGTACCTGAACCGATGATGGTGTTACCACCTGCGGCGATCGTGAACGCACCGGAGAAGGTGGCCACACCGTCAACATCGTTCGTACCGGCACCAGACGAAATCGCGTGGGTTCCGCCGAACGTGGCGTTACCTGCAACGTCGAAGGAACCACCACCGGAAACATCGCCATTCGTACCGGTCAGCGTGAGGTTGCCGCCGACGATGATGGCAGCGGTAACGTCTCCGTTTCCACTCTGGGTGAAGTTGGCACCCGTGCGAACGGCAGCAGCCGTGTCACCAGCTCCGGAGTTCGTAACGCTACCGCCGACCGAAATGGCACCGGCGATACCGCCCGTTCCGGAAACGGTCAGGTTACCTGCGATATCGAATGCAGGAGCAGCGGCTCCAGCCGAAGCAGGGACACCAATGTTACGGGAAACGACAACAGTCGAACCCGAACCGGTAACCGTTCCCATGGCTACGAGAGCTAGGTGGGTAGCAGGCGTCACAGCTGTTGGTGCCAGTGTGAACGTCGTCGAACCCAGGGCAAGTGTTCCGCCAGTGTTGTTGAACGCGCCCGAGACAGAGGAGCTCGCGCCGATCGTCAGGGAGTTGCTGTTTGTGATAGCAACGGCATTGGCGTCGATTTCGTTGGCGTCTGAAGCAGAACCTTCAGTGATTGCGCCAGAAACCGTCATGGTACCCGTGTTGGTGATCGTGTAGGCAAGCACATCGTCTGCACCGTTACCTGCACCACCGATTGTTGCATTGACCGTGAGGCTAGCAATGGTTGCGGTTGAGGTTGCCGACGTATTGTTGAACGTACCACCAGCTACACCAGTGCTCTGGCTGACCGTGATCGCACCAGCGGTGAACGTCTGGTTGGCACCACCACCCGTGGAGGTGATCGCACTGTTGTTCATCGTGATTGCGCCGAACACAACATCATCACCGTTGTGGACGATACCACCTGCACCGTTGATCGTAACAGCGCTGGAGAACGTTGTCGTTCCCGTTGCAGTGGCTGCCGTGACGATGCTACCCGCAACAAGGATTTGCGAGAATGTCGTGCTGTTGGCACCATTGACCGTCAGCGTACCGCCGTTGAGGTTCAGCGGAATCTCCGTTCCGGCTGCGCGAGCGGTTGACATCGTGTAGTTGGCTGTTACCGCTCCCGTGTATGCAGGGGATGCACCGGAGGCGGCACCACCGGTGACAGTCAATGTCGTGGCGGCCGTGAAGGCGAGTTTCCCTGTGCCCAAGGCGAGGGTTCCCGAAGTGAGCGTAAACGCACCACCCGAGACTGCGACTGATCCGGTTCCGCCGGTCAGATCAATGGTTCCGGTCGTCACGGCGATGGTGGACGTACCGGTAAAGGTTGCTACCGTCACAGCACCTGATGCGGTAACGACGACCGTGACACCCTTGGCGGCTGTCCCGAAGTCGAAGTTCTCCGTATAGGTACCTGCTTCGATGCTGATCGTGTTGCCAGCAGCGGCAGCGGCGTAAGCTGCAGCGAGCGTAGCCTTCGGACCAGAACCACCAGTAATGGTGGCGCTGGCGCCGTCGAACGCGTCACTACCCGTGGTCGACGATACGAAGATCGTCTGGGCGAAGGCATTCTGTGCGCCTACAAAGGCGAACAGGAATACCACCGCAGCCACGCTGCGTGACAGAAATTGTAGCAGTCTCTGAGTAGTCATGGACTGTGCCTCTCTGTTTTTCATTCCTTGAATGATGCGATGTGTTGAATATGGCCGCTCCAGACGGGCGACCGGGGTATTAGCGATAAGACGCAAAAAACCCGATCGACACATTTATTTGTGTCGCCCGGGAGGTTCGGAACGTCTCATTACCAAGTGTCAAAATGGAAAAAGCGATTTGTCTAAATGGCTTTTTTTCAGTGCTTTAGGCCGTTTCAGAACAAGACTGACTGCAGGGTGCAGGTGGCTGTAGAGCACCTCTCATACACGCTTGGGACTTGGTATACCCAAGTAAATCGTCACTTTTTTTGGCGCCGATTCGCGTACCAGAGATCCCCAAAGATCCCGTTTTCCTGAACGTAAATCAACCGGATTGTTTAAAGACTACGTGAGGGAAAAGCGCCTGGACACGGCACATTGATGGGGGCGAAACTGTATTCTGGCAGGCACATTCCTTCTCGGTCCCCTGACTGCTTCGGGCTCCTCTTTCCAACACTTCTGAATAGAGTTCAATCTGCATGCGTTCGTCCTTTGCTGTAGCCCTGCTGATCCTCCTTTTGGGTGGGTCGACGGTCCACGCTCAATCGTGCGATATTTTCGTCAACGCCTCCGACGGCTCTGACGGAAATTCGGGTGCCGTCACGGCTCCACTGCGATCCGTCGAGGATGCCTATTCAAGAGCAAGCGAGGGTGACGTCATATGCCTCGCGGCAGGAGAGTATGCGTTCGGCGCCGACGAGGATGGAATCACTTTGGCCGGCTCGCACTCAGTCACCTTTCAACTGAATGAGTTTGCCGGCGCAGACACGGTGCTGGTGTCAGCCCCATTTCTGGATGTGGCGATTCCCGGTGGAACCGCCTTATGGATTGCGGGCACAACAGATGTATTGCACCTCGGAGAGGGCGTTGTAGCGAACAGTTCCGCATCCCGTCTCGCACTCACCGATGGCGTTCTCGACATTTCCGGGGTTTCGACGACCATATGGAGCGGACTCGGACGTGGCGACACTGAGGATTCCGTCATCGAATTTGCCGGTGGCAGCCTGGCCGGCAACCCTTCCTGGTCTGAAACGCCCAGGGTTATCCGGATATCCGGTGCGCAGACCCTTTCAGAACCCATTTCCTTGACACAGGAGCTGCTATCCACAGGTTCACGTGTCGAATTGGATCATCAAGGCGGGGCCTCAATCAGCCTGGATATCTCGCTGGGAGACGTCGACCTGCAATTCTACTCCTCTGCCACGACCTCATTTTCCGGCTCGATCACCGTTCCCGGAGACCGACTATCACTACTGGAGTCTACCGATGCTACGCTGAGCTTTCCTGGCGGCATCCAATTCAGCGGATCCGCTCCACAACTGCGGATCAGTGTGCCGGATGTCACAATTGGAGACCTTTCCGGTACGCACTCATCAAGGGGATTGCTGCAATTGGAAGCCACCCAGGCCCGGATTCAGGCCATTTCTCCGTCATCCTCGGAGATCGATATCGACATGTCTTCAGGACTGTTGACCGTCGGTTCGCCAACAACGCCTCTCTCTTTGAATGGTGACCTTCGCGCGTCTGGCCGCATTCTGCTGGCCGGAAACGTTGATTCCAATGGCTTCAACATCGAAGCAGACGCCGTCGATGCACCCGATACGGGTACGGAATTGGTGGTTTCAGGCACCTCTACGACCATTCAGACCTTATCTGAATCTGATTCAAGGCTGCGATTTACCGGTGAAGGCGTGATTCAGGCTGGCGGACGGATACGCAGCCTGAACGTGGCCGGAACGGGTACGGCGGCCATCCTGGGAGGCATGGAAGTCGATTCATTGACTATTGCGACCAACGGAAGTATTCAGCAGTCTGGTGCGGGTGTCCTTCGCGCGGGAACGACGGACGTGCAGGGCGGGATCGATCTTGCAAGCGCAACATCTGCATCGTTCGAGGTTGCCAACTCCATATATATAGGCGCAACCAGTTCCTGGGCGGGAGATCCGCAGATCGTGCTGCTGGCAACCGCGGTCCAGGTCACTGTCGAGAACGGCGCGGACATTCCCGCTGTAAGATCCCGAACCATTTCGGGAATGGTCAGCGGTGAAGCCATCGGTGACCTAACCGTTGAATCCGGAAGGCTCTCCTGGCAGCACGACACCACGGTCCGAGCATCCGCGATCACCGTTGACGGAGGCGAATTCCAGACGGATGTGGGTGGTCTGGACCTCGATCGATTGACTGTTTCCGCCGGCGCTGCTCTGCTCACGGCTGATGAACCACTGCGCATTGGAGAAGCTGTTTCCGTTCTGGGAGGCAGCATCGCGTTTCCTGAGTCGGGATTGGGTCCGAAAAGCGGGAGCACAATTGACTTGGTGTTTCCCTCGGAGATTGTGCTCCCAGCACTGCTTATAGATGCTCCCGGAGCGGTTACCCGTTTTTTCGGAACTGCCTTGCTGGATGCTGGGCTGCACCTGGAAGACGGGGAGCTGTCCATCCAGGAAAATTCTACATTGCAGATTTTAGGCTCTCTTTCGCGATCCAGCGGTGTTTTTGAGGTCATCTCCGGAGGAGTCCTCAGCCTGGTGAATCCAGGGGTAACGACTATTGAAGGATTTTCCTCTACCGTGCTCCCGTCGATTGCCATTGGCAATACCAGGGTAGAGCTCTCAGAGAATGCAACCATCCTCGGGACCCTTTCGGTAGTCAGCGGAGAGCTTGTCGTCCCTGACGGGAGCACGCTGAATGTCTCAGAAAGATCTGTCTTTACGAATGCCGTAGTTTCTTTTGGCACATCAACGACGTTCTTCTCGAATGGGGCGGTGACCGACCAGGGCTCCCAATGGACCGTTGATGGAGCCAATCTGATCCTGGGGGGAACGGGGCATTTTCTGGGCGGCTCGTATTCAGGTGTCGCAAGCGAAATGACGTTCAGGGGGAGCGTGCTGATTGACGGCGTCATCTCCACCGAGAATCTTCTCCTGGAAGACTCAGTGACCCTGACTGGGTCGGGAATGGTCACGGCTCGGACACGCATGACCTTAGCACCCCAAGCTCAGATTCAAGTGAATGAACCCGTTCTGCGGTTTATGGCGGCCGGGGATGACCCATTGATTGACAACGGAGGATCGATTTCCGGCACCGCCCAATGGACCATTGGCAACGCTGGAGGTGCGCAACCCATTACCGTGAGTGGTAACGGCGTCTTCGGCGACTTTGTAGTGAACCTACTCTCGGATGCTGATTTCCTGGAAACCGACAGCTCCGTGGACACTCTTCGCGTCGCAGGAAATGTGTCGTTCAATACCGGTTCCATCGACCTCGGTAACAAGCCTGTCCTATTCCTGGACACTCCAACCTTGTCGCTGAATCTGACAGATTCCGAAAACAGCTCTCCGGGAATCGATGGTTCGGGTTTCGAAAATGTGTTGTCCTATTCAGGCTCGTTCTCCTTGCGGCTCTTGGGTGGAATGACCGCACCCTACGTTCTGGACGAGCGCTGGCTTTCCCTTCCCATTTTCGACTTCAGCATAGACGCGTTTGATGCCGCCAATACCCCTCCTGTGTTTCCAGTGGGCATTCCGGGCTCGATGATTGTTCAGGGCGGCTTCTCTTCCGGAGCCAATTCTAGAGTTCTTTTGGACGAAGGACCCCTCTTCCTTGCCAGTTCGAACACGACGCATCAGATAAACGGACACATAGACGGATCGGAGGCAGTCATCCTGCAAGGAGGTGATGTTCGATTGATAACGGGCGCTTCGTCAGATATCACCTCATTACAAATTGAAACAGGAACGGGCGCTACCACAGACCTCGTCCTCTCCGGCTCCATCAATACGCTCATTGCCACAGACTCCGATATTGACTGGTTGGCGGATCCCGGGCAAGCCCTCACGTTGGGCTCCATGACAGTAGAAGGCAGCACGCTCCAGTTTGTCGGCGTTCAGGTTTCTTTTTCTTCCACGAACCTGAATATCGAAGCAAGCAATCTGTTGTTCGAGCAGCAATCGAGCTGGGTGCTGAACGGCAACAGCTCCCTCGTTATTGACCCCCAGTCCAGCTGGGTAGATGTCGACGCCCAGTCCTCCAGCAATCTGATCCTCAATGGCGAAGCAGATCTGGACGTTTCTGTCCAATTGCCCTCCGTTAGTATCCTCCCCGGTTCGGAAGCAAGGCTGCTGGCCAACTTGGCCATCGGGAGCGAATTGACGCTTTCAGAGGCCGTCCTGGACCTGGAAAGCGCTACACTCGTCCTGGAAGGTGCAGACCTGACCGTTACCTCCGTCGACGGATCCGTACCGTCCGTACTGCAGGGTGATTTTGCTTCGCGACAGGCTCAGCTGCAATGGACAGAAACCGGAAGCGTCACCTTGGAAGCAGATCTTCAGCTTCAGGCTGTTTTACTTTCAATGGACGGTACCGAGTGGACAGTCCGTTCCGACCAATCCCGTTCAATGGTCATTTCGACCGGAAATGCCGCTTTCCGGTCGGGAGAGGTTTCCCTTGAAGGAGCTGACATTGTTGTATCAGGAAGTACGCCTGACCTGCTCTTGTTTGACGGAGGGATCGTCCGATCTTCGACCCGCCAGGAACCCCCTGCCTCCACTTCCGCGATGAATGTCATCGTGGATCCGACACAAGCACAGCATGATCTCCATAGTGAACTCGTGGTGGTCGGCTCTGGAAACGCAGGAGTCTCCGCGACGTCCGGATTGAGCGTCTCTTCCCTCAGGATAGAAGGATCCGTTCGACTGAACGCTTCGGGAAATACGGTAACCGTTTCTGATCGTCTCGTGTTCGGAAGAGGAAACGGGTCCCTTTCTCTTGCCGCCGATACCGAAATGCAGATCGCGCCCGAGGCATGGGTTATCCGCGAAGGAGGTGGTACGCTTTCGTCCCGGGTGACAGGTGACAGCTACAACCTTCTGTACCACATCGACGATGGCTCCTGGGCCGGAGTGAACAGGCTTACGTCTTCCCCGGTCTTGACAGGCGGGGCTGAATTGGCTCCTCAGCTGGCCTCCCTGCATATCGCAGCAGGAAACAGTGGCTCAGACATTCAGGAGATCGTTCTGAACAACAATGTGCTGATCCGGGACACGTTTTCAGCTATCTCTGGACGGGCTACCGGGACAGGTGTCATCTCGATGTCTCCCGGATCCTGGATCATCGAAACGGCAGTTGATCTTGACGCACCTGGACAGGTAACCAGCTCGATTTCTCCCGTGAACATGGAGCGAATCAACTGGAGCAAGTCAGTTACGTCTTCAGAACCGCTGTCGTTTGCAGCGGACGTCGATACCCTCTGGATCGCGTTTTCCCGTCCTTCGCTTATTGCAAGCCTTGCGCAGGATCTTTCTGTGGATCACATGCGCATCACGTCGCCGACGGAGTTTTCTTCCCGATTGAGGCTCAATGGAAGATCAGTTTCGGTTCAGGAAGACCTTAGCATCGAAGGAACGCGGTTGTCTTCCGCCCAAGTATCTGAACTGAGCGTAGGCGGCACGATTTCACTCGATGGAGGCTCAATCACGGACAACATCCGCTTGTCGGTCGAGGGCACCTCCGACATGAATGGCGCGGCGACCAATCTGTCCATCAGCGTGTCGGGAAACCTGATTGTTCGGGACCCTTCGTTCTCACCTCAAACGTTGGTTTTCAACGGGAGCAACCAGAGCTGGACGGTGGGTGTGCCCATATCGATCAGCACATTGACCATGAACCAGTCGGCTCCGGGGATGGTCGACGTGTTCGGTTCTGGAGACCACGCCCAACGCATTTCGATTTCGGGAGGACTCATGCTGGCGGGTGGTGTACTGCGCAGTTCAGATGTCCGGTTCACATTGGATGGAAGTGTCAGTCGTAGCGCGCCTCTGGATGTAGCCTCCCACATCGAGGCGCCTGTAGAACGCACAATGCAAAGTGGTGCCCTGGATCCGCTCTTTTTTCCCGTCGGACGTGACGGAAACTACTTCCCGTTGACCCTGACCCCTTCCATTCGCCCTTTCTCTGACTCAAGAATTTCCGTCTTCCCCATCCAACGCAGATGGCTGGATCAGACGGGGCTGGCCGGTGCTTCTGGAAGCGGACTCATTGCCGAGGTTGGGACGGAGGCCATGGTCATAGAAAGCGATGTCAATTTCGCCCAGTCCCTTCCACTCAATCTTTCCGTTGTAGTACCGACGGGAATAGAACGCGAGGTCGACGCGCTCATGATCCTTCAGGATGGGTTGTGGTCCCCGATAAGTGGGTCCTTCGTGCGTGGCGGAACGACATCCGGACAGCTTTTGCAGCAAATCGATGCGACAGGACTGTTGCTGGGCGAATCGATTCAGTTGGGATACGGGTACACGTCTTCCCAGGCAGACATTTCGGGTCGCGTTCAGTGGGTCAACCTTACTGACCAGCCGGTGACGGTTTCACTGCAGGAAGAGAACATGATGGTCGGTCCTGAATCCGCCACGATTCAGAAGGTCCTTGGTTGGTCGGAAGGAGACGAGGCATTTACCTATTCGATTTCCGGGACAGGAGATTGGACGGTATCGGGTACCGGAGTGATCAGGTCAGACGGAATTACTCGAGTGGTTTTATCGGAGCCTGATCAGCCATCTACCGAACACGTTCAGGACCTGGGCGGATTCGAATCGATCATGTTGTATCACAATGCCGTGAATGCCGGATCGATCTCCTCCGAAATCGTGCGTGGTGGTACGACTACCGATGGAGGATTATTGGCAGCAGGGGAATATTCAAATTGGATTCCAGTCCCCTCAGAAGAATTCGAACTCCATTTTCGAAGCGCCAGCGATGACGAATTCCTGGCTTCATTCACCGTGGCGTCCCAGACCCAACTCTCTGAATCGGAGCTGTGGATTGTCTCCGATGCCAACGTAGATCAAGGTCCCTTGAGACTTCTACGCATTGCGTCAACAGGAATGACTGAAGCGCTGCCGTTGATCACGGCTGTTGGCCTTGAGAATGGCAACGAATTGCCAGCTGGCCTGGAACTGACCAGTGTTTACCCCAATCCATTCGTTTCCCGAGCCACCGTGACCTGGACTCTCCCTTCCCCAGGATCGGTGGAGATCGAAGTGATCAATGCTCTCGGGCAACGGGTGGCCCACTCGGTTTCAGGACTCATGTCGCAGGGAGAAGGAAGTGGGATTCTCGATGCGGCAACCTGGAGCCCCGGCGTTTATTTCGTCCGGGTCACTTCGCGCGCGGGGGGCGCTTCTCAGGTCGCATCAAAGGCGATCGTGAAAGCCAGGTAAGAACGCCCTCAGTCCCGCTTGAAGGACCATTCCTTCGGATCCTCGGCATATTTCTTCTTCGACGCATCGAACAAGCGCTTCTGAACGCGGACCCGCTCTTGGTCTATGGTCAGCATGGCGTAGGAATTTTCTCCGATGTCAGGAGAACGCCACCGGTTGCTCGTGGCGGTTCCGGTGGAAACGACAACCACCTCTTTCGCGGAATTCTCTTTCGCAGAAACCTGAATGCACTCTGCCGCAAAAACGTGCAGGTGGCCACTCAATATGACGTTCACGCCGGCGCGGACGGCCACGTCGATGGCGGCCCCTCTGCCTCGGGCCAAATCATGGTGGCCCAGACCTGGGACCTCATTCAGATGATGATGTACCACGAGGACCTTCAAAGCCTCGCTCGATGTGCCGCCAAGTCCATCCTTGATGTGCTGCAGTTCCTGATCCGTGATGCGTCCGCCCTGGATGGTCCAGCCAAACGCCGAGTTGATGCCCTGGACGACCACATCTCCGTTGGCCCAGCGCGGGGCCAGATCAGACGTGATGAGTCGTTTGTAGCGCCTCAGCGGGTCGAACAACCGTGAGACCAAGCGCCACCACGGAAAGACATCGTGGTTGCCCGGGACGACGAGCGCGGGCGCATCGAACGCATCCAGCATGCGCCGGGCCGCGCGAAACTGATGGCCAAAGGCGCGCTGGGTCAGGTCGCCGCTGGCAACGACTAGATCCACCTTGGAGCCGTTGATATCAGCGATGAGCGCGTCAACAATCTCCGGGTGCGCAATGCGCCCGAAGTGGATGTCCGAGATGTGGGCAATGCGCGTCATGGTCGACTCGTGGCTGGTCGAACGATTCGGCATTTCGCGCAGAAGAGGCGCGAGGGCAGATTGGCCAGAGGGCGCGAAATCCTAAAGCAACATCGTGACGGGATCCTCGAGGTAGCCGCGGACGGTCTTGAGGAATTCTGCGCCGGATGCACCATCCACAACACGGTGGTCGCAGGACAGCGTGACTTTCATCTGCTTGCCCGGAACGACGACTCCGTTCTTGACAACCGGCACGTCGCGGATCGAGCCGATGGCCAGGATACACGCGTTGGGCGGGTTGATGATGGCCGTGAACTCGTCGATACCAAACATGCCCAGGTTGGATGTCGAGAACGTCGAGCCTGACCAGTCTTCCGGCTGCAACTCACGATTGCGGGCCTTGGTGGCCAATTCGCGCGTTTCGGAAGCCAATTCGGTCAGACCCTTGCGGTCCGCGTGGCGAATCACGGGTGTGATCAGGCCTTCGTCGACGGCAACGGCGATGGCAACATGCACATCGTGGTGCAAACGAATTTCGCCTTCGGCCTCCATCCAGGAAGCATTCACCCATGGATGCTGACGCAGTGCCAGGGCACAAGCCTTTGTGACGAGATCGTTGAAAGAGACTTTCGCCAGCTCGCGCTCAAGGGCTTTTTCGTTCAGTTTGGCACGGAAGGAGACGGCTTCCTCCATGTCGATGTCCGCCGTCAGGTAGAAGTGCGGATTCGTGAACTTGGACTCGGCCAGACGACGGGCGATCGTTTTGCGCATCTGCGAAATGCGAACCGACTCGTATCCGCCATCGGGTGCGGCGACCGGTGCCGACGGCTGTGCCTGCGGAGCAGGAGCAGCGACTTCGGCAGGCGCGGCTGCGGCTGGAGCGGGCTGGACAGCACCACCCATCACCGCTTCGACATCGCGCTTGATGATGCGTCCCTCAGGACCGGACCCGGCAACACCAGCCAGATCGATACCCTGCTCGGTCGCCATCTTCCGAGCCAGCGGTGACGCCTTTACGCGGCCACCGGACACGGCTGGTGCTGGCGCAGGAGCGGCGACAGGAGCCGGCTCAGCAACGGGTGCTGGTGCGGCAACCGGAGCCGGGGCGGGAGCCTCAGCGGCCGGGGCTGGAGCCGGGGCAGCAGCGCCGTCTCCTCCACCGCCGTATTTGGCCAGAATATCGGAGATGTCTTCTCCTTCCTGACCCAGGATTGCAATCAGGCCTCCGATCGGTACGGCGTCGCCTTCTCCGATGACGCGCTTGAGCAGCACCCCATCGTCATAGACCTCGAGGTCCATCGTCGCCTTGTCCGTTTCGACCTGGGCAACAACGTCGCCAGCGGAAACAGACGTTCCTTCTTCAACCAACCACGCCGCGAGGACACCTTCTTCCATGGTGTCACTCATTTTCGGCATTTCAACTGCAATAGCCATTGGATTTCTTCGGGCTTGGGTCAGAATGGGCCGTCGCGGGCAATAGCGGAAGGACGGCTTGGGTCAGGAGCAATGCTTCAGGCCCCGCAAGGCTGGAAGCAGGCCAGGAGAGTGTTCGCGTTATTTCGCGTACATCACGCTCAAGCAGGCCTGGTACGCATCCTCTTCCTGAGGCATATAGTACTCAATCAGGTTCTTGGCATACGGTGCCGGTACGTCCTTCGCCGTGATACGCTTGATGGGTGCATCAAGGTAATCGAACGCAAGATCCTGGATCTGGAACGTGATCTCCGAAGAGATGCTGGCGTACGGATTGCTCTCATCGATAATGACACAGCGATTCGTCTTCTTGATCGAGTTGACGATCGAATCAATATCGAGCGGGCGGATCGTGCGCGGGTCGATGACCTCAGCGCTGTAGCCGTTGTTCTCCAGGCGTTCGGCCACTCGCATGGCGATGTGGTAGCTCTTGGAGTGAGCAACGATCGTGACGTCCGTGCCTTCCTTGGCGATGCGCGCCTTGCCGATCGGGATGATGTAATCCTCCTCGTCGGACACTTCGCCCTTCATACCGAACATCACTTCGGACTCGAGGAAGATGACCGGGTTGTCGTCGCGGATGGCTGACTTGAGCAGACCTTTCGCATCATCCGGGTTCGAAGGCGCGATCACCTTCAGACCAGGAATGGTCGAGTAGATGCTCTCCGTCGATGTGTTGTGCGTCGCGGCCAGCTGACCGGCAGCACCGTTGGCCCCACGGAATACGATCGGCACACTGAACTGACCACCGGACATGTAGCGGATCTTCGCCGCATTGTTGATGATCTGGTCGATGGCGACGAACGAGAAGTTGAACGTCATGAATTCGATGATCGGACGCAGACCGTTCATGGCCGCACCGACACCGAGACCACAGAAGCCGTTCTCTGAAATCGGTGTGTCAATGACGCGCTTGGGACCGAAGGCCTCAAGCATGCCTTCACTGACCTTGTAGGCACCATTGTATTCGGCGACTTCTTCGCCCATCAGGAAAACGCGCTCGTCGCGCTCCATCTCCTCGGTCATCGCCGCGCGGAGGGCTTCTCTGAACTGTAGAATTGCCATTGCTGAAACTGGAATTGGGTTGGGATTCGCTGGATAGTGGGGCGATCTGGTGCCCCGTTCACCGTCGGGCTACGAGAGGAATGGGTAGTCCCGGGTGTCGTAGACGTCGTCGTAAATGGCATCGAGATCGGGTGCCGGGCTGTTCTCGGCAAACTCGACAGAAGCCATCACTTCTTCCTTGACGTCATCGTCAATGGCGTCCAGCGTCTTCTCGTCAGTAATCTTGTGCTCAAGCAGGTAAGCTTTCAGTCGAACGATGGGATCTTCGTTCTTCTTGGCTTCCAGCTCTTCCTTGGTGCGGTATTTCTGCGGATCGGACATGGAGTGACCGCGGTAGCGGTACGTCCGGATTTCCATCATCGTCGGCTTGAACTCGCGCGCATTGGCGATGGCTTCCTGCATGGCCTTGACGACCGAGAAGACATCCATACCGTCTGCGACGACACCGCGAACATCGTAGGAGGCCGCCCAGTGTGAGAACTCGACCTGACCAAAGGCGCGGTGCACCGCAGTACCCATCGCGTACTGGTTGTTCTCGACTACCAGGATGGCTGGCAGATCGTAGATGGACATCAGGTTGGCAGCCTCGTGGATCGCTCCCTGGCCGGCTGCACCATCGCCGTAAAAGGCGATGGCCACGCCATCATCTTCCTTGTACTTGTGGGCAAATGCGATACCGACACCAACCGGAACGTGCGCACCTACGATTCCGTGGCCACCGAACATGCGGTTCTCTGTATCAAAGAAGTGCATCGAGCCGCCCTTTCCTTTCGAGCAGCCGCCCACTTTTCCGAACATCTCGGCCATGCCTTCATTGGCACTCATGCCGAGCGCAAGCGCGTGTCCGTGATCGCGGTACGCCGTGATCAGCGAGTCCTTACCGATCTCCATGGCCGTGGCCGTCCCTGTCGAGATGGCTTCCTGGCCGATGTAGAGGTGCAGGAATCCGGCGATCTTCTGCTTGCCGTACATCTGCGCAGCGCGCTCCTCAAAGCGACGCTGGAGAAGCATGTTGCGGTACATCGCGATGACTGTGTCTTCACTCAGACCCAGTTCCTTGTGCGTGTACTTCCCTGCTGGGTACGTGTCGAACTCCTGCGAAAACGACAGGGAGTCAGGCACGACATTCTCATTCACTGCTTCCTTCTTCGGAGCAGCTTTGCGTCGCGACGTGGTCTTCTTCGCCGCCGTCTTTCTCGTCTGCTTAGCCATGAGGCACGTGATGTGATTCGGGTGGAAAAATCCAATAGCTCCCGATGATACGACACGAATGGGGCAATGTCCCTGAGGTTAACCCAAATTTGACCCAGCTTGTAATTACAAGACATAACAAGTTGACGCCCGGAAGCGCTTTTTTGACCGACAAGAGCCTCCATTGAAAAACCACACCCCTTTGGCGGGTGCTTGGATCGGCCTTAAACCAGCCCACTCGGGCGTTTCCAGGGACAAGTGGCGAAGCGTGAAGGACCAGAGGCGAAAACCGTGCGATGAACGGTCTTCACAATTAGGGTTACTCCGATGTAGTTTAGTCGGCGTTCAGGAATGGCCTTCGAGGCCAAGCCTGGTACCAAAACCGACACGTCTTGTAACGACTTTTAAATGGAGCCCACAAAGAACCAGAATCCGGAAAAGCCGATCGCTCCGCCCGATCGCGGTGACTTGGTCACTACGACTGCGGAAGGCGCGGCCGGTCCCATCAGCCTCGATGCGCTGATGGCCGGAGACGAAAAAGCGTTTGAACAACTGGTTATCCAGGAGTCTCCCCGTCTGTTCAGGGTTATCGTGCGCATCATCCGTGATGACGACGAGGCCGAGAGCATTCTGCAGGAGACCTTCCTTCAGGCATATCAGCGGATCCACACCTTTCGGCGTGAATCGAAACTGACCACATGGTTGTATGCCATCGGCATCAACCTGGCACGTGCTTCCCTTCGGAAGTCGCGCCGTCTGAGTTCTCTGGAGGATCAGGAAGTTGAGCGCATGCAACCCGAGTTCAATCGGGGAATGTTTGTTGAAACGCCTGCGGTCTGGGATCCCGCCCGTGTAACGGAACTCTCGGATCGTCGACAACTAGTCCGGAAGGGAATTGAGCAACTTCCGGAAGACTACAAGACTGTCGTGATTCTTCGGGATATCGAAGAGTATTCGACTGATGAAGTCGCCAAAATGCTGGGTATCAGCTCAGGAGCGGTTCGCGTCCGATTGCACAGGGCGCGTGGAGCGCTTCGAAAGCTGCTTGATCCGCACATGCGGCGGCTTCCAGAAGCATAACGCTGGGGCAACGCTCCACGGTGAGTCCGAAAGCCGGATCACCTTCATAGACCGAAGATCATTCAGATCATTCCGATGAAGTTTTTTACCGCACTCAAAACTGCACTGGGCATGGCTCCCGGATGTGAGGAGGTGAACGAATTTCTGGCTGAATACGTCGAAGGCTCTCTCGACGAGAAGACGCAGAAGCAGTTCGAAGAACACCTTGGCATGTGCAAATGCTGCGATCATTACCTCGATCAGTACACCTCCACGATCGAGATGACCAAAGAAGCTGAAGCAGACGTTGCCATCCCCTCCGAGTTGGCTGAACATACCCTCGCATTCCTCCGTAAGAGCGACATCTTTTCTCAGGGCTCTTCCAGTCAGACTTCCTGACGCGCCCGCTCACCTGTCAGCTCCCCCGTCCGGATGAACTCGGCGCCGACGCTCGTCGTCATCCCCACGTACAACGAAGCCGATAACATCGGCCATGTGGTCAGTCAGATCCTCCGACTTCCGAAGCATTTCCACATGCTGGTCGTCGACGATGGAAGCCCCGACGGCACCGGGGATCTCGTAGAACGCCTCCAGGGAAGCCACGCAGACCGCATTCACCTTCTTCGTCGCGAAGGAAAATTAGGCCTTGGCACTGCGTATATCGCAGGCTTCAAATTCGCCCTCGAGCACGATTATCAGCGGGTTTGCGAAATGGACGCCGATCTGTCCCACAATCCGGCGGATCTTCCCCGCTTGGTCGAGCCCGTCGACAACGATGAAGCAGATGTGGTCGTCGGGTCCCGATACATTGGCGGCGTCCGAATCATGAATTGGCCCCTTTCGCGGCTCATCCTCTCCTACTCGGCCGGCATCTACACCCGTGCCATCACGCGTCTCCCGCTTCAGGACGTCACGGCCGGATTCAAGTGCTTCCGCCGAGAAGTGCTCGAGGCCATCGACCTGGATCGCGTCCGCTCGAACGGCTATTCCTTCCAGATCGAGATGAACTACATCTCCTGGAAGAAGGGATTCCGGATTTCCGAAGTGCCTATCGTGTTCACGGAGCGTACCGAAGGCCGCTCGAAGATGAGCAAGGCCATCGTTCGCGAAGCTACGTGGAAAGTGTGGGAGCTTCGGATTCGTTCCTTGATCGGAAAGCTGTAGATCCCGCTCGCTCTTGCGGTGATTTTCACTCGCGAGTTCGATCAGCAGGACCGAATTTGCGTTTTCCGGACTTTTCCGAGAATCCAAGCAATTGCGAACGCCGATGTACGATCACCTGACGACTCCTACCGGTGGCGAAAGCGTCACCATGAACAACGGGACCCTGAACGTTCCGGACACCCCCATCATTCCGTTCATCGAAGGCGATGGCATCGGCCCTGATATCTGGCGGGCCGCTCAGAACGTATTCGACAATGCGGTGGCGAAGGCCTACGGCGGAAGTCGTCGCATTGAGTGGTTTGAAGTCTACGCAGGTGAAAAAGCCTTCGACAAGTTTGGCGAGTGGCTGCCCGAAGACACGCTGAATGCGATTCGGAATCACCTGGTATCGATCAAGGGCCCCCTCACGACGCCGGTTGGCGGCGGCATTCGCTCCTTGAATGTTGCCCTTCGCCAGAAATTGGACCTGTTCGCATGCGTGCGCCCCGTGCGTTATTTCAGCGGCGTGCCTTCTCCGGTCAAGACTCCAGAAAACGTGGACATGATCATCTTCCGTGAGAACTCGGAAGACATCTACGCCGGCATCGAGTTTGAAGCGGGCACCGAAGATGCGGCTAAATTTGCCGAGGCGCTGAAGACCGCGTTTGGCGATCGCTTCTCAAAAGTTCGTTTCCCCGAGACCTCCGGATACGGCATCAAGCCGATTTCGAAAGAGGGAACGCGTCGCATTGTCCGCGCTGCCATCAAGTACGCCATCGACCAGGGCAAGGACTCGGTCACACTGGTGCACAAAGGCAACATCATGAAATTCACCGAGGGCGCCTTCCGCGATTGGGGTTACGAAGTGGCTCGCGAGGAATTCGGTGCAGAAGTCATGGGCGAAGGTCCGTGGTGCAAGCTGCCGAACGGTATCGTCATCAAGGACGTGATCGCGGACGCCTTTTTGCAGCAGATTCTCACGCGCCCTGCCGAGTACGGCGTCATCGCAACGATGAACCTGAATGGCGACTACATCTCGGACGCGCTGGCCGCGCAGGTTGGAGGTATCGGGATCGCCCCTGGTGCGAACATCAACTACGACACGGGACTCTCGATCTTCGAAGCCACGCACGGCACAGCGCCGAAGTATGCGGGCCAGGACAAGGTGAACCCGGGATCGGTCATCCTGTCGGGCGAAATGATGTTCCGCTTCATGGGATGGAACGAGGCAGCTGACCTGATTGTGACTTCGCTTGAGAAGACGATCAGTCAGAAGCGCGTTACGTACGACTTCGATCGCTTGATGGATGGTGCGACGCTGCTCAAATGCTCTGAGTTCGGGGAAGCGATGGTCGAAAACATGGGTTGACCAGCCATCTAGGCTGCGAAATCAAAAAGGGTGTCTCACATCGCGTGAGGCACCCTTTTTTCGTTTGTTGCTCGACGGAGTCAGGCAGCGTGCGTGCCTACAGCTGGAAGTTCTTCCGTTTCGCTGCGATGTCTTCGAACAGATTGTCGAAATGCTCGACATGCTGTCCCCACTCGAGGTGCTCGGAGATGCCGCGTAGTGTGGAAACCGGTAGCGGCCGATCCTCCCCTTTCAAGATGCGCGCCATGACTTCGAACAGCTCATCCTCGGTGTCATAGAGAATCGGAGCGTGAAGCAACGGGCTGTGAAGCGATTCGGGAATCAGCTCAGGATATGAGAGACGTCGCGGTAACAGTGGGTGGCATCCACAGTAGATGGCTTCCAGCATCGAGATACCGAAAAACTCATGCTTGGACGTGGAAACGACCATGTCGGCACGGTGCAACAGGCGACTGTACTCGCGGAAATCCTCGGCATAGCCGTAGTGCAGGATCCGTTCGGCGTAGCGTTCGAATGCGCGCTCGAATTCCTTGGGCTGCTCTTCGAAGTGTTCGCCGGCGAGAATCAAGCGGAACTTGTGGCCGGAGTCGTCGAGTCTGTTCATCACCCGGAAGAACGCTTCGGGATCCTTGTCATACTCCCAGCGCTGATTCCAGAGAACGATGGGGGGCTTCATGCCCGGGCCCCACGCGTGGCCCTCGTATGCAGAAGCATATTTATCGTGACCTCTGAGGTCGAGTCCCAGGTGCAGGACTGAACTCTTGTCTCGAATATGCGCCGCCGTCTTGAGGTGGGTGTAATCCGGAAAGAGGCGAAGCAGTCTGGGCAGCGCCTCTACAAACTGGTCGTAGTGGAACTGCGAGTTGAACAGCACGTGATCCGCTGCCAGACAAGAGAGGTAGTTGATATACCCGTACGTGTGGTCACGCTCCTTGCCTTCTGGCAGCGGATACGTGAGCTGATTCTCGTGCATGTACATCACGACCGGAACGCCTTCCAATTCGAAGCGCGTCAGCGCGAGAAAAGCCGGAAGATTGACCATGCTCGACGCAAAGATGACGTCGGGCTTCTCCTTGTCATGGTACATGCGCTCCGCCTTCCTGGCCATCGTCACCGCGCCGCCATGCATACGCCACTTCCAGAACCGGGCGCTCATGGTAATCGTGTCGATCTGGTGCCGACTGTGATTCACCAGGCCATCCAGAAAGGATCGATGTGATCCGCCGTACCAGGGTTCAAGGGCCAGAATGCGCATCTCGAATCAGTAGAATCTGGTGGAACAGAAAAGGCGAACGGAAGATGGCCTGCGTTCGAGCCTTGTCGGCGTGTATCAGGCCAGCCGTTCGCGAAGCTCGGCTTCTTCTTCGTCGCGTGCAGGTCGCACGATGGATACCCCGCGAACCTGCAGGAAATCGCGCAGCGTCTCGTCCAGCACCTCTTCCGCCGTGACCAACTCCTCATCGCCAGGGGCGAGGGAAATCGTCCGCGTGGCCATGTTGATCGTCACCGTCTGGGTGTTGGTGTTCTTGATCAGCATTCCTTTGCGTTTGCGGTCACTCATGGCAGCTATTGGACTCGTTTCTGGGTGCTCCATGATACAAAAGCACAGTTGCAATGCCGACCTGACGGGGTCGTGAGAACGGCCCTCCATCATCATTTCATTGATCATGCAACTGCCGGGTACCCTGAGCCGATCAGTCCTGAGTTTGCGCACTGCGTGCAAGGCCGTGCTGGACGTCCTGTTGCCTCCCTCGTGTGCGGCCTGCGACACCCTGGTTCAAGATGCGTCACCTTTGTGTGGGGTGTGCCTGAGGGTCTTGGATTCCTGCCAGATCGACACCTGCGAGTTGCCCGGAGTCACTCCGGCCGGAAGACCGGTATGGGCGATTACGTACTACCGGAAAGGCTCGCCCATGCGCGCCGTTCACCGTGCAGCGAAATACGATCAATCCGAACGGAGTGCGGAATGGCTGGGCTCGTATTTGGCGACCCGAATGGATGCTGCTTTGGCCACGGAATGGCACCAGAGCATCGAAGACGGCGATTCTGAAAATGAGCTAAATGAGAACACCATCGTCGTTCCTGTCCCCTCTCATCCTGCCCGACTATTGGATCGCGGTCTGGATACCGTCCACATTCTTGCAACAGCGGTTGCGTGCAGCATCGGGGGGCGCGTTGAAACTGATCTGATCCGACGAACCCGGTTGGGGACCCCGCAGAACAATCTGGACCGTGCACAGCGCCTGATGAATGTGAAGTCGGTATTCGCTCCCGGCCCGCAATTTTTGACCCCTTCCAGAATCATCCTGATCGATGATGTGGTGACCACCGGCGCAACGCTGGATGCCTGCGCCGACCTCCTGGAGCAAGCTGGACACCACGTTGCACTCGTGGCTCTGGCATTCAGACGAGAACTGTTTCGAACTGCGTCGCCAGAGCGGGGCGGCTACTATCGATGATCTTCCACGTCGATTCGACGCTCGCAGGCAGCGGCTTCCTCAGGCTCGTTCGTGGCCACGATCACCAGCTTGTCACGCCTCACGGCTTCATCTATGATCGAACGGACAACAGAGACACCGGCCAGGTCCAACGTGGCCGTGGGTTCATCCAGAAGCAATACTGGCGGATCGGACAGCAACGCACAGGCCAGACGCACCCGCTGCAACATGCCAGAGGAAAAAGTGCTGACGGGATCTTCTGCGCGGTGGTCGATCTCAACTTGTTGCAGAACCTCATCAATCCGGGGCGAACGGCGTCCCAGACCACGGACCGACGCCAGAAATTGCAGGTTCTCTCGAGGCGAGAATCCTTCGTAGACATTCAGATAGGGCGCCACCATTCCACACTGCATCGGGCGAAACTCCTGCTCGATGGCTTTTCCGTCGACTGTCAGTTCGATGGTACCTTTTGTAGGCATCATTAGGCCAGCCAAGATCCGGACGAGCGTTGATTTTCCTGATCCGTTCGAGCCGACAATGGCCGTGGTCGTCCCGCCCGAGAACTGCAGATCCATCTTGCGGAAAAGCACACGCTGTCCAAACCGATGACCCAGCCGGGTGGTGGTTAGTTGGACTGATGAGGGCGATATGGATGTACTTGATTCCAGCGGTCGGACCTGGCTTATCGATGAGCGGCGTATCGAAAATAGCGGACAACAAGGGTAGAGACCACGTAGAATTGCAGACGAGTGACACAACACATCCGTGACAAGCCGAAAGTGGCACCGATTTCGAAGCATCGCCGGGCACACATGTAGGTTTTACACGTGTGATTTGCTTCATTCGCTTCGTCTCGCATCCGACATCTTGCCCTTAGAATCCCTCGCTCCGTTACGGGCGATCCCGAATTCTCATGAACGGTCCCGATCCGCTACTGTACGGACATGACGACACGGCACGCATAGTCGCCGTGCAGCCGGTGACGGATCGGGGAACGTCGCGTGGGCATGTGCAGGTCTGGAAGCGGAGCGAGGACGGACTGAGGGTGTCGCTCTCAGAGGTCCCCTTCTACCCCTTCGTATTCGTCTCGGATATCCGTTTTCTGGCGGGTTTCGATCGATCGCGCTACCGATTCCAACTCCTGAAAGGTCGACTCCAATTCAATCATCTCGTTGTCTTTAGCAACTGGAATGACTACTGGAATGGGGTCCGACATATCGGAAGGCAGGCGAAAGATGCTGGTGAATCCTTGCCTACCTACACGATTCCCTCTCCCGCGCAACAATATCTGATGCAGTCGGGCCGAACCCTGTTCAAGGAGATGGGATTCGATGACCTGCATCGCTTGCAGCTTGATATCGAATGTGTTTCCAGCGGTGACTTCCCCAATGCTGATCGTCGGGAGGATGCCATCATTCTAGTGGCCCTTTCCGACAATCGAGGATGGCGCACGGTATTGGGAAATCCAGAATGGACAGAGTCGGAATTGCTGGAAGAAACCGTCCGGGCCATCCAGGCCAAGGATCCGGACGTGATCGAAGGCCACAACATCTTCCGTTTCGACTTTCCCTATCTGATGCGTCGTTGTGAGATGCACGGTGTCCCGTTTTCGATCGGTCGGGACCGGAAGGAACCACGCACGTTTGCCACGTCAACGCGATTTGCTGAGCGCAGCCTGGATTTCACCGGTCTCGACATTGCAGGCCGCCATGTGATTGACACGTTCTTTCTCTCCATGGAGTACGACGCCATCAAGAGGGACCTGCCCGGGTACGGGTTGAAGGAGGTATCACGGCATTTCGGATTCGCTCCAGCCGATCGCACCTACATCGAAGGCGATCAGATCACTGCCATGTGGTCGTCCGATCCCGAGCGACTGATTCGCTATGCACAGGATGACGTGATCGAGACGGAGCGCCTCGCGCGCCACCTGTCCGAATCGAATTTCTACCTGACGCAGATGCTCCCCATGGAATACGGACAGGTGGCGCGCGTCGGACCCGCTTCCAAGATCGAAAGCCTGTTTGTGCGAGAGCACCTCCGTAAACGGCACTCACTGCCACGTTCAGAGTGGGGCAGCCAATCCCACGGTGGATACACCGACATCTTCTTCACCGGGATCACGGGGCCTGTTGTGTATGCGGACGTTGAAAGTCTGTACCCATCCATCATGCTGAACTTCGACGTGCGTCCTGATCGGGACGCACTCGGCCTGTTTCCCGACCTCCTCAAAAGACTGACCACCTTGAGAATGGAGTCAAAGGCCGCGATGAAGTCTGCCGACGAAGGCGAACTGAAAAGTGCGTTGGATGCACGACAGAACTCCTACAAGATCGTAATCAACAGTTTCTATGGGTATCTCGGATTCTCTGCAGCGCTGTTCAATGACTACTCCGAAGCCGATCGAGTAGCCACAACGGGGCAGGACATCCTGCTCTCCATCATGCGACTCATTGTCGAACGGGGAGGAAAGCTTGTAGAGGTTGACACAGATGGCGTGCTGTTCGTCCCCCCGGACGGCGTGGAGGGCGAAGACGCCGAGCGGGCCTTTCTTGAGTCACTGAATGACGAAATGCCCGAGGGAATCCGAATCGGGTTTGATGGCCGCTACGAACGCATCCTGTCGTACAAAAAGAAAAACTACGCGCTGAGGGATCATGACGGGAGCACATCCATGAAGGGGTCTGCCCTAGTATCCCGGTCCATTGAACCATTCGGTCGTCGCTTTGTCCGGAATTGTGTACTGAAGCTACTGGGCGAGGACATTCAAGGGGCTCATGATCTCTATCTGGCCGCTCGCGACCAGATCACGGAGCACGCATGGGAGCACGCCTCTGATTTTTGCCGGACAGATACCTTGAGAGACTCCATGGAGGTGTATCAGCGGGACGTGGACGCGGGAAAGCGTACACGGAGCGCCGTGTATGAATTAGCCCGGGAGCACAACGCGGGCAGTCAGCGTCCCTTCCGAAAGGGAGATCGCATATCCTGGTATGTCGGCGGCGCTGGCACTTCGGGGCCGGCATTCGAGCAAGCAAGACTGGCATCGGCTTGGGACCCACGCTCACCCGACGAAAACACCTCGTTCTATCTGAAACGACTTGATGAACTGGCGGGGAGATTCGAGCCCTTTTTCTCTCCGACCGATTTCCGCAAGGTGTTCTCGCCGGAGGATCTCTTTGGATTCGACGCCTCATCAGTCAGGCTCGTGGGGCGTAGTTTTCCCATTCCAGATTCTCTCGCGCCCGAACTTCCTGAAGATGATGAAGACGAAGAGTTCTAGCATCGCTCCTCCGGCATCCCACTCGCCAGCAATAATCCTTGCTCAAACCTTGATCATGGCCATTTTCCCGAAATCCAGGACATTCAAAGGCTTTCCTCCTGTTTGGGGGCCGGTTGCGTTCGTGAGCCTCGCCCTGTTGGTGGGTTGTTCTAACCCATCCGGTCACAATGCTGCAAGCGATGACATCGTAATCCCCATTGTTCCGAAGCCTGCCGCCATGGACGTTTCGGGGGAATCCTATCAACTAACTGCGGGCTCAGGATTCCGGGTCATTCATGAGGAACTGACTGAAGCGGCTTCCTTCTTTGCAGACCTATGGGCTGTGCCAATGGGCCGAACACTTCCTGTATCAAGTTCGGTCGGCGACATTGAGCTCTTGTTGGATACGACGCTGGGGGATGAATCCTATTCCCTGAGTGTGTCAGTCGATGGAATTCGCATCCTGGCGGGAGACGCTTCGGGAGCATTCTATGCCTTGCAAAGCCTGCATCAAATGCTCCCAGCCGAGATTTCTGGCGCCGGACCGGCGACGACAACGGATTGGATCGTCCCTGGAGTCATCATTCAAGATGCTCCCCGGTTCAGTTATCGCGGGCTGCACCTTGATGTGGGTCGGCATTTCTTCGACGTCGCGTTCGTAAAGCGATTCATTGACACAATGGCTCGCTACAAGCTCAATGTGTTCCACTGGCACCTTACTGAGGATCAAGGATGGCGCGTTGAGATTGATGCGTATCCCCGCTTGACCGAAGTGGGAGCATGGCGATCAGAGACGGTAGTGGAGAAAAACTTGAACCCTTACATCGGAGATGGCATCCCTCACGGAGGATTCTACACGAAGGATGAGATCCGGGAAGTGGTTGCCTATGCGGCGGAGCGCCATGTCACTGTCATTCCAGAGATCGATGTCCCCGGACACTCTGGTGCCGTCTTGGCTGCCTATCCCGAATTCGGATGCCACGAGGGTCCCTATGAGGTCAAGACCACGTGGGGGATCCAGCAAGACATCCTCTGCCCTCAGGAAGAGACGTTCGAGTTCTTGTTTACCGTCTTAGACGAGGTAGCCGAACTGTTTCCAGGCCCCTACATCCATATCGGTGCTGATGAAGTGCCCAAGATCCAGTGGGAAGAAAGCCCAGTAGCACTTGAAGTGATGCGACGCGAGGGCCTGGCATCTGAGGAAGAACTTCAGAGCTGGTTCGTTCGCCGTATCGAGTCTCACCTCAACAGCCTGGGTAAGCGCCTGATCGGGTGGGATGAAATCCTTGAAGGTGGATTAGCTCCCAATGCCACGGTCATGTCATGGCGTGGAATGGTTGGAGGCATAGAGGCGTCTCGCATGGGACATGACGTCATCATGACGCCCACCGACTATCTCTACTTCGACTTTTATCAAGGCGATCCGGAAACCGAACCTCTCGCCATGAACTGGGCCAATCGGATTATTCCGCTGGACACTGTCTATGCGTTTGACCCAGTCCCGACAGAGTTGACTGAACAAGAAGCCTCCCACATACTGGGCGCACAAGGAAACGTCTGGACCGAGTACATCTCCACGCCCGAATACGTCGAATACATGACCTATCCGCGGGCGTTGGCCTTGTCGGAAGTGGTGTGGTCAACAGCCGAATCAAGGGATCTTGGTGACTTTTACAACAGGTTGGCGCTCAACCTGTTACACCTGGAGCGCCTGGGCATCAACTATCGCATTCCGGAGCGGATCGACGGCATGAGCGGCGGCGACATGTAGATCACGACTGGAACGAATCCACAGCCCGATAGGCGTCGATCACGGCACGCTCTCCTTCCTTTCCTGAACGGGAATTTCCGTGCTCCATCCCCATCACACCCGTGAAGCCTTTGTCATGGATGTGTTTGAATACGTTCAGGTAGTTGATCTCGCCTGTGGTCGGCTCTTTGCGACCAGGATTGTCACCAATCTGGAAGTAGGCAATCTCATCCCAGCAGGCGTCTATGTTCGGGATCAGATTCCCCTCCGTGATCTGTTGATGGTACAGATCGTCCAGGATCTTGCAAGCCGGTGAATCGACCGCGCGGCAGATGGCATATGCCTGCGCCATCTTGCTGAGGAACAGACCAGGATGGTCCCGTGGATTCAGCGGCTCGAGTACCATCACGAGACCATGTGGCGCGAGAATATCCGAAGCCATGCGAAGGGTTTCGACGACATTCGACGTCTGGTATCCCATGTCCTTTCGCAGATCCACATGCCCTGGCACGACCGTCATCCAGGTCGCATTGACGCGCTTCGCCACATCAACCGATTCGCGAATCTCGCTAAGGAATTGTTCGCGCCAGTCTTCACGGCCCGAAGCAAGATTGGGTTCTCTCCAGAAGATGGTATGAGCAACGAAGACACCCATCTGAATGCCACGGTCGGCCATGGTGCGAGCCATGGCTTCCTGCACCTCAATCGGACGACCTTTCATGCCGTTGTCCTCGAACGCCCGAAAGCCCTCGTCAGCCATGAAGTTCAGCTGGTCGACGGGGTCATCACCAGCATGCTGCTTGAACATATCGAGATGGGGAGCATAGTTCAGTTTGAATGTGCTCCCGCTCTGTGCTCCACCGAGAACTTGTCCAGAGTTCGTGCTGGATGCTAGTGCAGAGGGGGCCGCGATGGCGGCCCCAGCCGCCATCGCGCCCGAGTTTCGTACAAAATGGCGACGTTTCATGAGTGCGGGTCGTGCATGGTCAGAATGGAAGGGGTCGAGTCAGGTGCTGGCTACACCAGAACCTTGGTGACACCAGGCTCCGGAATCGGGTAGTAACCATTAGCATCAGGGAGCACTGGAGGATCGGCATCCCAGGCGTACGTTGCCGGCATGAGATCTCGGCCAGAAGCCAGCGCCTCGTCCCACTCGATTACCTGGCCAGAATACGTTGCCATGCGACCCAGGATGGCTGTCATCGTGGCGTTCGCCCCATTCTCGGCATCTGCGTAGGCGTATTCTCCGCCAGCGATCGCAGCAAACAGTTCGTCATGCTCCACCTGGTACGGGTTGGGATCATTGCGGCTGTTGTGATTGAACAGCTCATAGCCCGATGCGGAAATCAATTGCCCAGGACGCGGTGCGCTGCCATTGGTCCCGTGGAAGGCCTCGGAAACCCGGTTGGCGCAGTTGGGCATGTGACGACACTGGCTGATCATGCGCCGTCCGTCAGCATACTCGTATTCGACATAGTGGTGATCGTAGATCTCACCATGATCCTTGCCGGTGCGGACGAGTCGACCGCCCTGTCCTTGTGCACGCACGGGCAGGGCCTGGAATGCCCAATTGCCGACATCAAGATTGTGGATGTGCTGCTCTACGATGTGATCGCCACACAACCAGTTGAAGTAGTACCAGTTGCGCATCTGATACTCCATTTCAGTGAGCGCGCGCCCTGCCTCTTCTTCCAGCTTCGCCCGTTCCCGGACCCAGACGCCGCCACTGTTCCAGTACACGCGAGCCGTGATCAGATCTCCGATCATGCCACCGTGCATTCGTTCCATCCACTCCCGATAGACGGTTTGGTAGTGTCGCTGCAAACCAACGACAACGTTGAGCTTTTTGGCCTTTGCCTGTTCGGCAGCCGCGAGGACACGGCGAACTCCGGCTGCGTCCGTTGCCACCGGCTTCTCCATGAAAACGTGCTTGTCCGCTTCAATGGCGGCTTCAAAGTGGAGCGGGCGAAATCCCGGAGGCGTCGCGATCAACACGACATCGCAAAGGGCAATCACTTCCTTGTAGGCATCGAACCCAACGAACTTGCGCTCCTCGGGCACATCAATGCGTCCGGCCACCTTGTCAGCAAAATCAGCTTCGGGATTGGTCAGATTTTCAAGACTGTCATCCAGACGGTCCCGAAAAGCATCTGCCATGGCCACCAGCTTCACGTTCTGCTCTGTTTGAAGAGCCTGGGATGCGGCGCCGGTTCCACGACCTCCGCAGCCGATCAAGCCAACCCTGATCTCATCGTTGGAGGAATAATAGGCGTTCGCTGAGAGCGGGAATTGGGAGGCAACAACAGAGCCGACCACAGCAGCTGAGCCGCTTTTCATGAAGTCGCGACGGCTGAATCCATTCGGGTTTCGGGACATGACAAGATCGTGGGGAGATGAGAGGAACGCGGTTAAGCTAACCGATTCCCTTGCCCGATGCTACATCCTCCGAATTCGATTCAATTGTTGACTCCGAAGAACCGATTACGCACATTTACCCATCATCGGTTGGCGCCACATCACATCGGCGCTACCTCATCTCTCCCAAATTCAGAGGTATCCCACATGAGTATGATGAGCGAATTCAAGGAGTTTGCCGTCAAGGGCAATGCGGTCGACATGGCCGTGGGTATCGTAATCGGTGCCGCCTTCGGAGCGGTAGTCTCATCGTTTGTTGCTGACATCATCATGCCGCCCGTCGGTCTCCTTGTTGGTGGCGTTGACTTCACGCAGTTGGCCATCACTCTCAAGGAAGGAGTAGGTGAAGATCCAGCCGTCACGCTCAACTATGGAAACTTCATCCAGACCGTGATGGACTTCCTGATCGTGGCATGGGCCATCTTCCTTGCCGTTAAAGGCATGAACAAACTCCGCAGAGAAGAAGAGTCAGCTGACGAAGAAGGCTGATTCTCCTGAGTTTGATCTTGATGGAAGGGGGCGGTCGCGCAGCGACCGCCCCCTTTTCTATTTGAGGAGCCTCGAGACCAATTGTCAATCGCCCAGCCAACGCTACACGTGAACGAAGTCCTACTCTCCCAGGACCAGCATCCAGAACATTTCCTGTTCTTCCGATGATGGCGGCGTCTCCGGTGCCATGATTCGAAAGCCTACGAATGGCGAGTCCGTGTTCCACCAGAAGCTCTTGGGGATCTGCGGATCTCGGCGCTTCCAATCCGTGGTCGACTCCAGCCGGGAGCCACATCGGATCCCGGATTCCAACTCTCCGTAGTCGCCTCCCCGGACCGTTCTTGGATGGAGCCGGGTTGGCTGGATCCAGGGATTTTCTCCAAGGCTCGCAATCTGGCTATGGTAGTCGTCGACATACTCGTCCAGCATCCATTCTGCCGCATTCCCCAACATGTCGTACAGCTGCCAATCATTGGGGCGTTTGTCGCCCACAGCCTGAAGTGTCAGGTCGCTATTCGCGTCGTACCATGCCATGCTTTGCAGTGCACGCTCATCCGGTAGCGCCATCGACGACGGATCCTGACCCGCCCTGCAAGCCACCTCCCATTCCGCCTCACTCGGAAGACGAAAGAACACGCCGGTCTTCTCGGTCAGCCATTTCGCATAGTGCAGACCTGCCCACTGTGTCATGCCGACAGCAGGTTTGCCTTCACCTCCCATCCCGAAAGCCGGATCCTCGTAAGGCGGGCTCGGACGACTCACCGCATCCACATCGTACTCAGCATCTGCAACCGCAGTCGAATCCGAATCCCGGTCCGGATAACGGAAAACCCCGAACTCCTCGTCGGTGACTTCAAATTGACCCATCCAGAAGCCATCAATGCTCACTTCCGTGATGGGTCCTTCATCCGACTCTCGTCCCGGCTCGGAATCCGGCGTTCCAACGCGATAAGTCCCTCCAGGCACGTAGACCATCGTAAACGAGACTCCCGTTCCCGGAATCGTGAGCTCACGGATATCACCTGCCTGAAATCCTGAACCCGCTTGATCCGGGAGGTCAGCATCTTGACCGATCGACGGCGAGCCAACAGTTTCTGCTGCTTCGTCGACAGCCAACGCGGCTCCTGACTGCCCACATCCGACTAGCAGAATGACAATCAGCAGGCTCAGGGTCAGGCTCAGGCTCGAAACGACTTGTTTTGTTCTTTGCAATTCAGACGCCCCGACGCGTTCGTTGTTCAGGTTCATGTGATGTGATTGATTAGAGGCCCAGCACGCGGCGCTTCGACGACCTCGACCGCAGGGTAGTCCACAAAATATACCCTCATCACAGGTATGCAGGGAAATCGCTTCCGAAAACTCGTAGGTTTCCACAGACGCCAGACTCCCCCACAATAGTCTCTTGGGGGCGTCAGCCTGATTGCCCATGACCTCTTCTCTGATTCACTTCGGACTACATGCAGGAAGCCATTCCCGAAACCATCTCAGCTACTGAACGCTCGCTTTCCGAACGATTTACCGCAGTGCGCAACCAGACGCTGAGGATCTGCGACCCGCTTGAAACGGAGGACTATGTCATCCAGTCCATGGAAGATGTGAGCCCGACGAAGTGGCACCTCGCCCATACGACATGGTTTTTCGAGGTTTTCGTGCTGGCGGAATACGCCGATGGCTACACGCTGATGGATGAGCGTTATCCATTCCTTTTCAACTCCTATTACATCCAGGCGGGAGATCGGTGGTCCCGCCCTCATCGCGGAATCCTGTCTCGTCCGACAGTCGATGACATTCTGGCATATCGGCGCCATGTAGACCAGGCCATGGGGCGATTCCTTGAGGGTGATGTACCTGAAGCCGCTCTACCGGTCATTGAAATCGGATTGCACCACGAGCAGCAGCATCAAGAGCTCATGGTCACAGACATCAAACACGTCCTGTCCGTCAATCCACTGTTTCCCGCTTACCACTCGGAAGGTCCCCCTCCCAGCACACCTGCCCCGGCCAACGAATTTGAACGCTTCGATGCAGGGATCGTCGAAACAGGGTTCAAAGGGGATGGATTCAGCTACGACAACGAAAGTCCGCGGCATCGCCAGTTCGTAGAGTCCTTCGAATTGGCTTCCCGTCCAGTCACCAATGGCGAATTTCTGGCCTTCGTCCAGGATGGCGGGTACGATCGGTCACCGCTGTGGCTGGCACAAGGCTGGGACCTGGTGCAAAAGGATAATTGGGGACGGCCATTGTATTGGCAACGTCGCGATGACGGGTGGCATGAATTCAGCCTCTACGGGCTTCGCCCCCTGGATGAAGATGCACCGCTGACCCACGTTTCCTATTTCGAAGCCGACGCATTTGCGCGTTGGGCCGGGTATCGATTACCCACGGAATTTGAATGGGAGCATGCGGCTGGAGAAGCTGGAATGGGAGGGCCATTTTCAGACGACATGACCCTTCACCCGCAGTGGCCTGACGCTGCGGCGGGAAGACTCGACACCATGTTCGGTGGTAGCTGGGAGTGGACGTCCAGCCACTACTCCCCATATCCCGGGTATTTGCCGGTTGAGGGCGCTTTGGGCGAGTACAACGGGAAGTTCATGGCCAACCAATTCGTTCTTCGAGGGGGGTCATGCGCGACTCCGTCGAACCATATCCGGGCTACGTATCGCAATTTTTTCCCGTCCAACGCCCGCTGGCAATTTGCAGGCATCCGGCTGGCCCGAACCCTCTGACCGGGCGCGAGTACCTACCGGCCTCAAAGACGGCTACTCCTCTGCCGCTGGATTCCCCCTTGCGGGTCACCCTTCCATCCTATCTGCTGACCGACTCTGATTCATGGCCGAACCTACCAGCGATGTTGAACTGTTTCTCGACATCGCTCCTGAAGCGGATACAATGGAAGCGGATGTACGAATCGGCTTGAGTGCCAAGCAACCCTGGCTTCCGTCCAAGTACTTCTATGACGCGCGAGGATCTGACCTTTTTGATCAGATCTGTGAGTTGGATGAATACTATCCCACCCGCACGGAGCGCCGCATTCTGGAGCGCATCCTTCCAGAGCTGAACGCCCTGTTTCCCGATCCGACCGTGATGTTGGAATACGGTTCGGGCAGCAGCACAAAGACTCGATTGCTGCTCGAACACCTGGGTTCTCTCCGGGGCTACGTTCCGATCGACATCTCCCGGGACCACCTTCTTTCAACAGGAAGGGCGCTGAAGACGCTGTTTCCCCGACTGTCCATTTTACCGGTTTGCGCTGATTACGGACAGCGTATTCCTTTTGACTGGGATGCGGCGGGCCTGGGGCCGCTGGCCCAGGCCCGCCGCATGGTCTTCTTTCCCGGATCCACGATCGGAAATTTCACTCGGGAGACGGCAGCCGATTTCCTGATGCGGATGCGTGACCTGGTTGGCGCTGGAGGCTTCCTCTTGATCGGAGTCGACCTGGTGAAGGACGAATCGGTGCTGCATGCCGCTTACAATGATGCACAAGGTGTCACTGCCGCATTCAACAGGAATATCCTCCATCACATCAACGACCGGCTCGGATCGCTTTTCAATCCGGACGCTTTCAGGCATGAGGCGATCTGGGATGCCGACCATGAGCGCATTGAAATGCGATTGATCGCGAATGAGGACGTGACCGTTCGTCTCGGCCATGATGCCTATTCGATCGAGCGAGATTCGTTCATCCGGACCGAATACTCTCACAAGTATCGGCTGGATAGCTTTGCCGAACTGGCTGGGTCCTGCGGCTTCTCCACGAAACACGTCTGGACGGACGAAAATCAGTGGTTTGCCGTGCAGCTGCTGGAAGCGACACCCTCAACTAGTCGCTGAACCAGGCCCCGGGTGTGTCAACGCTGACGAACGGCCATGGTCATCCGACCCGACGCCACAAGGTCACCTGCCTCATCGACGATGTCCACGTTCCAGACCTGAATGGTCCGTCCCAAACGTAGTGGACGCGCTGTGGCTTCCACGTGTCCGTCCTGTTTCGCCATCAGGTGATTGATGTCCAGCGATACGCCGACACAGAAGGCATCATCGCCCACCGCCCAGTTTGCCGCAACGCTGGCGACAGTTTCCAGCAGTGCTGCCGAGGCACCCCCGTGAAGCAATCCCAATGCCTGCTTCGTGCGCTCATCAACAGGCATGGTCGCCGTCATGGTGGTATCCGTCAATTCGGAAATCCTGATACCAAGGTGACCAACCAGTCCGTCCAGACTGAAGCGGTTGATGGTATCGATGTCGGCGGGCTTCTTCCAGATGGATGCCATGTTCGCGTTGGGTTGGGGATTCAATCCTGCGACGGATCGAGGATCACGTCTGGATGACGCCGGGGTTGAACCGGGGAATTTCGGGATTATGCTCCGCGATCTCGAGGCCGCGAGAGATCCAAGCACGCGTGTGTTCGGGCTCGATGATTTCGTCCACCCACAGGCGCGCTGCCGCGTAGTACGGCGTCGTCTGCTCATCGTACCGGGCCTGGATCTTCTTGAGAAGGGCGGCCTCCTCTTCATCGCTGAGTTCATTCCCTTTGCGTGCCGCAGCCGCTTTCTGGATTTGCAGCAAGGTCTTGGCAGCCTGCTGACCACCCATCACTGCCATCCGAGCCGTGGGCCAGGCGCAGATCATGCGCGGATCGTAGGCGCGACCGCACATCGCATAGTTGCCCGCGCCGTACGAGTTACCCACGACGACGGTGAACTTGGGCACGACGGAATTTGAAACCGCATTGACCATCTTGGCGCCGTCCTTGATGATGCCACCGTGCTCAGCCCGCGATCCAACCATGAAGCCGGTCACGTCCTGGAAAAACACCAGCGGAATGCGCTTCTGATTGCAGTTCATGATGAACCGGGCGGCTTTGTCGGCGGAGTCCGAGTAGATGACCCCTCCCGCCTGGAGCTCATCGGTACCAGCCTTTACACCCGCACGCGCTTTGACGATCTGGCGTTGATTAGCCACAATCCCGACGCTCCACCCATCGATGCGCGCATAGCCCGTCAAAATCGTCTTGCCATAGCCCGCTTTGTACTCCGTCCACGAGTCGGCGTCGATCACGCGGCCAAGCACCTCTTGCATGTCGTAAGGGTCCGCGCCGGATACCGGCATGAGCGCATCCAATTCTGAAGTTTCGTGCGCGGGAGCTACCGATGCTTCCCGCGAGAAGCCCGCCGAAGGTCGCGACCCCATCTTGCCAACCAGATCGCGGATGGTCCGGATGGCCGTTGCATCATCGGGCACGCGGTAGTCGGTTACCCCTGAAATCTCGCTATGGGTGGCAGCGCCGCCCAAAACTTCCTTCTCCACCTGCTCTCCGATGGCCGCTCGCACGAGGAAAGGACCTGCCAGGAAGACCGACCCTGTGCCATCGACGATAAGCGCCTCGTCGCTCATGATGGGCAAATACGCGCCACCTGCGACACAACTTCCCATGATGGCCGCGATCTGGGGAATCCCCTTGGCCGACATCACGGCATTGTTTCGGAAGATCCGGCCGAAGTGATCCCGATCCGGAAAGATCTCATCCTGCATCGGCAGAAAGACCCCTGCTGAATCGACCAGATAGATGATCGGCAGATGGTTTTCCAGAGCGATTTCCTGGGCACGAAGATTTTTCTTCGCAGTCATTGGAAACCAGGCGCCGGCTTTTACGGTGGCGTCATTGGCCACGATCATGCACAGGCGGCCATTCACGTGACCCGTTCCCATCACGGTCCCGGCGGACGGACATCCACCCTGCTCTTCATACATGCCCCAGGCCGCAAAGGAACCGATTTCCTGGAAGGTCGAGCCCTCATCCACGAGCGCAGCAATCCGCTCCCTGGCCAGCATCTTTCCTCGGGCATGCTCGCGCTCCCGTCGCTTTTGGCCGCCACCCATCGCCACCTCGGCATGACGCGCCTTGAGCTCATCAAGGAGAATCGCACCTGCTTCACGCCGAGATACCGTCTTCGCGTGATCGGCCGCCAACGCGGTGCCAAGAGATCGGGATTCCTGATAGTCAGACATCTGCGAGGAAGTTGGAGTGATAGGATTTCCGGAGTGGAGCATTGACCGGATGTTGCTCAAGAAACGGTGTTTTCTGGTTACCGGTTCAGCCACATCCGTGAATTCAAGCTGGAAACAAAAAAAGCCCGGCCTGAAGGGCCGGGCTTTGAAGGAACCGGGTGGGGTGGCTCCTAGAGAAAAGCCGAAATCTTCTGAACGATGTCGGGGCGGGGCTCGCCTGTCTTTTCGTGGATCAGATCCACCATCTTGTTCAGCTTGCCGCGAGCTTTCTTCATCTCCGCATCGTCGAACTCCTGGTCGCTCCAGATCGTCCGGATCTGGTCAACGACGCGAGTCCAACTGTCGTTCATGCTTTGGGTTGCCATGGAAAAACGGGGTTGGCTGTCTCTGAAAACGAACTGATAATATACGAAGCGGTGAGGCTTCTTGCGAATGAGAGCCTGCCGTCCGATCTTTGCCGGCTTTTGTCTTTTCCAGCGTCAGAAAAGGACCTCTGAGTCGTCCAGAGACCGCATGTTCATCCAAAAACAGGCGCAGCGTCCTCTACGTAGGCTGTCTGGCGATACTCATCGAGTGGAAAGGCATCCACCTGGATGGCATCGTCGCGAAGTCGTTCCGCTTCCCTGACCGCATCGGCCTCGTCCTGAGATAGCATTCCCTTTTCAACAGCCTGACTGAGCTGCGCGTCCAGCGGGCCTCGAGGCAGATCGCCTTTACGCGATGCCTTCTTCAAGAGGGCCGAAGCCTTCTCGGTCTCAACGCTGGCGAGCATCGCCCGGTCGAGGCGCCCGGTCGGGCGCTCATGCGAGGATGAGATGTACATGCCTTCGGTCAATCGGTCCCGTTGGCTGCCTGGCGTTTTCAGTATGGATGCAACCAGCTGGATATCCTTGTCCGATGCAGGCGCCACGAGGCGATTCAATCGCGACCACGCGCCGATCGGGCCTCGGAACAGCAACCCGAACACAGGCAGGCGAAGCGAGGCGAACAAGGCGTCAAAGCTCTCCTGAATGCGAGTGAACGTCACGGCCATGGTATAGCGCAGGAGGGGTTCGTCCTCCTTGAGTCGTCCTTCCACCTCGAATCGCTGCAGCGTGGCGGTGGTGAGATACAGCCAGGAGAAGATGTCTGCAAATCGACCCGTGATCATCTCACGGCGTTTCAGGGTCCCTCCCATAAGCCCGAGGGCCAGATCCGAAAGTATGCTGAACGAGGCGGAAGCCCATGCCAGCTTCCGGTAATACTTGGCGGCTGGCCCGCTCACGGGCGAGGAGGCCAGTCGGCCCCGGCTGAGCGACAGGAAAATGGAACGGAACGTGTTCTGGATAACCATGCCCACATGCTTCCAGAACGCGTGATCAAATGCCTTGGCATCGTTCGCTTCCAGAGCGTGCACTTCTTTCAACACCCAGGGGTGTGACCGGATGGCACCCTGACCGAACACGATCAACGTACGTGTAAGGATGTTGGCACCTTCGACCGTCACTCCGATCGGCGTGTTGATGTAAGCGTGAGCCAGGGCATTGCGAGGTCCGCGGGAAATCGCATTCCCGCCGAGGATGTCCATTCCGTCATTGATGACATTCCGGAATTCCTCGGTTGCGTTGAACTTCATGATGGCCGTAACCACAGCCGGCTTGGCGCCTTTGTTCAACGCACCGTTGGTAAAGCGGCGTGCCGCATCCAGGATGTAGGTCGTTCCTGCGATTCGGGCAAGTGGCTCTTCAATGCCTTCAAACTTGCCGATGGAAAGCCCAAACTGCTTACGGACTACGGCGTGGGCGCCAGCCACGCGGGCCACTTTCTTGGCGCTGTATGTGCCGACAGCTGGCAGCGAGATTCCCCTTCCTGCGGCCAGGCACTCCATGAGCATCCGCCATCCTCGACTGATTCCATCGGATCCACCGATGATGGACTCTTCGAGGTCGACAACGACATCCTTGCCGTACGTCGGACCGTTATAGAACGGAATCCCGAGCGGGTCATGTCGATGGCCGTTGTCCACACCGGGCGTGTCGGATTTGACCAGAGCACAGGTAATGCCAAGACGTGTTCCCTTTCCCAGCAAGTTGTCCGGGTCGAACAACTTGAAGGCCAGTCCCAGCACGGTCGAGATCGGCGCCAGCGTGATGTAGCGCTTGCTCCAGTTCAATCGAACCTTGAGCCGACCATCGTCTCCCCGGAAAACTTCTCCCCTGGCCGACATGGCCCCCGCATCAGAACCGGCGCCAGGTTCAGTGAGCGCGAATGCTGGAATCTCTTCGTGGGAGGCGAGTCGAGGCAGGTAGTAGTCTTTTTGCGCGTCGGTCCCGTAGTGAATCAACAGCTCGGCTGGGCCAAGTGAGTTGGGCACCATCACCGTAATTCCCAACACCGTGTTGGCCGAGGCCACCTTGCCCACAACAGCACTGTTGGCCGACGCGGAAAATCCGAGTCCACCATACTCTTTCGGGATGATCATTCCGAAGAATCGGTGCTTCTTCAGCAGGTCCCACACTTCAGGCGACAGGTCCCTCCGTTTGAATACATCCCAATCATCGGTTGCATCACAAACTTCTTGACACGGACCATCGATGAACGCCTGCTCCTCTGGCGTGAGGCCCGGATAGTCTTCGGCCAGGATCCGCTTGAAGTCCGGGTTGCCGGAAAACAGCTCGCCTTCCACCCAGGTCGTTCCCGCGTCTATGGCTTCCTGTTCTGTTTTCGAGATGGTGGGCAGAAACTTGAGGGCGTCCAGCAAGCGCATGACGCCGATGCTCAGTACCCGACGGATCAGCGGCAGAGCAAACAATACAGCAACCACAGCCAGTGCGATCCACCAGCCCATTGCCACTCCCATACCGTAAAAGAAAACAGCCAGAACCGCCAACCAGGCTCGAAGGCCCCACCCATGGAATCCCATGTGCAGAATGGCAAGAATAAGGACGACGGTGACAGCCCAGTCCGGGGCTAAACCGTCCAGGAAGGAATAGAAAGGCAGCGTCATGTTGCGAGGGGTCTACCAGCAAGTTCCGATGAGTCGGAGCCTTCACCTGTTGGTTCGTGCTCCTTAAGCCATCCTCAACGGGAGGGCTCAGCCACTGCCTGGCCCCAACTGCGCAGACTCGCCACTACATGTTGGCAGGCCGCATCGATGAGCTGATCTGGATCTATGCGTTTATCCACTCGCTCGGAAGAAAGCAACGTGACCACTCCGTGCAATTGACTCCAGACCAGGTTGGCCGCCAGCATCGGTTCCGCGTCCCGAAACACGTCGCTGTCGATCCCATCCTGGATGGCACGCGCCATGATCTCCAGATTGCGACGTGCCTTGCGATACTTCTCCGTTGGATACCGTTTGATGTACTCCGGGTGGAGTACATACATGATCTCGTAGTACTCGGGGCGCTCGATTCCGAACGCCACGTACGCACGGCACATGGCTTCCAAACGTGCTTCGGGAGTGGAGGCAGATGCGTCAGCCTGGGTCAGGCGCTCATGCAACAGATCGACGCCTTCGTCAATCAACGCATGAACGAGGTCGTCCTTGCTCTCGAAATACAGATAGATGCTTGTTGCACTATACCCGATCTCGTTTGCGATATTACGCATGGACAAGCGAGCATAGCCGACAGTAGTCAGCAGCTGTCTCGCGGTGTCCAGGATGGCCCGTCGCAGGCTTTTTTCTTCCTTTTCGCTCATCTCGGCAGGGTTAACAGTGTTAACCGAAGATAAGCGCATTCAAGGATTTCTGTCCAGCCCTTGTTCAAGAAAGCCGCGTGAACGCCCGCGATCAGTTGCGGCGAAGTGACACGTTACCCACGCCTGAGGACAAGGTGATCTCCGGTCCGCCTCCGTTGATGCGACCACTGAAGGACTTCGACATGAACTTGCCACGTACACGCAGATCAAAGTCTGACTTGGCGTTGCCTAGGCTGGCACGTCCTTCTACGTCCGCCTCCACGTCATCGGCCAGGTAAACAGTCACGTTTCCGGCCCCCGTGTCGAACGACGAGTCGCCGGCGAGTGGACCCGTGATGACGGCCGTGATGTTACCTGCTCCAGTGCGGGCTTCGATGCGTCCCTGCACATCTTCAAGCTCTACACCGCCCGCACCTGACTGGACGTAGACATCCCCCTCCGCGCCATCAATGGTGATGTTTCCAGCTCCTGATGAGATGTCGAGCGTACCGAATACACCTTCAATTTCAATATTTCCAGCACCTGTTCGGCCGGAAATGTCACCTTCTGCCTCTGCGATGATCACGTTGCCCGCGCCCGTGCGGAATTCGACGTTGTACCGCTCGGGGATGGTGATGGTGAGATCGACTTCCAGGTCGTAGTCACGCTTCCAGCGCTTCCAGGCTCTATCTACATCGTCCTCATCGAATCGGATTTCGACGATCACGTCATTGCCGTCCTTATCGAAGATGATTTCCTGCCGGGCATAGATCTCTTTCTTCTCACTATCGGAGGCGCGATCCACATCCCGCTCCAGGGTGATGAGCACTTCGTCGCGACCATGCGTCTCGACTTCAATGTCCCCATAGTCGACGTCCAGGTGCAGTGTGCCACCCTCTCGGACTGAAAACTGCTCTTTCATCACATCCTGTCGGGCTTGGGCGTCGTGGGCGAGGCTCACTATGAGCACCGCAGCAACAAGTGAAGAGAAACGGATAGGGTTGAATCGATTCATGATCGTGACGTTTTGTGTTGAGGCAGCTCTACGGCCTCCCGATGAAGGGGTTGCGCTCGCTATTGCCCTGGTCAAGCCGCGCTTGACGACAGGTGCTCAAAGAATGGTGCCTGAGTATCGGTGCTCGATTACTGGTGCTCGATCGTGATCTCTCCACTCAGGAGTCGGATACTGATTTCGCCACCACCTCGACCAATCTGGATCTCGGCCCGGCGGGAACGTCCCTGCTCGGTTTGTCCTCGGGTTCGCAGGACTTCAACATCCCAGTGTTCGTTGTCGATCTCAATGCCTCCCGATTCCTGAACGTTGGCGATCAGCAGCGCATCTGTTTTGCGGGGTAGCATCAGATCGATGTCCCCATAACCCAGATCGATTTCAATGCTTCCTTCTTCGAGGAAATCAGCATGGCTGACCTCGACGTCCACATCCCCCACTTCTGAAATCACCCGAAGAGAAGAACGAACATCCGTGAGATCGACATCTCCCGCCAGCGTCTCGACCCGAATACGGCCACCGACGTCCATGGCATCGATATCTCCGCCTGATGTGGTTGCCGTCAAGGATCCTTCTACCCTGGACACGTCGATGCTTCCGCCTCCATTGCTCAGATCGGCACTGCCTCCCACATCCTCGACATCCATGTTGCCGGCCGAAGTAACAGCCGTCACATCCCCGGTGACGACACTGATATCGACATTCCCGCCGGCAGTGGTTGCGGTGACATCGCCTTGAACGTTCTCGATTTCAATGCCTCCGCCACCAATGGCGAGCGTGACGTCATCTCCGATCCGCTCTGCACTCACACCTCCGCCATCGGACTGGATGGTAAGCGCGCCCGCGACGTCATTCACTTCGACGGTCCCACCTTCCGTAACGATGGTCACGAACCCTGCGATGTCATCGACCTCAATGGCGCCTCCACCGTGGCGAATCTCGAGGTTGCCTCCGAGCCCGGAGACCTCTACGGTTCCCCATTCGGTGCCCAGGTCAACGTGAATGCCCTCGGGGACGCGGATCTCGTACATCGACCCTCGTGGCTCTCCTGGGCTTTCGACCTCTGCCCGGCCGTTGCGAACGGACAACTCCAGTTCGAACTCTCGACCGAACGACATGGCCTCTGATCGGGAGCGATCCTTGACCGGAATGGACTGCCAGATGAGCAATTCGTTGCCGCTCGTAGTCTTGATCTCCATTTCGCTGCCCATGTCCTCGAAATGGATGGTATCGTGGCCCGTCAGGTTCATGCGATACGTTCGCTCATACATCCGCTCGTTCCCTTCCCCGGTGATCTCCTGGGCGAGCGACGGCTTTGCGAGCAAGACAGCCAGTCCGAAAACCAGAAGGCTGGCGGATGCTATGTAAATCGTTCTCTTCATTTCACTCCATTTCTTTTCGCTCGAATGCTGTTCACTCAAGAGCTCCTCACTCAGGGTCTTTTCACTCAGGGTCTTTTCACTCTATGGACTCGAGCGGCGTTGTTGACTCCATGTCAGCCAGTGCGGCTTCAGCCTGACTTCGGATGAACGGATTGGCATCCTGCCTGGCTTCCTGGAGTGCCGTCTGCAGCTCCATGGAAGTCAGCTCATTCCGCGTCAGCAGATTCAGCACCTCGATGCGAATAGCAGGACTCCGCTCTGAAGTGAGCATTTCAATCAGGATTCCTTTGAGCGATTCCGACACGGGCGTGCCTTGATGAAGGGCCGAGAGCGCTTTCAAGGTCTGCAACCGAATACCTTCGTTGGATTCCGTTCGGAGCACTTCCTCCATGGCCAGCGTCAATGCCGGATCTGGCTCCGACGTGAATAGCTCCACCTGGGAGACCGCTCGTACGGCTTGGAGGCGGCTTCCCGGATTGGACTCATCTTGTAGCGCACGACTGAGAAGGGCCTGAACGCGTTGGTCGGACAGGTCTGCCTGGATGGATACGGGCCTGGTCTCTTCCCAGCTGATCTGGACGAATCCCGTTTCCCGGTCCAGTTGGATGTCGGATATCCGGGTATCCGCTTCCGGCAAACCTGACGCCAGCGTTGAAACGGACTCGCCGGGGGCAGTGATACGCCCGACGAAAAAGATGGCAACTACGGCTGCCATTCCCATGGCCAGCCGAGGCAAAGACGGCCAGGTCAATGAGAGAATGCGCGGAGCGGGACGGGAAGCCTCTTCCTGCAATCGACGTGACGTAGAGGTGCGAATAGCTGCGAGGACGTCATCTTCGATCTGAACCGAAGGCGTTCTCGGCACCTGTGCCTCCAGGGCTGAGAGTGATGCCAACTCTTCCTGACAAGCTGGACTCGCAGCAAGACGACGCTCGACATCCGCTCGGGCGGCGGCCCCAAGCTCGTCGTAATAGTAGAGAGTCAGCTCTTCTCTGGTGATGGTGCAAGGTTTCTTCGTCATAGTCGTCACGATGATGATGCCGCACTGCCCACGCTCGACGCGTCGGCGACAGCATGATGTTGCAGGGATTCCCGCATTTTCTGGGTCGCTCGAAACAGGTAGTTCTTCACCGTACCCTCAGCGCAGTCGATCATGAGGGCGATTTCCCGGAGTCGATACCCGTGCATGTGCTTCAAGACGAACACCGAGCGCTCCCTGTCTGAAAGTCGGTTCATGCTCTCCCTGATCTCGCTCGAAAGCTCGTGGGAAAGCAACACTTCGTCTGCTTGCGATCGGTCATCAAGCAGCATGGCTGGCGTGGACTCGGTGGCCTCATCCAGCGATACGCCATGTTTTCGATGCCATTTCTTCTTCATGTTCAATGCCTGATTGATGACGATGCGAGTCAACCAGGTTCCGAACGAACTGTCGCTGCGGAATGTGTGCAGCTTCCGGTACGCCCGAATCACGCCCTCCTGATACGCATCGTAGGCATCCTGCATGTTTCCCATGATGCCATGGGCAACCTGCAGAATACGTCTATCATACAGACGTACCAGTTCGTCGAAAGCGCGGTTATCGCCGCCCTTTGCCGCCTGTATGAGTTCGTATTCGTGGTGATTCATGATCGGCCGAGTCAACCATTGGACAGTCACTGTCCGGCATTGGTTTGCACGATACGGAAGGCGAGTTAAACAGTGTCACCGATTCTGATTCCGACTCATTGGCCAGGACAGCTGTCACGTTGATTCCCACTGTCTTCCGAATCCGAAAAGGCCGTATGTTGCGGGGCAGATTCGTCGCAGTCAATCCGGCTACTCGACGAATGCTGGCGACTCCCTCACTGAACGTGTGCCGATCGGTCGGCCCCGGTTCTGACCCTTCAACCCCTCATGCGGATTCAACGCTTCACGGTACTCGTTGCTGCCTTTGTAGTCATGTCGGGGTGTGAGCCATCGCACACGTCAACCGGACCGTTGGCAATGACCTGGGACGAGCAAAGCGAGAGCCTGGGCCTTCCATCGGGCATTGAGGTTTTCGCAGGAGAAGACGAATCGGCTCCCTTGAAGGCCTGGTTGGCGCGCATCAACCTGAATGATCCCGCGATTGATGTCCGCGTTGTGGCTTCCGCCGATGACGATGGCAGAGAATCCGTGAGTGATATGGTGCGATCCCAGCAAGCCTGTTTGGGAGTCAATGGCGGATATTTCCTGGAGAATGACTCGCAATTCGAGCATATCGGGCTATTGATTGCCGACGGCTCTTTCGAGCATTCCGCAACTCCGGGCGTCTTTGTAGGCGATGCCCGGTATCCCGTGCGGCGCTCTGCGCTTGGATTGGATGCTTCTGACGAAGCACGTATTGGCTGGGTCAGCAGTAGGCAGGACTCCTCGTTCTGGTGGGATGCACCAGTCGACAACGCGCCTGATGTGCCTTACAGCGGCCAGGAGGACTCGCTCGGAGCCTATTGGAATGCCCGAGACGCCCTCGCAGCTGGCCCTATGATCGTCGTGGATGGGGCCGTGAACATTGCAGAAGAAGAGGAAGTCTTCTTCCACACGACCATCCCGGACGTACACCCACGAACGGCTGCAGGAATTGATGACGATGGCAACCTGCTGTTGCTGGTCGTGGATGGTCGACAAGGCGCCAGTCGAGGCGTGACGCTTCAGGAACTGGCTGGCTTGATGCTGGAATTTGACGCCGAGGATGCGCTCAATCTGGACGGGGGCGGATCAAGTACCTTCATCGTTCGCGATGATCTACTCAATCGTCCTACTGGAGCTACCTACCAGCGCGAAGTCGTTTCCGGAATCGTGGTCGCCTGCGACTGAATCGATCGATCAGGCAGCCTTGGCAGTCCGATGTGACGTGGGTAAGCCCAGCGCGCCAGAAGAGGCACGGCCAATCTTGATGGCCTTCATGGCCTTGGAGACCGTTTTGCGATCCTTCCTGATGAACCAGGAGACCACCAGAATTCCCATCGGAGGGAAAAGCGAGGTAGCGACGACAAGAACGGTGCGAGTCACGAGGCTCAGGCCCTCACGTGTCACCGACTCGGTAACAGCCATCCACCAACCGATAAACGTGACGAACATGCCGATGGCGATCATGAACGTGCCGATGCCGCCTGCAAATAAGTAAATGTCGCGTAGCATGTAGAGAAGCAGTGCCCCTGTCTAGGAGGTCAATCTGTCTTGGTGGTGAATCAGTCTGGGGTGTCGAATGCGGGTCAGTACGAGGACCTTAGTTCGAGGATGCGCCCACCTCGTGGTGATCGTGTTAAATCTCGGTCCCGGATCGTGCCGGGTTCATTCCCCGGTCATTCGGAAAGCCGCTGAAACAACCTGCGGAAGTAACACCCGCCTTTTCGAGGTTATCGTCACCAAGTGGATGAACGAAAATGGGCGCGGCTGCCTGCGGCAGCCGCGCCCATAAGTAGGCCTTTGGCCATGTTCGTTACGACGACGGAACGTTCACTTCAGAACGCGGCCCGCGTCCCATGGTCACGAAGCGGACACCTCTTCGGTAGCTCCGTCTCCACTGGAATCGGCGCCAATCGCAGCCTGGAGCTCTTCGTATTCGGTCTGTGAACCGACGATGAGATCCTTGAAGTTGCGCTGACCCGTACCTGCAGGAATGAGGTGACCAACGATCACGTTTTCCTTCAGGCCGAACAGCGGATCCGACTTGGCGGCGATGGAAGCTTCGGTCAGAACCTTGGTCGTTTCCTGGAATGAGGCGGCCGACACGAATGAGTCCGTGGCGAGAGCTGCCTGCGTGATCCCAAGAAGGACCGGCTCAGCGACGGCTGGCTGCGCATCACGCACAACTGCCTCTCGCTTGTCCTGACGCTTCATCGACGAGTTCACCTCACGGAGACGGCGACGGTCGACAACTTCACCGATCTGCAGATCGGAGTCACCAGAGTCGATGACTACAAAGTTGTCATAGAGATTGTCGTTCATCTCTTCGAGAACGAAGCGGTCAACGTAGTTGTCTTCCAACAACGTCGTGTCACCAGAGTCAACGCAGAGTACTTTCTGCATCATCTGACGAACGATACACTCAATGTGCTTGTCGTTGATGGTCACACCCTGGAGGCGGTAAACCTCCTGGATCTCGTTGACCAGGTACTCCTGAACAGCGCGAGGGCCGAGGATTGACAGGATATCTTCAGGTGAGATCTGTCCGTCGGACAGCGCATCGCCGGCGCGAACAAAGTCGTTTTCGTGGACCAAGAGGTGCTTGGTCAGCGGCACCAGGTAGGTCTTCGATTCCGTGCCGTCACGGCTCGTGACGATGACTTCCTGCGAACCACGCTTACGACCACCGAAGCTGACAATACCGTCGATCTCGGACACCTTGGCGGCATCGTTCGGCGTACGAGCTTCGAAGAGCTCGGTAACGCGCGGAAGACCACCCGTGATATCACGAGTCTTGGCGGACTGACGCGGGATCTTGACCAGTACGTGACCGGCACCAACTTTGTCTTTGGCGTCAACCTGGATACGGGCGCCGACCGGCAGCGGATATTCGCGCTCGCCTTCTTTGCCCTTCACGAGGATGGCCGGAGTCAACGAACGCTCGCGCGTATCGATGATGACCTTCTCTTTGTATCCAGTCTGCTCGTCCGACTCTTCGCGGTAGGTAACCCCTTCGATGATGTCCTGGAATCCAACCGTACCGGAGAATTCGGACATGATGACCGAGTTGTAGGGGTCCCATGCAGCGAGAACACCGCCTTTCTCGACCATATCCCCATCGCCGACGAGAACTTCCGCGCCGTAAGGGATCAGGTAAGAGATCAGCTGGCGGTTGCCATCTTCCGTGTCCACGATGTGGATCTCACCCTGTCGGGAGAGAACAACGTCCTTGGTTTCTTCGCCCGTATCGAATTCGACGGTGCGAAGGTTTTCGAAGACAACCTTACCGGCAAACTTCGTCTGAATCGTGGATTCAGCGGAGATACGCGAGGCCGTACCACCGATGTGGAAGGTACGGAGCGTAAGCTGCGTACCCGGCTCACCAATGGACTGGGCGGCGACAACACCGACCGACTCACCCGTCTCAACCATGCGGTTGGAGCCGAGGTTACGACCGTAGCAGAGCGCACATACGCCGCGACGGGCCTCACACGTCAACACCGAACGAATTTCAACTTCTTCGATGGACGTTTCGGCAATCGCACGTGCTTTCTCTTCGTCAATCAGCTCGTTGGCTTCGACGATGAGATCGCCCGTGAGCGGATCATTGACATCATGAACCGAAACGCGACCGAGGATACGGTCAGCCAGTGGTTCTACAATGTCCTCGTTGTCTTTGAGGGCCGAGATGCGGATACCGCGGAGGGTACCACAATCGTGCTCGTTGACGGTCACATCCTGTGCAACGTCGACGAGACGGCGCGTCAGGTAACCGGCATCAGCCGTTTTCAGGGCCGTATCGGCCAGACCTTTACGAGCACCGTGCGTGGAGATGAAGTACTCCAGAACGGTGAGGCCTTCCTTGAAGTTGGAAATAATCGGGTTCTCGATGATCTCACCAGCAGAACCGACCAGCGATTTCTGCGGCTTGGCCATCAGACCACGCATACCACCCAGCTGTCGAATCTGTTCTTTCGAACCACGAGCACCGGAGTCGGCCATCATGTAAATGGCGTTGAAACCGTCGCGGTCGTTCTTGAGCGTATCGAAGAGAACTTCCGAAACCTGGTTGTTGATGTGCGTCCAGATATCGATGACCTGGTTGTAGCGTTCGTTCTCCGTGATGAAGCCCATGGCGTAGTTGCCACGTGCCTTCTCCACTTCGGTCTGAGCGCCACTGATCAGCTCTTCTTTGGCATCCGGGATGACGATGTCGGCAATCGAGAACGTCAGACCGGCGGTCGTGGCGTTTTCGAATCCAAGCTCCTTGATCGCATCGAGGAATGCGGCCGTTTCCGGGAAGCCAGTGGCTTTCAGAACGCGACCGATGATGCCACGAAGGTTTTTCTTCGTCAGCACCTCGTTGATGTATCCGACGCCTGCAGGGACGATCTCGTTGAAGAGGATGCGACCCATCGTGGTATCGATGGTCGATCCGTCCTCAAGACGAACCTGGACCTTGGCGTGCAGCACGACCACTCCCTGGTCGAAGGCCTGACGCGCTTCTGCCATGGAGGAGAATCGCATGCCTTCGCCTTTCTCGCCATTTGCCGCCTTGGTCATGTAGTACAGACCAAGGACCATGTCCTGCGTCGGAACGGCAATCGGACCACCGTGTGCCGGCGACAGGATGTTGTGGCTCGAAAGCATGAGCAGCTGCGCTTCAAGCGCGGCGTCATGCGACAGCGGAACGTGGACAGCCATCTGGTCACCGTCGAAGTCGGCGTTGAAGGCCGTACATACGAGTGGGTGCAGACGAATGGCTTTCCCTTCAATCAGGACCGGCTGGAAGGCCTGGATCCCGAGACGGTGGAGCGTTGGAGCACGGTTGAGGAGTACCGGACGACCCTGGATCACTTTCTCCAGGATGTCCCACACATCGCTCGTGCGACGATCCACGACTTTCTTGGCGCTCTTGACCGTTTTCACGATTCCGCGCTCGATGAGCTTCCGGATCACGAACGGCTTGAAGAGCTCGACGGCCATCTGCTTGGGCAGACCACACTGGTGCAGCTTCAGCTCAGGACCCACAACGATAACGGAACGACCAGAGTAGTCGACACGCTTACCGAGGAGGTTCTGACGGAAGCGACCCTGCTTACCCTTGAGCATGTCCGAGAGGGACTTCAGGGCGCGGTTGGAGTCGCTACGGACAGCGTTTGCCTTACGAGAGTTGTCGAACAGCGAATCGACGGCTTCCTGGAGCATGCGCTTCTCGTTGCGCAGGATCACTTCAGGTGCCTTGATGTCGATGAGGCGCTTCAGACGGTTGTTGCGAATGATGACGCGACGATAGAGATCGTTCAGGTCAGACGTCGCAAAACGGCCTCCTTCGAGCGGAACGAGCGGACGAAGCTCCGGCGGGATGACCGGAATGACGCGCATGACCATCCACTCGGGACGGTTTTCGACGCGGCGGTTGGCTTCGCGGAACGACTCGACCACCGTCAAGCGCTTGAGGGCTTCTGCCTTGCGCTGCTGGCTCGTCTCTGTCTTGATCTGGAAGCGAAGCTCCTGAGCCGTACGAACCAGGTCCGTACGCTTGAGGAGTTCCTCGATGGCTTCGCCACCGATCATGGCGACGAATTTTTCCGGATCGTCGTCTTCCAGGCGGTTGTTGTCTTCGCGGATCTGGTAGAGGATGTTGAAATACTCATCCTCGGTCAGCAGCTGCTTCTCCTCGACACCGAGGTTGGCGGCACTACCCGGATTGACAACGACGTAGTTTTCGTAGTAGATGATCTTTTCGAGATCCTTCGAACGGATACCGAGGAGGTGTCCAATCTTGTTCGGAAGGGTCTTGAAGTACCAGATGTGTACGACGGGCACGGACAACGTGATGTGTCCCATGCGCTCGCGACGTACAGACTTCTGCGTCACCTCGACACCACAGCGGTCACAGATGATGCCTTTGTAGCGAATACGCTTGTACTTGCCACAATGACATTCCCAGTCCTTGACAGGACCGAAAATCTTTTCGCAGAAAAGTCCCTCCTTCTCCGGCTTGAAGGAGCGATAGTTGATCGTTTCAGGCTTCAGGACCTCACCGTACGAGCGCTCGAGAATGGCTTCGGGAGAAGCCAGGCTGACGGTGATGCTGCTGAAGTTCTTCTTGATCTTCTGGGGTTTTCCGTAGGGCATATCGGAATACGAAGGTTAGGATGCGTGGGGACGGCGGCTGGAAGGATCAGTCGAGATTGACTTCCAGACCCAGCCCCTGCAATTCGCGAACGAGGACGTTGAAGGACTCTGGCGTGCCGGCTTCCGGCATGTTTTCGCCCTTCACGATGCATTCGTAGGCCTTGGAACGGCCCTGCACGTCGTCCGACTTGTAGGTCAGCATCTCCTGGAGCACGTTGGAAGCGCCATAGGCATACAATGCCCAGACCTCCATCTCCCCGAGACGCTGGCCACCGAACTGCGCCTTACCACCAAGCGGCTGCTGGGTGATGAGCGAGTACGGCCCAATCGAACGGGCATGCAGCTTGTCGTCCACGAGGTGGCTCAGCTTCAGCATGTAGATGTATCCGACCGTCGTCTGCTGGTCGAATGGTGATCCCGTGCGACCATCGTACAGCTGCGTACGACCGTCGACAGGAAGACCGGCCCTCTTCATGGTCTCCTCTACGTCAGAAACCTTGGCTCCGTCGAAGATCGGCGTGGCGAAGTTCGTTCCGAGCTTCTTGCCAGCCCATCCGAGGAGGGTTTCGTAGATCTGACCGAGGTTCATTCGGGAAGGCACGCCCAGCGGGTTGAGCACGATGTCGACAGGCGTTCCGTCTTCGAGGAACGGCATGTCTTCCTGAGGAACGATCTTCGCGATAACACCCTTGTTACCGTGACGACCGGCCATCTTGTCACCAACCGAGATCTTGCGCTTCTTGGCGACATAGACCTTGGCTAGCTGGACGATTCCCGGTGGGAGTTCGTCGCCCATCTGCACCTGGTGCTTGTCGCGCTTTGCGCCGCCTTCGACGTTGCGATGAGCCCGCTCGAAGTTGCGGATCATCTTCTTGACGCTGGCATCCAGCTTCTCATCACCAGTGAAGGCGCAACGCGGATCGACGTCCAGCGGATTGACATCCTTGAACTTCTTCTTGTCGATCTTCGCGCCTTCGGAGACGAGAACTTCGCCGTTACGCTTGACCAGGTCCTTCGCCTTCTTGCCTTCAAGCAGTCCGAAGAACTTGTCCCAGAACGTGGAGACCAGTTCGGCCATGGCCAGTTCGAGATCCTTCTCGATTTCGGCCAGACGTTTGTTCTCTTCCTTTTTGGACGCTGGATCCAGCTTGCGACGGCTGAACAGCTTGGTATCGATGACCACACCCTTCATGCCCGGAGGCGCTTTCAGGGAGGCATCTTTCACGTCTCCGGCTTTGTCGCCGAAGATGGCACGGAGAAGCTTCTCTTCCGGCGTCGGATCGGTCTCGCCTTTCGGCGTGATCTTACCGACAATGATGTCGCCGGCCTTGACTTCGGCGCCAACGCGGATGATTCCGCGCTCGTCGAGGTCTTTGGTAGCTTCTTCCGAGACGTTCGGGATTTCACGGGTGAGCTCTTCCTCACCACGCTTCGTGTCACGAACCTGGAGTTCGAATTCCTCGATGTGGATCGAGGTGTAGACGTCGTCTGCAACAAGGCGCTCCGAGATGACGATGGCATCCTCGAAGTTGTATCCGCGCCATGGCATGAAGGCCACGAGCACGTTCTTTCCAAGCGCCAGTTCACCGTTGTCCGTGGAGAATCCGTCCGTGAGGATGGTGTTCTCTTCGACGCGATCGCCGACCTTGACAATCGGACGCTGGTTGACGGCCGTATCCTGGTTGGTACGACGGAATTTCGTCAGCGAGTACGACTTGACCGGCTCGTCGAATGAGAGCACTTCCTCGTCCTTCGAACGATCATAGCGAACGCGGATCTCGCGGGCGTCGACATACTCAACAACACCTTTGCCTTCTGCCACGAGAACAGCGCGGGAGTCGCGGGCGACGCGGCCTTCGAGACCGGTTCCGACCAGCGGAGCCTCGGCACGCAGCAGCGGCACAGCCTGGCGCTGCATGTTCGAGCCCATCAGGGCGCGGTTGGCGTCATCGTGCTCAAGGAACGGAATCAGCGAAGCCGCAGGCGACACGATCTGGTTCGGCGAGATGTCCATGTACTGGATCTCGGACGGCTCCACGATCGGGAAGTCACCCCGCTTACGACAGCGGACGAACTTGTTGACGAAGTTGCCTTTGTCGTCGATCGGCGCGTTTGCCTGGGCAATCATGGCCTGATCTTCCTGCTCAGCAGAGAGGAATTCGATCGACTTGGAGACCTTGCCCTTCTTGACGACGCGGTAAGGGGTTTCGATGAACCCGTAGTCGTTGATGCGAGCGTGCACACACAAGGACGAAATCAGACCGATGTTCGGACCCTCCGGGGTCTCAATCGGGCAAAGGCGGCCGTAGTGCGTGTAGTGAACGTCACGAACCTCGAAGCCAGCGCGCTCACGCGTCAGACCACCTGGACCCAGTGCGGACATACGACGCTTGTGCGTCAGCTCCGCGAGCGGGTTGGTCTGATCCATGAACTGGCTCAGCTGGTTCGTACCGAAGAACGTGTTGATGACGCTCGAAACAGTACGAGCGTTGACCAGGTCCTGCGGCGTGAATTTGTCTGCATCACGGAGGTTCATGCGCTCCTTGATGGTACGAGCCATACGGGCCATACCGAGCGAGAACTGTGATGCGAGCTGCTCCCCTACCGAACGCACACGGCGATTGCCGAGGTGGTCGATGTCGTCAACGTTGCTCTTGCCATTCTGCAAGCTGATCAGCTCGCCGATGATGGCCAGAATGTCGTTGCGGGACAGCGTCTGGAGTTTCTTGTCTTCGTCGAGACGAAGGCGGGAGTTGATGCGGTAGCGACCAACTTCGCCCAGATCGTAGCGCTTGTCGCTGAAGAACAGGCGCTCGAGAACACCGCGAGCGGTGTCCTGATCCGGTGCTTCCGTTCCGCGCAGCTGGAGATAGAGGTACTCAAGCGCCTCTTTCTCAGAGTGCGTCGGATCCTTCTTCAGCGTGTTGATCAGGGTCGTCTTGTCGAGCTCGTTCTCCTCGGTCTCCTCACGGACGAGGTGAATCTTGTCGATCTCGGCCTCTTTCAGCTTGTCGTAGTCTTCCTCGGTGACTTCGTGCTGAGCAGGCAGGATCACTTCGCGCTCGATACGCTGCTCGATGACTTCACCGGTGTCCTCGTCGACGACTTCCGTCATGCGCTCGATCGACACCGTGGCAGCCAGCTTGCGACCAACGGCATTCTTGAACGACTTCTTCGTCTTGGCAGAAATCGTGTCTGCCAGATCGAAGAGGTTCACGATCTCCTCGTTGGAAGAATAACCGAGCGCACGCAGCAGCGTGGTCACAGGAAGCTTCTTCTTCCGGTCGATGTAGGCCCACATCATGTTGCCCACATCCGTCGAGAATTCAATCCACGAACCGCGGAAAGGAATCACTCGAGCGGAGTAGAGATCGGTCCCGTTCGGGTGCTTGCTCTGACCGAAGAAGACGCCTGGCGAACGGTGCAGCTGCGAGACCACGACGCGCTCGGCGCCGTTGATCACGAACGTACCGCGCTCGGTCATGAACGGAAGGTTACCCAGGTAAACTTCCTGTTCGATGGCCTCTTCCGCCTCATCTTCATCCTCGTCTTCTTTCGAAGACAGGCGAAGCTTGGCCTTGAGAGGTACCGAAAACGACAGTCCCTGAGCGATGCATTCCTCTACGGAGTGCTTCGGTGCATCCAGACCGTACTGGATGAACTCGAGCGTGTAGCGCTCCCGACTGTCATTGATCGGGAAGTGCTCACTGAATACCGCCTGCAGACCAACATTCTCGCGCTCTTCAGGCGGAATGTGATCCTGGACGAAGTCGTGAAACGACTGCAGTTGGACGTCCAGAAAATCCGGATAGTCCTTGATGGTCTTGATGCGCGCGAACGTGGAGCGCACGGCTTGACTCTTTACCTTGGGCATGGTGCGGTCAGTTACCGTTGAGGAATGAGGATGACCCGAGGGTCAATGGGAGACCTGTTTGAACCGCCGAAAGCCGGCCCCGGAATCCGGGACCGGCCAGGTCATTCGGCGTCAGCTGTTCGGAAGCTGCACCGGAAGTCGGTTACTTGAGCTCGACTTCTGCTCCGGCGCCTTCCAGCTTCGCTTTGAGCTCTTCGGCTTCGTCTTTGGAAACCTGCTCTTTGATCGTCGAAGGTGCGCCATCGACCATTTCCTTGGCTTCTTTGAGGCCAAGACCGGTGATGCCGCGGACTTCCTTGATCACGTTGATCTTCTTGTCGCCAGCCGACTTGAGGATCACGTCGAATTCGGTCTGCTCTTCGCCACCGCCAGCAGCGCCGTCGCCACCTGCAGGACCTGCAACAGCTACAGCTGCAGCAGCAGGCTTGATGCCGTACTCGTCTTCGAGGAGCTGAGCAAGTTCGTTGGCTTCTTTGATCGTGAGGCCGACCAGCGATTCAGCGAGTTCTTTGATATCTGCCATGTTTTTTTCTTTCTCCTGCAGCTGTCTGCGCCCTGAAGGGGCTCGGCTGCCGATTAAGGGTTTATGGAAATCCGTTTCCGGAGTCGACCGCGGCTGCGGACGACGGGACCGTCGACTAGGCCTCGGCCTTTTCGGCGATCGTCTTGATGGCTCCCACAAGGTTGCCACCCTGGGCCTGCAGGCCGCTGACGATGTTCGTGATCGGCGACTGCAGCAGTGTGATGATTTCCCCGATGAGCTCCTCTTTCGACTTGAGGGCAGCCAGCATGTCGAGGGCGTCGGCGTGGTATACCGCACCTTCTACATGGGCGCCTTTCAGCTCAGGAAGCTCGCCTTTCGTCTCTTCGAGATACTTCTTGATGACACGTCCGGGAGCGGAAGGCTCTTCGGAGAACGCGATGGCTGTCGGGCCATGCAGCGTTTCGAATACGTCGTCGTATCCACCGATGCGCTCCATTGCGAGACGCAGCATGGTGTTCTTGATGACTTTGTATTCAACACCGGCTTCGCGGAAGCGGGTACGGAGTTCCGTCGCCTGCTCAACCGTGAGACCGGAGTAATTGGTGATATAGATGGTCGGCGTCTGCTCGAGCTTCTCAACAAGCTGGTCTACAGCCGCCTCCTTCTGTGTTCTGGTCATTGCCATGATTTCAGTCAGTCTATTGCCCCTCGGGGCCGTTCAGAAGGGACACTTAGCGCAGCGATGAGGCGACCTGGGAGCGATCCATCGGGATGCCCGGGCCCATCGTCGTCGACATGGTGATCGAGCGCAGATACGTGCCTTTGGCGGCTGCGGGACGCAGACGCAGGATTTCTTTCAGGAAGGCTTCAGCGTTCTCTGCCAGCTGATCCGCTGAGAAAGACGCCTTGCCAATGGACGTGTGCAGAATTCCAGCCTTGTCGACACGGAAGTCGATCTTACCGGCCTTGACTTCGGCGACGGCTGCAGCCAGGTCCATGGTGACCGTACCACTCTTCGGGTTCGGCATGAGACCACGGGGACCGAGCACGCGACCGAGCTTACCGACAACGGCCATGACGTCAGGAGTAGCGATGACGACATCGAAGTCCGTCCATCCCTGCTTCTGGATCTTGTCTGCCATGTCGTCCAGACCGACGTGGTCAGCACCGGCATCACGAGCCTCCTGCTGCTTGCCTTCGCTGGCAAGTACGAGGACGCGAACGTCTTTACCGGTTCCGTGAGGCAGCGCGACCGTTCCGCGGACCATCTGGTCAGCGTGACGCGGGTCGACACCGAGGCGTACATCCAGGTCGACGGATTCGTCGAACTTGGCGGACGCCGTTTTCTTTACGAGTTCTGCCGCTTCCGCTACACCAACCGGCCCTTCCAGCTGCGAGAGCAACTCTTGGGCGGCGCGGAAACGTTTTCCTTTCTTGGCCATGTTTCGAATGATCTTTGCGGTACCGACGCCTCGTCCGTTGACGAAAGGCTCCCGCAGGTGATGGATATGCCCCGATCCCAGACTACACGTCCAGGCTAGCTAGAGCGTGTCAGCTGGCCTTGGGGGCTCCCTTGACCTTGATGCCCATGGAACGAGCGGTTCCCGCAATCATGCGAGCGCCCTGGTCCAGGTCAAATGCGTTGAGGTCCTGCATTTTCTGCTCGGCGATATCCCGGCACTGATCCCAGGTTACCGAACCGACGTTTTCACGCAGGGGGTCTGCCGCGCCGGACTTGATCTTGGCAGCGTTCTTCAAGAGAACAGCGGCCGGCGGGCTCTTGACGATGAAGGTGAAGGACTTGTCCGCGTAGACGGTGATGACTACTGGAAGGATGAGTCCCATCCGATCCTGCGTGGCCGCGTTGAAGGCTTTGCAGAATTCCATGATATTGACGCCTTTCTGACCAAGCGCTGGACCGATCGGGGGTGCCGGCGATGCCTGACCTGCCCGGATCTGCAGCTTGATGTAGCCGTCGATTTTCTTTGCCATGTCGTTCGCGGTTCAAACGCCGTATGGAAGCGGCTCCCGCTCTGGTTTGGTTGCTAAATTGCGCAAGCCGATCATTAACAGCCTGCCATGTGCCCGGTTCCGGTTAACAAGTACCGGACAGTGAATATTCCTAGAAGGAATTACTCTTCGTGCTCGACCTGCAGATAGTCGAGCTCTAGCGGCGTCTTGCGACCGAAGATGGACACCATCACGCGGACTTTCATCTTGTCCGGATAGACCTCTTCGACCACGCCGTTGAAGTTGTTGAATGGACCATCGACGACCTTGACGGCATCGCCATCCTTGAAGGGGATCTCCGGCTGCTCGCCCGCATCCCGAACTTCGTCCATCTTGCCGAGGATCCGGTTGACTTCGTCCGGTCGCAGCGGAGTGGGCTCATCGCCGGTGGTCAAGAATCCGACCACGGAAGGAACGCCAGACAGGATGTGCATCAGCTCCTTGTCGAGGATGGCGTTGACCAGGATGTAGCCCGGGAAGAAGTTCTTTTCGCGGGTACGCTTCTTGCCAGCGCGCATTTCGAAGACGGTTTCGGTCGGAATCATGATCTCCGGCATCTTTTCGAGCATGCCGAGACGATCCAGCTCCTCTTCGAGGTACTCTTTGACTTTCTTCTCATGACCGGAGAAGGTGCGCAGTACGTACCACTTCCGAATCATATTTCCTTTGGCAGCATCCATGGACGTGCGGATTGAATGGGTGAAATCAGCGGAGAGGCGTCCAATCAGCCGTAGATGACTTCAAGAACCGTGCTGATCACGCGATCAGTGCCGAAAATGAAGAGAGCGATGATGATCGAGGCAACGATGGTAACCATCGTGCTGCTAATCAGCTCTTTCTGCGTCGGCCATGTGACCTTGCGCATCTCCTTGCCAACTTCCTGCATGTAATTGCCGATGCCAGCCATGTCTTTCCTTCTTTATTGATGCTGTAGTAGGAGCCGGTGGTTCCGAAGGGAACGTTCCGGTCTTGACGGCCTGAACCGTCTAATGCACGGGCGGCAGGACTCGAACCTGCAGCCTGCGGTTTTGGAGACCGCTGCTCTGCCAATTGAGCTACGCCCGTATGCACAGGTGCCGAGGGCCGTATCCGACCCTCGGCGATGTGCGAGTTGGTGTTTTACGGGGGAGAAGATCCCCTCCCGAAAAACGAGTTGGAATTCGATCTGTCGAGGCGGGCGAGGCGAGCTAATGAGGCGTACTGGAGTACGCCGCAATGCAGCGAGCCGAAGCCGAACGCTGAGAGAGCGAATTCCGGACGTTTAGTCCAGGATCTTGGATACAACCCCGGCGCCGACGGTACGGCCGCCTTCGCGGATGGCGAAGCGAAGGCCCTGCTCCATGGCAACCGGCACAATCAGCTTCACCTTGAACTGCGTGTTGTCACCAGGCATGACCATCTCGACGCCATCAGGAAGC
>JANQQV010000025.1 GCA_028284865.1 Rhodothermales bacterium | reverse complement strand
GCTTCCTGATGGCGTCGAGATGGTCATGCCTGGTGACAACACGCAGTTCAAGGTGAAGCTGATTGTGCCGGTTGCCATGGAGCAGGGCCTTCGCTTCGCTATTCGTGAGGGCGGTCGCACGGTTGGTGCTGGCGTCGTCTCGAAGATCCTCGACTAATCGTTCGCTCGTCCCTAACGACGCTGAACTATTCAATAACAGCTTTTGCTGAGTAGACAGACATGGCAGCAAGTCAGAAAATCCGAATCAAGCTCAAGTCCTTCGATCACTCGCTGATCGACAAGAGCTCTGAAAAGATCATCAAGACCGTCAAGTCGACGGGAGCAGTGGTCAGCGGTCCTATTCCGCTTCCTACACGGAAATCGGTGTACACCGTTCTTCGAAGCCCTCACGTCAACAAGAAAAGCCGTGAGCAATTCGAGACGCGCAGCCACAAGCGCCTGATCGACATCCTGTCAACGAGCAGCAAGACGGTTGACGCCCTGATGAAGCTCGAGCTTCCCAGTGGTGTCGACGTCGAGATCAAGGTCTGATCCGACCTCCCATTTACCTCCGCAAACGCACATTCCAAACAGGAAAACCAATGCGCAAGCTTACTCTTCTCTCGATGATTTTCGGCCTGTTCGTTCTCACAGCATGTGACAGCGACAGCAACGGCGGTGACGACGATCACGATCATGATCACGGTACTGAAATGCTCGTGGGCACCTGGGCTGTTTCAGGTCTGACGGATGCTACCGGTGACCGCAGCGCCAACCTGGTCGAGTCCTACAACTCGGTCCTGATCACGATGGGCAACGATGGTAGCGTGACGATGGCCGTTGATGCCAAAGTCCCTGAGGCCAGCCTCACCGCTACGGGTACCTACACCGTCAACGAAGACTCGCACTCACTGACCGCAACACTCGAAGTTGCTGGCCAGCCGACTCCGCTGACCTTCGCCTACGAGTTTGCCAACGACAACACGCTGCAGCTGACCCCGACACCGACGACGACGATTCTTCTCGGTGTTCTCTTCCAGACGCAGTATGCCGATCCGGTTCTGTTCACGTTCACGCGTGTCGGATAAACCAGATCAGCTTACCAATCCGGTCGCGTTGAACCGGCCGTAAACAAAAGGATTGCAATGAGCAAAGGACTACTCGGAATCAAGGTCGGCATGACCTCCATCTTCGACGAAGCCAGCGGCGGGCAGTACCCCGTCACGGTCGTCTCGGTGGAGCCCAATGTCGTGACCCAGATTCGCACCGAAGAAAAGGATGGCTACTCGGCCGTTCAGCTTGCCATCGGCGAGAAGAAGGAGAAGCGCACCTCCAAGGCCATGCGCGGACACTTCGAAGCCGCCGGCGTCGGTTTCAAGCGTCACCTGCGGGAATTCCCGATCGGAGATGATGCAGAGCTTTCAGCCGGAGACGAAGTCAATCTGACGGATGTCTTCGAAGAGGGCGAAACGATCGACGTGACCGGAACGAGCAAGGGTAAAGGCTTCCAGGGCGTTGTCAAGCGTCACGGATTCGCCGGTGTCAACGACGCCACCCACGGTCAGCACAACCGTCAGCGTGCACCGGGATCGATCGGTGCCGGTTCGGACCCTTCGCGTGTCTTCAAGGGCATGCGCATGGCCGGACGCACCGGAAATGACCGCGTTACGGTACAGAACCTCCAGGTCCTCCGCATTATGGAAGACCAGAATGCCGTGCTCATCAGCGGCGCCATTCCTGGACCCAAGAATGGCCTCGTTGAACTGAAAAAGAAAAAGTAAGCCGCGTATCAGGCAATGAAAGTGAAGATCTACAAGCAGGACGGCACGGCTACGAAAAAGTCTGCCACGCTGGATGAGAAGGTGTTCGGTGTTGAGCCGAATGACCACGCCATCTGGCTCGATGTCCGCCGTATCCAGGCCAATGGTCGCCAGGGTACGCACAAGGCCAAAGAGCGCAACGAGGTAGCTGGAAGCACGCGCAAACTGTACCGTCAGAAGGGTACGGGTAACGCTCGTGCAGGTAGTGCCAAGAGCCCGATCCGCAAATCGGGTGGTACCATCTTCGGTCCCAAGCCGCGCAATTACGGCATCAAAGTCAACCGCAAGACGCAGCACGTGGCTCGTCGCAGTGCCCTGGCCTACAAGGCGCAGGACAAAGCGATCCACGTGGTCGAAAACTTTGCCATGGACGCTCCCAGCACGAGCACGCTGAAAAGCATGATCGACGGCATGGAGCTGACCGGCAAGAGCGTACTGCTGCTGACGGGAAGCCACGACAGCAACATGTATTACAGCGGGCGCAACGTGCCGAAAATGACGGTTCGTAACGCTGCCGACTGTTCTACCCTCGACATCATGAAGGCTCAGGTCGTTGTGATGCAGGAGGCCGCCGTCGAGAACCTCGTAAGCCAGCTGGGCGACAGCAACGGCTGATTCTCCCAGGACAACAGCACAGAGCACAACAATGAGCAATCAAATCCTCATCCGCCCGCTGGTTACCGAGAAGCTGACCTCCCTTATGGAGAATGGTCACTACTGCTTCCAGGTAGCTCGTGAGGCCAACAAGGTGGAGATCCGGAAAGCCGTTGAGAGCCGTTACCCCGGCATCAAGATCAAGGAAGTCCGGACCATGATCGTTCGCGGAAAGCGCCGCACGCAGATGACGCGTCGCGGTCGGGTAGAAGGACGACGTGCCGCCTACAAAAAGGCAATCGTCACGCTGACACCTGACAGCGAACAGATCGACTTCTTCGAAGAAATATAACCGGCCCCCTCGGGGTTCGGCCCTGAAGCCTAGTCACCAGATCCATGGCTATCAAGAAACTCAAACCCAATACACCGGGACAGCGATTCCGCTCGGTATCGGCCTTCGACGACATCACGAAGTCGACGCCCGAGAAAAGCCTGCTCGCTCCGCTGAAGCACAAGGCCGGCCGTAACAACACGGGCCGCATCATGGTGCGTCACCAGGGCGGCGGTCACAAGCGCCGTTACCGGATCATCGACTTCAAGCGCAACAAGATTGGCATTCCAGCCAAGGTTGCCTCGATCGAGTACGATCCGAACCGGTCGGCACGTATCGCTCTGCTGGTCTACGCCGACGGCGAGAAGCGCTACATCATTGCCCCGAACGAGATCAAGGTGGGTCAGGTCGTTGAAAACGGCCCTGATGCATCTCCAGAGGCAGGCAACTGCATGCCGCTGGCCAACATCCCGGTCGGTTCGATGGTGCACGCCATCGAGATGAAGCCGGGTAAAGGCGCTCAGCTGGCCCGAAGTGCCGGTACGTACGCTCAGCTCACAGCTCGTGAAGGCAAGTACGCTGTTCTGCGTCTTCCTTCCGGTGAGACTCGCCGCGTGCCTGTTGGATGTGCCGCCACCATCGGTACCACGTCCAACCCGGACCACATGAACATTGATATCGGCAAGGCCGGTCGCAAGCGTTGGCTCGGCGTTCGTCCGAAGACACGTGGTGTGGCCATGAACCCGATCGATCACCCGATGGGTGGTGGTGAAGGGAAGTCCTCCGGTGGTCATCCGAAGTCTCCGACCGGCGTGCCGGCTAAGGGCTTCAAGACTCGCAAGAAGAAAAATCAGTCCGACAAGTACATCGTACGTCGTCGTAAGAAGAAGTAAGTATGGCTCGGTCACTCAAAAAAGGACCTTTCATCCACCACAAGCTCCAGAAAAAGGTGGATGAGCTGAATCAGTCCGGCAAGAAAAAGGTCATCAAAACCTGGAGCCGTGCGTCCATGATTACGCCGGAGTTCGTCGGGCTGACATTTGCCGTGCATAATGGCAAGCAGTTCGTCCCGGTATACATCACGGAGAACATGGTAGGTCATCGTCTGGGCGAGTTTGCTCCCACGCGTTTCTACCGTGGGCACGCTGGTACAGCCAAGGACAGAAAAGGACGGTAAATATCAACCGACAGCCGTGACAGGCTGACGGCCAACCCATCGAGAACATGGAAGCAAGAGCTGTTCGCAAACACATCCGGAGTTCACCGCGCAAGATGCGGACCGTGGTCAACGTGATCCGCGGAAAAAGCGTGCCTGAAGCGCTGGACATCCTGAACTTTCTCCCGCAGAAAGTGACTTCGATCGTCAGGCTCACGGTCCTTTCGGCCGTGCACAACCTGATTGATCAGAACAAGGACGAACGTATCGACGAGGAGTCGCTGGTAGTAAGCGAGATCCGTGTCGACGGCGGTCCTGCCTTCAAACGCTACCGTCCGGTATCGCGCGGTCGTGCGCATCCGATCCTCAAGCGGACCTGCCATCTGACGGTGGTCGTGTCCGACCCCAATGCCACGGAGCCAGTCGTCGAGACGGCCGAGGTAGTGGCAGAGGAAGACGAAGCCTGATCGAGCACCCAACACACCTGATAAAGTAGAGATACCCCCATGGGTCAGAAAACGCATCCAATCGGCTTTCGCCTCGGTGTCATCCGGGGTTGGGATTCCAACTGGTTCGCCGGCAAGGATTACGCCGAGAAACTGGTTGAGGATGATGAAATCCGCAATTACCTGTCTGCACGTCTCAAGCGTGCGGGTCTTTCCCGAGTCGTCGTCGAGCGCACGCCCAAGCGTGTGATCTTGACGCTGCACACGTCCCGTCCGGGCGTTGTGATCGGGCGCGGTGGAGCCGAGGTCGAGAAGCTTCGCGAGGAGATCAAGAAGCTGACGAGCAAGGATATCCAGATCAACATCAACGAGATCAAGCGTCCTGAACTGGATGCCAGCCTCGTAGCGCAGAACATCGCGCAGCAGTTGGAAGGACGTGTGTCGTTCCGCCGCGCGATGAAGCAGGCCATCACGGCCGCCATGCGCATGGGTGCCGAAGGGATCCGTATCAAAGTGGGCGGTCGTCTTGGCGGTGCCGAGATGGGTCGAACGGAGCAGTACCTCGAAGGTCGCGTTCCGCTGCACACCATTCGTGCTGACATCGACTATGCAACCGCAACGGCATACACCATCTATGGCACGACTGGTGTCAAGGTGTGGATTTACCGCGGTGAGATCCTCGGTAAGCCTGACTTGAGCCCGAACGTCGCTGCCCAGCGTCAGCAGATGCAGCAGATGGAGCCCGAGCGCGGCCGTGGTCGTCGTGGACGTCGTGATGACAACCGGGGCCGTGGAGGCCGCGGTGGTCGTGGAGGCCGCGATGGTGGCCGCGGACGTTCGAACCGCTAATTAATCCGTTTCAGTCTGAAAGCCGGAAAGAGCCGGCACAGAAGAGAGAGGAATCACCATGTTAATGCCAAAGCGCGTCAAGCGCCGCCGCGTACAGAAAGGGAGAATCAAGGGGAATGCCGGCCGTGGCACGAAAGTGAGTTTCGGCGATTTCGGCATCAAGGCCCTTGAGCCCGGTCGCCTGACGAGCCGTCAGATCGAGGCCGCTCGTATCGCCATGACGCGTCACCTGAAACGTGCCGGTAAGGTCTGGATCTGCATTTTCCCGGACAAACCCATCACCAAGAAGCCTGCCGAAACCCGAATGGGTAAAGGTAAGGGGGCTCCTGAGTACTGGGTAGCCGTCGTTCGTCCTGGTCGCATCCTTTTTGAAGTCGGTGGTGGTATCGACCTCGAACTGGCAAAAGAAGCCATGCGTCGTGCGCAGCAGAAACTCCCGATTCTAACGAAGGTCGTTGTACGACCTGATTACACAGCCTGAGGCAGCGAACAATGAAGGCCAAGGAAATCAGAGATCTCAGCACGGAAGAGATCGCGTCCCAGATCGCAGAGGAGAAGGAGCAGCTCAGCACGCTCCAGTTCCAGCACGCCATCGCGGACCTGCAGAATCCCATGATTCTCCGTGACAAACGCCGGTTCATCGCACGCCTGGAGACGATCCTCAAGGAGCGTCAGCTGGCAGAAGAAACCGCCTGAATAACCCTTTAAAGGTAGTTGGTGAGGAAACGGTTTACGGCTCACCAAGCCCCATATGACAATGGAAGCAAACAACAGCAGAAACGCACGTAAGGAACGAGTCGGTCTTGTTGTCAGCAGCAAGATGGACAAGAGCATTACGGTTGCCATCGAGCGTCGGATGAAGCACCCGATGTACGGCAAGTTCGTCAAGCAGACGACCAAGCTGATGGCGCACGACGAAAACAATGACGCGGGCGAAGGAGATACGGTCCGCATCATGGAAACCCGTCCCATGAGCAAGAACAAGCGCTGGAGACTGGTTGAAGTCGTCGAACGTGCCAAGTAGTCCAATCGGAATCTTCGGTCAGCCAACCGGCTGACAACGCCAATCGAGCAAAGCAATGATCCAGCAAGAATCAAGACTCAAAGTTGCCGACAACAGTGGTGCGAAGGAAGTCCTTTGTATCCGTGTTCTCGGTGGTTCCGGACGTCGATATGCCCGCGTGGGTGATCAGATCGTCGTCACGGTCAAGACGGCCATCCCGGGTGGCAACGTCAAGAAAGGAGAAGTTTCCCGTGCCGTTGTTGTCCGCACCCGCAAGGAGTACCGTCGTCCAGACGGCTCTTACATCCGGTTCGACGAGAACGCCGCTGTTCTCCTGAACCAGCAGGGTGAGCCCCGCGGAACGCGCATCTTCGGGCCCGTAGCCCGCGAGCTTCGCGAGAAGCAGTTCATGCGCATCGTGTCCCTCGCACCCGAGGTGCTCTGATCACGAGCCGATCACCAATTGTCCCATGACGACGTCCCGACTGAGGGCGTCATGAATAGAGAATCCCATGCCACGGAAGCACAACAAGCAGAACAAGCTGCACATCCGCAAAGGCGACATGGTCCGCGTCCTGTCCGGCAACGACAAGGGCAAGGAAGGAAAAGTCCTCCGGGTTTTCCCCGAGAAGGAGCGTGTCATCATTGAAGGTGTCAACGTTCGCGTCCGTCACACGCGTCCCAACCAGCTCTACCCCCAGGGCGGTCGCATTCAGCAGGAAATGTCCATCCACGCATCCAACGTGATGCCACTGGACAGCAACGGCGAGCCGACCCGGATTGGACGCAAGAAAATCGAAGACTCGGACACCGGTCGTTCCCGTTGGGTCCGTGTTGCAGCAACGACGGGCGAAGAGCTCGACAGCTGATCCCACACCTATTCAAGCGCAAACAGCGTAGTAATCAAGTAGAACAATGGACGGTAACGGACCAAGACTCAAGGCCAAGTATCAGGAAGAGATCGTGCCTGAGCTCATGAAGCAGTTCGAATACGAGAACGTCATGCAGGTGCCTCGCCTCGTCAAGATCAGCGTCAACAAAGGCGTTGGTGAAGCGGCCACCAACAAAAAGGTGATGGACGAAGCTGTAGAGGAACTGCGCACCATTACGGGTCAGCACCCGATGGTTCGCAAGGCTCGCAAGGCTGTTTCGAACTTCAAAATTCGTCAGGGAATGCCCATCGGCGCATCTGTCACGCTTCGCGGCGAGCGGATGTACGAGTTCATGGATCGTCTCATCACGCTGGCTCTGCCGCGCGTACGTGACTTCCGTGGTATCCCTGACCGTTCCTTCGACGGACGTGGCAACTACACGCTCGGTATCAAGGAGCAGATCGTATTCCCGGAAATCAATGTCGATTCCGTCGGCACGATCTCCGGATTGGACGTCACGTTTGTGACGACCGCTGAAACGGATGAAGAAGCACTCGCGCTGCTGAAGGCATTTGGAATGCCTTTCGTACGCCGCGACGCTGCTTGATCCGAGACCAACTGAACACAGAGACCAACTGAATCATGGCCAAGAAAAGCTGGATTGCCCGAGAGCGTAAGCGCAAGCGCATGGTGGAGAAGTACGCCGAGCGTCGTGCCGCACTCAAGGCAGCAGGGGACTGGGAAGGTCTGCAGAAGCTTCCGCGTGATGCGAGCCCCGTTCGCATGCGTAACCGGTGCAAGCTCACCGGACGCTCCCGCGGTTACCTCCGCACCTTCGGTCTGTGTCGTATCGCGTTCCGCGACATGGCACGTTCCGGCCACATCCCAGGCGTCCGCAAATCCTCCTGGTAGATTCCGGCTTCGAGCCAGACTACCGTTTTCGTTCACGCTTCCAGGCGCGAAGATGGACTTCGCGAACCGTTAGCAACACGACAGACAACAATGAACGTAGTAGACCCAGTAGCAGATTACCTGACGCGTATTCGTAACGCGCAGCAGTCCGCACACCGGCATGTCGATATCCCGGCATCCAAACTCAAGCGTGCAATGACGCAGATCCTTCTCGATAAAGGGTACGTGCGTCGTTTCATCAACATCGATGACGGCAAGCAGGGCTTGATCCGCATCTACCTGAAGTATGAAAAAGATGGGCGTGGAGTTATCCGATCCATCAAGCGTGCTTCCAAGCCGGGTCTCCGGTACTACGTAGGCGCATCTGATCTCCCGCGTGTTCGCGGTGGACTGGGTGTTGCTCTGGTCTCGACCTCCCGAGGCGTCATGACGGACAAAGAAGCTCGCGCCAACAACATCGGCGGCGAAGTTCTGGCCTACGTCTACTAGACGCACTGATTACTGGGCCAATGACGGCCCCGCACACACTTTTTCGATAAGCAGCGAGAAGAACAATGTCACGAGTGGGTAATGCACCGATTGCGGTTTCTGACCAGGTGAAGGTCGACATCGCATCGAACAACCTGGTGACGGTATCCGGACCCAAAGGAGAGCTTTCTCTCCAGGTCGATCCGGACATCAGCCTGAAATTGGACGACGGCGAACTCACGGTCAGCCGTCCGACGAATCAGAAGCGCCACCGCGCCATGCACGGTCTGTACCGTTCCCTGATTGGCAACATGGTCACGGGAGTTTCCGAAGGCTACAAGAAGGAGCTTGAGATCATCGGTGTCGGTTTCCGCGCCAATGTGAACAATGGCGTCCTCGAACTGGCTCTCGGATTTTCGCACCCGATCTACTTCGTTCCCCCGGAAGGCGTGAACATCACCGTAGATGCGAAGCGCCCGGGCAGCAAGAACACGTTCATCGTGATCGAAGGAGCCAACAAGCAGATGGTTGGCCAGGTCGCTGCCAAGATTCGCTCTCTGCGTCCGCCGGAGCCCTACAAAGGCAAAGGAGTCCGCTACTCCGACGAGTATGTACGTCGCAAAGCAGGTAAGACCGCAGCGCGTTAATCCAGAACTCAAGCATGAACACCGGAGGGTCGGAAATCTTCCGGTAAACGAGAAACACCATGCCAATTACAAAGCTTCAGCGTCGCCACCGCGTCAAGCGGGGTATCCGCAAGAAACTGTTCGGTACAGCCGAACGCCCGCGGCTGACCGTATTCCGTTCGAACAAGAACATCTACGCTCAGCTCGTGGACGACCTCAATGGTCACACGCTCGCTGCCGCAAACAGCCTGCAGGAAGGCATTTCCGGATCCAACCCTGTGGAGAAGGCAAATGCCGTGGGTAAAGCCGTGGCCGAAGCAGCCAAGGCTGATGGGATCGAAACGATCATCTTCGATCGCAACGGTTACCAGTACCACGGACGGGTCCAGGCTCTCGCCGAGGGTGCCCGTGAAGGCGGACTCTCATTCTGACCCGGGAAGCCGGAAATCATCGAATAACACGAATCATGGCCAAAGAAAGAAAGCGTCAAAATCGCGACCGCACAGGCGACTCCCAGATTGAATGGATCGAGCGTCTCGTTGCCGTCAAGCGCGTAGCCAAAGTGGTGAAAGGGGGACGTCGTTTCTCCTTCAATGCTGTTGTCGTCGTTGGTGACGGAAACGGATCGGTCGGTACCGGACTGGGCAAAGCAAACGAAGTATCCAGCGCGATTGCGAAGGGTACCGAGGATGCAAAGAAAAACCTGGTACGCGTTCCCATGCGCAGAGGAACGGTTCCTCATCCGGTTATCGGTAAGCAGGACGCCGGTCAGGTATTCCTGAAGCCAGCCTCCCACGGTACCGGTGTCATCGCCGGTGGTGGTGTCCGCGCCGTCCTGGAATGTGCCGGTTTCACCGACATTCTTTCCAAGTCCCTTGGATCCAGCAACCCGCACAACCAGGTGGGTGCGACCATGGATGCCTTGCGCAACCTGGAGGACCCGATGGAAGTCGCCAAACGTCGTCACATTCCGCTCAAGCGTGTATTTGAGGGTTAAACCTCGCACGCCGTTCACCTTTTGAAGGGAAGCATTATGGCTAAGCTCAAAATCACCCAGGTTCGTAGCGCCATCGGACGTACGGGACAGCAGAAGAAGATTGTTGCTGCCCTCGGACTGCGCCGCATGAACCAGACGGTGGAACACGAAGACAGCCCGCAGATTCGCGGCATGCTGACCAAAGTGTCCCACCTGGTCAAGGTCGAGAACGCCTGACCAACCTGCTCGCGTCGAATCAAACTGATTCGACGCGCAAGCAATCTCCATTTAATGAACCAGCGAGTCCTGCCTCGGGCAGGGCGATTGTAGCAACACCATGGATCTCAGCAATCTCAAGCCCGCAAAAGGGTCAACCAAGTCGCGCAAGCGCATCGGTCGCGGTCAAGGCTCCGGTTACGGAGGCCACACTGCCACCAAGGGTAACAAAGGACAGAAGTCCCGTAGCGGCGCCAGCATTCCAGTCTGGTTTGAGGGTGGGCAGATGCCACTCCAGCGTCGCGTTCCCAAGTACGGGTTCAAGAACCCGTTCCGCACGGAGTACACCGCCGTCAACGTTTCCAAACTGGCGGACCTCGTATCCACCGGTGCAGTGGATGCTTCTGAGGAAATCACCCCGGACGTTCTCCGCTCAAAGGGCCTGATTGGCAAAGGCGATCTCGTCAAAGTGCTCGGAGGTGGTGACATCGACGTGGCTTTGAAGGTCACCGCTAACGCCTTCAGCAAAACCGCAAAGGAGAAGATCGAAAAAGCTGGCGGAAGCGCGACCGTCCTGTAGCGGACCGAGCCTTCCTGCTTGTTCTATCTGACTCCCCCTGCAACCCGAACCCGGCCCCTCAAGCGGGCCTGACGCAACACCATCATGGCTGGATTTACCGAAAGCATTCGCAACGTCTGGAAGATCGAGGAGCTTCGTCGTCGCATTCTTTATACGGTTGGTCTGTTGATCATCTACCGCCTTGGCGCCTTCGTGACGCTTCCAGGTGTGGATGCCAGCGCACTGGCTGAAATCAACGCAAACGCTGATACCAACAACCTGTTGGGTCTGCTCGACCTCTTCGTCGGTGGGGCGTTCAGCGCTGCCGGTATCTTCGCGCTCGGGATCATGCCGTACATCACGGCCTCGATTGTCATCCAGCTCATGGGCGCCGTCGTCCCTTACTTCCAGAAGCTGCAGCGAGAAGGAGAGGAGGGACGTCGCAAGATCACCCAGTTGACGCGCTACGGTACGATCATGGTCACCGCACTGCAGTCGATCGGTTTCGCCATCAACCTGCAATACGGGGCAACGGGTCAGGCGATTGTCATCGGAGACACGTTCTTCATGATCTCCACGGTCATCGTGCTGACGTCTGGTACCATGTTCGTTATGTGGCTCGGTGAGCGCATCACGGAGAACGGCATCGGTAACGGTATCTCCTTGATCATCATGATCGGTATCGTGGCCTTCCTGCCGACCTCGTTGATCAACGAATTCGAGCTCTCGAGCAACCTGTTCATCTTCCTGCTTGAAATCGGAGTGCTCTGCCTCGTCACCGCTGGTGTAGTTCTGATCACGCAGGGTACCCGCCGCGTTCCAGTGCAGTACGCCAAGCGCGTGGTGGGCCGCAAGGTCTACGGAGGCTCAACGCAGTACCTGCCGCTGAAAGTCAACGCCGCTGGTGTGATGCCGATCATCTTCGCTCAGTCCATCATGTTTGTGCCGGCAACGTTCGCGACCATGTTCCCTGAGTCGGCCTTCATGCAGCAGATGGGTGTCTTCTTCACGGACATCTCCTCTTGGGGCTATTCGGCCATCTTCTTCGTGATCTGTGTGTTCTTTACCTACTTCTACACAGCCATCGCGGTCAACCCGAAAGAGATGGCGGACACGATGAAGCGTCAGGGTGGTTTTGTCCCGGGTATCCGCCCTGGAAAGCAGACGAGCGAGTTCATCGACAACATCCTGACTCGCATCACGCTGCCCGGCTCCATCTTCCTCGGCCTGGTCGCCATCTTCCCGGCTTTCGCCATCCAGTTTGGCGTCTCGTACGGCTTCGCCCAGTTCTTCGGTGGCACCTCGCTGCTGATTCTCGTGGGTGTAACGCTGGACACGCTGCAGCAGATTGAAAGCCACCTGCTCATGCGTCACTACGACGGCTTCATGAAGTCCGGTCGCGTACGCGGTCGTCGATAGTCACTCCGATGGTCCACCTCAAAAGCAAAAAGGATATCGAGCGCTTGCGCACCTCGGCCGACCTTGTAGGTCGGACGCTGGGTGAAGTAGCCAAGCGTATCACGCCCGGGGTGACCACGAACGAACTGGACAAGATTGCGGAAGAGTTCATCCGCGATCATGGTGCAGAACCCGCGTTCAAAGGCTATCGAGTAGGAAGCCTGGTATTCCCGGCGACGCTGTGCACTTCGGTCAACGATCAGGTTGTCCACGGCATTCCCAATGATGAGCCCTTGCAGGAAGGTGATATCCTGTCGGCCGACTGTGGCGTCATCCTGGATGGTTTTTATGGCGACAGTGCCTACACGTTTGCCATTGGCAGTGTATCTGACGATACCCGCGCCCTGCTGACCACGACCTACGAGTCCCTCATGCTTGCCATTGGTCAGGCAACGACGGGTAAACGCCTGGGCGATATTGGCGCTGCCGTTCAACAGCATTGCGAGTCCCGCGGATATGGTGTCGTGAAAGACCTTGTTGGTCATGGCATCGGCCGCAATCTCCACGAAGATCCCCAGGTCCCCAATTTTGGCCGGCCTGGAAGTGGACGAAAGCTCAAGACCGGATTGACCATGTGCATCGAGCCCATGATCAATCGGGGGGCAGCTTCCGTTCGCACCGAAGGCGATGGATGGACGGTCAAGACGACCGACTCTCTGCCTTCCGCTCATTATGAGCATATGGTCGCGGTTCGCCCCGGCGAAGCCGAGATCCTGACCACGTTCCGCTACATCGAGGAAGCCCTCGATGAGCTACCCTACGAACAGACCTCTATAGCAGCTTATGGCTAAGCAGAAGCCCATTGAACAGGATGGCGAAGTGATTGAAGCGCTTCCCAATGCCCAGTTCCGCGTGCGCCTGGAAAACGGACACGAGATTCTGGGTCTCCTCTCTGGAAAGATGCGGATGTACTTCATCAAGATCCTTCCAGGAGACCGCGTGAAAGTCGAACTCTCACCGTACGACCTGTCAAAAGGGCGTATCGTCTACCGCTACAAGTAGACGATTCCTGCAATAAAGCTTCACATTACGCTCGTGAACCAAGGGGTTAACGATGAGTAATACATCGGCTACAACCAAAAATGGATTCACGCGCCAAGCGTGACCAAAGACTCTGATCGACATGAAAGTGCGTGCAAGTGTCAAAAAACGCAGTTCCGACGACAAGATTGTCCGTCGCAAAGGCCGCGTTTACGTGATCAACAAAAAGAACCCGAAACACAAACAGCGTCAGGGATAGGCTCACCGCCTGTTTCCGCGCTTTATCGTTGGACCTATGCCACGAATTGCAGGACAAGACCTTAACGTCAAGAAGCGGGGCGAAATCGCCCTGACCGCCGTATTCGGAGTCGGCCGTCCCCGCGCCATCGAGATTCTCACACGCTGTGATGTCGATCCTAACGAGCGCCCTGAGAATTGGACGGACGCCCAGACCAAGGCTATCCGCAAGCTGATTGAAGACGAGTACGTAACCGAGGGTAACCTCCGTACCGAAGTTCAGCTGAATATCAAGCGACTGATGGATATCGGTTGCTACCGCGGCCTGCGCCACCGTCGTGGTCTCCCGGTTCGTGGTCAGCGCACGCAGACGAATGCTCGTACCCGCAAGGGTAAGAAGAAGACGGTGGCAGGCAAGAAGGCCGCACCGCGCAAGTAATTTCCATTCCCCACCATGTTGGTGGGGCCGTTTAACCATCCCAACACACCATGGCTAAAAGACAACGGGGCGGAGGACGCGCACGCAAGAAGAATGTAGTTGTTGAGTCCAATGGACAGGCTCACATCAAAGCTACGTTCAACAACGTGCAGGTCACGCTTACGGATCAGTACGGGAACACGATTTCCTGGGCCAGCTCGGGCAAGATGGGTTTCAAGGGCAGTCGCAAGAACACGCCCTATGCCGCACAGGTTGCTGCTTCAGCAGCCGGCAAAGAAGCTCACGACCTCGGTCTGCGTCGCGTGGAAGTATTCGTGAAAGGCCCGGGATCCGGCCGTGAGTCGGCTATTCGTGCACTCTCGGCCGTCGGCCTTGAGATCGCTACGATTCGCGACGTCACTCCCGTTCCCCACAATGGCTGCCGGCCCCCGAAACGCCGTCGCGTCTGACGCGATTGGCTGCACCTGCTCCTTCGGAGCGGTGATTCAGGACTAAGCCCGGCTATGGGTCGCGGAAAAGCGCCCATACGTTCAGGAAAACCCTTAACGAGAGGTAAACAACTATGGCCCGTTACAGAGGCCCCAAGCAGAAGATTGCGCGCCGCTTCAAGGAGCCAATCTTCGGCCCCTCCAAAGCGCTCGAGCGCAAGCCCCATCCACCGGGGCAGCATGGACGTAACCGTCGTCGCAAAGAAAGCGACTACTCCGTCCAGCTCAAGGAAAAGCAGAAAGCGAAATACACCTATGGTGTCCTTGAGCGTCAATTCCGCAAAATCTTTGACAAGGCCGCCCGTAAAAAGGGTGTAACCGGTGAGAACCTCCTCAAATTCCTTGAGGCTCGCCTGGACAACACGGTCTTCCGTCTTGGTTTTGCTCGCACCCGTCGTCAGGCTCGCCAGCTTGTCAACCACGGACACGTCATGGTCAATGGCCGCGTCGTGAACATCCCGTCGGCTCAGCTGCGCAGCGGTGACATCGTGGCAATGCGTCCCAAGAGTCGCAACCTGTCGCTCGTCTCGGACGCCATGGATCGGACGCGCAAGGCCTTCCCCTGGTTGGAAGTGGATCGCAAGCTCCTGCAGGGCAAGTTTCTTGATTACCCCAACCGTGAGGATATCCCGGAGAACATCAAAGAGCAGCTCATCGTCGAGCTCTACTCCAAGTAGTTCTTCCTGATTCTTCCCACGGACGACGGTTGGAGCCGCATCATTGGCACGACCTGTCGCATTCAGATCACTTATCAGAGATCAAGCTGTTATGAGCACCTACTCGATCCAGATGCCCGATGGTGTCGAACTGGAAGAGACGACCGAAACGTACGGACGATTTGTCATTCAGCCGCTTGAGCGCGGTTTTGGGGTAACGATTGGAAACGCTCTTCGTCGCGTGCTGCTTTCCTCGCTTCAGGGGATTGCCATCACTGCTGTCAAAATCGACGGCGTCCAGCACGAGTTCTCGACGTTGGAAGGCGTCACGGAAGATGTCGCTGACATCATCCTCAACCTGAAAGGAGTCCGCTTCCGCTCGAACGAAGGCGCTGATGGCAACATCAGCTTCATCGTCAAAGGCCCTGGCGCCTGGACGGCGAAAAACATTGCCGACGCTACGAGCGACTACGAAGTCCTGAACCCGGAGCACCACGTTGCAACGGTTTCCGAAGGCACCAGCTTCTCCGTCGAGTTGCGCATGGAGCGTGGCCGCGGTTACGTACCGGGAGACGAGAACAAGCGTGCAGACGACCCGATCGGTGTCGTGGCCATGGATGCCATCTTCACGCCGATCAAGAACGTCCGCTACACGGTCAACCAGACCCGTGTCGGTGAGAAGATCGACTTCGAAGCGCTCACCATGGAAGTCACGACGGATGGCTCTGTCCTTCCTGAAGACGCACTCGCCGCTGCCGCGCAGATCATGCGCGACCACGTGAACCTGTTCATCAAGATGGACCAGGAGCCGCAGCCGACCGAAGAGGAGAAAGAAGTCGATGCCGAAGTACAGCGCGTTCGCGAGCTGTTGAACCAGTCGGTCGACGAACTCGATCTGTCGGTTCGTGCGCACAACTGCCTCAAGGCAGCCAACATCAAGACGATCGGAGACCTGGTACGTCGCGAAGAGTCCGAAATGCTGAAATTCCGCAACTTCGGCCGCAAGTCGCTCCAGGAGCTGATGGCGGTCATCGAAGAGCGCAATCTGCAGTTCGGAATGGACGTCGACCGTTTCCTCGAAGACGTCAAAGGATAAGCCAAGCCGTCCCTGGTGGACGACAACTGATTCAAAACAATGAGACACCAGAAAAAAGGATTCAAGCTTGGACGTACCGCGTCGCACCGGAAGGCCACTCTGACGGCCCTGACCGGAGCACTTATCCGTCACAAGCGAATCACAACGACCCTGACAAAGGCGAAAGCTCTTCGTCAGTTTGCAGAGCCGGTCATCAACCGGGCCAAAGAAGACACGATGCACAATCGTCGTGAAGTCTTCCGCCGTCTGCAGGACAAGCATGCCGTAACCGAGCTGTTCAACGAGATCGGTGACAAGATCAAGGATCGTCCCGGCGGCTACCTGCGCATCGTGAAGCTCGGCCAGCGTGCTGGCGACTCTGCTGAAATGGCGATGGTTGAATTCGTTGATTTCAACGATGTCAAGCCATTCGGCTCGAGCAGCGGTTCAAGCAAGAAGACACGCCGCGCCGGTCGCCGTCGTAGCAGTGGTGCTGCGGCAGCTCCTGCAGCTGTAGAGGCTCCAGTAGTCGATGAAGCAGCAGAAGAAGCGGTTGCCGTTGAAGACGCACCAGAAGCTGATGCTGCGGCTGAAGATACGGCCGTTGAGGAAGCTCCTGAGGCAGAAGCTGCAGCTGAAGAGCCTGTCGTTGAAGAAGTAGCCGAAGCTGAAGTAGCGGCTGAAGAGCCAGCGGCTGAAGCAGCTCCGGAAGCTGAAGAGGAATCACTGCTTGAGAAAGCAGAAGATGTTGTCGAAGACACCGTCGAGAAAGTCAAAGACGCTGCAGAAGATGCCGTGGAAGCTGTCAAGGAGATGGCTGAAGACGTCGCTGACGCCGTTGAAGACGCAGTCGAAGCTGTCGAAGACAAAGTGGAGGACGCCGTCGAAGCCGTCAAAGAAGCCGTTTCCGGCGACTCTGATGACGATGACGACGCTGAAGAAGCTTCAGACGACGACAAAGAGAAGAAGGACAAGGACGCCTAAGCGCTCCAACATCCTGCTCCGTTTGAAGGGGCGGGCGCCGCAGGCGCCCGCCCCTTTTTCGTTTCTCAGCCTGCGTGTTTACCGGACGCGAATACCGGAACACGCTCCGGTCAACTTGTTCGCCAGGAGCTGGTTGTTGAGGCAGCTCTTTCGGTCATCCTGTTGCGCACCAATCCTCAACAGGAACTGGGGGGAATGCAGGGGTATAAAGTGTCTACATGATCGAAGCCTCTACCATACTCAAAGGAAACGACCTCAAGGTTGAGACCCAGTACCTGGTCCTCTTGGACGAGCTCCTGGAGTTGTGTCGTCAAAACCTGCGAACGGTCGATGAGGAGTTCATCCGCAAGGCATTCCGGCTGAGCTATTGGGCGCACCGAAACGATCGTCGAGCTTCTGGCGAGCTCTACATCGCTCACCCGCTTGCGGTCGCCCGGATCTACGTCGAGCAGATTGGCTTCGACGATGTTGGTGTGGCGGCAGCATTGCTGCATGACGTGGTCGAGGACACCGAGATTTCGCTCGAGTTCATCAGCGAGACGTTCGACGACAAGCTGGCGCAGATCATTGATGGTCTGACGAAGATGTCGGGTGCGTTCGAAAGCCGGGACATCACCAAGGCAGAGAACGTCCGGAAGTTGATGCTTTCGATGGCGTCGGACATTCGGGTCATCTTCGTCAAGTTCGCCGACCGACTGCACAACATGCAGACGCTCGGCTCACTGCCTCCGCACAAGCAGTTCAGGATCGCCAGCGAAACGCTGAACCTGTTCGCCCCTTTGGCGCATCGCTTTGGTTTCCATTCGCTGAAGAACCAACTCGAAGACCTGTGTCTGGCGTATATCCATCCAGACGAGTACCACGAAATCACCACCGGTCTGCGAAATACCCAGCGCGATCGGGAGCAGTACATCGCCGGATTCATCGACCCGCTGCGTGAGCGCTTGAGCGAAGACGGGTTCACGTTCGACATCTACGGACGTTCGAAAAACCTGTACTCGATCTACCGCAAGATGACGCGGCAGGACAAGCCGCTGCAGGAGATATACGATATTTTCGCCATCCGAATTGTGCTGGAAGGGGATGGGTCAAAGGGCAAGGAGGACTGCTGGCGCGTCTATTCGATCATCACGGACCTGTTCAAGCCCATTCCTGAGCGATTCCGCGACTTCATCTCCGTGCCCAAGTCAAACGGGTATCAAAGCCTGCACACGACGGTATTCGGACCAGAGGGGCGACGCGTGGAGATCCAGATCCGAACGCAGGAGATGCACGAGATCGCCGAGAAAGGGGTGGCGGCACACTGGAAGTACAAGGAGCAGGTCAATTCCGACGACAAGGAAATGGATGAGCTGCTGACCTGGGTACGAGACCTGCTCGAAGACCCGGAGTCAGAGAATGCCACGGAGTTCGTACGCGACTTCCGCCTGAACCTCTACGACGAGGAAATCTACATCTTCACGCCACGTGGTGATCTGTTCACGCTGCCCACCGGTGCAACGCCTGTCGATTTTGCCTATCTCGTGCACACGCAAGTGGGATTCCATTGCATTGGCGCAAAGGTCAACGGCAAAATGGTGCCGCTTTCGTATAGACTGAAGAGCGGTGATCAGGTTGAAATCATCACGTCGAAGAAGCAGACGCCCAACCCGGACTGGATCAAGTTCGTCGTCACCCAGAAAGCGCGGTCACGAATCAGGCACTGGATCAATCAGAAGCGCAGGGAAGCACAAACGCACGGACGTGAGGTATGGGAGAAGCGTGCATCGCGGGCCAACATCTCCCTGACGGACAGTGAACTGGCCAAGATCGCAACGCGCCTCAAGTTTCCGAACATGGAGCAGCTGTTCTATGAGATCGGATCCGGCCTGTTTGACGTCAACGACCTGATCAAGTCCGCCAAGGCTTCCCAACGAGAGGAAGAGGAGGCGCGACATGATGAGGACTCCCTGAGACTGCAATACGAGACCTTTCTCGACAGCGCGCAGTCTTCCGGCAAGCCGGCCTTGCTCATTGATGGGGAGCTGCACACGGACATCGCGACTGATTACGCGACGTGCTGCAATCCCATCCCCGGAGACTCCGTGTTTGGTTTCCTCTCAAGGAGTGGGATGATCAAGATCCACCGGGTCAGCTGTCGGAATGCGCCCAATCTGATTCTGAATCGAGCCGATCGGATCATCTCGGTCGATTGGAGCAGGCAGAAGGATGTCCAGTTCGTCGCTGCCCTTCGAGTAATGGGAGAGGATCGTGTAGGCATCTTGAGTGATTTGACGCAGGTCGTCTCGAAGAACCTGAAAACCAACATCCGATCGATCACGATTTCTACGGACGACGGGGTATTCGAAGGCAATCTCGTGCTGTTCGTGAGTGACCTTGACCATCTGCGTCGATTGATCGACCGAATCAAGCGCATAGAAGGGATCCACGGCGTGTATCGGTTCGAGGAACAGGGCGACGACTCTTGACGCAATAACCTCTTGAAAACCTTGATTTTCGGGAGGGATGTCCGTTACTTGACGCGCCCGTTGAAAAGCGCACTTCAAGTCCTGTCCGACATGCCTTCAAAACCGAAAACGCTGACCAAGAAAGATGTTGCCCGACGCGTTTCGGAGATCATGGATGAACCCATCTACAAATGCGAGCCATGGGTGGGAGCTGTTATCTCCTCGATTGGCGAGCTCATGATGGAGGCAGACCCTGACATCAGGATTGAACTGCGGGACTTCGGCGTGTTCGAAGTCAAGAAAACCCGGGCCAAACCCAAAGCCAGGAATCCCAAGACCAATGAGACGGTCTTCATTCCCAGCCGACGCAAAACGCACTTCAAGCCAAGCAAGCGGATCAAGGCTGTTCTGCAGCAGCCACTCTCCGAGTTGGACTATGATGTCCCCCAAGGCAGTGCGGACTACGTCCAGGATGCAGTCCATGAAGAAGTGGCTCTCATCCACTGACGTCCCTTCGACCGGGTAACCGGAGAAAGCGCCCATGACAATCGAGCGCGTTGTCGGTATCGATTATGGTACCAAGCGAGTGGGATTGGCCAAGTCCGATCCAATGGGTCTCTTTGCCCAGCCTGTGGGTACGTTCACTCCCACGGAGGCGCTGGACGTTTTAAGCTCGATGGGAGAAGAAGATACCATCCGACTGGTCGTGATTGGGTGGCCTTTGGAGGAGGACGGATCGCATGGCAAGATGACCAAGCTGGTCATTGAGTACATGAATCGCATCCGAAAGAGACTTCCGGGAATCGAAATCGTTCGTCGCGACGAACGCTACACATCCGAGCGGGCCAAGGAACTGATCCGATCGAGCGAGCGTCCATCGATGCGCAAAACAGGCCGTGGTCGTATCGACACCGCAGCGGCAGGCATCATTCTCCAGGAATACCTGGATGATCACCCCCCTTCCTGAGTCGGATGATTCTACCCATTTACTTACTGGGCACGGACGTGCTGAGAGAGATCGCTCTCGATGTGGAAAAGGATTCGCCCGAGATCCAGCAACTCATCGACGACATGATCGAGACCATGCATGCCGCGAAGGGTATCGGATTGGCTGCTCCCCAGATCGGTCGAACCGAGCGGCTGTTTGTCGTCGACGTGTCTCCCATGGAAGAGGACTTTGTAGAAGCAGGAATGGAGTTGCCTGGCCAGCCGATGGTGTTCCTCAATGCAGAGATCGTGGACGAATCCGAGGACGACTCGGAATTCGAAGAAGGCTGTCTGTCCATTCCTGATATCCACGAGGTCGTGGTCCGTCCCGAGGCTCTGACACTGCGTTATCTCGACCGCTCCTTCACGCCTCGTGAAGAGCGATTTGAAGGAATGCTGGCCCGCGTCATCCAGCACGAGTACGACCACGTGGACGGTGTCTTGTTCATCGATCACCTCTCGTCGTTCAAGCGTCGTCTCCTCAAACGCCGTCTTCAGGACATTCGCGAGGGGCGTACGGAAGCGGACTACAATGTGTTTGCCAAAGACAAAGGCGTCATTAAGCCCTAGAAGGGATTAGCCACTGGCAACCGCCCAAGGTGATTTAGTCTCCACGCGCCAGGAGCATCGCTGCCGCGAACAGGGCGGCCTGCACGAGGACGATCATTGCGCCCGTCGGAATATCCAGGACGACTGAGAGTGCGAGTCCAGTGACTGTGGTAAGGACGGCAAACAGCACCGAGAGGCGGGTCATGCCGCCAAACGTTCGCGCGAGGAGGCGGGCCGATGCAGCTGGCACGACGATCCAGGCGGCCACGAGGAGAATCCCGACGACTTTGAGCGACACGACGATGGTCGCAGCAAGGAGGGAAACGAGTAGCATATCCTGGGAGCGGGTCGAGATTCCGCTGACGTTTGCGGCTTCCGAGTCGAATGTCGCATACGCCCAATCACCCCAGAGTCGTGGGATGGTCGCTACTCCCGTCAAGACCAGCGCCGTGCTGACCCAGAGATCTGTGTACGTCACGGAAAGCAACGAGCCGAAGAGATAGGAAAAGGCATCCGCATTCCGTCCTGTGGAAAGCGAGAGGAACAGGATTCCGAGCGCGACCGAGACAGAAAAGAAAATCCCGATAGCCGTGTCCGCAGCCAGTCGGGTATGGTCCCTGATCCACGCGATTCCGATCCCCACGAGCAGCGTGAACGGAATGGCAATCCACAAAGGCTGGATCCCGATCCACAGACCGAGGGCGATGCCACCGAACGCAGCGTGTCCCAGGCCTGCGCCCAGGAACGACAATCGACGCTGCACCACGAAGACGCCATAGTATCCTGCCAGCGCTGAAAGGAGTACGCCAGCTACCAGCGCTCGAATCATGAACGGCTGCGTGAGAACATCAATCATGGTGATGCCCTCCTCCAAATACGCCGTGAGCATGCCCCACGTGACCAAATGCCTTCCTGATGGCATCCTCGCTGACGGCATCATGAGCCGGCCCGAAGCTGATCACTTCCTTGTTCAACACCAGGGCGTGGGAAGCGTGATGCATCGCCACATCCCAGTCGTGCGTGACCATCACAATGGTTGCCCCATGTTCGCGCCTGAATTGCTCAACGCACTCCAGCATATCTGCCGTACCTGCGACATCCACTCCGGCCGCGGGCTCGTCGAGAAACAGGTAGGGGGGGGTCGAGATCATGGCTCGAGCCAGATACACACGCTGCAGTTCGCCTCCCGAAAGATTCCGGATCGGCTCACCGATCAGATGCTCTGCCGAGACGGACCGCAACGCATCACGTACAATGGTCCTGCAAGCTGAATCGATGGTCCAAGGCCAGCGCTTCTTCAATGCAGTGGCCACCAATTCCTCGGTCAGCGCGGGAAAAGAACGATCAAGGGTCTTGATCTGAGGTACGTATCCGATAGGAACCCTTCTATTCGACCCCTTACCCGCACCGGATTCTGCCGTCCCAAACTGGACCGTTCCCTTGTGCTTCTGGAGACCCAAGAGCGCGCGAACCAGGGTCGACTTCCCACCACCATTGGGTCCGATGATGGCCAGGAAAGCTCCGGTTGGCAGTTTGAACGAGATATCCTTGAGGATATCCCGGTGAGCTGCCTGCACGGTTAATGAATTGGCCTGGATCATGGGGCGGTTGGATCTACGATGCGCGAAGCGTCCTTGTCAGCATGCGATGATGTAAGCGCATCATACAAGCCCCAAAGATATTCCGCGTACGAAGATGCGTTGTTTCCGAGCGGATCGACCGTCACGATTCGCCAGCCCTGTTCTTCGGCGAGACGTCGTTCAAACTGGTTCTCCAGAACGTCTTGAAGTACAAGCGTAGTGCAAGAGGACTCCCTCGCTTCTTTGATGAGTCTGGAAAGGGAAGCAGGGGAGGGTTCAACTTCAGGAGACGGAGATAGCGGACCTAATACCTGAAACCCGAAACGCTCGAGGAACGGGTCCATGAAGGGTTGGGCGGTGATGAAGCACCGCGGGCTGCTGCCCACCTTATCGGCATCTGCGGCGGCTGTCAATGAGTCCGTCAACGTTTGAATCGCTCCCGCAAAGACCGTCGCACGGCGACGAATGGCCGGGCAATGATCCTCAAATAACTCGCACAGACCACTCGCCAGGTCCGGCACGGATCGACGAACCGCTTCCGGATCACTCCATTGATGAGGATTGAAGTCTGAGTGATCGTGGGAATGAGAGTGTCCAGTCATGCCTGCTCCGGCCCCTGGATCGTACACATAGTCCTCCTCATCAAACAGGCTCACGTGGGGAAGGCGAGTCATTCCCTGAATCCAGCCGTCTACTTCATGGTGGGCTAGTACCACGACCTTCGCTCGATTCAATGCGACGACTTCCGACGGTCGAGGTGAGTAGGAATGGGGAGTCACACCCGAGGGAAGCAGTGTGACCAATGGCAGATCCCCCACAAGCGGGGACACGATCAGCTGTACCACCTTCATGCTGGCCATGATTCCGCCTGACGCCGGCTCATCATGGGTAGTTGGCCGACTACAACCGATAACCAGAAGTGTGCTCAATGCGCTGAGCACCAGTATTCTCAGGGACATGGGCTGTCTGGGCAAACTCACTTGCGAAGCGCCTCATATCCGTCAGCAATCCAGGCGGCCGTCTCATTGAAAGGCCGGTAGGTACACCCCAGTACGCGCAGGGACTTCGCATTGTCGTAGCAAGAGATCGACATGGATAGCCGGATCGTTTCCCGCGTGATGACGCTGGGTTTGCGAATCAGCTTGCCAAAGCCCTCTGAAATCGTGGCAATCGTCATCATGACAGCATTCGGCAGCGTACGGGTGGGAGGCTTGGTGTTCAGCGCATCGCCCATGGTGGCCAGAATATCCTTCCATAGGATGTTGTGGCCCGCCAGAATGTAGCGCTCGCCGGTTTCGCCTCGCTCGAATGCCTTGATGCATCCCGCAGCGACATCTCTCACGTCGACGACATTGGTCCCGCCTTTTGGCCGGAACGGGATGGTCCGCTTGACCAGCCGATCGGCAATCTGCATGGTGTTTTCGGACAATCGACCCACGCCCATGATGAGAGAAGGATTGACCATCACGGCATCGAGTCCCATGGCGATTCCGCGGTGGATCTCCATTTCGGCCTCGTACTTTGAGCGTCCATAGCCGGTATTCATGTTCGAGTCCTTCCACTCGGCCGTCTCGTCGAGGCAATCCGTACCCTGCTCGGACCTGCCGAGGGCGGCGATACTGGATACGTGTACCAGTTGCTTCACTTCGGTTCGAAGAGCCGCATCGACCACGTTCGCCGTACCACCGACATTGACTTCCATCAGTCGATCGATACTCCGCTTGCCCTCGAATCCGAGATAGGCAGCAGCGTGGAACACCCCGTCGGCACCGGTCATGCCTTCTTCCAGGGATTCCGGCTCGAGGATATCGCCCGTGATCCACGTGATATCGTCCAAGATATCCGAAACGAGGTCCATCTGCGACGAGGGACGACGGATTGCACGGACCTGATGTCCGGCATCCAGCAGTTGGCGGGCAATCTGGGAGCCCAGGAAACCGGTTGCTCCGGTCAGGAAGAAAACCACGGCCTACTCGAAATCTACTAGTGCAGCGCCCTTGCTGACGGCTTCTCCCGTCCCCACGTGGACGGCCGACACGATACCGTCAAAAGGTGCTTTGATGTCGTTCTCCATTTTCATGGCTTCAAGAACCAGCAGCGGATCGCCTTTGCTGATGGCCTGTCCTGGTTCCACCAGAACCTTCAGGACCAAACCGGGCATGGGCGCCTCAACACGGCTTTGCTTCCCCGCGGTGCCTTCATCTGCGCCCCAAGCCGCAAGCAATTGATCCCTGTGATCGGACACCTTGACGTCGATGGACTGATTCGAGTGCGTCAACCGGATGGATCTGCGATCACTGGCCTCGACCAGAACGGGAATGCTTCGGCCGTCTCGCATGAGGAGGTAGTGGTTACCTCGGACATGAGTCAACAGCGTGCCATCCTGAGCCAAGGCTTCCGGATCAACGGCATACTCCGACCCATCGTCCAGCTGGACGAGGAAGGGGGGATGCTTGTCTGGATGATTGGAAGACATCTGCGCGGAAGGAATCATGCGTAGCGAGTCGGAGGGCCCTATCGGCCCCGTGCCAGCGAAGATACGAACGGAGGGTCGAGGGCAAGCACCAACACCGCAAGAGGTACCCACAGGATAACACGATCCCGATCGTTTCGTGGTATTTTCAATCGGTGCTTCGAACGCGACAAGCGTTTCGGCATTAATGCACCCTTCAGAACCAAGGAGGAAATTTTGGACGCCATTCAGACGATCGGCATTTTTACATCCGGTGGAGACGCACCGGGAATGAATGCATGCTTGCGTGCTGCGACAAGGAAAGCGCTTACATCGGGGAAACGGGTGATTGGTATCCGTCGTGGATACCAGGGGATGATCGAAGGGGATTTCGTGGAGATGAACCGGACGTCCGTCTCCAACATCATCCAGAAAGGAGGGACGATCCTCAAAAGCGCCCGTTCGAAGGAATTCCGCACGCCGGAGGGTCGCCAGAAGGCTGCAGAAAATCTCAAGCAGCAGGGTATTGACGGTCTCATCGCCATCGGTGGTGATGGCACCCTTGCTGGAGCAGCAGTTTTCTATGACGAACATCAGATCCCCTTGGTCGGATGCCCGGGAACGATCGACAATGACTTGTTCGGTACGGACGAAACGATCGGGTTCGATACGGCTCTGAACACGGCCATTGAAAACATCGACAAGATCCGTGATACGGCCGATGCCCACGATCGTCTCTTCCTTGTTGAGGTCATGGGTCGCGACGCCGGGTTCATTGCCTTGAACTCCGGAATCGGAGGCGGTGCGGAGATGGTTCTTGTACCCGAGACGCTTTCGGACATCAAGAAAGTGAAGTCCTACATCCACTCCTTGATGTCCGAGCAGCATCGCTCATCCATTGTGGTAGTAGCAGAAGGCGACGAACTGGGCGGAGCCACCCGGATCTCCGAAGAATTGAGGGCCGACGAGGCTTTCGCCGAAATCGACCTTCGTGTTTGCATCCTTGGTCATACCCAGCGCGGAGGATCTCCAACCGCCCGAGATCGCGTGCTCGCATGCCGCCTGGGTGTCTCAGCCGTTGAGGCTCTGCTGGATGGCCACGCCAATGTCATGGTCGGACTGATTGATAACCGGATCCGACTCACCCCGTCACGAAACGTGTACAGTCGCAAGAAGAGCATCAACTTCGAGCTCCTCGGGCTGACTACCCTTCTAAGCTAGCTCAGTACGAATCGTGTCGGATATCCCACCAATTGGAATTGTAGAAGGCAAGAAGCCGCACATCGAGCGCATGTTCAACAGCATTGCGCCCCGGTATGACCTGCTCAACCGGGTCTTGAGTGGCGGTGTCGATCAGCAGTGGCGTCGTCGTGTGATGAGCGAAGTTCTTGCGCACAAGCCGACACGTCTGCTGGATGTTGCGACGGGCACCGCTGATCTGGCCTTGATGGCTGCCAAGAAAGGAGTGCCCACCGTGATCGGTGTGGACATCTCGGATGAAATGCTTGAGGTGGGTCGCAAGAAAGTGGTCCGGCGCGAGCTGTCCGAGCAGGTGGACCTGCAGAATGGCGATGCTGAGAAGCTCCCGTTCTCAGACAGTCAGTTCGATGTATCAACCGTTGCGTTCGGCGTTCGGAACTTCGAGGACCTGGGCGAGGGCCTGCGTCAGATTCAACGCGTGCTGCGTCCAGGTGGGAAGCTGATTGTGTTGGAGTTCAGTCGTCCGCGAGCATTCCCGATCAAGCAGCTTTACGCATTCTACGGGCGCTTCATCCTGCCGACGATCGGTCGTCTGATTTCGGGCGATTCAGGTGCGTACACCTATCTGCCGGAATCCATTTCCGTTTTTCCGGAAGGTGAGGAGTTCATCGGATGGTTGAATGAGGCCGGATTCGAGCGCTGTCGTGCGCATCGGCTCACCTTCGGCATCGCTTCGATGTATGTGGGATACCGCCCGGAGTGATACCGGCTAGGTCCGGTACTTGACCATCCGGCATTCGTTGTATCCGCCGGTTGTCCGATATGCGACCTCGTCCATCAGCTTTCGCATGATGTGGACGCCGAATCCGCCAGATTTCTTGGTTCTGGCATACTCGATCAGGTCGGGTTCGCGATAGGCCTTCTCATCGAATTTCTGACCCTTGTCGCGGATTCTGATCGTGAGTTTGTCCCGGCTGAGGATCATGGCGATCTCAACGGGTTGTTCGCTTTCCCCAGCGTAGGCGTGCTCGATCACATTGGTACACGCTTCATCGACTGCCATCTTCAGCTGCTCGACCGTCATTTCGTCGAAGCCAGCCTGCTCGGCATGCATCGTCACGAACTCCCGCACGTCTTCAAGGAAGCGCGTCGAGCTCGGAATGGTCAATGTGTGCGTCGAGGATGCCAAGGGAGGGGCGGGGTATCAGTCGGCTGAGGCAGTTTCGAATTTGGAGACGGCGCCTTCCTCGGTATCCACGATGTCGAACAACATCGGGAAGCCAAGCAGATCGAAGACATTGAATACCTTGGGCTGCAACGCCGCGATTTTGATGTCACCGCCACTGTCGCGCACTTCCTCGATGTAGGCCATGAATACACCCAGACCAGCGCTGGAGATGTACATCAGATTGGCTCCGTTGATGAGGATGTGGACGCGATTGTCTTTTTGACACTTCTGGATGGCCGCTTCCAGTTCGGCTGCGGTATGCGCATCGAGTTCACCATGCAGATCTAGGATCTGGACGGTGCCCGTGCTTCTGAATCCGACAGAAAAATTGCTCATGATTGCAAATGGCGTGGTGAATGGGTCTTCCGATGAGAAGTCCGCTCAAGATAGGGTGCTACGTCGATTCTTTTAAGGTGGCTTCGGCTCCGGAAAGGACGTCCAGTGGCAGTCCGTGCCACTTCAGAACGACAAGGGTCATGTCATCATCATAGTCTTCGGCGCCCAGGAATTGCCGCAGGTCGCGGAGGATGGCCGCGTGGATTCCTTCAGCATCGTCATGGCGGTACTCGTCCACGATGGCCTGCAGGCGCTC
>JANQQV010000015.1 GCA_028284865.1 Rhodothermales bacterium | reverse complement strand
TGCGGCCGCCGAGTCCGAGTAAGGCCGAAGGTCTTTAAAGCTGCCTAACGGAAAAAACTGAAGATCAGCAACCGCCAGCCAGGCAAGCTTGCTACGCATCCTACCAGAAAGAACAAGGCGAAGAATGCCCGCTGGTATGTCGGCGTTTTCCAGTAGTAGACCAGACTGCCCAGAATTACGGTGCTTGCCCCGACCATCCACCAGAGCTCGAGGAACGGACTGGGAAGAGCGAGCAGCCGGAGAATGATCCAGGCTGGAACGAGAATGCCGAACACGTACAGGGCCAGCGCTTGTCCGTGAGCCATGCCAAGTCGCTTGATCGTCGAATCCTCGAGTGCAGGAAGTCCGGCTCGCACCGCCCATGCCACAAGAGGAATGAGGGCAAGACCACCCAATGGGACCAGGCCTGCCGTGGCGCGATCATACCCCTGCCCGATCATGAACCAGAGGATGATTCCGAACTGACTGAGCCAGACGATGGCCAGACCCGAAAAAAGCCGACCAGCACGATTGCTGATGGTTGACGTCTCCCTCATGGCGACTGCGTATCCTGTGATTGGTTGGCCTGTGTCCAGAACGTCCAGCAGGTCCTGAATGTCCAGATTACCCGCATGACCACTTACATGCTCCGGGGCCGAGGTACTGAACGCTTCGTTGCGGGCTCAATTTCGATCTGGACGACTCAAATACCAATCGTGTAAACCCCCCGGTACGAAGGCGTGTCTATCCCGACAGCACTGGTACCGTGATGTTCTTGATGACTGAACCTGTTCGATCCCTGGCAGCCACCGGCCAATCCGAATTGTCGTTCCGCGAAGTCGTGGATACGCACAAACGGGCTGTGTACTACCTGGCGCTCGATCTCACGGGGAATCATCATGATGCTGAAGATCTGTCGCAGGAAGTGTTCATCAAGGCCCACAAAGCCTTGCACCGCTTCCGGGGGGATTCGGGGCTGTACACCTGGCTTCGTCGCATTGCCATCAACACGTATCTGAACAAGAAGCGCAAGAAAGCGCTCAGCATGATGCGGTTTTTTGGCGACGATGAAACGGCGGGTGAAACGGTTGCCCAGACCCCCTCTCCATCCCAACTGGCTGAAGGAGCCGTGCTTCGATCACACATCGATCGGGCACTCGAAAACCTGAGCCCCAGGGAACGGACGGCATTCGTTCTGCGGCATCATCACGACCTGAGCATTCGGGACGTGGCCGAAGACATGGAGGTGGCTGACGGAACGGTCAAGAGCCTCCTGCACCGCGCGACCCGGAAACTGAAGACTGAATTGGCCCACCTGCACGCCGACGCAGGCGGACGCTGATTTCAACTGCGATTGAATCCAACCACTCTATGGTGGACGATCATGAAAACTTGTCACGACATACAGGATCTGATGTACGAAGTGCTTGCCGGTACGGCCGCAGAGGGAGAGCGGCTTCGTTTGGACGCACACCTGGCTTCTTGCGACGCTTGTCGCCGCGAATGGGCCCTGTTGCAACAGATCACGGCCCACCCCGGGACGCCTTCTGATCCCGGTGAGGCCTTCTGGGCAGGCTATCATGATCGTCTTGTGGAGCGGATGGCACTCGAGTCGCACACCGTTGCGTCCAAAGGCCGTGTTTTCCAGCTGATTCCAAGACCCCTCATGCAGGTGGCTGCCGCGCTCGTTTTGGTCACCATGGGTGTCCTGATTGGTCGCTCCGGAGTCTTTGACGAGCAGAGCGTATCGACTGAATCTGTCGCCGACACGGAGCTTGTTGAGTTGGAAGAGCAGGCCTGGTCCGTCCTGAACCGTTCCCGAACCGTTCTGCTGGCCGTGGCGAATTTTGACGCCTCCCAGGACCTGCCATCCGACCTGAATCTTGACCGAAGACAAGCTGCCGCCACAGAGTTGGTCCGGGAAACAGCCGATCTCCGCGCACGGCTTTCCGAAACGGATCGGCAACGCCTTTCCAACCTGCTGTCCGACCTCGAAGTCATCCTGCTTCAGCTCGCGCACCTGGATGCGCAAGTCGATGTCCCCCAGATCGAGATGATGCAGCAAGGTCTCGACCGCAAGGCCCTCCTGTTCAAGATCGACATCGAATCCATGAATCGAGCTACCGAGGCCCCGCCACCGTCTCCATCAACCAACTCGAGCCCTGAGCCTCGTCGTTCGGCCATCTGAACCCTCCCCGACTGATTTCCCGTGCGTGAATCAACACATCAATCTGATATCCACTCCGTCTGGTATCCTCATCGTCCAGAATCCGCTATGAAAAGCTTCATCACACGCTCCACCCTCCGACTCGGACTGCTGTTCTCCGCGTTTGCGTTGCTCGGTTCGCTCGAGACGCGAGCCCAGTCGGCATACGACCAAGCCTACGCTGATGCCAACGCCTTGATTTTTGATGAGTCCTGGTCTGAGGCGGCTGACGCCTTTGATGCCTTTCTTCGGCAACATCCCGAAGGCCGCCGCACGGATGACGCCCATTTCTACCGCTGCTATGCGGGTGAAAAAGGCGCCGTTGACCGCAAAGAAGTGTTCGAGTGCTACGATCGGTTCGTTCGTGATTTCAGTCGCAGCTCGTACGCTGATGATGCCCAGTCCAGCCTCGTCCGCATCGCCCAAGCGCTGTCACGCGACGGCAACCCCGAGTATGTCGAGCGTCTTCGGGCGATTCGTGAGCAAGGCGACGAAGAAGTTGCCCTCGCAGCTCTCTACGCCCTGCAGAACATAGGCGATGAGGCGGCGCTGGATACGATGCTGAGTCTGCTGGATCGCACGGATTCGCCCGAGGTGCGACGTCGCATCGTGTTTGCGATGGGCAACTTTGACTCACCGAAAGTGCTTCCCAAGCTTCTGGAGATCGCGACAGGTAATGAAGGCACAGAGCTGCGACGCAATGCCGTTTATGCCCTCAGCAACCATGACGCCTCCGATCAGGTGATGGATGCCCTGGAGTCGATCCTGGGGTCTGACGCAGACACCGAGGTACGCAAGGCGGCGCTCTATGCCATGGCCAATGTGGAGACCGACCGGGTCCTGCCCCTACTCTCCCGAATTGCCCTCGAGGATCGGGATTCCGAACTGGCGAAAGCGGCCACCTATGCCGTCGCGAATTCAGATAGCCCTGATGCAGCAGAAATGCTGCAATCCATCTTCTCCGATGCACGCTCAGTGGAGGTTCGTAAGGCTGCGCTGTATGCACTTGCCAATCTGGATACCTCCGACCTGATTCCGTTCCTGACACAAGCCGCTCTGACAAGCGACGACCCGGAAATCGCTCGGGCCGCTACCTATGCCATCGGCAATGTTTCTTCCAGTGAAGCCATCACGGCGCTTTCTGACATCCTGCGAAACGGATCGAATGTCGAGGTTCAAAAAGCGGCCCTGTATGCATTGTCGAATCACAGCGAGGAAGCGATGCTTCCGATGCTGCTCGACGCGGCCATGAGCAACGCCAACGTGGAACTGCAGAAAACGGCCGTCTATGCGATCGCCAATATCGACGGACGAGAAGCTACGCAGGGATTGCTGCGCATCTTTGAAGAAACGGCTTCCAACGAAGTCAAGCGAACAGTCATCCAGGCGTTCGGAGGCCGGGACGAGGAATCAGCCAAAGACTTCCTGCTGGACGTGGTTATGCAAAGCGACGATCCGGAACTGGCCATGGCGGCGGTCTATGCCATGGCCAACTGGATGGAGGACGAAGATCTGGATTTCCTGGGTTCCGTCCTCGAAGATGCTCAGCACCCCGAAGTAAGACGCGCTGTAGTCATGACCATCGGCCATTCGGAGATGGACGAGGCCGTCGACATGCTGGTCCAGGTTGTCAAAACGGATGCCGACACGCGCGTCCGGACATCAGCTGTCCAGGCACTTGGGAACATTGGCACTCCAAAGGCCCGGGAAGCGCTCATCAATCTGCTTGAAGGCGACCAGAATTAAATCTGCGTCCACGACCGGCTGATTGGGCAAGGCCACCGCCTTGTCCATGGAATCACCGGACCGCAGCTCATCGGATTACGCACCTGAACATGTTTTAAACAGGCTCTGCGGCCTGAATGGACCCGCCATGTCCAATCTCAGCTGCCAGGAGCCCCTCCAACCCTCAATCCCCAACAGAGAGAACCATGGAACGAACCCGCAGAATCCTCACGATCGGCGTCCTGAGCGCCTTCATCATCCTTGCCCTGATGCCCATCATCGGGGTGCATCCTGTTTCCCTGGCCAAGAAGGGATGGGACTCGCTGACCACTTCTCCGGCCCATGAAGCCTCATTTGAATCACAAGCTGATCTTGTTGTACTGGCCGGGCTGGAGTCTGATGATCCGGAACTGGTGAAGGCTGCCATCTATGCCCTTTCCAATCAGCTGGAGTCCGATGAGATCAGCATCATGTTTCCCATCGTCACAGGCGATTTCACGGAGGAAGTTCAGAAAGCGGCCCTGTATGCCATTGGTAATCATGAAACGGAAGAAGTGCAGACCTTCTTGACCAACGTGGCCCTGAGCCACGAGCGCACGGATCTCGCCAAGGCGGCCACCTATGCGCTCAGCAATTCCATCGAGGATGGTGAAGTCGGCCCCCTGCTGAACATCCTGGAAAATGCTTCGCACGCAGAAGTCCGAAAGGCTGCACTCTATCAGATTGGCAATGCAGAGTCGGACGTGGCGGTGGATGCCCTTGTGTCGGTGATCGATACCGAGCAGAATGCAGAGTTGACCAAAGCGGCCGTGTATGCGCTCGCCAATACAGACAACGAGAAGGCTGTCGCGGCCTTGATCCGGGTGATGGGCTCTGATCTGCCTTCCGAAGTGCGCAAAGCGGCTGTTCATGCCCTGGGCAACATTGAAAGTGATACTGCGCGTAAAGCCCTCATGGACCTCATTCAGGGGCAGTAATCATGGATCACAACATCTCCCCTGCCATCTCATGGAAGATCCCTGGCCGCTCCGGTCTTGCCTTCCTATTGGCAGGCTTCGTGTTCATGGCGATCCTGCTCGCAACGTCACCGGCTCGGGCGCAACAGGTCACTCACCTGGTATCGCCTCAGTCCCTGGATGATCGCGTTGCTGAGGCTCGGTCCAACATCGGTTCGAGTGATGGCTGGATTGTCTTTTCGTTCGAGCGATTGATGTGCGAGCGGTGCTTTACCGGCTCTCTGCGCTGGGACAGCGATTGGAAGGCCAGTATCGCTGACATCATCCACGATCGGGAGCCATCCGGCCGGTCCGTCCAACAGACTGTCAGGGATGTACTCAACGATATGGACGGAGACGATGCTGCGACTGAGCAGCTGGTCCAGAAAGACGTCGCGGTACTTCTCCAGATTCAAGGAGGAGCCATCAGCCGGGTACATCATGTAAACATGGACCTGTCCTTCAAATTTGACGATCTACCCGTGCTGTGGGTCGGAAAGCACAGTCCTGAGTCCATTTTGGGACTTTTTGATCATCGGACCTGGCAACGATTTGGTCATGAAGCTCGAAAGGGATGGGTGTGGACGCTTGGAGCACTGCAAATGTCGCAAGCCTCCCTTGCATGGCTGACCACTGCTTACGAGACGGAACGGGAAACGGATGTGCGGAAAGCCATCGCTTTCGCAATCGGAAATACGGATTCCGAAGACAGCGTCGAGGTGTTGAAAGACATCATCGATGCTGATCCTGACCGCGACGTAAAGAAGGCAGCCATCCATGCGCTGGGGAATGGGAAAACCATCGCGGCGCGCGATGCCCTGATGGAAATCATCTGGAAATGGGGAACGCGTTCACGGTCCTGACTCTCGACTGAACGGAGACCTGCGGGTGTACAGGAATGTCCTACAGCCGGGGTGGTTATCAAACCACCCCGGCTCGGGATTTTGTAGCACGTGGTGTCCCTGATGCGTGTCCGACATTATGGCTGAGTACACGTATCCAGCACCCATTTGTGGTGACCATCATGAGAGTCTCTTTCCTGCATCAAGGCACCCAGCGCCCCATTCGATCCCTATTTTTTGCTGTCCTCGTTATCGTGATCGCGCTGATGGTCAGTGCCACGGCGTTGTCTTCCCTGACACCGCCTCCGACCTCTGCGTCCACCCAGTTCATGTCGACATCCCTCGTCATACCTGATCTGGATGGCAAAGAAATTTTCGACCGCCTCTGTTCGACGTGCCATGCCGTTGAACGTCCTGCCGATATGGACACCGAGCCGATTGCGCCACCGATGTCCATGATCATGAATCGTTATGCCATGATGACCGAATCGGAGGATGAGGCGCGAGAAAAAGTGTTGGACTGGTTGGTCAAGCCGGAAGCAGAAAAATCGCTACTGCCTGAGATGGCCATTGAACACCACGGGCTTATGCCTCCTGTCGTCTTGACCGAAGAAGAACGCGCTGCCGTCACGGATTACATCCTGACGTTGGCCCCGGAACGAGAACAGTCCGGCATGCACGGCATGGGCATGATGAAAGGCAAGATGGGCGAAGACGGCCAGGGCATGAAGGGCTGCAAGAAGATGCAGGGCGAAGGGGAAAACGGAGGCATGAAGGGCTGCAAGAAGATGCAGGGCGAAGGGGAAAACGGAGGCATGAAAGGCTGCAAGCGCATGCAAGGTGAAATGAACGCCGAAGGCCATCAGCACGGTGAAGGTGAGTCTGGCAGCGAAATGAAGGGCTGCAAGCACATGCAAGGCGAAGGCAACGCTGAAGGCCAGAAGCATCAGCACGGAAAATCAGGCGACCACTGACTCTCCTCCTCGGTTGTAGTCGTTTCTGAAACGATGGCGGGGCGGCGCTCGAATGAGCGCCGCCCCGCTGTATTTAGTTCAAGCCGTGTTTTGTTCGAGCCGTGTTTTGATCAAGTCGAGTCCGAGACGAGCTGGGTCAAAGCCCGAGCGTCATTCCGAATTGGAATCGGTTCCGCGTCACATCTTCTGATACGTAGGGCGCGTCCCTGACATCGACGTAGAGATCCGAACGATCCGTCAGCTCTTCCATCATCCACCCCAGATCAATACCGATCCGATCGCTGAGCTTGTAGCCAAGACCTAATGATCCGAATGTGCGACCCCGGTCAACACTTGGGAATCCTTCGCTGTGGAATCGCTGCTCAGTCCGAGGATCCGGGTGATATCCTGCTCCCGCCCGCACTTCAATGTTGTCGAACGAAGCAACGGCACCCAGCCGGACATTGACCACCGACTGGAGGGCGTCGCGAATGTCCAAGTTTTCTGGACCGAAGTCATACGTGTTCGAACTAAGCTCCATCTGAGACCAATCCACCCATTCAACGTCAGCCATCAACATGACCGGTCCCGTTTCAAAGGAGAAACCCATGCCAAGGCGCCACGGAGTCGTCAGCGTGTAGTCGAATTCGCCAGAACCCGCCGTCTGACCAGGCTGATCGCCGTAGGCAAACAGGTCCCCGTTGTCGAATTCCGTCTCGAGATACGTCCCGTAGGATTCCTCGATGGCATAGACGGTCGGGGTTTCGATCGTCCCCCCGATTCGCATGTTGTCATTGGCGTTCATGGAGACGCCAAAGCGGCCGTTCACACCCACCAGATCTGACGTGAAGCGCTCCGAGAAGTAGAGATAGTCGAAATCTGTTGTGCCTGAGGTGCCGTCGTTGTCATTCTGGAAGTCCTCTTCCTGAATGATGCGTGTCCGCTCGAAAGAACCAATCGGGATGTTCAGCGAGAACCCGACCATGACGTCCGGAGCTGCTTCCATGGCCCCGCCGAAATTCAGCTCCATCATCTGGCCCGAGTCTTCGAAAAACCCGTACTGTGCTACTGTCCCGGCCGACACGGCTGGCAAGAATGGCACTGGATCGCCTGCATCGAGGAGTCCCTGGTCCAGGTCGATTGCAAACGTTTCGTAGGCGATGAATGACAATGTCCGGGTGAAGTCCGGATAGATGCCATCAGCATCTTCGAACAGGTCGAACTCATCGGAGAACGGGATGAAGTAGTCGGTGATGGAGTTGGATCCATTGTCGCCATCGAATTCCGTCGTACGCGTGTAGGAATGGACGCCGCTGAGCGCAGCACCAATCACCATCGAGCCCTGGGTTGTCGGCACCTTGAACAGGTAGGACAGATTCGCGATGCCCGCCTCCGTTACCTGACGCTCCAGAAAACTGTCGAATCCTGGCGCATTGAAAGTCCCGCCGGTTGTCACCTCGCCGAGTCCGAATGATCCAGAAACGGAGGAACTGGACAGCCATCCGAGACCAGCCGGGTTGATGACGAACGCCGACGCGTCGGTGACACCGGAGATACCGACTCCGCCAAGACCGAGGCTATAAGCCGTCACGCCAGGCGTGCGATCTGCGAAGCGAATGGCGTCATCCGCCGATTGAGCATGCGCAGAACCTGCCAGGAGCAGGGATGCGACCACGATGGCTAGCGGTGCGAAAGGACGTAGTTGTGGCATCAGAACCCTCTTTCAGACCCTGGGAGCCGATATATGGCTCGGTGAAAAGATGAGCGGAAACGACGGCGGGCATCCTGCGGATGCCCGCCGGTTTCGAGCTAGTTGTTGCGTTTGGAACGCGAAGACGAGCGTCCACTGGAGCGGCTGGAGGAGCTACCGCTGGAGCGACTCACGCCTGAAGAACGCGAAGAGCTGCCGCTGGAACGACTTACTCCTGAGGAACGCGAGGAGCTGCCGCTGGAACGACTTACTCCTGAGGAACGCGAGGAGCTGCCGCTGGATCGGCTGACACCGGATGAGCGTGATGAGCTTCCACTCGAACTACGGACACCAGAGGAGCGGGAGCTGCTTCCGGTTGAGCGACGGACGGTTGACGATCCTGAACGGGAATTCGTGCTGCGTCCGACGGATGAGCCCGTGCGGGACGTTGAACGGGTTGGAACAGCCCGGCTGCCTGTGTTGCCGCTGGTGCGCGTCGTGGCGCGGCTGCCTGAAGAGCTGCGCGTTGTACGCGTGCCGACGGACGAACCCGTTGTCCGCGTTGCTGAACGATCCCATCCGGACGACCGCGTCGTTGTCCGGGTCGTACCCACACCTGAGCGTGTAGTCGTCCGGGTCGAGCCAACGTTGGAACGGGTCGTCGTTCGGGTACTGCCGACTGTGGTGCGTGTTGAACGATCGCTCGTGAGTGTGCCTCGGGAAGGCCGCGTGCCGGTAGCCAGACCTTTCGATGTAGCTGTGCTACCACGACCTGTGCTGACGACCGTCCGGGTGTCACCGGCCACTCCACGACCACTCAGGCCGCTACGCGTGCCAGCAACTCCGTTCAGATCGCGACCACCGCGGGTACCGCGCGTCCGACTGGTCAGTGCACTTCGGGCCATGGTTTCGCCACGTGGGGCGTAGTGGCCCGTGGCTGCACGAACGCTGCCATAGCTGTAGCCGCGATATCCGTAACCACCGCCGTAGTAGGCCCACGTTGGATAATGGGAGTAGGGACGATAGTAGGAGGATCCCCAGTAGAAGGGGTCGTATCCCCATCCAAATCCGAATGATGAGTACGGACGGCCCCAATAACCATAGCTGCCCCAACCAAGCGTCAGGGAGAAACCGGAGCCGTAACCCCAGTAGGGATCGCAATAGAAGATGTCCCAGCAATGGGACGTCACACCGTACGCCGGACCGTAGAAGCTGTCGAAATACCGGGCGTAGGAATATGGACGGTGATAGTACCAGTCATACTCGTTGTAGACTTCCTCTTCGACGTACCCGTCCTCGTAGTAGCGCCGCACGAGGATGTCGCCATCATCCCCGTAGTCCGCGACAACCTGGTCCAGATCTCCGTGTGGACGCTCCATCACGGCGAGCTGTGTGTAGCAACCCGTGAGCCCGAACGAAGCAACCAGCAAAAAGGCCATCATCGGCAGTCGCCGCATGGCCCAGCCGGAGAATGTCCTGGCGTTGGAATGTGTTGTATCAGTCAACATGTCGGTGTCCCCTCCTTTGATCGCTGTCGGCTTTCTGGCGAACCCTGCAGGCTGGCCGGCAGACGATCGGAATCGTATGTGGTGGCGTCGCGTCCGACGCCGCTGATTGTGCGTGATGGCTACCGCCTTTTACAGGCAATGTCACCATCCCGATGGTCGACCCTGATGAAGTGCGTTATCGGCATTTCGGGGATTGGTTCCCCTCAATCAGATAGCCGCAGCAAGCAGCAGAATCGAAACACGAGAGCCCCGAGTCTCCCTCGTCTGAACGACCGACTTCTCGGCTCTGATCGTCCCGACTCCCGGGGCTCTTGTGTTCGGTGAAAACTGGGGCAAATACCCTGCCGAACTGTGTTCTGCGTCAGGAAGCGGTGTATATAGCCGCAAAGTGTCCCCATCAGTGGGCGATCGCTGTACAGTGTGTGGTATGCTGTACACAATGATGGACGACGAGCCCCTATCTTTGCGGACCTGTTCATCACCTGACGAACCCCGAATCTTCTTCTCCAATGGCTGAGAAAATCACACCCCGCGACACCGACTATTCGCAGTGGTACCTCGACGTAATCAAGAGTGCCAAGCTGGCCGACTATTCACCTGTTCGCGGGTGCATGATTATTCGACCAAACGGCTTTGCCCTCTGGGAGAACATGAAGGACGGCTTGGACGGGATGTTCAAGAAGACGGGCCATCAGAATGCCTACTTCCCCATCTTCATTCCGCAGTCGTTCCTGGCCCGTGAAGCGGATCACGTCGAGGGGTTTGCAAAGGAGTGCGCTGTCATTACCCACTCCCGTCTGAAAGTCGACGATGAGGAAGGTCTGATCGCTGACCCGGACTCCGAGCTTGAGGAAAACCTGATCGTTCGTCCGACATCGGAGACGATCATCTGGGACACGTACAGCCGCTGGATCCAGTCCTGGCGGGATCTGCCAATCCTGATCAACCAGTGGGCCAATGTGGTTCGTTGGGAGATGCGAACGCGCCTCTTCCTGCGTACGATGGAATTCCTCTGGCAAGAAGGCCACACGGCCCACGCTACCGAGCAGGAAGCCATCGATGAGACCTTGACCATTCTGGACGTCTATGCAACGTTCGCCGAAGAGTACATGGCCGTACCTGTGCTCAAGGGCGTCAAGACCGCCTCCGAGCGTTTCGCTGGCGCTGTTGAGACGTATTGCATTGAGGCATTGATGCAGGATGGAAAGGCCCTCCAGGCCGGAACGAGCCACTTCCTGGGGCAGAATTTTGCGAAGGCCTTCGATTGCCAGTTCCAGAACCAGAACAACGAGCTGGAATACGTCTGGGCCACGTCCTGGGGCGTTTCGACCCGACTGATTGGTGCGTTGATCATGGTCCACTCGGACGATCAGGGCCTCATCCTGCCTCCGCGTCTGGCTCCGGTCCAGGTCGGACTCGTGCCGATCTACCGCAGCGACGAGGATCGTGAGAACGTGATGGCCGCGGCTCGCGAAATCGAGGCCGAACTGAAAGCTGCAGGCATCCGGATCCATATTGATGACCGTGACGGTTATCGCCCGGGCTGGAAGTTTGCCGAGTACGAGGTACAGGGCGTACCCGTGCGACTGGCCCTCGGCCCCCGCGATGTGCAGAATGGGACCGTCGAAGTAGCCCGCCGTGACAGCGGCGAGAAAACGAGCGCCCCTCGCGAAGGCTTGGCTGATCGCATGGTCGAAATCCTCGAACAAGTCCAGCAGGGGTTGTTCGACCGTGCCCTCGCCCATCGTGAAGCCAACACGACGACCGTCGAGACCTACGATGAATTCAAGCAGGTGCTCAACGAGAAAGGCGGCTTCATCCGCATGCATTGGGACGGCACCGCCGAAACCGAGAAACAGATCAAGGACGATACCAAAGCAACCATTCGCCTCATCCCCATGGAGGGATATGAGGAGGAAGGTGTGGATCCCGTCTCTGGTCAGCCTTCGCAAGGCCGCGTCGTCTTCGCCCGCGCCTATTAGTCGCGGCTGAGCCGGCTCGTCTCACTGATTTCCTTCCAACGTCGGCCAGACCTGGTCGATGAACTGTGGCAGTGTGGCCTCGCTGCCGACATGGTCCGTGAGTTCGTCACCGATCCGATCTCGGGCATCCTCGATGTGGATCATCAGTTGCTCCACGATGTCCGGCCGCTCGGCAGCCAGGTCGACGGATTCGGAGGGATCTGCTTCAAGGTCAAAGAGCGCGATTCCAATTTCCGCTCGGCCGTACGCACCGGGATGACCTCCGCTTCCTGGTCTCCCACCCCACTCTTCGCGAATGGAGGTATAGGCATGTGGGACATGGAGTTTCCACTTTCCTTTTCGCATTCCCCGGAGCTGTCCGGAGCGATAGAAGAAGAGCGGTCGTTCGGGATCGAGGGATGCATTTGACGTAAGGGCCCCATCCAGGGGGACCCCGTCAAGGTTCGAGGGTAACTCGATCCCAGCCAAATTCAACACGGTCGGCAACACGTCCATCACGATGACCGGCTCAGTGACCACCTGTCCTGGTGCGATTCGTCCAGGCGCCCACAAGGCGGCCGGCATGCGAACCCCTCCTTCGAACGTGGTCGCTTTTCCTTCCCGGAAGTCGCCTCGCGTGCCGCCATGGTCGCCCATGACCAGCCACGGGCCGTTGTCTGAGGTGAACACCACGATCGTGTCGTCCTCCAGTCCGAGCTGCTGCAGCTCCTCCATGATGCGTCCCGTCGAGGCATCCATTTCCTCGATCACATCGCCATACAGACCAGCGCCGCTTGCATCGAGAAACGGTTCGGAAACCCATAGTGGGACATGCGGCATCGAGTGCGCGAGATAGAGGAAGAACGGTTCGTCCTTGTGCGCGCGAATGAAGTCGACGGACTCCTGGGTGTATCGCTCGGTCAGCATCCGTTGATCCGGCTCGCGCTCCACAATCGTCGTATCCCTGAAAAGGGGCAGCTCCATCCACCCAGCTGCGTGGGGCCTCGGATTGTTGATCGACCGTGGCGAATAGTCATTGGAATACGGCAGTCCGAACCAGCTCTCGAACCCATGATTCGTCGGCAGGAAATCCGGATGGGCACCGAGGTGCCATTTGCCAACCATTCCCGTTCGGTATCCGTTGTCCCGAAAGATCTCGGCAGCTGTTTGCTCGATTTCGGGTAGCCCTCGTCGCGTACGTGGGCTGATGACCTCACGGACGCCGGCTTTCAGCGGATATCGGCCAGTCAGTAGCGCGGCTCGAGACGGTGAACAGGCGGGAGTCGGTACATAGAAATCCGTGAAATGAGCTCCTTCTGCTCCCAGGCGGTCCAGATGTGGAGTCTGCCACGCTTCCTGACCGTACGACGACAGATCGGTGTACCCCAGATCGTCGGCGAAGATGAAAATGACATTCGGCGGCGCGTCGCCTCGATCGGATTGGGCAGATTCTGTACATCCCGAAGCCAAACCACCCAGCAAGATCACCACAAAAACCCTAAACCGGGACAGAACGAAGTCGGGGATGCCGAAGACCGGAAGTCGTGTTCGCATGGAAGCCAGGAGCATGCTATTGTACCAGCAATTCGCTCCATGATACGTTTTCAGCTCCTGGAATGAGCTCTGTCCACTCAAAGGTGGTCCCACCCGGCACCAACCGACTCGCCCGATTCATCAACAACCTGGTGAATCCGCTGACCATTGGACCGGTGCTGATTGCCTTGGTAGCCGCTCATGCGGGTTATGCAGGTAGCAGCTTTTTCCGGATTCTGACAGCGTCGATTGCCGGGTACAGCCTGATTCCGCTGGCACTACTGCTGATCCTGAAACGCTGGGGAGCGATCGAAACGATTGAAGCGCGTGACCGGACGCGCCGCAAAAGAGCGCTCTGGGTGGGTGTGGGTTTGATGGTGGGCGTCGCCCTGGCGATCACCCTCCTCGCAGACCAGGGTTACGATGCGGTGGTCACCGTGTCATGGCTGGTAGCCTTCAACACGATTCTGGCCGCATCCATAAACGAACGGTTCAAGATCAGTTTGCACGTGATGAGCGTTGCCGGTTTGGCGTCGTTCCTCATCGTCATTCCCTGGGTCAGCGGGACGCCCATGCCGGGCTCTCCTTGGGTGATTGTGCTGTCGATGCTGCTGATCCCTCTGATCATGTGGGGACGCCTGACAGACGAGGCGCATTCGCGACATGAAATCCTGGCCGGATGCATAGTTGGACTGGTGATGCCCGGCCTTGAGCTGTGGACGATGGATCGAATCTGGCCCCTCTTTTGATCTGGATTGTACCGAGCGGGCATCCGGATTGGCCATGCCCATTGAGGAACGATCCAGGAATCAGGGTGTAGTCCCTGTCCTTTCCCTCAACACGCCTGGAGCACGTCCACGGACCACGGTTACCGATCATCTTTTCTTCGCCCGCTGAACGCAGCGTTTCCCGAGCGAAGCCCGTATTCCCAGACTTCGTGACCATGCGCGTTTTTCGTCCTGTTGCTTCCCTCCTGCTGGCCATTGCGATTGCTGCAATGGCGGGCGCCCCTGCTTCTGCACAGGAATGGGGAGCCGTATCAGGAACGGTCACGGCTTCAGACTCCGGATTTCCGATTCCAGGCACAACGGTCCTCGTGGCTGGCACCAATTTCGGCACAGCCACGTCAACCGAAGGCGACTACACGCTTCGTCTACCGATCGGCCAGTATGTGCTCCGCTTTTCGTCCGTTGGGTTCGAAACCCGATTCGACTCGGTGACGGTTCGATCCGGGAGGACGACCTATCTCGATCGCGTATTGAGTCCCTCCACGACCGAACTGGATGCAATCACGGTGGAAAGCACCCGCGAAGTCGGAGCTGGCGTGTTCGGCATTTCGCCGGAGCAGGTGCGGAATATGCCCACTCCGATGCCTGATGCCCTGCGAGCCCTCCGTGTATTGCCGGGCGTAGTGACCAACAATGAGCTGTCGAACCAATTCTCAGTGCGTGGTGGCGGGTTCAACGAGAATCTCTTCTTCGTCAACGGATTCGAGATCTTCCTTCCCTTCCGACCACGAACAGGCGAACAGGAAGGCCTCTCTCTGATCAACCCGGAGATGGTTGAAAGTCTGACGCTGTACTCGGGCGGCTTCCCCGTTCGTTATGGAGGCAAGCTGGCCTCGGCCGTGGACGCGCGCTATCGTAGACCCAACACCGGGCAGGATTCGCTGATGGTGGCTGGACACGTCTCCATGTTGGATGCGGGACTGACGGCCAGCAATTCAGCCCTCGATGGTCGGCTCGGGTGGATGGTGGGCGTGCGCAAGGCCCAAGCTCGCCGCTTTTTCGAAACGCAGGAGTTGGAAGGCGAATATCGCCCTGACTACACCGATGCACAGGCTTGGCTCGGATACCGGTTCTCCCCTGGTGTTGAGCTCGAATGGATCGGCATGCTGGCTGAGAATGAATTCCGTCTTGACCCCAATGGTCGCAAAACGTTTTTCGGCACCCTGAGCCAGAATGAGCTTCTGGCCCCCTCAAATCTCCAGTCGCTCTGGATCCGGTTCGACGCTGACAACGAGGAAATCGACGCCTACCAGACGTTGTTTTCGGGTCTTCGCTTGTCGGCCAGATTGACGCCATCGTTCCGGATGGAGCACGACGTCTCCCTTTACGACACCGAAGAGACTGAATTCCTTGATCTGTCGGGCACGGCCATTCTCTACCAGGTCGACCCGGGCGCCGAGAATCCGGATGAAGGCGATGGGCTTTTCCCAACCGGGTCGAGCCGACAGGAAGATGCGGCAGATAACCAGATTGACGTGCGTACCGCCACAGCTTCAGGACGATATCTGTTCACCTCCGGAAGACATGCCTTTGAAACCGGATGGTCGATGCGTTCGCTGCGATTCGAGGACCGACTCAGCGAAAAGTCTGTCGTTGCAGGGCGCGCGACCAATGGCGAGACCGTCCGCATCGTGGCGGACAGCCTGAACGACGCCGCAACGCTGTCGACTCGCCAGATTTCCTTCCATGCCGATGATGTCTGGGATGTCCTTTCCGACGAGCCGGGACGATTGACCATCACTGCCGGCGTTCGTGTCGATGGCTTTGCGTTTACCGATGAATGGACGGTGTCGCCCCGCGCCTCATTCACGTTCAAGGCGAACCCCATCACGACCTGGTTTGGCTCGGTGGGCCTGTATCACCAGGCACCGACATACCGGGAGCTGCGCGGCAAACCTGAAATTGGCGAATCGATCCTCGGAGCCCTCAACACGGATCTGCTATCCCAACGCTCGTTGCAGGTCGTACTTGGCGGAGAGTACTTCATCCCCTCGCGTCGCTTCTTCTTCCGCACCGAAGCTTGGTACAAGGATATCGACAACCTGATCTCGTATGACATCGAGAACGTGAGGGTGCTGTATTCGGGCGAAAATGACGGCAGCGGTCAGGGATATGGTCTGGACCTGCAGCTGCGTGGCGAGCTGGTCCCGGGAATGGAAAGCTGGCTGAACTACTCCTACCTGCGGGCGCGCGAACAATTCGATACAGCCTACCAGACCGACCGCAATCAGGGTTGGGTCTCCCGTCCCACCGATCAGCGTCACACCGTCTCGCTGTTTGTTCAGGATTACATCCCCTCGGATCCGACCTGGCGCCTACACCTGAGAACGCTTTATGGCTCGGGACTGCCCTACACTCCGCCCGTGCCCGGCGAGCAGCTTGGAAACGTCGTCGAGCAAATTCCTGGCGATCGTCACTCGGCCCGCTACACCCGTTTTTTCCGGTTCGATGTGGGTGCGACCAAGGAGATTCCTCCGGAGCGAACGGGTTCGCGCATGCGCCTCGAGCTGACCGCCGAGATCCTGAATCTGTTCGACATGATCAATACGGTCAGTTATTCGTGGGTACCGGACGCAGCCGGCATCTGGCAACGCATCCCGACGCGATTGACGCCGCGAACGATCAACGTGCGGCTGACGGCACGTTTCTGACGGTAGATGTTATCCTGGTGTGATGATTCGCGTGAACGAATCACGTAGCATGGGCATCATCCGGAAACCCATCCACATGCGGCCCCTCCCTGACGACTGTGCAGCGAACCCCGCAACCCAACTTGACCATGTCTGACGATCGCTCTTCCATCCTGCTCATCGAAGATGATGATGACATCGCTTCGCTGCTTCGCCTGCACTTGGGTGACAGTGGATACGATGTGACCCATCAGGCGACCGGGCCGTCCGGCCTTGAATCCGCTCTCGGGGCGACGTGGAACCTCATCATCCTGGATCTCATGTTGCCAGGCCTGGATGGCATGGAAATCTGCAGGCGTATCCGGAATCACAGCCCCGAAGTGCCGATCCTCATGCTGACGGCTCGCGGCGAGGAAATCGACAAGATCCTTGGATTTGAAGTCGGTGCGGACGACTACCTCACCAAGCCCTTCAGCATCCGTGAGCTTCTGGCTCGAGTGGCTGCTTTGCTTCGTCGTTCGGCACTTTCTACCCCGGCTCCCACCGCTGAACAAGCGCTCGCATTCGGCCCTTTGGAGATCAATACCGGACAGCGCAGTGTCCGTTTGCGTGGCGAGCGACTCGATTTGACCGCCAAGGAATGGGAGCTTCTGGTTCTGATGGCCAGCAATCCCGGCCGTACGTATTCACGCCAGGAATTGCTCGATATGGTCTGGGGCTATCACTATGACGGCTACTCCCATACGGTGAACTCACACATAAACCGTCTGCGCAACAAGATTGAGGATGACCCGGCCAGCCCACGCTACGTGTTGACCAAGCGAGGGCTTGGGTATCGCTTTGCAGACCCTGATATGGTTGCCGATGGCAGCGCAGCGTCGGGTCAAACCGAAAACGATCATCTGACGACCGAGGAGGCCACGCCATGAACTCGATCCTGACACGGCTTTCCCTCGCGTTTTTTGTCATCACCCTCGGTTTGGTGGTCACCGTCGGCTGGTTCAGCCTCCAGTCGGCCGAACAGTTCATGATCGAATCGGAACAGAAGCTGAATCGCGACCTGGCGGCCACGCTGAGCTCCGAGTTCCAGCCATTCCTCAATGACAGCATCGATTCGGAGGCCATCGAAGAGCGTATCGCCTATCTGACCGGCATCAATCCGCGCATCGACATTTACCTGCTCGGCGGCAACGGCATGATCAAGGCCCACTTCGTTCCGTCGGGCCGCGAACCGGTCGTTGGCACGCTGGCCACGGCTGAAATGGATGCCTTCCTGCAAGGAGCACAACTGCCCCTGCTGGGCCTGGACCCGCTGGATGCCAGCTCCATGAAGCCCTTCAGCGTGGCGCCCATCGAAATCATGGGCGAAACGGGCTGCTATCTCTATGTCGTACTGGGCTCCGACCGCTACGATACGGTCGCTTCGATGCTGGAGGACTCGTTCATCCTGCAGACGCTGATCCGCAATGTGGTCATCGTATTGGTGCTCTCGATTCTGATCGGCGTCGTGCTGTTCTCCCTCCTCACGCGTCGTATTCGCTCAATCACGGAGACGGTCGGACGGATTGAGGCCGGTGAACGCGATGCCCGCGTGGAGCTGGATGGTAGAGACGATCTGGCGCAATTGGGGATTTCGATTGATCGCATGGCCGAAACGCTAGAGAGCAACATGGAGCAGCTTGAGCGCGAAGATGTGCTTCGCCGAGAACTCGTGGCCAACGTCTCTCATGACCTGCGAAGCCCGTTGGCTTCCATTCGGGGCTATCTGGAAACGATCCTGATCAAATCCGAATCGGCTTCTCGCGAGGATATCATGACGTATGTCCAGACGGCGATGCGCAGCTCTGAGCGTCTGAGTCGCCTGGTTGATGATCTGTTCGAGCTATCGAAGCTCGACGCCAACCAGGTCACGCCGCAACCCGAACCTTTCAACCTGGCCGATCTCGTCCAGGATGTGGTGATGATGTTTCAGCCCAATGCGGCTGCACGCAACATCACGCTGGATGCGGTTACGGGTTCAGAGGGATGCATGGCTTCTGGCGACATCGGTTTGGTCGAGCGCGCCATGTCTAACCTTATCGACAACGCGATCAAGTACACGCCCAAGGGAGGCACGGTGACGGTTTCGGCCACATGGGACGGAAGCGAAGTCCAGATCGGCGTCTCGGACACCGGTATCGGGATCTCCGAGGAAGATATCCCGCACATCTTCGATCGATTCTACATCGCTGACAAGAGTCGTCACGACAGTGCCGCGGGTTCGACAGGCCTTGGGCTGGCCATTGCAAAGAAGATCGTCGAACTGCACAACAGCGTGCTGTCCGTCAATAGTCGTCTCAATGCCGGAACGACGTTCTCATTCAGCCTGCCGACGGTCTGACGGGGTCCAACCGGGGTCGGCCGGGGCCGACCGGGTCCGACTGGAGCTGACGGGGTTGACCGGCGCAGACCAGCGCAGACCGGGTCCGACCGACATTCGTGGTCGATCCGCTGATTTCTTTGCCCACGATGCGTTGATTTCGTGATGTCGATTTTAGGGCGCTGTGATCTGGCTGTGATTTGGTGAGGGTAGCATTGGTCATCCCATTCAACGCAATCCAAACCACGGATGACCCCATGAATCGATCACCTCGATTTCACCTCTTTCTTGCTCTCCTAGCCTCCGTCACGTTGGCTGCATGTGATAGCAGCTCCTCCTCATCGGACGCCGGTCTCGAACTCTCCCTCTCCGGAGTAGAGCCGCTCTCCAATGGCTTCCACTACGAAGGTTGGTTGATCATTGACGGACAGCCTGTCACGACGGGCAAGTTCAATGTGACTGAAAACGGCGCATTTGTCGACCTCAATGGTGCCACGATCGGCAATGGCTCTTTTGATGTCGATGCCAACGTGAACGACGCCGCTGCTTTCGTTCTGACCATCGAGCCGGCAGGCGATACCGATGCCATTCCAGCCGCCACGAAGTACATGGGTGGCGACATCGTTTCGGGGCAAACCTCCCTTTCCATTGCCCACGGCTCTTCCCTGGGTGACAACTTTGCTTCCGCCGCTGGCAGCTACATCCTGGCAACTCCTACCAACGGCGCAGACTCGGATGAACTGAGCGGTATCTGGTGGCTCGACCCAACGAGCGGTTCACCGCAGGCTGGCCTTGACCTTCCTGCCCTTCCTGATGGATGGCGCTACGAAGGCTGGTCGGTGATCAACGGCTCGCCTGTGACGACGGGTACGTTTACTTCGGTCAGCGCTGCAGACGGGTTTGACGGCTTCTCCGGCGCCCAGGCTGGCCCTCCCTTCCCTGGTGAAGACTTCCTCACGAACGCACCGGCTGGCCTGAGCTTCCCGACGGATCTCAGCGGCACGACTGCTGTGATTTCAGTCGAACCTTATCCGGATAACAGCCCGGCGCCGTTCACGCTGAAGCCACTGGTAGGTAACGTCCCGGCCACAGCTTCTCCGTTCACTGTCTATGAGATGGGAACGAACCTCGGCTCCATTCCAACAGGCTCCGTGCGCCTGCGGTAGGGGCTTGGCCAAACACGGTCGTCGCCACTGCGGCGAAGACGTGGCATCCTCGGTGGGGGTACCTACACTGGGTGAAAACTGCCATCGCCAGTAAAGAAGCCCATCGTCGGCGTGGACGCCCGTCCTCGGCCAGGCTTTGAGGGGCCATTCGCAACGCGAATGGCCCCTTTTCCGTTTGTCGGGTTTTCTAGATTGTCGAATTCCTCTTCCCAACCCCGCCAGCACCATGAATCGCGCCTTATCACTGCTATTCGCCCTTTTACTCGTTCCTGTGACACGTGCGCAGGACGCGGATCACGACCTGACTAAGGTTGAAGGCATTGTCGATGCCACGTACGCCGCCATCGCTCGCGCTCCTGGTGAACCCTTCAATTGGGACCTGTTCGGATCCCTCTTCCTCGAGGAAGCCACGTTGATTCCAAACACGGAGCAGCGCCAGGGAGCCTTCACTGTGCTCTCCCCGCAGGACTTCATTGACTGGATCGACGCGGCGACGCCCATAGGTGGACCAAACGACCGAGGATTCACCGAGTCTGGCTACCACATCCAAGTCGACCGATATGGTGATATCGCCAACGCCATGAGCTCCTACAAGAAGCACTTCTGGGGCTCGGATGAGGTGATCGGAGCGGGGATCAACTCTTTCCAACTCGTTTGGAAAGAAGACCGTTGGTGGATCGTATCCATCATCTGGGATGAGCCTTACGCGGCTGGCCCGATTGCCGAGCAGTACGGCGGCATGCCCACCTCCGGAAACTGATCGGATGAAGGCATCTGTATACATCGCATTCAGCCTGGACGGCTTCATCGCGCGCAAGAACGGTGACCTGGACTGGTTGCCCGAGCCAGGTAGTACGAACGAGGACTACGGATACCATGCCTTCATGGAAACCGTTGATGCTCTCGTGATGGGCCGCAATACGTTCGAAAAGGTGCTCTCATTTGGCGTACCGTGGCCATATGGAGACAAACCGGTGTTCGTACTCAGCAACAGCGGCTTCAATATCCCGGAAGGGATGCCTCCGTCAGTATCGGTGCTGAGCGGTGACTTGTCAGAGATCGTTGCGGCTCTCTTGCAGCGAGGATACGAGCATATCTATCTCGACGGCGGTGTCACCGTACAGAACTTCCTGCGTGCTGGATTGGTGGATCGTTTGATTCTGACGATCGTCCCGGTTCTCATTGGGGACGGCAAGCGCCTCTTCGGATCCCTTGCCGAAGACATCCCCCTCACTTTGATTGATCAGCACACATGGCCGAGTGGCATGACACAATTGATATATGATTTGAAGTAGTTATTTGTATATATATTTCTATCTATTTATAGAGAGTTATTCAGCACTCAATCATACCGAACGCTAACAGCTGGATTAGCCCTGGATGCCCTCCATGCCTGAAATGAGACTGTTGTCAGCGCTATTGAGAACATAATTACGACTACTATTCCTATCTTTATTACACCTATTTCTGTTCGAAAGGCGTAACCCTCAATCCACCTGGATGCAGCATACCACCCGCCCATCGCCGCCAGAATAACTGCGATAGATACGGGCTTCATGAAGTCCCTGGATAAGAGCGATATCACTTGACCTGATGTCGCGCCCAAGGTTTTTCGAATACCGATTTCGCGAGTGCGTTGGGCTGTCGAAAACGCTGCCAGACCAGCCAGGCCGAGGCATGCAATCAGGATGGTCAGCAGGGCGAAACTGCCCAAGACCCGGATGAGGCGATCTTCAGCCTCGTATTGTGCCGCGAAGGACTCATCGAGGAAGAACGTCTCGTAGGGGTATTCGGGGAAGAATCGGTCCCAGGTGTCCGACACGTGAGCCAATACACTGCTTGCCTCCCGCGTCTGCATGCGCAGACTGATCATGCCATTCCCGGACATGATCCCTAGCATGATCGGATTGATCTCTTCCTGCAATCCGTGATGATGCCAGTCGGCGAGCACGCCAATCACCCGTCCGTCCGGTTTGCCCGAGCCAGGCGAGGTAAATCGTTTCCCGACGGCTTCCTCCGCTGTCATCCACCCTACTTCCCGGGCCGCGGCCATGTTGATCATGACGGCTTCTGAGGCATCGGAGCCAATGGCCTCGTCAAAGGAGCGGCCCGCGATTACAGTCAATCCAAGCGTTTCGACAGCACCGAAGTCGACTGCCAGATACTCCAGGCTCATTGACTCACCGTCATCCCACCCTTCAGGAAAGGAAATCTGCCCTCGCCACGCGTTTCGGCCAGGAATGGACCACATGGAGGACACATCGAAGACACCAGAGTGTGCTTCGAGCTCTTGCATGAGAGCGTCCTGTCGACGTTGGCGTTCCTGAAACGGAACAGGGCGAGCATCCATGACGAGCACTTGCTCAGCATCAAAGCCCAATTCCTGCCCCTTCATGTGCCGAACCTGAGCAAATACCACGATGGTGGTCAGGATCAGGACGCCAGCGATGGTGAATTGAAGCACTACGAGACCCTGGCGTACCCAGCCACCCCGGATAAGCGACTGAAAAGAGCCTTTCAGGGCTTCGACTGGACGGTATCCGGATAACAGAAAGGCGGGATAGGCGCCTGCAAGGACAGTCACGATCACCGCAATGCCCACCAACGTTCCGATCATGGACGGGGCAAACAGAGAAGGCACCTCATAGGTGCGCTGAACCAGGTCGGAGAAGGTCGGCAACAACCAAGCGGCCAACCCAAGCGCCAGGATGACAGCCAGCAGCGTTGTCACGCCAGCGTCAAAAAGGAATTGGATGGAAAGCGTCGATCGATCTGCACCAATCGCTTTGCGCAATCCCACTTCACGCGCGCGAGTTGAGGCTCTGGCCGTCGTCAAATTGACGAAATTGATACATGCGATGAGCAACAAGAAGAGGCCGATCCCGGCCAGCAGCACCACATAGTCCCGATTTCCTTTCGGACCAAGGGTGTTGCCCATTCCTGGAGTCAGATAGATCTCGGAAAACGGCTCCAAGGCCAGCTCGTAGTCCACCCCCCACTGCTGCATGACGTCGCCTGCCTTCTCCATCGGCAGACCTTTGATCTTCGCATGCAGGGAAGCAGCATCCACATTGGGTGCGGTTTTCAGATAGGTGACGGCATTGAGATCCAGCCACCCCGAGACCATCCGCGAATTCCACAGATCCGGGTCTTCGGCGAATTTGGACGCCAGTGAGAGCAAGACGTCAAACTGGATATGGGAAGCCTTGGGGACGTCGATAACCGCTGTCACATTGAAATTGAGCGAGTCATCGAGCACCAACGTCTGACCGACCACGGACACATCGCCGAACAATCGATCCCGTGCGTCTCGCGAAAGCACGATGGACCATGGGGCATCCAGGGCTGTATCGAGTTGGCCCTCCACAACGGGAAAGTCAAATAGCTCGAAGAAGGCATCATCCGCATGAAACATGGTTTCGTAGTGGATGCCGCCCCGATGACGAATCGGGTACTGTGGATAGGAGCGCAAGTACGTCACGCGCTCCACTTCTGGGTACTCATCTTCCAACAGCTTGCCATACGGCCAACCGGTGGTGGATCCGAGACGAAAAGTCCGACCCGGTTCGAAAGCGATGTCCCGATCGTACGCGAGTTCTTGTTGGATGAACAGTGCCATCAGCAGACAGCCTGCCAGGCCGACCGCCAGTCCACCCAGGTTGATGGCCGAATACACCGGGTGTTTGCCCATGTGTCGCCAGGAGGTTCGGACGTAGTTGGCGAACATGGCCCGAAGCCATGCAAGATCTACTCTGGAGCGTGCTCGCACACGCGATGCTCCGTATTTCACCTTGTTGAATTCAGTAGCCAGCTCCATCTGATTCCCTGTCCGGCGCAAGGCTTCCCGCCACGCTTGCTCGACGTCCATTCCTTCACCATGCAGATGCTCGACAGCATCCCGCAGGTGAGATTCCAGTTCATCCAGGTCGTCAGCCAGGAAAGCTCGGTTCCGCTTGACGGTCTGGCGCCAGGTTTCAATGGCGCGTTCGAGGTCGAATGAGTAAGACATAACGAAGGGAATGAGATCCGGGCGAAGGGTGTGAAATCAGATGGAAACGCGCGGCTCCAGGCCCCAAAGGCCGGCCAACATCGCATCGACATTGAGCCAGTTGGACTTTTCTGTTTCGAGAGCCGCCTCGCCTGCAGGAAGCAAGCGATAGTATTTGCGTCGTCGCTCGCCTTCCGGAGCATGCCAGAAAGATTCGATGAGCTGCTCGTCTTCCAATCGATGCAGCACGGGATAGAGCATCCCTTCTTTCCACTCCAGGGTCCCCCCTGAGAGGTCCCGCACCTGCTGAATGATGGCGTAGCCGTAGGAATCAGCTCGCTTGAGGATGGACAGGATGATGGCGCGGGCAGACGCGCCCACGAGTTCCTTGGGGATCATGATCGTCTCGAATTACCTAGATGTTCTAGGCCTACGCAGACGATGCATAGAAGTTATAGGGCTCCCTGAAAAAAAATGGATGAACCTCATTGCAGACCTGAATACGCCTCTAATGGCCCCATTTTCGACGTGCGCGAGGCCGATATCCTGGTCTAGGTTCTCACCTAGAAGTCGAACGATAGCCCAAATTCTGCGAGCGTCTCCTCTTCGGACAACGTGACCGTGACGTTCATCACCGCCAGATCGAACAGATTGGCCCAGACCCCAGCGCCAACGCTTTGGTGCCACTGACCATCGTCATCTCCCTCGGCCCAAACCCGGCCATTGTCCACGTGCGCCAACACACCGGCTCTTCCCACCGCCGCGATGGTCGCGAACTGGAACAGCTCCTGACGCAGCTCCAGATTTTGATACCAGGACGCGTGTCCGGAGAAACGATCCCGGCGCCAGCCGCGCAGACCGGTTGTTGAACCCACGGTTGCCGAGCGGAAATACGGGAAGTCGCCCAGGAGGCGGGTACCTCCGGTGCGCATGGCAAACGTCGATCGATTCAACCAGGAGGGCGTCCAGTACATCGACAAACTGCCCATGAGCGTCGTGAAGGCATCCGCCTTGGAGTTGATTCCCTGACGCGTCCGGGACTGCAATTCCAGCTTGTACCCACCGTGGGGATAAACAAGATGATCGCGCTGATCGGCTAGAATCTGGACGGCAAGGCCGCCATGCACCAGTCGCTCGAAATCATTCGGGTTTACACCTAGACCGGGCTGCAGGGCATATCCACCAGCGTCTTCGTTCACATCCGTGTGCTCCACGAACGTCGACAATCGAAATTGCGCATTCTCTCCCCAGTAGCGGAGCAAGCCAACTTCCCCGCTGTAATCCTCAATCTCGGTTTCGTAGAATCGCGAGTTGTTGACCGGACGCGTGGTGTTTGAACCGAATCCGTAGAAGTTCTCGATCGTGCCCTGCGTTCGAGCTCGACCACTGAAAAACAGGCCCCACGCTCCCAAACGCTGGTTCATGACCAGATCGTAGTTGAACGCGAACGCCTTAGAGCGCATCCCCACACTGGCAGAAAGGCGATGTTGGACGGAGAATGGCGTCCGGTGAAAGACGTACGAGGTGTACGTAACTCCACCTCCCAGAATCAATCCGTCTTCCTGGTCGGATCCAAGGATGATGATGGGGAATAACGCCTCGGTCCAATACTTGTATGGATCGTAAAGGGTGACCTCGGGCATGTAGGCCGGCTGTAGCCGAGTGGCTTCTCCCAGGGTCAGGTTGGTGCCACCGTCCGTATCGAGTACAAACCAGTGTTTGTTGATGGATCCGTCCCGCGTTTCATCGCGGAAGGAATCATCGCCGTTGCCTCCGATCGCGTACACGCGAATGGGGAGTCGCGACGTACCCGACAGAATGAATCGATCTTGCCCATCCAGGCCGTAGAGCCTGATTTCTTCGGTCTCGTCCGGGTAGAACGTCCGGCTGATCAGGTCGTGGCGCTCCTCGCCTTCTTTCGTCGTCTTGGTCATAGTCACGCGGATGCTATCTGACCATGCCTCGACGGTAAAGCGCTCATGTTTGTCGGACCCAACGACGTCCACCAGCCGCATCAGGAAGTCGTGATAGAACCCGGCCACCTCGGGGAGCTCTTCCAACCGTGACTGCATGGTTGCCTTGAACTCCTCGGCATAGAGCGGCTCAATTTCGTCGGGAAGCGCGGCGATGGACGCATCCATATCCGCCTCGGTGATCGATGCTGCGATATCCTCGGCTTCAGATACCCAGTCCGCTCGCGAGAGGCCGACGGTGAATCGCCGGTCGAGTGGCTCCCCGCTTCGATTCAGGCCGGGAATGAACCCGAAACGAGGCCTGAAATCCTGAAATTTGGGCTCGATGTTTGGATTCTTGACGATGGTCGGGAAAATCCCATTCATGCGATTGAAGGCCCAATCACGATCGCGCGGAATGGGTCTGTACAGGTCTCCCTTCCCGTCGGGATCGTCGAACGTGGCCCATCGCCACTGGTCTGCGTGTCGGTCCCAGTCGGACAAGAACATGTCGAAAAGACGCGAGCGCATCCAGAATCGGTCGTCGACCCGGTTGTCGTTGTCGTCCAACAGTTCGCGAAACACCTTCCCGGAAGAGATGATGTCGTCCGATGCGCCAAAATTGTCAAAGGCCGACATGTCATCGTGTGGGCGCTCCTCAAACAGCATCAGCTGGCCAGCCAGGGCATCGGCATGGACTCCGAGCGCGGGGTCATCCGGGATGTAGAACACCTGAGGGTTCGCGTGATAAATGCCAGCCGCCTCTGCCAGCGGAGGCACCATCAGCGCACCATATGGCATGATGATGGCATTCTGATCGCGAACGATGTCACGGGCAATTGTCTGCTGAAATTCCACCGGAATGGTCTTCGACGGGTCCTTGTCGATGGAGCGGAGGACATACTGATACCCGGATTCGTCTTCTAGGCGCAGCGATATGGTCTGCATACCGCCACCGCGCTTGATGGGCGTCAGACCACCCTTGACCTGCGTGATGTCAAAGACCGGCACGCGTACCGGCGTAGTCCAAGCATCGCGATGATGGGACCCCAGGAAGGCGCGCTTCAACCCACCGGCCTTCAGGATGGGAGACGCAGAGACGTTTGCATCGGGAGGAAATGCTGGACGAGTCTCTTGAGCGGACTCCGTATCTGTCGTCCCAGGTCGAGGCGCGAATAGCTCTGTCTGATACAGCGTTCGGCCGCTGCCGTCCACCGCGCGCATGGTGACCCGGCCCGTATCGAAGTAGTCGAGCACCATGAACCCCGGCTCGGAGGACGTGAATGCTGCCGCCCGCGAGGTGCTGACCCACGAAGGGCGCGATGCGGATCCACTTACCAGGAGGTGCGCCCGACCTTCGATGATGTGCTGCAGGCTGTGCTCGTGGCCGGATGCATAGATGACATTGCCCTCATGGTGCGCAAACAGCGATAGCAGCGATTCACGCAATTCGGTGTAGCGCCGTTCGGAGACATCCTGGGCAAATCCACCCACTCCTCGGATCAACGGGTAAAGCGACCCAATACCAGGCATCGGAAGCCACCACTTGTCGTTGAAGGCACGCAGTGGAAAGATGTGGTCGCGCAGCGGGAAGCGTCCGCCGTGTTCGCCAAACGAGATCAGCGGATGATGGCCAATCATGAGGACCTGTTCGTCATCGCGCCGGGCAAGCAGATCGCGCACAGCCATCAGGAAGTCGGACTCACTCTCGATATCGTAGTCGCCGGACTCGCCAAATGGCTTCTCGTCCATGAGCCACCATTGCGTGTCAAGAACCACTAGCCGAATCTCATCGGTCAACTTGACCTCGATGGGGCCCGGAAGACCGAATTCTGGGAGGAAGGAGCCCTCGCCCAATCGCTCTTCGACATAGCGCTGTTGGTTGAGCAGGATGCGCGCGTCGTATTTGCCATGAGATCCCCAATCGTGGTTGCCCGGGATGAAAATGGTCTTTCCCGCGAAGCCGTCAACGGCATTAATCGCCTCATTCAGCCGCATTTCTGCCTTTGAGCGACCCGAAGCCGCTGAATCCGGAAGCCCACAGCAATAAATATTGTCGCCCAGAAACACGACAGCGCTGTTCTCCCCTTCGCTTTGCAGCTGGCGACGCAGCTCCTGGAGAGCTGGTAGCGTACCCGGTGCGTTGGCGCCACCGGTATCGCCGATCAGGAAGACCCGGTAAACCGCCTCCTCCTGCGACTGCGCGCGCACTTCCGACGCTTGCGTCAGCGCTGTCCCTACCACAATCATGGCGAAGGCCAGCCGCAGCGACCCCGCCAATGAGCGTTTGAGCCTATCCCCTCTCTTCGTCATCCTGTGGCTTGTTTTCATCGCGATACTGGATCAAATCGTAGCAGTCGAGCGGCATCGCTTGCCCGACGCTCGCTGGCAATATAGAGTCGTCCCTGCGGGTCGATCACGATGCCCTCGGGCTGCCTGAAGTCATCGATGCGAATCCGAGTTCGCTCAGCGCCTGCGGCATTTACGATTAAGACGTCCTGTCGTTGAGCAGACAGGATGTAAATCTCGTCCTGTAATGGGTGAACGGCGATACCGGAGGGTTTGAACAGATCGATCTCCCGGCCGTCGCCCATGGATTCCAGGTACTCCTGGTCAATATGGATCCAGGGCGCTTCCCGAAGCAGCGACCCATTCTCCTTGAACGCCCAGACGCTGCGTCCCTTCACTTTGTCGACGCCGTCCTGCTCTTTGCAAGCGACCAAGAGTGCCTCATCATTCGGAGACCACCCAAGCCCTTCGGCATCGCACCCGCGAGGCAGATCCAGGCTGATCCGCTCGGTTGCGTCTCTTTGGGGTGATGCGGCAGGTGTCCGGTACAACCGACCATCGCTTCGCAAGACGTAGAGCCATTCGCCGACCACTTCCAGGCCTTCGTAGTCACCATCGCCCGAGAAGCGCGCTCGATCCATCACCCTGCCTGTTTCGGGGTCGATCTTGAATACCAGGCCGTCTTCGTCCTGAAGCGCAAGTAAGACGCCATCATGCCACGCCAGACCCGAGATCTCCTCGAGTGCAGAAGGCAGCGAGGCATTCAAGGCTGGTTGGTCGAGATCATAACTGACCGGTTGGGCGAACACGGTCCCGGCCGTCCATGAAATCGCCCATAGGGTCGCCACTAGAGTGGCGACCAACGACTGCAATGTGATTCTGGGTCTGGGCACGTTGTACACTGTATCGGTCGCGGCCATGTGCACCGATGATGCAGGCCGAGGATTTCTCCGATTCGTATGTTGAGCGCGGCTCGCGTTTCGCCCTGAGGATCGAATAATCCACCTCCCGCGACTCAACGCGCAAAGTAGGCATCTTCACATCCCGCTTCAGCACGAACGGCCAGCATGAGCGAATTCGACGACACAACTCCAACGCCTGATCGAGGTGCACCAGCGCCTCAGAACCTCCCTGCGCAGGCAACCGCGACAACTCCCGTCGCGGAGCCCACGGGTGGCAAGAAGAAAAAGGCCAAGGACAAGAACGGCGACAAGCTCGGTAGCCGCCGCGGAATTGAAACCATGTTCCGCACGTCGTATCGCGTGCATATGGACCTCTCGTCGCTAGCCGACGCCAAAGCCAACATCATGATCTCCATCAACGGGATCATCATTTCGATCATCATCGCCTCCATCTCGCCGAAGATCGACGCGAACCCCTGGCTCCTCCTCCCGACCAGCATCATGCTCCTGGGCTCCCTGATCTCGATCGTCTACGCGGTCCTGGCTGCGCGGCCACGAGTGAGTTCATCCACCGTGGATCTGAACGAGTTCAAGACCCGGAAGAACAACATCCTGTTCTTCGGGCACTACGTCTCGATGCCTGAAGAGGACTACGTCGAAGGGATGACTGAACTGATGAACGACCAGAATGCCCTGTACCACAACATGATCAGGGACATCTACGGACTTGGAAGGGTGCTGGACAAGAAATTCGCCCTACTCCGCACGAGCTACACGACGTTCATGATCGGGCTGATCCTGGGAATCCTGAGCTTCATCACGGTCTATGTCTGGGTCGTGACCATCATGGAGCCGGAGACGTTCTCGACGGTCGGCCTCTGATCGGCTGTTCTGGCTTTTCGAGCCGGACGTACCCTTTCCCCTACGCTTCTGCAGGCTCTTCGTCGCCTGACGACTTCTCGGGACGCTCTGCAGCGGGATCGGGAATCGGGAACGACTCGGTGAACCCTTCTTCCAGGGCCACCTTGATGCGGAAGGCCTTCAGGCCCGTCACACCTGGCAGGGCATCCAGCTCGACTTTCTCCAGTTCACCTTCGAAGTATCCGGCAGCAAACAGGTACTTGAGGTACTGTTCGTATTCGGCTTCCTCGGCCTTCTGGGAATAGACAATCGAGACCGTGCCAGGCTGCGTCAGCCGCTCGCCAGTGCCCTGAATCGTTGCCTTGTCGATACGCTTTTTGACGATCTCGTAGCGCACGTTGTAGGCGCCGTCCACGTCGAACTTCTTCTCGTCGGCGCGGAATCGGATGTCAACTGGCGAGGACTGTACCAGCACCAACTGGGCTGTTTCCAGTTTCACCGGCAACTCGGGAAGCAGCGCGGCTGACGTACGGGCCAGACCAGCCATGGTGATCAACTGCCACAGGCGCAGGTTCTTGAGATCCAGTGCGCTGAATGGGCGATTGTTGAGCAGCGAAGACCCGGCATAAAGCGTGTACTCGGCGCCGTCGGTGCGATACATCTCGAAGTAATGCGGGATCATGTCCTGTGCATCCTGCTGCTTTTCGGCCATGAAATGACCGATGGCCTCGTTGATCATGCCCACGGAGTCGTCGAAAGCTCGGCGCTTCTCGTAGAGCACACCGCGATCCTTGTCGAGTGCGCTCCAGTACCGATCCACGGCCGCTTGAACGTCAGGTGACCAGGCCGCGAACTCCTCAAACAGCGGCTCGACTTCGTCCCGCAGGAACGCCGTGTAGGAGAGTTCATCGCCCGAATCGACACGTTCCAAAATGCCTTCGATACTGCTGGAAATTCGGAAGCCGAGCTCGTCCAGGAACGGGCGCGGGCGAACCGTGCTGGCCGCGATGACCACGGCCAGAGCCAATCCCAATTGCTCCGCGACATCCTGCTGGATGGCGATGCTTCGGATGACCGATGAACCACGAATGTCAGACGTTCCGAAGAGCGAATGCACGTCTTCAAAACGGATGTCCGGCTGCTTTCCGGACTCGTTAGCCATCATCTCGAGGGCCACTCGCCGGAATTTCCACTCAACCACCGGGTGAATGGCCGTGTACTGCCGCTTGATGATGGCCTGAACGCGGTCTTCCTGCTCATCCAGGCTGCGTTTGAGCGCCGTGGCGAACAACCCTGAGATCTCATCAAGGAGCGGAATCATCAGGGCAGACAGATCGCCATCGTGCGGCGAGCCAATTTCCATCATGCCGATCGGCATGTCGTCTTTCATCAATGGAGCCAGGTACAGACTCTCGACGCCCTCATTGATGATGTGCTGCATGAACCCGCTCGGGCCATCCATGCGGCTGAGTCCATTGGCTACCAGGCTCTGCTTGCCCGTGAACACCTTGAAATAGAGCGTTTCCTCGGGATGCGAGCACTCTGGCATGCCCAGATTGAGCAGTATGCTGCGACCAATCTTGCGCGCGCCGCTCACATTGCCATCATCACACCGATCCAAAGCGATGACGCCCAAACGAATGTCGGGTCTTCCAAGCAGCGATCGGATACGGCGCTGAATGCGACGCATGCGCTTTTCGGACATGAGGGCGTTCTGGGCCAGCAAGTCCTGCTTCAGTCTGGAGAGGCTCTCTCCCACCGTCACGTCTACGATGGTGATCAGCGAGAAGCCGTGGAATTCAAAGAGCTCCACGGGAAGCATCTCGTAGTGCAGATCCAGATCGGCCGGATTGTCAGCCAGTCGATTGATGTCTTCTGCTGACAGCTGAGGCAGATCTCCGTTGACGACGATGCGCACGAACTGAGGATCGATGGCGGCCCGATAGTAGCGGCTCAGCTTCGTGTCCGGGTCGCGAACCTCGACGATATAATCCTGCGTGATTTCCCGCCCGGCGCCGTAGAACACGTTCAGGATGACCGAGAAAGCCGCCTGCGTCTTGTTAATGTCGAACTCGGCGTGCGTCTGCTCGGCAAGAGCGTCGGGCTGGTTCATCAGCTCGACAAACGGCTCGGTAGCAAACGCCACCTGATCCGAGAATGGGATGAAGGCAGCCGCGTAATCCGTATCGCGTGTGGCCGTTGGAATCACGGCAGAAAGCAGCAAGTCGACCAATTCGGCATACTCGTGACACGTTTCAATCGAAACGACTTCCTCACGGAGTGGGTGGCCTTCAGGCACCAAACGGAGCACTTCTTCTGCAACCGCACGACGACCCACAGAATCGCTGTTTCGCTCACCATCCCAGAATTCATACAGATGTATGAACGTTAATTTAGATGTGTATTTGTACATCTTTTCGTTCTTATCTGATGATTCTTTAGCCTTTCTACTATTGGTATCTTTTGATGCCATACTTGAGTATTTATTTGTAACTGTATTTGTTACAATATTTGCTCTTTTGTTGAGCCACAGAGCCTTTTACGCCACTCTGAGTACTTGTGTGCGTGCCGGTTTTGTCGTCCACTGAACGGATTTTGTGGTGTTTCGTTGCGATTGGTTGCCTTATGGGTCCAGAGGTTACCTGCAACTAACTCGGGTGTCTTTGTATACCATATTCATTATAGTATATTTATGGTATGTGGGTGATCTATGAACACCGCAACGTGTCCAAACGACTCAAGCGAATTCCACTCGATGTACTCAACCGGTACGAGAAGTGGAAGGACATTGTCGAAGTCTCCGGGCCAGAGGGCTTGAGGCTGATCAAGGGGTTTCGCGATGAAGCCCTTCAAGGTGAATGGAATGGGCATCGATCATCTCGTCTCAACCGCCAGTATCGAGTCATCTATCGTGTCGAGGCTGATCACCTGTTTGTCCTGGTGATGGAGCTCACGCCTCACGATTATCGCCGGAATTAGCCATGCGTAGTGATATCGACGTGAATCAGTTTGCAATAGCGAAGAAGACGGTCTCCGTTTCCGTGGGGGAATCGGTTCGGATAGTTCGAGAACTTCAGGAGCTCAGCCAAACCGAATTGGCCGGACTGACGGGAATTCCGCAGTCCACGATATCTGCGATTGAAAACGAACGGATCAACTTAGGGGTCGAACGAGCGAAGGTGATCGCACGAGCCCTCCAAGTCCACCCTTCCGTCCTGGTTTTTCCCGGGTGGGATGTGGCTAATGAGTCTGCAGCGTAGGTCGTGCATCCTCTGACTGCATCGCGTCAGAGTTAACATAACGATTACGCGCTCTGCTTGGCCTTAACAGCGGGTTTACCGCCATACCGAACGATAAGCGCCACTGCTGACACCATAATGACACAGGCCGTCAGGATGCGGGCGTTGACGAGCTCGTCCGCCAGCCACCATCCCAGGAAAACGGCCACCACGGGATTGACAAATGCGTAAGAGGAAATCTGCTTGGGCGGCGCGTTCCCAAGTAGCCAGACGTAAGCGGAAAACGCTCCGAGCGATCCAAAGACAACCAGATACCCCCACGCCCAGAAAGACGTCGACGAAATCTGGGTGACGCTCAGGCTACTTCCCTCCCCAAGCGCCAGGCCAATCAAGGACACTAAGAACCCTCCGACGCCCATCTGCACAGCCGAGGACATGAACAGGTTTTCCGGCATACGGATCATCTTGCTTCGGAGCGACCCGGCTGACCAGGAGATCGTAGCGACGATTACAAGAACGACCGCCAGCGCATTGGTGTCCTCGAATCCCGTCAGTAGTTCTGGCCCAGTCAGCAGGCTTATTCCAATGAAGCCCAAGATCAGCCCGATGATGACGGGTCGCGTGGGCGCTCCCCCTTTGAGCATGAGCCAATCAAACAAGACGAACCACAGCGGAACGGCTGTGATGATCAATGCGGCGAATCCGGAGTCAATGAATTGCTCGGCCCAGGCGACCAGGCCAGTCCCTAAGCCAAGAGTCAGGAATCCGATGATCCCGCCATTGATCAGGCGTTCTCTGGAGGGTACGGGCACTCCCTTGAATCGCATGAACGCGTAGAGCAGCACGCCTGCAGATAGGAATCGCGTCCCGATGGCCAGGAACGGCGGGATGGTCTGCACCGCGAACGCAATAGCCAGATACGTCGACCCCCACACGATGTAGATCATCGCGAAGGCGAATAGAACAGGTAAAGATGGAGAGGTCTTGGAAATCTTAGTGGCTCAGTTGATGCCAAAGAGCCAAGGAGGCTCGCGTCGCAATTGTGTGCAGGATCACGTTTCAAGAGATGCGGAGCAACCGGGGGCTCCTCCTTCCAAGGTTACACATTTAAGCTTGATGGGTCTAGGCTTCACCTACTCACAAGTACTACTCCGGTATGATCCCCTCTCGCATCTCTTTCGCAGCCGTATCCGCCCTCCTACTCCTGTGTGCAGGCTGCTCTTCAAACGCCGAAGAAAACAGTACTACACCCACGTCCTTCGTTAACGACGAATCGGAAATTGGAAGTGATTCCCCACCTTTTCTTTCTTCGGGGAATTACTGGATCAAGAAAACGCAGGAATTGATCGAAATAGGGAAGCTCAGCGAAGCAAATGATGCGCTTGATAATGCAAAGATTGACTCCTCAAACATAGTCGAAGCTGAGTATTTCTGTACTCGCACGGAGCTACTCATCCGGCAAGGCCGACTAAGCGAAGCAGAGTACCAACTGGAAAAGTGTTCTGCAGAGGCTAAAGCTGTCAGAAGCGGGAGCAAAGTCAAAGGTTACTCAATGTTTGTCAATGGATTCTTCCATCAAGCAAATGGCAATTTCGGGAAGAGCATAGTCTTCTATGAAAAGGCTCTTAGTCACTTTGTGGCTACAAACGAAGGCCGAAATGAAGCCTTTTATCATGCGTTGAACAATCTGGGAAACGTCTACTATCGGATCGAAAAGTATGATCAAGCAAGAGACATTCACATTGAGGCCTTGAGTGGACGTCTAAGACTGCTTCCTAATAACCATCCGAAAATTGCAGCATCTCTCGGAAATCTAGGAAACGTGTATCAGGCTCAGGGCCTCCCGGAGCTCGCGCTTCGATACCACACCGAAGCCAAACGCATCTGGCAATCCAATGGGCAAGACGATTCAATTCAACTCAGCTACTCTTTGAACAACATCGGCTTGGCTCAGATTAGTCTTGGAGAGTTTTCCAACGCGATTGAAAACCTCACTTCGGCTATTGACATCAAGGTTCTCCATCAGGGGCACGGTGGAATTGGAGTAGCGTCGTCTTTAACTCATCTAGCAGACGCTCAACTTAGGCTTGGCGAATTAGATGGTTCACTAAAGTCTGTTCAATCAGCAGTCAAGATCTACGAATCGATGTCCCTTCAAAGACTGCCCAAATATGCGGAGACTCGTAACGTTTACGCCCGGTTGCTAATTGCACAGGAATCATTTGAGGAAGCACTGTCAATCGTAGACTCAGAATTGGCTTCAACGTGGGTAACTGGTACTACTCGTTCTCAGATTCTCAATACAAAATCGCTTCTGTGCTTGAAGCTTGGTGATCCCGAATGTTCGCTACTAGCGAGCTCTGCTTCGATTGATCACAATACAGGGATACGTGAATCCGGCTCCTCCGAATCAATGATCCTTCTTAAGGACGCAGCTAAGCCAAACCTGCTCCTTAGGTCGCTTGACCTTAAAATTGCCTCATTGATAGAACTTGCGAGAAGAAATAACTCTCGTCAGTTACTCGTTCGCGCGTTTGACACTCTCGACAACCTAATCACATTGTCAACTGCGTATCAATTAGGGCTGGTTTCAGATGTACGTCCATTTAAGCCGCTTGACAACCTGGACTCGAGTCTCGAGAGTTTCGTTTCGATTGGAATAGAGCTGTTGGCAAGTGAAAAGAACGAGGAAATCGAACGCCGCATCTTTATTGCCTCAGATCTATACCTCGGTGGATCTTTGATGGCATCCTTTCGCGAAGTCGAGGATTCTCTAAAGGAGGCGAGTGATTCGATTGAAGACCATAACAGCTTGAAACAGGAATTATTGTATGATTTAGGCCTGCCATATGATCTCTACCGCAGATCAAGTATTGGACGAAATCCTGACATGGCAGAGTTGTTCAATAGGCTTCACGGCTTTGTATCGAGAGATCTGCGGGAAGGGGTTTCGGTTGTAGAGTACATCGAAGTTGATGATAGATTAGTCGCATTTATTCTGTCGAACGAAGGTGTTGACGTTATCTCTCTTGGATCGGCCGACGGCATTTCATCAAACTCAGATAGTCTTCAGATACATCTTCGAAAAGGAGAGCATAATGCTTTCGTAAACCTTGCTTCAGAGCTACATGAGAGGCTCATTGACCCAATACTTCCGATAGTGGGGATCGATGATCTTCTTGTAATCCCCCACCATCCAGTAAAAGGGATTCCATTTGAGCTACTGCTTCCAAAAGAAGACTATCGTGATCCGTCGCTGGATGAAGGTGGACCTATCCCGTACTTGATAACCGATCGAAATATCAGCTACGGATACTCAGTTGCTCAAATTCTCCACAGCTCCAAGAGCGAATCACGCACCTTTGAGAAGGAATTCCTGGGTCTGGCTCCTGTTTTCGACTTTAGTCTGACATTTTCAGATGAAGCCACATCCTTTTTGACGAAGCATCTTGGACTGAAGGGAAACGATACTCCTTATCTAGCTGCCCTTCCGGGATCAGAAAAAGAGCTCACAGACATCTCCAGAATAATCGACTCCAATTCCAGCGGATTCAGGAAACTGACGAACAATGAAGTAGACTTAAAATTCCGCCATGAGGTAACTGAGAGCGATCTCAAGGACATGGACCTCACCAAATACAAATATCTTCACATTGCCACGCATGGCTTCGCAGACAGAGAAAGACCGTCAAACTCCGGAATTGTGTTAGAGACCAATTCGAGGAGCGATGAAGATGGCATCTTGTATGCGAACGAGGTCTCTTCGATGAAAATAGGGGCTGAGCTAGTCGTACTGAGCTCTTGCGATTCGGCGTTTGAAAAGGGACCGGGAACGGAAATTGCAGGTTTGGCCAAGAGCTTCATCTATGCTGGCAGCAAAAGTGTTGTAGCATCGCTGTGGCCCAGCGACGACGTTGCAGCTCAAATACTCATGAGATTGTTTTATGTCCACATGACCAGTGGCATCCCTGCAGACCAGGCGCTTCGCCAAGCCAAACTGGATCTGCTTGAGATGGGAGGCCCGATTGCAAATCCATATTACTGGGCTGGATTCATTCATATTGGCGCCCCAAGCGGGCTGCAGCGTTCTGCGGCATAGAATTGCCATTCGTTGTTGGATCTGGTTGATTCTGCAGTCTGTAGGCCTTTCCCTACGCTCACTTTTGGAAAACAGTATTACCAGTAGGAATGGGCCCGCTACAGATCGTGATTGTCACATTCCTGCTCCCGATCCATGATGGACAACGCGAACCATCACGATGCGAATTGAGTAGGTGCTTTCCCTCCCGAAGTCAGCACCTCTATTCCATGTCTACTTTCCGGTTTTCCAGGTCGGTCGCTTCAGCGGCCAGCACTGTTTTCTTCGCACTCATCTTCGCCGCGGGCTGTTCGCCGGCGGAAGAAGCTGCTGTCACGCCGCCGTTGGACCCGGCAAATTCTCCAGCTGAGTACATCGCATGTCTGGCTGATGAGGGCGCAACGTTGATCAGTGCGCATCGTGGAGGTAAACACACCGGATTCCCCGAGAACGCCCTCGAATCGATGCAGGAGGCCGTGGCATACGGCCCGATGCTCCTCGAAATGGATGTTCGCGAGACGGCAGATGGTCACCTGATCCTGTTGCACGACGACACCCTCGAGCGCACCACGACCGGTGAGGGCAATCTGGCTGACTTCTCGCTGGCCGAGTTGGCAGACGTGCGATTGAAAGACGAAGGTGGGGCAGTGACATCGTTCTCTATTCCGACGCTGGAAGAGGTGCTGCTCTGGTCGAAGGATCGCGCCATCGTCCAGTTGGACATTAAGCGTGGGGTCGATTACGCGAAAGTCGCTCAGGCGGTCGTCGACGCCGATGCGGTTGATTCGGCGCTGATCATCGCCTACCAGATTGAGGATGCTGTCACAGCGTTGGGGGTTGAGCCCGGTCTGAGTTTCTCCATCCAGATCACGAGCGAAGAAGAACTGACGGAGCTGGACGCGGCCGGTGTGCCGCGCGATCAGATCGTAGCCTGGACCGGCGTACTCGACACACCTGAGATGGCGTTCTGGGCCACGTTGGAAGAGTTCGGGATTGCTAGCTCCGCCGGCGCTCAGGGAGCCCTGGAACGTCAGATAGGCGATAAGGGCGATACGCAGGCCTATGTGGCCGTTGCGCAGTCGGGCGTCGATGTCATCGCAGCTGGCAAGTATCGGCTGGCATTCGACACGCTAACGCCTACTCAAGATTTGGACGCCGCACTGGCCGCCTGCGCGGGGAAATAGCCTGGTAAAGACAGGCTAAGTGGACCTTGAGCGAAGCGAAGGACCGACCTTAGCGATTACCACCAGCCATCTGTTCAGCATCCGGCAGCCCTTTCAGTCGGAGCATACTGATGATCCCGAAGATGGGGCCTGGGACGAGCAACAGGTAGGCCCATTCGTGGCCCACGCGCTCGATCAACATGGGTGTGAGCTGCAACGTGACGAGCGTCAACAGGAAGCCGAGGCTCGTCTGGACTTGCAGCGCCGTCCCCACATAGTGCGAGTCGGCCAGTTCCGACACGGCGGCTGAAAACTGCGCGGAGTCGGCTACGACGGCAAAGCCCCAAAGCAGACAGACGGCAACCAGTAGCCAGGGCTGATGGAAGACGAAGCCCACGAGGACACAACACAGCCCAGAGATGGCCAGAGCGATCGACGTGACTCGCGTTCGCCCGAAGCGATCCGCATACACGCCCGCCAACCAGGAGCCCAGTCCGCCAGCAACGAAGATGCCAAAAGCGGCCAGGCGGGCCGACCGAACAGGGAGGCCCGCTGCTTCAAAGCTGACCAGCAACGCAATCGGCGCCCACGCCCACATAGCGTAGAGCTCCCACATGTGGCCGAAATAGCCAAAGTTGGCCAGCCGTGTGGCTCGATTGCTCAGTCCGGCAGCCGCATGCTTCCAGGAGAACCCCGCCGCCTTGCCTAGGTGCGGACCGGAACGAATGAAGAGCAGGCAGATCATTCCCCCAATAGCCGCCTGAATCGAGGTACCGTAGAGCACCACGCGCCAATCCGGGATCCCCGATGCATCGCCCGCCAGAGCATTCAACAAATGCGGCATGCCCGAGCCGATGGTCAGCGCACCAACCACAATGCCGATAAACGTGCCGCGGTCTTCGAGCGTCCAGGAAGCGATGACTTTCATGGCGGGTGGATAAACACCGGCCATGGCGATCCCAGTCAGGAAGCGGAAAACGAGCGCGGCTTCAGGCCCTGAAGCCAACCACGGAATACATGCATTCACGATGGCTCCGAAGACGGCGCTGACGGCCATCAGCCTGGGGGCTTCAACCTTGTCGGCGATGTTCAGGATGGCGCTTCCCAGCGCTCCAACGACGAATCCGATCTGCACAGACATGGTCATCCACGCCTGCATCGTTCCGTTCAGACCCCACTCGGTAGATAACTGGGGAATGACGGCCGAGGCGGAGAACCAGAGCGACAGCGCCAGTAGCGTTGCGACGGAGACGAAAAAGATGTTGGCGGATTTTGCGCGCACAGTTCGGCGTTGTCAGAGATGCCCGGAAAGTACGCCGTCGCTGTCAGTCACGCTTTTCGATACTCGTATCGATGACCAGAGGCCCGGACAGGATTCGATGGACCGGGCATTTGCCTGCGATCACACCGATGCGCTTGAGCTGTGCTTCGTCGAGCTCTTCTCCATCGATCGTGATCTTCATCCGGATGTAGTCGAACATGCCCTTTGCGTCTCCAGGCAAATCATCGCCTTCGTATTCGTCGACACGCATCCGCTCGTGGTGCAATTCAACTTCCACCCCTTCGAGAGGCCACTCTTTCCGCTCCGTGTACATGCGGAGCGTGATTCCTGTGCATGCTCCGAGCGCCCCCAACAACAGGCTGACTGGTCTTGGTCCCTCGTCCGTTCCGCCCAAGTCTTCGGGCTCGTCAGCAATCAGGTCGAAATGATCAATCTTCATTTCTGTCTTGTACCGATGCTCTTTCAGCTTCGTGTGGGCATCGTAAGGCGTGTGTCCGGCTTCCGACATGGATTGGATGGTCAGGGATGGGAAATGGGCGAAGGAGGCACTTGAAGAGGCCGATCGAAGACTACGACAGCGGACAGAGCCGCCGTGTAAGGGCATCCCCTCAAGTTCGACGGACGAGACCGAAGTCAATCTCGTTCTGTGGTGCTGACCCAAATAGACGAAGGGGGCGCCGCTGCGCGGCGCCCCCTTCCGTTCCAATCCGCAATGTGGATCGGCTAAAGACCCAGTCGACTAGTCGTCCGTATCCATGACGTCGCTAATCTTGGCCGACAGGTCGCGAAGGTGCAGACGCGTCGTGGCGTCGCGCGTGCGATCGGCGCCGCGATCAACCATGCTCTGCAGCGTTTCCAGTTCGCCACGGACGAGCATGCGCAGGTCCGACTCATCAGCATCAATGCTCTGGAAACCGAAGCTGGCCAACGCGCCACTGGCGTTGAAGTCGAGGGTCATCAGGGACTCGAGCTGATCGACATAGCCACGCTGCAGGTTGCGGCGATAGCTGTCGACCGAAGCGCCCGAGGACAGTTCGCTGAAGATGGCACCACGCATGTCGGTCATCAGTTCGCTGACCGTGTACTGATCGCCATCCCAACGCGTTTCGCCGTCAAGCAGGCGGGCCAGCTTCTGGGGATCAAGCAGGCGTGCGATACCACCAACCTGGTAGCCCCGGATGCGACCCGTGATGCCGCCACTCTCGATGCGATCCAGGATGTCATCGCGCACCATCCAGGTCGGCGTCGTGAAGACGTGGTCGGCCATCCACTGAACGGCCCGTCGCTGGCGCTCTTCCGGTACCGGAGAGTAGATCACACCTTCCTGGTCCGCCGTCTTGGGCTGCTCGTAGACGCCACCCACGTTGGAAGAGACGTGACCGATGTAGCGGTTGTACTGACCACCAACATTCTGGTAGAGCTCCTCGAGGTGCGCCCAATCCTGGCCTTCTTCCTCGCTCCACTCGACCAGGCGATCGAGGATGCGCTCCAAGTTCAGGATTCCGAGGCGGGAGGCTTCCATCTCGTCATTGGAGATGTTCTCGGTCTGCTGACGCGGATCGCCAAAACCAGAAAGGAACCACATCGCCGGATCATCAGCGCGCTCCTTGACCCACTCGTTAAGGACCAGGTGCTCTTCGTCTGGTGTGCGATCCCCTGCAATCCAGGAGTAGGCCCACTTCGTGTTCCAATCGTCGTATTCACCGACCATTGGACCGAACTGCGTCACGCCATCTTCCGGCTGTGCAACGTAGTTGAATCGGGCGTAGTCCATGATGGATGGTGCCGTTCCGTGATTCGAGGTGAACTCGGGGTCACGAAGCTGATCGACGGTGTAGGCGTAGGAAGAACCCATGTTGTGCGGGAAGCCCAACGTGTGTCCAACCTCGTGGGCGGAAACGAACCGGACCAGTTCGCCCATCACATCATCCTCGAAATCCTTGTCCTGTGCAGCCGGGTTGACGGCAGCCGTTTGGATCAGGTACCAGTTGCGCAGCAGACGCATCACGTTGTGATACCAGTTGATGTCGCTCTCCAGGATCTCGCCGGTTCGCGGATCATGGACGTGGGGACCGGATGCATTTTGGATGTCGGAGGCGAAATAGCGGATGACCGAGTAGCGGGCATCTTCTGGACTGAAGTCCGGATCCTCTTCGGCTGTCGGGGCCATCTTACCGATGATCGCATTCTTGAAACCTGCGGCTTCGAATGCTTTCTGCCAGTCATTCACGCCCTGGATCAGCGGCTCGCGCCATTTCTCAGGGGTGTTCTGGTCGATGTAGTACACGATTTGCTCGACCGGCTCGACGAGTTCGCCGCGAGCGTAGGCTTCCGGATCGGAAGGCTCCAGACGCCAGCGCGTCACATAGCAGGTCTCCTCAGCACGATGCTGTTCACCATCGTACTCCGTGAAACGCACGGAGAACATCCCAACGCGCTCATCACACAGGCGAGGCTTCATCGGGTTGGCAGGCAGCAAGACCATTGACTGGGCCATCTCGATGGTGATCGAGTTGGTAGAGGCATTAGACGGAGCTGACGTGGCTTCGTAGGTCAATACGTGACGAACTTCGACGTTTTCCGGGAAGGACTTGACCGAGCTGATGTAGCTGCGGCTGCCGTCCAATCGGCGAACGGAGTAGGACGAACGACGGAAGGACTGAAGGCCGAGAGCAGGAACGTCACTCGTGTACAGATCCGTGGCGTCGATCACGATACCCGTGGTGTCAGCATTGAGTGCTTCAACGTCGAACGCCTTCATGATCGGCTCGAGGTTGGAGTTGCGAACCGACTCGTAGATCGGATCGTCTTCGTCACCGCGGTTCTGATATCCTACGACACGCAGGAAAACCTTGTCGCCGTTGCGTTCCCAGCGGACGACCTGCGTATTGGCCTTCTGACCACCGTAACCGATGTTGTCAGCCGTCTTGGCGATTCGGGTTACGAGCAGGAATTCCATGCCGAGCATGTCATCCGGAATCTCGTAGTAATAGGTGTTGTCGTCACGGTAGACGTTGAATACACCTTCGTCCTTTTCAAAGTCGTCTTTGATGACTTCCGAGAATGCCTTTGGACCATCGTCGTCTGAAGAGGTCCGGCTGGAAGGTGTGGTCTGTGTGGCAGGTGAAGTGGTCGCGCTGCTGGAGGCGCAGCCGCTGACGAACAGCCCGAAAACGAGCAGAGCCAGAATGGGTAGGGATCGCATCATGGAGATGAAGTCGATTCGTGTGGCAAAACGGGAGAAACGGGGTATGCAGCCTCCGTGGGAGGCGATTCCGCACATTCAAGGAATGTAACCGCCAGTCGATGCGCCATCAATGCGAAACCGCACGAATATCCGCCGAATCCCGCCTTTTAGGGCGTATTCACATGAGCAACGCCCATCAGCGCGAAATCAATCCCTGTACCGAGACCAATCGGTCTGTTTGCCTGGAGATGTCGGCGTAGTAGACCATCGCCGTGAACAGATTCTCCAACTGAGGCATGCCCGTTTCAAGGGAGCGTTGGAGGCCGGCATTGGAAGAAACGTAGCGATACTCGTGCTGCCCCTGCTTCATCAACACATCGCCCTCGTACCATCCCTCTTGCGCGTTCCAGGACAACAGGTTGTCCCGATCCAGTCGCCAGCCAGAGAACGTGCCGACCACGCCGACCTGACCCTGAACGGGTTGATTGCCCGGCGGGACCAATCGCAGTCGCACGGAAACGTATTCTGCGCTGTAATCCGGCTCTCCACGCGAACCCACCGCTGTACGGATGCGAGCCTGTCCGTTCAGGAACGGAGACACGGTGGATCCTCCCAATTCAGCCAGATCCGGCTCCAGTGTGACTCGCCAGGGAATCGATTGCTGATCCGTTCGCTCGATGCGTCCTCCCGGACGGATGTCAGCGATGTTCAGGTAGAACGGGACCGGCATCGGTGCGAAAGCCTCATTCGGCTCGAGGTAAAACAACAAGTCAGGGCTCATTTCGAGTGATGGTCGCTCGGCGCAACGGACCTCTTCGTAGAGGGCATCCCTCAGAAAGCAGACTGTGTAGTCGAAGACATTTGTGGCCGGGTCATTCGGCCGAAATCGCACGAACGGCTGCAATGAGCTGTATTGACGCCCCGCCACCAACACGTTGTCGAGTCGAAGGTCCATGGGAACGGACTGTTCGCTCACAAAGAATGGCCGTTCCAGGATGACATCATCTTCCCTTCCCTGTTCGTGGACGCGGATGATATAATTGCCACTGATGCTGAAATCGATCGTGGCATTCGGGAAGGTGTACTCGTAATGCACGTACTCGACGAACGTCGAGCGGGACGGCCGATAGTCCAGAATATCGTCGCGCTGGAAGCGGGCCATGTACTCAGCCGGGAAGAGATCCCGATTCCATTCGCGGTCGGCGTGATAGAACGAAACCGAAAGCGGACGACCGTTAGCTGATTGCACGTCAAAAGCCAGACGCAGTGGTTCTCCCCTCCCCATCTGGAGGATGGGCAATGCGTTTTCGCCGGTACCCGCGTGCAGTTGGACCGACGTTACGGTCGAGTCATCTGGAGCCAGCTGCAAGCCGGTTACTGCCGGGGGACGTGGCGCACGTTCTCTGGCTTCATCCGAAGCCGCACATCCGGACAGCAACAGGAAAACCAACAGCACCCCGGCCAAAGAAGACCCTTTCGCTTCGCGCATGATGTCAATCAGTCAGATGGGAATCACCTCATCCAGCGCCGGGGCGGGAGCCGACGGACGAGAAGGAGCCGCTAGATGAAGCTGTATGCGATGCCCACTGAAAAGATCTCTTTCAACTGCAGGCGGTCGCTTACGTCGTCATCTTTAAGCAGCGTCCATTCCAGATTGACCTGCAACCACGAATTGACCTTCATGGCAACCAGGTTTTCCCAGTACAGGTCTGGGCTTTCAGGGCGATTGAAAGCGGCAAACAGGCCCAGCGTTGACTTTACGTTGACACCTTCGAAGAGCTCCTTTTCGAAGTCCGTGAACGCCTCCGCTCCAACCTCGACGCGCCACTGCTGGTCGGGATCGAGACTGTAGAGCTCTCGCAGGCGCTCGATCAATACCAGCGTCTGCTTTCCGGCAACACCGAATCGTTGGGAAAGCCAAGGGGCATGCTGATAGGTCATACCCAATGACTGGGAGAACACGCCCGGAGACAGGAAGTCCGACACTTTCTGGGGTAGCGGGCGCTCTTCGGCGAACTGGTTCTTCGTGTAGTTCCTACCGGGGGCGAACTGTGTTCGCGCGGACCAGGCCACCGTTGGACTGAATGAGTTCAGGGTTCCGTCGCCTACATGCTTGTAGGTACCCTGGAGACGCATGATGTCCTCAGCCTTCCGGAAGTCCTGTTCTGCTTGCTTGACCAGACCGAATGCCAGCCGCAGCTCATAGCGCTGATTCCAGCCGAAAACATTCTGTTCGGCACGACCGTCGAGGCCTGAAGAGAAAGCTAGGGAGTTCACCCCCCCTTCCGCCCAATTGCTGAATCCAGCTTGGGAACCGGCCAGTTTGCCAACCAGGCTTTTGGTCCAGGCCGTAGGATCCGGTTCGGCAGCCTCTTCAGCCTCCTGGGCCGTTACGTCTCCTGCAAGCATCAGAGAGATGGCCAGAAGGAAAAAGGCGAAGCGAAAACAGAACGTGGAAGCGAATTTCAACCGCATGACGAAGTCTTTGAATGCCCTGAATGGGGATGTGTGGAAGGATGGAGCAAGCACCCGGCAGGGGCGAAAAAGATTCCCGTAAGTGGCCTGGATAAGGCACGAAAGCTACCGTACCGACCAAGCGAGCGCCAAAAAGCTTGGATAAAGAAAAAGGCCGTGCTAAAGCAGCACGGCCTTTTCCCTCAACAAAAACGAGCTAGATCAGCCGTTTTTCTTGTTCTGTACTTCGACACGAATGTCCTGAGCCATTCCTTTCAGCTCCTGCATGGCTTTGCGTACACGCGTACCTGCAGCCTTGTTGCCTTTGTCGTAGAACTTGGTGAAGTCATCTTCGAGACCGTCAACAAAGCTTTTAAGGTCGGCGAATCTGCTCATTGGTATTCCTCCAATCTAAGTGAGTTCTGGTAGCGGGGCCGTCAGGGACGCCCTTGCTTAACTCCGGCCAAAGTAAGGGCAATGTCAACTGCTGTCAAGATGAAATCCTCAAATCTGCGCCGTATGAGGCATTTTGTTGCAATCAAGGGTACTCCTGAGTGCCCCAAGCGAGAGCCGCAGCATCATTCCCTTAGCACGAAGGTCACAACCCGTAACTCCTTTCAAATCAACGCACTTTGACCGCAGGACCTTCAGCCGATTCACGCCAAATGAAGGCATGCCGGGAAGCCGTGATCCTGGCTGGAAAAAAAGCGCACTAAAGCACTCATTCTAGGGTCATTTCGGTCGGATTTCCGATCGATTTCGGTCCTGGTCTGCTTCCTCGACGAGGCCGCGTGTTGGCCAGCGCTGAGGGAACGCTTGACGCCTCTCGGCCGGCCCGGCCGTGCACGCTTTCCCGTTGCGATCAACTTGCCAACAATCGTTGATTCTGATCCCCTTCGGGGCGTTCTTGCGGGGTCGATTGTCTCACCTCCCGGACCCTCAATTGACCGATGCGCGTAACGCGCATTGCGCTTCCCAATCGCCTCTTTTTCACCGCTTCCCAGATCGTCCTCCGGCATGGATTTCGCTCATCTGCACTGTCACACCCAGTATTCCCTGCTTGACGGTGCCGCGAGGATCAAACGGTTGATGGCCAAGGCAGAAGAGCTGGAGATGCCTGCGGTAGCCATCACCGATCACGGGAATCTCTTCGGCGTCCCGGAATTCTACACCACGGCAAAGAAAGCGGGCATCAAACCCATCATCGGGTGCGAGTTCTATGTGACCGCTTCAGGGATGAGCGACAAGTCGGATCGGGTCCGGTATCACCAGGTCCTCCTGGCCAAGAATGAGATCGGATACCGCAATCTGATCAAGCTCTCTTCCCTCTCCTACACAGACGGGTACTACTACAAGCCCCGCATTGACCAGGAAACGCTCAAGGCCCACTCGGAAGGACTGATTGCGACCACGTGTTGTCTGCAAGGTGAAGTCCTTCAGACGATTCTGAAGAAAGGCGAAGAGGAAGGGCGCAGGGTGTTCGAGAGCTACCTCGACATCTTCGGGGATGATTACTACATCGAGATCCAGGACCACAACATTCCGGATCAACACAAGTGCAACGAAGTGCTCTTGCGCTGGGCAAAGGAGTACGACGTGGAGGTTGTGGCCACCAATGACGTCCATTATGTCGAACAGGAAGACTCGGCAGCCCAGGACGTGCTGCTTTGTCTGCAAACCGGCAAGGAGTACAACGATCCGAACCGGATGCGCTTCGAGAACGACCAGTTCTATCTGAAAAGCGCCTCAGAAATGGAGTTGGCCCTGCGGCACGCCGATGAGCAGACCGTCAAGAAGGCGCTCAGCAATACGGTCAAGGTGGCTGACAAGTGCTCGTTCGAGTTGCCCATGGGCGAACTGCTGATGCCGCACTTCCCGTTGCCGCCAGAATTCGGCAATGACATGGATGCCTACCTGAGGCATCTTTCGTTTGAGCGCGCTCTGGAAAAATTCGGAGGACAGCTCTCCCTTGTTCAGGAAGAGCGCCTCAACCTCGAGCTCGGCATCATTTCCCAGATGGGCTATGCCGGCTACTTCCTCATCGTTCAGGACTTCACGACTGTTGCTCGAGAGCTCAACGTCTCGGTGGGGCCTGGCCGTGGATCGGCCGCCGGAAGCCTTGTGGCCTACGTGCTGGGGATCACGAACGTCGACCCGCTGGAGTACGACCTGCTTTTTGAGCGCTTCCTGAACCCGGAACGCGTGTCCATGCCGGATATCGACATCGATTTCGATGATCGTGGGCGTGGCAAGGTCATCGACTACGTGGTCGAGAAGTACGGTCGCGAGAATGTCTGTCAGATCATCACGTTCGGAACGATGGGTGCTCGTTCTGTAATTCGAGACGTGTCCCGCGTCCTTCAGATTCCGCTCATGGAAGCCGACCGGATTGCCAAGCTCATTCCCGAAGGCGTTGGTGTGAATCTAGACAAAGCCCTCGATGAGGTCCCTGAATTCCGAAAGCTCCAGAACGACCCAAATGAGCAGATTCGCAACCTGATGCACTACGCCAAGGTGCTTGAGGGATCAGCTCGCCATACAGGTGTTCATGCGGCCGGGGTGATCATCGCTCCGGGAACGGTCAGTGACTACGTCCCGGTTTCGATCGCGAAAGGAAAGAGCGGTGCCGAGGACGTCGTCACAACACAGTATGACGGCAAGTGGGTCGAGTCATTCGGCCTGCTGAAAATGGACTTCCTGGGTCTGAAGACGCTGACCGTTATCAACGACACGGTCGATCTGATTCAGGAGACCCACGGAGACGAGATCGTCGTCGACGACATTCCGCTTGACGATGAGCGGACCTACGAGCTTTTCCAGAAAGGCGATACCGTTTCCATTTTCCAGTTTGAATCCTCAGGGATGCGGGAGTGGCTGCGGAAACTCAAGCCCACGACCATCGACGATCTGATCGCCATGAACGCCCTGTATCGTCCGGGGCCGATGGATAACATTCCGACCTACATCGCGCGAAAGCACGGTCGCGAAGACGTCTCCTATCCGCACGAGATGCTCAAACCCATCCTGGAGCCCACGTATGGCATTCCGGTCTACCAGGAGCAGGTGATGCAGATGGCTCAGGTCATGGGCGGCTACACGCTGGGTGGTGCCGACATCCTACGCCGCGCGATGGGTAAGAAGAAGCACGAGGAGATGGAGAAGCAGAAGGCCATCTTCATCCAGGGGGCGGCCGAGCGCGAAGTGGACGAAAAGACGGCGACCGATGTCTTCGACCTCATGGCCAAGTTTGCGGGCTACGGCTTCAACAAGTCCCACGCTGCGGCCTACTCGATCGTCGCCTACCAGACAGGTTGGCTGAAAGCGCACTATCCGGCTGAGTTCATGGCGGCTGCGATGACAAACGAGATGGGCGACACCAAGAAGCTGTCCGTCGTGCTCGAAGAGGCGCGGCACCTTGGTTTGGAATTGCTTCCGCCCGACATCAACAAAAGCACCGCTCGGTTCAGCGTAGAGAAGGGCAAGATCCGCTTCGGTCTCGGGGCTATCAAAGGCGTCGGTATGGGCGCGATCGAGGCCATCGAACGTGAGCGTGACGAGAGCGGGCCCTTCACGAACATATTCGACTTCTCACGGCGTGTCGATCTGCGTGCGGTCAACAAGAAGGCGGTCGAAAGCCTGGCCAAGGTTGGCGCGATGGATTGCCTTGAAGGACACCGCGCCCAGATTGCCGAGGCGGTCGAGATTGCTATCCAGTATGGTCAGAAAGCGCAGGCAAATGCCGCTGCAGGGATGATTTCGCTGTTTGGCGAACCCGGCGGAGATGGTGCGGCAGGTCTCGAGCCCTCGCTGCCGATGGCTGAACCGTGGCCCCGTTCGAAGCTGCTCAAGGAAGAGCGCGAGTCGGTGGGATTCTACGTCAGCGGGCATCCGCTGGAGGCCTATCTGGCTGAGACACGTGCTTTTGCATCGGCTCAGATTGCAGACGCCCCGACGATTGTAGAACGTGAGGGTCCGATCGAAGACTCCTGGCAGGCGCGTCAGAATCGACCGAATCATACGTTCTGCGGCATCATCACCGAGGTGCAGCATCGCACGAACAAGAGTGGCAAGCCGTATGCCTTCGCGCAGTTCGAGGACTTCTCGGGCCAAGCAGAGCTGGTCTGCTTCTCGAATACGTACGACCGGGTCCAACGCTACCTCCAAGTCGATGAGATCGTGCTCATCAAAGGACAGGTAGAGCTGCGTGGAGGGTCAGGGAAGGTGATCTGCAACGACGTGATTCCAATGTGGAAGGTGCGCGAGCAGATGGTCAAATCCCTTTCCATCCGGATTCCGGCGGCCGAACTCCAATTGGAGCAAGTGGACGCGCTGGAAGAATTGCTGGGTGCTCATCGTGGAGGCTGCAAACTGTATCTCGACTTGATTTCAGAGGATTCGCCGCAGCCAACTCGCCTGCTCAGTCGCACGTTCGTTGTGGACCCAAACAGCGAGGTCATGCAGGGTCTCGGTAAACTGTTCGGCCGCCGCGCGATCGTCGTCGAAGGCGAATAGGGAGTCGTGGTCACGTCCCGTGGATTTGTGCGAAGGGGAAACGACAGGGCAACTCCCGCAACCCAGCCTAGTCCACCTCGTAGCCGACTCTGGAATTCCCCTTGTGCCATGCGATTTCGCTTTCTCTTGATTGCCGTGCTATTCCTCGGGACCGGTTGCTCCGAGCGACTGGAGGAACTGCGCGAGCAGTACAAGCCGGTTTCATTGCGGGATGCTTACGTGTATGGGATGGAGCAGTCCGGCATCGACCAGAGTCTGATGGGGCAACAGTGGCTCGCCGAGGGTGACGCCGTTCTTCAGGTCCCGATTGCTCCTACACTGCCCTATGTCGAAGAGGGTCGTCTTGTGGCCACCGATATCATGGCACTTGGCTATCGGGTGGACCTCACGCGCGGCCAGCAGATCATCGTGGAGGCTATGTCAAGTGACGGATTTCAGGTATTCGCCGATCTGTATGAGCCCATGGGCGACCAGGGATTGCCGGACCGCAGGGTCTCCAGCGCCGATTCAACGGGTAGGCTGACCTGGGATGTTCGGCGAACCAATACCTATCTGCTGCGCATTCAGCCCGAGATCCTGTCTGAAGGCAACTTCCGCCTGTCCATTCGGACCACGGCTTCGCTGGTCTTCCCGGTTGCCGGTCACAACACGACCGATGTGTGGTCGTTGTTCGGAGCGCCGCGTGACGGCGGCCGACGCGTGCATCACGGCATTGACGTGTTCGCGCGACGAGGAACGCCTGTGGTAGCCGTGCGGGAGGGTACCGTTCGAAGCACACGTACCGGCGGATTGGGTGGGAAGCAGGTATGGCTGCGCGATTCCATGGGACACAACTTCTACTATGCCCACCTCGATTCCCAGATGGTACGGGAAGGTCAGTTTGTCCAGGCCGGAGACACATTGGGTACCGTCGGAAACACGGGCAATGCGCGTACCACGCCTCCGCATCTCCACTTCGGAATCTACTCGAGCGGCCCGCAGGACCCCTGGCCGTATGTATTCGAGCCCAATTTGCGGCCCTCGCGCGTGATCGTGGATGAGCAATACTTCGGATCCTGGCGCATGACATCAACCTTGGGTCTCGGGCTTCGTGACGCGCCATCGCGCAGAAGCGACGTCGCCGTCGAGTTGAACACCCCCACCCGTTTGCACGTGATCGGAGGGTCAGCCTCGTGGTATCACGTCCGTCTTGAGGACGGCCGCTCCGGGTACCTTCCTTCCGCTGAATTCAGGGATACAATGGCCTCTTCCCGGCCGGGCACTTCCATGCCGACGACAAACGCGGTTGTGGGCGGTTGAGCTGGATGCTGGAGTTCATCTGGCATATCCCGCGCAACCTCCTGATCGGGGGCGTCAAGCTGTACCAGCTTCTGCTATCCCCTCATTTGGGCTCGGCATGTCGGTTTACTCCGACCTGTTCCATGTATGCCATTGAAGCGCTGAAGCAGTATGGGGCATTGAAGGGATTCGTCCTCGCCACACACCGCATACTTCGGTGCAATCCCTGGGGCGGCCATGGATATGATTCGCCTCGATGGTATGGCGAGCCTCCTGTCGACCGCTCATCGTCCGATTCTGATCAGAAAACACCTTCCCCATGAGCCACTCCGAACATGAATCAGCGGGTCGCGATCGCGTCGCACGCTGTGCCGTCGTCACATGCTCAGACACGCGAACGCCTGAGACGGATGTGTCCGGAAACCTGATCGCTTCATTGCTCGAAGAGAACGGACATGAGGTGGTTCATCGAGCTTGGGTTACAGATGATGCCAATCCCATCCGGAAGGCCATTGCCGACGCGCTTGAAGGCGGGGCCCAGATCGTCATTACGACGGGCGGCACCGGCATTTCACGAAGGGATACGACATTCGAGGCCATTCAGCGACTGATCCTGACGGAAATTCCTGGCTTCGGGGAGCTTTTCCGCATGCTTTCCTGGGAGGAAATCGGTGCGGCGGCCATGATGTCACGAGCAACGGCCGGGCTGATCGACGGAGCCGTTCTCTTCGCCCTTCCGGGATCCCGGAATGCGGTCGAGCTGGCCATGACGCGACTCATCCTGCCGCAGGTCGGCCATTTTCTGGTCGAACGGAGCAAGTAGATCGGGGGCGCGGGCCTTACTCGAAACGCAGCGCGTCGATCGGGTTGAGTTTGGCAGCTTTTCGGGCTGGGTAGAAGCCGAAGAAAATGCCCACTGCGGCCGAGAAGACGATCGCGATGACTACGGTCTGTGTATTGACGGCAGTCGCCCATCCCATGGTACTCCCAAGCAAAGCGGAGCCGCCCATTCCGAGGGCAATGCCGAGCGCACCACCCAGGATGCTCATCACGATCGACTCGATCAGGAACTGCGTGAGGACGTCACCGCCGCGAGCTCCGATGGCCATGCGAATCCCGATTTCGCGGGTTCGCTCGGTCACAGAGACGAGCATGATGTTCATGATGCCAATTCCACCGACCAGCAGAGAGATGGAAGCGATGGCGGCCAAAAGGGCGGTCATCACCTCAGTGGTACCCTGAGCCGCTTCGCTGAGCTGCTCCTGATTGCGAATCTCGAAATCATCTGGCTCCCAAGCTGCCAATCCGTGTGACTCCCTCATGATCGCTTTGATCTCTTCCTGAGCTTCGGGGATATCATCCGGAGAATAGGTGTTCACCAGAATCTGCCTGATGAACGACCAGTTCGACAGCCTGCGCTGCACGGTCAAAACTGGCGCTAGCGCGACATCGTCTTGATCATTCCCATCGGCTGTTTGGCCCTTCGGCTCCAGAACACCGATCACGTCCATCGGGACATTTCGAACGAGCACGCGCTCTCCGACCGGGTCGCGGTCAGGAAAGAGGTTCTCCGCGATGGTCGCGCCGAGTATCAAGACCTTCTTACCCGTCCGCTCTTCCGAAGCATCGAAAAAACGACCTGAGGACAGATCCCAATCCCGAATGATCGGGTAGTCTGTCGTCACTCCATGAATGGTAGAGCGCCAGTTCCCCGCGCCTCCCACGATCTGCGTTCGGGTGAAAATGACCTCAGAGACCCCGGCTGCATAAATGGACTCATTGCGGATCTTGTCCGCATCCTCACCCCGCAGTCGGTTGAATGACCCGCTACCCTGGCTCACACCTCCCGCATTGGCGGCTCCGGGTGTGATGACCAGCATGTTGGTCCCCAGATTCTGGATCTGTTCCTCGATCTGCGACTGTGCTCCCTCACCGATGGCCACCATGATGATCACGGCTCCAACGCCAATGATGATACCAAGCATGGTCAGCAGCGTGCGCATCTTGTTCTTGATGATGCTCTTGCCGGCCACTTTGATCAGTCGAAATGCACGCATGGATGTTTATCCGGCTCAGCCGGCGTCTACCGTTTCGGTTTCAGATGGGGTCGTAGCTGCTTCTGCAGCCGCTTTGCGCGCAATCAGCGCCTTCAGATCGTCTGCTGCGGAATCAGGCTCCTGTGTGATGTCCTTGATGATGTTGCCATCGCGCAGTTCGACGATGCGTTTGGCATAGCGGGCCACTTCGTCTTCATGCGTAACCAGGATGATGGTGACGCCTTCGTCATTCAGCTCCTGAAAAAGCTGCATCACCTCGACCGTGGTCTGCGAATCCAGGTTGCCTGTCGGCTCATCAGCCAAGACGATGCTGGGATTCGTGACCAGGGCACGTGCGATGGCGACGCGTTGCTGCTGTCCACCAGAAAGCTCGTTCGGGTGGTGGTCAACGCGTTCCCCGAGACCGACTCGTTCGAGGGACTTGCGAGCAGCTTCGCGATGATTCTTGTGACGATTCTGTCGGTCATAGAGAAGCGGAAGCTCCGTATTCTCGATGGCCGACGTTCGAGCCAGCAAATTGAACCCCTGGAAAACGAAGCCAATCTTGTGATTACGGATGTCGGCCAGCTCGTTCTTGGACAGTTTGTTCACCTCGATGCCGTCGAGGTGATACGAACCCGATGTCGGGTAATCCAATCCGCCGATGATATTCATCAGCGTCGATTTCCCGGAGCCGGATGCTCCCATGATAGCAAGTAGTTCTCCCGGCTGGACTTCCATGTCCACTCCCTGAAGGGCATGGACCTTGTTCGAGCCCATCGTATAGGTCTTGGTGACCTGGCGGACCTGAATGACGGCGTTCGATTCGCTCATTGTAATACTGGATTTGAGTGAGTCGACCGGATTAGAATCCACCGCCGCGAGAAAAACGACTACGCATGTCACCTCCCTGATTGTTGCTGAACGGGTTTTGCAGTCCTCCCTCTTCTTCGATCACTGTCACGCCGGCAATGATCTGCATTCCTTGTTCAATGCCTCTGCCGCTGATCTCTGTCTGAGAGCCATCGGTGATACCCGTACGAGCGCGGATCACAGAAATGTCTCCATTTTCATCGAGATACCAGAGCATGGCGCTGTCCGAAGATCCCCCGCGAGAGCCGCCGGCGGACGCCCATCCACCACCGCTCGATGCCCATCCGCCAGAAGCTGCCGGGCTGGCCGAGGGCTGTCCCCCACCCTGACGTGCGGTGGAATCACCTGACGCTTCGCGCTGAGCCATCATCCGATCACGCAGCGCCGTCATCATCTGCTCGTTGGGACGGAATCGCAGTGCTGCATTCGGCACCTTCATCACATCGTCCACGGTTTCGATCAAGAACTCCACGGTTGCCGTCATGCCTGGCAGTAGGCGGCCGTCCGTGTTGTCCACGCCGACAACTGCGGTATACGTGACCACGTTTTCCTGAATGGCCGACTGCAGGCGAACCTGCTTGACTTCGCCGTAGAATACGTCTTCGTCGTAGGCCTGTACCGTAAAGCGAACCGTCTGGCCGTCCTTGATGAGCCCGATGTCGCTTTCGTCGACACTGACCAGGATTTCCATGTCGGACAGGTCGTTGGCGATCAAGAAGAGCTGAGGCGCATTGAGCGACGCAGCCACAGTCTGGCCTTCATCAACGTTGCGCTCAACCACGACGCCATTGATGGGAGAGACGATCGTGGCGTAGTCCAGATTTCGCTGAGCACGCTCGAGGTTGATCTGTGAGGAGACGATCGTCGCCTCGGCCAGATCCAGGTTGTACTTCGCCTGATTGTACTCCACCTCGGTCGCAAAGCTCTTCTCGTACAGATTCTTGACGCGCTCGTATTCCGTGCGAGAGAAATCAAGCTGAGCCTTGTTGCGACTCATGGTCGCCCGGGCGTCCTGGACAGAACTGACCAGGAGTGTGGTGTCGATGCGGGCGATGATCTGGCCGCGTCGGACTACATCATTGAAGTCGACGTAGATGTCGTTGACGATTCCGGATACCTGCGTGCCCACCTGAACCTGAGTAACGGCGCTCAGATTACCGGTCGACGCCACAACCGATTCGAGATTGCCTCGGTCAACTTCCACGAACCGGTACTCCATGCGGGCTTCTGCTTCCGCGCTGTTCGTGTACCAGACGATTGCCACGACGGCAAACAGGACAACAATGATGGATATGGTCTTTTTCATGTAGGTGCTAGCCGAAAACGGCAGAATTAGACGGGTGAGCTGGCCGATGGACACTCACCAAACGTTGCGGGGTGGTCTTCGCGGTTGCAAAGACGCGGGGGTTACGAGCCTTGCAGGGAATCTGCTGGAGTACTCGATTGCGCTGTGGAATCGGCGGACGAATCTGACTGATCGGTTTCTGAAGAATCACGACGCGCCGAACGAGGCATGGTTGTGATTCGATCGAGATACGGCTGAATGGCGGCTGCCTGAACTGAATCCAATTCAGGGAGCAGATCCTGCTCGAACTCTTTCATCAGCTCGGTCCGGTAGTAGTTGTAGTATCTCCAGAATCGTGAAAGGGTGTCCTGGTACGCGGATGTGAGGTCTCTCAGACGAGCCTCTTGCAGGGAGTCGACCGGATCGATAAAGCGATCGATCGATCCATACAGACCACCCTGTCGTCGCATCTCTGATAGGCGTTCCTGGCGCTTGTTGTGGATACTGCTCCACCCTAGCGCTCCGATGGCGATGCCAATGATCAGCGTGCCAACCAGAATGGCGATTGTTTTGGAGTGCAATTTCATGTCACGTACCTAGTGACTGTCGAAGTTGAGATCGTAAGCGGAAGCAACCGTTACGGGATGGAGACCAAGAACCATCTCAGTAGCCGTCTGATGATGGTCATTGTTTCTGGCCAGATCGAAGTTGTAGAAAGCCAGCGCCATGATGACCACAAGCCCAGCCACCACAACGGGGCGGAACCAGCTGATCAACTCGCGCTCGATGACTTCCGTACCATCGACATGGCGCCTGGAAGCGGCTCGAACCGCTCGCATGACCCGTTCCTCAGGCATGGACATCATCGACGACTGCCGTTCGGCATCGACCATCTTGCGAAGGGACTGCACGACGTCTGCTGACAATCCGTGCTCTTCGGAAGGCTGGGATGAATATGTGTGTTTGTGTTTTTTCATGAGTCACCTCCGGACAGGTGGGCATCCGGTGTGTTACCGATGTCTTTCTTCAGTTTCTCGACGCCTCGTTTGAGGCGGGACAGCACGGTTCCGTAGGGCACGCCCAGTATTCGGGCCGTCTCTTCGGTGCTGTAATCTTCAATGAGTCGCAGGACGACGACCGCCCGCTGGGATTCAGGCAGCTTGTCAACTGCATGGCGCAGCGCGGCCATCTCCTCTTTTGACGTCAGTCCTCTGTCGGACCGATCGTCAGCGGGTGGCTCCCAGGGATCCTCGTTGGACCAGGGCTGCAACCAGCGCATCCGCTTTCGTTTGCGCAGTGCATCCAGGCTTTTGTTGATAGCCATGCGGACCACGAACGTCTTCAAGGAAGCTTCCCCCCGGAACGTGTGCAGCGAGCGATGCAGCTTGATGAACACTTCCTGGACAACGTCATCAATCTCTGGACCAGCGCCGAGCATCCCGGTAACTGTTCTGGAGACCTCGTCGATATATCGCTCAACGATCCTGCGGAATGCGTCCTCATTGCCATCGAGCGTGGCAATGATCAGCTGTTCTTCCGTCGATGTAGCATCCACTCGGGACACAGTTCGGACCTCCCTGTCTGCGAAAGACAAAGGATACGTCAACGGGTAGGCTATGGTCGTGGCGACGGACACGGTTATCGTGCGAATTCGAAGTCTTGCCGACGGCTGAAACGAGGTTGTTACGGACAAGCCATCGTGTCAGGGTTATTGCGGCAGCGTGCGTCCAGCTCCCTGACCCTGACGGGGTCCGCGGCGACGCTCAGCTTGGAACGCCTGATAGGCTTCCATCTGCTCTTCGCTCAGGATGGCAGACATTTCCTTATCCATTTCCTCGCGGAGCTCCGTCATTTTCTGGCGCATACCGGAACGTGCAAGGGATCCGCCACCGCTGCCTCGCATGCTGGCGAACAATTCCATCTGCTTTTCCTGCTGCGCCCACATCAGGTCTTTCACCTTCGGGGCAGTGGCTTCGTCCAGCGCCAAGGCAGCTTTCAGCTCCTCGAAATTGGCCTCGAACGCTTCCTTGCGCTCCTCTTCAGACATACGAATGCCTTGGCCGGCGGCCGGGAGGACCACAAGCGACATCATCAGGACCAGAAAGGTCCCGATAATCGATCGAAATGAGAGGTTATTCATCACGGTGATCTCGAATGAACGAATCGGTTCTGATTCGCGGTTAAAATTCCTTGTAGTGCCCTTTAGACGACCCCAAATCGGTTACATTCCCTGCTTCGAATCCCATCCATTGCCCGAAAGACTTCCCCGTGCCGAAGGAATTCAGGATCTACAATACCCTCTCCAATCAGGCAGAGGCGATCGTTCCGCTTCAGAAGGATCACTTGACCTTCTATTCGTGCGGTCCCACGGTGTACTCATACGCGCACATCGGCAACTTCCGTTCGTTCATCACGGCTGACTTGATCCTGCGCACGGCAACTGCACTGGGCTGGGATGTGACGTACGCGACGAACGTGACGGATGTCGGTCATCTGACCGAAGACGACTTGACTGACCCGTCTGGTGAGGACCGGATGGTCAAGGCTCTCAAGTCGAAAGAAGGCGAGCAATTCGTCAACATCTGGGATCTGGCCCGTCACTACACCGAAACGCTGGTAGAAGACTGGCACCGACTGAACCTGCGCGAGCCCACGGTTCGCCCCCGGGCGACGGAGCACATGCGCGAGCAGATCGCAGCCGTTGAGCAGTTGATCGAAAAAGGACACGCCTACGAAACGGAGAAAGGAGTCTACTTCTCTGTGACGTCCTTTCCGGAGTACGGCAAACTGTCAGGAAACACGCTCGAGATGGACCTCGAGCAGACGGTCCGTGACGTGGTGGTGGACGACGACAAGCGGGATCCACGTGATTTCGCCCTCTGGAAGAAAGACGATAAGCACTTGATGCAGTGGCACAGCCCTTGGGGCTGGGGATTTCCGGGGTGGCACATCGAGTGCTCGGTGATGGCCATGAGCTACCTGGGGGATCGCATTGATATCCACGCTGGTGGCGAAGACCTCATCTTCCCCCATCACGAATGCGAGATCGCGCAATCCGAATGCTTGACGGGGCAGCCCTTTGCCACCGTGTGGGCCCACACTCGCTTCCTTCAGGTGGAAGGCGAGAAGATGTCCAAACGACTGGGCAACTTCTTCACGGTGCGAGACCTGTCAGCACCAGAGGCCGAAGGGGGCAAAGGAATCGATCCATTGGCTGTTCGGATGACCCTGCTTTCAGGGCACTATCGCAAGCCATTCAACTTCACGATAAAGACCCTGAAAGGTAACGTCAAGCACCGGGAACGGCTACAGGAGGTCATCGACCTTGTCGGTCATCCATCAGAAGGTGTAGGCGAGTACGAGGGTGACGTTGGCGCGATTCTGTCGGGGATGTATGAACGGGCATTCGACGCGATGCTGGACGACTTGAACACCCCCGCCGCCCTCGCGCAGCTCTTTGGTGGCACCAAGATGATCCTCGGTCGCGGCGCCGGACTGGATGAGACCGCGCGGGCGGCTGCGCGTCGATGGTTGGCGGACATGAACGGGTTGCTAGGCGTCGTGTACTACGACGATCAGCCCCAGGAGACTGAAGAGGAAGATCCCCTGGCTGCCCAAGTAGAGCCACTGCTGGAAGCACGCGCTGCCGCGCGCGCCGCCGGCGATTGGGGCCGCGCCGATGAGATCCGGGATGAACTGACCGCGCTAGGCGTCGAGATCAAGGACTCGAAAGACGGGACGACCTGGAAACGCAAACAACAGATCTGAGTGACGAATGGCCTATCCGACTTCCCTGCTGGACTACGGTGAATTGAGTGGCGGCCTGGTCCGCATGATGGAGCGCTTCAAGGAGGAGGGTAACCTGACCAAGGATCCCGAAGCAGATCAGTACCTGATGGATGATCCCAATGCGGCATTGCTCGGCATGCTGTACGATCAGCGCGTGCTTGCTGAATACGCCTTCACCGGACCCATCCGGCTTCGTGACCGTCTTGGCCATCTGGATATCGGAACGATTGCCGACATGGATCTGGACACCCTGCGCGAGCACTTCGCGGAGAAGCCAGCAGTTCACCGATTCACGAACGTGATGGCCGAACGGACCCACCAGATTGCCCGCATCCTGGTTGACGAGTACGAAGGCAACGCAGCCAACATGTGGAATGATGGCGCTCCGTTCTCAGCCATAGAAAAGCGGCTGGTGAAGCTGCCAGGATTCGGGAAGATGAAAGCCAAGAAGATGAAGTATGTGCTTCACTACTTCGGCCACCGCGACTTCAGCGACGAGGAAGGCTGAGTCGGGCAGGCGCCACCGGCTGAAATGCCGGTTGATGGCTGCCGCAGAATGCGTCCGGACGCATGGGGCCTGCGATCAGGCCAGCGATGATGCCAGCTATCAGGCGGCCAGTGGAAACGAGAGTGTATCGTCCATTTCGATTGGCTGTATCACGAAGTAGTTGCCGGCGCGATGAATGTCGAGTGCCGGACGCTCCCGTCCCCCGATCGGACCAAAGAGATCCCAAGCCAAATCGACGGCGGCGTCAATCAGTTCGTTGGCGCTCCACTGTCCGGTGTGCGAAAAGATGGATCGCTCCCAGGCGATGGCGCCGCCAGGGACGGTTCGGATGTATTTTTCGAGGTATTCGTGTGCTCCCATCGGTCTGATCTCCGATGCCCGCATCCCCAATGGGCTGCCGGCATCTGTTGGTGCTGACGAGAGTATCGTCGGCGATTGCGAGAACAAAAGAGCAGAATCCCGGAATCTGCTACCTATGGGAGTATCAAGGGCCGTGCCTGATACGCGGCACGAGGCTTGAATCCAGCCGAACCGTCCAGAATGGAGCCTGTGTCGTAATTCGTGGTCGCCTGACCGCGCTGCGTGTCGTGAATGTTGGCGCGAATCAGGCTATCGCCGCCAGAATGCGGGGACAAAGATGATGATGGCTGTAAAGATTTCAAGACGGCCGGCCATCATCAGAAAAGAAAGGATCCACTTGGCCATGTCCGGCAGGTGGGCATAATTCTCGGTCGGCCCGAGCGTACCGAATGCCGGACCCACGTTCCCTACACTCGATAGCGTCGCGCCGAAGGCCGAGAGCAAATCCAGCCCGAAGAAGGCCATGGCCATCGTACCGATACCGATCAGGCCCAAATAGAGCACGATAAAAGAGAGAACGTTCTTCATCACGTCAGCAGGCACTACTCGGTCGCCGAGACGAATAGGCATGATGGCCTGCGGATGGATGAGCTGTTTGATCTCCTTGAACGAGTTCTTGAACATCAGGACGTGACGGATGACTTTGACACCCCCTCCTGTCGAACCTGCCATCCCGCCGATATAGAAGCACAGGAAAATGACTCCGATGGCCAGCGGCGGCCATACCTCGTAGTCAGCCGTGCCGAACCCGGTTGTTGTAATGATGGCCGCGGCCTGGAAAGCTCCGTATCGCAATGCTTCGGTGATCGTGGTGTACCCCGTGAACGCGGTTTCTTCCAAGCGACTCGGTAGGATCGACATGGCAGGCTGCCAGGTCCCGAGTGTGATCAGCAGAGTCGCGACGATCATGATGCCGCAATAGACCCGGAATTCGGTGTCCTTGAACACCGTGATAGCCTGCCCCCTGAGCAGTCGGAAGTGCAGGGCGAAGTTCACGCCAGCCAGGAACATGAACGCCGTAATCACCCAATCGATATAGGCCGAATTGAACTGACCGATGGAACCATTCTTGGTCGAGAACCCGCCAGTGGCCATGGTGGCAAACGCATGATTGATGGCGTCGAAGCCGCTCATGGCGGGCAGCAGCAACCCGATCTGGATCACCGTGATGCCCACGTAAATCAACCAGAGTCGCTTGGCCGTTTCCTGAACGCGTGGCGTCAGCTTGTCAGCAGAAGGACCAGGGACCTCGGCTTTGTAGAGCTGCATTCCACCGACGCCCAAGAGAGGCAGAATGGCCAGTGTGAGCACGATGATGCCCATCCCCCCCATCCAGTGCGCCAGCGATCGCCAGAAGAGGAAGGCTTTGGGAATATCTTCGATGTCGGGATTCCCGCCCCCGCCAAGGATGGTTGCGCCCGTGGTGGAGAAGGCGCTCATGGTCTCGAAAAAGGCGTCGGTGTAAGAGACCACGACGTCAGCGAGGTAGAATGGTAGCGCACCAACGGCCGACAGGATGACCCATGACAGGGCCACAATGGCGAATCCTTCCCGGATTTGCAGCTCAGCTTCTTCTTTGTCCCGCAATACCCAGGACAACCCGCCCAGCACCGTTGCGCCGACGGATGTGACCGCGAAGGCCCACCAGGAAGCCTCACCGTAGTACAGCGCCACTGCCATCGGAATCAGCAGGGCAACTCCCAGGAAGAAAACCAGGATACCCAGCGTGTAGGCTACCGCTCTGATATTCAGTACCATGTTGCGTACCGTGTTGAGAACAATCGTGGCAACCTCAATGGTCGAACAGGTTTTCAGCCTGCGATATCATGTTGGGCATGACGAAGATGTGGGCCCGGTCGCCGGGCTCGATCTTGGTCAGACCCGTGGCAATTTCGATGTCCTTCCCTTTCATCACCGCCGCAATCAGCAGTCCCTTGGGCAATTTGAGATTCATGAGAGTGTCCTTGGTGATGGCCGACATGGGTCGGGCCTCAATCTCTAGGATTTCAGCATCAAGACCGTGAACGGTGGCTACGCTCTTCACGTGTTTGCCCCGAAGGAATCGCATCACTTCGCGTGACACGGCCAGCTTGGTGTTCACTGCCGCATCGAGACCAATCGACTGGCTGATCGGGATATAGGCGCCATTTGAGAGCAGCGCCACGGTCTTGCGGACCTGCAGATGCTTGGCCAGGAGGCACGTCACCAGATTCGATTCCTCGTCGTCTGTCACCGCCACAAAGGCGTCCATATCCGACAGCCCTTCCTTGACCAGCAGATCGATGTCTGTGCCTTCTCCGTGGATGACCAGACAGCTTCCGAGGTTCTCTGCCAGTTTCTCGGCGCGTTCCCGGTTTGATTCGACCAGCTTGACGCGTTTTGTCTTTTCTTGACTGAGCTGAAGTGCCACCTTGGCCCCAATGTCACTCCCGCCCAGAATCATGATGTTCTGCAGACGCACATCAGATTTGCCGAGCATGGCAAGGACGGGCGGAATGGTCTTGGGGCGTGCCAGGATGAAGACCTGGTCATTCTTTCGCAGGCGCTCCTGACCGTTGGGAAGAATGGTCCGGATTCCGCGGGCGATGGCCATCACCCGGAATCGAAGGTCGGGCCGCTCCATGACCAATTCCTGGAGCGAGCGACCGAGGACGGGACTGTCAGGGTCCAGTCGCAGGCCAACCAGATGCAGGCGTTCGTCGGCCAGCATCAGGACATCGGTGGCTGATGCACGCCGAATGAGGCGAACGACTTCCGCTGCCGCACTCTCCTCCGGGTGAATGATGAGGTCGATCCCGAAATCCCTGGAATCCAGGACGGTTTCGGTGCTGGTCAGCTCATCGGAGCGGACACGGGCGATCGTCGTTTCCACACCCAAGCGGTCGCCGAGCATGCAGGAAATGATGTTCACCTCATCGATGGCCGTGACAGCCACCAGGATACGGGCGTCCCTGATTCCGGCATCCTCCAGCACTTTGGTCGACGTTCCATTACCCTGGACAGTCATGACGTCGAGTTTGTCGCTGATTTGCGCCAATGCCTCGTTGTCCAGATCGACCACGACCACATCGTGTTCGGCTTGCGACAGCAGTTTGGCCACGTCGTATCCGACAATTCCCGCGCCAATTACAATCGCTCTCATCGGGTGAATGCCCTCAATGTGCTGGAATCTGTCATGTCGTTGGCGGGTGCCTCAGGAGTTGAGTGTTGTCAGACAGGCCAGGATTGTCGGTTCCAGGCCTGTTCCCAGAACATCCATTCGTACCGAACACTTTGTCGGAACGCCTCAACGGCTCGATCCAGCGGCCGGCCATCGTGATGGCCGGCTACACGTTCGGTGATCGCCATCAAATCGTTCGTATAGGACACAAAAGCCGGATCCGCATACGTCGCCAGCCAGGCCGCGTAGGGATGATCTTCGGGTATGGAGCCGAGTTCGTCCATCATCCGGATCCCGATGTCCGTATACAGCCAGGGACACGGGGTCAGAGCGGCAAGCCCCTCAATCAGGGAAGCGCGACTCGCGGCCTGCAACATGTGATTCTGGTACCCGGTGTTGTTCGGCGAGCAGACGAGATAGGCAACGTCTTGCGGCGTGTATCCGAGTTTCTCGCCGTATCCGGCATGCAGCTCTTGCTCGACCACGATGGCCAATCGGGCACCGTCAATGAACCACAGCTTGTCGGCAGGTGCCGAAAAACGAGTCGAGAGTATGCTGCAGGTGTCCGCGTACGCTTCCAGATATCGGGCGTCCTGCATCTGGTAAAACCGGAATCGGTCGGAATCCAGGGATCCCTCGATAAGCGCCCGAACAAAGGGATGTGAGACGGCAGCTTCCCATTCCTCATGACATGCTTCCCGACAGCGTTGGGCGAATGAGGGAACGATCAACTCGATCGATTCCGTTTCATTGCTGCCTGTTGCTGAATTCGTCAGAGGCTCTGATTCTGTCACTGATTTGGGCGCTTGCTGTGGGTGGTGATCACGTTTCGGAATCCCAAGGGTATTCGAGCACCAGGATATCTGTGCACCGGCGGTATCCGCGCAAATGACGCGATCGGGGCAAAAGATACCCCGCGTGTTCAGGCCGATCAATCGCCGTCGGCCGAAGCCGACTTCACATCATCATTCTGGTGAAGCGGCACTTTGATCCAGAACGTTGTGCCTTCATCGAAGGCCGTATCGAATCCGATTTCGCCATCCATGTTCTCGATCGTTTTTCGGGCGATGGCCAGTCCCAGCCCGGTTCCACTGGTTTTCGTCGAGAAGCTGGGCACGAAAATCTTGTCCCAGAGAGCCCGCGGAATGCCACTTCCGTTGTCTTTCACCCGGCCTGAGGCCCACTTCCGCCCTGATTCGTCTGAAATGACTTCCGTTTCGACCGTCAATTCGATGGGGCGGCCTTCGGGTACGGCCTGGATGCCATTCTTCAGGAAGTTGACATAGACGCGACGGAGAGCTTCCCGATCACCGTGAACCAGCAATGGACCTTCGCAGAGCTCCATGGTGATCGCCACGTTTTCCTCAGCGCTCATCAGGCCGACCGCTTCGGATATCACCTTGTTCAGGTCCATCTCTTCGCGGATGTGCGTCGGCATGCGACCAAACGAGGAGAATTCGTTGGCAATGCGCGCGAGCGTATCAATCTGCTCGATTAGCGTCGTGGTCGTCTGCTTGAACTTTCCTGCGAATCGCTCTTCATCCGAACCATCTTCGGCCCTGCGCAAGAACGCCGATCGCAGGTGCTGGATCGAGAGCTTCATCGGCGTCAGCGGATTCTTGATCTCATGCGCCACCTGGCGGGCCATCTCTCGCCATGCCAATTGGCGTTCCTGCTGGGCAAGCAAGGAGCGGCTGTCTTCCAACTGGTCCTGCATCGTGTTGAACGAATCGACGAGGTCGGCAATCTCGTCTCCCGATTCAATCGGGGAAATGCGTTCGAAATGCCCGGCTGCAACCGCCTGGAGACCGGCGCGCAGCCGCGCGATGGGGCGCGTCAGTGCATTGGCCAATAGCGAGGCGGTAACCATGACCACCAGCACGAGCAACAGCAGGGCGCCAAACAGATAGGCAACCGTGCGGGCACGCTCTTCCTCGATGCGTTCCTGCTCCGGTAAAGTGGGAATCGAGACGACGTACCGTGGAACGCCTTGTTCATCAGTCAGGGCCCGATATCCAGCCGTGTACTCAAATGTCCCAAGCCGCTCGTCGACGGTCACGAATCGGAAGCCATCAAAATACAGGGCTTCATAGGCCTGAATCGGTAGACGTCTTTCGATCAGTCGATCACGGATCAATTCGGGCCTCGAGGCCTGCTCCACTTCCAGATTGTTGTAGACGACCAGATCCACTCCGACGCGGGCGGCCAGCGAGTCCACGCTGACCCGATCCAGCACGCGATAGGGCAATTCCTCACCGCGCACCTCGAGTTCGAGGGTCTCCTCGACCCGATCCAGGTGCTGACGAAGCCAGGATTCGATGGCCCGTTCGTTTTCGCCTGTGACCACGCGCAAGCCAACCACGCCCATGGCTACCACGGTCACGATACCGACCGAGAAGAAGGCATTCAGCACGCGGTCCCGGAATCGACGCGCCGACGGATCTGGCTCGCGACGGCGAAGCCGAAGAAGAATTCCCGCCATGTAAATCGGAAGGCAGAGCAGCAATCCTGCTACGATGATGCGGAGCAGATGGTAGAGCTGATCGAACACGTTGGCAACGCTTCGGCGAACGGCCGTCACCTGCTGAAGTGCATCCAGCGCCACACCGTCGCGAATGCGGTAGTAAGTCAGATAGTGCCGATCACGAATCGTCTCCCGTTTCCAAAGCTCAGGCTGGCTTTTCAAAGCCTCCATCACTTCCACATCCAGAACGCTACGACCGTAGTGCTGGCCTTCCGTCTGGGACAGGATACCGTCGGTGAATTCAGCGATGGAAAGATCCGCGTAGCGATCACCGTAGTAGCCGGCTGGAGCGAGGACCTTCGGAAATGGGGTACCGGCCGCTTCGGTCAGTGCGCGCTGCTCCGCTCGGACCAACAGGAATCCGCCGTCTTCCGTAGATCGGAAGCCGGCATATCGGAATCGGTTCTGATCGGTCGAGCCGGTCAGCTTTTCGATCATGTTGCCGGAGCGCCCGAAATCCGAATACATCGCGTTGAAAAGCGTGAACTCCGTTTCGTCCTCGGCATCACGAAGGGGCCGCGGGAGTCGCCGAGCGACATTGCTGTACCGTCCTCGAACTGTCCCATTCTCTGCAAACAGGGTCACCGTTACATCATAGCTGGCCAGCGCGCTCAGCATGAATCCGGACGTCAGGGATTCCGTCAGTGAATCCACCATGGCGCGCTCGATGGACGGGTTCTCGGATGAGATCTCGCTCATCCCTCGATCGAATCGGGGTTCATCCACCGCGTCCAGAACCTCCGAAATGGCGAACATGGCTCGGGCGTCCCGGTCTTCCAGGAACGACTCGGCAGCTTCAACCATGCGGATGCGTGCCTTGTCTTCCACGCTGTATTCCATGGACGGAAACAGCACCATGGAGGTCATGATGACCAAAGGCACAATGCGCCGAAGTGCCACAATGGGAGACTGTCCAGCCGGCTGAGCAGGACCGATCAAAGCCGTCAGCCATGTGACCAGCGTTACGATCGCAAAGACGGTAACGGGAACGCCAGAGCTGGGAAACAGAAGCCCGTCAATGATGAGCACCGGCAATGCCACACCCATGACGGCGGCTGCCATCGGTACAGGACTTGGCAGGTCATCAGCCGCCAGGTTCAGCCGGTCCGAGAGCACCCAGCAAAGGCGGGCCAGGAGCAAGACCGTCGAAAAGGTGCCCAAGAGCAGGGCTGCAAAGACAACCAGAACCAATCGACCCGGAAGCAAGCCGCTCCGCTCGAAGTAGTCCAACGTCGAGTCCAGCACGGCATGGTGGGACACTTCATAAAGAAATATGGCTCCCAACCAGATGAGCACTTGCTGCACACCAAGAAAAATCCAGAGTCGCGTGGAAAACTGGCCATTCTTGAATCGCAATCCTGCTCGGACACGCAACCTCAGGGCGTTGGTAACTCGCAGGAAAACAACGACGAACAGGGACACGAAGAGGGCGGTAATGAATAAATCCCCGATCGTCCGCATCGCTCCGAATCCGACAACAGAAGCCAGATGCTGTGGGTCGAACAGCGGACTCAGCGGCGCCTTACCGGTCTGCCATCGAGCAGGCATGTCGAATTCCAACAGGATCCAGCGCGTCACGAGTAAAAACGCCCCGAACAGACCGATGACCGACCCGGAGAGAGGTGCTTCCCGGACGGACTGCCACATCCAACGGGACGAGGAAACAACCATCAGAATCAGCCCAAGAAATGCCCAGAACAACATGATGTCCTGATACTGCTCCTCAATGGCTCGAATCAGGCGGTCCTCATCCGGTACGCCGATCTGCACCGTGCCCAACAGGACATCCGAGGGTGAGCGCAGGACGAAGCGATCTTCTCGAGTCCGCTGGGTATCCCCTCCGAAGTCAAAAATCACAGTCTGATCCAGTGATCGACTCCACTCCTCATCCCAGGTGTAGTCCCTCAGATAGTCATTGCGAATGGGCATTCGCTGCTCCACCATTCGTCCCACACGCACCGCACCCACGATATCGGTTCCATCGACTACAGGAATCCAGACTGTCAACGCTGTTCGCTTGTCTGCATCGACGGCGATGCCTTCGAGCTCCTGCAACAAGAATCGGTCACTACGTACCGCATCGTCCATGGTGAACGCGGCCCCGGACCAGGCCTGAAGCGAGGGCGTCGGATCGTAGACCTCGATGAACTGGCGCTCAACGGCCGGTAACTCTGCCGCCCAGGAAACCAGCACCCGTTTTGCTTCACCTCTTCCAGCCTGTAACTGGCGCAGACCTTCCACAACCGATGGACTTCGCGCCAGGTCGCGCCCCAACGAGGCCATGCTTGCGTATTCGGCGTCGATGGCGGCCTGGATGGAGGTGAACGATTCCTGGCGAAGTACTTCTCGCTGTTCGTCCAAAGAGTCCGCCGCCCTGTTCGTGTGGAAACTACCCACCGTCCAGGTGCCCGCAAGGAGAACGAGTAGGACCACCACGAACCACTTCATCTTCGAAGCTGTCCAGCGAGAGGCCACTTCCCCAATCCCGATGGAGCGGTCCTCTGAATGGAGGTATGGGGCTGGAGAATCACTCATCAGCCACCTCGACCGTCAATTCCCGGATCCGCCATTCGCCGCGACGCAAAGCGTATCGCACCAGCCATGTGGCCGCCGAGGCATTCTGGGAGCTGGCAATTTCCAACTCGATGAATGCGGCGCTGGGTGTCCGATGAGAGCGAATGACACGACTGGTGCCTGTGGGACTGTCTTCGAACAGGTCGTTCAGCAGCAATGTGGCCTGGCCGCGAGAGTAAAAACGCCGCTCGCCAAACAACTCGATTTCAATGGATTCGGCGGCTTGGCTCATGAGAGCCTGGGCATCAGCAGCCATGACGGAAGCCTGCAGTTCCCGGCTCAATTCTTCGACGGATCGGGATGCCAGTCGTTGAGCGTGAACATCGCTCGGCGTGACCCAACCGGAGAGGATAATCAGAGCAATCCACAGGGCACTCACGGCCACCCGATGACCAAGCATCGAGGGGCAGAATCCAGTGTGGCGTCCTGTGAGCTGATTGCGATGAGCGAACATGGGGGCAAAAGTAGCAAGAAACGCACCAACTCCCCGGCCTTTGTTGCCTGAGTGGTCATTCATCGCTTGTTGTGGGGCAGAAGCTGGTGCAAACCACGTTCGCGTTGCATCCAGCTGAATCTCAAGCTGAATCGAGGGCCAACTCCGAAAGACCGAATGTCCAGAAAATCGACGCACTCCGGTCTCCTTGTCCCTCACTGAGGACAATACCGGCCTCGTCTAGTCCAGGAAATGGACGTGGGTTGCTCCTGCTCCTCCCTCCGTGATGGGAGCCTCCCTGTAATCCTTGACGCCATCGAGCGTCGCCAGATACTCATGCAGGATGGCTCGCAGGGCTCCAGTCCCTTTGCCGTGAACCACTTCTATGCGAGCGACGCCGGCCGCCATTGCCCGGTCTACGAACGGGACGATCTCGGATAGCGCTTCATCAGCACGGCGGCCGCGGATATCCAGACGCGTGGAAACGGCCTGCACATTCAGCGCGCTGCCGCCAGAGGTGGATTGCCGGACGCGCACTTCCTGACGTCGCTTCTTTCCCACTTTGGTCAGCCGGTCCAACTCGGTCTTCATCTGCATGGAATCGAATGCCACGACGGCTTTCTTCCCGGACAGCTCCACGACTTCGCCAATGGTATGGCCATCTCCCACACGTACCTGATCGCCGACCTGGATAGGACCGGCGTCTACCGTTTGGGTTGAACGCGACGGCTTTTTCTTGCGCCGCGTCCGGCGCTTCTTCTCGGTCTTTTCGACCGCCTTCTCCACCCGCTGTTTGGAGGTTTCCAGCTTTTTTCTGGCCGTCTTGGTCTTGACCGGATCGGCCCCGGACTCCTTGATTTCGCGGATGGTGCGCTCTACAGCGCGATTGGCCCCTTTCAGGATCTGGTCGGCAGATGCCAGCGCCTCGCCACGAATGCGGTCCCGCTCTTCCTGAATCGTATCGAGTCGTTCCTGGAGCGCTTCTTCCCGTTGTTGCAATCGCGAACGGGTTTCCTCCGCCTCCTGGAGTGCCTCCTCCAGATCAGAATTCCGGTGCATCAGGTCCTGGATCAGGGCTTCGGCGCTGGCCTGCCCGGAGTCAACCAACTCATTGGCGCGACGGATGATGGCCTTGGGAATCCCCGACCGGGAGGCAATTTCGGTCGCATAGGACGAGCCAGGGATGCCTGCCGCAAACCCGTACGTGGGTGCCAGTCGGTCCTGATCAAACGTCATGGATGCGTTCAGGACTCCCGGAGTGTCATGAGCAAACAGCTTAAGGGGTCCGTAATGGGTGGTGACCAACGTCCGGACGCGTCTGCGGTGTAGCTCCTCCAGAATGGCCTGAGCGGTGGCCCCTCCTGCCTCTGGATCCGTTCCCGTTCCCGCCTCGTCGATCAACACCAAACTGTTTGCCGTGGCATCCTTGAGGATGGCCGACATGTTCTTCAAATGGGACGTGTACGTCGAGAGGTCGTCGGACATGGACTGTTCGTCCCCGATGTCGAGGAATACACCTTCGAAAAGGTCGAAGCGCCCCTCTTCGGCGACCGGAATCGGCAATCCCATGGAGAGCATCATCGCCATGAGGCCGACCGCCTTCATTGTGACGGATTTGCCGCCCGCGTTTGGCCCCGATATGACAATCATGGATTGGCCGGCGCCCAGCGAGAGATCGAACGGGACAACGACCCTGTCCGGGTGTTCTTGCTGGAATACCAAGAGCAACTCCGGATTTCGAGCCTCACGGATCGCAATGACTCCCTCTTGACCCACTTCGGGTACCGTCGCTTCCAACTCCAGCGCCAAGCGGGCTTTCGCCCGCAGGATATCCAGCCGGGTCAAGCAGCCCCGGGCCGCTTCAAGGTCCCCTCGGCTGGTTCGGAATGGCTCGCTCAGTCGCACGCGAATGGCGTGACACTCCCGAATATCCTCCAGCTCCAGTTCGCGGACCCGGTTGTTGCCTTCCAGACTTGCGGCGGGTTCGATGTAGACGGTCTGGCCGGATGCCGATACGTCGTGGACGAATCCTTCCACCTTACGCTTGGCCTCTGCTCGGACCGGAATGACCATCCGCCCCCCACGCACCGTGGGTTGTTCATCCGCCGCATACCCAGCCGAAGAGGCTTTCTTCAGAGCCGTGAACGCTGCTTCCCGAGCCGACGACCGGGCAGATGCCAGCTGCTTCCGGATACGGGACAACGCTTGAGAAGCACCATCCTTGATGTCCCCTTTCTCGTCGATGGCGCGCTCGATCTCTTTCCAAGGAAGTGATTCCTCGGGCATTGTCGCCACTACCTCCGCCAATCCAGGATATGACGAATCCCGTTGCCGGAAATAGCGACCTGCTTCTTCGGCAGCCCGGGCGATGCGCCCCAAAATGAGAAGCTCCCCACCTTCCAGGGCCAGGCCTGAAGGACCCAGCTGAGCCAGAATGCTGTCCAGGTCCGGGATGTCCCCCAGCTGGAATGGATCGTCGAACTGCAGGCACTCCTGCATTTCACCGACCCGACCAAGTTCAGAACGGACAGCTTCAACATTCTCGAAGGTCGACCAGGTTCGCAGCTGCTCACCGCTCCGTTCTCCGACAAGGTGCTCCCGGAGTCGGCTGATGATGACATCAAGCCCGAGTTTGCGGGAGGCTTCTGGAGATACGGAAATCACGGTGCTTCTGGATCGACTACTGAATCAACCCTGAATTTCGCTGTGATCTCCGATGTTACACTGACCGGAGAACCCGTCGACACGCGCGTCGCGCCCAATCAGCGAATCGGTCAGATTCGAATCGCGAACTTCCGCATCGGCGAATACAATACCGTGCTTCACGGTCGAGTTGATGACCTGGGCGCCTGCTTCGATAGAAGTCTCCGGGCCGATCTCGCCTCCCTCGACCCGGGCTCCGGGACCGATGTAGACCGGTTCGTGAATGATGGCATTGACAACCGTGCCTTCCGGAACGGGAGGATTCTGATGACGGATCAGGAATCGTGTGGTGTCCAGCAGTGCCGGGATCGTGCCGCAGTCGAGCCATTCAGTGACTCCCGCTGTACGGAAGATGCAACCATCCTTGAGCAAGCGATCAAAGGCATCGGTCAACTGATATTCTTCACCGTGACCGGTGATCTTGTTGTCCATCAAGTACTGGATCTCCTTGCGCAGACGGGCGAGGTCCTTGACGTAGTAGATCCCGATCAAGGCTTCCGTGGAAATCAGCTCCTTGGGTTTCTCAACCAACTCGACAATGCGATCGCCGTCGCGCACGGCAACGCCAAAGCGGGATGGATCATCGACATGCTTCACCCAGGCAACCACGTCGGAATCGGCCAGGTCGACTCCCGGATCCATGAAGAAAAGAGTATCCGCAAATACGACGATTCCTTCGCCCTCCAGGTGGTCCTCAGCACAGGCGACAGCATGCGCTGTCCCTTTGGCGGGATACTGAACCGCGAACTGGGCCGTTGCATCATGACGCTCGCAGATGTCGGAAAGGGCATCCTTGGTTTCCTGACCGAAGTCTGGACCCAGAATGAAGACGCCTTCCGTGATCGGCCGGGGAAGCACCGCCGAGAAAGTGTCCACGATATGCTCAACCATGCTTTTGCCACAGACGGGTAGCAGCGGTTTGGGAGTGACGTGGGAATGGGGGCGGACCCGGGTCCCGCGACCGGCCATGGGAATGATGAGCTTCATGATGTCGTTTTTCGTGCGAAAGATCTCGAGAAAAGCCAAGATAGGATGCTTTCAGGCCTCCGCGATCATCGAATAGATAAATCTGCTTGAATAGCGAGAAGCTCTCGCCGTTCTTTCGGATGGAACTCACGATCAGATCTGGCCCATTTTCAGGGCGGGAATTGTGAGGTCCCTAACCCTGAATCAAACCTTGACCTTGACCAGCCGATGAATTCATTCCCTCCTCTCCCTTCACCCCATTCCGGCAACGGACACGATATATGGCAGGATGCCCGTATCAAGGACTTGTGGCGCGTTTTCCGTGTCATGGGAGAATTCGTCGAAGGGTTCGAAACCATGTCCCAGGTGGGCCCGTGCGTGTCCATTTTCGGGTCGGCTAGAACGAAGCCTGGAGACCCGTACTATGAGTTGGGTGTGGATGTGGCCAAACGGCTCGTTGAGCGTGGATTTGGCATCATCAGCGGAGGCGGCCCGGGAATCATGGAGGCTGCCAACAAAGGAGCCAAGGAAGCGGGAGGCATTTCCGTAGGCCTCAACATTGACCTTCCCCACGAACAGCACTCGAATCCCTACATCGACAAGGAGCACCTGATCAACTTTGATTTCTTCTTCGTTCGCAAGGTGATGTTCGTAAAGTACGCTCAGGGGTTCGTCGTGCTGCCGGGTGGATTCGGAACCATGGATGAGCTGTTTGAAGCCCTGACCTTGATCCAGACGGACAAGTCGACGCAGTTTCCGGTGGTCCTGATGGGCTCTGAGTTCTGGTCGGGGTTGCTAGACTGGTTGAAGGACACCATGCTCAAGGCCGGAAATATTTCGCCTGAGAATCTGGACCTGTTCCGGGTTACCGATGATCCCGAGGAAGCCGCTTCCCTGATCTCGTCTTTCTACGAGAAGCATCGCATGCAACCAAACTTCTAGTTGTCTTCGACTCACCTTTGCAAAACGAAGCAAAGTGGCCGGTAGATTTCACGTTGCGCAGAATCCGTGATAGGCGGAAACTTCGCGTTTTCATACCGCGTTGGTGCAACTTCCTGCGTCTCGGCGACTCTTTTTAGCGTCTGCAGGAGCCTTTTCAGGCAGTTCACACAGATCGCGCGGGCCGCTCTTCCCGGCCCTTCAAATCCCCAACCAGAACACTTTACGAATCGATGACTGTCCTCAGTAAAACGCGGATTCCCTTCATCGCTGCGCTTGTTTTCGCAGGATTGATTGGATTCAGCTCGACGGCCAACGCTCAAGAGTACAAAGAGACGTACAACGCGGCCCGGGAAGCAGCCGTAGCCAAAGATTACCAGACGGCTCTTGACAAGTACATTGAAGCTGCGACTGGTGCTGCAGCAGAAGGAGACGATGAGGTAGAACGTAATGCCCTGCGCGTCGTGGGTCAGCTTACCTACATCCTTGGACGTGCCCAGCTCCAGGCCGAGAATTTCGAAGCAGCACTTGGCTACTTCGAGCAGGGAATTGAGCACTACCCCTCCAACGCACAGAACTATCTCGCGCGAGCCAGCGCTCTCCGTCGCTTGGATCGCATGGATGAGGCCATCGCGGCATTCGCTCAGACCATGGAAGTGGCTACGGCCGCAAGTGATACGAAAACGGCTCGTCAGGCTGAAGAGGCCATCCGCGGTCATTTCGTTTTCCTGGCTTCCAGCGCCCTCTCGCGTAATGGTGCCCGCACCGGTACGGCTGATGCAGATGAAGCCATGGGTTACATCGAAGAGCTGCTGCAGTACGTGGAGGCAGACGCGGACACCTACTACTACACGGCTGAAAGCCAGAAGGTGAAAGGGCAGTTTGCGGATGCGATTGCAAGCGCTGATCAGGCCCTGGCCATCCATCGCGGCAGCCGCACCGACAAGGCCAAGATCTACTTTGTCAAAGGCGAGTCCCTGATGAACTCCGGCGACATTGAAGGCGCCAAGGAAGCCTTCCGCAACGCGGCCTATGGCAACTATCGCGCCTCCGCTGAGCACTACATCGAAACGCTCGGCACCGAGTAGTCCAGCAGGACACGACTATTCGGATCGGCATTCCTGATCCGAACGAAAGGCCCGCGGCCGCTTTGCGTCCGCGGGCCTTTCTTATTTCGTTTCGGTATATCTTTCGGCTTCTTCAACTGCCATACCCAGCAGTTCCCATTTCCCACCCCCACCTCACCATGCCGAACGTAGAATCTTCCATTCACTCAGATGCCTCAATCGGCAACGATGTCGTATTTGGTCACCATGTGGTCGTCGAGGCAAATGTCGTCATTGGAGATGGGTGCCGAATCGGTCACCACTCCGTGCTTAGATCCGGTACGCGACTGGGAAATCAAGTCCAGATTGGCGACCATAGCATCCTCGGCCAACAACCCATGCGTGCGGCCAATTCGGCCGTTACATCCGACAAGCAGCACATGGGGCCATCTATTGGTGACCGTGTCCGCATCGGTTCTTCCAGTATCATATACGCCGGATGCACGATCGCAGAAGATGCGTTTGTAGCCGACCTGGCCACTGTTCGAGAAGATGTCACTGTGGGACGTAAAACCATCGTTGGTCGCGGTGTGGCCATCGAGAACCAGTGTTCGATCGGTGCCTTCTGCAAGCTCGAAACGAATTCTTATATCACCGCATATTCGACGCTGGGGGATCGTGTGTTTGTAGCGCCGGGTGCACGCACCAGTAATGACAACTTCATCGGTCGCACGCAGGAGCGTTTTGACCATTTCAGAGGAGTAATTGCTGAAGATGGTGCCCGTTTGGGCGTAGGCTGCACAATTCTGCCTGGCAAGACCATCGGCAGGGATGCGGTCATCGCTGCTGGAGCCGTGTTGACCCGTGACGCAGAAGCGCGTACGGTTTACGTGGGCGTTCCTGCCCGTCCGATCGGACCAGTTCCTCCCGAACAACTTCTTGAAAATCAATCCTGAATCCAGAACTACATGTCCATCCAGATGGTCGATTTGCGGGGTCAGTACCTCCGCATCAAAGATGAAGTCGACGCCGGAATCGCCCGCATCCTTGAGTCTACCAACTTCATTCGCGGTTCCGAACTCACCGCTTTTGAAGCTGAGCTTTCCGCCCAACTTGACGACGTCGGGACGTTGGGCGTGGCCAACGGTACGGACGCACTGCAGATCGCGTTCATGGCGCTCGGCATCGGACCCGGTGACGAAGTCATTACCCCATCATTCACCTTCGTAGCGACCGCGGAAGCGATTGGACTTCTGGGCGCGACTCCGGTCTTCGCTGATATTGATCCAAAGACGTTCAATATCGACCCTTCGGCTATCGAGTCGTTGATCACTGAACGCACCAAGGCCATCGTGCCAGTTCATCTGTTCGGTCAGTGTGCGGATCTCGACCCCATCCTGGAACTGGGGTGCAATCACAATCTGGCTGTCGTGGAAGACACGGCGCAGGCCGTTGGAGCACGGTATAAAGGTCGGGCTGCAGGCACCATGGGTGGTTTCGGTACCCTCTCTTTCTTCCCTTCCAAGAACCTTGGATGCTACGGGGACGGCGGTGCCGTTCTGAGCAGCATTCCCGAATGGTTGGATCAGGCGCGACTGATCTCCAATCACGGCTCAAAGAAGAAGTATCACAACGAAGTGATAGGTGTGAATTCAAGGCTTGACGCCATTCAGGCTGCCATTCTGCGGGCCAAGCTTCCGCATCTGGATGCCTTCACTGCTGACCGCCAGCATGCTGCCGATCGCTATGATGCCTTGCTGGCTGATGTCGACGCCATTGAGACGCCCCATAGGGCCGACTACGGAACCCATGTGTTCCACCAGTACACCATCCGGGTCCGAGGAAACGATGCGGACCGACGCGACGCATTGATGGCACACCTCAATGCGGCTGGAATACCTTGTTACGTGTACTACCCGATTCCGCTGCACTTGCTGCCGATCTACAAGGACAACCCCGATTCGTGTCGATTTGGGGACATGACGCACACGCTGCAAGCAGCCAACGAAGTGCTTTCCCTGCCAATGCATACGGAGCTGACGGCGGACCAACAAGAACAGGTCGCCAGCGCCATCAAAGGCTTTTTCGGAGTCTGAAGAGAGAAGGGCGTGGTATCGACAACGCCGACCTGACCAAGCGTTTATTCGCTAGCCGTCATGCGGACCATTTCCTCGACCGTGGTCTCGCCCATGTTGACGAGCACGCGAGCGGAATCAGCCAGGGTGAGCATACCATCCTTGACGGCCTGATCCCGAATGGCGTCTTCGTCGATTGCTTCGGCTGACTCTGCCACCATAGTCCGGATTTCGGAAGTGAAATACAGGGTCTCACAGACGGCGCGACGGCCCTTATAGCCATTGCCGTTGCACGTTGGACATCCACTGCCGCGATTGGCCTTGTAGATCGTGTTCTCATCGATCTCTTCATCGCTCCAACCGAGACCTCTGAGCAGCGTACGATCCGGATCCTCATCGACTTCCTTGCAATCCGGACATACGACCCGGATCAGGCGCTGCGCAACAACGAGGTTGATGGCATACGCAATCAGGAAGGGCTCGACACCCATCTTGTACAGACGGGAAACGGCAGCCGGGGCGTCGTTCGTGTGAAGCGTCGAGAAAGTGAGGTGACCCGTGTTGGCCAGCTTGATGGCCAATTCGGCTGTCTGGCGGTCGCGCATCTCCCCGACCATCACGATATCCGGGTCATGACGCAGGATGGCGCGCAGCGCACCCTCGAGGTCCAGTTTGTGGCTGAGTTTGATCTGGCGCACGCCCTTGATGATATACTCAACCGGATCCTCAACCGTGAGAACGTTCACTTCTGGAGTCACCACCTGGTACAACGCTGCCACCAGCGTAGTCGACTTACCTGAACCCGTAGGACCGGTGAGGATGACCATCCCGTGTGGCTGGCGGATGGCCTTGTTGAAGTTCTCCAGGGCAACGTCCAACATCCCCAGTTTGGTAATGTCCGTGAGCACCTTTCGGTCATCCAGAATACGGATGACGATGCTCTCAGCGCGGATTTCCTGGTTTGCCGTGGCAATCGGCAGAATGGAAACACGGAATCGAATCAGAGCGCCATCGATATCGCGCTGGATGAATCCATCCTGTGCGGCATCGCGCTCGAAACGGTCAACGTTGGTCGAATTGTCCTTCACGACAGCGAGGAAGGCCTCAGGGTGCACCTTCTCTTCCGTATGCCACTTCTTCAGACGACCATCCACGCGGAAGTGGATTTCGACCTGACGATTGGGATTGGGATAGATGTGGACATCCGATACGCCCTGGCGAGTGGCTTCAACAAGGGCCGCTTCAAACAGATTGATGAGCTTGGAACGACTGATCTCTGCTTCGAGGGCATCCTCGTCAAGCATCGCGTCTTCGTCGTCGTACGACATGCCCAGATCGAAGGCATCGGTCTCTTCCGTGATGCGCTCGAGATACTCGTTTTTGCGCGGAAAGAGTTCGTCGTAGAGACGAAGGACTTCCTGTTCAGAAGCGTAGCGGAGTTCGAATCGTCCCAGATCCAGTTCGTGAACGAGCTTGTTGATCTCGGGCGATGTCGGGTCCGGTGTCACGAAAACAACGCGACCGCTCCCTGTATCAAAGTCGATGGTATGCTCGAACGGGACGAGCAGTTTTTCGAGCAGCTCTTCGTGATGCTCCTCGGCCAGGGTCTCCATGGTCAACCGGACAAAGTCGTGATCCGGACGGCCTGGACCGATGGTCTCCTTCTTGAATGCGTAGACCTGAGCCGCGGCTTCGTAGACTTTTTCCCGGTCTACGCCTGGCAGGTCGGCGACGATTCGCCAGAGTGCAAGTTCACTTCCCTGGCTTTCCGCAATCTGGGAGGCCTCGGCAACATGCTTGTCCGTGATGGTTCCATCAGCAATCAAGTGTTTGACCACGCGATCGAATCGGGAACGACTCTTCCGATCCTTGCGTCGCGACGTGCGTCTGGCCTCCGGCCCTTCTTTGGCCGGCGCCTCTTCAGGCGTTTCGGTGGGAAGTTCATCGACGGGCTCCAACGTCGGCGTTTCGTCGATATTAGGCGCATCGGCCAACATGACGGGCTCCACGCTGGCCTCGAACGACGTGGCTTCGAAGGAGTCGACCTCATAGCCATCCTGCTCAAGCCATTCCCGAACGGAATCCAGTGATTCCCGGATCACTGCGTCCTGGGCAAATCGACATATGACAGGCACAGGTGACGAAAGCAAAACAGACTGAACGCGTCGATCCAACGGATCACTCGACAGGACGACCATGGAGTACTCCACATGATCGACATCCAGGTCCATCTGAATGGGGAGCAGGCCGGCTCCAATGAAGCGGGCCAGATCAGCAGGAGGAACAACCTCCATGATGCTCTGGATGAATGACTGGGTGGGTGCCGCCTCGAGGTAGGGCTGGAAAGCATATCCTCGCTGTGCTACAACCGCTGACCGAATCTCGAGAGCATTCAACTCCGGATGCTGTTCCAGTATACGCCAGAGCTCCTGGTCGCCATTGCGGTCGCGAATAGCATCGAATACCTGAGACATCGTGACCATTTCGGACTGCAAGAGCGCCAAAACGATCTCATCCCGGACAACGCCCGAAACGGGTGAGTCGTACGGCATTTCCTCGTTGCCCATCGGGAGATCCGGTTCGGGCTGCGGAGTCTCCTGATCGTCGTCGAAGGATGCGAATGCGTCATCAGCCTCCGGTTCACTCTCTGGGTGGAATTCCAGAAACGAATCAACAGCTCCTGCAATATCATCTGCTTCAACCGGATCGTCGGAAAACTGACCTTCCTCCCATGCCTCTTCGCTGGCGCGATAAACGTCGTCAAGGCTGACCTTGGGCAGCTCAGGAGCCGGACTTGTAGGGGGTGGAACGCTGCCTGCTGGTGGATCGAGGGCGCTGAGTGCGTCCATCATGTCCTCCAGCGACATCTCACTCAACTCACTGATCATTTCCTTGACCAGCTTCTTGTCACGCTGAGCCGCAGGTGACGGCTTCGGCTTGCGATCACCGGATCGCGAGCGTCCCGAGAACAGCGATATGTCGAATTTGCGTTTGCCCATGAATGGGATGAAAAGGCTGCTGGCTCCCACCAGCGGGAATTAACCGGGGTCTTCCTACATGAAATCGGCTGCAGATGGCTGAACCAAAGCCAGTTCCGAAGAAAGAATGGTCAGGGCCATGATGGCCACGGTGATGATCAGCGCGACGATGGTCTGGATCATCTCGACGACCGCTTTCAATTTGAGCGAAGTCTCGTTCTCGTAGTAGTCGGCCATCTGCCGGGCGCTCGCCCGGACGTTTCCTGTCTCGGCACCCGAACGGAATCGGGCCAAGGCCATCGAGGTAAACACGCCCGAGGCCTCCATGGACTTAACCAGGTCAGCACCTTGAGCCACCATCATTGGAATCGTGATGGTCTTGACCCGATGCTCGATAAAGCGGTTGCCCGAAGCCTCCGCGGCAATTCTGATAACAGAAATGTTCTCACCTGAGCCTGAGTAGAGAACGGCAAAGACGCGACAGAAAATTTCGATGTTCAACTTGAGCAGGAGCGTTCCGATGATCGGAATCTTGATCATGAACCGATGAGCCAGGAATTCTCCCTTGTCTGACTTGAAGAAGGCGACGATTCCACCGATGCCCCCTCCCGCTATCAGGAATACCCAATACCAGTTTTCATCCATCCATTTGGAGAAATCAAGCGTTCCCTGGGTCATGGGCGGGAGGTCGATATCGAAGTTCTCGAACAGCCCGGCCGTCTGCGGGAAGATGTACCAGACGTAAAAGACCAGCGTGGCCATCAGGATGACCAGCGTAATGGCGGGCGTGACCATGGCGCTTCGAACGCTCTTTCGGAATTCGTTCTGACGTTCCATGAAGCGCGCGGTGGCTTCGTAGATCTCGGACATGTTACCCGTCTGCGAAGCGATACCGAGCATGTATGCAGTGAACTTGCCCAGCATGTGGCCCTGTTTCATGAAGGCCTGCTGCGCCTCCATTCCCCCTTTCAGATCAGCGTTCAGGTCACGGATAACCTGTTTGAGGCTGCGGGAAGAGACGTCGTTCACCAGGAGGTTGAGTACCTCGTCGAATGGAAGTTTTTCTTTCAGCAGGTTCGCCGACAGGCGGACGAACATGATGAGATCCGTTGAAGGGGGTTTGCGCTGTACGTCAAAGAGCTTCTTCTGCACCTTGATGACGTCGAGCCCCATTTTGGTCAGGGCGGTCCGCAATTCTTCTTCGGAAAAGGCCTTCTGCTCCCCTTCGATGACCTTGCCATTCAAATGGCGAACCTTGTAGAGATAGGTCAGGCGCTGGTCAATACTTTGCGTGCGGAATGAGTGACGCTCGGCAAGCGCTTCAACACGTTTGCGAGCAGCCTTATGATTGGGCGCGAACACGGTACCCTGGACCGGTTGCCCGACCTGACTGATACCGTTGAATCTGAATTCCTTGATTGCCATCGTGCTTTTTTCAGATAGGTGCGCTATTCAATCGTGTAGTCGCTGTCAAAGCTGACGATCGTGGAGTCCACATCGTAGCTGTCGACATAAGTTCTGGCCCCGATTTCGGGATACTCCGTGCTTACACCGGTAATGATGAGAGACTGGCCGTCGGCCTCTGTCAGCTCGAATACGGCCCTGCCGGTGTCCACCTCCAGATTCAATCTCGCCAGTCCGTTTTCCGACAACCCGGAATACGAGGCATTGCCTCCGTCATACGGATCCCGCTTGGTCTTCCAGAGAGCGGCGGCCGAGGCAATCTTCAGATTCCTGTTCACGATGTGGTCCATCTCCATCTGGCGCATCTTTTCCTGGAATGCGGTGATTCCGGAAACGACCGCCAGACCGGCGATGATCACTCCGATGACAAGTAGAAGAAGTTGTTGCTGTCCCATCGCGTCCGATGGTTGATGAATGGTGCCAGGACAAGGGAATCCCGGATGTCCTGAGTATCGGCGGCGTGGGGTACTTCTTAATGATGGGGTCGATCATCCATCGTCCGTCTCGTCCTTCCTCTCGATTCCCGCCAAAGCTCCACCCCCGGAAACGGGTGTATACAAAAAGCGCGGGGCCTGCTTTCGCAGGCCCCGCGCCAAGATCACTGACTGATTGTGACCGAAGTCACGTCAGTTCCTTAGGACATCAGACGATTAGTTGATCGTCGTGGCGATGTCTGCAGGAGTCGTACCGTCGACTACAACAACGACCGTGTTAAGGGCGTCGCCAGCGGCGTCGAAGCTGGTACCGGTAATCGTCAGTTCCTCATCGTCCAGAGCGATATCATAGACAGCGTTGAGGTTTTCGTACTGATCGGCTGCTGCGTCCGTACCAGGATGCAGACCCTGATCGCCAACCGTGTAACCGATCTGACCGAAGTCAAGACCCGTCCAGTTGGTTGCTGAAGCACCACCGCCAAAGGCGCCTGGCTTCAGTTTCCAAGCCTGTGCGTCAGATGCGATGCGGATAGCGTCGTTAACCATCTGATCGGCGTTAGCCTGCTTCTGGTTTTCAGAGAATGCCTGGATACCAACTACGACGGCCAGGCCGACGATAACGATACCGAGTACGAGAAGGAGAAGTTGCTGCTGACCCATTGGTGAACCTCCAAGTTCTATTGTGGGAAATCAGGTATTGTGTTGTAGAACGCACTTCATTCGGAAAATTCGTTCTGGGTCCTGTATCGTCGGAGGCTTCCCGGGCTTAAAACTTTCTTATGTGAAGATAATGTGAAGGATCATATTCCGGAGCCCTCCCATCTAGCAATCACAGCATTATTGGCCCTGAGGACGCAACAAGGGCGATTTCGAGACGTAAGCCCTTTCGTATTCCAACCCAATAATTTTCTTTTCAGGGGGCTTATCGATGATTGACAAGGAGACTGTCCGCACTCAGATGGACGAAATGAAGGTCAAGGGCAACCAGCTCGTCGGCAAGGTCAAAGAGATCATCGAAGAGGGAAATGCCCGTCGCGTCACGATTCGTAAGGATGGACGCACCATGCTCGAGTTTCCGCTTTCAGTTGGTGTAGGTGGCGCAACGGCGGCCGTATTCCTTATGCCAACTCTTGCGGCGGTGGGTGCACTGGCCGCACTGGTCACAGACGTCGACGTGATCGTCGAGCGCGTGGCTGAAGAAGTGAAAGATGTAGAAGTCGAGGAAGTCGAATCCGAGAAAGAGTGATCCTATCTTCATGGGTCCCGCTTTCAGCCGAGTCTGCTGAGTTTGCAGACCGATTACCTCTATCGGGGAGATGGGCGACGGTCCGTCTCCCCGATCTCGTTTATTCAATTCCATGCCTCGATGGTGACCTTCAACGATATCCTCTCTGCTTCTGACCTCCTTTCAGGTAAGGCCAACAAGACTCCCGTGGTAACGAGTCGGACGCTGGACGCCATGACGGGGGCGACCGTGTTCATCAAGTGCGAGAATTTCCAGCGGACGGGAGCCTTCAAATTCAGGGGCGCCTACAATGCGATGAGTCGCCTGAGGGAAAGCGACAAGGAGAAAGGGGTGCTGACCTACTCGTCAGGCAATCATGCTCAGGCAATCGCCCTGGCTGGACGGCTGCTCGGTGTACCCACGACGATCATCATGCCAGAGGACGCTCCCGTCATCAAGAAGACTGCCACGGAAGGGTATGGCGCGAAGGTCGTGACCTACGACAAACATCAGATCACCCGTGAATCACTTGCTACTGAAATGGCCGAGGAACACGGATTCACGATCATTCCTCCGTACGACCATCCGCATGTGGTGGCTGGTCAGGGTACCGTCGGCCTGGAGCTGCTTCAAGCGGCGCACGAACTGGACTATATATATGTGTGTTGTGGCGGAGGTGGTTTGCTGTCCGGGTGCGCCATCGCCACCAAACACCTGCAACCAACGTGCAAGGTGGTCGGTGTCGAGCCCGAAGCCGGTGACGATGCGACCCGTTCCTTCCGCAGTGGAACGCTTCAGACCGTACATAATCCGGAAACGATTGCTGACGGCGCACGAACTCCTTACCTGGGTACGATCACCTTTCCTCTGGTAATGGAGTATGTGGACGACATGATGACCGTTTCTGACAATGCGCTCGTCGAAGCCATGCGATTCCTTTGGGAGCGTACCAAGCTTGTGGTCGAACCGACAGGCGCTCTGGCGACCGCCGGCCTCCTTTCAGGCAGGTACGATGTCAAAGGAGCGCGCGTCGGCGTGGTAATCAGCGGCGGAAACGTGGACCTGGAAGCGGCTCTGGGATTGTTTGCCCACGCGTAGGCGGGCTGCATTCATCAGCATCCGTTTTGGGGTCGGCCAGCACTGAAACGCCATGGAGCAAAGCCCTCTGGAAACGAAGTCCCTCAACGCTTATCTGGATCCGCTGGTGAAGCGGTACGAGCGCATCGAGTTCATTGAGGATGACCCCATATCCATTCCTCATGCGTTTGATGATCCGTCTGATCGGGAGCTGATCGGATTGTTCGCGGCCATCCTCGCCTGGGGACGACGCGACATCATGCTTCGAAAGCTGGCAGAGTTGTGTGACCGGTTCGGATTCCGACCGTATCAGTTCGTACGGGACTTCGATACCAGTCGGGATGGTCCGAAACTGTCAGGGTTCAAGCACCGCACATTCAATGAGCAGGACCTTGTTGGCCTGGTCCTGGCGCTGAAGGATCTACTGCGATCGGAATCCCTCGAATCCCTTTTCGCTCGCGGTCTGTCGTCTGATGATCCTGTACGGAGCGGCATCGAGTCTTTTTCGAACACCATTCTGGATGCCGTTCCCGGTCGACCAACACGCATGCGAAAACACGTGGCACGCCCTTCAACAGGTAGTGCCTGCAAACGCATCAATATGTACTTGCGGTGGATGGTGCGGCCCGGGCCCGTGGATTTCGGGCAATGGACGTGCATCGAGCCGCGCGACCTGATCTTGCCGTTGGACGTGCATTCCGGGACACAGGCCCGGGCCGCAGGTATGCTCACCCGTAAATCGAACGACTGGCGAGCTGCACAGGAGTTGACCGAAGCTTGTCGAAAACTGGATCCAGACGATCCATGCAAATACGACTTCGCGTTCTTTGGGACAGGCTCTGCCGGGGAGACTCTGGAGCCGCTGGAGGCGTCCACGTCCCGATCAACCTGATTGTCCGAGCATCAGCCTGTCAGCCTGGAAGATTCCGGTCGGCGACCTGAGTGCCTACTGCGTGATAAGCGCGCTGATGGTAGACGATTGGACGCGCTGGACCGCCTTCGTCGATGCCCTCGACACACGCCAGTATGATCGAATGATCTCCACCATCATGGATCTGCGTGCGACTACAGTCGAATCGGACCAGGTAATCCCGCAGCGTGGGGATGCCGTCTGGGCCCGGTTCGGTCTGAGAGCCATCCAACTGATCGCGGGTGGACCGATCTGGATCAGCGAACCGATCTGACACTTCCGCCTGGTCATCCCGAAGCACGTGAATCAGGTAGCGATCAGTCGCTACGATTTCATCGTGGATGCTGGAATCCTTCTTGATGTTGAAGCAGATGAGGGGCGGCTCCAAGGACAGGCTCACGAATGATCCAATGGTCACACCACACGGTGCCTGGTCGGCATCGAAGGTCACGATGGTGACAACAGTTGGGACGTGTCGCATGCCTCGACGGAAGGTCTCAGCATCAACTGGAGTGCGTTCGGTTTCGCTCATGAGAACACATCCTTCACGCGGGAGAAAAATCCTTTGCGATCAGCCAATGAGGAAGGGTCCGGCTGAAAGTTTTCCGCATCCTTGAGATTCTCCATGGTCGAGCGCTCTTCATCGGTGAGACGGGTCGGTATCCAGACGTGTACGCGAACCATCTGGTCACCCCGGCGGGAGGACTCGATATCGGGAATTCCACGTTCGCGCATGCGCAGGATCTTTCCGGACTGGATTCCCGGATCGATCTGCAAGCGAGCTCGTCCTTTGAGCGTCGGAACGTCGACTTCCGTGCCCAGTGTGGCTTCGGGAATCGAGATGTGCAGCTCGTGATAGATGTCGAGGCCATCTCGGGTAAAGTCTTCGTGCTTCTTCTCCTCGATCTCCACGCGCAGATCTCCAGGGGCTCCTCCGCGCTGACCGGCATTGCCAGCACCCCGCAGCGTCAGGTAGTGGCCTTCGAGGACGCCAGCAGGGACCGTGATATTGATGGTCTCCTCTCCTTTCATGCGGCCTTCGCCACCGCACTCCGAACACGGGTTCTTGATGATGCGGCCTTCACCACGGCACGTCGGGCAGGGAGCCACATTGACGAATTGCCCGAACACCGATCGTGATACCTGACGTACTTCTCCCGCCCCCTGGCACGTACCGCACGTTTCGAAGTCGGTTGCCTCGTTCTCTACGCCTTTCCCGGTGCACGTCTCGCACTCGATGAACTTGCGGACCTTGATCTTCTTCTCGGTCCCTTCGGCAATTTCTTCCAGCGACAGCGGGAGTTTGATTCGCAGATCATTCCCGGGACGACCCTGTCGGCGCGTCCGGCCTCCTCCACGTGCTCCTCCGAACATCTCATCGAAGATGCTGCCGCCGCTTCCGAATATGTCACTGAACGCGCTGAAAATGTCGTTGATGTCCTGGAAGCCTTGACCACCACCTCCAGCTGCACCACGAACGCCCGCGTGTCCGAACTGATTATACCGCTGGCGCTTGGATGGATCGGAAAGCACCTCGTAGGCCTCGGCCGCTTCCTTGAACTTCTCTTCTGCCTCCTTGTCATCAGGATTGCGATCCGGATGGTACTTGAGAGCCAGTTTGCGGTAGGCCTTTTTGATCTGATCGGCGTCAGCACCGCGATCAACGCCCAGAATGTCGTAGTAATCTCTCATATCAACTGGAGACGATGACCCGGGCGTGCCGGAGTACACGATCTCCCATGCGGTATCCCCGCTGGATTTCGGTGAGAACGATTCCTGCTTCCTCCCCTTCCGCAGCAGGCTGCTGCATCATGGCCTCGTGCAGGTCCTCGTTGAAAGGCAATCCAATCGCCTCAATGGGCTCGACACCCAACCGGGTCAATTCTCCTTTCAACTTCTGATAAACCAGGTCTACGCCGTTTTTCAGGGATTGATACGTAGGAGACAATTCGCCTTCCACGTCCTGTTCCGCCTTGTTCGTTGCCTCGAGGGACCGCTCGAAATCATCGATGATCTCCAGCAGACTGGTGATGACCAGGCTTTTGCCCAAGGTGACCGACTGCGCTTTCTCCTGCTCGGTGCGACGACGATAATTCTGGAACTCCGCCGCCTGACGTTTTAACTGATCGGTCGCCTGGCCCAACTCATTATTGAGTCGTTCGATCTCAACAGCACGATCGGCCAGCTCGTCAATGGCTTCAATGACCGCATCCCGGTCCCCATTCTCCTCGGATCCACGGCCTTCCGCGGCACCCTCGTCAGACGCGGCACCTGCTTCAACCGGTTCCATTTCCTTTTCGCTCATGTCTACAGTCGTTGGTGGCAGCTTCCTGCCGATTCTGAATGATGATTCGCTCCCTAGGCAAGGTGGGAACGCGAATGGGACAGGCTCATCAAGGTGGCCATCCCTTCAACCAGCGCAACGGCGCGGGCATAATTCATGCGTGTTGGGCCAATAACCCCGATCGTTCCTCTGAGATTGCTGACCAGATACGGCGCGGCCACAATCGAGATGGCCGTGCTCTCTTCGTCACCCGCCCGATCTTCCGGTCGGTACCCAATCTTTACGTGTGCCTTTCCAGACAGGGGCTCGACCTCGTCTTCCATCAGGCGGATCACATGCGATCGGTCATCGAGCAGGCTGATCAAATTCCGCGCGTTTCCAGCTCCGGAAAACTCCGGTTGGCTGAGCATGAACGGCGTCCCGTCAAACTGGACGGTACGTCGATCGGGTTCGTCCGAAAACAGATCTGCGCTTCGATTGAGGATCAACTGAACGATACCCATGTCATCCGAAGCAAGGTCCCGAATGCGGGGAATGCACGTGCGGCGGATTTCATCCAACGTCAGACCAGCCAAGCGTTCGTTGAGCAGCGATACCAGACGTCCCAACTGATCCGGCTTCAATTCCGAGCCAACCTGGAGAACGATGGTGCGGATATAGCCGCCCTCAACACTGACTACAAACAACAGCCGACCTGAGCTGACCGGCACGATATCCAGCCGCTGGAGGATACCGTTATTTAGTCGGGGGCTCAACACAACTCCCAGGAGCTGGGCGAGCTGCGCCAACAATCGGGAGCTCTCCTTGATGAGCGCTTCCGTGTCCTCCTGGAGTGCGGACAACTCAGCCTGTAGGTACACTCGCTCACGCTCCTCCAACACAGCCGCATCCATGAGTTCAGCGACGAATGCGCGATATCCCAGGTCTGTCGGGACGCGTCCTGACGATGTATGCGTGTGCATCAGGAAACCCCGCCCTTCCAGTTCACTCATCGTGTTCCGGATAGTTGCCGTGCTCCATCCCAGATCGAATCGCTCCTTGAGTGCCCTGGATCCTACAGGCCCGGCCGTTTCAACAAACAGCTTCACCACCATACGCAACACATTGCGCTGGCGAGGAGTCAAGCCGCGGGTCAAACCGGAGAGGTTGGATGAGGTGGACAGAGTCACGCGAGTCCGGGGTGAAGATGCTTTTCTGGACCGTCGTCAAACCGGAAACGGGGCTCAAGGGTTTCCCTTTACCCAGTTTTCAAAGCGCAGCATCAACCGCTCCCGACGGACCCAACGAAAGAGGGCCGCCTCCCGAAGGAGGCGGCCCTTTCGTCCGACGAATCGAATACTCAGGGTCCGCTATTCGACCCGCCGAATGGATGCGGTGCGTTCGACATTGAACTGGGCACCGAATGCCGTTTCATAGGCGTAGTTGCTCTGGGCCTCGTAGGCATCGCGCGACTGATAGCGGCCACTCAATCCAGCGCCGAAGCCGTAGTAGGCATCGTAGTCGTCGTAGGCAGCACTGATCGCGTCAGCACCGAAATCCCACAACCAGCCATCATCTTCCGGAAGCAAGCTGATGGGCGTGAAACCCTGCCAGCGCCGTGGATCGAACAGACGGCTGTAGCCTTTCGTCCGGACCCGATTGCGCCGCAAGTCAACCTGACCCACCCGCATGTCGTCGCCATAGCGATAGCCCTGTCCCGCATATCCGTCGTAGAACGGCGTCGAGATGATCTCGAAGCCTGAGCGTCGATCACCAACGAGGAAGATGTCCCGATCGAAAGCGATGTCGCCGTTGCGGAAAACGGTTGCTTCGACGCTGGACAGATGGGCAGGAATCCGATCGACCATGCCGAAGTAGCGACCGTTGTCATAGAGCGCGACCTGCTCGATGTCGATATCCAGGACTGCATACTGGTCCGTAGCGAAGCGCACCTTGTGACGATACGTGGTCTCCATTTCGATGCGACTGGCCCGATGGGAGCGATCCCAGTCCGAGCGCACGATCACGACCTGACGGTAGCGATATCGCGGAGACCAGTGACGGTGGTAGCGCACTTTCCAAGGCCACGCGATGTGGACCGAGATACGATTGTGCGGCCGGTAGTAGCGCTTCGGCGTCACATGGATCCGGGTCCGGAATCGGACATGCCGGTCTCCGTACGAGCGCCAGTTCGCCCGAACACCTGGAAGGGTCAGCCGTGCGCGACGGCCGTCGATCACGATGTTGCGATCGCGAGACGTTCTGGAAGCGCCCCGGGCAGCGGCCACGCGACCATTGTCAGAGCGATCAAGAACGCGTGCGCCCGTACGACCGGACGTCACCGGCCTGTTCGCCCGTGTCGCGCTGGAGCGATTGCGATTGCTGTCGTTGCCAACTCGACGGTTGTCCTGATCGCGCACGGAGCGGCTGTCTGAATTCCGGCTGTCCGAACTTCTGGTGCCTGAACTGCGGGTGCCTCGATTATCCGAACCCCGGCTATCCGAACTTCGAGTGCCGGAACTCCGATTTCCCGACGTGCGAGCATCCTGATTCCTGACTGCGCCCGAGTTCGTTCGTCTCGTATCGCTGCTGCGACTATTGCCGCGCTTGACGCTGTTGCGAGCCGACTGAATCGCGCGGCCCACTGATTTAGCGGTGTTCACCCGACTCTCAGTCCGCGTCGCACGACTGGAACGAGCCTTCGACGAACGATCATTCGATTTCTTGACCGAACGGCTGGACGAGCGCTCCGAACGCTCGGTCTTCCCTTTGCTTGTGCTTCCGCGTTGCGCGAGGACATCCGTTGGTGACACCACGGCCAAGGCCATTCCGAGAACGGCGATGGTAAACAGATTGCGTACGCGAACGGGTACGTATTCGCCGCGTCGCCTGAAGAGAGATTCTAATCGATTGGTAATGTGTTTGAGCATTGGCGTCACCTTTCCGTGTTCCTCATGGATTGCTGAGAAACGGACCCTGCTCAAACCCTAGACAAAAACGTGCCAGCCCCTCACGACGATGATTCGGGGCGATTCACTCCTTGAAAGTGCCTTCTACGCCGTGCAGGCCGCGGGAAAGCGTCCACAATAGTGATCAGCCTGCACGTGGCACTACGGGCCAAACAGAGGCGATCAAATCGCCCGCTCCATGCCAGGACGCAGCCACATCAAACAGGCACGCCCCAGGTCATGAGGCCACCAATGTGACCCGTGATTCCAGTCAGGACAGCTGCGCTCAAAACGGCGATGAAGGCGATCAGTCGCCAGCGCAGCCGGACACCTGCATGCTTTGTCTCCCGGACACCGATCCAACGCATGGCGACCAGCAAGACGATCGCAACAACCAGAAGCCAAATGGAGCAATCTCCCATCGTCTCATGCAGATCCACGAACTGATCGACTATCATGACCCCTTCGCTCTGATCGCGCATCACGTCACCTGTTCGCACCGCCACGATGGCGCCGACCAACGCCATAATCTCCAGGAACAGGGTCGCCTTCCACCAGGATGTCTTGGCACGGATCACCCAAAACAACGCGGTCACCACGGCCACAATCGAAAGTGCGATCGGGAAGTGGACCAAAACCGGGTGCAGAACGGGAATGGTATACTCGGCCAGTTGATCAAACATGAGTGATTCTGCCGTCTCTGAGCGTAGTCCGAGTGAAAAAGAAATGATTGGCACGGCCGCGACTCTAAGGATCGCAACCCGGTCATCCCGAGAACGTCCGACACGACTCGGCGTTATGCCTCCCTCCCTGAATCGCCCCTGGATAGAATGAAGTTCCTCAAAGTCCTTACTGCATCCACGCTTGGAGCCCTGCTGGCATTCGGCGTCCTGATGTTTTTCGGTTTCCTCTTCCTGATCGCGCTGGCGGCAGCTGGAGACTCCCAGCCTCCTGTCCGATCCGGATCTGTTCTGGTCATGGACCTCTCGGGAGCCATTCCCGAGCAGGTGTCAGGAGACCCGCTTACCCAGGTACTGATGGGCGAATCCGCCGTGGATGTGCACGACATTCGCCGCGCGCTTGCTGAAGCGGCCGAGGATGACCGTATCGAAGCGCTTTGGGTCCGTCCGTTTGGTCTGACCGAATCCTGGGCGACCCTGGAAGCCATCAAGCGATCCATCGAGGACTTCAAAGCCAGCGGCAAACCGGTCATTGCGTCCGGTCGAAATTTCTACATGGGCGAGTCGGAGTATTTCCTCGCTTCCGCTGCAGACAGCATTTTCTTGGACCCGGAAGCCATCTTTGAATTCAATGGCTTCGCGATGACCTCCATGTTCTACAAAGGTGCGTTCGACAAGCTTGGCGTCGAACCCATCATCATTCGCGCCGGGGACTACAAGGGAGCGGTAGAGCCGTATACGCGCGAATCCCTCAGCGATGAGAATCGTGAGCAATTGCAGGCGTACATCGACGATGTCGAGAGTCTGTTCGTGAATGCCGTGGGTGATGCCCGGGGCATGGAGGCGAACGAAGTTGAGCGCATGATGGATAACGATGTCCTGTTTTCAGCGGTAGATGCTCATGAGAACGGCTTGATCGATGCTCTTTTGTTCAATGATGAGGTCCGGGAGCGGATTTCCGTTGCCATCGGAAACGACGCCGAGGACGACTTGACCACCGTCACCTTGTCAGCCTATTCGTCCCAGGTTCGATCGGCCACTTCAAACAACCGGATCGCCGTGGTTCACATCAGCGGAACGATCATGGCAGGCTCCTCCGATTCCGGTGGTTTGGTCCCGACCGGATCCATGTCTGGATCGGACAGCATCATCAAGGCCATCCGCACCGCTCGTGAGCGCCGCGGCGTACAGGCCATGGTTGTGCGCGTGGATTCTCCAGGCGGACTCGCCCCGGCCGCGGATGCCATGCTGCGCGAGATCGAGATCACCTCGGAGTCCATGCCGGTCATCATCTCCATGGGAGATCTTGCTGCCAGCGGCGGGTACTGGATTGCCACCGGTGGCGAACACATCGTTGCTGAATCCACGACACTCACCGGCTCGATCGGCGTGTTCTCGATGTTCTTCGACATCAGCGCACCGCTTGAAGACCGTCTCGGGTTGTCCTTCGATACAGTAGAAAGTGGTCCTTCTGCGGACATGTTCTCCGGGTATCGGACCTGGACCCGGGCCGAACGGGCCTCGCTCGAGCGGTTCACAGATCTGACCTATGATGCTTTCCTGCAGAAGGTTGCTGACGCTCGCGGCCTGACGAAAGAACAGGTTCACGAGATTGCTCGAGGACGCGTATGGACGGGAACGGATGCCCTGGATGTCGGCCTGGTCGATGAGCTTGGAGGCATGGACGTCGCCGTCGAGCGTGCTGCCGAAGCGGCGGGCCTCTCCATGGATGACCTCATGTTGGTCAGCTACCCGACAACGCCGACCTTCTTCGAACAGCTTGGCACGACGTCGACGGTTGCGGCCCGCACGATCTCAACGTGGATGGGATGGGCGAACCAGCCCGATGCCCAGCTTGAAATGCTGCGGCAGGAGCTGCGCAATCACGGCCAGGTCCAGGCACGTATGTCTTGGACGATCTCGGTCCACTGACCTGTCGGCCTGAACAGCCTACAAGTCAATCAGTGATTCACCGGTCATCTCGCCCGGCTGTTGGATACCGATCAATCTGAGGATGGTAGGTGCGATATCGCCGAGCTTTCCGTGGCGAACCGGTCCTTCGAATCCGTCCCGGATGACGATATGCGGGACAGGCACCGTTGTGTGAGCCGTGTGGGTGGATCCGTCCGGATTCCGCATGCGGTCTGCGTTGCCATGATCGGCGATCACGTTGACGCTGTATCCACTTGCTAAAGCCGCCTCGATAACGACTTTCGCGGCTGCATCCACGGCTTCCACCGCTTTGACAGCGGCCTCGAAGACCCCGGTGTGACCAACCATATCGGGATTGGCGAAATTGATGACGACCAGCGCATAGTCGTTTTCCTGGACGGCAGCGGCGACCTCTTCGGCCAGCTGGGGTGCACTCATCTCAGGCTGCAGGTCGTACGTCGGGACCTTCGGAGAGGCCACCAGGATGCGATCTTCCTGCTCGAAAGGCTCCTCGCGACCTCCCGAAAAGAAGTAGGTCACGTGCGGATACTTCTCTGTCTCCGCCGCGCGCAACTGCTTGCCGCCCGCGGCTGACACGGCTTCACCCAGCGTCCAGGTCAGATTGACTTTGGGAAACACGATCTCGAAGTCGAAGGACTCGTCGTACGGAGTGAACGTGATGTATCGGAGGCCTTCAAGCGGCTCGCGTTCGAAACCTTCGAAATCCTCATCCATGATCGCCCGCGAAATCTGCCGAGCGCGATCTGCCCTGAAATTGAAGAACAGCACGACATCATCGTCCGAAATCCGGTTTGCCCCAGGATCGCCGATGCAGGCTGGCTCGACGAACTCGTCCGTCACGTTTGCGGCATAGCTCGCTTCGATGGCGTCTGAGGCGCTCGCATGTTCATCGCCCTTGCCGCTGACCAGGAGATTGTAGGCTTTCTCAATGCGCGGCCACCGATTGTCCCGATCCATGGCCCAGTATCGACCCACTACCGATCCGATGACGCCACAGCCTGAATCTGTCATGACTTGCTCAAGCGCAGCCAGGTAATCACGTCCACCGTGTGGCGACGTATCGCGTCCATCCATGAAGGCATGCACGACGACTTGATTCCCGGAAAGACCTTTCTGGGCCGCAAGGCGAATGAGTGCATGCAGGTGCTCCTGGTGCGAATGCACGCCGCCGTCAGAAAGCAGACCGATCAGGTGTAGCGTTTGCCCTGTGGACTTCGTTTGATCAATCGCGGAGAGCAGCAACGCGTTTTCCGCAAACGTGCCATCGCCAATTGCTTTGTCGATGCGGGTGATGTCCTGGTAGACTACCCGACCGGCGCCCAGATTCATATGACCCACTTCCGAATTGCCCATTTGCCCTTCTGGAAGGCCAACGGCCAACCCCGAGGCGTCCAGCGTTCCATGCGGATACGTGGCGAACAGATGATCCAGGAAGGGTTTGCGCGCCGCATCGATGGCGCTGACGGACGGATCTTCGGCAATGCCGTAGCCATCCAGGATCATGAGAAGATGCTTGTTCATGGACGTATGGGATGTGGATGTGTCTGGGATGTCAAACCCGGAAGTCCTTGACCTGCTTCGTGGTTTCTCCTGTTTTCGACAGAAACACATTCATGGAGCCGCATTTCGGGCAAGAGATCTGGTCGACGCCACGTCGGTCCGTAACCCGATCCGGCTCATCGAAATAGTGCTTGCGCGTAGCACAATAATACTTCCCTTTCGATGGAAGCAGACCGGGCATGGGCGCTGGCAATCGATCGAGCGCTTCTTTGTACACGCAGCAGGCAGAGGCAACACATATCCCGCATTCTGGCGAACGCGCTGTGCACGTGTATCGACCGTGCAGAATCAGGAGGTGATGTGCTTCTCCCCACTCTTCTGGCGGCAGCAATCGTTTGATCTGGCGTTCGACTTTGTCGGGTGTATTGGCTTTCTCAGTTACCAGACCCAGACGATTGGCTACTCGAAAGACATGCGTGTCTACCGCGAAAGCAGGCACATTGAAGGCCACAGATGCGACGACTTGGGCTGTTTTACGTCCGACACCTGGGAGACGCACCAGTTCGTCCACAGTCTGCGGGACTTCACCTTCGTACTCATCGACCAGAAGATTGGCCGATCCGACGAGGTGTTTCGATTTGTTGTTCGGGTACGAAATGGACTGGATCAACGGGAAGACATCTTCCGGGCTGACCTTCGCCATGTCGTGCACCGTTGGAAACCGCTCGAACAAGGATGGGGTTACCTGATTCACCCGCGCATCGGTACATTGCGCAGACAGGATGACGGCGACCAGCAACTGCCAGTGATCCTGGTATTCCAGTTCGGTTTCGGGCGCCGGGATGACTTCCCTCAGCGCATCAAATGCACACTCGGCACGACGTCGTCTACTCACCAGGTTGAATGGGCTTGCACATGAATGATCGGCAGCGGAGCGGGCTTCTACGGAGCGGCTGTCTTGCCGTTCTCTTCTTCCTGATTGGATCGCCCGTTTTCGCCCAGATGCCGGATTCATTGTCGACGGACGCTCGGATATCCGTGCTGACGGCAAATCCCGGGACCGCCATTCATTCCTACTGGGGCCATTCGGCGCTGCGCATCGTGGATCCGGTCCACGGCTTCGACGCCGTCTTCAATTGGGGCACGTTCGACCCTGCCCGCCCCTGGTTTGTCCCCCGATTTGCTTACGGCGATATGCTATACGACCTCAGCGTCGGTCCCATGGCAGGCTTCATGCAAGCGTATGGCGCCGAGGAACGCGGGATCATCGAGCAGATCCTGCGGCTCGATGCTGATCGGAAACAGCGCATATGGGAGTTGATTCGGGTCAACATGGATCCTGAGAATCGATCCTATCAATATGATTTCGTGCGGGACAATTGCTCGACACGCATCCTGGATTTGCTGGTCGATGTGGAAGGGATCGTGTTTGACGGCGCCGAGCGCCCTGCGCTGCAAATACCCGTCACGCAAGTGCCGCCCGTATCACAAACGATGACCTATCGGCAGCTGATCGACCAATACATTCACCAGGAAGCATGGTTGGATCTGGGAATCGATCTGGCGTTCGGTTCTCCCATGGACCGGATCATTCCTGAAGGCGAAGAGGCCTTTTTGCCACTGCACTTGATGATAGTGCTGGATCGTGCGGACACCCCCGAAGGCGAGTCGCTCGTGGCAAGTACGCGATCCTTGCTTGATATCCCCTGGCAGCCGGCGGAACGATCCTTCGATCGCGTTCAGTGGCTGTTTTGGGTGCTTTCCATCGTCATTCTGGTCTTCACGGCCCGCTCCATGCGATCGGGCACCTTGAAAGGCCCCCAAGCGCTCGATCGCGTCTTGCTGGGCTTTTTCGGGTTCATAGGCGCTTTTCTACTGGTGATGTGGCTCGGCACCCTGCACTGGGTAACTGGCTGGAATCTGGACATTCTCTGGGCGCTTCCAACCCATGCAGTTGCCGCCATTTGGTGGAAGCGGGCCTCGTGGCTCTCGATGTACCTGCAGGTTAGCGCCATGGTGATGAGCCTGGTTCTGTTGCTTCAGCTGTCCGTGCTTCAGCCCGTGCCTGCGGCGTTCATTCCGCTCATTGCGGTCACGTCTTGGCGTTTCTGGGTTGTAGGACGCAGCGCTTCGCCGCGACCTGTCGCCTCTCCGTCAGCCTGACCATTGTTTGTAGGCTGCCAGTCCCTTCACTCATCTTTTCCTCGACCAACACATCCTTACCGTCCAACATGAATCGCTTTCTGATCCTGTTTTTACTGGCCGTTGTCACCATCGGATGCCAGTCCACCCAGTCCGTAGTCGATACTTCCGTCAGTTCACCGGACACCGCGCCGGACACGTCCAAGAAGTCAGAGTATAAGTCGATCGTTTCGGACGACACTGAGACGGATGAGGGCCTGTTCACGACCCACCGAAACGAGGACAAGATCTATTTCGAAATCCCTGATTCCCTGTTCGGAAGGGATTTACTGCTGATCTCGCGTATTTCGAAGATCCCTGCCAATATCAGCGGATTCATGAATGCTGGATCCAAGACGGGAGAAAACGTGATCCGCTGGGAGCGTCGTGACGACAAGGTCTTGCTGCGTTCACAGTCTTTCACCAATGTGGCAGCCGACTCGCTACCTGTGGCTCTCTCCGTACAGAACAACAACTTTCAGCCCATCATTGGCGCTTTCGATATCGAGGCGACGAACCCCGACAGCAGCGGAGTCTTGATTGAGGTGACCAGCCTGTTTTCCTCGGATATTCCTGCCATGACGGGCATGTCCCCCTCCCTTCGGACTCGGTTCCGGGTGCGTCGTCTGGACACGTCTCGCTCCTTTATTGACGATGTGAAGAGCTTCCCGATCAACGTCAACGTGAAGCATACGCTGACCTACGATGCCACCGAGCCTCCGTCGAACTCATGGACCGGCACGATCAGCATGCAAATGTTTCAGTCGATGATCCTGCTGTCAGAAGAACCGATGATGCCGCGTCTGGCCGATGATCGAGTGGGCTACTTCACCGTCTCGCAGATCGACTTTGGTTCGGATGAACAGAAAGCCGACCAGAAAAGCTATATCCGGCGCTGGCGCCTCGAGCCATCCGACCCGGAGGCTTATGCCCGCGGCGAATTGGTCGAGCCGGTCAAGCCGATCGTGTATTATCTCGACCCAGCCACTCCTGAACGCTGGCGACCCTACTTCCTTCAGGGAATTGAAGACTGGCAGTGGGTTTTTGAGGCCGCGGGCTTCAAGAATGCCATCATTGCCCGCGAAGCCCCCTCCCCTGAAGAGGATCCGGACTGGCATCCCGAAGATGCCCGGTATTCCACGATGCGTTACGTAGCCAATACGACCCGCAATGCAACCGGCCCGAGTGTTTCCGACCCCCGATCGGGTGAGATCATCGAGTCGGATATCATCTGGTATCACAATCACATCCGCTCCTACCGTAACCGGCTAATGATCGAAACGGGTGCGGCCAACCCTCAGGCCCGCTCATTGACCATCGACGATGAGCTGATTGGGGAAACCATGCGCCAGGTGATCGCGCACGAGATCGGGCACGCACTCGGCCTTCCACATAACATGATTGCCTCCTCGGCATTCCCAGTCGACTCCTTGCGCTCGCAGACGTTCACGTCCAAGTACGGCGTGGCGCCAACCATCATGGACTACACGCGCCAGAACTACATCGCGCAACCGGGCGATGGGGTCACACGATTCGTTCGCATGGTCGGTCCATACGATCGGTACTCGATTGAATGGGGGTATCGCTGGTATCCGGACGCTGAGACGCCAGAGGATGAAAAGCCCTACCTCGACGCGCTGATTGAAGAGCACGCCGATGACAAGATGTTTCGCTTTGCAAGCAGCACGCACTTCAACCCTGATGCACAGACTGAGGATATGGGCGACGATCCGGTCAAAGCAGGCGAGTATGCCGTGGCCAACCTCAAGCGAGTGGTGCCCAACCTGGTCGACTGGACATCGACGGATGGCAAGGGATATGCCGACTTGAACGAGATCTACGGCGAACTCCAGGGAATGTGGAGTCGCTACATGGGCCACGTCGTGACGATGATCGGCGGCGTATACGTCACACCGAAAGCTTCCGATCAGGAAGGCCCGGTCTATGAGGTAGTCGATGCAGACAAACAGCGGGCTGCCCTGAACTTCCTCAACGAGCACGTCTTCACGACGCCGGAATGGTTGCTCGACCCCAGCATCCTGCGTCGCGTGGAGCCAGCCGGAGCGGTAGACCGGCTTCGAGGACGGCAAGTGAGTGTGCTGTCTAATGCCCTTCATCCTGCCCGCCTACAACGTATGGTCGAAGCCGAAACGCTGGATGGCGACGATGTCTATCCCATGCTCGAATACATGGGTGATGTCACGGATGCGATTTGGGCGGAATTTGATGCTTCACGCCCAGTGATTGATACGTTCCGTCGCAACCTGCAACGCGGGCATCTCGATCAACTGGGCAATCTGATGACCTCGGATACGTCTTTGCCATCCAACCTGGCCTTTTTCTACGGGACGGGTTTGAACATCAATCAGTCAGACATCCGACCGGCCGCTCGTGCCCAACTAGAGGAGATCCGGACCAACGCTGAGCGCAATATTCGCTTGGCCGGCGATGAATCCACTCGGCTCCACCTACGCGACGTCGTTGAGCGCATCAACGAGATGATGGATATGGACTGAGACGGTTCTGAGTTCTTGGACTACCGGCCCGGCCAGCGGAAGCTGGCCGGGCCGCGTCGTTTTGGAAGGACTTCACGCCCGCTCGGCCAATTCTGCCCAGCGATCCATGTCCGTTTCCAGGGCTTTCATCAGTGCGCCCAATTCCTCAGACAGCGCCGTGATGGCATCGATGTCGGTGATCCCCGAGCCGAGTTCAGATTCTATGGCTGCCTTCCGCTCTTCAGCAGCCTCGATCCGCCGTTCCGTCTCCTGGAGCTCTTTCTTCTCTTTGTAGGACAGCTTGGCGGGTCCAGAAGCCTTGTCGGAAGCTGCCGATTTGGGTGAGGCTGCTTCAAGGGTCGCTTTCTTTTTCTTCGCGACAGCATCTTCGATAGCCTTCTCCCGCTTGCGGACTTCGAGCCAGGCCGAATAATCGCCCGGGTACTCTCGAATGGTGCCATCACCTTCGAAATGCAGCAGGTGATCAATCGTACGGTCCAGAAACCAACGGTCGTGCGAGACTACAATCAGAACCCCGTCAAACGTATCCAGGTACTCCTCGAGGGCGGCCAGTGTGGCGATGTCCAGATCGTTGGTTGGCTCATCCAGGAGCAGAATGTTGGGCGCCTCCATGAGTACCAGCAGCAAATGCAATCTGCGTCGTTCGCCCCCGGAGAGCTTGGCAACGGGCGTGTACTGAACAGCCGGGGGAAACAGGAAGCGTTCCAGCATTTGGCTGGCCGAGATTACCGCGCCATCAGCCGTGCGAACATTCTCGGCGACTTCCGTGACCGTGTCGATGACCCGTAACTCGTCGTTAAGCGGGCGACCTTCCTGGTCAAAGTAGCCCACCACAACGGTCGGCCCTGCTTCGATATGCCCCTCATCGGGCTGGACCTTGCCCGCAATCATGTCCATGAGCGTTGTTTTGCCCGTCCCATTATCACCGATGATGCCGAGCCGATCGGTGCGGGCAATCAGGCGGGAGTACTTCTGGATGAGCACCTTTTCGTCGTAGGCCTTGGTCAGGTTGGTCAGCTCGAGCACCTTCTTGCCGAGCCGGGTTGATGCTGCGGCGAGATGAAGCCGAGCATCCGGGCCGGAATCGGTGCTTTCTTGCAACGCCTGCGCGCGCTCAACGCGGTATTTGGCCTTGGATGTCCTGGCCTTTGGCCCTCTGCGCAACCACGCCAACTCCCGACGAGCCAAGTTTTGCCGCGTGCGCTCTGTGGCTTCCTTGAGGCGATCTTGCTCTTCCTTGAGCTCCAGATAGCGGGAATAGTTGCCCTCATACTTCATGACGCCCTCGGGCGTCACTTCCAGCATGCGATTGGTAACACGGTCCAGGAAGTATCGGTCATGGGTGACCAGGAGTAACGCACCTGGATAACCGGCCAGATAGGACTCCAGCCATGCAATCGTTTCCGTGTCGAGATGGTTGGTCGGTTCATCCAGCAGCAGGAGATCAGGCTGGAGAACCAAGGCGCGGGCCAGAGCGACCCGTTTTCGTTGACCGCCCGAGAGCGTCCCCACAATAGCATCCATATCTCGCAGGCCCAGCCGATCCAGAACGGCTTTGGCACTTGCTTCCCGATCCCACCCTCCTGTTACATCGAGTTGATGGCTCAGGTCGGACATACGCGCCAACAGCTTCTCATCGACCGCCGAATCTGACTTGGATAGCTTGAAAGACACCTCCTCATAGTCGTGCAAGAGCCGCAGCAGCGGATCGCCTTGGTCAAAAACGGCGTCGAGTATCGTGTGCGTGTCGTCGAATACAGGATTCTGAGGTAGAAAGGCCACACGGGCATTGCCCTGCAGCATCAATCGTCCGCCATCGGCCTTTTCCATTCCGGCAATGATCCGCATCAAAGTGGTCTTGCCGGAACCATTGGCTCCAATCAGACCCATCTTCTCGTTGTCCTCCAGACCAAATGTCACGGATTGAAGCAGTGGCTTCGTTCCGTAGGACTTGCTCAGCTCTTCAATGGTCAGAATGTTCATTGCCCGTGGAGGATCGTGAGGCCGAAAACAAGTGTGGAGTGATAGGATGCCTTAATGAGCTTCGCATCACCGACGATACCCATTTCAAGGGGTCCGACCAATTCACCGGCGCCTGGCAACACATCTTTCACCCAAAGCGCAACCAATCATGAGAACGGTCATCCACAACGGACACACCATCGAAATTCCGGGCATGAACGTCACGGGTCGAGAAGACGTGCGCTACAACGGCGAAATCGTCTCGTCGAAGCACTCCATTCTTGGTGCTCGCCACGAGTTTGAAGTGGAAGAAGACGGCCAGAACGTCCAGTATGAAGTAAAGCTGGGCATGCGCTGGCATGGCCTGACAGGCTGGGCTCATCTGAAGCGGAATGGCGAGCTGCTGTTCACGGATCGATAGACCCGACGAACGTCTCTTCCGAATCACCGCTGAGTGATCCTGAATTCTTAGAGGCCC